>NZ_JAKSYE010000115.1 GCF_022829685.1 Methylobacterium sp. E-045
ATGAGGGCAAGGCCCGTCGGACGACCCTCCGCCTCAGTCACGACAAGGCTGCGAATACGATGCATCCAGATCTTTGTCGGATCCCGTGCATGGTGCACCTCGACCACGGCATCGCGGAACGTCTCTCCAGCGAGCCCCCGCTCCACCGGATGCTGCAGCGGTCCAATTTCTTGATGGTTGCGGTAGCGCAGCACGAAGTTAGCACGATATTCGGAGATGGTAGCGCCAAGGTCGTCCAGCTCGGCAACGCCATGCATCGTAAGCGCCGCCTCGTTGGCGTAGGACAGCGTATGATCGGCCTCGATCAGGATCACCCCTTCACTGAGGCCGGCAATGACTTGCGCCAGCTGGGCTTGAGTATGACTGCTACGCATCGGAAAAACCTCCGTCCGACGGGCAACGCAGAGCGTGGACAGGTCGATGCCATGAGTTGGCCTAGTAGTCCGTCGATCGTCATGGATCCATCGCTCGGCATAGTCCGATACGAACGGATACCCGACATCGTCGAGTTATGCCGTTGACGCAGACAAGGGCGGGGCGAGCCTGGGCCCCGTCCCTAAATGATAATGCTTCCGAATGACTGGGTCGGGTGGATTTCTGCCGGTCTGCTTCTGGAACGCGGTTAGCCAAATCAGACATACGCCCGAACGACTGATCCCGCGCAGTCTCACTCTTCGGTGCACCGCTTCTTGCACGGCATGGCTTCTACCGCTGTACCACTGCGATCAGTGCTGTCGAGGGGATGGGCAGCACCGATCGATCGCTCGCCATTCGTCGCGCCTCTGAGATCACCGCAGCCTTGTCCGCATCGTTCAGGTCGGTCCAGTCCGGCGAGATGCCGAATACCGTGTCTGGGTCGTCGAGCATGGCAATGTAGAGTTCGTAGTCGAAGACCACCTGCTCGATCCGGCAATCGCGATACCCTGCAGCGACCAGTTCACGGGTGAACCCCTCGGGATCGCCCAGCGCCTTTACTCCTTCAGGCATCGCCCTGGTCTCGCGTTCGGGGAACAGCTTGCGGCGGATCTGCCCCAGCAACAGGAACGTCGCCGCCCCCTGTTCCTGCCAAGTCGCGACGACACCTCGGCCGCCGGGTCGGGTCACCCGCGCCATTTCGGCAAGCCCCTTTCGCCAATCGGGGAACATGATCACGCCGAAAATTGAGAATACGGCATCGAAGCTCTCGTTAGGCAGAGCGAGGACTTGTCCGTCCATCACCTTCGCGTCGACATTGGACAATCCCGCTGCCGCGATCCGAGCGACCATTGCGGGCGAGAAATCGATCGCGAGAACTTGTGCACCCGTCCGTGCCGCAGCGAGCGTGAGAGCGCCCGTTCCCGCCGCGACGTCGAGGACACGGCTTCGAGCGTTCAAGGGCACCTGAGCGAGAGCTGCTTCGGCAAAGTGGGCAGTGAACGGATGGGCGGTCTTCTCGTAGTGAAGGGCGACCTTGTCCCACCGGTCGGGGTTCTCAAAATCTCGCATTGGCGTAGCTCCCAGAATCACGTAACTTGTAAAGTATCGTGACATGTCGTGGTTGCCAATGGCGATGCATCCGCCGAGGATCGCGCCGTGCGCAACGACAGCCGCCTTTCCCGAACGCTTCACGTGCTTCTTCACATGGCGCGTCACGAAGGACCTATGACGTCCGAAGCCATCGGGCGCATGCTCGGAACAAACCCCGTTGTCGTCCGCCGGACGATGGCAGGGCTGCGAAATGCCGGTTACGTGAGGTCGGAAAAAGGGCATGGCGGTGGATGGAGCATCGCCGCAGATCTGGACGCGGTTTCGTTGCTTGATGTCCATCGCGCGGTCGGCGGCCCTCGCGTCTTCGCGATCGGCAGCGATCGGTCAAACCCCGAGTGCGCCGTCGAGAAGGCCGTCAACGAGGCGATCGAGGATACGTTGCGCGAAGCCGAAGCGTTGCTGATCGCGCGGCTAGGTTCGGTCAGCCTTGCCCAACTGGCGCGCGGTTTCGATGCACGGTGTCACGTTGGGAAGCCCACGATTGCTTTAGGGTGCGAGTGATCCGACTTCCGTCGACCGTATCGGGTCGGGCCCCGTCCGCTCAAAGACCGAGCTGGGTGGATTTCCGCCGTTCTGCTTCGGGGCGGCGGACGCATCGAAACGGACGTAGCAGCGCGTATCGCACACGACCCACAGCGGACCTGCCACCACGCACGCGAGGCGCATGCTGTTCACATAAGCGGATCTATGGGGTAGCCGTGCGTTCGGTTGGTCACTTGGCAAACTTGAACGTCAGCTCCTCATACGCGCAGCTAAAACGCGACCGATCTCGAGCAGAACCAAGTTGGAGAGCCGTAGTAGATCTGGATTTCCGGTTCGGGTGATCGCGTTGCGTGCGCCTATGCAGCGGTCAGCAGCTTCGATCAGCGGATCGCCCTCGGTGATCTTGTTCGCCTCTGGAGAGATAAACGGAACCTGATGGCTGTCGGTCGTGTCGATGTAGGCGCCGCGGCCGCGCATCACGCCGTTCGCGTCGGGCGCCAGGAAGCCACGATTGAGGATCCAGCGCACTTCGCCGGTCTCGGTCACGATGCGAAACTCGGTCGATGTGGAGCCGCCCGTCTCGCGCACGCGGCGGATGCGGTCGAACACCCAGTCCCGATCATCCGGGTGCGTGCGCCCTAGAGCGATGCTGAGGGGTATTGGTCGTCCAGCGAGATCGACGTTGCCAGCGAGCAGTCGGGCCGCGCCCTCATCAAGGACTGATAACGCTACCGGAACATTGGTATTCCAGATACCAACGATACCCGCTGCCCTGAGAGCGGGATCGCTCGTGGCTATTGAACTCATGACGTTCCCCCAGATCGCTATGCTGAAGACGCATGACGCCGAGAGTGAGACCTCGGTTTACGCCTCCTTGCAAACCTACTCACTATCAGTATGTTGTCTCCGCGGCATATGGGACAACTTCACGTGAGGAGTTGTCATTAGTCGGTTCGCCCCTTAGCTCACGATTGGGCGGAGGCTCATTTGAAGCGATGTCCCTCAACTGACGCCTTGCACCGGATTGCTGACGCTCTGGCCATGCCCGTCAATGCGTTCACTGACCCTCAAACGGCTTGCGCGACCAATCCTTTGAGCGACGCTGCCGAATTGCTGCGGCTATTCAATCGCATTCCTGACGAACAGAAGCGCCGCGAGTGCATCGAGTTCGTTCGCGCACTGGCTCTCTGAGAGCCCCGCGTGTTCCACCATATTCGTATAAAGCGCAGTATGGCGTCTGCTTCCCAACCCGAGACAAAGTTGCCGGCCGGCTGACGAACGACCGCTTATGAGGCGCGCCTCTGGTGATCTAGGCGGCTGGGTTGGGTCGAGAGCAGCATGTCCGCTTCACAATGGTGTCATACTGTCGTCGGCGATGCGGATTGTCGAAAATACCGTCGATTTTTCCATACATACTCAGTTGCCCGTTTTTGGGCTGTGTCCGGGCTGGTTGGTTCATTCGGACTTCCGCGTCGACCATTGCCTAGAACAGGGTCTACCCTCCTGTAGCCTCCTGCCTTATCCGCTTTGCAAAGCGGGCACGCCGTGACACTCCTCCCGGATGAGAAGCTTGCACGGACTGATCGGAACCCTTGCCCTACGACGTCCTCCGCCGGGTATCTGCTACGGCGTGACCCTACTTCTCATCGGCGCCATGACGCTCCTGCGCTTCCTGGCTCCGGCGTATGTCGCGCCCTTCCTGCTCTACATCCCGGTTCTTCTAGCAGCGAGCTTGGCTTTCGGCTGGGGGGCTGGGACGCTGACTCTATCGTTATCGACTCTCATTGCCACGTGGTTCTACACGCGGGATGGGTCGCTCAGCGGCGTCGATATCTCTCTTTTGTGCCAGTACGTACTGGTCGGCACCGTCATGGTTTGGATCTGCGATGCCCTGCGCCGGTCTGTCGTACAGAATGAGGCGACGTTGGAGCGCCTCAACGGTGCGAACCGGATCCTGGTGAGCAATCAAGAAGCGTTGACTGACGCCAATGCCCGGGCGGAGGCCGCAAAGGACGTCGCCGAGCAAGCGAACCTCGCCAAGAGCGCCTTCATCGCCAACATGAGTCATGAGTTGCGCACTCCCCTCGCTGCCATCATCGGGTACAGCGAAATGCTGCAGGAAGAGATGGCAGATGGGGTTTCCTCAGAGGAACTCGAGCCAGACGTGCGAAAAATCGAGGGAAGTGCACGTCACCTGCTTGGGCTCATCAACGACGTCCTAGACCTTAGCAAGGTCGAGAGCGGTAAGATGGATGTCTACCCAGAGGCATTCGAATTGGACCCCGTCATCCAGGATGTCGTGACGACGGCACGGACGCTGGTCGATAAGAAGGGCAACAGGGTCGAGCTCCAGGTCTCGCCGGGCCTTGGACGCATGGTATCGGACCTGACGAAGGTGCGGCAGATCCTGCTCAATCTTCTCAGCAACGCGGCCAAGTTCACCGAGGGGGGCGTCATCACGGTGTCCGTCGCTCGTGAGTCGCAAAACGATGGCGAGCGCATCGTCTTCCAGGTCGCCGACACCGGCATCGGCATGACAGAGGAGCAGGTTGCCAAGCTGTTCCAGAGATTCGTTCAGGCTGATGCCTCAACGACGCGCAAATACGGTGGCACTGGCTTAGGTCTCTCGCTCACGAAAGCCTTGAGCGAGATCCTAGGCGGCTCGGTCTCGGTCAGCAGTGTGCCGGGCCAGGGTACGACTTTTACCGTCAAGCTGTTGGCGAACTACCGGGTACAGGAGGTCGACGCGTTATCAGAACCTGAGGACCTGAGTGCGCGAGGCGGCGAGGTGGTGCTCGTCATCGACGACGATGCCGATCAACGCAGTCTGATGACGAAGTTCTTGCATCGAGAGGGCTTCAAAGTTCGCTTGGCACCCGACGGTACCTCCGGCTTGGCACTCGCACGCGAGCTCAAACCGCATGCCATCCTGCTCGACGTCATGATGCCCGGTATCGACGGCTGGTCGGTTCTGAGTGCTCTCAAAGCCGATCCCGATCTGACCGATATCCCGGTGATCATGATAACCTTCGTCGAGCAACGTGCCCTCGCAGCCTCGCTGGGCGCGTCTGATTACGTGATGAAGCCGGTGCGCTGGGATAGGTTCAAGAATGTGATGGACCGCTACCGTCCGCCTGAGAATGCTGCCCTAATCATCGACGACGATCCTGATACGCGCATGCGGATCCGGAAGGTCCTCGAACGCGACGGCTGGACCGTGAACGAGGCTGAGAATGGTCGCGATGGCCTCGATCAGCTTGCCGCCGCTCCGCCTGGGATCGTGCTGCTCGACCTCACCATGCCGGTGATGGACGGCTTCGAGTTTTTGGAAGCTATGCGGGCCAAACCTGAATGCACCGCGATCCCGGTTGTGGTGCTTACAGCACTCGACCTAAGTTGGGAGGATCGGCGACGGCTGCGTGGTGCCAGCCAGATCCTGAACAAAGGCGACGTGAGCATGCAGGCGCTAGCCGAGCGTCTTCGGCAGTTGGGCACTGAGGCAAGCGGCCTAGGCACTTGACGGTGGAGGTTTCTTGGCTTCACAGCGCCATCTGCGGATCTCAGTAACGGGGCCAACGATGCCGAATTCATTTGGCCTCAACCGCTTGCTAGGCGGCGCGATCGGCATCATTGCGGTGGTATCGGTTCTCAGCAGTGGCGCGACGTTCCTTACCCTCAACCACTTGCATGAGGCGACGGAGACACGCGGTCGTTCCAGCCAGGTTATCCGCGCCCTCGCTCAGTTCCAGGCAGCCATGCTTAACCAAGAGACTGGGCTGCGCGGCTACCTGATCACCGGGCGCGTGAGTAGCCTTGAGCCGTATCAGTCGGGACGGCCAGCTTTAGATGACGCGATCAACCATCTCAGCGACCTGATTGGTCACGATGCCGAGCCGTCACGCTTGCTCGCGGAAGCCATAGCAGCCGCCCGCGCCTGGCAAGCAGATATTGCAGAGCCAGCGATCCGAAATGCTGCTTCTGCGGCGACGCGACCCGAGGCGATCCGGCTGGAGAGCGATGGATCAGGCAAACAGCTGTTCGATACTTTTCGGGGAAAGCTCGTTGCGATCGAGGGCGTGGAAGAGCGGATCCGCGTAACGCAGAACGAGCGTCTCATTCAGGCGGAGCGTAACGCAAGCCTCGCACTATGGCTGGGCACCCTGCTCACGCTACTGATTTGTGCCGGGATCGGCATCGCCATCAACCGCCTGATCGTCAGGCCACTTCTGGGTGTGATGGCCTTCGTCGAGCAAATCGGCGCTGGCGATCTGACTGGGCGTATAGGGGTAAGGGGGCACGACGAGATCGGTCGCCTCGGTGCAACGCTGAACACGATGGTAACCGGCCTCACCAACCTCGCTCTGACCAATCGCTCGGCTACGAATGACCTCAACGCTGCCGCCGCCGAGATCCGCGCTTCCGCGCAGGAACAAGCCGCCAGCGTCGAGGAGCAGTTCGCCGCGGTGCAGGAGACCGCTGCAACCGTCGATGAGATTGCACATTCAGGGGCCGGGATCGTCAAGCGTGCTAATGAGATCATTGCCACGGCACAGGCCTCAGCCCAGACGGCGCGCGCCGGATTGCGGGCGGCTACCGACACTGCCAGGGCCATGGACGCGATCCGTGAGCAGGGCGAAGCGGTGGCTGGCAACATCGTCGCTCTGAGCGAGAAGACCCAAGTCATCGGCGACATCATCGCCACGGTCGACGATATCTCAGAACGCACGCACCTGCTGGCTCTGAACGCTGCGATCGAAGCTGCCGCTGCTGGCGAGGCCGGGCGCAGCTTCGCGGTCGTCGCCACCGAGATGAAACGGCTCGCCGATCAGGCCAAAGCCGCTACCGTTCAGGTGCGTGGCCTCCTGGGGGAGATCCAGCGTGGCATCAACTCGTCGGTCATGCTCACGGAGGAAGCAGTCAAACGCGCTGCCACCGGGAAGGCCCGAACGGACGCGACCGTGCGCACGATCGAGGAAATGGCTGCACGTGTGGAAGAGGGCGCGCAAACATTCCAGCAGATTGTTGCATCAACGAACCAGCAGCAGCTTGGCATCGAGCAGGTGACGGGTGCCCTTCGAAACATCCGTGAGGCCAGTCAGCAGACTGCGGCTGGCACGCGCGAAGCCGAGAAGGCTTCAGCCAACCTCAGTGAGCTGGCACAAGGGCTATTGATGCTCGCGGGCCGCTACCAGCTTTGAAGTGTATGGTCCTGAAGCGAACCCGCCCCTCGGACCCGGGCATCCCGCCGCGCAGACGCATGGCTATACCCGTCACGGCACCACGACGCTGTTTGCGGCCCTCGTCGTCCTGGAAGACCAGCCATGACCTCGAAAGTGATCGATCTCCGCCTCCGCAAGCTGGAAAAGGCGAGAAAAGTCAACCGCTTCGACGACATGGCGGAGGAGTAGCTGAACGAGGAGATCAACCTCTATCTCGGCGAGGTCTGCGCGCCCTACGGCACCGTGAACGCCACGGCCGAGGCATTGAAGGCGTCAGCCGACCCGCTGGACCAGGAGGTTGCGAAGCAGCTCAGCTGGTACATCGGCTATGTGGGCGAGGAGCGCGCGTCGGGGCGGATGGAGTGAAGTAGTCCTCTGCAATACGAGGCATTTGCACGGCCGCTAGTGGTCAAGATCTGACGTTTGGTACCCGCTGTTGGGGCTGCTTTCGACACAACTCGGACCTCCAAGCGCTCGTTGGAATTAGCCTTTTGTGACGGTTTCAACGATGGCGGCAGCGATCACTCGTGGGCTGCCAATCACATCAATCGGGCCATCGTAGCTGATCGCGTTTTCAGGCATGCCCTGATACGGCATCGGGTCAGGAGTGAGGACCATCGTGAGGCCACCCGCTTCGTGGATTGCTGCGAGGCCACGCGACCCATCGTCAAGCGATCCTGACAAGACGATGCCGATCATGCGCCCCTTCCCATACCGAGCGACCGAGCGGAAGAGCAGGTCCACAGTGCGATTTCCATAGACGCGATTTGGATCATCGACCATCCCGCCCAGGCTTCGCGTTGCGAGGGTAAGGTGTCGATCGGGCTCACCAATGTATACAGTGCTTTGCTTAAATTCGTTACCCTCCTCGGCGATAAAAACCTGATGGACGATGGAACGCTCCAGTACGAATTTCAGATTGCTCGGTTTATCCCAGGACCGATGCAGCACGACGAGGATCACGGCTGGGATTGATGGCGGAAGCGCGGTGAGCAGGGCTATGATGTCATTCAGGCCTTCCGCTCCTGAGGCACCAACAGCAACAAACCAGGGTGAGGCATTCTCCGGCATGCCACCTCGATATCAGTGAAAACGTTCGGCAGTCACCCTTAGGGCGTGTCATCGCTTGAGCCAGTCGACGGCTGCGGCGAGGCAGAGGACGCCGATGAAACTGACGGCGGTCTTCTCATAGCGAGTGGCGATGGCACGCCATTCTTTCAGGCGTGCCCACAGACGCTCGACGTGGTGGCGGTTGTTGTAGATCCAGTCCGGACAGGCCACGGGTGCCTCGTGGCGCTGAGTTGGGATCGCAGGCCGTGCGCCGATGTCCCAGATGTGCTCACGGAAGGCGTGGCTGGTGTAGCCGCGATCCCCCACCACCCATTTGGGCACACCCGGCAACTGGTCGAGCAGGGGAACGGCGTGGGGCAGTTCATGAGCCTGTCCGGGCGCCAGTCGGAAGGCGATGGCCCGTCCGCTGCCGTCCGCGATCACGCAGGCCTTGGTGCCATAGCCACCACGCGATCGGCCAAGAGCCTCACGAGTATCTCGCTCGGCTCCAGATCCCCCCTTTTGGCAGCTCCCGCCGCCTTCTGGTGTGCCCGCACGTTCGTGCCGTCGAGGAACACCATCCCGAGGTGGATGCCCCGCTCCTGCACGAGACCGAGCAATCGCTCCCAAACGCCGGCACGGGACCAGCGGATGAAGATCTGCGCCGCGCGCCACCACGGACCCAATTCCTCAGGAATAGCCCGCCATTTGGCACCATTCTGATGCCGCCAAAAGATCGCCGAGAGCGTGCGCTGCAGATCCTGCGGTGGCGTCTTGGCCTTGGGGCGGCAGGCCTCAACCAGGGGCTCCAATTCAGACCACTGCGCGTCGTTTAGCATCGTCCCTCCTTGATCTGGAAAGACAAAACGCAAGCCCAATCAATCGGTTCAGGCGACGACAGGACCTAGGCGCTAAGGTTTGGATCAAAACATAAATCACGAGACTGCTTTCTACTCATCTCGCGCGCTCAGGGCGGGTACCATCCGTCAGATTTTGACCACTAGCGAGCCAGCTCGGCGGTTAATCTGCATCGTGTTCTACGAGATGTATGCCCAACCGCCGGGCGACCTCCGCCGCTGCCGTGCCACCCGCTTCCAGGGCATCTGCGCGGTTCGAAAATTCCGGGCGCGAGCGGGCGATCACGAACCTGTCGGTACCGCAGAAGATGGTCCAAGCCCATTCGCATGGCCTTACGCCAATCGCTTCGGCCTGGACCCTGAGGGACGTCGGTTGATCGTGAGGCATGGTCGGCACAGTGCCATGGACGGTAGGCAGCTTCAAAGCGGAGCTACTCTTCGGTCTCGGACCTTCCTTGCAATGGCCGCCTTTCACGATGAACTGTACAGGCCATTCTACAAACCCTGCTTCAGGCCTTAAGCTGCGGATTGAAGTGTGTTAGCCTCGCCCTTGGCCATATCGTTGTGATGGATGCTTGCGATCAGGAGAGCGCGTTGCGTCCGCATCGTTTTCAGAAACTTCTCGATGGCCATCAGGTCAGCGCGGGCCTCGTGGGGGTTTTGGTCTTCGGCCTCAAGAAATGCGATATGGATCATCGCATTGACCCTTCGCTCCTCGCCTCTAGCAATGAGGCTTCCTAAAGCATCAAGACCGTCCTTTGCTACTTGAGTCATCATACTGCCCACCTCTTGCAGGAGGTCTAAGATATTATGGTTAACGTTTAGTTAACGAAGTTTCGTAGGCGCGCAAATGGTGTAAGGGGCTCATCTCACCTATCTAAGCTCGCAAGGTAGCGGATCACGTCCTCGACTTGATCGGGATCGAGCCTGAATTCTGGCATGCCAGGATGACCCGTTCTGATACCTTCTGCTAGCACTACCTGGGCATTTTGTAGTCAGAGGGCAGCGTGAAGCGCCTTCGGCAGTGGGGGCACAGGACGGGTGGAACCAGCTTGGTGAACAGCCGTCCGAGGATGGCCTGCCGCACAGCGGGCAGGCTGGGCGACGGCGGCGGGCTCGGCAGGCGGGTCGTCATTTTTTCCCCGCCCCGTCCGATGATGTTCCGCGAGGCGGAGGTGCTGCAGGTAAGCGCAGGCGATGCACGTCATCAGCGCGTGGCGATGCAGCCCGGTCCAGGACCGTCCCTCGAAGTGATCCAGGCCGAGTTCTTCCTTGAGCTGCTGGTGAGCCTGCTCGCAGACCCAGCGCGCCTTGATCGTGCCGGCCAGCGCGCGTCGTGACGTGCCGGGCGGCAGGTTGGACAGGTAGTATTTGCGCTCGCCCGAGGAGCGCCACTCGCCCACGAGCCAGGCCTCTTCCCCCGGCAGGTGCCGGTTGTTGCCCCAGACCGGACCGTCGCCAACCCGCACCCGGAGGGCGGCGAACCGGGCCGAGAGCTTGCCCTTCGTACCCTGGCGCCACGTCACGCGCCGCCATGTCAGATCGGCCAGCACCGCCTCGGCGTCCCGCGGCTCCCGGTCCGGCGCGGGCTTGCGCGCGCGACCGGTCGGCGGCACGAGCTGCACGTCGGCCGCGTAGACCTTCTGATTCCTGACGATGCCGACGGCCCAGCGCAGGCCCCGCGCATCCAGGCCGTGACGGAAGGCGGCGCTGACGCCGTAGCCCGCATCCGCCAGCACCGTGCCGAAGCGTAGCCCCTCCGCCCTCAGGCGATCGAGTTCGCAGAGCGCGATCTCACTCTTGCTCCGCGGCACGGTCGCCGGCTCGGGCACGCCGGCCTGCCCGCACCGCTGCGGATCGCGCGTCCACGCCTCGGGCAGGAACAGGCGCAGGCCCACCGGCACGGGCACCTCGCCCTGCGCCAGGGTGAGGGAGACCAGAGACTGGCATTTGGCCTGCTTGCCCAGCGCACCGCAGTACTGGCGCGCCACCCTGACCGAGCGCGTGCCCTTCTTCGGCAGGGCCGTGTCGTCGATCACCAGGCAGGCATCGGGTCCGCCGACCAATCGATCCGCCTGGCGGGCCAGCTCCGTCCAGAGCGGTCCGTCGTCCCAGGCCGGGCTGGCGATGAAGTGCTGCAACTGGTCGTGGCCCGACAGCCCGAGCCGTGCCGCCATCGGCTGAAGGCTCTTGCGATCCCCCGGACCGAGCAGGCCCCGGAGATAGAGCGGTGCCCAGGTCCGCCGGGTCTTGCGCCCCATCACCGCCAGGAACGGCGCCAGCCAGGTGTCGAGCTCGTCCGTCCCCACGCGATCCCGATCCATCGCCGCCCCACAGCCATCCCAAGCGAGCCAACGCAGCAGACGCCCTGAAAGTGCCCAGGTAGTGCTAATGTCCAACAAGATCTGCCCATCCGATGGGCAGTCCTGCCGGCACGGTCGTCCCTATGCGGCTCAAGGTGCGGGTGGATGTGCTGCTGGGAACACCATGCGTACCACTGTGCCGGCGCCACCTGTGTAGGTCAGGCTGCCACCAAGCTGAATGGCAAGCCCTTGTGAGATCCGGAACCCCAGACTTTTGCTCGTGTCAGGATCGAAGCTGGCAGGAATGCCCTTTCCATCGTCTGCGATGGTGAGCGCTAGCTGCATAAGATCGAGCTGTTCCAAGCGGATGGTGATCGTCCCACGCTTACTAGGTGTAAAAGCGTGCTTGAGTGCATTTGTGACGACCTCGACCACAAGGAGCGACAGCGTGGTCAGACGGGTCAGATCGAACTGGAGCGGCGGCACATCGACCAGACAGACGATGTTCTGTGCACCTGTGGCATCGAGCATATCGGAGCATAGCTCCTGCAGGTACTGGCCGACTGGTAGGTCAAGGCGGCTTGGATCGTAGAGGCGGCGATGGATGCGTGAGATCGTTTCCAGGCGCACCCGAGCCTCGTCGAGAGCCGCCATTGCTGCATTAGGGTCGCTGCCGACTTTGCGTTTCTGGAGGTGCAGGAGGGCAGCCACGAACTGCATGTTGTTGGCCACTCGATGCTGCAACTCCTGAAACAGTGTCCGCTGCTGCTCATACAATCCAGCGGTTACGACCTGCTCCTGTCGAAGCCGCGTCCCCGCCACATGCATCACGTGGATGAGTGCAATATCGACGGCTACAATGCAGGCATAAAAGCCCAGCGCGAGGGCAGCAGGCCCGTTCAGCTCCCATGAACCGGCGGGCGTCAGGAAGAAGTACCAAGCGGCCAATCCCGATAGAACCGCGCAGGTAATGCCTGGCCGCAGTCCCCAGAAAAAGGTTGTGAGAATGACTGCGGGAAAGAATGTGAGATAGGGAAAGCCCGATGGTAGCACTGGGTCCACGGCGAAGCGCAGTGCGAGAGCCCCCGCCGTTGTTGCCACAGCCACGACGTCACCGAGCCACGGATGAGCACGCAGGCGCTCGGTCCCCTGGACTAAGGTCCAGAACCAGGTACGGCGTAAAGTGTCCATGTGCGTGCGACGGCCTTCGTGTCTCTCGCAGGGCTTGTAAGCTTAACGAAGGAATTCAGTCTAGGAGCTGAGCTTACGTCACCAATCACAACGCTGCCTGGAAAACCGGGCGTTTTACCGACACACATAACCGCATGCCGCACAGTCTGAGAAGGGTGGACTTCCGCCGGTCCGCTTTCAGGCAGCAATGCACGAGAGCGGACGTTGCCACCGCGCCCGCTCCCAACCCAATGCGGGCATCCACAATGTCCGCTTGCCGTCGGGTCGATCATCCTCCACATGGCTCGAAGCCATACCTCAGGGAGGACCACTTTTCAGGAGGCAGACCAGCTGTCCCTGCGCAGGCTCCTCGAGGCCCTAGCTTTCGTGGTCCGCCTGCGCCTCTCAGAGCGCCGGTTCCGCCGCCATCAGCGAGCCGAGGCGCACCACGGGCGCGAGGCGACCCGGCACCTGCAGGGGATGGCAGCAGAGATGGAATGGAGGGCGGGCCTGATCGCGCGACACGGACGCCTTCCCAGGCCTTCCGTGCCGCGCACAGGCAGCGGCGTCCCCTTGATGCCGTTGCCGTCAGGCAGGTTCGCCGATCCCTCGTGAAGCCTCCTCGCCGCCGTCCAGGGCTGCGAGGGAGCGTCTCCCCGTTCAGAGGGAGCCTAGAGAGTGGCGAGGCACCGTCACAGTCGGAGGCCCGCACCGATCGAACGCCCGTTCCAGGTCCCCACCCGTCCCGGCCACCCTGCAGCGTCCCTCCCGTCCAGAGGAGGGGCGCTGTTGGTGCGCGTCTCGGCCCGTGCCGATGACGAAAGGATGGGTATGCTCAAGCTTCACCGCAACGGCTGCCGGACATTGAGCACCGTGGTCGGACTGCGTAGGCACGATCTGCGATGGGTTGGAGGAGAGGTCCGGCGCTCAGAAACCTTCCCTAAATGCCCGAGAAAGGTGGCAATCGGACTATAGCCCTCTGGTCCGAAGCGGACGATCCGCCTCCACCCCTGCCCCTTGAGCAGCCCGATCAGGATTGCGCGCGTTCGATGACGACACTCCTCACTGTCCTGAAAAGTGGCGGTCGCTACGACGCGGCTTGGGTCGAGCGCTTGGCACGAGGCGCTCGCCGCCATGCTCCGTCTTTCGACCGCATTCTCTGCCTCACCGACCTTCCCATCGAGGTGGCCGGTGTAGAGCGGGTGCCGCTGCGGCACGACTGGCCAGCCTGGTGGGCGAAGATGGAAGCGTTCCGCCCAAGCCTGACACAAGGGCCGACGTTGCTCTGCGATCTCGATACCGTCTTCACCGATTCGGCGGATGCTCTGGCCGAGCCGGGCCTCGCCGCAATGGAGGATTATTTCCACAAGGGGCGACTCTCCAGTGCCCTGCTACGCTGGGACGGCGGCGAGCTGGATTTTATCTACACGACGTTCGCGGCCGAGCCTGCGCGGTGGATGACGCCAGGCGCCTGTGGTTCCGTCCCGAACGCTGTGCATGGCGATCAGGTCGTCATCGACCGCCTTGTTCGTCGGGAGGGCCTGCACGTGGACTTCCTCCAGCGCCTTTACCCAAATCTCCTTGATTTCTACGATCCACGCCGGTCCGATCACGGCCCTGTCGTCATTTTCATTGGGGATGCGAAGCCGGACACTGCAACAGGTCCAGTCCGGGCAGCGTGGGCGGAGGCATAATTGCATGGGGAAGCGGTCCTGCCATCATCCCCGTCTCCAGCTGTGCCGCGTCTGCCTTCAACAAACCTGCGTCTCAATGCGGATTGGCGAAATCCGCCGAAGCCCTTCGTCTGGCACTGCATCACTAAGAGCCTGGCAGCCGACGTTCCTAAGGTCTCCAACGGGTCGGATTCGAACCTGCAGATTAGTTCTGCCTACCTACTTTCGGGCACGATCGAGAAGCGTGACTGCGGCAATAGCGGATGGTTATGATCGACCCATGCCACGGTCGACTTGCCAGAGCCCTACCAAATGCCAAGCCGCTGGCCGCGGCGGTCCTTGCCGGCGCTGCGATGCTGCCGCGATCGCTCGGCGTGCTTGCGAACTGCGCGAGCGGATGCTTGCAAACCGAGCGGAAGGTCGGCCCCCGTATGCACAGCGCGATGACAAATCCCGAACATCTGGTGCTGGAACGGACTGAGCCGTTGTGACGAAAGCACGGTCGCAAACCCCCTCGTTCCTTGGGTAACCCAACGGCTGAGCCAACATGAAAACGGTGTCACCGCCGTGTGCGCCTGAAGGGATGCGCCGAGAACAGCATCGCTGTCGTGCCCGTGCTCAACAGGACCGCCATCGCCCCGATGAGCAGGATCTCCCCTTCGATGGCCAGCGCCTCCGATCTTCCGGTGATGACAGGCAGAACCACCATGACAATGCCGGCCCATGAGGGCAGGAAGATCACGATGCAGGTTAAGAAGAAGAGATAGCGGGGCATTGCCTGACGATAGCGCTCGCTGCCGGGAAGGGAATACTGTCCCAGACGGCTTGTCCGATTTTCGCTCCAGAGTTAGAGCGAAATCGAACCTTCAATCAGCGGAAAGCTGCCTGGAACTGTCGGATTCCCCGGGCTTAGAGGGTGCCACCCAACTGCGCAGTCGACCGACGGCACCTTCTCGCGTCCGGACAGTTGGTTGCCCGGCCCAACAGACGAGCAATCCCGGGGCCGTCGCACCTCAGGATCACGATGCCCCTCGGCGACGACCTTTCGCCCTCGCACGGCATGAACGCAATCCTCGCCCGGTTCGTCTCCGGCCTCTGGCAGGGCCAGGATCAGTTCGTGGTTATGGATGCGGAGATGATCCGCGCCTACGGCACTACGAGCGCCGATCCGCTTCTCTTGGAGCTTGGCGAGGGCTGGAGTGCCGCCCGGCAGAAAGGCGAGAGCGAGACCGTCTTCACCCGGATCATCCCAGCTAGGCGGGCCCTAGAGCGGCTCGGCTTCTGACCTCCCGTCGCGGCCTAGACGGGCGATTACGGAAAGGCCCCGCCGGGCCGAGGCCGGACGGGGCGAAGTCGTTCAGAGGTATTCCTTGGGGAGGAACAGCGCCAGCGTAGCATGCGGTATGCCAATGCTGCCAACCTCGACATGCGCGTCTCGGCGGGAAGGCGCTATCCTGGCTCGGACGGCGGAGGGCAACAGGGGGCCTACCTCAATACGTCCTGGCCCGCCCGCAACTCGGCCACCTCGCGCCGTAGACGCTCGATCTCGGCATGCATCTCGCCGGCGTCGACGGCCAGCTCGACGCATTGGTCCTGGACCTCCGCGAGCTGGGCACGCAGCTCGGAGTTCTCCGTTGCCAGGACGAGCATGGCCGCCTCGTGGTTGCTGGGGACCAAAGCCCTCGGCCTCGTCGCGCCAGGCTCCTTATTCAGACGATCGCGCCCTTGCTGTTGAGACGATCGCGCATCCCCTTGCCGGGATGGAACACGACGCCGTTCTTGCTCTTCACCGACACGATGCCGCCTGTCTTCGGGTTGCGTGCCTCGCGCGCGTCGCGAGACTTGATCGAGAACGATCCGAACCCTCGCAGTTCTACCCGATCGCCCTTCACGAGCGCCTCCCTCATGCGGGCGACGATCGCATTCACGACCGCCTCGGCATCCTTTGCGTAGAGGTGCGGGTTCTGTTCGGCGATGCGGGCGGCGAGCTCGGATTTGACCATGTGCCGGTGAAGCATCCGAGACGGGCCGGGCGCAACCCTCGCCCACGTCGCAACGCGTTACCGTTGACTTAACCGTCTCGCCCAGCCGACATGCCACGTTCGGCAGGCCCGCACCCGTGCGAGTCGTGAGCCGACCACCGTTGAGGATGACCGCCGCGAGAAAGACTTGAGCCCCAACGCGAAACGGCCCCACCCCGGCAAGGGTGAGACCGTTTAAAATCGCTGGGCCTGTGAGGCCAGTACCTATCCCTCACAAGCCACATGGCTCCTCGGGAGTCAATCGGGAACCTGGTTCTCGAAGCGGTGGCGCTTGGCCTTTTGAAAGGGTGGGTCGTGATGACCCTCCCTCAGCTTTGCCGCGGCCCGAGCAGGGACCGAGGACGATGTTTCACGCCGCCATGACGGCCGCGATCGACGACGCGCGCACGCTCGCCCACATGGATGAGCTGTCCCGCCAAGTCTGGCAGGGGCATGGGTCCGGAGCCTTGGGCGATACCGAAGCCCAGGCGCTCGCCGAGCAGCTTCACGCCCGGCGCAGCGAGATCCGCGAGGGCATCAAGCCCGTCGGCATTCCAGCCGGCCGGCCGAGCCTGTTCCCTCCGCGCAGGAGCGTCACCAGCCCCGACAAGGCCGCCTCGCGCGACAGGCGCCGGTTGCTTGCGTGCTCTGGCCCCATGCCGCCCGCCCTGGCCGCACGGTTCACCACGGGCCAACTCGCGGTCCTGCGCATCGTCGCCGACGAGGTGGCCAGCAAGGGCGTGTGCGGGTTGTGCGTTGACGCGATCGCCGCCCGGGCAGGTGTCTGCCGTCGGCTTGCTCAAGGCGCCATCCGCCTCGCCGAGGGCGACGGGTTGCTAACAATCGAGGAGCGTCACCACGAGGGCAGGAAGAACAGCCCGAACCTCGTTCGGATCATCAGCCGGGAGTGGCTCGCCTGGATACGCCGGGCCGGCCGGACGAAGGACGAGGGGGGTGGGTGCAAACGGATTCACCCCACGGATATAGGGGTTCTAACTCCGGGGAAAACCGAGACCAACACCAGGGTTGCAAGGCTACCGGAACGGCAGGGTCGCCTTCACGTCAGAGGCCAACAAGAATCGCAGCGGGTGGCGGAGTGGGCAAAGGCCATGCGGTGACGGTATGCGACCGTTCGGCAGGGCGGACGGTCTCGGATCGGGTTCCCGCTTTCGGAGTTGCCAGTTTGAGCATTTCTGGCAGGAAATCACCGTCAACCCACTGACCAACGACAGGAAATCGGAGTGGCCGGTTTTGAAAAACCTCCGGTGCAGTGCTCTTCGCGCGCTCGGCATCGATCTGTTTTATGTAGCTCTATTTAATCGTTGACCGAGGAATTTTATAGAGCTACAAAAATTCATGGCGATCACGTCCCACCCCGCAAAACGAGAGAAGGCACTGGCCGAGCGGGGCATGGATTTCGACGCGGCCGAAGAGGTGTTCGCTGGCCCCTGCTTCAGTTTCGAGGACAGCCGCATCAATTACGGCGAGGTCCGCATCATCACGATCGGCCTGCTCGCCGGCCGGATGGTCGTCATCGGATGGACCCAACGGGGCAACGACCAACACGTTTTTTCGATGAGGAAGGCCAATGAGCGAGAGCAAAAGAAATACACCCCCCTTCTCCGCTAAGGGGATCGGCCAGACCGATCTGGCCCGCATGGACGCGCATGTGATCCAGCCGGAGGAGTATGCCGAACTGCCGGAGATCACCGATGAGATGATTGCGCGCGGCGTGCCCGGCAACGGCCTTGATCTGGCTCGTCGTGGCCGTGGGCGCCCCCGCATCGAGAACCCGAAGCGTCAGGTAACGTTGCGCGTCGATGGCGACGTGATCGAGGCCATGCGCGCTACCGGGCCGGGGTGGCAGGCGCGGGCGAACGAAGCCTTGCGCGAACGGTTCAAGGCGTAGGTCACCCCTGCCAACTGCTAATATGTTAGCGGAGACTGCTTCACGGGTCAGGACGAGGTTCAGATATGACGCCAAACGAACTCGCTGCGATCATCGACGGCCAGACGGCCCTGGTGCCGGACTCGGCCGAGATCGAGGCATTCGAGGCACTGATCGGCGCGCGGCTGCCTGATGACTACCGCGCCTTCCTCGCTCTCACTCGCGGCGGACGCCTACGTGGGCGGGTTGTGTTCTCTCTGGTCGGTGAGGAGATCGGGGCGGAGCGCGTTGGCTGCGTGGCAGGCCTTTGCGGGGAGGAAGACTGCTCGTTGCAGGAGCGCCACCGAACGGCATCCGACTGCGATATCCCTGAAAGCCTGCTCTCGATAATGACCGATGGCGGCGGGAATGACATCGCCCTCGTCTTGCGGCCGGATCGGCTCGGGGAAGTGTTCTTTCTCGACCACGAGGTGTCCGGTGGTGAGGGACGCCCGACCCTGGAGGATGCTGAAGGGAAGGATTGGGGCTACGCGATCCGCTTTGCATCGTCGTTCAGCGAGATGGTGGCTGGCTTCAGGATAGCCTAGGTCTCAGACCGCAGCCATCCTTCACTGAACGAGATCAGCAGGTCCGCAAGGGATGGTTTGCGGACCTTCCGCGTCGCATGTAGTCGATCAGGCCTCGCAAGCACTGGAAGATATGATTGCTCGCGATAGGGGACAGCATGAAGATCGCGATCCTATCCGCCCTCCTTATCTTCGTCGTCCTACTGGTGACGATCCTCTATCTACTCATCCAACCCAGCCGTAGTTATCAATCGGCTCAGCCGTCCCTACGATCGAGGCAGGCGGCGGTTGGGCGTGCGGTGCTTGCAGCAGCGCAGAGTGACCCCGTGATCACAGCAATGGTCCATGCGGCTATCCAAGCCGCACCCGAGGAGGATCGCACTCTCGCATCCGATCTGATCACCGCGCTCTCTGAACAGTGATATGCCAAATTTCTGCTCTGGGTGCAGGCTGTGTGGAAACTTCAGGCCGTCGCGACGCCAGAATGCAATCTTCCATGATAGACTGAGAAACATCAGCTCGGATGGTCCCGACCGCGACCTTCGAGGATTTTCGTAGGAGATCCTTCTACTCGCAACGGCCAAAGCAGCGTTTTCACACAGTCTCGGTGGCAACCGGACTTTGAACTTACTTTTGGAAGCGGACGTTCCGCCTCCAATCCTACTAACATAGCCGCGGGGATGTAGGGGTTGCCGGAAGCAAGCGTTTGCGACCGGCATGGAGGCGACAACCCCACCTTACAATTCCACTTCGTTAACCACTCTATTTGTACGTTGGTGCGGTAAATTTTTACGATTAGGTGAGCAGCGCGTGCCCTCCATTAGATCCCGTGTCATTGTCACCCTCGGCGGTCTGTTCGCTGCACTTGTGCTCACCGCCGGTGTCGGCTGGTATGCCTCCAGCACGGCAGAGCAAGGCATGGATACCGTGTACGCGGATCGCGTGGTTCCCCTACGGGATCTAAAGATCGTGGCCGACATGTACGCGGTCAGCATCGTCGACACGTCGCACAAGGTGCGCAACGGTAACCTGCCTTGGTTGAGCGGCGTCAAAGCCGTTTCCGATGCGCAGGTCCACATCAGGCAGAAATGGACGGACTACCTCGTTACGAACATGAATGCGCGCGAGACGCAGCTCGTAGGCACGTCCAAGGAGGCCATGGTCGTGGCCGATGCGGGTACGGCCGATCTTCTGAAGATCCTGACGGATAAGGACACAGAGGCGCTGGACCGGTTCGTGCGGGAGCGCCTCTATCCGGTCATCGATCCGGTGAGCGATGCCATCAGTAAGCTCATCGACCTTCAGATCGACGAGGCTCAGAAGGTGCACGACCACTCCTCGGCGGCCTACGTGATGGCGCAGAAGATCGGCCTCTGCACTATTGTGTTCGGTCTTCTCGCGGCGGGCTTCGCTTTTATGACGATGGTACGGGGCGTGCTCGCGCCCCTGGCAGCCATCACGGGGATGATGCAGCGCCTCGCCGCCGGCGATGCGACCCAACCGGTTCCCGGTGCTGGACGACGCGACGAGATCGGTCACATGGCCGCCTCTGTAGAGGTCTTCAAAGACAACTTGATCCGCACACGCCGCCTGGAAGAGGAGACGGCGCTCGCCCGTGCCTCGGCGGAGGAACAGCGTAAGGCCGGCATGCGCCAGATGGCTGACGGCTTCGAGCGAGCGGTCGGTAGCATCATCGGCATGGTGTCGTCCTCGGCCACCGAGCTCCAGGCCACCGCCCAGCAAATGACCGCCACGGCCAGCGAGACCGCCTCACAATCCAATACCGTTGCGGCCGCCGCCGAGGAAGCCGCCGTCAACGTCAACACGGTGGCCGCCGCCGCCGAGGAGCTTGGTTCGTCCGTTCAAGAGATCGGCCGGCAGGTCGCCGGCTCCACCGAACTGGCGCAACGGGCCGTGCACGAGGCCGATCAAACCGGCACCATGGTACAGGAGCTGAGCATCGCGGTATCGCGCATCGGCGACGTGGTCGCTCTGATCTCTGGCATCGCCAGCCAAACCAACTTGCTGGCCCTCAACGCAACCATCGAGGCAGCTCGCGCCGGCGCGGCGGGCAAGGGCTTTGCGGTCGTGGCCTCCGAGGTGAAGGCGCTGGCGGAGCAGACTGCCAAAGCCACAAGCGAGATTTCCGGTCAGATCGCCCAGATCCAAGCCTCTACGGGGCAGGCGGTCTCCTCGATCGCTGGCATCACTGGGCGTATCCGTGAGATCGATGGGGTCGCTGCCTCAATCGCAGCGGCCGTGGAAGAGCAGGGCGCGGCCACGCAGGAGATTGTCCGGAACGTCGCGCAGGCTGCCCAGGGAGCGGGCGAGGTCACGCACAACATCGCGGGTGTAGCGGTTGCCACTGGGGAGACGGGGGCGGCGGCGAGCCAAGTGTTGGGGGCGGCCTCCGAGCTGTCACGCCAATCCGAACACCTCAGCAGTGAGGTGGGACGCTTCCTAGCGACTGTGCGGGCGGCCTGATCCTATCAACTTGCGCACGTACGATAATATTTTTTCGCAACTATGCGTTCGCTTTCGCCCGATTGGAACCGGAAGCGGACCGGAAGAACGGTACCCAACTCAGTTGCCGGGTTTTCACAAAATCAAGTACCTGAAGCGGACCTTCCCAGGGTCCGAGTAGGGTGGGGAGCAGACCCTACCCCTTCGCCCTGAAGCGGACGTTCCGCCTTCGACCCTCAACGGTCGTTCGGCTTGTCGGCTACAAGCGGTTGCTCTCGGCTGCGGAGTGGATCCTGGCTTTTGAGCCTGTCGATCAGCACCCTGAGCCCTCCGGATACATGCCGCCGGCTCGGGTAGTACAGGAACAGGTCGTCCTTGACCGGGCACCAGTCTTCCAGGCAGCGGTGCAACATGCCGGCTTCGAGATGCAGGCGGACGCGGTCCTCCCATACGTAGGCCAGCCCGCACCCCTGCAAGGCCGCCTCGATCATCAGATCCTGGTCGTCGAGCGTCAACGGGCCGTCGACCACGACTGTCAGGACCTCCCCGTTGCGCTCGAAACGCCAGTCCAGCATCGCCCCGCTGGGATAGCGGTAACGGATTCCGACGTGTCGCCCGAGGTCGCGGGGATGCCGCGGCGGCGGGCGCGTGCGGAAATAGTCCGGCGCCCCGACAACGATTAGGCGCTGCACCGGCTTGATCCGCACGGCCACCATGTCCCGGGACAGCACCTCACCGAAGCGGATGCCAGCATCGAACCCTTCCGCAACGATGTCGATGAGCCGGTCGGTCGCCATGATGTCGAGCCTTAGCCCGGGGCTCTCCTCGATCAGCCGGCCCAGGACGTCCCGGAACACGAAGGGCGCGATCGAGGTCGGGACGTTGATCCGGACCGTCCCGAACGGCGTCGCACGGAAGGCGTTCAGGCCGTCCTGTGCCTTTGCGATTTGCTCGAACGCCGGGGTCAGATCGGCGAGGTAGCGCTCGCCCGCATCGGTCAGGGTCACGCTGCGGGTCGTGCGCTGGATCAGACGGACGCCGATGCGCTCCTCCAGGCTTCGGATCGCGTGGCTGATGGCCGATGCCGCCACGCCCCGCTCCGTTGCAGCCTTTCGGAAGCTACGATGCCGGGCCACCGCCAGGAAGGTCGTCAATTCACCCAGTTCGCTCCCGCGCATTGTTCTGTTCCGCTCACCATCGCACGCAGAAACTAGCACGTTATCGGAACAGCTCTTCGTCCCTAGCTTCGTTCCAACTCAACGGAGAACGGACATGGACCTTCACTTGAACGGCAAGACGGCGCTGGTGACGGGGGCGAGCCAGGGGCTCGGACGCGCCATCGTCAAGACGCTGGCGGCGGAGGGCGTGCGGGTGTTCGCCACCGCCCGAAATCCCGAACTCCTCGCCAGCCTCGCGACCGAGATAAAGCGGGACGGCGGGATCGTCCCCACTTTGTTCGAACAGGACTTCATGGCCGAGGACGGCCCCAAGCGGATCGCCGAGGCGGCGCTGTCAGCTCTCGGTCACCTCGACATCCTCGTGAACAACGCTGGCGGCAGTCGTCCCATGGCCATCGACGCGCCAGAGGAGCAGTGGGTCGAAGGCATGACCCTCAACTTCGACCGGCATCGTCAACTGACCCAGGCGCTGCTGCCGAATTTCCTCGCCCGGAAGGCCGGGTCCATCGTTAGCATATCCGGCAACCTGGAGCCCGAGGTGGTCAACGCCGCGATGGTCGCCAAGGCCGGGCTAGTGGTGTGGTCGAAGGGCCTGTCGGAGCAACTCGGGCAGCACGGTATCACTGTCAACTGCATCCAGCCGGGCCTGATCGACACCGCCCAGATCCGCCGCCTCTATCCCGGTGACGAGCGGCGAAAGTTCGCCGAGCACGAGATCGCCCTGCGCGATTTCGGCCAGCCCGAGGACGTCGGCAACGCCGTCACCTTCCTGGTGTCGCCGCGCGCCCGCTACATCACCGGCATCGTGCTGACCGTCGACGGCGGCATGCGTCGATACTCGTTCTGATCTCGGAGACCTGCATCGTGGCCGATCCAACGAACGACCTTGCGACCCATCGCGGCTTCGACCGCGTATTCAGGCCGGGCCGACTGACCTTCGGCTTCATCGCGCCCCTGGAAGGCTATCCCGACCGCCCGGCGCCGACGATGCAGGACCATGCCGCCATGGCACGGAAGGCCGACCAAGCCGGGTTCGCGGCACTCTGGCTGCGGGACGTGCCGTTCTACGACCCGTCCTTCGGCGACGTCGGACAGGTCTTCGATCCGATGGTCTACGCGGGCTGGCTCGCCGCCGAGACGACGCGGATCGCCATCGGCACGGCCGGGATCATCCTGCCTCTCCGGGACCCGGTCTCGATCGCCAAGCAGGCGACGAGCCTGGATCACCTTACCGGCAACCGCTTCCTGCTCGGCCTGTCCACGGGGGACCGCCCCGTAGAGTATCCGGCCTTCGGCACCGGGTTCGAGGACCGGGCCGAACGGTTCCGGGACGCCCGCGAAGTCATACGGGTGGCGACCGAGGAGACGTTCCCCCGGCACCGGTCAGTGCATTACGGCACGCTGGACGGTAGCCTCGATCTAATCCCGAAACCGGTGGGCGACTGGCTGCCGACCATCGCCATCGGCCGGTGCGGTCAGACCATCCCCTGGCTGGCCGGGAACATGGACGGCTGGATCTGGCACCAGAGCGACTTCGGTCGGTTGGGCGAGGTGGTTGCGCAATGGAACGCCGCCGTCGGCAACGGCGCGTTCAAGCCCTACGGCTACGGCTCGTTCTTCGACCTGGATCGCGATCCAGGTGCACCGCTTCGCTCAGGCAGGGGCATCGTCGCGGGCCGTCGTGCGCTGGTCGACCTGTTGCACCGGCAACGCGACGAAGGCGTGTCGCACGTGGCGTTCAACCTGAAGATTGCGCAGCGCCCAACCGGCGACGTCCTAGACGAACTCGCCGAACACGTGTTGCCGCTGTTCGGAGCAGCATGAACGGCTTGATCGTTGTCTGCTCGACCTCGATTTATTACCGAGCGCAGACCGTCGCGAAACCACCCGTTCCGGTCGTAGGTCTTCGTCCACCAAGCTGCCGGGAAGCGGAACTTCCCAGAGTCCGAGAAGGGTCGGTACCGGACGGTTCGATTTACGAATCGGGTCGGCCTAACGTCACCCGACGCTTAACGTCGGCAAAAAGATCGTTTTGCGGACGCTGCTAGCAGTTTTGATTGATGCACTCTGATACGAAGCATCTTATGGCTTAATCCTCTCAAGCTCGAACTTTCTGTAAGCGTGGCATTTCAGCCGCAGGCAGATCAACCCGCATCGTCTTTAAGGAGAGGGCTAAGACACTGCCTACCTGAGGACCTCGCGGGATCATGACCGGAAACATAAGGCTGATCCGACGCGTGTTGTCGGCTGCTGGCATACTGCTCGCCCTTGCCGTTCTAACACCTGCTGATGCCGAGCAAGGTAACAAATCCAAGACGAGTGAGAATGGCGCATCGACAGCTGGCAAGGGGAAGGGGAAGGACCAGGAGGCGGACAAGTCCGACAAAAAGAACGATAAGAAGGACGTCGACACCGAGCACCTGTTTGGCTTTACCGAAGGCGCGGATGCCGGAGAAAAGGGCCAACAGGAAGTCGTGGTGGATACTATCACGCGCCTCAGCAAACGCAGAGACGGCTCTGGATCATCGACCTACCGTGTGATCGACACGCGACTGGCCTACCAGTTCAATCCCATCGACAAATTGAGCATCGAGTTCAGTGCTTTCGGAACGTTGCGGCGGCAGCGCAACATCGTTGATCTGGACGATAAGTCCTACGGCACCTTCGACGGCGTCTCCATGGATGTGAAATACCAGTTCTTGAAAGGTTCGAAGGAGCAGCCGCTGGGGCTAGCCCTGGAGGTGCGCCCCCGGTTTACCCGCGTGCTGCCGGTCGAGGGCAATGGCGCTGATATCTTCGATATCGAGAGCATCCTGCAGCTTGACGTTCAGGTCGTGCCGGACAAGCTCTGGTACGGCAGCAACATCAGCTTTGAGCCCGCCGCTGGCCGCCAGCGCGGCGGCGGTCCTGGTTACCGCTCCTCAACCTTTCTGTGGTCGAACGCTCTCGTCGGCCGGATTGGAGAAAACACGTACTTCGGCCCGGAGGTACGTTACCTGCGCGGGTACGAAGGGATCTTTCTAAACCAGTTGGAGAGCGAAGCGCTCACTGTAGGACCCGCTCTGCACCACCGGTTCACGGAGAAGATCTGGCTCACCGTAGCTTATGCAGGTCAGGTTTGGGGGCGTGACACCGATCCTACTTTGGCCGGACGTGCGCTGGGCCTGAACCAGTTCGAGCGCCACAATGTCCGAGTCAAGTTCGGCATGGAGTTCTGAGCCGCAATCAAGGCATGCGGCCGATCTACTTAGACGCACTTATGTGAAGGGGTCCGCATCAACTCGACCGCGTTGTATTCCAGGTCCCAGGTCTTTGAATCTCAAGCAGATTTTCCTGACGGGTTTGAGTGTCAGGTTTCCGGTCGGATATCCGAGCGTGATCTTCCCCCGGTTCCACGGTCACGGGGTTTAGCTCGCATTCCGTTCGGCTTGCTCGGGCGTGATGTAGCCGAGAGCCGAGTGGATGCGCTGCCGATTGTAGTAGCCTTCGATGTAGGCGAACAGGTCGCGTCGGGCCTCGTCCCGGGTCCACGAAGTCTGCGGGAGGACAGTGAAGATGGCCTGACGGTCGAGCGGCGTTCCGGAAGCCTGGCAAAAAAAGCGGCACCCGAGGCCGATTCGCTTATGAGGCCCGGGACGTGCGGCTCTCCATCTTGGCGGCGGCACCGTTCCGACATGCCGGATACGTTTGTGCAGACCAGTCACAGGCATCTTCATGGGCGACATTACGTAGTGGGGGGGCCATCCGGTTCCTTAGGACTGCCCGTCTCAGGCCCGTTCGGGCGGCGTGAACCCAGTGACCTGGGCTAGCGCAGGCGGTTGCCCTTCTGGAGGACAGGCGCCCCCCGCAAATTCAAGTTGCAGCCGGACTCGGGATCCAACCCTCGATGCCGGAGCCGTGGCGCCAGGGGCTGGTGGGTTGCTCCCCACCGCCCCGGGTAACCGGTTCCACGGGAGCCGCCTCCGCAAGCGCGGTGGCTTTCCCCTCCGAACAGGCCGCCTGAATCGCCCGGCTGGCGGCTGGAACTGGACGGACGCACAAGGGGCCCGAAGTCCCAAAAAAACGTATGGCCCGGCCACGCCAGAATGTCGCCAAACA
>NZ_JAKSYE010000117.1 GCF_022829685.1 Methylobacterium sp. E-045
CCGGGCGCCCCGTCGCAGCGGGAACCGAGCGGACAAAGCCGAGACCTGACAGGTCGAGCCCGTCGACAAAGGCGTCGATCACGCGGACGGCCGCCTCCGCCCCCACGTAATCTTCGACGCACGCCGGCATCAGCGACGCCTGAGCCCGATCCTCGCCGACAATGTATCCCATGAAAATGGCCGCCCCGTTCCCGAGGCGGCCAGTCTATCAAATTGCCCGGCTTTCCACACAGCCTGCCGATGGGGCGGCCCTTTTCATTTGCGGCAGGCGCCTCCCCCTCCCCTCGCGGGAAGAAGATGGCCGTTCACACCGTCTGCTGGTCGACCTCGTCCTTCGGACGGTCACCCCGGCGCCGTCGGGCGCCGCGATCGAGGAGCGAGCGGCCCAGCGCACGGAACGGTGCGGTGAGGCGGCGGGCGTCGTCGGCGCGCTCCATGAAGCGCTCGCCGTTGCGAATTTCCTTGTCGAGGCGCGCCATGGTCCGCGCCAGGGCCGGATCGTCGTCGTCGAGCCAGACTTCCACCGTGCGGGCGAAGGCGATGACGACACCCTGGAGCTTGATCCGGCCGAGGGGGCCCTCGGTGTCGATGCCGGCGGCCGCCAGCATGAAGCGGTGGGAGTTCAGCGCGACGCCGTTCAAGGCCACGAGGGAGAGCGGATCGCCACGCAACGCATAAGAAATCCGGCGCAGGGCGTCCTTGTAGGGGGTCATCGCATCCAGCCGGCGCATGAGCACGTCGAACAGGCGCTCGCGCGTGGGCTCCTCGGCGAGGTCGGAGGAATCACCCTCCAGCACCTTGCGGTCGATGACCCGTGACAGGCCGCCGAGCACGGCTCCTTTCGATGGGAACAACTCGCGGAACTCGGCCAGCGACAGGCCGGCCTCGCGGGCGATGTCGCCGATCTCGATGTCGTTCCAGGGCTGCACGGCGGCGAGCCGCATCAGGGCCTCGACGGCGGCCTCGCGCGGGGATTGCTGCAGGGTGGCGACGGCGATGTCGGTTCCGCCGGTCTCATTATCGCTCTTGGGCTTCGCACCTGTGGTGTTGGCCATGGTCGTTCGATCCTTGTGTCTGTTCCCCACCATGTAGGTTGCGCACGCGGATCCGTCAGGGGGCGGCTCAGCCGGAGAGTTCGCCCGCGCGCTTCTTCGCGGCGATCACCGCCTCGCGCATCAGGTCCGGCACGCCGCCCTCGCGCATGAGTACGGCAAGGGCCGCCGCCGTGGTGCCACCGGGCGAGGTGACGTCGCGCCGCAACTGTCCCGCCTCGTACGGGCTGGTGGAGAGGAGCGCCCCTGCCCCCGCCACCGTGGCGCGGGCGAGCCGCGCAGCCATGTCGGCGGGTAAGCCGGCGGCCACGCCCGCCTCCGCCATGGCCTCGGCCAGGAGGAAGACATAGGCCGGGCCGGAACCGGACACCGCCGTGAGTGCGTCGATGAGCGCCTCATCGTCGAGCCATTCAACCGCGCCGACCCCCTTCAGCAGCGCATCGGCCTGGTCACGCTGATCGGGGGATACGTCGGCGCTCGCCACCGCGCCGGTGACGCCGCGGCCGATGCTCGCCGGAAGGTTCGGCATCGCCCGGACGATGGCGCGGGCGGAGGGCAGGCGGCGGCTCAGGTCGGCGATGGTTTTGCCCGCCAGGATCGAGACCACGAGCGTGTGGGATGCGATCACTCCGTCGAGGAGGCCGGCGGCGCCCTCCAGCCCCTGCGGCTTGATCGCGAGGATCAGCGCATCGTTCGCCGGCACGTCGCCGGGGTTGAGGGCGATGCCGTGGCTCTCGCAGAGCCGCACCATCTCGGGCGAGGCCTGCGGATCGACGACGCAGGTTCTGGCTGCATCGAGACCGCCCGCGAGCCAGCCCGCCAGCATCGCGCCGCCCATCTTGCCCGCCCCCACCAGGGTGAGGGACGCGGGCAAGGCGGAGGGAGACGGGATGCTCACGCCTCGCCTTCGGTCTCGAACAGGACCGCATCGAGGGATTCGCGAGCGGACTTGCCCGCCCAGAGCACGAACTGGAACGCCTGATAGTAGCGCTCACAGGCATCCACGGCGGATTTCAGCATCATCGCGCACTGGCTCTGGGTCGGCGCGGCGCCGTCCGTGAGCAGCAGCGAGTGCCGGAACATCACCACGCTGTCGGTGGACCACAGGTCGAAATGGCCGACCCAGAGCTGCTCGTTGACGAGGGAAACGAGGGTGAGGATTTCGGTGCGGCGGTGAGCCGGCACCTTCAGGTCGAAGGCGCTGGCCACGTGGAGGGCCTCCACGTCCTCGATCCAGGTGAAGGCGACGTGATAGTCGGACCAGCGGCCGGCCACGGCCACCGACATCTCGTCGGTCTCGGCCCGGTCGAAGATCCAGTCGCGAAGGGAGGCGAGCCGCTCGACGATGTCGAGGGGATGCTCGTTCCGGTCGAGGCCTTCGATGTGGAGTTGGGTCATAGCGGTCCAGGCTGGCGTCCCGGGAGGGGCGCCGATAATGGTGAACGACAATCGATCCCTCTCACGAGTCACCGTTCCCAAGCTGAATCCGCGCATAGGCAAGGCACAGCTTGGTCGGCGAGAAGTTGAGGGGTCGAAGGTCGGGTCCGGGGGCGAAGCGAATCAGTGCTTCACTCACTATAGACCGTGGCGGACTCGCGTTTCAAAGCGCTCGAGAGAAGCGGTGAACAGGAAAGCGGATTTCCACCGTTCCTTCCTGTGCACAAGCTTAGACCGGACTCAGCGCCGGCGAATCAGACCGATGTCGCCGGCGGAGGCGGCGCATCCTGCGTGCCGATGCGGCCTTCCAGCACCGAGACGCGGGCGGCGAGGGCATCGTTCTGGCTGCGGAGCGCCGAGACGAGGTCGCGCAGGACGTCCACCTCCTCGCGCGAGGCGATGTCCATATCGCGGATCAGGCGCTCCACCTGCGCCTTGAACACCGTCTCCGCCTCGCGCTTCACGCCCTGCGCCGCCCCGGCGGCGTCGGTCATCAACCGGGCGAAATCGTCGAACAACCGGTTCGAACCACGGCCCGCGCCGTCCTTAGAGCCTTGCATCGTCGTCTCCCGAGATCGAGGCCCGCGTCGGACATCGCGCCGGCACCTGAGAGGAGGAGATAAGAATCGACGGCCCGCGAGGCAATCCGATCCCCCGGCCGGGAAGCGAGGAATCGACGGCGGAACGGGCCGGAGCCCCGTTCCGCTGGCCAGGGACACCGTAAAGCCGCCGCGTTGCTCGGCGACGATCCACCGGACTCCAATCCCGATTCCCGGCGAGGACATGCATGGTCAGGCGACGCGAACTCACTCTCGGCGCGGCCGCCTGGGCCGTGGGGAACTGGCTCGGCGCGGGACAGGCCGCCCGGGCGGAAGGAGCGTTCCGGCAGGATCTCGCCGACCGGTTCGCCCATATCGAGGAGGCGAGCGGCGGTCGGCTCGGGATCGGGCTTCTCGATACCGGCAGCCGCATACGGGCAGTGCATCGCGGGGACGAGCGCTTTCCGATGTGCAGCACGTTCAAGGCCCTCGCCGCCGGCGCTGTGCTGGCGCGGGTGGACCGGGGCGAGGACAGCCTCGACCGGCGCCTTCGCTACGAACCGCGCGAGGTCGTGCCGTATTCGCCCCTGAGCGGGCCGAGGGCGGAGGGCGAGGGCATGACGATCGCCGAACTCTGCGAGGCAGCCGTCACGGTGAGCGACAACACGGCCGCGAACCTCCTTCTCGGAACGATGGACGGCCCGGCCGGGCTCACCGGCCACATCCGTGGTTTCGGTGATGCGACGACCCGCCTCGACCGCACCGAGCCCGATCTCAACGAGGCCGCCCCCGGCGATCCCCGCGACACCACCACGCCGCTCGCCATGGCGGAAACGCTCCGGCGCCTCGTCCTCGCGGACGCCCTCTCGCCGGCCTCGCGCGCCCTCCTCACCGCCTGGCTCGTCGGCTGCCGCACCGGCGATGCGCGGTTGCGCGCCGGCCTGCCGAAGGACTGGCGCATCGGCGACAAGACCGGATCGGGGGAGAACGACACGGCCAACGACGTCGCCGTGATCTGGCCGGCGCGCCGGGCGCCCCTCGTCCTGACGGTCTACCTGACCGGCGCGAGGACGTCGCCGGAGGCGCGCAGCGCCACCATCGCGTCGGTGGCCCGGGCCGTCGTCGCCTCCCTGTAAGCGTCCCTTAAACGCCGATCTGGCAAGCTCGGCCGAAGAACGGATGGAGTGACGATGATCCGGTCGGCTCCGGTGCCGCTTCCTCGTCGCTCGGGAGGGCGAGATGATAAGCAGGGGCCGTCGGCATCGTGTCGGCATCGCGCAAGAGAGGGCCAAGCGGTCGAGGATCGCATGGCCTGCCGCACTCGCATTCGGGATCGCCGCTTTGGGACTCGCCGCACATCCGGCCCATGCCGCCGACAGGCCGGATTACGATGGCTTCCGCCAGGGCACGTATCTCTCCTACCTGAACGCGGCGGAGGATGGCGCCGAGATGACGCGCTCGCCGCGTCTCGGCCTGTCCTTCGGCGGCGAAGTGCGGCCGGTCCTGATGGATACCGGCTCCACCGGCATCGTGGTCTCTATGAGCCGAATCCCCGGCTTCGAGTCGATGCCCTCGCGGCCGGGGCGGCTCACCTACAGCAGTTCGGGGCGGATCATGATCGGGCGCTGGGTGACGCTGCCGGTCACCCTGGTCGGCCGCAACGGGGCCAGCGTCACCACAGTGCCGATCCCGGTCCTCGCGGTGACGCGGATCGATTGCACGGACACGGCCCGCGCCTGTACGCCCGAGACGATGCCGGAGCATGTCGCCATGATGGGCGTGGGTTTCGGGCGGGAGGGCGACGCGCAGAGGCAGAGCACGCCCGACACCAACCCCCTCCTCAACCTCGCGCCCGAGGGTCGGGGGCCGGCCCGGCACGGCTACGTGGTGACGCGGACGGGCGTCCACGCGGGCCTCACCGGGGCCAATACGCGCGGCGACATCCACTTCGTGAAGCTCGATCCGCATCCCGACATTCCCGGTGAATGGCAGGGCGTGCCCGTCTGCATCGCGGTGAACGGGCAGACACCCGGTGCCTGCGGCCGGGCGCTCGTCGATACCGGCGTGTCAGTGATGTACCTGACCCTGCCGGGCGGGGCCGTGAACGGCGCCGTCGCCCTCGATGACGACGGCCGCAACCGGTTCCTGCCCGGTACCCGCCTCGGCTTTGCCTTTCCCGCACAAGGCTCGACCCCGGCCGCGACCTACGACATCGTCGTGGGCGACACGTCCCCCCTCTCGCCGGACAAGGTGACCCTCAACACCCGTCGCCCTGAGCCCTTCGTGAACACGGGCCTGCGCTTCCTCAACGGCTTCGACGTGCTTTACGACGCCGATGGCGGGTATTTCGGGTTTCGCCGACGGTAGAGGCGGCGCGGACGCACTCTTGCGTCCGACAACATTTGCCAAACGTATCTCGGATCCGGGATCGAAACAGACGTTTACAATTCTGATCTCGCGATCCCCTTCGAATCCCTCCGCCGACGCGCCATAAACGGCCACCGGATGGACGAGACATGACGCAGACGACTCCCGCCACGCCCCACATCCTCGTGGTCGAGGACGACCGCGAGATCAGCGCCCTCGTCGCGCGCTATCTGCGCGCCAATGAGTGCCGGGTGAGTCTCGCCGGGGACGGGCGCGAGATGGACAAGGCGCTGGCGGATGCGCGGGTCGACCTCATCGTGCTCGATCTGATGCTGCCGGGCGAGGACGGGTTGAGCCTGTGCCGGCGCCTGCGGGCGGGATCCTCGATCCCGATCCTGATGCTCACCGCCAAGGCCGAGGAGATCGACCGGATCGTCGGCCTCGAGATCGGCGCGGACGATTACCTCGCCAAGCCGTTCAACCCGCGCGAGCTCCTCGCCCGCATCCGTGCGATCCTGCGGCGGGGTGCCGGCACCGAGGCAGCCAGCGACGACGGCGCCCGCCGGTTGCGCTTCCTCGACTGGACCCTCGACGTGTCCCTGCGCCAGCTCCTCAGCCCGCAAGAGGCCCGCATCACCATCACCGGGGCCGAGTTCGACCTCCTCCACGCCCTCTGCCTCAGGCCTGGCCGGGTGCTCTCGCGCGATCAGCTCCTCGACCTGACGCAGGGGCGCGCCGCCGGCCCGTTCGAGCGCAGCATCGACGTCCTCATCAGCCGCATCCGCCAGAAGATCGAGGCCGATCCGCGCAATCCCGAGATCATCCGCACCATCCGCTCGGGCGGCTACCTGTTCACGCCCGCGGTGACGCGATCATGAGCGCGGTCGCGAAGGGCCGGTGGCGTCGCCTCATCGGCTTCCCGCCCCGCAGCATCGCCGGCCAGATCGCGATGCTCAGCGTAGCCGCCATCGTCGTCAGCCACGCCGTGGCGGCCCTCGCCTTCCTGCTGCTGCGCGAACCCTGGAACCCGGACAATCATCCGGGCGTGGCCGCGACTAGGCTGGCCACCATCGTCCGCCTGCTCGATGCCGCTTTGCCGGGGGATCGGCTGCGCCTGCTGCAGGACGCGGCACGCAGCCTGCCCGCGCTGCAGATCGAAACGGCCCCGGCCTCGCCGGAACCTCCCGCCGCCGGCACCCGGAACGAGCGGCCCGACCATCCCATGGTCAAGCGCATGCGCGAGGGATTCGGCCGGCCGCTCACCATCACCGATCTGTCCCCGCCGGGCCGGAAGGAGCCGGGGAGCGGCATCCGCATCGCCATCCTGACGCCCTCGGGGGCGAGCCTGCGGGCCACCCTGCCGGACGACGACCGTCCGCCCTTCGGCGCCGGCCCGATCGTCTTCACCTTCGTCCTCCTCGGCATCACCCTGTCCCTCATGTCGATCTGGGCGACGCGGGCCCTGACCGCGCCGCTGGCGAAACTCGCCGAGGCCGCCGACGCCTTCGGCACAGGCATGAACCTCGTGGCCCTGCCCCAGAACGGGCCGAAGGAGGTGGCGGCGGTCTCGCGCGCCCTCGACACCATGCGCGGGCGTGTCCGCCGCCTGATCGACGACCGGACCCAGATGCTGGCGGCGATCAGCCACGACCTGCGCACCCCGATCACCCGCTTGCGCCTGCGGGCCGAGTTCATCGAGGACGACCACGCCCGTACGATGACCCTGCGCGACCTCGACCAGATGAACGGATTGGTGGAAGCCGCCCTGTCCTTCATCCGGGACGGCCAGGCGGGCGGCGCGCACAGCCTCGTCGACCTCGCCTCGGTGGTCCAGACCGTGTGCGACGGCTTCACCGATGTCGGCGCCGACGTGCGGCTGGAGCAGACGCGCCACGTCCTCGTGCGCGGCCGGGCGGACGATCTCCAGCGGGCCATCGTCAACCTCGTCGACAATGCGGTGAAGTATGGCGGCAGCGCTCGGCTGACGATGCACCCGTCCGAGCAGGGCGTGGCCCTGGAAGTGTCCGACGACGGCCCCGGCATCCCCGAGGCGGAGCGCGATGCCATGGTACAGCCCTTCGTGCGCGGCGACCGGGCCCGGAACCTCGACGAGGCCAGCGGCTTCGGCCTCGGCCTCTCGATCGTGCTCGCCATCGTCGAGGGGCATGGCGGCCGGCTGACCCTGTCGAACAAGCTCCCCCGCGGCCTCGTCGCCCGTCTCGACCTGCCCCTCGCCATCGCCCAGCCTGCGCAGCTACGCGCGGCCGCCTCGGCCCATCGCCAGGCCGAAGCACCCGCGACCTGATGATTTTCGCATCGGAATGTTTCGGTCGGCAGGCCGGAAACGTCGAGAAACTCTTGTGCCGAATGCCGGTAAGGTCCGGTTAACCCTGCAACCCGTCCTCTGGACTTCCGTCGACGGCTCTTCGCGACGGAGTCCGACCGAGGCGACCGCGCCATGACATCCGTCAGCAATACCCAGACCTCCGCCCTGTTCCAGACCCAGCGTCCGCCGCCGCCCAGAGGCAATCCCGTCGCGCAGGCCATCGCCGGCGAAGCCTCCACCGGCAGCATCAGCGCCACCGACGCCACCGCGCTCTCCAGTGCCCTCGATTCCATCGATGCGAGCCTGAAGAGCGGAAGGTCCGACACGACCGGCGGCACCAGCACCCGCCTCGACCCCTCGCAGATCCAGGACAAGATCAGCAGCCTCATCGACGATCAGGTCTCGAGCGGCAGCCTTACCAGCGATCAGGCCGAAACCCTGAAGTCGCTGTTCCAGGCCAACGCGCCGGGCAAGGGAGAGGCAGGCGGCGCGGGCGGACCCGGCGGCGCTCCGCCCGGCATGCCTCCGTCGGACGACAGCACGAGCACCTCCTCGACGGATTCCTCGACCAGCGTCAGCGACCTCCTCGACGGCTTCATGAAGTCGCTGCAGGCCTCCCAGACCAGCGCCTCCGGCTACGCCGCCTCGGGGACTACGGCTTCGAGCGCCAGCGCCAGTGCCCTGCTGTTCGACTTCGACACCTGAGGATCGGAACCGGACGGGCTGCGCATCGACGAAGCCCGTCCGGACAGGTCGCGGAGACACGCGCAGCCCCCTCCTCCGGGTCGGAAACCAACTCTCGTCCCTTAGAACTCCATGTCGAGTTCTTCGATCTCGTCGGGCTCGGCGGCGGCCGCTTCGGTCCACTCCACCATCAGCGGCCAGGCCAGGATGGTGTCGCGATAAGCGGCGACCCTGCCCGGCAGTGGGACGCCGTAGGTTTGGAACCGGGTGCAGACCGGGGCGAACATGGCATCGGCCAGGCTCGGGCGTGTCCCGAACAGGAACGGGCCGTCGTAGCGCGACAGGCAATCCTCGACGATCGTGATGACCCGCTCGATATCGCCCCGGGCGCCGTTGAAGATCTTGAAATTCGTGTGGCGGGCCCTGAGGTTCATCGGCAGCGCCGAGCGCAGGTTGATGAATCCGCCATGCATCTCGCCCGAGATCGAGCGGCAGCGCGCCCGGGCCACAGGATCCTTCGGCAGGAAGCCCGCATCGGGATAGGTCTCGTTGAGATACTGGGCGAGGGCCAGGGTGTCCCAGACCTCGATCTCGCCATGGACGAGGCGGGGCACGAGGAAGGACGGCGACAGGTGCAGTAATTCGGCCCGCGTGGACGCATCGTCGCCGGGCAGGACTTCGGTCTCGAAATCGAGCCCGGCCATGCGGCAGACCAGCCATCCCCGGAGCGACCACGACGAGTAGTTCCGGCTGGAGATCGTGAGCGTGGCGACCGGCATGTCCATCCCCTGTTGTCGTTATCCCCGAATGTCCATGCAGTTCTCGGCCCGGGATCGGCAAGGGACATCCAAGTCTCGTGCCGCGCCGCGCCACCTCTCTCGCGAGAGATAATCCTTTCCTGTTACGGGGATGGAACAGTGGTGCATTCTCACAACATTTATTCCAGATCGTACTTTGAGCCGATTGCGTTGCCCGCAACCCTGGCCCAGCCTAGCGGGCCGTGAACGACCGTCCGGAGACGATCCGGCGGCCGTGCACGGCGAAGCGAATGGTTCGCTATCCGATCGTTCGCGCAGGAGTTCGAGCGTCATGCTCTACGATGCCTTCGAAGTGCAGTCCGACCTCGCCCAGCGCACCCGCTCCTGGGGCAAGCTCGTCCACGATGCCGTATCGCCCTGGGTCGGATCCGGAAACGCGGCGCCGATGAACTGGTGGTCGGCCGGCGCCCGGATGATGATGCGCGCCGGACTGACCTTCGCCCGCCCCGCCTTCGGCATCGACAGCGTCCGGGTCGGCAACCGCGAGGTTCCGGTCACCGAGGAAGCGACGTTCTCGACCCCGTTCGGGACGCTGCTGCGCTTCAGGAAGGACATCGATACCGAGCAGCCCAAGGTGCTCGTGGTGGCGCCGCTCTCGGGCCATTTCGCCACGCTGCTGCGCGGCACGGTGCGCACCCTGCTCGCCGACCACGACGTCTACATCACCGACTGGCACAATGCCCGCGACGTGCCCCTGGCCGACGGCCCGTTCGGGTTCGACGACTACGTTGATCACCTGGTGCAGTTCCTCGGCGTGATGGGCGAGGGCTCGCACGTGGTGGCGGTCTGCCAGCCGGCGGTGCAGGCGCTCGCCGCCGCCGCCGTCATGGCCCAGTCGAAGGACATCGCGCCTCCGCGCAGCATGACGCTCATGGCCGGGCCGGTGGATTGCCGCATCAGCCCCACCTCGGTGAACAAGCTCGCCACCTCGAAACCGATCGCATGGTTCGAGAAGAACCTCATCGCCACCGTGCCCAAGCGCCATGCGGGGGCGGGCCGACGGGTCTATCCCGGCTTCATGCAGGTCTCGGCCTTCGTCTCGATGAATGCCAAGCGCCACCAGCAGAGCCATGCCGACCTGTTCTGGCACTTCGCCAACGGCGAGACCGACAAGGCCCACCAGATCGAGACCTTCTACGACGAGTATTTCGCCGTCCTCGACCTCGCCGCCGAGTTCTACATCGAGACCGTCCAGACGGTGTTCCAGGACTACACCCTCGCCAAGAACGAGCTGACCTATCGCGGCAATCCCATCGACATGCGCTCCATCCGCCGGACCGCACTGATGACCGTGGAGGGCGAGCGCGACGACATCTGCGCGGTCGGCCAGACGATGGCGGCGCACGATCTCTGCAGCAGCCTTCCCCCGCACATGAAGAGCCACCACCTCCAGGCGGGCGTCGGCCATTACGGCGTCTTCACCGGCCGCAAGTGGGAGGGGCAGACCTACCCGCTCGTGCGCAACTTCATCCAGTCGCACGCATGAGGATGCGGGTCCGGCTCAGGATTTAGCCGAGAGCGGTTGGAACTCGTGTCCGCTTGGTGTATGAGCCTGCCCCAAGTGAGTTTTCAGCGTCGATTCGAGACCGTCACATACAGGTCCCTCCCTGGAGCGATCCAGGGTATGGGGCTATTGGCGGTTTGCCCTCGTCGGACAGGCGGGGGTGTTCGGAGAGGGCGCCGTCCGACAAACATACGTCTCTAAAGGATCAAGTCCGTTGCAGGTACTCGTTCGCGATAACAACGTCGACCAGGCACTCCGCGTTCTCAAGAAGAAGATGCAGCGCGAGGGCATCTTCCGCGAGATGAAGCAGCGCAAGGCCTACGAGAAGCCCTCCGTGCGCAAGGCACGCGAGAAGGCCGAGGCCGTGCGCCGCGCCCGCAAGCAGGCCCGCAAGACCGCCATCCGTGAGGGCCTGATCGCCGCTCCGAAGCCGAAGCCCCGTTTCGGCGCCGGTGCTCCGCGTCGTCCGGGCGGCTCGCCCTTCGCTCCGAGCGCCGCTCCCTCGACCAACGTCGCCTCGTAAGGCCAGTCGGCCGGTCCCGCACCGGCCGTCCTTCGATCTCGCACGACGCCCGGCCGCAGATGCGGCCGGGCGTCGTGTCGTTTCAGGCGATGCCCACGGCAGCGGAAGCGTGCTCCGCCTCCACCAGCACGTCGAGGGCGCGCCAGGGCTTCTGCATGTAGACCGCCTGTTGGGGCAGACGGCCGGTGCTGCGCTCGTCGTAACCCGAGGTCAAGACCATCCGCACGTCGGGCCAGCGCCGTTCCACCGTCCGCGCCAGGGCGATGCCGTCCATGGCCCCGCCGAGGCGCACGTCCGCAAACAGCAGGGCGACGTTCAGTCCCTTGCGCTCCAGGACGCCGATGGCCGCCTCGGCGCTGTCACAGGCGATGACGTCGAGATCGGTCTCTTCGAGAATGGCGGTGGCGAGGTCGCGGACCGCCGCATCGTCCTCCACCACGAGGGCGACGGGCCCATCGATCTGAGGGCGCGATGCGACGCCGTCGGTCGAGCGGATTGTGCGATCCATGAGGTCACTTTCCAAGGATGGGGCCAGGCACGATGCCGGCCCTGCGGGGCGTCGTGCGCCCGGTCGATGATTCGATTGTGCGGAAGGCTGCGCCGCCGGGCCGGGATCGGCAAGGGCGCCATCCGTCGCCACGGCCATGCGCCTCCCGCAACGAAATCGCGGGAACCGCCTCAAAGCGGGCTTGGTGACGGCCTATGGGCCGAGTGTGCACGAAATCGAGCGTCTCTGCGCATCGCCTGCGCAGACGCACAAGGTTCGGGCATGCTGCAATGCATTAACGATCTGTTCACCGCGAAAGATCGAATGTTACAGTTCAACGACCGTCAAGCTGGATCATGGAACAGTTTCTGATTCCCGATCCGGGGATGGGTGCCGAAACAGGGGGTTGTTGCTCAGTCATGTGCCGCTTTCTCGCCTATAGCGGTGATCCGGTCTTCCTGACCGATCTCGTCTGCGCCCCGACGCACTCGCTGGTGCATCAGTCGCTGCACGCCACCGAGGCGAAGACGGAAACCAACGGCGACGGTTTCGGCATCGGCTGGTACGGCGAGCGGGCCGATCCGGGCCAGTATCGCGACGTCTGCCCGGCCTGGTCGGACGAGAACCTCGTCAACCTCTGCCAGCAGGTCCGCGCGCGGATGTTCTTCGCCCATGTCCGCGCCTCCACCGGCACGGCCACCACGCGGGCGAACTGCCACCCCTTCGCCCATGGCCGGCACCTGTTCATGCATAACGGCCAGATCGGCGGCTACCACCGCATCAAGCGGCGGATCGAGGCCCTGATTCCGGACGCGCTGTATGAAGCACGGCGCGGCACCACCGATTCCGAGGCGATCTTCCTCCTGGCCCTGGCCAACGGCCTCGCCGAAGACCCGATCGGCGCCATGGCCGAAACCCTCTCCACCGTCCGCGACCTGATGCAGGCCGCCGGCATCACCGAGGCCCTGCGCTTCACCGCCGTCGTCACCGACGGGGAGACCCTGACCGCCTATCGCTGGGCCTGCGACGGCCGGCCGCCGAGCCTCTATTACCGCCAGACCGAGACCGGCCTCGTGGTGGTCTCCGAGCCGATCGACGATCGCAAGGACGGCTGGATCGTGATCCCGCGCGGCGGCACCCTGCAGGCGACCCGCGGCGGCGCGGTGACGGTGAAGGGCGCCGACGAGGCCAGGGTCCGCATCGCCGCCTGAGGCCAGCTCGAAAGGGTGCGGCACGAAGGGTTGCGGCGCTGGCGCGAAGGGCGGACAACCCATGCTCCTGCGAGAGCGTGAGCCGCCGATGACCTATAAGGACGTAGCCCTTCACATCGCCGGGGCCTGGACGCCCGGCTCCGATGCCCGGACGATCCCCGTCCTCAACCCCGCCACCGGCGACGCCATCGGCACCGTGGCGGTGGCGACGCGCGACGATCTCGACCGTGCCCTCGAGGCCGCCCGTCGCGGGTTCGCCGAATGGCGCGGGGTCGCAGCCTTCGATCGCGCCAAGGTGATGCGGCGGGCCGCCGATCTCCTGCGCGCGCGCGTCGACGACATCGCCCGGACGATGACCCTGGAACAGGGCAAGCCGCTGGCCGAGGCGCGGGTGGAGACGCTTGCCGCCGCCGACGTCATCGACTGGTTCGCCGAGGAAGGGAAACGCGCCTACGGCCGCATCATCCCCGCCCGCCTGCCGGGCGTGACCCAGATGACCTTACGCGAGCCGGTGGGCCCGGTGGCCGCCTTCACGCCCTGGAACTTCCCGATCAACCAGGCCGTCCGCAAGCTGTCGGCGGCGCTCTGCACCGGCTGCTCGGTGATCCTGAAGGGGCCGGAGGATACGCCGGCGAGCTGCGCCGAACTCGTCCGCGCCTTCCTCGATGCCGGTGTGCCGGGTGACGTGCTGTCCCTGGTCTTCGGCGATCCGGCTGAGATCTCGTCCTACCTCATCCCGCATCCGGTCATCGCCAAGATCTCGTTCACCGGCTCCACCGTGGTGGGCAAGGAGCTCGCGGCCTTGGCCGGGCGCCACATGAAGCGCGTCACCATGGAGCTCGGCGGCCACGCCCCCGCCCTGGTGTTCGCCGACGCGGATGTGGAGAAGGCCGTCTCGGTGCTCGGCGCCAACAAGTTCCGCAATGCCGGACAGGTCTGCGTCGCACCGACCCGCTTCCTCGTCCACGATTCCGTCTACGACCGCTTCGTCGAGGGGTTCGTGGCACATGCACGGGGCATCAGGGTGGGCGACGGGCTCGATCCCGAGACCCGGATGGGGCCGCTGATCCATGCCCGCCGGCGCGAGGCGATGGAATCCCTCGTGGCCGATGCCGTGGCGCAGGGCGCGGAACTCCGCACCGGCGGCAAGCGCATCGGCAACCGCGGCCATTTCTTCGAACCGACCGTGCTCGCCGAGACCCCGCTCACCGCGCGGATCATGAACGAGGAGCCGTTCGGCCCCGTGGCCCTGGTCCAGCGCTTCTCCGACGACGAAGCCGCCTTCGAAGAGGCGAACCGACTGCCCTATGGGCTGGCCGCCTACGCCTATACGCGTTCGGCCGCCCGCGCGACGGAGATCGCCGCCCGGGTCGAGAGCGGCATGCTCGGCATCAACCATCACGGCCTCGCCTTCCCGGAAACCCCCTTCGGCGGGATCAAGGATTCCGGCTACGGCAGCGAGGGCGGCTCCGAGGCGATCGAGGCCTATCTGACGACGAAGTTCGTGAGCCAGGCCAGCGCGTGAGCGCGCACGATCCGGCATGGTCGACAAGCAAAGCGCTCCATGGGGCGAACCCATGGAGCGCTGATGCATGCCCGTGCTTCGGTCCCGCTCAAGGGAGGCACTTTAGCGGGTCGCGGGGTCGACGATCCCAGCGACGATGCGCCGGGTCGCGGGAGCGCGCGAGGTCAGGGACGGCGTGGTGGTCAGCTCCGAGGCCGGACGCACGGCGGCCGTGACGCGGGCCTGCTCGCGGTAGAGGGTGGGGGTGACGGTGATGAGCTCGTCGGCGGTCGCAATACCGACCAGGGTGGCGGAGGCGAGAGCGGCGAGGACAAGGCTACGAACGGTCATGATGAGGATCCCTCAGGTGTTCCGGGGCCGATGCCCCGTTTCATGGAGGGATATATTTTGCGACGCACCATCCATCAAACAAATACGATCGATAGAGGATATCGATATCGTCAATGCCGAAGAACAGTACGTGCTCGCTGAGACGAAGCCGGTCATCCATCCTGCCCCGCCAAGAGACGCACCGGCGCGATCGGCCTCTCAGTAACGCACCGTCGCCCGCAGGCCGAACACGGCGGCGTTCTTGATACGGGCGCCGTTGGGGTCGCGCGGGTTGGGCACACCGCCGCCGGGACGGAACACGTACTGAACGTCCGGCTGCACCGTCACGCCCGGTCCGAGGACGGCCTGATAGGTCGCCTCGAGGACCGCCTCGCTGCTGCGCCGGGGCATGTTGGCCCCGGCCAGCAGGATCGCGTCGGTGTCCAGGCCGCGTGCCGAGTCCGAGATCCGCGCGATGGCGAAGGCGACACCGATCGTGTCGTCGGAGCGGCTCTTGAAGAGGCCCTTATAGGCGATGCCGGCATCGGCGTAGAGATCCACGATGTTGCGGTCCGAGGGCGCCCCGGAGAGGCGCAGGAACACGCTGGCGCCGTCGTTCGGATCGTCGGGTTCGCGGTAGATGGTCTGGTCGATGATGCCGTAGAGGCCGCTGTCGCCCCGGAAGCGCCGGGCGATGCCGGTGGTGGACGGATCGGCCAGCGAGCGCCCGGCAGTGTCGAAGCGCTGGCTGTCGAACCGGCCGAAATGGTGCCAGCCCCCCAACGTCACCGTCCCGGGATCGCCGATATCGCCCTGCGCGATGTTGTAGGCGTAGGCGGCCTCTGCGATGACCAGGGCGGGATCGTTGGTGCGGAAATTCGTGCCGGTGCGGTTGCGGCGTTGCGGATCGAGATCGCTGGGGTAAGGCCCCGCCGGATCGCCGTCAAAAATGCCGACCTGCAGGGAGAAGTTCTGGTTGGGCACGTATTTCGCGCGGATCGCCGGCACCGCCAGGGGATAGATCGGCCCGCCGCTGGGCAGCACCTCGGCCATGATGTTGGGCCAGCCGAAGGTGGAGTTGATGAACAGCGTACCGGTCTGGCTCACCGCGAACTCGGTATCGGCCGCGATCTGACCGACCTTCAGTCCGAACTGCCCGTCGAACAGCTTCTGCTCGAGCCAGAGCTCGTAGAGCCGCGACGAGGGCAAGGCCTCGATGGCGCTCGCGGTGATGAAATTGTTGACGTAGTAGCGCGACAGGCCGGTGCCGTGGATGAGGTAGAGGTTGGTGTGGAAGGCCGCGCCCTGCCAGCCCGCCAGCTTTTCGAGGTCGGCATCGAACTGGACGTCGAGGCGACCTTCGACGATGGCGCCGCGCCGCGCACCGCCCGTCGCGTTGCCAAAACTCTCGCCGATATAGGTGAGGCTGTACTCGATGCCTTTGGTCTTCAGGAACGAGCGCAGGCCGTAGGGATCGCCATAGGGGCCGAGCTGGTCCTGGATCGAGGTGTTGAGGTTGGCCGACGGCTTGGCCGAGGTCACCGACTGCGCCACCGACGTCTGCGGATCGCCGCCGGCGCCGCGGGGCGACCCGATGTCGAGCCCCTCCAGCGCCAGACGCGCCTGCCGCGCCGCGACTTCGGCGGCGGTCTGGGCAAGGGCTCCCGAAGCGGTGAGGCCCGACAGCAGGGCCACGACGGTCGCGAGAGGAAACGAGCGGAGCATCATCCCTCGGAGAAAGCGTGTCCCAGGGCGACCGCCCCCCTGACCGTGCTCTATCACGGAGAGCATGACAGGGCTGCAACCGCACCGAGGGAACGGGGCGGCCGAGGGCTTTCCCCGTCCGGTGTGTCACGCTGCCCACATCCGCATGGGGCGGCGATGTTCGACGAGCGCCTTACCGGCCGGTCCAGTTCGGGGGACGCTTGGCCAGGAAGGCCTCCATGCCCTCGCGGAAATCGGCGCTGGTGTAGCACATCAGGATGAGGTCATCGTCGGGTCGCTCCGTCGCCTCCTCCTCGGCGGCGAGCCGACGCAGGCCCTCCTTGGTGGCCCGCAGGGTCAGCGGAGCATGGCCGGCGAGCTGCGTCGCGAGTTCCGTCGCCCTGGCGGCGAGGGCGGCGGCATCCTCCACCACCTCGCCGACGAGGCCGGCCGAGAGCGCCTCCTCCGCGCCGAACAGACGGGCGGTGAAGATCATGTCCTTCACCCGCGCGGGACCGATGAGGCCGGACAAGCGCCGGAGGTTGGACATCGACAGGCAATTGCCCAGGGTCCGCGCGATGGGAAACCCGAAACGGGCGTCGCGCGTGGCGATGCGCAGGTCGCAGGAGGCGGCGATGGCGGCCCCGCCGCCGGTACAGGCACCTGCGACGGCGGCGATCACGGGCACGCGCAGGCGCTCGAGCGCGCCGAGGACCTTGTCCATGAAGCGCTCGTAGCCGAGGGCATCCTCCGCACTGGAGAAGCCACGGAACTGAGCGATGTCGGTGCCGGCGGCGAAGGCCTTCTCGCCGGCGCCGGTGATGACGACGACCTTGATGCGCTCGTCCGCCTCGATCCTGTCGCAGAGGTCGATGAGGCCCTGATACATCGCGAAGGTCAGGGCGTTGCGCGCCTGCGGCCGGTTGAGAACGATGCGGGCGATGCCCGCCTCATCGGTGTCGAACAGGATCTCGTCGGTGGCGCTCATGCGGGGGTCCCATGCCGGACCGGCCGAGAATCGGCCCGTCCGATACAGGTCTTGCCCATCCCGGCCGCTTTGGGCAACCACCGCCGGCAGAGCGCCCCGGCATCGTCAGAAGAGGGCGGGGACGAACATCTCCTGCGGGACCGGCTGGCGGGCATAATCCTCGTGGCGCATGCGCTCGGGCAGGTGCACCGGCGGGTGCTCCACCTCGCCATAGGGGATCTGCGTGAGGAGATGGCTGATGCAGTTGAGGCGGGCCTTCTTCTTGTCCACGGCCTCGACCACCCACCACGGCGCCTCCGGAATGTGCGTGCGGGCGAGCATCACCTCCTTCGCCTTGGTGTAATCCTCCCAGCGGCGCCGGGACTCTACGTCCATCGGCGAGAGCTTCCATTGTTTCAGGGGATCGTGGATGCGCATGTTGAAGCGCAGCTCCTGCTCCTCGTCGGTGATCGAGAACCAGTATTTCAGCACGATGATGCCGGACCGGACCAGCATGCGCTCGAATTCCGGCGCGGACTGGAAGAATTCCTCGTACTGGTCCGGGGTGCAGAAGCCCATCACGCGCTCGACGCCGGCCCGATTGTACCAGGAGCGGTCGAACAGCACGATCTCGCCGCCCGCCGGCAGATGCGCCACGTAGCGCTGGAAGTACCATTGCGTGCGCTCGCGCTCGTTCGGAGCAGGGAGCGCCGCCACGCGGCAGACGCGGGGATTGAGACGCTGGGTGATGCGCTTGATCGCGCCGCCCTTGCCGGCCGAATCCCGCCCCTCAAAGATCACAACCACGCGTAGTTTCTGGGCCTGCACCCAATCTTGAAGACGAACCAGCTCGTGTTGCAGCCGGAACAGTTCGCGGAAATAGATCTTCCGGTCCATGGTGGGTAGACGAGGCTTGGCATCGATTTCGCTAACGAGTTGCTCGAGGCGCTCGTCTTCGAGCTCCATCTCGAGTTCTTCATCGAAATCGTCCGCCATCTCTCGACGAATAGCCTCGATATCGAAAGGACGAGCCCCGGCGCGAGTGCCATCCATAGTGGTGCCTTCCTGACGAGTTGGGAATCACCCGCACGCTTGGATCACAGCTGCATGACAGTAAGGCGACCCTCGAGGGTGACGGCACCACATTCCTTATTTGATTCGTAGAATGCAGTATCTGATGCGGAAAAACGAAGAATCTCTGGACTCTTGAGCAGCTTCTGATATGCGACGTCTATAGAAACGGTAGAAGTTTTTCCTGATACCGAGCAAAAAACCATGCGACTCGTTGAACTATAAATCTCATATCTCTGTCATATATTAACGAATACATTCTTGAGTCCCAAAAAACTTCTTAAAAACGTCATAATAGGAGATAAAATGCAATGGAACGCTATTTAGTTCGTTTTATCAAACCAACAGCCCTGGCCGTCATCACCTTTGTTTCCGTTTACTTCCTAACCAAAAGTTCTTTCATCGGATTGATCGCAAGTAGCATCCCGTTGCTGCTCGGCTGGCTGGGCATCATGGAAACGTTCGCTTACGGCATGGCGGCAATGGTGTTCATCTTTGCCGTCATCTGGGCCGTCGTTCCGGCCGACATGAAGGTTTTCGTCGGACAGCAGGCCACCGCCTTCGCGGAAGAGCTTCGGAAGGAAGCCGACAGAGGGCTGAATCGCAAGGACGCCGACAAAAGCGTCACGGAAGCCGACAAGGGTGTCGTGGACCGCTGACGAGAGGTTTTGGTCGTCCCTCCTGCGGATCGCATGATCCGCAGGCCGAGCACCGATCGACGGAGGTGCTCCTCCGTCATCACAATGTCGCCCAGCGTTGCGATCCAGCGCGATAGTGAGCCGGCATTTTGCCGGCCATGATTGCCGCGACCGCACCATGCCGCACCTGCTCATCGAGGAATCACCCCTGCCGGGGCTGATCTTTGCCCTGACCTTCGACGCGGAGGGACGGGGACGCCAGATCGGACCGGGGGACGAGATTCCCTCCCTGGACGACCCCGATTACGGCTTCGTCTGGCTTCATGTCGACCTCGTCGATGCGCGGACCGAGGCGCTCATCCTCGAAGGGCGCCTCGGCCCGGCCCGGCTCGCCGCCGCGACCTTCGCCCGCGACGAGCATCAGCGCGTCGTCGTGGACGGCCCCCATGCCGGTTTCGTCATCGCCGACCGGGAACGCGCTTTCGATGGTTCCTCGAGCGAGGAGCCGAACGGCCGGCTCCATTGCATTCTCGGCCCGCGCTTCCTCGTCAGCGGCCGTCGCCATGCCACGGCCTGCGCGGTGGCGGCCCGCGACGCGGTCTTGTCCGGCACCCTCGTCCCCGGCCCGGCCAAGCTGCTGGAGCGTTTCGTCGGTAGCACCGTCGAGGCGCTGATCGCCACGGCCGACCGCCTGTCCACCGCCCTCGACGCCATCGAGGACGACATGCTCGACGAGACCAAGGTGGACGACGCGAGGCCCCTGGGACCGATCCGCCGCCAATCCGTGCGCTCCCACCGGCAGCTCGCCGGGTTGCGAGCGGTGTTCCACCGGCTGGAGGACGAAGCCGGCACGGAGGGCGACCAACTGCCGGACGCCGTGGGCGCCATGGCCGCGCGGGTGGTCCAGCGACTCGATTCCCTCCACCGCGACATGCATGTCCTGTCCGAGCGCAGCCGTCTGCTGCAGGACGAGATCGCCGCCCGCACCACCGCGCTCACCAACCGCCAGCTTTTCACCCTGTCGATCCTGACGGCCCTGTTCCTGCCGCCGACCCTCGTGACGGGCGTGTTCGGCATGAACACCAAGGGGCTGTTCTTCTCCGAATCCGACAGCGGCTCCGTGATCGCCCTGGCCATCGGCGCGCTGGCGGCGCTCGCCGTCTATCTCGTCATCCGCAGGCTCAATGTCGCCGGCCGGCCCGGTTGATCCGGAACGCGAACGCGCCCACACCCCCTCGATTCATCCGACCACCGGAGCCTTCCCCCGCATGGACTTTTTTCGCCGCTTCACCGTTCTCATGTGCGCGCCGAACTTCGACCCGGACGATCTCGAGGGCGTGCGCGTCCAGCAGATCATCGGCTCGGTGGAAAAGCTCGGCTTCGAGGTCGTCCGCGCCCGCCGCGTGGAGGATGCGGCCATCGCGGTCCAGACCGACGCTGCCATCGGCTGCATGGTGGTGGATTGGGGCAAGCGCGGCCTCGACGGCAAGGCCGCCGCCCTCATCAACCTGATGAGGAAGCGCGGGCTGGAGATGCCCATCGTCATCATGGTCCGCCGCAAGCGCCTGGAGGACATCCCCGTCGAGGTGCTCGACTTCATCGACGGCTACATCTTCCTGGCCGAGGAGACCCCCGACTACATCGCCCGCGGGCTGGTGAGCCGGGTGAAGCAATATGCCGAGACCCTGAAGACGCCGTTCTTCGGTGCCCTCGTCGATTACGCCGAGCAGGGCAACCAGCTCTGGACCTGCCCCGGGCATAACGGCGGCATCTTCTACAACCGCTCGCCGATCGGACGCATCTTCGTCGAACATCTCGGCGAGGCGGTGTTCCGCGACGACCTCGACAATTCGGTGCTCGATCTCGGCGATCTCTTGGTCCACGAGGGCCCGGCCCTGAAGGCGCAGAAGGAAGCCGCCGTCATTTTCGGGGCGGAGAAAACCTATTTCGTCCTCAACGGCACCTCGGCCTCCAACAAGATCGTGCTGTCGGCGCTCGTCGCCGAGGGCGACCTCGTCCTGTTCGACCGCAACAACCACAAGGCGGCCCATCACGGCGCCCTGTTCCTCGGCGGCGCGATTCCCGTCTTCCTCGAGACCGACCGCAACTGCTTCGGCCTCATCGGCCCGATGTACCACGAGGCCCTCGACGAGGCGGCCATCCGCGAGAAGATCCGCACCAACCCCCTCGTCACCGATAAGGAGGCCTGGAAGCGCGAGCGCCCGTTCCGCGTCGCGGTGGTCGAGCAATGCACCTATGACGGCACGATCTACAACGCGCAGATGATCCTCGAGAAGATCGGGCATCTGTGCGACTACATCCTCTTCGACGAGGCCTGGGCGGGCTTCATGAAGTTCCACCCGCTCTTCGCCGGGCGCTTCGCCATGGGTCTGAAGGGTCTCGACGAGACCTCGCCGGGCATCATCGCCACGCAATCGACCCACAAGCAGCTGGCGAGCTTCTCCCAGGCCTCGCAGATCCACACCAAGGACAGCCACATTCGCGGCCAGACCCGGCGCATCGAGCACCGGCGCTTCAACGAGACCTTCCTCGTCCACGCCTCGACCTCGCCGTTCTACCCGCTCTTCGCGTCGCTGGATGTGGGCGCGCAGATGATGAAGGGCCGCTCCGGCGTCGTCCTGTGGGACGACACGATCCGCCTCGGCATCGAGTGGCGCAAGAAGGTCCGCGCCATCCGCCGCGAGTTCGAGGAGAAGGAGGGCGATCCCCTGCGCCGCTGGTTCTTCGACCCATTCGTGCCGGACACGGTGAAGGGACCGGAGGGCAAGGTGCCGTGGGAGAGCCTGTCGACGGACGAGCTCGCCAGCACCGCGAAATACTGGGAGCTGACCCCGGGCGCCGCCTGGCACGGCTTTACCCATGTGGCGCCGGACTACGCCATGACCGACCCGAACAAGCTCACCGTGCTCACCCCCGGCTTCGACCGGCGCACGGGGGAATATGCCGAGCACGGCGTGCCCGCGCCCATCGTGGCCCAGTACCTGCGCGAAAACCGCATCGTGCCGGAGAAGAACGACCTTAACTCGCTGCTCTTCCTGCTGACGCCGGGCGTCGAATCCTCGAAAGCCGGCACGCTGATCTCCGGCCTCGTGGCCTTCAAGCGCCTGCACGACGAGAACGTGCCCCTCGAAGATGCCATGCCGGAATTCGTCCGGCGCCGGCCCAACCGCTACAAGGGCGTGCGCCTGCGCGACCTCTGCGCGGATTTCCACGCCTTCCACCGCGAGCACGGCACCAGCACGCTCCAGCGCAAGCAGTTCGAGCCGGGGCACCTGCCCGAGATGGTGATGACGCCGAAGGAGGCGGTGCAGCAGCTCACCCGCAACAACGTCGATTACGTGCCGATCGCGGAAGCCGAAGGGCGTGTGGCGACGACCTTGCTTCTGGTCTACCCGCCGGGCATCGGCACGGTGCTGCCGGGCGAGCGACTGGACGAGCGGGCGAAACCCATGCTGGATTACTTCAAGATGTTCGAACGCTCGGCCAACCTGTTCCCGGGCTTCGAGGCCGAGATCCAGGGTGTGTTCCGCAACGTCGATCCCGACGGGACGATCCGGTTCTACACCTACGTCATGCGCGAGAACCGCCCGTGAGTCCGGACGGGCTTCCCACCGCCTCCGATCCCGAAGTGATCATCCGGCCGTCCTCGGATTCGGACGTGCCGGCCATGGTGGGGATCTACGCCCACCATATCCGGCGGGGCGTGGGCGATGTCGGCGATTTCGAGGAGGACCCCCTCCATCCCGACGACCTCAAGCGCCGCCGCAAGGCCATGCGCAAGAAGCGTCTGCCGCATCTCGTGGCCGACCGCGACGGGGTGGTGGCGGGCTACGCCTATGCCGTCCCGTTCCGCAAGCGCCCGGCCTATCGCTACACGCTCAAGCACTCGATCTACGTCCATCACGAGCACCTGAATGCCGGGATCGGACGGCGCCTGCTGCCGGCTCTGATCGAGGCCTGCGCCGCCGGCGGCTACCGCCAGATGATCGGCTACATCGACGCGCAGAACGAAGCGTCCCTGCGGCTCCACGAAGCCTGCGGCTTCGTCCGCGTCGGCCTGCTGCCGGCGGTGGGCTACAAGTACGGTCGCTGGAGCGACAGCGTCATGGTCCAGCGGGCGCTCGGCACCGGCGCCACCGACCAGCCCGGCACCTGGACGCGCTCGGTGGAGGCGCTGGTGGCCGGGCACGAATGGATGGGAAAGTAGCCCGAACCCGGTCTCAGGCCTGCTCCAGCCCGGCATCGACCCGCTCGGCCACGTCCTGTGGGACGTCGAGGGCCTCGGCGAGGCGCTTTAGGAACTCGCGCTCCTGCAGGGTATCGGCGTCGATGGCCAGACGCGCCGCCGCATAGAGGCGCGCACCCTGCTCCGGTGAATCCACGCGCTCGGCGAGTTCGTCGATCTCGGCCGGTTCGGTGAGTTCTTTCTCCAGCCACGCGCGGCCATCCCGGTCGATGCCGGCGGCCTCCACCGCCGCGTCGAGGCGCCGGCGCTCCTGCGCGTCGACGATGCCGTCGGCGAGGGTCGCGGCCACCATGGCGCGCAGCATGATCCGCGCCTCGTCCTCGCCGACCTGGCCCAGATCGGGGGCCTCGGATGCCGCAGAGGGACGGAGCGCCCGCAGGGCCAGCCCCGCCACGAGGGCGAGGCCGCCGAGGGCGGCCGTGGCGGCGATGCCGCCCTTGCGTGAGCGCACGAGGGCGTCGACGATCTGTCTTGCATCGGCCATGGTGGTCGTCCTGAAGGCGGAGTGAGGGATCAGACCGGAAACGGACGAGCCCCGTCGCGGGTTCACGATGGGCGGTGCGGTGGAATGAACATGCCCCGCCGATCATCGGCGGAGCGCCCACCCCGGCAAGCGGAACCGCGCGGTCCGAAGGCCGCCCACGAGAGAGGCCCCATGACGATCACGCCCATCGATTCCCGCCTGTCGGTCTCCGGCCAGCCGAGCGAGGCGGAGATCGCGGACTTGTCCACCAGGGGCTTTGCCCTGCTGATCAACAACCGTCCCGAAGGCGAGGAGCCGGGCCAGCTGGGTAGTGCGGCCGAAGCGGCGGCGGCCGAGGCGGCGGGGCTCGCCTATCTCCATCTCCCCGTCACCGGGCCCGGCATCACCCATGAAGACATCGCACGGTTCCGCGAGGCGGTGGAAGGCGCATCCGGCCCGGTCCTCGCCCATTGCCGCAGCGGCACCCGCTCGCTCACCCTGTGGGCCCTGTCCGAAGTGCTGGCGGGACGTCTGAGCCGGGATGACATCCTGGCCTACGGCCGGGAGCGGGGCTTCGACCTCGGCGGCGCCGTGCGCTGGCTCGACACGCATGGGCAGGCACCCACCGAGACGTGAGATCGCCGGCCCCGGTCAGGACCGGCGCGGTCGAGGCGACCGGTGGGGGATCTCGGGTCCGCCCGCTTCCCGGTCCGAAGCCTCGACGGTCTGGCGGTCGACCTCGTCCCTGACGCGGCGGCCCGCCATCAGGATCTCCACGAGGAAGGCAACGATGGCCGCCACCGTGCAGACCAGGGCGACGCCGAAGCAGCCGAACAGGACGGAGGCCGTGGCGGCATCGCGCAAGGCGCCCACGAACAGCGTCAGCACGGCGATGCCGGTCATGATGCTGCCGAGGGAGGCGAGGACCACCGCCACGTCGAGCATGAAGGAACGCTGGCGCAGATAGGCCAGCTGGTACGACAGGTGGGCGGCCTCGTCCGCATCCGCCTTCTGCAGCCAGTCGGCGGCGTCATCGACCCGGTCGGCCACCCGCCCGAGGCGGGTGGAGAAGACGTTGAGCAGCGTCGCCAGCGCCGTCAGCAGGAAGGCGGGCGCAAGGGCGATCTGGATGACATGAGCGATGTCGTCGGGAGCGAGGGAGGGACCGGAAGCGACCATGATAGGGCGTTACGCCATGCCGCCCCGCACCGGAAGATGCGCCGTCTCGAGGGTGGCCTTGTGCTCGGGAGGCCCGGGGGCAGTGACATGGCCTCGGCCTCGATGTCGTCCCTCCTTGTCCGAGCGAAGAGCCGCACCCGGATGCGATGAAGCCCCGCAGCGGGGGGCTGCGGGGCTTCTCGAAGCGAGGAGGCTCAGGCGTCACCGCCCGGCGGCAGGGTGTTATTGCGGGCAGCGATGACGCTGACCGTCATTGCCGAGATAGGTGCCCGACCGTTGATCGTAGGACCGGAAGCGCTGGATACAGTAGGCCACGTCCTGATCGGACCCGCCGACATCCTGTTGGACTTCCACGGCGCCACCGTAATAGGCCGGGGCATAGCCGCCACCATAATACCCGTTGTCGTAGCCGTTGCCGTAGTAACCGCTGCCGTAGCCATAGCCGATCCCGGCGCCCGCAAGACCGAGGCCCAGTCCGAGGCCGAGCCCGCCATAACCCCGGCCATACCCGCGGTTGTAGCCGTAGCCGCCTCGGTTGAAGCCACCGCCCCGGTTGTACCCGCCACCACCGAAATTCGGCCCGTGGGCGATACCGGCGTGCCAGCGTCCACCGCCGCCGCCCATACCATGGCCGCCGAAAGCGCCATGACCGCCACCGCCGCGTGCGAAGCCGCCACCGCCGCCGCCACGACCCATGCCGCCCCCGTGACCGCCGCCACCGGCTCCATGTCCTCCGCCGCTACGCGCTTCGGCGGTATCTGGAAGAAATGCGATCGCGCCGAGCAAGGCAGCGGATGCGAGAATAAGCTTGTTCATGGAAAGCCAGCCTGATCGTGAAGGGGACATTAGGATTGATAACGCGCCACCGAGCTGGAAAGCTCCATTTCAAATGACTGTTTTAATGCCGGGCGAAAGTCACGCCAATAAAGAACAGTCCTCGCAGACGAAATTCGAGACTACGGTCGGCGGCGGAATAACCGCGTGAATTGGAAAAGCCGCGATCGGGGCGGTACGAGGGTCGCTAGGGACGGGCGACGATTCACTCCGGCGAAGATGTATCTCACGGCGATTGACAAAGGCGCGGCGAGCGCAGACTTTCGAATCGTTCCGAGGGGGGCCCCGTTCAGGGGGCTGAGATAGGGCCGCAGCCCTGACCCTTGAACCTGATCCGGCTCATACCGGCGGAGGGACGGGAACTGCGTTTGGGTGTCCGGCTCGGGTCGAGCGGGCGCCCGTCGTCCTGACGTACCGTTGCGAATCGGATCGCCTCCCACGCCAGGAGCGAATCCCACATGAACGCACCCGTCCTCCCCAAAGACCTCTCCGGACAAGACCCCGCCAAAGGGCAGCCGCAAGCCGTGACTACCGGCCCGATCATGGGTTCGCGCAAGGTCTATGCGAGCGTGGCCGGCCGCGACGATATCCGGGTGCCGTTCCGCGAGGTCGCATTGAGCGATCCGAAGGAGGCCCCGGTGCGGGTCTATGATCCGTCGGGTCCCTATACCGAGACCGATGCCCGGATCGACCTCAATGCCGGCCTGCCCCTCCTGCGCGACCCGTGGATCGCCAAGCGCGGCTACGCCACGATCACGCCGCGCGCGGTCAAGCCCGAGGACAACGGGTTCGTGCCGGAGGACAAGCTCGTCGCCCCCTGTCCGGCGACGCGCCAGATCCGCAAGGCCGGCCCCGGCCAGATGGTGACGCAATACGAGTTCGCCAAAGCCGGGATCATCACCGAGGAGATGATCTACGTCGCCCACCGCGAGAACCTCGCCCGCGAGACGATGCTGGACGGCGCGCAGACCGCGCTGGCCGACGGCAACAGCTTCGGTGCCTCGCTGCCGGCCTTCATCACCCCCGAATTCGTGCGCGACGAGGTGGCGCGCGGCCGCGCCATCATCCCGGCCAACATCAACCACCCCGAAGTCGAGCCGATGGCGATCGGCCGCAACTTCCTCGTCAAGATCAACGCCAATATCGGCAATTCGGCCGTGACGTCCTCGGCGGCCGAGGAGGTGGAGAAGCTGGTCTGGGCGACCCGCTGGGGCGCCGACACGGTGATGGACCTCTCGACGGGCCGCAACATCCACAACATCCGCTCGTGGATCGTGCGCAACTCGCCCGTCCCCATCGGCACGGTGCCGATCTACCAGGCCCTGGAGAAGGTCGGCGGCGATCCGTTGAAACTCGACTGGGAGGTGTTCAAGGACACGCTCATCGAGCAGGCCGAGCAGGGCATCGACTATTTCACGATCCATGCGGGCGTGCGCCTCGCCCACGTCCCACTCACCGCGCGCCGGGTCACCGGCATCGTCTCACGCGGCGGCTCGATCATGGCGCGCTGGTGCCTCGCCGGGCACCGGGAATCGTTCCTCTACGAGCGGTTCGACGAGATCTGCGACATCATGCGGGCCTACGACGTCTCGTTCTCCCTCGGCGACGGCCTGCGGCCCGGCTCCATCGCGGATGCCAACGACGCGGCGCAGTTCGCGGAACTCGAGACCCTCGGCGAACTCACCAAGATCGCCTGGGACAAGGGTTGCCAGACCATGATCGAGGGCCCCGGCCACGTGCCGATGCACAAGATCAAGGTGAACATGGAAAAGCAGCTGGAGGAATGCGGCGAGGCGCCGTTCTACACCCTCGGCCCGCTGACCACCGACATCGCGCCGGGCTACGACCACATCACCTCGGGCATCGGTGCCGCCATGATCGGCTGGTTCGGCTGCGCCATGCTCTGCTACGTCACCCCGAAGGAGCACCTCGGCCTGCCCAACCGCGACGACGTCAAGGAAGGCGTGATCACCTACAAGATCGCGGCCCACGCCGCCGACCTCGCCAAGGGCCACCCGGCGGCGCAGTTGCGCGACGACGCCCTGTCACGCGCCCGGTTCGACTTCCGCTGGGAGGACCAGTTCAACCTGTCCCTCGATCCCGACACGGCGCGGGCCTATCACGACGAGACCCTGCCGAAGGACGCCCACAAGGTCGCCCATTTCTGCTCCATGTGCGGGCCGAAATTCTGCTCGATGAAGATCACGCAGGATCTGCGCGCCGAGGTGCTCGCCATGGAGGCGGCCGGACAAGTGCTGGGCGAGGCGACGCCCATGAGCCAGGCCGAGCGCGAGGCGGGGATGGCGGCCAAATCCGCGGAGTTCCAGGCTGAGGGCGGCAAGCTCTACGTCGACGCGGCGGAATAGCCTGCCTCACTCGGCCCTCTCGCGCCTCGGCGCGAGAGGGCCGTCTCATGCGCCGCGAACGTAGCGGCTGACGGCGAGGTCCGGCGTGGCGATGTCCGGCGTACGGCCGGAGATGAGGTCCGCCAGCACCCGCCCCGAACCGCAGGCCATGGTCCAGCCCAGGGTGCCGTGACCGGTATTGGTAAAGAGGTTCGACAGGCGCGTTCCGCCGACGATGGGCGTGCCATCCGGCGTCATCGGCCGCAGGCCGGTCCAGAACGTCGCCTGCGAGAGATCCCCGCCCGCCGGGAACAGGTCGCCGACCGAGTGGACTAGGGTCTCCCTCCGCGGTCCGCGCAGGACCGCGCTGAACCCGGCGAGTTCGGCGGTGCCGCCCACCCGGATGCGATCGCCGAGCCGGGTGATCGCCACCTTGTAGGTCTCGTCCATCACCGTCGAGACCGGCGCCGCCTCGGCATCGGTGACCGGCAGGGTGAGGGAATACCCTTTCACCGGATAGATCGGCAGGTCGATGCCGAAGGGCCGGAGCAGGGCCGGGGTGTAGCTGCCCATGGCCGCCACATAGGCGTCGGCGGTCAGGATCTCGCCCCCTGCCGTTGCCACGCCGCTGATCCGGTTGCCCTCGCTCCGCAGACCCGTGATGACCGTGCCGTAGCGGAAGACCACGCCGAGGCCTTCGCAGATCGCCGCGAGGCGCTGGGTGAAGAGATGCGCGTCGCCGGTCTCGTCGCCGGGAAGCCGCAGGCCGCCGACGAAGGTTCCGGCCACCCGCGCCAGGGCCGGTTCGGCCATGATGCAGCCAGCGGGGTCGAGCACCGTGTAGCGCACGCCATAGGCGTCGAGGACGCGGGTATCGTCGCCGACATGGTCGAGCTGCTTCTGCGTGCGGAACAGCTGGAGCGTGCCCTGCTCGCGATGGTCGTAGACGATGCCGGTCTCGGTGCGCAGGTCGCGCAGCACGTCGCGGCTGTATTCGGCCAGACGCACCATCCGGCCCTTGTTGCGCTGGTAGGCCTCCTCCGTGCAGTTCGCCAGCATGCGGGCGAGCCAGCCGTAGAAGCGCGGCTCGAAGCTTGGCCAGACCACGAGGGGCCGGTGGCGCATCATCAGCCACTTCATAGCCTTGACGGGAATGCCGGGGGCGGCCCAGGGCGCCGAATATCCCGGCGAGACCTGGCCCGCATTGGCGAAGCTCGTCTCTAGCCCCGCCGCCGGCTGGCGCTCCAGCACGGTGACCCGGTGGCCGGCCCTGGCCAGGTAATAGGCCGAGGTGACGCCGACGACGCCGCCACCGAGGATGAGGACATGCATGGCCGGCTTTCCGTCGGTCGATAAGGCTGAGAGCGGTGGGGGCGAGCGTCCTACAGCTCGCCGGTGAGGAACTGAGCCCGGCCGTGGCCGAAGGACCAGTCCTCGTCGGTATTCTCCACCGTGGAGACCATGACATCGGCCGGGGCGACGCCGCAGGCGGACTGCAGCTTCTCGGTCAGCAGGCGGTAGAACAGCTGCTTCTTCTCCTTGCCGCGCGGCCGCGTGATCATCTGGACCACCACCACGTCCTTGGTGCGCGGGATCTCGAGCCCGGTATCCTCGACGATCATCCGCGAGGGCTTGTGCTCCGTGACGATCTGGTAGCGGTCGCCCGCCGGGACGTCGAACGCCTCCAGCATCGCCTCGTGGGCGGCGTCGAGGAGCGTCTGCAGTTCGGCGTCAGTCCGTCCTTCCAGAAGGTCGAAGCGCATCAGGGGCATATCGTTCAACCTTTGAAGAGAAGGGGAATGGTCAGGGGCCCGCCGTCGGGAAAAGCGCCGTCCGCCGGTCAGGCTTCGGCGCGGATGAGGCCGCGCAGCATCTCGATCATCCCGGTGATCTCGGCAGGGGTCGAGATGAAGGGGGGACCCATGGCGATGGTGTCGCCGGTGAAGCGCAGGAGGATGCCCTCGCGCAGACCGCGCTCGAAGATCCGCAATGCGCGCGCGCCGGGCTGGCCCGGTGCCGGCTCGAGGTCGACGGCCGCCGTCAGGCCGAAATTGCGGATGTCCTTGATGCCCGGCTCGTCGCGCAGCGTGTGGACGGCCTCCCCAAGGATCGGCTCCAGCTCGCGCACGCGGGCGAAGAGGTCGCCCTCGTCCATCAGGTCGAGGGAGGCATGGGCGACGGCCGCCGCCAGGGGATGGCCCGAATAGGTGTAGCCGTGGAACAGCTCCACCGCCGAGGCCGGCCCGGTCATGAACGTGTCGTAGATCTCCTTGCGGACGATGACGCCGCCCATGGGCACGATGCCGTTGGTGATGCCCTTGGCGAAGGTGATCATGTCCGGGGTCACGCCGAGGCGCTGAGCGCCGAAGGGGGCGCCGAGGCGGCCGAACCCGGTGATCACCTCGTCGAAGATCAGCAGGATTCCGTGCCGGTCACAGATCTCGCGCAAGCGCTGGAGATAGCCCAGCGGCGGCACGATGACCCCGGCCGAGCCCTGCAGCGGCTCGACGATGACGCAGGCGATGGTGCCTGCATCGTGCAGAGCCACCATCCGTTCGAGGTCGTCGGCGAGATGCGCGCCCCAGGCGGGCTGGCCTTTCGAGAAGGCCATCTCGGCGTAATCGTGGGTGTGGCGCAGGTGATCGACGCCCTGGATCATGGCGGTGGCGAACATCTTGCGGTTGGCCACCATGCCGCCCACCGACATGCCGCCGAAGCCGACCCCGTGATAGCCCTTCTCACGGCCGATCATGCGGAATCGGCCGGCCTCGCCACGCAGGCGGTGGTAGCCGAGAGCGATCTTGAGGGCGGTATCGACGGCCTCCGACCCGGAATTGGTGAAGAACACCCGGTCGAGCCCGTCCGGCGCCATGTCGGCGATGCGCTCGGCGAGCCGCAGCGTCACCGGGTTGGTCATCTGGAAGGAGGTACAGTAATCGAGGGTCTCGGCCTGCCGGCGCAGGGCCTCGACGATCCGCGGCTGGGCGTGGCCGAGGGGGCAGCACCACAGGCCCGACAGACTGTCAAACAGTTCGCGCCCCTCGGCCGTCCGATAGTAGGCACCCTTGGCCGAGGTGATGATGCGCGGCGTCGGATCGGCTTTCACATGGCGGTTCGGCGTGAACGGCATCCAGTACGGCTCGACGTTGAGCTGCCGATCCGCCGCCTGGTCGATGATCGCATGATCCATGTGTCTCTCCGCCGATCCGCGATGCAAGAACCCGACCCTCGTCGCGCTGCGTTATCGCCCGGCCGTGACCGACCGACTATCGACAGTTGGCGGGTTGGCATCCGCAGCTGTATCTATTCACGCGCCGATACAGTCGGATCGTCGAGACCGGTCCCGCCCTTGGAAGACGGCCCATGATCAGCCTCGACCCCGCCAGCACCGCCCCCCTCGTCGCCCAGCTGGTGGAGGCCGTCTCCGAGCGCATCCGCAGCGGGAGCGTGGCGCCGGGCGCCCGCCTGCCCTCGGTGCGCAAGCTCGCCGTGCAATGCGGCGTGAGCACCCTGACCGTCTCGAACGCCTATAACCGGCTGGTGGCGGACGGGCTCCTCGAAGCCCGGCGCGCCAGCGGCTACTTCGTCTCGGCCCGGCTCCTCGATCGCAAGGCCGCCGCCCCACGCCGCAAGCCCGTGCAGATCTCGGTGGATTCCGGCTGGCTGCTCCAGCGGGTCTACGAGGAGGACGCCTTCACGGTCAAAGCCGGCTGCGGCTGGCTTCCCGACAGCCATCTGTTCGCAGACGGGATCAAGCAGGCCCTGGCGGCCCTGGCGCGGCGGCCCGACCGGTTGGTCTCGCGCTACGGGCATCCCCTCGGCTACGCCCCCTTGCGCCGGGCGATCCAGCTGCTCCTCGCTCAGCGCAACATCGCGTGCGATCCGGACCAGATCCTGCTGACGCACGGGGCGAGCCAAGCCCTCGACCTGACCATGCGGACCTTCCTGCAGCCGGGCGACGTCGCCCTCGTGGACGATCCCGGCTATTGCAACCTCTATCCGTCGCTTCACGCCATGGGAGTGACCATCGTGGGCGTCGAGCGGACCCTCCAGGGACCGTCGATTCCCGCACTCCAGGCCCTGGCGGAGCGCTACAAGCCGAAGCTGTTCTTCACCAATACGAGCTTCCACAACCCCACCGGCACGTCCAGCACGCCGGCCACCGCCTACCAGATCCTCCGCATCGCCGAGAAACACGACTTCCAGATCGTCGAGGACGACATCTATGCGAGCTTCGTCGAGGAGACGGCACCCAGCATCGCCAGCCTCGACCAGCTCGGGCGCGTTATTCACATCAGCAGCTTCTCGAAGACCATCTCGCCCGCCTTGCGGGTCGGCTATCTCGCCTGCAACCCCGAGAACGCGCAGCGGCTCCTCCGCATGAAGATGGCGGCGAGCCTGACCAGCTCGGAGATCTCCGAGAGCATCGTCCACTCGATCCTGACGGAAGGCCAGTACCGCCTCCACATCGCGCGGCTCCGCGACAAGCTCGCCGCCGAGCAGAAGACTGTCGCCGACGCCCTGCTCTCGGTGGGCCTGTCGCTGTTCCACCGCCCCGCCAACGGGCTCTTCCTCTGGGCCGGCTTCGGCGGCGATCCCGACACGGCCGGTCTCGCGCAGAGGGCCGCCGCCAAGGGCATCATGCTCGCCCCCGGACACCTGTTCCGCGCCGATCAGGAGCCGACCCCGTGGCTGCGCTTCAACGTGGCGCATGCCAATGCACCGGCGCTGTTCCGCTTCCTGGAGAGCGAACGGCCCGCGCCTGGAGACCATGGAAAAACGGGCGATCCACCGCCCGCGTGACTTACGCGGCCGAACCGGCGAAAACTCCGCATCCTCGACGAACCCCGACTTGAGCGGCGATGACAGACGATTTCACCCTCGACCCGCGCCTCGTCGCCGACACCGTTCCGGTGGGCGACCTCGCCTTGTGCAGCGTCCTGCTGATGGACGACGCCCGGTTTCCCTGGCTGATCCTGGTGCCGCGCCGGGCGGGTGCCAGCGAACTCACCGACCTGTCGGCGGAGGATGCGCGCGACCTCATGGATGAGATCCGGATCGCCACCGGCGTGATGCTGGCGCTCGCCAAGCCCGACAAGGTCAACGTGGCGGCCTTGGGCAACGTCGTGCCGCAGCTCCATGTCCATGTGATCGGCCGCTTCCTGTCCGATCCGGCCTGGCCGTCGCCGGTCTGGGGCGTCGGCACGCGCCAGCTCTATCCGCACCACGCCCGCGCCCAGATGATCGAGCGCATCGGCGCCCTGTTCGCGGCCGCCTGATGAACACGCGCGTCGACGCTCTCGGCTTCGCGGAAAGCCGGCTCATCCGCCATTCGGCCGAGAGCAGCGACCTCGTGCCGATGCCGGACGCGGCGAATGCGCGGATCGTGCTGGTGGCGGGGGACCGCATCGTCCTTGCCGGCGATACGGCGCTCCTGCCGTCCGCGCGGGCGGCGAGTGCCTGCCACGACGATCTGACGCTCTTCCTCGGCCGCCTCGACGGCGCTCCGGTCTTCGCCTGCGCGGTCTCCCCGGAGGCCGCCGACGGGTACGATTCCGATCCCGGTTTCCGCACCACCGACCTGCGCAGCCTTGCCGCCGAGAATGCGGTGCCGCCGCACGAACTCGGCCTTCTCGCCACGGCCAAATCGATCCTGGCCTGGCATGCCCGCCATGGCTTCTGCGCCAATTGCGGAACCGCCACCCGTTTCGCCGCCGGCGGGTTCCGCCGCGAATGTCCGACCTGCGAGGTCCATCACTTCCCCCGCGTCGATCCCGTGGTGATCATGCTGATCCGGCGGGGAGAATCCTGCCTGCTCGGGCGTTCGCCGCGCTTCAAGGAGGGCATGTATTCCTGCCTCGCCGGCTTTCTGGAGCCCGGAGAGACCATCGAGGACGCGGTCCGCCGCGAGACCCTCGAAGAGGCGGGGCTCAGGATCGGGGCGGTGACCTATCATGCCTCACAGCCCTGGCCGTTCCCGTCCTCGCTGATGATCGGCTGTGCGGCCGAATCCCTCAACGAGGCGATCACCATCGATCCGGCCGAGCTCGCCGACGCCCGCTGGTTCTCGCGCGAGGAGGTATCGGCGATGATCGCCGGCACCCATGGCGGAGGCCTGACCGTACCGCCGCCCATGGCGATCGCGCATCTGCTCATGCGCGCCTTCGTGGAAGGGCAGCTCTAACGGAGTGTGGGAGACCGACCGCCAAGCGCCCGATAGTGGCATTTTTGCACCTCTCCGAGGGGGAGTCGGCCGCGTCGCTTCTTGGTTAAATATTTGGGGCGGTCGGACCGAATTTGTGTCTTCCCGGCACTATCCCAGAATCGCGCCTTCGATTCTCGTCGCTGCCTCAACGGAGGCGGTGAGGGGACGATGGCGAAAATTTTGTTGGGTGTCGGCGCGATGATCGGGCTGATGACCGGAAGCGTGGCTGCGGCGGACCTGCCTCGCCGCGTTTCGCCCCCGCCCGTCTTCGTGCCCCTCCCGAGCTTCAGCTGGACCGGCTTCTATGCGGGCGTGCAGGCCGGATACGGCTTCACCGACCGGCAGACCGTCCGCACCGCGGCAACCTCGGGGAACGGAAGCGGCACCGATTTCTTCATCGAACGCTCCGGCATCGCCTCGCTGTCCTCGCAGCAGCAGGGCTTCGTGGCCGGCGGTCAGGCCGGGTACAATTACCAGCTCACCCCCGGCTCGGGCCTCGTTCTCGGCATCGAGACCGACATCGCCTATACCGACCTCGATGAGACCAAGAGCCGGTCGCGCGGGATCTTCGGTTCGGGCAGCGATTCGTTCGTGGTCAACACCACGCGGCAAAGCCTCGATTTCCTCGGCACCGTGCGCGGCCGGCTCGGCTATGCGTTCGACCGCGTTCTGGTCTACGGCACCGGCGGTCTCGCCTATGGCAACGTGAGCTACCAGAGTGCGACGAGCTTCCAGGTGGCGGGGGTTCCGACCCTCGACCTCTTCGCCGGCGGAATCGACCGCCTGGAGACCGGCTTCGCCTATGGCGGGGGCATCGAATACGCGCTGCCGACCGAGAGTTTCCTCAACGTCTTCCGGTCCTCCGCGGTCACGCTGAAGGTGGAATACCTGCATTACGATCTCGGCAAGCGCAGCGTCCCGTTGACGAGTTCCAGCGGACTCGGCCAGTCCCTCGTGGAGGCGACCTCGCGCTTCCGGTCGGAGGGAAGCGTCGTCCGGGTCGGGCTGAACTACAAGTTCGGCTCGTAGACCGAGTTCGGATCGCAGCCATCGAGGAGATCCGGCGGGGCACCTCGCCGCCCTTCGCCTGCGGGACCCGGCCGGCCCGCTCCGGCCGGGCGAGCGCCTCTTCGGTACTGGAAGACGAGCCCGTTCGAGGCTCGCCAGCCGTTGCGGCCGTTGCCGGCCTCCTCGCCCGCCAGTTGGCGGTCCATCTCGGCGTCGAGCGCCCGCTCGGACAGGGCCGTCTTCAGCGCGTCCAACAGGCCGTCGGCTTCGAACGCGACTTAGGGTCAGCGCCGGCCAGTAGCGGGCCCGGGATCGCGTTAGGGACGCGGGGTGCTCTCCGGCCCCGAGTGCCGGGCCGTGCGTCTCCGTTCTCCGGGATCAACGAAGGGGCCGATACCGGACGTCACGTCTCGAAGACGATCACAGCACCGGGGCCGGCCATGCGTCGATGGCGGCGGCGAAGTTTCGCGCCTTGGCTACGATGCAGCGCATTCATCGCTGCCAGCTGCACGACACCAGCCCCATCGCTTCGGGATCATCGCGGGATCGCACAATCCTTCGGAGCTGGAAACAAAAGGGCACGCTGCAAATTATGAAGTTGTTTCAATCATTTATATGATTTCTGAAATCGATGGCCGAGCGCGGATCAAGCCGTTGTGGTTCCGTCGGAAACATCGTCTCGAGGTACTCCTCGTGCCACACCGCCTCGCTCGCCGCAGGACGCGAAAGCCCTCCTCCTGTTGCGCTGCGAGCCTGTCTCCCGGCCATTTGCGGGCCTGGGACCGGTCGTCGATCATATTTTAATAAGGGGAACGCGACCCGTTTCCCACCTCGCCCGGCGGGGACGGGAGCCGAGCCCCCCGCAACGGCGGCCTATGCGGCCGGCAGAGCGACCGTCCAGGGCGCGTCGAGCCGGACCTCTTCGAGATTGAGGCCCGTCCCGCCGCGATCGATCACCAGGAACTCCTGGGGGGCGCCGAAGGGGGTGAGCACGCCGTGCCAGGTTCCGACGTCGTAGCAGATCCCCTGGCCCGGCGCCGTGACGAAGGCCTGTGGCGGTCCGGGACGCCCGTCCTCGTCGGGGCAGACGACGACGAGGAACGGCGCGGCGTTCAGCGGCACGAAGGCCTGGGCGCCGAGGGGATGGCGCTCGATGAGGCCGACCGTCAGCGGAAGGGGATAGGGCTGGGCTTCCACGAGGCCGATCACCACCCGTGCGCCCTCGCCGATGGCGCGGACCTCCGCCAGATCGTGAAAGCGGCGGGCCATGCCGGCATTCATGGGGCGCGGATCGACGGCCGCCCTGTCGATGACCGTCCCGAACGGGGCGAAGGCCTCGGGCGTGAGCGGGCGGGCGACGATGTGGCGGGCGCCCATCAGCCGACCCTGCGCGGCGTGAGGGCCGGGTGGCGGTTGACGTCCTTGTAGAGCAGGTAGCGGAAGGGGCCGGGGCCGCCCGCGTAGCAGGCCTGGGGGCAGAAGGCGCGCAGCCACATGAAATCTCCGGCCTCCACCTCGACCCAGTCGCGGTTCAGCCGGTAGACCGCCTTGCCTTCGAGGACGAAGAGCCCGTGCTCCATGACGTGCGTCTCTTCGAAGGGGATCGAGGCGCCGGGCTGGAGGGTTACGATGTTCACGTGCATGTCGTGGCGCAGGTCGTCAGGTGAGACGAAGCGGGTCGTGGCCCAGGCGCCGTTCGTACCGGTCATGCCCCGGGGCTCGATCTCGGACTCGTGCCGGATGAAGGCGGGTGGCACGTCGATGCCCGGAACGTGCTCGTAGGCCTTGCGGATCCAGTGGAAGCGGGTCGGCTCGTCACCGTGATTGCGCAACGTCCAGGCGGCGCCCGGCGGCAGATAGGCGTAGCTGCCGGGGCGCAGGGCATGCGCGGTCCCGTCGAGGACGAGGCCGGCATGACCGCCGACAACGAACAGGACGCCCTCGGCGCTGGCATCGAGTTCCGGGCGCTCGCTGCCGCCGCCGGGGGCGACCTCCATCAAGTACTGAGCGAAGGTCTCGGAGAAGCCGGAGAGCGGTCGGGACAGGATCCAGGCGCGGGTGTCGTCCCAGAACGGCAGGACGCTGGTGACGATGTCGCTCATCACACCTTTCGGGATGACCGCATAGGCTTCCGTGAACACGGCCCGACCGGTCATCAGCGCGGTCTGGGGCGGCAGCCCCCCGCAGGGCGGGTTGTAGGAAGAGGCGGTCATGGGCTCGTCTCCAAGAGATCATGCGGCCCGGACGGGCCATCGTCGTCGCGGGCGCGGCGCGGATCGTGCCACGGCGGACCCGGGCCGGGCGGTTCCAGCTCGGGCGCGCCGGATGCGATCCCGGACGCTTACGCCTTGGCGAGGGGGCTATCGAGCACCGCCGTCGTGTCGGTGGCGACCTCTCCGTTGAGGACCCGGTGGGCCTGCGCCCGGTCGATATCGCCCTCCCAGGCGGCGATGACCACCGTCGCCACGCAATTGCCGATGAGGTTGCCGAGCGCCCGGGCGATGCCGACGAACCAGTCGATGGACAGCACGAGCACCAGCCCGATCACCGGGATTTCCGGCACCGCCGACAGGGTCGCCGCCAGGACGACGATGGCCGATCCGGGGACGCCATGCGAACCCTTGGAGGTCAGGAGGGCGATGCCGAGGATCAGCAGCAGATGCCCGAAGGACAGGGGCGTGTTGGTGGCCTGCGCGATGAAGACGGTGGCAAGGGTGAGGTAGAGGGAAAAGGCGTCGAGGTTGAACGAGTAGCCGGTGGGGATCACGAGGCCGACGGTGGAGTCGCGGATGCCGAGCCGTTCGAGCTTGCGCATGATCTGCGGCAGCACGCTGTCGGAGGAGGCCGTGCCCGCCACCACCAAGAGCTCCTCGCGCAGATAGGCCAGCAGCTTCAGGATGCTGAAGCCGGCCGCGCGCAGGATCGCGCCGAGCACGACGAAGACGAAGAAGGCGACGCCCACATAGAACAGGGCGACCAGCATCCCGAGTTGCCGCAGGGAGCCGATGCCGTACTTGCCGACGGTGAAGGCGACGGCGCCGAGGACGCCGAGGGGGGCCAGCCTGACGATGAAGCCGACGATCTGGAACAGGACCGCGGTGATCCGTTCGATGCTCTGAGCCAGGGGCTGCCCGTGCTCCCCCAGCAGCGCCAGTCCCGCACCGAACAGGATCGCGATGATGAGGACCTGGAGGATGTCGCCCTTGGCGAAGGCGTCGACGATCGTGGTCGGGATGATCTTCATCAGGAAGTCGACGGTGCCCGTCACCTGACCGACCCGATCGGTGTAGCTGGCGATGGCCTTGGCATCGAGGGTGGCGGGATCGATGTTCATGCCGGCCCCCGGCGCGAACGCGTAGGCGAGGACGATGCCGAGGACGAGGGCCAGCGTCGTGACCGCCTCGAAATAGATCAGGGCCTTGAGCCCGACCCGGCCGACCTTGCGCAGGTCTCCCGCGCCGACGATGCCGTGCACGACGACACCGAAGACCAGCGGCGCGATCGCCATCTTGATCAGCTTGATGAATCCGTCGCCGAGGGGCTTCAGGGCGACGGCGAAATCCGGCCATACGATGCCGAGGACGACCCCGAGGACGAGGGCCGCGACCACCTGACCGAACAGGGACGCAAAGAAGCGCCGCATGCGAACCTCCAACCGTTGCTTCAGGCCGTTCGTCGCTCCGCGTGCCCGGCCCCGGTGCATCGGAAGGTTCGCCGACGGGAGACGTCACGTCCTGCGGAATCGTTCAGGAGCGGCATGTCGTCACCCATCGCCATGCGCAGCATTGTACGACCCGTGGCGGCCGTCAAATATATCTTTCGTCGCCATTAAGAGCTTCTCCGTATGAATGGTGGGTATGGAACTTCGCCACCTCCGCTACTTCGTCGCCGTCGCAGAAAAGCTCAGTTTCACGGCGGCGGCGGAGGCCCTCGGCGTGGCGCAACCGCCGTTGAGCCAGCAGATCCGGGATCTCGAGACGGAGATCGGAACCTGTCTGCTGGAGCGGACGACCCGCCGCGTCTCGCTCACGCAGGCCGGCCAGGATTTTCTGGTCAGGGCGAAGGCCATTCTCCACAGCGCGCAGGACGCCTCCGAACGGGCCCATGCCATCGGCTGCGGCAGCGTCGGCGTTCTGAATGTCGGACTGACCGGCTCGATGCTCGCCGGACCGCTAGGCAAACTCATCCATAAATTCCAGGAGACCTTTGCCGGAGTCGACATCCAGATCCACGAGATGTCGCCGGACAAGCAGATCGCCGCGCTGAAGTCGGGGCAGACGGACATCAGTTTCCTGCGCACGCCGCCGCAGGACCCCGACCTCATGAGCGAACTGGCCTGGAGCGAGGGGATCACCGTCGTCCTGCCCAAGGGTCACGGGATCGTCAGCGATTCGGTGACCCTGAGCCTCCTCAAGGACGAGAAGTTCGTCTTCCTGCGGCTGCGGGATTCGCTGTTTGCCAAGCACATCCTGCAATGCTGCATCGGCAGCGGGTTCTACCCGACAATCTCGCAGCAGGCGGTGGAGGCCGCCTCGCTCACCAGTCTCGTGGCGGCGGGATTCGGCGTCGCCCTGATCCCGGAATTCGTGGCGAAGCTCGCCCATGCGAACGTCACCTACCGGCCGGTCGTCTCGCCGATCCTGTCGGCGGATGTCTATGCCCTCTACCATCTGCGCTCGGGACCGATGGCCCGGAACTTCCTGGCCCTGATGCGCAGCGACGCGGAACGGCTCGCCGCCGAATTGCGGCTTGGATGAAGCCCTCCAGGCCGCCGACCGGTATTCAACATTGGCTAACCAATCGGCCCCACCCTGGGGGCATGTCGAAACAAACCGTCAAAACCGCACGATGCGCCCTCTGGCTGGCCTCACTGGCTCTCTGCTGCGTGTGCGCCCTCCAGCTGATGAAGATCCCCAAGACCGCTCCTCAGCCCGGCCCTCACGCCACGCTCAGTCACGACCCCGACACGACGGGATCGATCGACACACGGCCGGTGACGCTCTGCCGACCGGCCGTCTGTTAATGACGTCCCACCGATCGGCGGGGATCGATACCATTCGTTAACCACGGCACCGCACTGATGGAGCAACCCAACTTGCAGGTATCCGCGTGTTCCAGGCCCGTTCGATCGGCATCGAAGATTTCAACGACGACTGCCCTGTTTCCGGCGAACAGCTCGGGACGATCTACCGTGCCCACGCTGATGCGATTCCCGCGCTGCTGGCCACCATCCCGGAGCGGACCCGCGCCCGCCTCGCCGCCTTCCTCTATGCCCGAAGCCATACCCGCGAGCTTGCGACCCAGGTGGCCGCATCCTGCCATGCCACCACCCTCCGACAGGTCGCCGGCGATCTCGGCGACGCGATCCACCGGCAGTCCCGACAGGGCTACACGGCCCCCACCTATGGTGACGGACACCGCGCGTCGAAGAAGGGTGTCAGCCTCGCGGGATCGGGCACAGGGTCGGGGATGACGGGCAGCCATCGCCTCTGATCCAATGGGACCGGCGCGGCTCGGTGTCCCTTGCTAAACGCCCGCAGCACCCTCATGCCGAAGGCAGAAACCGGTGGTGATTGGGAATCTTACGAGGCCGCCCTAATCCATGCCGCGCGCGGCGCGCCATGCCGCCAAGGCGCCCTCACGGGCATCGTAGAGATGCCGGAGGCGACTTCCCTCCTCCCCCCGGCCCGCGCCCTGAGCCGCCATCTCGTCGATCCTGTCGCATCCGAACACGCTCGCCAATTCCGCGATCCATGCCGCGTCGGCAGCAATCAGGTCGGCCTCCGTGGAGGCGAGCACGGGGGTGGAGAAACCCGGAAAGAGGTTGAGATCCATCCGCCTCGCTACGGAGTGGCATACAATAAAGTTTCATGCTTCATCCCAGAGATTGGTCGCGGCAGAGGGCGCTCCGATGGAACCGGAGCGCCCTGGTACTGGTGCCTGCGGCCTCCGCCTCGCCATGGGGACACAACCCAAAAGGTCGCCCGGACCGCACCCGCGGCCGGACGGGTGATTTTTCCTAGGAAACGGCCTATGCCGGTGCCCGATTGCGCGAAGACGCATCTCAGGAGGCAGGCATCGCCGACGCAACGATGACGCGCGCACCGTCGCATCTGAGCTCGCTGGCCGGCCTCGTGGCCGCCACCGTCCTGCTGCCCCTGGCGGTCATGCTGCTCGGTGTCTGGGAGCGGGAGCGCGCCGCCGCCGACTGGGCCGAGCTCGATGCCCAACACCTGAACCTGACGCGGATCGTCCAGGATCTCGAGGCGCGGGAGCCGCGGGACGGCCGCATCGATTTCCGCATGCAGTTCCGCCGTAACGGTCAGGTCTATGGCGGCCCCCTCGCCCTCGTTCAGGCCCGCGCGGCGCGCGACGAGGCCGCGACCCTGACCCGGTTGATGGATTGGCGCCGGATGCTGCCGCCCGTCGTCATCGCGGCCGGGGGACTCGCGGCGGCCCTGTCCATCCTCGTCCTCCTGGCCGGCGCCGTCCTGGGATGGATGGGGCGGGCCTCGCGGGACGTGCTGGTGGCGGGCTTCTCCCTGGTGCGGCGGCTGCTGCCTCCCATCCTCGCCATCCAGGTCCTCCTCACCGCGGGAGGGTTCGTCGCGGCCGTGATCGTCGAGGCCGGCATCCTCGCCCGGCCCGGCCTCGGCAGCGGCGAGATCAAGCTGCTGCTGGCCGCCGCCGTAGCGGTCGGCGCCGTCCTCGTCACGGCCGGCGCCACCGTTCTCGGCCTGCGCCGCGCTCTGGCCGCGTTCGAGCCCGATCCGCTGCCGATCTTCGGCCGGACCGTCTCGCCGGCGGAAGCGCCCGGCCTGTGGCGGCTCACCGAGGGCCTGGCCGAACGGCTCGGCGCGCTGACGCCCGACGCCGTGGTGGTGGGCCTCACCGGGGGCTTCTTCGTCAGCGCCGGGCCCGCCGTGGTAGAGCCGGGCGGCGAGCGGCTGACGGGCCGCATCCTCTATCTCCCGCTGCCCTACCTCGCCCTGATGCGGGGCGACGAGGTGGCGGCAATCATCGGCCACGAACTCGCCCATTACGCCGGTGGCGACACCGTCTACAGCCAGCGCTTCCTGCCGATCTATGCCGGGGTCGGGCGCTCCCTCGACGCGGTGGCGGAGGGCCATGCCGGATCCTTCGGGCTGCTGACCCCGTCCTTGCGCCTCGGCGCCTTCGTGATGGAGCGCTTCCACCTCGCCGTGCGGCACTGGAGCCGGGCGCGGGAATTCGCCGCCGACGCCGCGGGCGCCGGGCCGACCTCGCCGGATGCCGCCGCGCGGGCGCTGCTCCGCACCGGCGCGGTCCAGCCGCGCATCGCAGAGGTGCTCGATGCCGCCGCCGAGAAGCCCGGATCGGCCCCCGCCGATCTCGTCGCGGCCATCCTCGACCATGTGATCGCACGCGGCCTCGACGACCCGGCCGCGCATCTGGAGGCCGAGCAGCTCCACCCCACCGACACCCATCCGCCGACCCGCGAGCGCATCGCCGCCCTCGGCAGGCCCCTGGACGCCGATCTCCTGGCTGCGTCTGCCATCGTGCCGCCGCCGCACGCGCTGGGCCAGCTCGCCGCCTATTTCGTCGACCCCGCCGGATTGTGCCGGGCGGCCACGGCGGATTTCCGGGGGGCGGTGGAAGAGCATGACGCGGCCGTGCGCGCGCATCTGGAGGCGACGGCGGCGGCGATCGACGCCGAGGAGCGGGTCCTGCGCGAGAACAGCCGGCCCGGCGCCATCGTCCTGATCGTCGCCGGCCTGCTCTTCGCCATGGCCGCCCTCGCTTTCGTGGCCCTCGGTTTTCCGGGGTTGGCGGCCTGGGAGGCACGCCTCGTGGCGGCGGTGGCCCTCGCCTGCGGGATCGGGCTCGCGGGATTCGGCCTGTTCAGGCTGTGGCGGGGCGAGCGGACGACGATGATCCTGCGGCCTGAAGCGCTGACGATTCCCGGCCTCGACCGGCCCATCCCCTGGGACGACATGGCCGACCTCGACATGACGTTGCAGCAGACCGGAATCGTCACGCGCCTGCTGCTGCCGCCGGAAGCCCCCTTCCCGCAGCGGGTGCCGGGAGGCCGGAAGATCCGCCTCGACCCCAAGCGCCGCATCGTCACGATATGGGCCAGCCTGCCGCGAAGGATGACGCTGCAGGACTTCGCCGACCTGATCGGCCGCTACCGGCAGGCGGCGGAAGCGCGCCGCGTCCTCGCCGAGGCCGGCTCATCCCCGGCCCGCGCCACCTCCCACGCCAGAGCCCCTTAAGGCCCGCACCCATGACCGCTTCCGCGAAAAGCCCGGACACCTTGCGCCTCCCCCCTCCCCGCCAGGGCTGGGGCAACATGGTCTGGACGCTGTTCGGCCTCGCGGCGCTCGCGGGCCTCCTGGGCGCCTGCCTCGTCTACACGGCACCGCCATTGCTCTCGGACTGGCAGGTCCGCGACACGGCCCATCCCGTCGCCGACGCGCGGGTGACGGACGGCAAGTGCAGCGCCAAGATCGTGATCCACATCTGCGACGCGACGCTGAACCTGCGTACGCCCACCGGCACCGTGGCACGCCGGGTGAACTACGTGTTCACCGGCCTGCATGTGGGCGATTATAGCATCCGGGTGATGGCCGATGCGGGCCGTCCCGACCTCGTCACCACCGATCTCGGACTCGACCAATTGTGGAACCGCACCCTCACCTTCCTGGCGATCACCGGGGCGCTGGCCGCCATCATCGTGCTGGGCATCGCCGGGATGATCCGCAACCGGAGGGCGGCCTCGTGAGGGCGCCCCGCTCCGGCCGTCGAACGGTGGACTCCGGTCTCGCGATCCCGGGCCGCCGCCCTCGTGGGCATTCCCGTGCTGGTGCCAATGGCCCGACGTGTCGTCTCTAGGCGCGGCCGAGGAGCCGATGGACCTGCCACGTGAGCATCATGCTCGATGCCATCAGGATCGCGTAGAGGAGATGAAGGAGGAGCGGCGTGTCGTTCATCGGCCCCGGACCCGTGCTGGTACGGTGGGAGGAAAGCACCTCTCTCCGCAACAACCGGGCCATGCTCTGCGACAGGCCGTTCAAGCTCGATGAGGGGTGGGCACCTCGAAGACCTTGGTCGAGACCAGGCGCATCAGCAGCGCCAGCAGGTCGGTCTGGGTGACGATTCCGCGAATGCTGCGATCCTCGGCCGTGACCACCACCGCATGCGTGCGTCCGTCGCTCAACGCGTCGACCAGGGAGAGCACGGGCTCATCCGCCATGGCCGTCCGGGCCTCGGACATCACCTGCGCGATGGCCCCGTCACCGTGCAAGGCGAGTTCGCGCAGGCCCAGCGTGCCGGCAAGGCGGCCCTCGCCATCCACCACGGGCAGCGTCCGGATGTTGTGCAGGAGCAGCAATCGGCGCGCCTTCGCGATGGGTTCGTCCACCCCGATCGTGACCATGTCCCGCGACATGACGGTGCCACAGTCCAGCGTCCCGTGCGTGCGGGTCATTGCCTGGCTTTCGACCTCCCGCAGCAGCCGGTCCAGGTCGGTCCGGTCGATGTCGAGGGTTTCGTTCAAGGACTGGAGCGCCGCATCCACGTCCCCGGCGTTGAAGCCGACGCGGAGCGGAGGAGGCAGGTCGGCCGTCCCGTGGAGGTTGGCGGGAGCCGCGGCCGGGCGATGCGGATAGGTCCGCCCGGACAGGCGATGGAAGACGATGCCGAGGCCCACCAGGATGATCGAGTTCAGGCAGACGGGGACGAAGGGAAACAGGAAGCCGGACGAGGTGACCGCCGACCCGCCGATGAGCGCCGTCAGGGCGGCTGCCCCTCCCGGCGGATGCAGGCACCGCGTCAATGACATGGCGGCAATGGCCAGCGAGACGCCGACGCCGATGGCCAGGACGGGATGGGGAATGAAATAAGCCGCCGTGACACCGATCAGGGCCGAAATCGTGTTGCCGCCGATGATCGGCCAGGGCTGTGCGAGGGGGCTTGCCGGCACGGCGAAGAGCAGCACCGCCGTCGCCCCCATGGGAGCCACGATCAAGGGAATGTGCGGCCCCTCCCCGACGATCCAGCCGCTCACGAGACCCGTCAGTGCGATGCCGATCAGGGCACCGAGGCAGGCGATGAGACGCTCGCGCAGGGTCGCGCCCGCCAGGATCGGCCGAAACATCCGGGATGCGAGCAGGTTGCCGATATGGGACATCCCGTCTTTCCTTCGCGCGCTCAGAGCGCCCAACCGGCAGGCAAAAGTTGCACTTGCCAGTCATGTCGTCTGGTATACCAGAAGAATACTGACAGACCCTCCCTCGCTTTGCAATCTTGCTAGGCACCCTGCCTTGATCAGAGGCAGGTAGGATCGAACGGGCTGGAGATGGCATCGCGCGGGACATCGCCACCCTCGCGCTGCTAGGAATTCGGCCGCGATCGACCGTCAAAGACGTGCCGGTCGATCACTGGAACGTGACCGCCCGCCATGGGGTGCCCGCGGACATCCGGGCGGCACGCCCACCCCACCGAGCCCTCGGTCAGTAAGCGCCGCGACAGGCATCGGGGGTCATGACGTCAACCCGGTCGAGGCACCGTCAGCCCTGCCGGCCCATGCATGAAAGAGACGAATGGAAAGCGTTACCGTCGTACTGGCCCTGCTGCTGTCCGTCCTGGTCAGCGGCGCCCTCGGCCGCTTGATTCCGTTGCCGTTGCCGCTGATCCAGATCGCCATCGGCGTCGCCCTGGCTCTTGGACCGCTCCCAAGCACGTCCCTCGACCCCGAAATCTTCTTCCTCGTTTTCCTGCCTCCGCTCCTGTTCCTCGACGGGTGGCGCATCCCCAAGCGCGACCTGTTCCGCGACGGCAAGACCGTGCTGGCCCTGGCGCTGGGCCTCGTGGTCCTGACGGTGCTCGGCATCGGCGCGCTGATCCACGGCATGATTCCGGGGATGCCGCTGGCGGTGGCCTTCGCCCTCGCGGCCGTCCTGTCGCCGACGGACCCCATCGCCGTCTCCTCCGTGGCGGCACAGGCCCCGGTCCCGCGGCGCCTCATGCACATCCTCGAAGGGGAAGCCCTCCTCAACGACGCCACCGGCCTCGTCTGCCTGCGCTTCGCCATCGCCGCCGCCCTCACGGGTACCTTCTCGCTTCCTCAGGCGGCGACCACGTTCGTGTGGCTCGCCCTGGGTGGAATCGGCATCGGCGCCGCGACGACCTTCCTCCTCATGGGCGCCCAGGACCTGCTGCGGCGGCGCACGGGCGAAGATCCCGGCCTGCAGATCCTGTTCAGCCTGCTGACGCCCTTCGGCGCCTATCTCGCCGCCGAGCACGTCCACGCCTCCGGCATCCTGGCCGCCGTCGCGGCCGGCATCGCCATGACCTATGTGGAGATCCAGGGGCGCAGCCTGGGGGCCACGCGCGTCCGGCGCACCGCCGTCTGGGACACGGTGGCTCTCGCGGCCAACGGCTCGATCTTCGTCCTGCTGGGCGAGCAGTTGCCGGAGGTGTTCCGGCAGGCCGTCAGGCAGGCCGACGTCCAGGGGGCCGGCTGGCTCGTCGCCTGGATCCTGGCCATCACCGCCGGGTTGATGGCGATCCGCTTCGTCTGGGTCTGGATCTCGCTCCAGTTCGTCCTGATGAAGGCGCGCCGGAGCGGCGATCGACGAGAGACGCCGACCCTGCGCCTCGTGGCCGCGACGACCCTGGCGGGCGTCAAGGGCGCCATCACCCTCGCGGGTATCCTGACGCTGCCGCTCACCCTGAAGGACGGCACGCCGTTCCCCGCGCGGGATCTCTCGATCCTCCTGGCCATGGGTGTGATCCTGACCTCGCTCCTCCTCGCAAGCACGGTCCTTCCCCCGCTGCTGCGGGGCCTGCGCCTTCCCCCCGAACCCAGCCATGATTCCGAGGAGGACGCCGCCCGCGCCGCCGCGCGAGACGACGCCGTGAAGGCCATCGAGGCCCTGCAGCACCGGCTCGTGGAGGAGCAGGAGGACGCCTCCATCGCGGTGGAAGCCAGCGCCCGCGCCATGGACCGCTACGAGGGGCTGGAAGCGGCGACGGCGGAGCCGCGAAAGGATGTCAGCCGCATCAAGCAGCTCGCCCTCACCGAGAAGCGCCTGCGCCTCGTCGGCATCGAGGCCGAGCGCCAGGCCCTCTATCGCCTGCGCCGCTCGGAAGCGATCGACGACGTGGTGCTGCGGCGGCTCGTCCGGGAGATCGATCTGGTGGAGGCGCGCCTCGTCGTCTGAGCGGGTCGGGCGGACGTGCGGCGCGCGTTATAATCCGCGACAGCGCGTGCGCGCGAGCACGCCAAGAATGGAGATGGCACCCCATATTCGTTTTCAACAGCAACAAGCAGACCTCATTCCAGATCTGCAGCTTATAGGAGCCACGCCATCCCCATGAAGACCTGTATTGCCGCCATAGCTACCGCTCTTTTTCTTGGTGTTTCTTCGATTTCGTCGGCGATGGCTTACGATCACCCCTCCCGCTACACGGGGTCCTCGCCTTACGATGTTGAGACGACGGGTTCGTTTCAGTCCCGCGGCGATGTCTTCTCGCGCAACCCAGCCACCTGCCCGATGAGTTCGGCCGCCGAAGGCAACGCCAACCAGCAGAACTTTCCGGTTCAGCAATACGGCCAGACCTCCGGCGGGAATCGCTGTTGATCGGTCGATAGGGTTCGCCGATGAAGCTGAAACCGTTCAACTACGCGATGATCGGCGTCTTCGCCGTCGGTCTCATCGCGACGATCGTCGGCTCGTTGAAGGTCGCCATGGGGTTCTGAGAACTCCTTCGAGCCGATCCGTCACGCCAGGCCTCGATGAGTTCGTCTCATCGGGGCCTTTTCGCGCGAGGTCACGGCGATGGCGGCTTCGCACGTCTCGAATTCGTCGATGGCGAACCGGCGTACTCGTCCGGTCAGCCGAGATATGAGCCGACCCCGGCCGTCATCGTGTCGGGGGAGGCACTGGACTCGTCCACCGCCGGCCGGAACGCCAGGATCGGAGGCTCCACCCGCAATCTCGTCTGGATGGCCCGCGCCAGCTCTTCCTGCCCGAACGGCTTGGTCAGGCGCACGTCATCGGCATGCTCGCCCTCCGTCAGGTCGGCGTAGCCGCTGGCGAGGATGACCGGCAGTCCGGGGGATCCCCGGCTGATCGCCGCGATGAGCTGCGTGCCGCTCATACCCGGCATCAACTGGTCCGTGATCACGAGATCGAACGGTTCGGCATTGCGGAGGAGGTCCAGGGCCTGCGAGGCAGACGCCGCCTCGGCCACCACGTGACCGAGATCCTCCAGCATGGCCGCCGTGTTCATCAGGACCAGTGGGTCGTCATCGACCACCAGAACCCTCAACGGCGTCGTCGCTGCCGGGGAGAGGGCCGTTTCCGGCGTCCCCGTTCCCGGATCACCCACCTCGGCCTCGGGCAACCACAGCTCCGCAATCGTGCCCTGGCCCGGTACGCTCCTGAGAAACAGCCGGCCGCCCGACTGCTCGGCGAAGCCGTGGATCATGGAAAGGCCCAGCCCGGTGCCTTTGCCGACACCCTTGGTCGTGAAGAACGGCTCGGTCGCGCGGGCAAGCGTCTGCCCGTCCATGCCGCCGCCCGTGTCGGTGACCGACAGGCAGACGTAGCGTCCCTGGCCGAGACCGGGAACCTCGTCGCAGGCGACCGCCGCTTCGCGTGCGGCGATGGTGATCGTGCCGCCCTCCGGCATGGCGTCGCGGGCGTTGACGGCGAGATTGAGCAGGGCGAGTTCGAGCTGGTTGGCATCGACGTTGGCGAGCGGCAGTTCCGGGGGGAACAGCATGGCGACCGGGATGGCCGAGCCGATGGAGCCCTTCAGCAGCTCGGCCATGCCCCGCACGAGCTCCGGCACGTCCACGGGGCCGGTCTCCAGCTTCTGCTGGCGGGCGAAGGCGAGCATGCGCTTGGTCAGCGTGGCCCCCCGCTCGGCCGCCTGAATGGAGTTTTCCACCAGCCGCAGCAGCTTGCGATCCGGCGGAAGGCGCTTGAGGGCGAGATGCAGATTGCCGAGCACGACGGCGAGGAGGTTGTTGAAATCGTGCGCGACACCGCCGGTGAGCTGGCCGATCGCCTCCATCTTCTGCGACTGGACGATGCGCGCGCGGCTGTCCTCGAGAGCCTGCTCGGTGTTTCGCCGCTCCGTGTCGTCCCGCGTGATCTTGGCGAAACCGATCAGCTCGCCATGCTCGCCCCGGATCGGATCGATGACGACATGCGCCCAGAAACACGTCCCGTCCTTGCGGATACGCCAGCCCTCCGCCTCGAAACGGCCTTCGGTGGCCGCGGTCCGGAGCGCCTGGGCGGGCAGGCCGGAGGCGCGATCCTCGTCGGTATAGAAGCGCGAAAAATGCTCGCCGATGATCTCGTCGTCCGTGTAGCCCTTGAAGCGCTGGGCGCCGCGATTCCAGCTCGTGACCTTTCCCTGAGGGTCGAGCATGTAGATGGCGTAGTCCCGCACGCCCTGGACGAGGAGGCGGAACTGCTGCTCGCTCCGTTCGAGGGCGGCCCGCGCAGCCCGTCGCTCACTGAGGTCGCGGGTGACCTTGGCGTAGCCGATGAGGGTACCGTCCTTGCCTCGGATCGGATCGATGAGCACGTGGGCCCACATCAGGCTGCCGTCCTTGCGGACGCGCCAGCCCTCTTGCTCGAAACGGCCCTCGGTCTCGGCGATCCTCAGGGCGCGGCCGGGAAGACCGATGGCCCGGTCGTCGTCTGTATAGAAGCGCGAAAAATGCTCGCCGATGATTTCCGAATCGGTATAGCCCTTGAAGCGCTGGGCGCCGCGATTCCAACTCGCCACCCGCCCCTGCGGATCGAGCATATAGATGGCGTAATCGACGATGCTGTCCACCAGCAGGCGGTACCGCTCGTCATCGACGGCCCATGTTTCGACCGCGTCCGCCGCTTCCCTGGCGTGACCGATGGTTGGTTCTCGGTTGGAGACATCGTCAGCCATGGACCCATCCTAACCCGAGACCGGACAGGATGTCGGTTGCGTCGCCTTTCGGACGCTTAGTCGGTCGTCGCTCACCCAGTGAGTGGTGCCCCTACGGTCCATGACCCTACCTCGACCCGGGTCGGAGACAGTCTCACGCCCGTCGCAGAGAGCATGACTGAATGTCTATTCCCGCTTCAATGCAGCGGGACTGTTAATCGGCAATATTTATCGCCTGAAGGCCGTCGCAATAGGCCGCGAAGCAAGTCACCGGGGGCCCTCTGCGCCGGCATGGCGTTCGCCATCGGCGGCGATGGTCAAGTGGGTCGTCATGGGAACAAGAGACGAAGGGCCGTCTCGGACGCGCTCTCGACTCAGTCGATCACCTCGACGATCCGGCGGGTGCCCGGCTCGACCAGCACCGGGATATCGTTCACGACGGTGTAGTTGTAGCCTTTCAGGGCGAATTCGGGGGGTACGTCGTAATAGACGACACCGCCCTCGGGCAGCACGGTGCCGACTTGCACCTTGCCGCGGTAGGCGAAGGACGGGCGCCGCTCGCCGCGGGTGTAGATCCTGAACCGTTCCCGGCGATCGATCCCGAGGATCTCGTTGGCGGTCCCCACCGCGCCTCCGATCACGCTGCCGACGGCCGCGCCCAGGGGGCCGGCGATGTTGCCGCCGCGCTCTGCGCCGTCCTCGGTGCCCCGTGCGAGACCTTGTGCATGAGCCGCCATCCCGACGCCCAACGCCGCGAGCACACCCGCCGCAACACCTATCCGCATGGGTTTCCGCCCTCGTTCCCGACGTGCCGATATGAACGGACGACCGAAATCTCCCGACCGCCTCTTGATGGCGCCTGATCGTTAACGAAGTCCGCCTTCGGACCGGCCCTGGGACGCGCAACCGATGGTCATCAGCGCTGGGGGATGGTGCCGGATGAGGGGATTGAACCCCCGACCTTCGGTTTACAAAACCGCTGCTCTACCGCTGAGCTAATCCGGCATTCGCTCTGAAACCATTGAAGAAATTCATGGTTTAGTCGCGTCAGGGGCGACTTTAAAGACGTTTGCTGGCGCTTCGTCAAGGCACAAGACTCGGCACATTCCGTTCCCCGCCCGTTCTCGATCCCCCTCGTAGGGGCTCGTTCCGCCGATTCCCGCCGAAACCGGGGGTCGGCACATCAGGTCGGCACAGGAAGGAACACAGGAATGAGCCGCACGAACATCGCCCTGATCGCCCTCGGGCCTTTCGCCTCGGCGGCGCTCGTCGTCGTGGCGTGGAACGTGGTTCGATGGTTCTATGAGGCGCTTCTCGCGCAGGGCTTCTCGACAACTGCCGCAGAGGCCGGGGTAAGCACTGCCATCCTTGGGAGCGCGATCGCGGTCGTCGTCGCGGGACTCCGGCACGCTGAGAAGTAGGACACGTCTCGCTGAATGCCGATCGTCTGGACCCACACGTACCCCGGCACTGAGCGCAAGCACGACTTCGTCGCGCATGACGACGGCGAGCTCGTCGGCCGCATCTACCGGATGGGCGGCGGCCCGCAGGACGGCCGATGGCTGTGGTTCGCGAATGGCATCCAGGCCTCGCCCGGCACTGTCGGATGCGCCCTGAACGGCGAGGCGCCGACGAAGCAGGAGGCGGCCGACGCGGTGAAGGCCGCATGGGCACGATGGTCCGAGGTCCGGGCCACAGACGCGAAAAAGCCCGGCGCGCCATGACGGCGGCCGGGCGTGAGGAGTTGAGGATGCCCTATGACGTGACGATCACGAAACGAGAGACTGGCGAAAGCCGCAGCTACACTCATCCGAGCGAGTGGACGGACAATTACATATGGTGTGAGGGCAACTATGCCTGTGACTGCAATCGCGCGCAGTTCTTTGCAGAGTGCGTAGGCGAGGACGATCCGAACATCTTATGCAGTGACAACCTCTACACCGTCTCGATCGCGGTGGACGGCAAGGTCGTCTACGAGGACGACACGCAGACAGCAGAAAGCCCCGCCGCGGCGTGAGCCGGGCGGGGCAGGACAGGTTTACAGGGCTGTGGATAGCAGGGACGGCTACTTCGATCGCCCGTTCAGAACCGCGTCGAGCAGCTCGGTGCGCGTCGCCCGCATCTCATCCCGCACCGAAGACACCATGCCGTCGATCCGCCCCTCGAGGCGGGTGATGACATCGCCGGTCACGTATTTCTGCGCGACCTCCACCTTGAAGGCGTTCAGGGCGTCGCCCTGACGTTCGACGTTCAGCTTCACCGAGGCGAGATCGAGCACCAGCGGGCTGACAGCCTCCTTCTCTCGCGTTTTGAGCTTGGAGGCGATCCAGTCGACCACCTTCAGCACCGCGACCAGGAACAGCGCAAACGCGATGAGGGCGGCCCAGGTGATCGGGCCGCCGGCGAGGAACGAGGTGTCCATGATGCAAGCCCCCACGGGCGAGGTGGCGCGCCGGCGTTCCGGTCGCGCGGGGTCAATGACCCTCCCCCTCCTCAGGGGAGGGGTGCTACTTCGAGAAGACCTTGCGGACGGTCCCGGCGATGCCGGCGACACCGATCACCGCCATGACGATCGACCATTCCATCTGATCGTACGGCGTCGGTAGCTTCGCCACGCGCCAGTTGAACAGGAAGGTCGAGTCGAGGACGATCGCGCCGAAGTGGATCATGCAGAGCCCGAACGCCGTCGGGATCATCCAGGCGGTCCACGGCGAGCCGTTCTGCGCCGCCCGCTCCTGGGCGATGACCTTGCGCTCCTCGACGTAGGCGGCGAGCTGCGCCTGTCCGATCGAGACATCGGCGGTGACGTTCTGGCCGTTCACCAGGACGGTGTTGTCGGACCGCTTGTTCAGGTAGCCGAAGAGGCCGTCGGCGAGGCCCGGCAGACCGAGCAGCAGCTTGGCGAGGAAGCCCCACATCAGCGGGGCTCCTCGGCGGCCGGCGCCTTCGCGGCGGCGAGAGTGCGCAGGTAGGGCGCGAGCACCAGGCGCGCGACGAGCAGGATCAGGCCGACCTTCGAGGCAATAGCCGCCGGCAGCACCGCGCTGAAATCCACGGCGCCGAGGCCTTCCAGGATCTCAGGCAGGGCCAGGACGAAGGCGACGAGATAGGTGCGCCAGCCCTTCAGCGAGGACAGCCAGGCGCGGACGCGCGTGCGGAAGAGGCGACGGGGCATCAGGCGGCCTTTCGCGAGAGGGCGGCGTGTAGCCGGGCCCAGAAGCCGAGCGGGGCGGGAGCCGGCGCAGGGGGCGGATTGTCACGAACCGGCGGTTTGGTGGATTCCACCGGCGCGGGCTTGTCGCTCGCCGTTCCTGGAGGACGAGATCTTGACGCTCGGATTCCTGCCCGATACTTACGGGGACGACGCCATCCGCGGCGCGAATTGGTGGAAACGTCGCGAGCCATGCTCCCCGCCACCCGCGCCCTGCGCCGCGACTCGCTCTCCGACGAGATCGTCGACCGCATCGTCCTCGACCATGGCGACCGCCATCGCCGGCGCATGGCCATGCGCGGGGTCGGCGGCCTGTCCTTCCTGCTCGACCTGCCCGAGCCGACGGTTCTCGACGACGGCGACGCCCTGGTGCTGC
>NZ_JAKSYE010000122.1 GCF_022829685.1 Methylobacterium sp. E-045
CCGTTGGGGCGACCCGGAGCTGGTGGCGATCAAGCGCGGCGGCCCCGAGGCGCCCGGCGGCTCGGTGTCGAGCCGCCACGCACAGGGCGCACGCCGCATTGCCGAGGCCCAGGCGCGTTACCGGCGCGGCGAGATCATCGAAGGCTCGGCCAGCGACGACGAGGACGACGAGGCGACGGCTTGATCATCGGACTGAAGCGCCACGCTGTAGGATCGTCACGGCATTGCCGTAGGCATTCATCCCCTCGGCGCCCACCGGAGTGAGGATCTGGCCCGTTCCGTTGCCCGCGAATGTCGGCGCACTTTGACCGGAATACGCACCCACGACCGTCCCCCTCGTCGGCAAGCCGTACGCGGTATCCCCGTCCCGAGCCTCGGCGATACGCGCCGTGCTGTCGAGTCAGTCCGCTGGCCAGCATTATCGCTCCGTTCGCGAGGATTAGAGCGAAGGATATTTACATTAAGTAAACCGCTCTCGTTGTTGATTAGAGACCGGCTCTCGCAGACGTCGAGGCGGAAGACGCGATCGAAGCTGTCCAGGATCTTGTCGTATTCGGTCGTGACGGCACGCAACTCTTTGAGTGTCGGCCTGCGTTACCGGACACCGCGCGCTGAACATGTCGATGGCCGATCATGTTGCTCATCGCCGTCTCCTCAAGTCCGCGCGCGGGGGATGATTGCTTCACGTACGGTCAGGCGCGTCCTGGCGGGCTCCCGCGAGGGCGTGTTCCATCGCCTCGACGCCGCCGGGGCCGGCAAACTCCCGGCCCTTCCGATGGATCGCCGAGCGGTCGGCCGTCCCCCCGGCCGGCAAACCGGCAGGCCCTCACTGGCGACGAGGAGGCCGAGGACCGAGGCAGGTGGACTGGCGACCGGCGGGGAAAACGGGACGGTCGGGGGCGGGCGGCGATCGGTGATGTCGTGTCCTTCGCCCGCGGCCGTGATCCGGCGCCCTGGCTCGGCCTCGTCCCGTGTCGGGGCGCGACGGGCGGACGACCCCACCCCCTCGGTATACCAAAGCGCGGCAGCACGGATCTGCGCAGGATGCCGGACCAGGGTGCCGGAGCGGTGCCGATCCGGATCGGGGGCGCCCCGGGGGCGCGGTCAGTGCGGTTGGGAGGGTTCGAGCTTCCGCCGGTGTAATCCCAAACGAAAAACCCGCCGCGGCGTGAGCCGAGCGGGTTTGCGCATGTCCGTCTGGGCGGAGGGTTAGGCGTGGACGTCTCTCACGTGCGCGCGGTTCTCGACAATTATATCAACCTGGATCTTTCAACGAAAGAGCTTCTAATTCAGGGTAAGGCTCATAGGGTCCTTCACACGCCGGAACTATATCTAGTTCCCTCCGCATCGAAAGTCTGGTGCCAGAAGATGTTTCAAACGTTGTTGCATGGAGATCGACAGTTGCAGGTCCAAATATACCGACTGACGACACATGCACCTTCGCACAAATAATATTGTTTGCGTAGATGCTTTTTGAAGGAACACTAACTTGGGCATTCTTATAATACCTGTCGTTGCCGAGCAACGTCTTGGTACCAAAATTTTGGTGTACAGAAATAAGCTTAGCAAACATAATCTTCAAATCTTGCTTGCGGAAATTTTGTCGCTCAGCGGTCATTGGCTCGATTGGTCGGGCGCCACATCCTGCAACGCCAGTTGAGATCAGGGCTAAAATTACAAATTTCGGGACCATTGACGCCAAATCCGTATTCAAACTGGCCAGATCATATTGGGCCCTTGTGGTATCGTGGTTGCATTAGCGCAACGCATACGCATGATCGCTCCACCCCACGGAACGTTTCAGGATTTGCGTCAGTAGCGGCCTCCCTCGACCCTGCCGGATCGGCGCTTCGCCGTCGCGCGCGTCGCGAAACGGGCCGGGAACGACGTGGGAAACGAGTAGGAACGACCTGGACACAGTCCAGCGGCTTGGGTCGATTGTGCGTTAAGGCCATGTTAACCCTGAGCCGACGATCGTTCCGCCGAGTGACCAGGGGTCTGCCGACCCGATGAGGAGCCGATGGGCCGCACGATCCTCGCTTGTCGGCTCGCCGCTTCCTCTCTCGCCTGCGCCCTTGCGGGATCGCCGGTTCTGGCCCAGGAACCGCTGCTCCTGAGAATCAGGCCTCCGGACGCCGCTCCGGCCGAGATCGGCGCTGGCGGCGGAATGCCGTCGGCGGAGGAGGTGGCACGGGCCCGGGCCGCTCGCGAAGCGGTGTGGGAGCGGGCAGACCGCCGCGCCCGCATCGCGATCGCCTCCGTCTGCAGCGGCTGTCTGCAGCCGGAACGTCCGGCGCCGCGGCTCACTTCTCAACCACGCCCGGAAGACGCCATCGTCCGGGAGCAGACGACACCGCCCGAGCCGCCCGCCGCCGGCGACACGGCTCCGGCCGATATCCTCGCCCAGACCTCAACCAGCCAGACAGGTACTCCATGACCCAGTCGCACCCCACCAGCGGCGCCGAGCCGGATCCGGCCTGCCCGGTCTCCCTCGATCTCCTCGGGGCGGTCTATCGCGCCGAGCCCGAGGACCTGCCCGAGATCCTGGCCGAGATCCCTCCCACCACCCGCGCCAACCTCGCCGTCTACCTCTACGGCAAGAGCCACATGCATCAACTCGGCCTCTCGGTGGCCCGGGCCTGCGAGCGGGACGACCTCGTCCGGGTCGCCGGCGAGATCGGCTCGGTGGTCCACGGACAGGCGCAGATGAAGTCGGCGCGGCCAGCGGCTCCCAACCCCGCCGCCGCCCCGCCCCCCCGCAAGATCAGCCTCGGCGGCGGTTCGGCTCCGAAGAAGATCAGCCTCGGTGGATCGTCGGCGAAATCGCGCTCCTTCGATTGAGCGCCCGCCACTGCGCGCCCGTTCGCGAGATCGTGACGCGCGAGCGGCCTTTCGATCGAGCCGGCCCTTACCGCGAAGACGGACCGCGTGACATAAGCGCGGCCATTGCGCCCGGCGGCGTGGAGAGGACTGACATGTTCGGTGCGTGGTGGAAGCTCGGCATGGATGCGACCCTGCTTGCGATGGAATCGCAGCAGGTGATCGGCCTTCGCCTCGCCAAGCTGTCCCTCGGCGGGCCGGCCGCGCAGGTCGAGGCTCAACGCATGGTCAGCGAGAAGATCATGGCCGCCGGCGAGGCGGCCCTGCTGATGGCGACCGGAGGCTCGACCCAGAGCATGGTCACCGGATACCGCCGGAAGGTCCGCGCCAATGCCAGGCGGCTCTCGCGGGGCTGACACGGCCTCGCTGCGGCGCAGCATTAACCAGGGATTAACCAACCTCCGCTTCCATCGGGGCGACCACCCACGAGGAGAGCGCGGATGATCCCTTTCGAACAGCAGGTGCGTGAGCGCGCCTATTATATCTGGGAAGGCGAGGGCCGGGTCTTCGGCCGCGCCGAGGACCATTGGCTGATGGCCGAGGCCGAGCTGGTCTCGACGCGTGATCCGGCCCCGCACTACGTCCAGGCGGCGACCGCCGATCTGAGCCTGTCGCCGAGCCCGGCCAAGGTTCTGAAGCCCCGTGCCTCGCGCAGCGCCGCCGCCAAGGCCGTCGCAGAAAAGGCCGTCGCCGAGAAGGCCGTCGCCGCTCCGCGCAAGCCCAGGACGTCGGCGAAGTCGGCGGCGACCCAGTCGGCTTCCGCCAAGGTGGCCGCCCCCAAGGCGCCTGCCGCGAAGGCGCCCGCGACCAAGACGGCGGCAGCCAAGACGACCGCAGCCAAGGCGACCCCGGCCGCGCGGCCCCGCGCCGTGTCCAAGCCGCGCGCCACCGCTTCGATGGAGTCCGGCGCCACCGTCCACTGACGCCGAACCGCTCCGTTCAAGCCCGCCGCCCGTCATGGGCGGCGGGCTTCTTCATGCGCGAGACCCGGTCCCCGGACGCCGCCCCTCGATCCGCCACAGGCACAGGGCCACGACCATGGCCACGGCGAGCAGGAGGGCGTTGAACGCCGTCACGGCCGGCCAGGCCCCCGCCGTCCAGAACCATCCGCCGGCCGAGCCGAGGCAGCTCGAACCGAGGTAATAGGCGAGGAGGTACAGGGACGCCGCATGGCCCTTGGACCCGGCCGCCATCCGGCCGACCCAGCCGCTCGCTACCGAATGCGCCACGAAGAACCCGATCGTGACCGCCGCCACACCGGCGATCATGCCGGGAAGCGAGGGCAGCAGCGTGAGGGCGATGCCCGCCGCCATGATCAGAATCCCCGAGACGAGGACGGGGCCGCGGCCGAACCGGTCCGCCATCGAACCCGCCGTCGAGGAGGATACCACCCCGAACAGGAACACGGCGAAGACGAGGCTGATCTGGGCCTGGTCGAGGCCGTAGGGCGGGGCGCTCAGCCGGAACGTCAGGTAGTTGAAGGTCGCGACGAAGACGCCGAGCACGAGAAACCCGGTGGCGAAGAGCAGCGGCAGGCCGGGATTGCGCAGGTGCGAGGCCCAGGCTCCCACATGATGGGCCGCGTTGATGCCCGAGCGCCGGATGAAGTTGCGCGAGGGCGGCAGCAGCAGGATGAAGCCGACAGCCGCCAGGAGGTCGACGGCGCCGAGGGTGAACAGGGCGGTCCGCCAGGAGGCGAACTCGGTGAGGGCGCCCATGCCGAGCCGGCCCATCATCCCGCCGAAGGCCGTGCCGCCGACATAGAGGCCCATGGTCGCCCCGAGGGCACGCGGGTCGATCTCCTCGGCGAGGTAGGCCATGGCCACCGCCGGCACGCCGCCCAGCATGAAGCCCTCGGCGGCCCGTAGCGCCAGGATGGCGTACCAGCCCGGCACCAGGGCGCCGGCCATATGGAGGAGGGCGCCCCCGGCCATGGAGGCGAACATCAGGCCGCGACGGCCCAGAGCCTCGGAGACTGCGCCGGCGCACAGGATCGAGAAGGCCAGGAAGCCGGTGGTGAGCGACAGCGCCAGGGACGCCTCCGAGGCGCCGATCCCGAATTCCGAGGTGAAGTTCGGCAGGAGCGGCTGCACCGCATAGAGCAGCGAGAACGTGGAGAAACCCGCCAGGAACATGGCGAGGCTGGTGCGCCGATAGGCGGTGGTCCCCCGCTCCACGAAGGTGCCGGCGGGGCGCTCGCGCCCTGCGCGCTCCGACCCGGCGGTAACGGAGGCGGGGATGCCGAAAGCCGTCTCGGCGGCGGAGAAGCGGGTGGTCATGGCCTGTCTTTCAGGTGGGGACGGCCATGTCCTAGTCCTCGCCGAGCTATTGCACCTCAGCAATCGAGACGGAACAGTTATCGCGAACGGGCATAGGTGACATGGACATCTCGCAGCTGCGCACCCTGGTGCACGTCGCCGAACTCGGCAGCCTCAGCAAGGCGGCGGCGCGCCTGCGCATCGCGCAGCCGGCCCTGAGCCGGCAGGTCCGGCTGCTCGAGGACGAACTCGGCGTGCCGCTCTTTGCCCGTCACGGGCGCGGGATGGTCATTACCGAACAGGGCCAGGCAGCGCTGCGCCATGCAAAGCGCATCCTGGCCGAGGTGGAAGCCCTGAAGGCCGGCGTCACCGGTGCCGGTGCGTCCCTGACCGGACACGTCGCCATCGGCCTGCCGCCGACCATCGCGGACATGATCTCGGTTCCCCTGGCCGCGGCGTTCCGGGCGGCGCATCCGGGCGTGATGGTTCAGCTCGTGAGCGCCTATACCGGCTACCTGCTCGACGGGCTCCATCGCGGCGAGATTGACCTCGCGATCCTGTACGACCCGCGGGCGACCCGTTCGCTGCGCTCGCGGCCCCTGATGCGCGAGAGCCTGTTCCTGATCGGACCCGGCGGGGAGGGGCGGGAAGACGGCGCTCCCATGTCCGGCAAGCCCGTGCCGTTCGAGGCCCTGGCCGCCGAGCAGCTGCTGCTTCCGAGCGACCGCCACGGCCTGCGCATCATCCTCCAGCACTTCGCCACGGAGGCCGGGATCACCCTCGACGTGGCGATCGAGACGGACAGCTACACGGCCCTGAAGGACTTGGTGCGCCACGGCTACGGCTTGACCATCCTGCCGCTGGCCTCGATCCATGCCGACATCGAGGCCGGACGGCTCACGGCAAGGCCCATCGTCGACCCGGCGCCCACGCGCCGCCTCGTCCTGTCCTATCCGCCGGACCGGACACCCTCCCGCGCCGCCAGCTTCGCCGGCGATGCGGTGTTGGCGATCATGACCGATCACGTGGAACGCGGAATCTGGGTCGGGGAGATGCTGCGAGGGTAAGCAGGTTTCGCAAGAGCGGTCGCCGCTCTTGCGTCCTGGAACCTGCGACGCGTCAAAGCCTCAGCGAGGTGAAGCGTCGGCTTGCCGAGGCGAACTTGCCGAGGCGAACTTGCCGAGGGGATGCCGCCGGCGGGGAACGCCGCGGCAACCTTCGCCGTTATACGCTCACCACATCGACACGCCGATTCCCGGCCCATCCCTCCGAGGCCCGCATGAAGACCGCCCTGTCCGCCGTGTTCGCCGTGGCGATGATGGCCGCGCCCCTGGTCGCCGCTCCCTCGGCCGCCGAAGCCGGCGCGGGTCCGTACCGCGAGCGCCCGGTCGTGCGGGAGGTCGATTCCACCGGCGGCATCAGCGTGGGCGGTCGCGCGCCTTGGAACCAGGCCTGGGAATACGATTCGGGCAGCGACAACGACCGCCGGCCGGAACTGCCCTATTACCAGCAGGGACGTGGACAGCAGACCGGTGGGCCGGCGCGCAACCTGCTCCCCGATGACGGTCTGCAGATCGTCCCCCGCTGACGCGCCAGTCTGGAACCGCTCTGCAAGCCACACATGACACAAATGCGTCAGAGCCGGTCGTCGGCTATGAATAGTCGGCGAAAGGGACTGGCGGAGGCGGACGACTTCGCGTAGCCAACCGCCCGGGGAAAATGATCCCGAGCGACGGAACGCAGACCATGCCGCAGCAGGCCCAGTCGAGCTTCGATACTCAGCATCCTTACGAGCGGATGGCGCTCCAGGACGAGGTCGAGGCCGCCGTCCAGGACGGCACGACCCCGATCAGCCGGCTGCTTCGGCTGATGTTCGCGGTCGATGCGGACGCCACGGCCAACGAGAACCTGCGCCTGCGCCTGCGTGCGCGCATCGGCGCGCCGCGCAGCGTCTGATCGTCCGCCTATCGCCGCCGACGCGCGGTGCGCGGCTGCGAGCGGGTCATGCAAGCGGTATAGATCTGACGGCCGACGGCGTAGAGTCCGATCCCACCCGGGTCGGGGGTGACGAACACCTTCGCACGGGCCTCGTTGCGGCAGGCCGCGTCCTGAGGACTCTTGATCGGGGCCTCGGCCCTGGCCGGCAGCGCGATTCCCAATAATCCCACAGCGGCCATGCCGACGATCCAGCCCCGTCGACGCACCGCCGAACTCCCACCGCACGATCCGGCCGTCTCGCCCATCATTCCCGCCCCCCGTCGTTACGGCTGAGGTAGGGCGGATCGGCGGAAAAGCGCATCGGTATTTTCCACTGAATCGGCGCTCGGGCAGGAATCCCCGCTTACGGCCGAATCCAGAGGCAGGAGGCCTCCCCCGTCACCGTGAGGCATTCGAACGGGGCTCCGCCGATCATGGCGCGGTGCTCGGGCGCGCCGACGCGATCGTGGGCGATCCTGCGGCAACCGGAGTCAGCGGCGGGATCGGCCGACGCCGCGGCAGGGTCGGATTTCATCCCTCCCATCAGGACGCGCAGATGGACCAACGTATCGCAGCCGACGACATCGCGCGGCGCGGCATCGTCGGCGGCGGCCGCCTTCGTCGCCGCCATGATGAGCAGGATGGCGATTCCCCAACGAGTTTGCGGCATCACGGCGTGGCCTCCTCCGGCTCTGCTCCACCGGCGGGGATATAGGGCGCCCCCGGCGTCAGGGTCCGCGACCGATGAGCCCTCAGCGCTTGGCTTTGGCGGGAGGCGCCTTTTTGGCGGCGCGCGCAGGATCGGCCGGGACGACCGTTCCCGCGATGGTCCAGGAACAGATGCTGGTCCCGGTGACGCCGACGCAATCGTATTCGTTGCCGTTGAGCGCCGCGTGGTCGGTGATGGCATTGACCGTCTCGCGGCCGAGGAGGTTGCAGCTCAGGTGATCGGCCTTGGGATCCGCCAGGGTCGCCGCCGCGATCTTCGCGTCCCCGCCCGCTTGCCGCAGGAGAAGGCGCAGGTTGGCGAGCGACGGACAGCCGATCGCGGGCGCCGAGGTCGCTGCGGCGGCCGGGGGCGCGGGAGGCCTGGCCGGCTGCGCTTCGGCGGGCGGGAATCCGATCGCGGCCGTGAGGATCGCGGCTGTCGGAAGGTGGCGGTAAGACCCGCCGCTCATGCCGCGCGCCTCGCCTTGGCATAGCGCTTCACGGCCCGCTCCCGCCGAAGCCGCGACAGGCGCTCGATCCAGAAGATGCCGTCGAGCTGGTCGATCTCGTGCTGGAGGCAGGCCGCCTCGAACCCCTCCGCCTCGACCTCGTGCTCGGTCCCGTCGAGGTCGGCGTAGCGCAGGCGCACGGTCACCGCCCGCTCCACGACGTCCGAGACGCCGGGCATGGAGACGCTGCCCTCGGTCTGGGGTGCGGTCTCCTCCGACGCGAAGCTGATCTCCGGGTTGACGTAGACCGAAGCCGGCGTGCCCGGCTCCAGGCGCAGGGCCACCACGCGGGCGAGCCAACCCACATGCGGCCCGGCGAGCCCGATGGCGGAGACGCGGGAGAGGGCCTCCACCAGTTCCGCAGCATCCCGCCGCAGGGCGTCGTCGAACATGGTGACCGGCTCGGCCCGCAAGCGCAGCCGTGGATCGGGATAGAGAATCAGCGACTGGACCGGCACGGGGCAGGGCACCTCACGGAATGGGCCGTGGCGTGGATACGCGATCGCTCGGGCGGTGTCCAAGGCCGCCCTGCGGATCGGTCACGACCGGGGCGCCCCCCCGTTGGTCAGGGTTCGGCAAAGACCTCGCGCGCGACGGCGACGGCGTTGAGGGCCGAGGGAAATCCGGCATAGGGAATCATCTGCAGGATCGTCTCGATCAATTCCGTCTGGCTCACCCCCACACGCATGGCGGCCTTCATGTGGACTTTGAGCTGGGGGCGGGCATTGCCCATCGCGGTCAGCGCCGCCACCGTGGCGATCTCGCGGGTCTTCAGGTCGAGCCCCGGCCGCGCGAAGACGTCGCCGTAGGCGAACTCGACGATGTATCGCCCGAGATCGGGGGCGATGTCGTCGAGGCTTTGAATGACGGCCTCGCCATGCGGGCCGCTGACCTTTTCGAGCTGGGCCAGACCGCGAGCATAGCGATCTTCAGGCGCCTGTGCCCCTTCCTCGGCCGGGATCGGCAGTGCCGCCGCACCCGCCATGATCGTGCATCGATCCAGGGTCATCGACCATTCCTTCCATGTCTCGATAGTGAGTGATCTTGGCGTCGAGTGCCGCGATCAATCCGGCAATGTCCGTCTGCTTCTTGAGAAGGGTGGCCCGGTGCTCTTCGAGCATGTGCCGGCGCTCGCCCAAGGTCGTAGTCCCCATGGATCTCAGACGGCTATATTCGAGCCTCTTGCGCATCGGCATGTCCATGGCCTGAAGTTTCTGAAGAAACGAAGCCCAGACGAGGTCATCAATGCCATAATCTCTTCGTCCACCCCGGTCCCGCAATACTCGCGGCATGAGGCCGATACGCTCGTAATAGCGGATCGTATCGATGCTTAATCCGCTCTCTCTGGCAAAGTCGCTGATCCGCACGGCGCAACCTCCTCGGCGACCGGTTCTAGTTGTTGGAGCGCACTCCAGGTCAACAGGGAATCGTCAGCCGCTGGCGGGCGGTCTCCGGTGGCGGCGGCCACGGCGAGATCGAGGTCGGCGGGCCGGGGCACCGCCATGCCCGTGCCCGCCTCGCCTTCCGCTTCCGCGCTCCATGCCGTAAGGCCGCGGGACACATCTCAGGACACCGACGCGCGCATGATCCGCCTCGAGAAAATCGGCAAGCAGAACGGACGGCAGATCGTCTTCATCGAGGCGTCGGCCGCGCTCCAGAAGGGCGAGAAGGTCGGGCTCGTGGGGCCGAACGGGGCCGGCAAGACCACCCTGTTCCGGATGATCACCGGCGAGGAGGAGCCCGACGAGGGCCAGGTCGCCACCGACCGGGGCATCACCATCGGCTATTTCAGCCAGGATGTCGGCGAGATGGCCGGCTGCTCCGTGGTCTCCGCCGTGATGGACGGGGCCGGTCCGGTGAGCGTGGTCGCCACCGAACTGAAGCAGATCGAGGCCGGCCTCGCCGATCCCGACCGGATGGACGAGATGGACGCGCTGGTCGAGCGCTACGGCGAGGTCCAGGCCCGGTTCGAGGAGCTCGACGGCTACGCGCTGGAAGGCCGGGCCTACGAGGTGCTGGCGGGCCTGAGCTTTTCCCAGGAGATGATGGACGGCGACGTCGGCAAGCTCTCGGGCGGCTGGAAGATGCGCGTGGCGCTGGCCCGCATCCTCCTGATGAACCCGGACGTGATGCTCCTCGACGAGCCCTCCAACCATCTCGACCTCGAGAGCCTGATCTGGCTGGAGGCCTTCCTCAAGAATTACGAGGGCGCCCTGCTGATGACCTCGCACGACCGCGAGTTCATGAACCGCATCGTCTCCAAGGTCATCGAGATCGACGGCGGCACGCTGACCACCTATTCGGGCGACTACGGTTTCTACGAGCACCAGCGGGCCCTCAACGAGACGCACCAGCAGGCGCAGTTCGAGCGCCAGCAGGCGATGCTCGCCAAGGAGATCAAGTTCATCGAGCGGTTCAAGGCGCGCGCATCCCACGCCGCGCAGGTGCAGAGCCGCGTGAAGAAGCTCGACAAGATCGAGCGGGTGGAGCCCCCCAAGCGCCGGCAATCGGTGGCGTTCGAGTTCCAGCCGGCACCGCGCTCCGGCGACGACGTCGTCATCATCAAGAACGTGCACAAGCGCTACGGCAGCCGCACCATCTACGAGGGGCTCGACTTCTCCATCCGCCGCCGGGAGCGCTGGTGCGTGATGGGCATCAACGGCGCCGGCAAGTCGACCCTGCTCAAGCTCGTGACCGGCTCGACCCCGCCCGACGACGGCAGCATCGCGGTGGGGGGAAGCGTCAAGCTCGGCTACTTCGCCCAGCACGCCATGGACCTCCTCGACGGCGACCTCACCGTCTTCCAGGATCTGGAGCGCTCGTTCCCGCAGGCGGGGCAGGGGAGCTTGCGGGCGCTGGCCGGCTGCTTCGGCTTCTCGGGCGACGACGTGGAGAAGCGCTGCCGCGTACTCTCGGGCGGCGAGAAGGCCCGCCTCGTCATGGCCAAGATGCTGTTCGACCCGCCGAACTTCCTCGTCCTCGACGAGCCCACCAACCACCTCGACATGGGCACCAAGGAGATGCTCATCACGGCGCTCGCCAACTACGAGGGCACGATGCTGTTCGTGAGCCACGACCGGCACTTCCTCGCCGCCCTGTCGAACCGCGTCCTCGAACTCACCGCCGACGGCATCCATCAATATGGCGGCGGCTACACCGAATATGTCGCACGCACTGGCCAGGAAGCGCCGGGCTTGCGGAGCTGAGCGGCGGGTTTCTCCCTCTCCCCGCGGGCGGGCCGAGGGGATGAATGCCCATGAAAGCGCCGCGCACCCGATCACCCCAGGAGCCCCACCATGGATGCCAAGCTCGCCGACATCGTCAGGGCGGCGGCGGCGCAGGCCCGGCGCAAGGCCCGCGCGTTCGACGCATCGTCGTCGAAGGACGCGCTGCCCTGGGCCGTGGTCGAGGCCTTCGACGCCGAGGTGCGCGGCCATGTGGAGCGCGACCGGCGCATCGAGGAGGAGCGCGACCGGGTTCTCATCGCCGCGGTCAATTTCGCCGAGACCCCGCCGGACGAGGGGGAAGAGGTCGTCGAGGCGGCGCGCAACGCCCTGATCGACGCCATCGACTACCTCGAACAGGCCGTCCTGCGCTTCGGCATCGTCAACCGCCAGGGAGCCAGGCTCGGCTACGGCGAGGCGGGGCAGGCGGTGACGGCGAAGACCTGATGCGGGATCAGCCGAACCAGCCGGTGACCCAGTAGCATCCGGCCGCGATGAGGGCGGCGGCGGGCAGGGTCAGCACCCAGGCGACGACGATGTTGCCGGCGATGCCCCAGCGCACGGCCGATGTCCGGCGGGCGGCACCCACGCCGACGATGGCGCCGGTGATGGTGTGCGTGGTCGAGACCGGAACCCCGAGCCAGGTCGCCAGGAACAGGGTGATGGCGCCCCCGGTCTCGGCGCAGAAGCCCTGCATCGGATTGAGGCGAGTGATCTTCGAGCCCATCGTATGGACGATACGCCAGCCGCCGAATAGGGTGCCGAGCGCCATCGCCGACTGGCAGGCCAGGACCACCCAGAGCGGGACGTGGAAGCTGCTGCCGAGATGCCCCTGCGAGTAGAGCAGCACCGCGATGATCCCCATGGTCTTCTGGGCGTCGTTGCCGCCATGGCCGAGGGAATAGAGCGAGGCCGAGACGAATTGCAGGAGCCGGAAGCTCCGGTCGACTCCGAAGGGCGTGGCGCGCCGGCAGGCCCAGGACACGATCAGGACGAGGAGGAGGGCGAGCAGGAACCCCACGAGCGGCGAGAGCACGATGGCCGCGATCGTCTTCGACAGGCCGGACCAGACCACCACGTCGAGGCCGGCCTTGGTGACGCCCGCCCCGACGAGGCCGCCGACCAGGGCGTGCGAACTGCTCGACGGGATGCCGAGCACCCAGGTGGCGATGTTCCAGGCGATGGCGCCGACCAGGGCACTCAGGATCACGCGCGGATCGACGATCCCGGCATCGACGATCCCGGTCCCCAGGGTCTGTGCCACGTGAAGGCCGAAGAACAGAAACGCGATGAAGTTGAAGAACGCTGCCCACAGCACCGCATATTGCGGGCGCAGCACCCGGGTCGAGACGATGGTGGCGATGGAATTGGCCGCGTCGTGCAGGCCGTTGAGGAAGTCGAAGAACAGGGCGACGGCGATGAGGCCGGCCAGGGCCGGCAGCGCGAGGGAGGCGGCGTCCATGCCCGTCACACGTTCTCGATCACGATGCCGCTGATCTCGTTGGCGACGTCCTCGAACCGGTCGACCACATCCTCCAGGTGCCCGTAGATCTCGGCGCCGATGATGTAGGCCATGGTGTCGCCGTCGCCGCCATCCTTGCGATGGGCCTGGTAGAGGGCCTTGAGGCCGCGCTCCTGCAACTCGTCCGACCGCCCCTCGACGCGGGTGATCCGCTCGGTGAGGGTGTTGATCCGCGCCGCATGGGTCCCGACCGCGTTGAGAAGGGGGATCGTCTCGGCCGTGAGCCGCGCCGCCTCGATCACGGTGTCGCCCATCTCCCGCATGAGAGGCTCGAAGGAGCGGATCTCGTAGAGGGCGATGGTCTTCACCGTCTTGTTCATCTGGTCGATGGCATCGTCCATCGACTGGATCAGGTCCTTGATGTCGCCCCGGTCGAACGGGGTGATGAAGCTGCGACGGACCGCGAGCAGAACCTCGGCCGTGATCGCGTCGGCCTCATGTTCGCGGTCGACGATCGCCTGGCAGTAGCCGGGCACGGCGTCGCCGCCCTTCAGGACGCCCTGGAGCGCCTCCGCCCCCGCCACGAGGGTCTGGGAATGGCGCTCGAACAGGTCGAAGAAGCGATCCTCCCGCGGCATCAAGGCCCGAAACCAGCCCATCATTCGGCGCGCTCCTTCCCCATCGTGGCAGCCATTCCCCGTACCGGGCCGGAGGCTACCTCAGCCGTCGCTCCGCCCTAACCGTGCGGACGCTGCCGGACGGCAACGTCGTCGCGGCCGGTCTCGTGCCCGGCGAGCGTCCCGGACCTGTCAATATTCCCATTCGGCGCCCACCCCCACGGCGGTGCGGCCGTCGCTGCCGGCCTCGCCCTGGATCTTGATGCGGCGGGTCACGTCGTAATCCACCGTGGCGGCGGTATCCTGGGGCTTGGCGCCGGCCTTCACACCGACGCTGAGTCGGTCGCTGAGGTAGCGCGAGGCACCCAGCGCCGGACCGCCGCTGGCGCCGGTGGAGACGTCGAGGCTGTCGAGTCCGAGCCCCTTGCGCGCCTGTTCGAACACGTCCGGACCGCCGGCCCCGCCCGAGAGCTGCGACACCGCCTGAGCGAGTTGCAGTGCCTGGAACGGCGAGAGGCCGCCGGCCGCCTTCTTGAACAGCAGCCGCGACAGGACCTCGTCCTGCGGCAGGGACGGGTCGGAGGTGAGGACGAAGTCGGGCTGGTTGGCAGGGCCGGTCACGGCGACGCGGGCGGTGACCTCGGCGGCCTTGGTCTCCGCCTGGAAGTCGAGATCGGGGATCGCGAGTTCGCCGTTGAAGGCGAGGCGGCCACGGGTGAAATCGAGGCGCTGGCCGATGATGCTGAGGCGGCCCCGACGCATGGCGAAGTCGCCCACCGCCACCGGGTCGCGGGAGGTGCCGGTGAGACGCAGGTCGCCGCCGAGTTCCGCGTCGATGCCGCGCCCGCGTACGAAGATGCGGTTCGGCGCGTGGACGGCCACGTCCAGCGTCGCGTCGAAGGGCGGGGGCGCCTTCCTGCGCTTGCCCAATGCCGCGACCTTCGCCTTGCGGTCGGCCTTGGCATCGAGGCGCGCCCGCACGTCGGCGGGCGTATTGACCCGGCGCACGCCGGGCAGGGGCTGCACCGTGGCGGGCAGCCGATCGGGGACGGTCACGTCGACCGAGACGAGGTCGACCCGCCCCGACACTTTCGGCGTCCGCGCCAACGGACCGCTCAAGGCGAGGTTGAGGCTCGCGGTGGCGGTGACGATGGGGCTGGAGACGAGTTCGGCCCGCTCGGCGGTGATCTTGAACGTGCCGGGGAACCCGCCATTCGGATCCAGGGCCACACGGCCGCTGGCCTGGAGGCCGCCGCCGTTCCGGGTCTGCGCGGTGAGGCGCTCCACCACGAGGGTATCGCCGCGCCCGGTGACGCGGCCCTCGATCTGCTTGAGGGCAATGCCCTGGAGCGGATCGGTGAAGCTGCCGCCGGAAAGGGTGGCGCCCCCCTCGGCACGGGGCGCGTCGAGGGTGCCCGATACGCCTCCGTCGAGGGCGATGCGGCCGGCGACCCGCTGGCCGCCGACGCTGAGCAGGCTGTTGGCCATGGCCGCGTCGAGGGTGCCGCGCAGTTTCAGGGCGATGGGCCCGCCCGCCGAGACGGGCAGGAAGCCGGCGAGGGTCAGCTCGGCGCCGCGACCGGCCGAGACCCGCCCCTCGATTCCGGCTCGTCCGTCGCTCAGGGTGCCGCTGGCCTTGGCGTCGATGGGCGGGAGGCCGGCCTTGCGCGTCTCCGGCGTCACCAGTTTCGCCACCGACAGGGCATAGCGCCCTTCCGGCCGCGCCGCCGTGCCGCGGAGATCGGCGTCGCCGTCGAGGGTGCCGGTGAGGGCGAGGCTCGGCGAGGCGATGCGGGCGAGCGCCAGGGGCAGCGCCCGGATGCCGAGCTTCAGGTCGAGATTCGATCCGGCCCGTCCGGCGAGGCTGACCCGCCCGGTGCCGGCGGCGATGACGAGGCCGTCGATGACGGCCGAGCCCCGGTCGAGGGTGACGGTCGCCGGACCGGCCAGCGCCAGGCGGTCCTTGCCGCGTGACGCGGAAAAGCGCGACAGCTCGATCCGCGTGGCCTCGGCCGGAACCAGCCGGGCGGCACCGTCGAGGTCGAAGCCGCGCGCCTTGGCGGTAAGGGTGATGTCGCTGGCACTGGGCGATCCCACGGCCAGGAGGCGCACGGTGTCGATGGACTCGCCGGCGGCGATGACCCGGTCGGCATTGACCCGGCCATCCACGACGGGATGGGCGAGGAGATCGCGGCCGGTGAGGTCGGCGTCGAGTTGCGCGAGGCCGATCTCGCCCGAGCGCAGGGAGGCGCCCTTGGCCTTCACCGAAGCGTCCTGATGTCCTTCCTCGCGCGAGAGGGCGATGGTCGCGTCGAGGCTGCCGGCCAGCGGCGTGAGGGCGAGTGGCGACAGGTCGTCGAGATTGGCCGCCGAGAGCGTGACGCTGCCCTGCGTCAGGAGGGTCGCCGCATCGACGGCCGCCTTGCCGCCGAGGGTGGCGGAGCCGAGATTCACGGCGAGCCGGTCGAGGGACCAATCCGCGCCCGTGCGGGCGAGATGCACGTCGCCGCGCAGGGTCTTGCCGCCGATCTCGCCGCCGAGCGCCAGGGTTCCATCGAGCGCCCCGGTGAGGTCCTTGAGGGCCGCCGCCACGCGGACATCCCGGATCGGGCGGCCGAGGGCGCGTCCGTCGGCGGCGGTGAGGGTGGCGGTGAGATCCGGCTTCTCCAGGGTTCCGGAGAGGCGCCCGTCGAGAAGGGCGCGGCCGGCAAGGCGCGGATCGACGGCCGAGAGGCTCTTCACGTCCACCAGGAGCTTGGCGTCGGCGAGACGTGCCGTGGCCTTGCCGTCCAGCCGGGCCACCATGTCGGCGCCGTCGAGCTTCACGCCGTCGAAACTGTATCCGTCGAAGACCTGCGAGAGCCTGCCCGAGACATGCGGCTCGCGGCCGAGGAGCCGGTCGAGGGCCGGCAGGCCGAGGACGAGCCCCTGGGTCGTCGCATCCACATCGGCGGTCACCGCCTTGCGGGCGGGGTCGCCGCTCAGGGCGGCTTTCACGGCGACGCTGCCGGCCAGGGTCCGGTCGGCCACATCGGAGAAGGCGGAGAGGTCGGCGAGACCCGCCTTCAGCGTGCCGGTGAGCGTGTTCTGGCCGACGCGGCCGGCATAGGACAGCGTGGCGGTGGGCGCGTCGAGATCGAACGCCGCCACATCGACCACGCCGTCGGGCTGGAGCGTGCCGCGGAAAGTGAAGGCACCGCGCGATCCGACCGCACGGCGCAGGGCCGGGTCGGCGAGCCTCAACCCCTCCACATTGGCATCGGCACGGAGCGCGAAGCGGGTGGCATTGGGATCGCCGCCCGTGGGTTCCATGGCGAGGCTGGCGGCGACCCGCTCGAGGACGTTGCCGTCCGCCCGCAGGCCCGCCGCCTTGAGGTCGCCGTTCACCCGTGGCCGGGCGATCGGCCCCTTCACGGTCCCGTCGAAGACGAGGGTGTCGAGCTCGGCATTGGCCGCCTTGGTGACGCTGCCATCGGTGGGGACGGCGCGGGCGGAGATCGTGAAATCGGCGACCCGCTCCGGCGTGAGGCCGCCCGAGGCATCGAGGCGGGCGGTACGGGAGGCGAGGGCGAGGCGGTCGATGCCGAAGGCGCCGTTATCGGCAAAACGCAGGGCCCCGTCGAGCTTGGTGGTTCCGGAGAAGATCGCCGCCGCCGGGCCGGGCAGCAGCCCCTCGATCCGCGAGGACAGGTCGAGGGTGAGGGACCGGTCGGTGCCGGCGCGGGCGATGCGGGCCGTGCCCTTGGCGCCGAGATCGGGGCCGGCATCGAAATCCAGACGGGCGTTCCAGGCGTCGAGGGTGCCGCGTCCGTCGAGGTCGAGGTTGATCGGCGGCTCGCCGGGGAGGTTGGCGAACTTCGACAGCAGCCCGCCGGCGGCCTCCACCAGGGTGGTCTTCACCTCGAGCTTCTCGCCCTTGGGCACGAAGAGCAGGCGGGCGACGAACTGCCCGGTGGCATCAAGGCGGCGCACCGACAGGTCGAGGTCGAGCCCCTCGGCCGGGGCGCCGAGCTTGGCCTTTCCCTCGGCGGAGAGGCGGGCCGGCTGACCGGCGACGGTCTCGCCGAGGACGAGTTCGGCGAGCTTGAAGGCGGTGATCTCCACCTTCACGGGCAACTCGGGCAGCAGCGAGCCGTCGGGCTCCGGCGTCGCCGAGATCGGGGCGGGGAGGGGACGGCGCAGCACTTCGAGGCGACCGATCTCGAGGCTGTCCACCTGCAACCGGCCGGAGAGGAGGGCGAGGCGGCTCCAGACGAGGCGCGCCTTGTCGAGCTTCAGCCAGGCCCCGTTGCGATCGCTGATCACCACGTCGCGGATCGTGGCATTGGACGAGAGCGCCCCATCGACGGCGCCGATGGAGACCTGCGAGCCGGGGGTGGAGAGCGCCTTCGACAGGAGGCCGCCGAGGACGGTCTTCTCGCCGTCGTCGGCGCGCGGCAGGGCCGGCACCGCCACCAGAACGGTAAGACCGAAGACCGCCGCGATGGCGCGCGCTTTTCCTCCCCCCCTTGCGGGGGAGGGTGGCCCGCGAAGCGGGTCGGGAGAGGGCAGCGACGCATCCGGAAAGGTCGTCCCCTCTTCCGCCTGCTCCGCAGGCACCCTCCCCCGCAGAGGGAGGAGGGTCGGTGCGCGCCGACCGGAAGCCCGTGCGAAAGACCTCATCAGAACGACTGCCCCAGGCTGATGTACAGGGCCACGGGACGTTCGCGGTTCCCCTTGATGCGGTCGAGGGGGAACGCCACGTCGACGCGGATCGGGCCGATGCCGGTATAGTAGCGAAGGCCGAGGCCCGCCGCGTAGCGGATGCGCTCCTCGAAATCCGGCAGGCTGCCCTCGAAGGCGGTGCCGGCATCGAAGAACGGCACGATCCCGATCGTGTCGGTGATCTTCACGCGTGCCTCCACCGAGGCTTCGAGCAGGCTGCGCCCGCCCACGGGCAGGTTGAACGGCCCGCGCGGCCCCAGGGTCCGGTAGGGGAAGCCGCGCACCGAGCCGCCGCCGCCGGCGAAGAAGCGGATATTGGCCGGGATGTCCTCCAGGCTCGCGCCGGAGATCGAGCCGAAGCCGACGCGGCCGGCGAGGATGTAGCGGGCCTCGTCGTCGATGGCGTAATAGGTCGAGCCCTGCGCCTTGGCGACGAAGATCGACGGGTCCGAACCGAGGAACCCGGCATAGGGGGTCACCGAGGCGGTGGCCCGGAACCCCTGCGTCGGATCGAGCAGGTTGTCGGTGGAATCGTAGGCCACCGACAGCGGCACGCCGACGAGGCGGTAATCGACCTTGCCGAGGGCGTCCTGCGAGCGGCCGGCCTGACCGTCGATGCCGATCTGCGCGTAGAACGTGTCGGAGAACCGGTGCCGGATGCCGATCGTGCCGCCGGCCGCGTCCGAGACGTAGGATTGCTGGGCCTCGCGGCCCGCGAAGATGTTGGCGACCAGATCGTTGCGCGTGCCCCACAGGGCCGGCTTGACGAAAGTCGCCGAGATCCGGCCGCCCAGCCCGTTCGAATCGATCCCGGCGGCCTTGCGCTGCGCGGCGTAGAGGTCGTTGCCGAGATAGTAGATATCGGCGTCGAGCCGCAGGGTCTCGCCGCCGCCGAACAGGTTGCGGTTGGCGTAGTAGGCGCGGATGCCCGGGCCATCGACCGTGGAGAAGCGGGCCGCGACCCCGATCAGGTTACGGTCGCGCTCGGTCACGTCCACGAAGATCGGCAGGTTGCCCTGCGCGTCGAGGGCCTCGCCCTCGCGCACCCGGACGGAGCCCAGGGCTTCGACCTTGGCGACGGACCGGCGGATGTCGGCCACGGCCTTGGGCGAATAGGGATCGCCCGGCTCGCTGTAGATGAAGGAGCGTACCACGGCGGGGTCGATGCCGGTGGTGCCGCGCACGGCGACCTCGCCGAGCCCCGCGATGGGACCCGGATCGATGGTGAAGCGCACGTCCATGACATGGGCCGCATCGTCCACCACCGGATCGCGGGAGATCGCCTTGGCGAAGGGATGGCCCAGCGCCCGGAAGCGGTCGACGATCTTCGCCTCGCGGGCGAGCACGGTGGCCGAGCGGGCGGGGACGTCGTCGCCGACCCGGGTGAAACGCTCGGGCAGCACCTCGGACGGGAAATCGGCGCCGCGCGGATCGGAGGCCGCCACCGTGCGCAGCTTGTAGAGCGGGCCGGCATCGACGACGATCTTCACGGGCACCAGAGCCCGGTTCCGGCCGGCCTCGGCGGCCCGCGCCGCAGCCGCCACCGAGGCCTCGCCCGACAACTCGACCTCGTCGATGCGGATGGCGACCTTGCCCTGATAATAACCGTAGCCGGAGAGCACGTCGGAGAGGCGGCGAAGGTCCGCCTCCGCCCGCCGCACGATGCCCTCGCCATCGGGCGGCGCGTCCTGGCGCAAGCGATAAAGCGTCGAGGTGTCCTGCAGGGCCTGCAGGACGTCGTCGTCCTCGAGTCCCTGGAACTTGACCGAATAGGGCACCGCCTCGCGGCTCGGCGCCGGGGGCTCCTCCTCGGAACCGAACAGACCGAACAGATCGAAGGCGACGGCCGGGGAGCAGGCGAGGGCCGTCATCGACACGCCGCCGAGGACGGCCATGGCCACGCCGGCGCAGCCGTGTCTGATGCCCCTGCCCTTGGAAGTCCGCGTGCTCGACGTCACGAAGCGCGACCCGCCCGCGATCCCGACAGGCCCGCTCTCAGCATCCGCGACGGCGCAACCCCGAAGGTTCGTCCGTCCGCTTTCGACTCCGTCATCCCGCCCCCGCTTCGATGCCGGTCAACCTTCCGTGACGACCCCTCACCGGGTCGTTAAGGTCGTTCCTCGCCTCATGTCGCAGAGTGGCAAGCCTAGCCGTCGCACCCGGCGGGGGCAACCTCGGGCAGTGCCGCAGCCCGGCACGGACCGGCCGCGGAGGGGGAACGGCCCGTCATTCAGTCGGCTTGCTTTGCCGACGGAAATCGCAGGCTCCGTCGGGAACCCGGAACGGCCGGGAGCCTTGTCTGAGCATCGCAGGCACCCTAACTTTCACCTATCGGACCTTGTCTTCCACGATCCCCCGCCGGTTCATTCCGGGTCGCACGCCCAGCAGTCGCTGCAGAACTGCCGCGGGCCGTCGCTTCGATCCCACCGCATCTCCGAGACCCTGCGCCCTGTCGGCCGCGCGTAGCGTTACCGCGGCCCGAGAGGCCCCTCCACACACCATTCGAGACGAGGGCGCGACCCCTGCAATCGCGTCTCTCCCGACGGCGAGAAGGATATTTCCATGAGCACGGGCACCGTGAAGTGGTTCAACGAGACCAAGGGCTACGGCTTCATTCAACCGGATGACGGCGGCAAGGACGTGTTCGTCCATATCTCGGCCGTGGAGCGCGCCGGCATGCGCAACCTCATCGAGGGGCAGAAGCTCTCCTACGAGATCGAGAACGACCGCCGCACCGGCAAGCAATCCGCCGGCAATCTCCAGGCGGCCTGAGGCCGGTTCGAGCGGGGGCCGTCCGTGTGAGGCCTTTGTTCAACACATGCGTAGGAAGCCGCCCTGCCATGGGCGGCTTCTGTTGATTCCAGGCGAATCGTGAGGCATTGGGCTTTCCGATTCGATCCCGTCTCTCGATGATTCACAGCAAGGCTCAGCGCCGCGCGCTTCCGCTCGCGGAACGGGCCGAGACGCACCACCCGAGAAAGGTCAGATGAGCGCCTTCGACTACAGGAATTTCGACGACCGCCGTAAGAACTCCGCCAGCGCCAAGCAGATGCTGCTGGAAAAATTCAAGGCCCGTCCCCCGGCGGATGACCCGGACATGATTGCCAAGGCCCAGGCCCGCGCCGCGGTCGCCCGTGCCCGGGACGAAAGGGCTCGCGAACGCGAGGCCGCCCGCATCGCCGCCGAAAAGAAGGCCGCCGAGGAGAAGCGCGCTCGCGAAGAGGCGGAGCTCGCCGCCCAGATCGCCCGCGAAGAGGAAGAGGCGCGTCTCGCCGCCGAACGCAAGGCGATCGACCTCGCCGAGAAAAAGGCCCAGCGCGATGCGCGCTATGCCGCGCGCAAGGCCAAGGCCCGTCGCTGAAGGCCTGAATGGGCCGTCCCCCGCAGGGGAGGCCTCATCGTCATGACACCCGCAAGGGCTCGGATCGTGGTACCGGATCTCGCATCCGGTGCCCCGATCCGGGCCCTTTCGCGTCGTCGCCTCGGCTCACGCCGACGGCGAACGGGAGCGCTGGCGTCAGGCCTCGTTCTCGGCTTCGCCCTCGTCCTTCTCGGACGTCGTCTCGACCTCGCCCTTCGGCTCGGTATCCGCCTCGGGGCGGGGGCCGGCCTTGAACGAGCGACGCGGAGCGTTGCCGCGCTTCATCTGCGCCGGCTTCTCGATGGCGCCGAGACGCTCGGAGAGCTGCTTGGCCCGTTCGTTGAAATCGTTGGTGGTGCGCGACTGAGACGCACCACTCTTGAACGCATTCGCCACTTGGGCCTCATGGAGTTGCCCAGGGCACGGGTTCGTGCGGGGTTGGCCGTGTTCTAGCACGGTTTGCCGTCGTGCGGGCAGTTAACTGTCCGACACGGCGTGGGACGGTGCGGTGCGAGACCATCCCGGTCCCCGGCGGGAACGGTCGGGCTTCAGAACCTCGCCGTCAGGAACAGCCGGACGTTGCGGCCGGGCAGCAGGATTTCGTCCTTCTTGAACGAGGCCGAGTTGCGGATGTCGTCGTCGAGGAGGTTGCGTCCCTGGAGCCCCACCGTGACCTCACTGGCCCCGTAGATCACCGGATCGAGGGACTGCGTGTACGCCAGTTCGGCGCGCAGATCGTTCCAGCCCCGCGTGAGGGTCTCGAACGGAGCGATCTCGGTATGGTCGAAGGCGTGGAGCAGGTTCACGCGGCCGAACCAGCCGTTCGCCCGCAGGAAGGCACCGCCGCCCAGGCGATGGGGGGGAATGCGGGGAACGTAGGAACCGTCGTCGAACTGCGCCCGCACGAAATCGTATTGCGCCTCGAGTCCGGCCCAGCCGTCACCGACGGGAAGGATGTCGAGCTGTGCGCCGATCTCGGCGCCGTAGAAGGTCGAGTTGGCCTGCGAATAGACGATCTGGCGCAACTCGTCGCCGCTGCCGCAGGAGGCGAAATCGTCGTCGCAGCGGTTGCCGGTATCCCGGCGGTAGATGAAGCCGGTATAGCGGGTGACGTATCCGGTGGCGTCCAGGCGCAGGGGGCCGTCGGCCCGGCGCACGCTGAGCTCGATCGTGCGGGCACGCTCCAGCTTCAGGGTCGGGTCACCGATCTCGAAGGTCGCGGTGGCATCGTGCGGCCCCTGCGAGAACAGCTCGTAGCTGGTGGGCGCGCGCTCCACATAGGAGCCGTTGACGCTCGCCACGAACCCGTAGGGCAAGTCCTGCAGCGCGCCGAAGCTGAGGCTCTTGGGGGCGAAGCGGCGCGTCAGCGCAAAGCTCGACGGATCGGTACCGTTGGGCAGGTAATCGGCAGGGAACAGCGTGGCGGTGCTGTTGAGCCGGTCGTTCCCGATCCGGCCCGCCGCCTGGAAGCGCAGGCCGCCTCCGACCGCCAGTTCCTCGAACAGGTAGGTGGCGAGGGAACGCGATTCCGTGGGCGGCAGGAAGCTTTCGAGCTGCGAATTGAGGACGCGCCGGCCGGTCTGCAGGCCGACCGCGCCGGTCAGGGTGCCGAGCGCGGTGACGACCGGCACGTGCTGCGCCTCGAACCGGGCCTCGACCTCGCGGTTCTTGAAGATCGCCTGCACGCCCTCGAGGCCGCCCGCTCCTCCGGACTCCTGATGCGCGAGACCGATCTCCTCATGGCGGTAGACCGACCCGCCGGCCCAGAACCGGAGGACCTCGAACGGTCCCTGGAGCGGCCGGTACTCGCCGCGGGCGAGCACGCGGTCCTGATTCGGAGTCAGTCGCGTGCGGGACTCCTCCGCTTCGCCTCCGGGGATCTGGTACATCGCCTCGTAATGGCTGAACGACACGCCGAGGAAGCCGCGGTCGCCGATGGCCGAGATCCCGATCGAGCCGCCCTGCGTCTCGGTGGCCGAGTTGCGCTGGATGCCGCCGGGAATGGCGTAGGAATCGGTGGCCGTCTTGAAACCGTCGGCATGGACCGCGATGCCGTTGGCCCCGGCATCGACACTCGCCGCGCCGAGCCGTCCGTTATCGACGCTGGAATAGCCGGTGGTGACCTGGCCGGAGACGCCCCGGGCCGGGATGAAGGTGGGCACCTGGTTGTTCTCGGACGAGACCACCCCGCCGATGGCGCGCGAGCCGTAGCGCAGGGTCGCGGGGCCCCGGATCACCTCGATCCGGTCGGCGGTGAGCGGATTGACCGGCACCGCATGGTCCTCGCCGAGATCGGACACGCCGCCATTGACGATGCCGTTCTCCTGGATCCGCACCCTGGCATTGTCCAGACCGCGAATGATCGGCCGCGAAGCCGCTCCGGGCGCATAGGTCGAGGACGAGATGCCGGGGCGGTCGGAGAGGGCGTCGCCGAGGGTGCGGGGCTGGCTGCGCTGGATCTCCGAGCGGGTGACCACCGTGACGGGGGAGAGGCTGTCGCCGACGACCGGCAGCACGCCGGCGGAAAAGCCCCCTGCGGCGGAAGGGCCGGGGGCGGGGAGGATCGGGCTCGCGGAGGTCACGCTCAGCTCGGAGAGCGTCGCCTCGGCCTGCTGGGCCGCCGCGGGGGCGATCATCGCACCGGATGTGAGGCCCGCGCCGGACAGCATGGTCCCGGCCAGCCAGATCCTCGATCGTCTCATCCGCGTCACGCCCCGAAACCACTACGTTATAATGTTTCATTACTGAGCCTGTCTCACGCGGCAAGGGGGGATGTCAGCCGCGCCGCGGTTGAGCCCCGACTGTGGCCGATGCGCATCATCGCCGGAACGCCGGGTGGCGGGCGCGATGACCGTGGCTGCGACGAAGGCGGCGCTTGCGCGAGGCCACGCGCGGGCAAAGATCCCTGTCGTGATCTCCCTCTCCCTCCTCGGCGCGAGCCTCCGCGTCCTCGGCCTCCTCCTGCTCGGCCTGTTCCTTCTGCCGCTCGGCAGCCATGCCCTGTGGTGGATGGCGCGGGGCGGTGGCGCGGCGGACTGGTCCGTGGCCGACTGGTCGAGCGCCGGGCTGCTGCGCCCGCCCCGTGCGTCGGACCCGGCCCTCGTCCGGGTCTATGCGGCTCGGGTCGGGCGCTGGCGCGGGATCTTCGCCCATCACAGCTGGATCGTGGTGAAGGCGGACGGTGCCGCCCGCTACACGCGCTACGACGTGGTCGGCTGGGGGATGCCGGTCCGCACGGACGGCTGGGCCGCGGACGGACGCTGGTTCGGCAACGATCCGCAGACCGTCCTCGCCCTCGACGGTGACGACGCGGCCCGCGCCATCCCGGCGATCCGGGCGGCGGTGGCCGATTATCCCTACCGGGCGCTCGGCACCTATCAGGCCTGGCCCGGGCCGAACTCCAACAGCTTCACCGCCCATGTGCTTGCCCGCCTGCCGGAGCCATGGGTGACCCTGCCGCCGACGGCCCTGGGCAAGGACTGGGCGCCGCCGGGTCGCATCGTCGAGCGCACGCCGAGCGGCACCGGCATCCGGTTGACCTTGGGTGGCTATGCCGGGCTCACCGTCGGCTGGGTCGAGGGCATCGAGGTGAACCTCCTCGGTCTCGTCGCGGGGCTCGACCTGCGCCGCCCGGCGATCAAACTCCCAGGCTGGGGGAGGATCGGAACGGTATGACGACACACTTCCTCATCCGCCCGGCGGAACCCGGCGACGCCGATGCGATCTGGTCCATCCTCGAGCCGGTGATCCGGGCGGGCGAGACCTATGCGCTGCCCCGCGACGGCTCGCGCGAGGCCATGCTGGCCTACTGGTTCGCCCCGGCAAACCAGGTCTTCGTCGCCGTGGACGGGGGCAGGGTGCTCGGCACCTCCATGCTGAAGGCGAACCAGCAGGGCGGCGGAGCCCATGTGGCCAATGCCGGGTTCATGACCCATCCCGATGCGGTGGGTCGCGGGATCGCCCGCGCCATGGGACAGCACGCGATCGACACTGCCACCGGCCAGGGCTTCCTCGCCATGCAGTTCAACTTCGTCGTCGCCAGCAACACCCGCGCGGTGGCCCTGTGGGAGAGCCTCGGCTTCTCGCAGATCGCCCGCCTGCCCGAGGCGTTCCGGCACCCGAGCCTCGGGCTGGTCGATGCCCTGGTGATGCACCGGACGCTCGGGGCGCACCGGGATTCGTAGGGGTCGGACGCCACGCCACGGTGCCCGGACGGAACATCGGCAGCCCGAGCGCCTTGTCGCGCAACGTCTTCAGCGAGCCCCATGCCCGATCTCCCACCGCCGCCGACCGGCTCGCCCCTGCGCGTCACCGTCGATCTCAACCGATGCCAGGCCTATGCCCAGTGCTGCTACGCGGCGCCGGAGCATTTCGTGCTGCATGGGCGCGAGGCCTTGTTCTACGACCCCGCACCCTCGGCATCCGACCGTCTCGCCATCGAGCGGGCGCGGGTGTCCTGCCCGGTCCAGGCGATCCGCGTCGAGGATCCGGAGCGGCAAGGCCGATGACGGGCATCCCTGCCGAAGGGCATGCGGTGGTGGTCGGCGCGTCCCTCGCCGGCCTGCGCGGAGCCGAAGCCCTGCGCCGCGCGGGCTTTGCGGGCCGCCTCACCCTGATCGGCGATGAGCCGCATCGTCCCTACGACCGGCCGCCGCTCTCGAAAGCCGTCCTCACCGGGGACATCGCGCCCGAGGCGACGTCTCTGCCGAACCTCCATGCCCTGGATGCCGAATGGCGGCTCGGTGTCGCCGCCATCGGCCTCGACCGGGAGGCCCGCGAGGTCCGCCTCGCCGACGGTGCCAGCCTGTCCTACGACCGGCTTCTCATCGCCACCGGTTCACGCGCCCGATCTTGGCCGAATCCGGCCGAGGCGGGCCTTGCCGGGATCCATACCCTGCGCGGGCGCGACGATGCCGCCGCCCTGCGACGGGCTCTCGACGCCGGCCCGAAACGCGTCCTGATCATCGGCGCGGGTTTCATCGGCTGCGAGGTCGCGGCCTCCTGCCGGGCCCTCGACCGCGCCGTCACCCTGATCGACCCGGGACCGGCGCCCCTCGCCCGGATCCTCGGACAGCCGGTGGGCGAGATCGTCGCCGCCCTGCACCGGGCCCTCGGCGTCGACCTGCGCAGCCGGACCAAGGTCGCGCGGCTCGAGGGCGATGCGTCGGGCCGGGTGGTCCGCGCCATCCTCGAGGACGGCGGTACCGTGGAGACCGACCTCGTGGTGGTGGCCTTGGGTGCCGTGCGCAACACCAAATGGCTCAGCGGCTCCGGTCTCGATGCCGGTCCCGACGGCGTGCTCTGCGACGGGGCCGGCTATGTCCTCGACGCGGAGGGACGCCCCGACAGGGCCATCGCCGCCGCCGGCGACGTGGCGCGCTTTCCCCATCCGCTCTACGACGGCCGCCCGGTCGCCCTCGAACATTGGGGTCACGCCGTGGCGCAGGGCGACCATGCGGGGCGTCTGCTGGCCGGAGCGGAGACGGGGGCGGCCTATGCCGAGATGCCCGCCTTCTGGTCCTCGCAGGGCGGTGTCACGATCAAGTCGGTGGGTCTCACCGAAGGGGCGGATGCCATGGTCTTCGCGCAGGGGACCCCGAAGGAAGGCCGCTTCGTCGTGGTCTACGGCGCCAAGGGCCGCTGCATCGCCGCATTGTCCTTCGATTCAGGGCGCTGGCTCCCCGCCTATGCGGAGCAGATCGCAGCCCGCGCCCCATTTCCGCCGATCCGCGTCGGGGTCGACCTGCACGGTCTCGCGGTGCTGCCGCCCGGTTTTCCAGAGGAACGGACATCGTCATGAAGGCCGGACGCCTGTTCGAGGCGGTCAAGGACGAGGCCAACCGGGCCGATCCCTATCCGCTCTACGCCCGCCTGCGCGAGACGCCGGTCTCGCGCCAGGACGACGGCACTTATGTGGTCTCGACCCATGCGGCGATCACGAGCCTGCTCCACGATCCGCGGATCAGTTCGGAGACCCTGCCGCCGAGCGAGCGCCCGCGGACCGGCAACCCGCTCTCGGACTGGATCGTCAATCCGGTCAAGGACCACCTCACCAACACCCACCGCCCGTTCATCTTCCGCGATCCGCCGGACCATGACCGGCTGCGGATGGCGGTGATGGGGCAGTTCACCCATCAGCGGGTCCACGCCATGCGCGGTCGCTCGCATGACCTCGTGGCCGATCTCCTGGACAAACAAAGGGATGCCTCGCGCCTCGATCTCGTCTGCGACGTCGCCTATCCGCTCCCCGTCACGGTGATCTGCGAGATGCTCGGCGTGCCGCCGGAGGACGAACCGCAATTCCACGGCTGGGCGACGCAGCTCGCCTCGGCCCTCGAACCGGACAATCTCGGCAACGCGGAGGCACGCGCCAAGAACATCACCACCTTCGACGAGATCTCCACCTACATGCGCGGCCTGATCAAGGAGAAGCGCCGGCATCCGCAGGACGACATGCTGTCCGGCATGAGCGGCGAATCGGGCAAGAACGGCGGAGCGGGGATGGGCGAGGTCGACCTCATCGCCACCGCCATCCTGCTGCTGGTGGCCGGCCATGAGACCACCGTGAATCTCATTGCCAACAGCATGCTGGCGCTGGTGCGCCATCCCGACATCCTGGCGCGACTCGCCGGCGAGTCGGACCTCGCCCCGCGTCTCATCGAGGAGATGCTGCGCTACGACCCGCCGGTGCATTTCCGGACACGGACAGCATTGAGCGCCATCGACATCGCCGGCACCACCATCCCGGAGGGCGCCGACATCGTGCTCCTCCTCGCCTCCGGCAATCGCGACCCGGCGGTGTTCCGGGACCCCGACCGGTTCGATCCGGACCGCCCCAACATCCGCCATTTCGGCTTCGGCGGCGGGCTGCATTACTGCGCGGGCGCGCCGCTCGCCAGATTCGAAGCCGAAGCGGCCCTGGTGGCGCTGGCGCAGCGCCTCGTCCATCCGCGACTCATCGACGATCCGCCGCCCTATCGCTCGGGGGCGGCCCTGCGCGGCCCCATGCATCTCCGGCTCGCCATCGACGGGGTCGCGCCCCGGCGCTGAGGTCGCGCGGACGCGATTGAGGCCTTGCCGCCACACCGTGTCCGAAAAGCCAGGGCGATACGTCTTTCCCCTCTCGGGCCTTCCGCATTGCCTTGCCGTCAGCGCAATTGGCGGTGACGCAACGGCCATTGCCGAAGTCCCCGCCGGGAAGAGAGATCGATGCCGCGTCAGTTCCTGTCGACCGTTGCCCTCGTCGCCCTTGCCGCAGGCCTCGGAGCCTGCAGCTCGTCGCGCCTCGACGGGCCGAGCCGCGGCAGCCGCGCCGGCCTCGGCGCCCAGGCCGCCCTCGAGCCGGTCGCCCCGGCCATGCCCGCCGGCCCGGTGACCTCCGCTCCCCTCGCGCCCCCGCCCGGCGCCAGCGCCGCTCCCGTGGATGCCCCGCCTCCGGTGGGTGCGGACGTGGCCGCCGCGCCCGCCCCGGTCGTCGCCGAACCGGTCTACGTGCCGCCGCCGGCTCCGCCGGTCGTGTCGAGCGGACGCTCCTCGGTGGTGGGAAGCTGGAACGCCAGGGACGCCACGGGCGCGACCTGCAAGGTCTCCCTGTCGAGCGCCCCGGCCCTCGACCTCTACAAGGCCAACGCCTCCGGCTGCGCCAACAAGGATCTGGCGAAGGTCACCGCCTGGGATTATCGCGACGGCGAGGTCTATCTCTACCAGCCCGGCGGCACCGTGACGGCCCGCCTGCGCCAGGGGGGCGGCGCGCTGGACGGAGCGCTCTCCAAGTCCGGAGCCTCCCTGGCCCTGGCGCGGTAAACGCCTACGGCGTCACATCGCGAAGCCCGCTCAAAGGCCTGCCGTTGCTGAATTTCAGGGAGCGACCGCACACTCCGGCCCGGCCCGTCAGGGCGTGACCCGCAGCCCCAGCAGCCAGGTATTGGCGCTGAAACTCGACCCGGCGGAGGTGCTGTCGATCTGCTGGTAGATGTAGCTGCCGCGCAGGGAGAGCCAGCGGTTGAAGCGGTAATCGAGCCGGGCGGTGGCCGAGAAGCCGCGCTCGGTGATGTTGACCCGATCGTAGTCGCTGGCGAGATAGCCGCCGCCCAGCGTGATCGACAGGTTGCGCAACAGGTCGTGCTGCACCTCGAGCGTCACCGCCTGGGTCAGCACGCCGCTCGATCCCGGGACGGCGGTCTCGATGATGCCGGTGGCCGCGTTGAGCCGCACGGTGGTGAGCGGGCTCGCCGTCCAGATCAGGGCCGCGTTGACGATCGGGGCGGTGAGGTCCTTCAGGCCCGGATCGACATAGGTCCGGTGCTGGAGGCCCGCCGAGACCTCGCCGCTGACGAAGCGGGTGAGCGCCACGCGGGCACCGCCCGTGACCGTGATGCCGTCGGAATTCCGGCGGATGCCGTTGGAATCGGTGCGCAGGTCGTAGACGCGGGTATCGGCCAGGACATCGACGAAGGGCGAGATGACGGGCGAGATCTCGTAGGAGGCGCGCAGCCTCAGGCCGTACTGGTTCAGGTTGCGGTCGCTCTGGTTCAGGATCGCCCCGTTGGAGAGCGTCGCGTTCTCGAACTCCGACCGGTCGATGAGGCCGCGCAGGGAGACCTGCAGCCGGTTGAACGTCTCGGTGACGCCGATCGTCGTGCCGTAGCTCGCCACGATCGGGCGGTTCGACAGCGTGGCGTTGATGTCCGGCGAGCCCGGCCGCTGCGTCTCGACGAGGAAGCGGGTCTCCACGTCGAGGGTGGTGCTGCGGTTTGCGTCGAGGCGCAGGCGAACGGTGCCCGCGCCGTTGGGCCGGCTGGCGGCTTGGTTGTCGGGAAAATCGAGATAGCCGCCGCGGAGTTCGCCCGCGAGTTCATGCGAGGACCAGTCGCTGCGGAAGGCGAGTTCGCCCTCGGTGCGCAGGGCGAGCGACCCCTTGGCGCGGTTGGCGGTGATCTGGTCCGGATTGGTGTCGTAGCCGACGCTCTGCTGGAACACCGGCAGGAAGGTGAAGGTCCCGAGCTTGATGCCGAGGGGGGCATAGGCCTCGTCCACCACGAGCGGCCTGCGCAGGGCCGCGCCGAGGAAGGCGCCCGGCGTGCCGATCCCGGCCAGCGGCAGCAGGGTCAGGGACGGCGCAGAGGGCGGGACGGGCGAGGGGGTCGGAAGCGGCGCACCGACGACGGCGTTGCGGATCACCGGGGTGAGGCGAAGGTCCGGCGGCGGCGTCTGCACGATGGAGCGGACGGGCCGCGCCGTCGACAAGCCGAAGCGGCGCGGCGGGATCGCGCGCAGGCGCAGGAGATCGGTGGGATTGCTGTTGTTGCCGGCGCTCGTGGCCGGACGCGCGACGGGAGCGAGGGAGCGCCGCGGGGCGGGGGTGCCGGCCGAACCGTCATCGGTCTGCGAAAAAGCGCCGTCGCTCGGGGAGGCGGCGCCGGTGGATGCGTCGCCGGAGGCCCCGCTGCCCCGCAGGGTCGGGCCGCCCGTACTCCCGGCCCCCGTGGCCGAGGACGGATTCGTGCTGCCGAAGGTCGATGCGGCGGGCCGCGGCGCCGGGCTCGACTGAGCCTCGGCCCGGCTTCCGGGCAGGGCGACGGCGGCCGTCAGGATCAGGCCGTGAAGCCCCCTCCTGCGCCATCCTGCGATCGGCCCTGCACGCATCACGGACGGGTGTCTCTCCGCGGGTCCCCGCCTCGAGCGGTGTGCGCGACAGGACCGCTGCCCGGGATGTTTCACGGACGTCCCTTCGCGCATCCCGGACCGGCGCGACGGACGCGGCGGCCGAAGATCGCCCCAGGGGATCGCATACGTTCACCACGCACCGCCATCACATCGGGACGGCTCCTCGCCGACCTCAACGTGGTAAAAGAACAGGGTTAGCGTTGTCTTAAGACGGCGGCATCGAGAGGGTGAAGGCCACGCCCAGCGACCGACGACGCGGAGAGGCCGGCGCCAGGCGACGGTGGCGGCCGGCCTCCGCCCAGGCCGGGCCAAGCATCAGGTCTGCCCGAAGCGACGAAGTGGTATCAGACCGCCGCCAGGGCGAAACCGGTAGGTAGGGCGAGCGGTTCACACGGAGGCGAAGAGCGGCCCACTCGGACGGTCCGACCACGTCACCGACGATCCCGGTGCCGCGCGTTCCATGGCGTTCAACGTGTCGACGAGGGCGTCGGCCTCCGCGAAGGCAAGCCCGGCCTGTCGCAGACCCTTCACCCATGCCGGCCGACCGGTCTTGGTGTCGAAGACGGTCCACCTGTCGGGGCTCCGGTCATCGGAACGGAGATCGTCGGTGATACGGCAATCGACGAACATCTCCGTTCCCCATGGTGCTGGGCGAGAGCGCGGCCCGGGATCACGGAAACACTACCGTCCCGCTCCGTCCTGCCATCCCCCATATGGGGGAGGGCGACCGTCCCGCCGCGGATCGGCGCCTCGGCGGAAGCTGGCCGCCCGGGTCGCGTCAGTCGAGCCGGTGATAGGCCCTGAACCAGCGCACGAAGGCCGGGATGCCGACCTCGATCGGCGTCGTCGGGGCATAGCCGAGGTCGCGGGCGATGGCGCCGAGATCGGCATAGGTCTCCCTCACGTCGCCGGGCTGCATCGGCTCGGACCGGCGGATCGCCGGGCGCCCGCAGGCCTCCTCCAGCACGTCGATCATGCGCGGGAGCGGCACGGACGTGTTGTTGCCGATGTTGTAGAGCCGGTGCGGCGCATGGCTCCCGCCGGCCTTCTCCGCGCCGTCATCGGGGGGCGGCGTGTCGAGGCAGGCGAGGACGCCGGCGACGATGTCGTCGATATAGGTGAAGTCGCGGCGCATCGCGCCGTCGTTGAACACGCGGATCGGCTCACCCGCGAAGATGGCCTTGGTGAACAGCCACAGGGCCATGTCGGGCCGTCCCCAGGGCCCGTAGACGGTGAAGAAGCGCAGGCCCGTCTGGGGCAGGCGATAGAGATGGGCGTAGGTCTCGCTCATCAGCTCGTCCGCCTTCTTGGTGGCGGCATAGAGCGAGACCGGATGGTCGACCCGATCTTCGACCCGGAAGGGCAGGGAGGTATTGCCGCCATAGACCGAGGAGGACGAGGCATAGGCGAGGTGCGCCACGCCCCGGTGGCGCGCGAATTCCAGGATGTTGAGGTGTCCCACCACGTTGGCCTGGACGTAGGCGCGCGGGTTCTCGATGGAGTAGCGCACCCCGGCCTGGGCGCCGAGATGGACGATCCGATCGATCCCATGCCCCTCCAGGCCCCTGTCCAGGGCCTCGTGATCGGAGAAGTCGACGGGCAGGAAGCGGAACGCCTCGCCCCGGCGCGTCGCGATATCGGCGATCCGGTCACGCTTGAGCGCGACGGAATAGTAGTCGTTGAGATTGTCGATGCCGATGACCGTCTCGCCACGCGCGAGCAGCCGATCGGCCACATGGTAGCCGATGAAGCCCGCGGCTCCGGTCACGAGAATCGCCATGGTCGGGTCGAGGCCTCACCGTCGCCCGGACCGCCTGCCGACGAGGCCGGCGGCGATCCGGAAAGGTCCGTTCAGAGTCGCTCGTAGAGCTCCTTGAGGCGCCCGCGATAGATCTCGGGGCTGTATTTTGCCGCCTGGACCTTGCCCATCTCGGAGAGGCGCCCGCGCAGGTCCGCATCCGAATCCACCGCGCGGATCGCGTCGGCGATGTCGCGGGCGTCGTAGGGGTTGATCAGCAGGGCGGCGTCGCCGGCGACCTCCGGCGTCGAGCCCTCCTTGGAGGTGATGACCGGGGTGCCGAGCAGCATGCTCTCCAGCACGGGCAGGCCGAAGCCTTCGTAGAGGGAGGGGAACACCACGCCCTTGGCGCCGCGGATGAGGCTGACGAGGAGCGAGAACGGCGCGTAGTCGAACCGCCGGATGCGGTCGCGCTGGTAGGTCATGTTGTCGATCTGCTCGAGATACGAGTTCGTCGCCGGATTGATGAACTTGAACTCGATATCCGATTTCCAGGCCGCGCCGCCGACGATGACGAGAGGCGCCGAGACCTGGCTCGCGAGATAGGCCTCGACGAGGCGGCCGACATTCTTCTTCGGCTCGATGGCACCGAAGAACAGGAAGTAGCCCTTGTAGGGCAGGCCGAACGCGCCCTCGATCTCGCGGCGGACCACGTCTTCGGGCTTCTCGGCGAACTTCTTCGGGATTTCCACCGACTGGTAGGTGTTGGTGATCCGATGCTCGGGGCAACCGAGCAGGTTGATGATGTCGCGGCGCGAGGTCTCGGACACGGTGACGATGTGGTCGGCATCCTTCACGATGCGCCGCATCAGGCGCAGGTAGCGCCGCTTGATGTCGCCGGTGGTGAAGGGCAGGCGCAGGGGAACGAGGTCGTGCAGGGTGTAGATGTTCTTGGCGCCCGGGATCCGGATCGGCAGAGGATAGGTCCAGTGCATGATGTCGGGCGTGCGCAGGCCGCTGACGCGCAGGGTGCGGTTGTAGGTCTTGAAGTAGGAGAGCGCGACGTCGAACAGGTTCACGCTGTTCCAGATCTGGTCGAAATACGGCATCCGCGCTTCGAACGTCTTGCTGATGACGGTGCCGGTGATCGGCACCTTCACCGCGCGCCGCCCGAGGGGCGAGGTGAGCTGGTCGCGGAGATAGCGCAGGATCACGAGCCATTGGGGCGGGATGCCCACCGCCGGATCGAAGAACGAGATCTCGCGCAGGAGGGGGTCGAGGCCCGGCGAGGCGCGGGTCCCGTACAGGACGTCGGTCCGGTAGCCGAGCTCGTGCAGCTCGTAGCTCAGGTTGCGGGCGTAGGTGGCGACGCCGGTCCCCTTCTCCAGGCCGAGATTGTACCCATCCAACATCACACTTTTCGGCATTCCGGACTTCCTCGGATGGTTCTGCGGTGGGTCGTTGGCGACAGGAATGAAAGACTCGGACCACATGCGATCTCACGCGCCGATGGCTCGGCCTCGTGCCGTCCGAACTCCGTTCCTCCTCGAGCGCTGACGCCTGCGGGAGGACGAGGTTCGGCTCTTCTCGATCGCCGCGTGGCCTCGACGATAGGATGCGTCCCGTGGGGCCGGACGCCTAGAACTTGAGCGCCTTGAGCACCTTCGGCTCCACCGGCCAGGGCGTCGCCTCGAATTCGACCGCCTTCGGCAGCGGAAAGGCCTCGAACAGCGCCTGGGGCGAGTAGGTCAGGGGCCGCCAGGTGGCCTTGATCCAGTCGAGGGCCTTGTCCCATTCGGGCTTGGCGCGCCGCTCCAGGCAGAAGGCGTTGAGGCGGGTCACGCCGGCGCCGAGATAGAAATCCCGCACCCGGTGATCGACCTTCTCCTCGTCGTCGTCGAGCTTGAGCTCACGGCCCTCACCCTGGCCATAGGTGGCGAACCAGGCGCTGGGAATGCCGTAGCATTCCGCGATGACGAGGCCGTGAAGCGAGGTGGAGAGGATGTGCCGGCAGGACACGATCTCCTCGACCTTGGCGCGCAGGGAGGGCGCGTCGCGTTCGGTGATCGTGTTGATGATCCGGATATCGCCCTTGCGCTCGGGTGGGATGCCGTAGCGCGTCATCACGTCGAGAACGGTGGCGGCGGGATCCTGGGAGGCGAGCTCGGTCAGGTGGACGATGACGCCGATCTCGTGGGTCTTCGCCACATGGTCCATGGGCCAGAACTTGGGCAGCAGGTAGACCGGATCGCCGTAGATCTCCGGCACCGCGATGCCCTGCGCCCTCAGCACGGCACCGGTCTTGGGGCCGCGCACGGCATGGACGTGGAAGTCGGTTCCCGCCGGGCGCTGGTAGGGCGCCGGGTTCGGGCTGCCCGGGCAGCGCTGGGCATCGAGACCGGTGCCCCACATGTGCACCGTGCCGTTGCTGATGGCGTGGCCGATGGTTCCGACCGCGACGAGGCGCTCGGACTTGCTGTCGAAGGCCGCATGCCGCACGACGCGCCCGGAGATGGCGGCGACCATGACGGCACTGAGCGCGTCACCGAAATTGGCGTAGGGAAACTTCTGCGAACTGGCCGCCCAGGCCAGGGGCACCGAGCCGGGCGGCAGGGTCGATTTAATGCGCTTCAGGAGAGCGACGGAGCTCTTTTTTTTTTCTAGCTTCGCCCCGGCGGCCAGGGCAGCATCTTCGCCAGACGGCTCGGAGACAGTCTTGTCGGCCACAGCTCTCGCAGCGGCTTTGGAAGCGCCTTTGGGAGATTCGTCAGGAAATCGGGCGGCGGCCGCCTTGGCACCTCCCGGGAATTCCTTGCGGTCGAGGCGGTTCAGCTCGCCGACATCGTGGCGGAGCTTCAGGTCGGTGAGCGCCTTGTGCTCCCAGATCGTCTCGCCGGGCGCAGCGGAAATCGGGCTCAGGTCGACGGGGAAGGCATTGATCAGGGCATCGCCGTCGAAGCTCTTCGGGGACCAGCTCTGGTCGATGGCCTTCATGATCGCGGGCCAGTCGCTCGGCTTGGGCCGCGGCTGGTTGTAGACGTCGATCTTCGGCAGGCCGAGGCCGGTATAGAGATCGACGATGCGCAGGTCGACGTCGCCACCGGGGGTGAGCTCCACCGACTGCAGCCCGTCCTTGCTCAGGCTCGGCGCGAAATACAGGCAGGGAATGCCGTAGGATTCCGCGATCACCATCCCGTGGAGGCTGGTGGAGACGATGCGCTCGCAGGACAGGATCTCGTCGATCTTCGACTGAAGCGCGCCCACATGCAGCTCGGTGACGGTCGTGATGAGATGGATGTCGTCGGCGAGTTCGGCGGGAATCCTGAACCGCGCGATCTCCTTGCGTGGCACCGCCTCCATCTCGCGGTTGGCGAGTTCCGACAGGTGGAGGATGACGCCGAGCTTGTAGCGCTTCTTGACGGTCGGCTTGTAGAAACGGGGCAGCAGCCAGACCGGGTCGCCGTAGGGGACGGCATGCGAGAGGGTCTTGGCCGAGAGCAGCGATTCCGAGACCGGACCACGGGTGGCGGTCACGGTGAAATGCGACTCCGCGGACGGGACGAAGGGCTTCTTCTCGGCTGCCGGAGCGGAAGGGTTGGCCCAGTTCGAGCAGCCCGTGCCCCAGAACCAGACCTCGCCGTTGGCGAAACCATGACCGATCGTACCGACGCAGGACAGGCGAGGCGCGAACGACTTCATCGGCGCCCTGCGGATCGGCTTGCCGGAGAGCAGCGCGATCATCACCGGGCTCAGAGCGTCGCCGAAGTTGAGATAGTTCATGTCCAGGGTCGAACCGGCCCAGGCCAGCGGAATCTCGCCTTTCTCACGCACGTACCGGGTGATGGATGTCGCCATAGATCACGTCCTTGGTTCTTGGATTCTCTAAAACGAAAACAATGATCGTATCGTGATGGTACGATTCAAATCCGCCGGCATCGCCACGACCGACGCTCGCGGATTCGTCCCACCGCAGCCGTGAACAAGGGCTGCGCACAAAATGCCATCGACGCTCGAGTGATTATATCTTCAGCAGCCCGACGCAATCGCCGAGCCCGTCCCGCCGGCGGACACCGCGGCCATCCTGCATGCGATGGCCCGGATGCCAAGTCCGCCAATCCTCCCAAGTCATTGGTGCGCCTGATTAAGGCGGATTCCGCGGGGTGTCCAGGGCGGGATGTCGCGGCATCGACGAAACCGCGGGGTGCCGTCGGTCTCGCTCTGGCCGGTGACAGGCCGGGCGGCGACGAGCGCCGTCACGGCATGGTTTGTGGGACGCGCTGCCTCGCCGCGCCCGAAGGGGAGACGACGCGGCGGGGCGGGGCGGGGCGATTGGCGACTCGGGCGGTCTTTGCCCCCTCGTCCACCCGATTTAGGGCCGCAATGATCTGCCGGCCGGTCTCCGTCCAGGTGGCGGGCCGGTAGTTCCTGTCGATCTCGCGCTCCTTCTCCCTCAGCAACTCGGGATCGGTGGCGTAGGTCCTGATCTTGGCGGCCCATTCGCTCGGCATGTGAGAGGGGGCGTAATCGACGAAATGCTGACCGACCTCGGGCAGGGAGGTGGTCTTCGAGACGATGCCGAACTTGCCGAAGCTCAGGGCCTCGGCCACCGGAAGGCCCCAGCCCTCGTATCGCGAGGGAAACACGAACATCTGGCAGTTCTTGTAGAGGGTCCGCAGCGCCAGATCGTCGACCTTGGCGAGAAAGTGGAGCTTCCGCGCCAACGGCGTCCGCCTGACGATGGCGCGCAGCAACATGCGCTTCTTGCGCTTGCTGTGCCCGACGCAGACGAGGCTCGGGGCAGCCTGCTCGTTGCCCTTGAAGGCCAGCGACCAAGCCTTGATGGCGACGCGGTGATTCTTTCGCGGATGCACCGACGAGACGTAGAGGATGTAGGGTTCCTTCACCTTCAACGGCTTCGGTGGGGTGTTGTCGCCGATCTGGGACACACCGAAGTCGAGCGTCACGATCCGCCCGCAATCGAACCCCTGATAGGCGATGAGGGCCTCCGCGGTGGCGCGGGACGGCGTGAAGATCACATCCGCGGTCTCGAGCACGAGGTCGATCCAGCGCTTGAACGTCGCGTGGGCCGAGCGGAACGTGAGCTTCGGGCGCTCGATCGGCAGCATGTCGTGGACGAGAACCGCCTTGCGACAGGAGATGTCGGCGCTTTTCAGCGCGCTGACGATGCCGGCATAGTTCGAGCGCGACCAGCTCGCCCCGAGCATGACCAGCCACGGAGCCGACCGGGGCATGGAACTGTCGGCCGCCGCCGCCGGCTGGTTCTTGAAGATGCGGACATAGCTCAGCTCCTCCACCGCCTTGGCGACGAGAGAGCGGCCCTGGACGGTGTTGGTTCGGCCATACGCCTCGATCAGCTCCAGCATCCGAGCACTGATGGGTGCGAGCCGCCGCTTGAAGGGCGTGATGCCGATGGGGGTGATGACGCAGTCGAGATCGTCTGCCTGGATCGCGCTGGTGATCTCGTAGACGACGCGCTGAATCCCCGTGATCGGTAGCCCTCTTTTGAAGAAGGACACCAGATCCGTATAGTCCATCAGAATGTTCGAAACTGTCATGGAACCTGCATTTTGGTTCCAACGATGGCCAAGCATCGCCGCATGACATGCATCTTTCTCTGACCGCCCCCGGAGTCAGCGATTCTTGCCATCGTTCGGAACGCCTCGCCATTCAAAAACGCTGCGGCCAAGTGCGTGCACGACGCGTCGAAACTATGACCGTATCCCACTGCTGGTCGACGCTAATGCATCGCACCGACCGCGCATAGCCGATCAGGCGAAATCCAAACGCCCGATCCATCCCGATGGCAGGCCTTCCGGCGGGCGCGGTGGTGCTTGATACGAAGAGGTCCGTGACCCTCATCCCACGTCTCGTCCGGCACAGCCGGGGACCGGAGAAGGTATTTGGCTCCCCGAGTAGGACTCGAACCTACGACAAAGCGATTAACAGTCGCTTGCTCTACCAACTGAGCTATCGGGGACCACGGCGGGGTCTCTACACACGGCTTTGGCGGGACGCAAGGCCTGTTCGCAGATTTGTCGGCTTTGTTTACGGCCTCGCCCCGCTTTGGCCTCGTGGCGCGGAATCCCCGTTGCGGACGAGGCCAGGGCTCTGTAAGAGACCGGTCACCCCGGATCGACCGCCCGACCCGGAGGCGCCATTCCTTCCTCGATGGGATGTGGCAGAGGCCTCGTGGCGGAGTGGTTACGCAGAGGACTGCAAATCCTTGCACCCCGGTTCGATTCCGGGCGAGGCCTCCAAATCTTTCCCGATCCCCGACCTTGAGGAGCGCGTGCCCGGTCATGGCCGGTGCGCCTTATCCCGTCGGCTCGGTCCATCCGAACGAGCGCGTCACCGCCTTGCCCCAGGCGGCATAGAGCCGGTTGCGCCGGTCCTCGTCCATCCGCGGGTGCCAGCGATGGTCGACGCCCCAATTGGCCACGAGGTCGCCGGGGCCGGCCCAGTATCCCGTAGCGAGGCCCGCCGCGTAGGCGGCGCCCAGCGCCGTGGTCTCCGTCACCTTCGGCCGCAGCACCGGCACGGCGAGGAGATCCGCCTGGAACTGCATCAGGAGGTCGTTGCCGACCATGCCGCCATCGGCCCGCAGTTCCGTGATCGCAATTCCCGAATCCGTCTCCATCGCCTCGATGACCTCACGGGTCTGGTAGGCGGTGGCCTCCAGGGCGGCCCGGGCGATGTGGCCCCTGTTGGCGTAGCGGGTGAGGCCGGCGATGATGCCGCGCGCGCTCTCCCGCCAATGCGGCGCGTAGAGACCCGAGAAGGCCGGCACGAAATAGACGTCGCCATTGTCCTCCACCGTGCGGGCGAGGGGCTCGATCTCGGCGCTGTCCCGGATGAGACCGAGATTGTCGCGCAGCCACTGAACCAGGGCGCCGGTGATGGCGATGGAGCCTTCGAGCGCGTAGACCGGTGCCGCGTCGCCGAGACGGTAGGCGAGGGTGGTGACGAGGCCGCAGGTAGAGGGCACCGGAACCGTCCCGGTATTCATCAGCACGAAGCAGCCGGTGCCGTAGGTGTTCTTGGCCTCGCCGGGCGAGAAGCAGGCCTGACCGAACAGGGCCGCCTGCTGGTCCCCGAGGATGCCGGCGATCGTCACCCCAGAGAGGGCACCCCGCGTCTCGCCGTAGACCGCGCTCGACGAGACGATCCCCGGCAGCATCGCCCGTGGAATGCCGAAGGCCGAGATCATGGCGGCATCCCAGTCGAGGGTGTCGAGGGCCATGAGCTGGGTGCGGCTGGCATTGGTCGCGTCGGTGACGTGCAGGCCGCCCTGCGGGCCGCCGGTGAGGTTCCAGACGAGCCAGGTGTCGATGGTGCCGAACAGGACATCCCCGGCCTCGGCCGCCGCGCGGGCACCGGGCACCCGGTCGAGGAGCCAGGCGAGCTTGAGACCGGAGAAGTAGCTCGCGAGCGGCAGCCCGGTGACCGCGCGGAACCGATCCTTGCCGCCGTCGCGGGCGAACTCGGCCACGAGCCCGTCCACCCGCGTATCCTGCCAGACCAGGGCGTTGTGGAGCGGGCGCCCGGTGGCCCGATCCCAGATCAGCGTGGTCTCGCGCTGATTGGTGATGCCGATGGAGACGAGGTCCGAAGGCTGCAGCCCCGCCGTCTCCAGGGCCTCGCGCATCACGGTCCGGGTGTTGCGCCAGATCTCGTTGGCGTCGTGCTCCACATGGCCGGGGCAGGGATAGATCTGCTCGTGCTCGCGCTGGGCCACCGCGATGATCGCGCCGCCGCGATCGAAGACGATGAAGCGCGTGCTGGTCGTGCCCTGATCGATCGCCCCGACATAGCGCGACATGGCCGTCTCCCCCTGAGCAGGTTTCGCAGAAGTGGCCCCCGGTTCTGCGATAAAAACCTGCGACACAGCAAAGAGCGAAGCAAGGTGAAGCGTCGGCTCGCCAACGCGAACCCGCTTCGCTGGTGCGCGTCCCCGGTCAGGCCGCCTCGGGCTTGGCTTCCATATAGGCGTCGAGCCGCGCCCGTCCCTCGGGCGGCAGGTGCAGGCCAAGCTTCGAGCGGCGCCAGAGGATGTCGGGCGCGCTGCGCGCCCATTCCCGTTCGATCAGATACTCCACCTCGGCCTCGGTGAGCCCTTCCCCGAAAGCCGTCCCGAGATCGGCGAAGGTCCGGGCCGTGCCGAGCAGCTCGTCCGTCCGGGTGCCGTAGGCCCGGGCCAGGCGCCGCGCCACCGTCGGCGGCAGGAAGGGCCGCCGCGCCAGGAGGTCGGCGAGGAACCGCTCGAAATCGGCACCCGGCATGTCGCCGCCCGGCAGGACCGCGTCGCCGGTCCAGGCGGGCTTCATCCCGGACCGATAGGGAGCGAGCTTCCCCAGAGCGTGTTCGGCCAGGCGCCGGTAGGTGGTGATCTTGCCGCCGAAGACCGAGAGCACGGGCAGGCGGCCATCCCGGTCGGAGACGTCGAGGACGTAGTCGCGGGTGACGGCGGAGGCGTTCGCGGCGGCATCGTCGAAGAGCGGGCGCACGCCCGAGAAGCTCCAGACCACGTCGTCGGGGCCGATCCGGGCCCGGAACGACCGGTTGATACAGTCGCAGAGGTAGCGGGTCTCGTCCTCGGTGATGCGGACCGGGCCCGGTTCCCCGGCATGGGGCACGTCGGTGGTGCCGATGAGGGTGAAGGCGCCCTCGTAGGGAATCGCGAAGACGATGCGCCCGTCGGGCTGCTGCAGGATGTAGGCGTGCGCGCCGTCGTAGAGCTTGCCGACGACGATGTGGCTTCCCTTGACGAGCCTGACCGCCGACCGGCTGGCGAGGCCGAGGGTGAGGCCCAGGGTCTCGCTCACCCAGGGGCCCGCCGCATTGACGATCATCCCCGCCCGCACGGTCTCCCGGCGTCCGGTCGCGACGTCGCGGATCGTGGCGGCCCAGGATGTCCCGTGGCGATGAGCCAATTCGACGGCCGTCCGCGTCCGGATCTCGGCCCCGCGCTCGCGCGCATCCATGGCGTTGAGCACCACGAGGCGGCTGTCCTCGACCCAGCAATCCGAATAGGCGAAGCCCCGCGTCAGACGCGGCTGCAGCGGCAGGCCGACATCCGAGCGTCGCAGGGCCACCGACGCGGAGCCGGGCAGGGCGCGCAGGCGGGCGAGGTGGTCGTAGAGGAACAGCCCGAGCCGCAGCATCCAGGCGGGGCGCAGGCCCTCGTCATGCGGCAGGACGAAACGCAGCGGCCAGATGATGTGGGGCGCCAGCCGCAGCAGGCGCCCGCGCTCGGCCAAAGCCTCCCGCACCAGCCGGAACTCGTAATGCTCGAGGTAGCGCAGGCCGCCGTGGATCAGCTTGGTGGAGGAGGACGAGGTGAACTCGCCAAGATCCCCGCGCTCGCAGAGCAGGACCCGAAGACCGCGCCCGGCCGCATCGCGCGCGATGCCCGCGCCGTTGATGCCGCCGCCGATGACGAGGAGATCGTAATCGCTCGCGTCCAATCCGTGACCTCCCTCACGCGTCCCCAAAACCCTCCCGACGAAGGGAGAAGACCGGCCGCCGCCGTCGCGATGCCCGCGCCGGAGAAACGCGGGATCGAAGAGGTCCGGCGACCGGCCCGGATCGAGACGACACGAGAAGTCGTCGGGCCTCAAGCGGTTTTCGCGTCCGGCGGAACGGCACGCGCGTGTCGCCGGGCCGACGTTGCGGCACGATCCCTTATCCCTTCGACCGGCAGCCGATCGGCCGCCATGCATCCGGTCCACGCGCGCGCCGGACGACCCGCACGTCTGCCTCGACCTCGATCTCGCGCGCTTCGGCAGGCCGGCGCGCCGCAGCGTGCGCATGCGTCGCCCGGACGCGCAGACCGCAGGCCGCTCCGACGTGACGGGCACTCCCTGAATCCTGCCAAAGAATCCTGCCAAACGAATCCTGCCAAACGCACCACCGGGATCCATGCCCTTCGCGCGATCGCTCCGTTTGGCATCATCCGGGTGGTTGACCGGACAGGAACAGTGCCTTATGCGAACAACCTCGTTCGGAAGCGCTCACTACGCTTCCGGCCCAGTTCGAAGAACGGCGGCACAAACGCCGTGTCTTTCATGGGTTCGTTGGGGGATAGTTTAACGGTAGAACAGTGGACTCTGACTCCTCTAGTCGAGGTTCGAATCCTCGTCCCCCAGCCACTGCTTTTAGCCCGCTCGGTCAATGACTTAGCGGGTTTTTTGCTGCCTGTTTTATCCCAATAAGGTGTTGCAACCCGCTGCAACACGATGTGTGATATTACAATGAGTTACGGTCTGCCGCTGGCTGGTCCGTGCAACACAGATCGAACACGGGACGGATAGCGAACGGCCAACCTGGCTGATCTTAAAACCGCCGTTGCAGCTGCTGGAATGCTCGCTCCCATGAGAGGCCTACGGGATAGGTCTTTCATCGATGAGATGCGAGCTGGGCTGAGAGCTCAGGCCGGCAAGGGCTTTCGGCCTAAGGAGTTTTTTCGTGACTGAGGTGTGATGAGGCGAGGAGGCCATTCTCAAGGCTCCCTGTGGCGCTCCTTGGATGTCACCGTTGCGATTGATGTCAGCATCACCGTCCACCTCATCCAGCAGTGAGATAACCCGCTCAACGATATCCAGAGCGAGGTCAGCCAGCTTCTCGAACTCATGGCGAGAAATGGCCGAGGCGGGGACCGAGCGGCGGGTTGGGAAGAGCACGACATTGCTCATGATCAGCCCCAAGCCTTCACGGCATCGAGGAGGAGATCGCGATCCAGGATCCGCCCCTCGCATAGGATCTCATCCTTGATTCGAATGCTCAGCAGCGTGTCGCGCTCCGATGGGTCTCGAGGGGTACGCTTTCTGATTTCGTCAGCGATCCGGTCGCGAGCATTCGCTACCCGGCTCGCTTCGATATCCACGAGCGAAGGAGGAAAGCCCGCCTGATTGCCGCTTCTGACAAAGATCGGCTGGCACGACACCGCGAGCCATTGCGAATGCATCATCTCAAAAAGATCGAACAGGTAGGCGAGTGCGTTGCTGTCGATGTTCGTCAGATCGCTAGCTTGACGCGACGCTCTAAAGGCGACTTCGCCCCCCTGCGAAGCCACGAGCCCCTCTATGCCTTCACAGACCGCCAGGACGGCTTGATGCGCCAGTCCGGAGTCCAGGCTGCTCACGCCGATGTTTGTACGGAGCACCTCGGTCTTGAGAGCCAAATCTCGGAGATTGGTCACAGGGGCCGATAGCAGCGCTTCTTCCGCTTCGGTGGCAGCCTCACAGAGATGCCGCCTCTCAGGGTCCTGCTTCCAGCTTTGCCCATGTGCGCTCGCAGCTTCAGTCGCCACCCGCCAGCGCTGATGAAGCAGCTGGGTTCTTGATAGCTCCTCCGTAGAGGAGTCACTCGACACGGTATGCATCGGCTCTTTCGCGGCCGATCTGCGCAGGCGAGCTGCTGTGGCGCCGAGCGTCGCGGCGCGTTCACGTAGTGAGGGCTCGTCCGACCGGGAAGCAGGCTTTGATTTAGGGGATACCATTGATGCGGCTCCTCTCAAGCAAGCGATGCGAGAGCGGTAAGCAAGGTACCGCCCCCGATGATGACTGCAGTGGCGAGAAAATCGCCTGCAGCATCCATGACCCTCAGTGCTCTCACGAAGGCTGTGTCCGGGCGGACGGCCGCGACTGCCTGCCAAGGCTCGATCTCACCCGGAAGCACCTCGTTCTCTGGGCGCATTGGCGCGCGCCGGCGATAGATCGACGAAGATGGCACCGACCGAGACGATGACGGAGACTTAAAGCGCCCCATCGGTGTTGCCGTGGGTATGGCGACCGGTGGAAGGTTCGTGCCGAGGAAGAGTGTGAGATCTGCGGCACGAGCCTCGGCGATGCCATAACTAGGCTGATGGGCAGCAGCGAACTCGGCCTCCTCGGCAAGCCACCAGCGCAGGTGTGCCAGAAGCGCCAACGCTCCGAATCGAGACGCGCATGAGGTCACGACAAGAGCCTCTGTCGCCGCCTCGTACTCATCATTGGCAATGACGGAGGCCTGGCCCTCTGGCGCGGTTTGATAGGCGTCGTATGCGCTCCGATGTCGGACGATAGCTGCTTGGATCGGGTCAGAGGCGTGAGGGACGTGTTCGATCGTCCGAGTTGGAACGGGCTGGCTGAAATCGGGAAAGCGGGCGTGCGTCATTGTTCGGGCTCCTAAAGGGCTCGTGGCGGTGGGATCGGGGAGGAGGGCCGGCTACCCGCCGGCAGGGATCGGGGCTGCTAGGCGGTCGCGTAGGCCATGGCAGCGACGCGAAGGCGGGCCGCGTTGTTGCGGGCGGCGACCTCGTGGATGCTGTCCGTGTAGGAGGTCGAGAGGCCGACGCGGACACGGGGCTCGATAGCGTCAGCGGCCTTCAATGCCTCGACACCGAGAGCAGCAAGGCGAGCCGTCTCGCGGGCCTCGGCCCAAGCTTTCTTGAGTGCCCAGGTGAAGCAGCCCCAGCCGAGCGAGCGGAACGGCACGCGGGGATAGTTGTAGGACTCGCGGAAGAGGGCCCAGGCGCTGGCCAGGACGCCACGACGGAGGGCGGCAGGCATCGGAGCCACAGGGGCGGCGGCCAGGACCACGAGGCGGCGAGCGGCGTGGGCGCAGGCCCAGAAGAACCGGAGAGCGCGGGAGAGGGCAGCGCCCCAGGTCAGGGTCGGATCGTTCCGGCGGTGCTTGCGAGCCTCGACGATGGCGCAGGACATGATCGTCGGGACGTTGAAGGTCGAACCGGTGACGAGGCCATGCTTCGCCGCAATCTGAACGCGGCCGGCATCGCGCTTGGCGGCGCTCTCGGCCAGCATGGCGGCGTTGAACTCGGCCTTTGACGGGCCAGAGCTACGAATGCCGCTCAGGACCATGGACCAAGAGATGGTGCGGGAGTGAAAGGTCATTGCGATTGCCGTTGACTAAGTAGCTCGTTGCGATACTTATGGATCACAACGCGCTATAGGTCAACACTTAAAGATCGATATGAGCCAAAAAGATCATGCTACGGTATCGGGCAGACAGATTGCGGCGGCTCGCGCCCTGACGGGAATGGGGCAAACCGATCTAGCAAGCGCTGCATCGATTTCCGTCCCCACCCTTAAGAGGATGGAGGCCAGCGACGGCCCAGCTGCGGGCATGGCGAACAACGTCAGGGCGGTGATTTCTGTACTGGAAACCGCGGGTATCGAGTTCATCCCCGAGAACGGGGGAGGGGCCGGCATCCGATTTCGGGAGCGGAAGGTGCCATGGGCCGAAGGTTAAGGAGCAGGGCCTATGACGCGCCGCCTCTATCACGTCGCGCCGGACGGCTACGGCCCTGGCGGCCACTTCACGCGGGGGCGATACGGCTCGGCCGCGCGGCAGTTTGGTCCTAGCACCGCAAGGATTGAGAGCCCGCAACTTGGCGCCGTGATGTGGGAAATGGCTCTGGAGGCAGCCCGGCTGGCGCTCGCCCCTGATGCAGTCTCGCGGCTCGACTGCCTGTTCACGTGGGAGAGCCTGGAGCTCGCCCGGGCCTTCCGAGATAGGTTCCGGCGAGGGTCAGCGATCTACGAGGTCGAGCCTTTGTCCGATGCGCGGTTTTACCGTGGGGATTTTGGCCTCATCAGCAACAACGTGCCTAGCGGCGCCTTCGTGGATTTCATGCCGCCGATCGCCGTCCGGTATTGGACTGAGCCGCCGGGCGATCAGGTCGAGGTGCTCGTGGGCGGACCTGTTGACGTACGTGCCGTCCTTGAGCCGCCAATCGCTGGCGCCTAGTCCTGATCTGAGCCAAGAGCCGATGCCTGACTTTTCTTCCTGCTAACCGCCCCGCCCGCATCCTCTCGTAGAGCCAGGTTGCGTACCGGCTCAGTGTGAGATGGACGATCCACCCCGCCGGCCCCGTGAGCAGATCGGGGCGGCGGGAGTGCTGCGGACAGCCTTCCAGTCCACACCTTGGCGCAATCCGCGTATATATCTTGCATGCTCGCCCAACTTTCGAGGAGGGCTGTCGGTGCCGGAGCCACTCACGCGCTTCTACGCTTACGTGCTGTACCGCCTCGCCAAGCGCGATGTCGTTTCGGCGGACCGTGCTGCGGCCAGCGGTGACGGCGATCGATCTGCTCAACTCGTCGCCAGAGCCGATGCACGGCTCAAGCGGGCCTGCGGATTGAATGGGTGGCCGTCTCATCGACGCGCAACGTCGCCAGCGAGCCATCCCTCGACCTGAGCAGCGGCACGAACGGGCAAGGCCTTAGTGGTCTCGAATCCAGAGAGAACAGTTCGAATGGCGCATGCGTTCAAGTTCGGCATCGAGGAGGAGATGTTCCTCGCCAGCGCACGGTCGCGCGGCGCGCCGACTCGCTCCGTCGAGCGCTTCCACAAGGATGTGGCCAAGCGGCTTGATAGCGTCGAGCGCGAACTGCTTCAGAACCAGGTCGAAATTTGCACCAAGCCCTCGGAAAGTTTTGAGGAAGCACGTAGCGTTCTGTCAGGGCTGCGGACCGGCCTGACGGAGATAGGTCGAAAGCACGGACTGCTCGTCTTCGCCGCCGGCACGCACCCGACTGCCTTATGGCCGGCGCAACAAGCGACCGAGAAATCGCGCTACGTCGATATGATGGACGACCTCCAGATCGTGGGGCGCCGCTCGGTAGTGTGCGGCCTGCATATCCACGTCGAGGTTCCCCGTCCGGAGGCGCGGGTGGACCTGATGAATCGGCTGATGCCCTTCCTGCCGGTTCTGCTGGCCCTTTCCACCTCCTCGCCGTTCTGGGAGAAGCGACGGACAGGCCTCGCCGGCTATCGCATGCGGGCCTATGCCGAACTCCCACGCACCGGCCTGCCCGAACTCTTTGAGGATGCGGCTGATTACGACCGCTACGTCGAGGGTATGACGAATTCGGGCGCGGTGAAGGATGCCACCTATTTCTGGTGGCACATCCGTCCCTCGATCCGGTTTCCAACCCTGGAACTGCGCGTGGCCGACAGCTGCACCCGGCTTGCGGACACACTCGCCATTGCCGCGCTTTACCGTTGCCTCGTGCGCCTCGTCGATCGCCGCCCCGACATCCACGCGGGACTCACTGGTGCGTCGCGGGGATTCGTCATGGAGAACTTGTGGCGCGCCGAGCGCTCGGGCATCCACGCCACGCTGATCGATGAGACAACGCTGAAGGGCGTCCGCCTGCCAAAGCTTGTCGACGCCCTCCTCGACCTCGTAGCTGAGGACGCCGCCGTCCTCGGCTGTGAGGCCGAATGCCACCACGCTCGCACCATCGCTCGTAAGGGGTCTAGCGCTGACGGACAGATCGATGCGTACGAGGCCGCTCAAAAGGCTGGAGGTAGCGAACGGCAGGCATTGAGTGCGGTTATAGACTGGCTTGCGGCTGAAACTGTTGGGCCTTCCGCTGTCTAGGTCCGTTCGGACCAGCATTCAGGATCTGAGGGCAACCCTCTGGATCGTATTGGAGGGGAGGAGGGATACTGCCCGATGACGTTCTTTCTTAGAAAATAATTTGGAGACCCACTCTGCCAGCCCGCGAATAGATTCGCTGGGTATTGGCACCAGTCGATCGGAGCGAGGGGGCTACTTCTCGCCGCATTCCCTCTGGAGATCCGGCTTTTGCGGGGCTTCCCGCCAGCACTCGAGCGTGGCATCGGCAGAGGCATGCCCAAGAAGCCTGCTCACTTCGCCTATCTTATTGCAGTCCGTCAGCCTGACGGGTCCGATCATGTCTATGCGATCCTGGCGCAATCGGTGGACGAGGCGGTCAAAGTAGCCGCAGCACGAGAGCCCGAAGGGCCTGCACCACGTCACGTCGGCTCGCTAGGCTCCCACACCGTCGAGCGGATCAAGCTGCAGATCGGCGAGGCACGGATCATCTGACGCAACTTCGCGCATCCGTCTCTCACCGGGCCTACGGCTTGCATTTGCTGGATGCCAAGCAGGAGGGGAGGGGCTGATGCGGGAGCTCTATACCAGCTCAAACGGTGACCGATGGCATCTCGTGATCGAGGCAGCCACAGGACACACGTTTATTCGACACGCTGCCAACGAGGCCTCTGGCGGGCATACCGTAGACATGGCCTTGCCCATCTTCCTAAGTCTCGACGGCGGCGGCCCAGAGCATCAAGCGCTCTGGGCTATGATCCGTACCCTTGTCAGCAGTAGCGGCTCAGGGCAGGGCTGAACCCGCCACTGCATGGGTCGTAGTCGGGCAGGGAGGCCGCTCGACGCCCATCAGACGGCGACGGCAGTCTTACGAGGCCGACCAGCCTTCTTTGGCTTCTCAGGAGCCGAAGCGGCCTCTTCTGCGACGGCCTCTTCCGGAACGGCTGCCTTCGCCTTGGCCACACCCTTTCGCACCTGCCCAAGGCCAAGAGCCCGGGCAAGCTCCGAGCGCTGCGCCGAGTAGCTCGCAGCCGTCATTGGGTAGTCAGCATGCAGGCCATGCTTCGCACGATAGGCTTCAGCGGTCAGACCCCGAAGTGTCAGGTGCCGGCGCAGCGTCTTGTAGGGCTTGCCGTCCTCAAAACTGATCAGCGCATCCGGTGTGATCGACTTCTTGATCTGAGCCGGCGTCGCTTTCTCGATCTTGTCAGCTTCCAGCGTGGCAGATCCCCCGTTGGCAAGGCCGCTGATGGCGGCGTGCACATTGCTCAGCAGGTCGTGCAATGCACTTACCGGAACGGAGTTGTTGGAGACGTAGGCGGCGACGATGTCGGCTGTGAGTTCGATGTGGCTGGTCTGAAATTCGGAGGTCTGATCGGTCATAACGTCTTTCTCTGAGGCCCAGTGGGTACCCCATAGAGCATCTTTAGCCACAGTCTCAATCAATTCGGGAACAGATAACAAAATAGAATGATTTTGGACCCTTGCACGAAGTAAGCGGTGCCGATCCAGACTATGAAGCGATAGGCTGCAGGTGACTGACGAACCGCCGCCTTGGCGCGAGATCACGACGGACGAGTATGCGCCCCGCATTTTTATGGATCTGGGGTCTTCGGAAGCATGGATCGCTTCTTCGGAAACCCTCAGGCTCTTATTGGTCCGCCAGCATGAGGGGGAGTTCCGCCTTCGTCTGATCCTTCGGGAGGGCGTCGATCTGAGGTGGGGTCCAACCGCAGACCCGAACTGGCGGTGGGATTACGCCCACGGTCCAGAGTTCGCCCTCGACGCCGCTGAAATCTGGATCGAGCGGGCTGATGGCCGACGCAAGCGGGTGGATCAGATGGAGACGCGGCCGCAGCCTTGGTGAAGTTCACGAGGCTGGAGCCCGGGGCTGGCGATGAAGGGGACGGCATGCGCCATGCCCAACCTCGAACCTCTCCTGACCGCTTGAAGGCCCATCACCGGCTTCGTACTCGCACGGCTCCGCTTACCAACTCGACTTGACCAAGCCAGGTATCAGACCCCGGTTGCCAAGTTCCCGAAGCGCAATGCGCGAGACGCCCATTTTGCGGTAGAAGGCCCGCGGACGACCGGTCATTCCGCAACGGTTGCGGACCCGGGTCGCCGAGGAGTTGCTGGGCAGTTCCGCGAGCTTGAGGCGAGCCTCGAAGCGCTCCTCCATCTCAAGGCCTTCGTTGTTGGCAGTCGCGAGGAGCGCCTTTCGCTTTCCGGCGTACTTCGCAACCAACTCCTTGCGATGATTGTTTTTTTCAATCGAACTTTTCTTCGCCATGCCGATCTCTCCGTACCAGCCTGCAGAGGCTCAACGTGGCGACGGCTCGGGCATTTGTCCACGCGGCGGAAAGCTTCATCCTGTCCCAGCTGAAAATTGACTTCCGAAACACGCCCGGCAAGCCGAAGGGGGCCGTGCCGATCTGGGCGGTGAAGCGGTAGGCGACCGGGAAGCCTGCCCTACCTCCTCGCGGTCGCCGCCGGGAACCCGAGCATGAGCACCGAACGCGTAGAGGGATATCGTGAGGCTTTGTCTAACGTCAGAAGCACGATCTAGCGCAGATTAAGCGAGGGCAGCGTGCCGGAGGATGGGAAGCTCGAGCTGTCGAACCTCCTGATCATGCTCGACGACATGCTGCAGCCCACCCGTAAGGTTCCCGAAGCTGGAAGCGATGCGCCGGAGCCGCTGAGTGGAAGCTTCTGACGACGGGCCGCCTTGGCGGGATCTGACGTCCGCCGAGTATGGACCGGAGAACTTCCCCGCCCTGACGGCGGCCGGGCTTGAGGAGAAGCTATCAGCCCATCCCGCGAGCTGAGCGCCAATCTGCGAGCGCCCTCTCGCGGTGGTCGTATAGAGCGCGAAGCCTCGAACCTTCTGCGCCTCTGCCCTTTAGGTGGACAGCCATTGCGTCAACGCGGTCTGCACCAAATTTAGCAGCCAGCTCCTCGACCCATGCTGCATCTGCTTCGGTGAGACGTGCTGCGGTGGACGCGAGTAGATGGGCGCCAAATGGCTTGACGTTCGGTTCGATCATTCGCCCCCCCAACGAGGAGCTGTCGATCTGAGTTTCAGGTTGGGCGCCAAGAACCGCCCGCTTGGTACGGGCTAAACTACGCAGACAAAACGAAAAACCCGCCGCGGCGTGAGCCGGGCGGGACTGAGATGGGCAAGCTTCAGAGTATACCCGAGATTGGAATGTCTATCGCCCGCCTGTTCCGCCACCTGCGCTTCCATTCGGAAACGCCTGCTCTGGGCGACTAGCGTTTCCGCCGGCTGCGGAGTTTGTAGTTACCGTGTCTGCGCCGGTCGCTCCATAAGATATGACCCTGTCGCGGCTGTTGCCGGTGGTGTTCGGTTGGTTCTGAATGACGACGCCGCGCTCGCCGTTGGGTGGGAACACCCCCTGCGCCATAGCCGGTAGGATCATCAACATTGCGAGTGCTGAAGCGCTCGCGAGGATTGGTAGGCGCATCATGGCACGTCCTTGATCTTTGGGGAGACGTGTCAATCCGTTCGACCTATGCCTGTTCCCGCGGCGAAAAACCCCCGCCCCCGCTCTCGCCGGGGCAGTGACGTAGAGGGTTTGGACTGCAGCTATCCTATCAATCCGCCTTCTCGGCCGCGGAGCCTACCAACGGAGGCGTCTGCTGGTGCTGAACGACGCTCCATTTATCATGTGAGAGTCGGCGGTACGTTGAGGTGCAGTGAGCCTCATAGGTCTCACCGTCCCGGGCAGCCTTGGCGTGGTATGCGATGACGATCAGCCCTTCCTGAGGCCGCGCGATCTGCCCTTCGGAAATCTCCACTTCCGACCATCGAGGCGTATTCGCCACCGCCTCGATCGCCTGCGATCCGCTCAGGACGAAGGGCGGCTGCGGCAGCACCATCAGGCATTCGTCGTCGACCAACTCGCGGTAGTGATCGGCACCACCGGTCCAGAGACTTTTCTCGAAGGACCAAACGCGATCGTCGTCCATGATGCTCTCCCGTGGTCTCTTATCTGTCAGAGAAGATTCCAGGGCGGGGATCGTTCCTGCCGTGTTGCAGCACCCGAAATGGGAGCCGGCTCAGTCTGAGCGCGGCTCGCCGCCGAACTGGCCTAAGCGGCGACAGCCTTGCGCGGACGACCGGTGCGCTTCTTCTCAGGAGCGGGCGCCTCCGACACTACCTCTTCCCGCGGTGTTGAAGCAGCGGCAGCCTTCGAGGCACCATTCCGCTGCTGCCCAAGACCGAGCTGCTTAGCCAGGGCGGACCGTGCAGCCGAATAGTTGGCCGACGTCATGGGGTAGTCGGCGGGCAGGCTATACTTCGCCCGATAGGCCTCAGGGCTAAGGCCCCGGATCGTCAGATGTCGACGGAGCGTTTTGTAGGGCTTGCCGTCCTCAAAGCTGATCAGTCCATCTGGCGTGATTGACTTCTTGATCTGCGAGGGGGTCGGCTTCTCGATATCATCCGTGGGAGCAGAGGCCGATCCACCGGCGGCAAGGCCGCTGATCGCGGCATGCACGCTGTTAAGGATGTTCGGAAGCTCAGAGGCGGGGAGGGAATTATTCGAGACATATGCAGAAACAATGTCGGCCGCGATCTCGATATAATCGCTCGCGAAATTCTGCGGGGTATCAGTCATTTGGTGTTCTCTCCGTGATCAATCATCAGCTCCTAAATCACCGAAAGAAACAAAATCAACAGCCCGGATGTGTTATCAGGCATATAGATCGGTAAAATCCACAATGAGTAACAATCTTTTGACGCCGGGGTCAGATACACCTCCCCAGGCTGGCGATTTTCCCTGACTTCGCTTCGAACGATCAGGGAATGCCTTATTCCCCGAAGTCAGCAGCTCCGCTTGCCCGACGCACTCCTGAGGAGACGATCGCAGAGGTAGCCGTCCCTGCACTCCACAGCCTTGTATAGTCGCCCCCGCCGCGCCCGGCTCACGCGGCGGCGGGTTTTTCGAATTCTGGATTGGGTTCCAGGCTGCGAAAGATCCAGCGTATCCCCAGCCAGCCAAGCGCGGTCGCTGCGATCCAGCTCAAAGCGCTATCGCGGGCTAGATACGCTATCAGCTCGAACCAGATCTCGTAGCTCAACCATAAGAGACCGAGTCCCGCAATTCCCTTGAGCGGTCTCAGCACATATCGAGATTGCGTTGGCACCATCGTTTTTTCCCTTGGTCGCGCCCAGCGAAAGCAGTTCGAGCTTCTCCATTGAAACCTGCGCGCCCGCGCAAATGACGTGAGACAAGCCTTGGCTCGAACATCCGTCTCGCCCAGCAGTTGGTCTCATTCAAGAGTCATCGAGGAAACCATGACCGAGAAGAAAACGTCCCAAACCGACGAGGCAGGCCCGTCGACCGCGCCGGATACACAGGATCCGCTGAACGTGCCGATGGATCAGGTAATCACCAAGACCCCGAAGATCGAAGGTAGCCATACGCAAGAGACCATTGATCCGGCAGAGCGGCTGTCTGATGATCCCGAGGATCAGAACGATCTCGTATAAGCCTCCAAGTAACGCCGCCCCTGCCCCGCATGGCTCCGGCCGCGCGGGGCCTTTCGCTCATCACTGAAAGCTCAAGCAAGCACGATCTCGAATTCCATTCCCCTGCCCGGTCCCTGATCGGCATAGTCGACCAGCGCATACCCGCGCTCGCCCAAGCAGACATCGAGGATGTTACGGTGCTTGCGGACCATCTGGCCAATCGCGAGCGGCGTCAGGCGGGGGTTGCCTCGCCGGAGTTGATCGACGCCAATGCTGACCGGAGCGCCTTCGCGGTCAGCAAAGGCTCAGCGGCGAAGTTCGTTATAGCGCGCAACAAACTGGCGGATCTGACACGTAACCATCTCGAGGTCTCCACCATTGCCGCCGCCCATGCTCACCTCCTCAAGCGCGAAGCCACAATCTGCATTGACGTAGGCATCCCATGCGGACTGCGTGCGCTTTAGCCCCGCCTTCAGCTTCTTCGCCCGCTCCGCGCCAGTAAGACCGCCTATTTCACCATCGGCCGCCTCTGCCTCTGCCTCTGCCATACGCTTCTTAAGTTCCGAATTGACCCGAATGCGGAGGGCCGCCACCTGATCTGCATAGCAGCTGCTCTTCTCGACATGCGAAAGATCGTTTCGGCATCGCTTTAGGTAGCTCTCTGTGCGCTCCTGGTACGGACGCAACGTCGGATCATCGGTCGTGAGACCTTCAGCTGCCGCACGCCCTGGGGCCAAGACGACAACACCCAGCAGTGCAACCGGCAGAAGAAAGCGCATCGAGAGTCCTACGATCATGTATGGAGCCGAAGAAAGTGCCCTGTGAGCAGTGACGTGACGCCTCGTTCTTCCTCTATACCCCGATCCGCATACCACAGCGACCTATTGCGCTTAGTCTCCACGATGATCACCCCGCCTGTGGCAGCGAACGACGCGCTACCGCTCAACAAGGCGGCCCGTGAAGGCGTCGCACACACCTACCGTGAGGCGCCTGACGATCGGCCGTAGCGCTACAGCAAGGCGGGCGTCATCACCACTGACCTCAAGCTGCTGGAGGAGACCCAGCGCGCCCTGATCGACCAGCTCGACCGCGAGCGCAGCGTTCCGCTGATAGCGGCAATGGACAGGTGTATTCGGCGCTTCGGACGCGGTGCCGTCGTGCCGGCTCGGGTGGGCCTGGAGAAGAAGCGCACGTGGTCGACGAAGTTCGAGATGCGCAGCCCACGATACACGACGCAGGTCAGCGAACTGCCGACGGCCCTCGTCCTGTCGTGATAAAGTCCGATCCCTGCCAAGGGGCCTACAGGCCGGGATACCGGTCAGCGCCCGTCACCCTGACTTGTCGCCCCTCACGTCGCGCTATCTCGACCGCGACACGCCCCCAGTACCGGGCTTGGCCATCTCGATTGATCCGGGCCAGCTTGCGGGCCTCGGCGTAGGCCAGCGGCCCATGAGCGGCGATGAGAGATGTCGCCTTGGCATCGACCTCGCGGCGGAAGCGGCCAGGTCGCAGCCGGTCCGTGAGCTAGCGCGGAACGGATGCCAATCGGTCACCGAGCCAGCTCATCCCCGCGGCGCCCGCCACCCGGCCGCCTTCGCCTCGCCCTCCGAGCAGAACATGCGCTCGCCGTCCTTCTCGCTGATCCGGGTCCGGTTGTAATCGCGCGATCCGGGGACGTGGAAGACCTTCTCGCCCTTCCGGCTGATGTTGCCCTTGATCGCGCAGCCGCCGGCCTTGAGCGCCGGCTGCGGGGGCGGTGGCGAGGGAATGGGACCATCCGGGCCGCCCGGCGCCGAGAACCCCATTGTCATGGCACGCTCGCCCTTGCGCCAGTCTCCCGGCGCCGTGAAGGAGCCAGCCCATATCCCGAGCTTCCTCGCCTTCGCGGTGTCCTCGTCCGGGACATAGTCCTCCGAGTACCGGCGGTACGCGACGGCATGGCCCTGCGCGACCAGCCAGTGGTTCAGATCCTCCGTACCCCTCCGGCAGACCGCGACGGTGCGCCCGTACTTGTCTGTGTCCCGAGAATCGCAGGAGACGGTCGCGGAGCCGATCCGGTCGGCCAGCGCGAGTGCAGCCGCCTGTCCGCATCGGAGGGCCTTCCCAGCCTTATCCTGGCAGAGCTGTGCGCTCTCAGGCGCATCGATCCCATGGAGCCGAATGCGGGTGCCGCCGATGTCGAGGGTGTCACCGTCAACCACCGAGGCCCGGCCAGTGATGGGCTCGGCCGCGAATGCAGGAGCTATGGACAGGACGAGAACAAGAGCGGAAACAAGCATCGATTTCATCAATACCGGCTATCGATTTGATCTGTTGGAATGATGGTGCACCGCAGCGCATATCCCTCTCATGAAACGGGGTTCAGACCCCGAAACTCTTGAGGGATAAGTACCATGACCGTTCGTAAAATCGTGCTCGCCGCTCTCGCCGCCGCCACCCTGACCGGTACGGCGATGGCTGAAGATCGCGTCAACATCACGCCGACGCTCTACCGTGAACAGGCTCGCGTTACGGCATCTGTGCGTCCGGCTTCCGAGCTGACGACCACGCCGTCCCTGACCCCGCGTGCCCCCGCGACCCGCCGCCTTGTTGCCGACGCGGAAGCCTCGGCCCGGTAAGACGGCTTCCCGGCCGGTCTGGTCCTAGCACCAGGCCGGCCGCGATGCGATCCTCACTCTGCCGGATCGCGCCGCGCGCCTGTCGCCACTACCTTCATCATGGCGTCGGGCAGCGGGCGCTGGAGCTCAAGAGCGATTTCGGTCGGCGCTTCGAGCCACGTCCGCCACTCCTCCGGCGTCGTCAGTAGGACGGGCATTGCCTTCGGGTGGACCGGGCCAACGATTCCATTGGCGTCACAGGTGAGGAACGAGAACAGCCGGTGCTCGGCCTCCTCGCGGTCGGGGTTCTCGGCCTTGGTGCCGCGCACGCCGGTCCAGGGCCGCCAGATGCCGGCGAAGGCGAAGAGCGGCCGGTCGTCATCGAGGGCGAACCATGTGAGCGTCTTCTTCGGCTTGGTGTCCGCGTACTCGCTGAAGGAGGACACCGGGACGAGGCAGCGGTATTCCGGCTTGAGCCAAGGTCGCCAGTGCGGGCTCTTCACGTTGCGGACGTTGGTGACGGGATGCTCACCGTACTGCTTCGGTCCGGTGATGCCCCATCGGAACATCTCAAGGGTCCGCCTGCCGCCCTCGATCCGCACGATGGGCGCCATCTGGTCGGGGAAGATGCCGGGTATCCTCGGCAGGTTGCCGGCGCGGTCCTCCCCCACGCCGAACGCCTCACGGATCTCCGCTTGTGAGGTGACCAAACTGTAGAGGTTGCACATCGCTCGCGTCCGTGGCTGCCTAAAATGGCACTGTGACCTTCCAAGCAGTTCCGCGCACCCCGGAAACCAAACTCGCGAGGTGGTATGACCGCATGGAAGGCTGTCGGATTGAACAGGGTGCGCGGATCATCCGCGAGGAGTCAAAGAAGCACACGCACCTGCTCGCTGCCATTGAGCGGGAACAGGCCACCGAGAACCGAACGCACGGATGCGACGCGCATGCTTAGCCTTTCGCCCTATCCCCACCCGACGCGCTTCATCGCCTGTCGGTCATCCTGAGAGAGCGATATGACCCCGCACGGCTCACACCCGTTCGGCATCCGCTTGCTTGATTCGAATACCGCGAAGGCCCTGAAGGGTAAAGACTGATCCCGCATATGAAGCAAAGAGCTTGGCAGCATCGGGGGCAAGGGTACTGTTCAGCACCAGAATTCTAAAATTGACGCAGCAATAGTAGATATTTGACTCAAATTCATAGTTTATTTCTTTTGCGCGATCAGATTGTAGAATTTCCTGATGAGCCTATGAACATCTGTAGCTGGGTTGGCGAGTCCCTGTTGAGCGAGCCAATCAGCATGAAGACATGCATCTCGCGTTTTGCCGAAAAGAACTTCGAACGGAACCTCTTTGCTTTTTCCGCTATAGGCTGAGTGGTGTTGCGACACCAAATTAATCGCTTCCTGTTCGGTTTGTAGTGAAGCAAGTGAAATTCGGCACCAATGCAGAGCTAGCCAGACCTCAAAACAGCGTGAAGAGAGACAAAGATTGATGCTTTCACGGCTAGCTAAAGCTTTCGCCTTTTGAACGTCACCAGATTTCGTGTCGTCCACATCACATACACACCAGATTTCATCGAATGGTCCGTCGGACTTAGACTGAACTAAGCAGGCCTCAACAGCTTTCAGCGCATTTCCACCACTTCTCACGTAGAATGGCGCCAAGACCATTCCTATAGTTCCAAGTTTCCGCTGCCATCCGCGGAAGTACTCGGCCTCGGTCCTTCTGCCGTCATATGCAACAGCAGTGACTTTTCGCGGATTTCTAACTTTTAACGCTCGACGTTCAAGATCGCGTTGAACGAAACGCTTTGACCGCTCAGCCATCGAGCGCTTGCTCTTCATCATTGGGCAAGGGCTCAAGCTCGTGCTGTATGTTTTGTGAACCTAGCCAATTTGCGCTTAAACCCAGCGCTGGGATGGCACCATACCTTCCTCTGAGATATCCTTTTTCAAGATTCTCGTCCTTTCGTGGGCTAAATTCGAGCAGCGAGTAAAGCTCAGAGCAACATTTGTCCTTCTCGACGAACCACACTTGATCTCGACGCAATAGAGATTGATCTAGCATATTAGTATCGTGTGTTGTGAAAATCAGCTGAGACTTTCCGACATTTACTTCGGGATTTTGAAATAGATCGACAATAAATCTCGCAAGATGTGGGTGTATGCTGGACTCTAATTCATCAACAACAAATAGTCCGCCTTTTCTTAACGCAGACATGACGCGGGCGCTTAAGGCAAAAAGCTTTTGGAAGCCTCTTGACTGCGCTTCAAGTGGAAGATTGAGTTTCTTGGATCCATCGAGCACCGTAAAGTGAACTTTGTAACGAAAATCGCGAAAATATCTCTCGCGGAACCTTGCGCCCACGTCTTCCAGAAAATCCGGTGGAGATGATGATACATCAGATTTTTGAACCCGTATATCCACCAGGTTGGGATCTGCGGCTTTCATAACAGTGAGTATAGAAGATTTGGACTGCGGATCGCTTGCAATAAGCTCTGCGGCCGACATGGCAAAAGAGCGATCCGTTGAAATCGATATATTATCGACTTGTATGCTTCTAAACCATTGATAGATCTTTAGGCAAATTGGATGGTTGTCTTGAGCGGCCACGGACAAAAACAAGCTGTTTTGCCTACATCGAGTGACTGCGCCATCCAGATACTCGAGGTCTTTAGTGAAATGTTCGCTTGCGTTAACCTTTATCTGACCTTCAATTTCGCTGCCGGGCTTCAATTTGTAAAAGTCGGGGCTAACGCTGGAGATGCGTTGAAATAACGGCCTTTCTCTGCCGAGAGGGAATGACTTAAGCCACTCCTCTGCGAAAAAACCCGGATGTGCTACAATACCATAGACGTATCGAACGTCTTCAAGTATGAACTCAACCTCGATCGAGGTGAGGTCGTTTCGACCGTGCTTGTCGCCAAAAGGCCTTACCCGAGTTCCGCCGTCTGGCTCCCATTTCGATTGTGAATGTAGGACTGCTGATCTAAGATAATCAACAGACTTCAGTAGGTTCGTTTTTCCAGAGGAGTTTGCTCCATAAATTGCTACTACCGGAAGCAGATCGACGGTTTTCCTTGCTGCAACTTTCGCCTTGATTAGGCTGCTGCGCAGAGTTTTATCCGCTTTGTGGGCAATCAAGGAAATTTCTGCCTCGTCTCTAAACGAGAGGAAATTCCTGATTCTGAGAGCGAGAAGCATTTGGTCCATACGCTACGAGCTACAAGCTACTGCCTTAGAGGCAAATTCGTGAAAAGTCCACGAATTTTGCGGTTTTTGGCGTTAGCTTGGAGATCGGCCACAAATTTGAGGCACTTAGGCACCCCTGAGGTTCTTCCCAGTCAGACCAGCAGATTGTCTCAAGCGTAGGAATGGAGATGGAGCAATTGCTTGCGATAGGCCGCCCTATCCCCCACTGATGCGCTCCAGCGGACGCTGCCCGATCATCGCTACCATGAGCTTGCCCGCGTAACCAACGCCGACGATCTCGCTGACGCTTTAAACGCCGTAAAGCGGGGGGAGCCGGAGTCTTCGGTCACTTGGGCTTGACGGCTCGCATTAACCCGCCATCAGCCATAGTCATGCGATTTTGGGGGGCTCTCCGAACCTCCGGCCATGCCTCTGAGCCTTTACCGCATCGGGCCTGACGAGCATCACCTGATCCAGGGTGGCGAGGTCGTCGGCAATCTGGCGCGTGAGGAAGGCAAGACGAGCTGGCGGGTGTCGCTCGTGGAAGAAGCCGGGACGATCAGAGAGCGGCTATTCCGATCCTTCGACGCCGCGTTGGACTGGCTGGGTCTGCCGGCTGTGGCTGAGCCGGTTTAGGGCTCACCAAACTCCGCCGTCAGCGCCCGCGCGATCACCGTCGCCATCTCCACCGCCTCGGCCTCGGCCTCGGCCTTCGTGACCCGCTTGGCGCTGGATCGGCGGATCGGTTCGTCCTCATGGTAGACATACGCACAGTGCGTTTCCAACGCGTCCAGCATGGCGATGGCCTCGCCTACCTCGGTGATGCGAAGGGGAAAGCGGATCGTGGGGTGCTCAGAAGCTGCCACTCAGCGGCTACGGCGCGTCATTGTCGTGGTCCTTAGGAGGCGTCCCGCCCTTCAGCATGTCGTCCAACAGCGAGAGCAGATCGAGGAGTTCGAGCTTGCCGTCATTCGTGATGTCGGGCTCGTAGATCCGGCGTTGGATCGTCGCTCTCATGCCGGCCAAAGCCTCGATGTATCCGTCGGCGCGTTCGGTGCTCATGGTCGGGTTCCTGGCGGTGCCCGCGAGGACATAGGGTACACGGCCAAGCCGCCTACCGCCTCGCAGCCCAGATCGGCACTGCGCCCTTCGACCGGCCTGGCACGTCTCGAAAGTATCGCGTCCGCTCGAACCGGATGAAGTCCGCCTGAACCTCGGAAACGAGATCACCGCTCAGAACCATGGCTCTGCAGAAGTCGGAGCGGATCACGCCGAGGTCGGGATGGACGCCGAAGAGCCGCAGCGTCGTCCAGCCGAGCCGGCCAGCCTCGTCGGCGTGCTTGTTGAGGAAATCCAGCGAGGCGGTGTGAATGGCTTGCCAGCTGGCTGGCGTCAGTCCAGAGCTCGGCACCACGCTTGGCTTCATGTAGAGGAATGCCTCACGCCAAGCCTGCGGGCTGCCGGGTTCGATCTTGAAGGCTGGTGATGCTGACGTCGCCACCGGATAGGGGAGGGTGAGCTCGGTCGCTATGCCTGGGATGCCACATGCGTCGAAGGGCTACTTCCCCTCCCTATCCCGCTTCTCGGTCAGCACACGCAACGCCTCGGCGTAGAGGCCGGTGCGATGCTTCTCGATTAAGGCGCCCCTGAAGCATCATCGGGGCAGGGAACTCTTCAGCTTTCAGAGATCGCCGATACCTGCCTTGCGTGCCAATTGCTCGATCCTGACTAAGGCCCGTGAGTGCCGAGAGTGGCGCATCCGTATGAGCCTGTCGGGGCTCTGCATGTCGAGTTCAGACAGGGCGCTGCGGTGAAGCCTCAGCAGCAGGCGAAGGCTTGGGTCTCGATCCCCCGGCGGCTGACGCAAGATGGCCACGGCATGGGCGCGGTTCATTGGGGCTGCGCCTTCGATGGGATAGTCCAAGCGACCACATGGCGGAACGGCCCGCATCCGAGGCCCGAGAGGGACTTGCTGGCCCATCCGACGCGCGTCCGGATCGCGAAAGCAAAGCCGTCGCCAAGATGGATCACTCCCACGTCACCGGGTTGCGGGTCGTCGGTCTCCAAGAAACCGGCGGCGGCCATAAGGTCCGAGACCATGCGGACGAAGCCGCCGCGGCGCTTGATGTGTCGGGCTGCCCCAACGGGCGTCCGATATCGGCCTCGAAGCGGTGCGGCCGCGTCGATGCCTGTCTGGGTCAGGATCCAGTCCGAAGGGAACAGGCAGCAATCCGCGACACCCCACACGAAGGGCTCCGAAGCGCCTGTGCGAAGGTGCTCGGCTAGGGTCATGCGAAGGCGGGGATTCCCGATGCCGTGATGCGGAAGGGATCGCTTACGGAGCCCTGGGCCTTGATCGGGCCGGCAATTGGCTCCCCGATCTTGTCGGGCCAGCGCCGGACGATGGAGGTAGTGATGCCTTCGCGGGTGATGTGGGTCCGCTGGCAGAAGCCCCCGACGACATAGCCGGGCACGCCGGCCGGATCGGTGTTAAGGATGCGCCGCTGCCGGTCCATAACCGCGCCAGCTTCGCTGGCACCGGGGTCGCCATGCATTGGCTCGACATGGGCAACGAGGTCTGGCGAAAGAGGGGTCAGGAGGCGAACGAATGGTTCTGTCTTCCAACCCGGCTCCCCGTATTCAATGGTGCCTTGCATGAAAGCGCCAGCGAACTGCCCGACGTGCTCAGAGTAGCCCAGCAACATAAGCTGCCAACCATTAAAGCTCTTGGGGCCCATAGCGGCCCGGAGGTTAGGCGGCGGATTAAGGATCAGAGGACCGACATCGCGCACAGCTTGGTCAAACGAGGTGAAAAGGGACGGCAAGTGGCTTTGCAGAACGTGAATCGTCTGTGAGTTTCCACGCACCACCATGCAGGCGTTCATGTGCGGAAGCGGGACCACCTTAGGGGCGATCCAGAGGAGCCTACCGTCATCTCCAATCCAGGCCCCATCCGTGTAGACGGTCGCCGAATCCTTTGCGGCCCATGCGTTGATCGCTGTCATCTGGGTGCCTTGAGCGAATAGGGGGCGATGGACGCATAGGTTACTGAGGCGGCTCCGATGGTGAAGGCTGTACCGGCGAGGGCCGTTCCACTGAGAGAGGCAGCGATAAGCGGCGTCAGGATCGGATCGGCTTTGGCACCGGTCGCACCGATGCTGAGGAACAGGAAGGCCGCGAGGCCAAGGGCTGTACGAGATCGCATAGGGTACTCCTTGCATAGTATGCCACTGGTAATAGGATATGCCTATCGGAATGAAATTTCACCACCGTAATTTTCCTGGGGCTGGCGCTTTCCGACGAGCTAGTTCGGTCGCGTCCCTGGCTGGCGAAACACATCGCAAAAGAACGCCTCGGGTTCGATTTCTGACGCCGCCGGAGATAACCCCACCGGTAGAGAGACCGGTCGCAGAGCATAAGCCGGCAGATCAATCGAATCGTCCGGCCACCCGACGTAGGCGGACCTATGCCGTCGAGATGGAACGCGATCTGCACATTCGGCTTCGGCTCCTCGCCCGAAAGAGCGGCATGCCCAGCGAAAAGATCATTGCAGCAGCCGTCAGGTGGTTCGTGATGGAGGAGAAGCCGCCGTTGCCCGGCCGAAACGAAGAAAGCCGCCCAGCGGGCTGCTGAGCGGCCTATCGGGGCAATGAAGCGATGATGCGGCCTTAGCCGCCACTGGTGATCGTACCGGCAGGGGCTGAAGCCATATCTGCGCCCCGCCTCCCGATCTCATCCTCAATGAACTCGATCGCCCGATCGTGTACGGCTTTCCGAGCAGCAAACTCCTCGTCGTTGTTCGGAAGCTTTGCGCGCTCCGCCACGTGCCATTTCTTCATATCCTTGAGGGCATCAATTGCGCCCTTCTCGAATTCGCTCATATTTCCTCCTTCAGCGCGAGCAGCGCTTTGCCCTTATCTGTCAGCCAGCCGCTGCGCATGGTGACGCCGAATTCGATCAGCCCGTGATCGTAGGCACGTTCGATCGCGGCATCCACCACCTTCCATGGCGCTCCAGTATTGCGAACGAGGATCTCGTCCACAAATTCGAATTCGAAAGCCGGTTCAATTCCAGGCGTCGTGAAGGAATGCTGGGCCATCTCCATCGGCGGAATGGCATCTCGCAACGCTCCCATCTCGACATAAGCCCGGCAGACCATTTCGTCGGTGATGTCGGATCGGCGCCAACGGCAAGTGGCGGTCATTGCCATCTCCTGAATTGGAAAAGCCGCGACAGCCGAAGCCATCGCGGCGGGGGATGAATCAGCTTGCGGTCGGTCGGAGGATCAGCGGCGAGCACCAGACGCACTGAAGGGCCCCGTTGTGCATCCACGACACTTCGATCTGCGTGGCGCCAGATCGGAGCATTACGCCAGTGACGGCGCCGACGATGAGGTCGTCCTCACCCACGTAGACTTTTTGGCCAAGAGCGAAGTCGGACCAATAGGCGATGCCGCCGTCCATCAGGCCACCGCGTCCGAAAACGCTTTTGCCGGCTTGAATTGGACAATTCGCTTCGAGGCGATCTGAATGGCCTCACCAGTCGACGGGTTGCGGCCAGATCGCGCCTCGCGCTGCTTGCGCTTGAATACGCCCAGGCCCGCGACGGTCAGATCCCGACCGTTCCGCACTTCGATATTGATGTGATCCACCAGGGCATCGACCGCAGCAGCGGCCTGAGCCTTGGTGAGGCCTGCCTGCGCAGAGACCGCAGCGGCCAACTCGTTCTTCGTCGTCATGTGCTCAGCCCTCATAGGGAGGGGTGCATCCGAGCCAGAGCCGCAGGATGCCTGAAGTTGTCGCGAAGTAAAGGGGTCGGGCCCCTTTCGCCCGGTTTCAGCGCCTCCGATGCGATACTCGCCGGTACGGGGCCGGGCACTTTCGCGGTTTGGAGGCCCGGACCCACGGAATGCGCGCTCAAGTATAGCTGCGTCGGATTTTTTCGCATGGATAGCGCGGAGGAAGACCAACGCAGTCGGTCGCGCCCTTTCTAGCATTTTTCTTAATCGCACCCCCGTACCCCTTACTCTCGCGTACGTGCGCGAGGGCGTGTGCACCGAACGGATGCTTTGCTTTGCTGCTCTGTGGATGCGCCTTTGCTTGCGCTATTCTTGATTTTCTGCGGATTGGCTGTTGACGTGATCCCCGGCATGTGGTTTTTGGTGTTCAGGGCAATTGCGCCCACCGAACGGAATCGACCCCATGACCTTCCTCACGATCATTGCTGCCCACGCTGCCGCTGCCCGGTTTGATGCCGAGTACGGTTGTGGCTGCTACCGCTACCGGTTCAACAGCGTCCCGCGTGGATTTGAGGTGGCGGTGTATTCGCTCACGTCCGGCACCTTCCTGACCTACGTCTGAGGTCGCCGCTTTCACCATCTCGCCACGGGCAAATGCGCCCACCGCTAGGACACAGACTGATGACCACCACAGCTCTCCCCTCTATCGCTTCTCGCTTCCATGCAGCTGATGCGGCTTGGCAGGCTGGGTTGGTGGCTGAGTTCGGCCGGTCTGCTTCGGAGGCCCGCTATTCGGATGTGGGCCAGGGTGAACCGGGAACTGAGCTTCGGCGCCTCTACGTGGCTCGATATGCGGCCTACGTGGCGTGGTGCGAGGCGAACGACATCGAGGCGATGCGGGCATGAGGCGCGAGGCGCAGCGCCTTGGGGCCGGTCTGTGCTGGCCTCACACGGTGCGCCTAACCAGCCACCCCGTGAATGGCCGCACGCGGCCGGATGCGGCCGGGAGTGCGAGAGATGGTTCTCTCTCTGGCAATCTCCAGAAAGCCAAACGGCGAGTGGAGTTTCAAGCTCCGCCTCGCCGTAGGGATCTCTCTCTGGAGTTGGCTTAGCCTCTTAGGCTGATGCCAGAGGCCGGTGGCTAGCCCCGCCGGCCTCACTCCCGACCATAGCGCAAAGGCGGTGCGCTTTCCAGACCGCCGACCACGGGCAATCACGCCCACCTACAGGACACAGACCAATGACCGACGTTCGTCCCGCCAGCACCGTCCCATTCGAGGCTGCTCGCGCCTACCTCCTCGCCGCGCACGCCGCCTTCCTGGCGCACCCTCTCAAGGCTACCAGCAAGACCGCTCGCACCGGTCACGCTCAGGGCGCCGCATTCGCCGCGACCATGGCGCCAGATCAGGGCGGTCTCACGCCCGCCGAGAACGCTGCTGACCTGTTGCGCTTTGCCGCCGCTATCACTGCCAACACCCTCATGGCGCACCGCATCCTGGCCCCTGTGGCCATGGTGGTGCAGCAAGACACGCACGCTGTTGTCGAGACTCACCAAGACGGCACACCCGTTGTTCTGCACACCGCAGACGCTGAATCGTGCGAGGCATGGGTGCGGGTTCGGGGCCGGTCGGGTTCGGATGCCTTCTCTCTCCGAGTGGTCCCGTATTCCTCCGCTGCTATGGTGGCGCAGCCGGTACAACAGGCGCAGGCAAAGGCCCGTGCGCCCAAGCCGGCCCGTGGTGAGCGTCGCTATGTGACGGTGCGGGACACTGAGACGGGCGAGACGCACCGTGTCCTGACATCGGTCGCCCGCGTGGGTGTGGCCGTGGTGATCTTCACACCGTCTAACCGGCACCGTGAAGGCGCCTTGGGCGGAATGCTCATCACCCACGATGATCGGCGCAAGGCGTGGGTGTTCAACGACGATGCGGAGGCGCGGCGGCTTCTCGCGTGCAATCGGGCCACGGGCGAGCGCGTCATCCGCGCCGAACTGATCGCCGATCCGGCTTGATGCGAGCAAGCGCGGCGCCATGCGGTGCCGTGTCTCCCGCCTCATGCGGACTTGGGCAATCACGCCCACCATTCAGGATGTCACCCGATGCGCCACGTTGCCCCATCCGAATTGAATATCGTCCATCTCGTCATCGTCGCGGGTATGCCGATGATCGATGCCACGCCCACCACGCGGGCTGTACGCCAGGCGATGCGGGAGGAGCGGACCAAGCTCACTCGCAAGGCCCGCCGCGCCCGTATCGCTGAGAAGGAAGCCTTCCTGCGCGGGATGCGGTGATCCGATGCGCGCCGTCCTCCTCCCCATCGCCGAGGCTTTCGCCTTCCTCACGCTCTGCGCTGACGCATGTGGTGCCGTCGCGATTTTTTTCTGAGCCGAACAATTCCCCCGAACTGGCAAGCACGCCAACCGACAGGATTCGATCCGATGAACGTTTGCGCTGACCTATCCGCAATCGCCCCATACAGCCGCGCCGAGACAGCCGCTGCCGCCTCCTGGGTGCGTTACATCGACCAGGCAATCACGGCCGGTGGCGAGCCCGCTGCGGCCATCGTGGAAGCAATCGACAAGCTCTATCGGCGCGGGCTGGTGACCGAATCCGTTGCCGCTCTCCTATCCGAGATATTCGACGTGCCGCATTGTGCGGTTCTAGAATTGGCGTGAGGTGGTTCTGATGGGTCTCTTCAATTGGGTTCGTGGATTGCGGACCCGGTACGATGCCAGGGTGAGACGTGCCGAAGCGGACGTCGAGCGCGAGAAAGCAAGGTACTTCGACCTAGTACGCCAGCAAGACGCCACGAAGGGCGCTGGTAGTGAGCCCGACGTTCACCCCGGCAAACCGAACCAGACCACCACCTGATGCGAGCAAGGCGGCCGGGCGCGCCCCGACCGCTCTCCCGCGCCATGCTTACCGCCCCTCTCTCGCTAGCCGCATATCGTGGCGACCTGAATCCCTCCGGCAATTGCGCCGACCTGCAAGGATGCCCCGTGAAGCTCTTCTCAATGGCCCGCCGGTTCATTCACGACCCCATCACCGCACGCGAGCTGTCGCAGCTGCTGGCGGCCTCTGGGCTGACCATGCACGAGTTCTGTCGGCGGACGGGCGCCGACATCCGCCGGGCGAAGCGGTGGCTGTCCGGTGAGCAGCAAGATCCGCCGCTGTGGGTCGCGTCGTTCCTAGTGGCCATGCAGTCTCGAGACGCTGACGAACGCGTACAGGCCTGGATTGATGATCGTGTGGTTGATGCGCGGACGGAGGGCGATGACGGTGAGTAAGGCTCACCGGATGGACGTCGATCCGCGCTCCAATCGGATTGCCTCGGCTCTCATGGCTTCGGCAATGGAAGACGTGGCGCAGCTGCGGATACGGCACGGCGTCGGCCACTACGAGGCTCGCGAGCGCGTCTTGCGGGATGTCTCGGGCGAATGGGTTGCTCAAGCGGGCAAGGAAACCGCGGACGCTGCCGTGAGGGGCCTGCACTTCCTCCAGGCTGATGAGTACCTGACGCGGCGCGAATCCGCCGTGCTGCGTGACCGTGAGAAGCAGAACTGGGCCCAGGAATGGGAACGCGTCACCGGCAAGCCGCTCGCCTGGTACAATCGGCTCTGGTTCGCTTGGTTCGGAATGGCGCTGTGGTGCGCTGTGGTGGCCGTGGGCGGCGTTCTCGTGGCTCCCGGCACATCTGAGGCTCGCGAGGCTTCTCCCCGGTGGAAGGCCCTCGCAGCGTGTGGCGTCGTCTCGATGAACTCGCCAGACTACGAACGCCGCTGTCGGCGATTCAGCCGAACAGAGATCACCACGACGCGAAGCTATGACGGGCCGGGCTTTGGTGCCCCGCGCGAATGGGAATTACCGAAGGCTTGGGAGTGAACCGTGAAGTTATTTCTGCCACCGCTTGAAATCGCCGACGACGAGGGGTTCACACCGGAGAAGGACATCTTCCGTAGGAAGGCAATAGGTGACGGCCTTACCAACCTTGTGACCTCGGTCGATCAGCCATTGGTCATTGCTTTAGACGCACAATGGGGAAGCGGGAAATCCACGTTCCTGAAGATGTGGGCAGGAGAGTTGCGCAAACAGGAAATAGGTGTTGTTTTATTTGACGCCTTTGAGAATGACTATCTAGAGGACGCCTTCACCGCTATTGCGGGGCAAATAGTTAGCTTAGCCAAAGACAAGAACAAAGCGCAGGAGGGGCGCGTCCAGCGTTTTGCACAAAGGGCATACGATGCCGGAAAGATCGTTGCGAGAAGCGGTCTTAAGGTTGGAATTAAAGCTGCGACAGTCGGCGCATTAGGCGCCGAGGATTTTAAAGATATCGCAAAAGAACTAGCTTCGGAAGCAAGCAGCCTTGGAGATAAATACCTCGGCGAAGCCATAACCAAGCAGAAAGAGCAAAAGGCTATTATTGAGGAATTTCGAGAAGCTCTTTCGCAGTTGCCCAGCCTATTGTCGCCACTACAAACAGAAGCCAAAGATGCACCGCAAAAACCACTTGTGATTATAATTGATGAGCTTGATCGCTGTCGTCCATCATTTGCCTTAGAGATTCTTGAGCGAATCAAGCACTTTTTCGCAGTGCCGAATGTTCATTTTGTTTTGGGTGTCCACATCGGGCAAATGGAGAATTCTGTAAAAGCAGCATACGGGACCGATATTGATGGAAGAATGTACCTTCAGAAATTTATAAGTCTCTCTGTCCTCCTGGTGGATAAGAAACAGGACGATGGCGCATACGCTCCAATGAGATACGCTCACTGGTTAGCTAATCAGCTAGAAATTGATGCACAAGATGGGGACATCTATGCCCGCTTCATAGGTGGAATAGCAATGGCACGACATCTTTCTCTCAGAACACTAGAAAAGATATTTACGAATGTTGCGATGACGCTCGCCTTCTCAAGCCCCCGTACATTGCGACCTGCCGTGATAGTGGCAGGACTATGTGTCCTGAGAGTAACAAATCCAGAATTGTACGTTCTAGCTAAAACGGGCGACCTCCGCTGGGAGGAAATGCATGACAAGCTTGCCCTTAACCGAACGCTCAAAGAAAACGAAAGTTTAAATTTGGAATATATCAGGGAGGTTTGGCAATACTGCACGGACTTCCAGATGGATCATGCGAAGCTTCAAGAAATGAGGCGGGAATTCTCGCGCTACATGGTCTCCGGCAGGGAAGGCATACTTCCGCATGTCGCGGGCAATGTGATGGATAGGTTTCTTCCACCTAGTTAAAGGGCAACAATCTCTCTTCCATTATACCAACAGACTTTGACCGCTCGGAAAATTTGTAGAATCGAGCCGTCGCATCGACGGCGGATAGAAACAGGATCGCCAGTGCTCGCTCATCGCCGAAGCCCTGGCCGCTCATCCATGTGAATGTGCGTCTCTCGTACACGCGGTGGAACATTAGCGCCTGCGCTTCGTCTCCGATCCGCCGGGTAAGCCGCTGCATCTCTGCAAGACCAGCAATCCGCGCATCCGTGACGCCGGCCAGGCCCGCTGAGGTATCCACGCCCGGCTCGAATCGTGGCTCCGGCAGCAACCCGGCGAAGGCGCAGTGGCACAGCTCATCGAAAGCCCTCATGGCGGCGATACGCGGGCCCGTGCGGTCTGATTGATTCCGGATCAGCATCCCGTAATCGGTGAGCGAGCCGCGCTTGCCGGAGGCGTCTCGAGCATTGCTGATGCTGATCTCGCGCTGTGCGGCCGCGGTGCGGGGGTCGATCTCCAGTTCGGCAGCCTTACGTGCGCTGGCTTTGGCGGCATCGGCCCGGCGCAGCATGCGCGCGCACTTACTTCGCAGTTTCAGACCTTTGGTGCTGAGCGCGAGCCTCCGCCCATTCCTGATCCCTGACGGCCTGCTGCTCTCGGATGACCGCGTCCGCCTTGGCCTGTTCGGCATACATCTTGATGTCTTCTCTCCGCTGACGCGCAGCAGCTTTCTTGCGCCGCTCCAGCTCCGCAGCCTTCTGCGCGATCATCTCCGCGACCGTGATCGGCTCGGGCTTCGCCTTGGGCTTCCTCCACGCATAGGCGTAGGCCTCGTAGGAGGAGCGAGAAGGCGAGGGGGGTGGTTGCGAGTGCGTTGGCCCCTGGAATGACCGTGGAGCGGCATCCACGAGCCGCACAGCCTCTTCCAGCGTCATGCCCGCCGAAGCTGCCACGCGTGCCGCAGCGGCTTGCCCAGCCGCACGCTCGCCGGGAGTAGCACCGCGGTCCGCAAGGGCCCGGCATTTCTCGAACCGATCCTGATCGAATTGGAACGGCTGCGATGTCATGCTTTGCCGTTTTCCAGGGCGGCCGCGCGATCAATCGAGTTTTTTAGCAGGCCCTCCTGGATGTCCCAGAGGCGGTGCGAGAAGAGCGGGTTAAGCTTGGGGGACGGGGTATTGCTCGTCATGCTGGGATCCTTCTGGTTCAGGGGATTCGGGCGGAGTCCAGGCCTTGAGGCCGTGCTCGATGGCGGCGATCGCCAGCGCGTGGATGTGGCTGGCGCCATGTTTTTCGAGGTGGAGGTATGCCGGTTGCGATATGCCGAGCTCCTTGGCGACCTGGCGCTGTGAAACTTTGCGCGCGGTCCTCCAGGCCTTGAGCTGCTCGGGGGAGATTGTGTAGGACTTGTGGCGAACCCGTTCCATCATGGCTCACTCCTGGTTCGTCTGCTGACGTCATCAGATGGTTTGTGCAGCCAGTAGGCGACTAGGCTATGGCGCTTCACGCGAACAGCCTCGCGATCTCGGGCATGCGGATCCCGAGGGTGTTGCGCAGCTCGTGGATGGCGTGCCCTCGGGCGCAGGTGCCGGCTCGTGAGCGATTGACGCCCGTCATGTCGGCGAGAGTCAATTCGTGGTGCTCGGCGACCCGGTTGATGACTTCGAGGGTGTCCCGGCGCATCTTCATCCTGTCGATCGCCGTTGTCATGTTAGCGGCCTTGTTCTGCCGCCAGATACCGGCAAGCAGGCTACGATTTGAATCTGGAAGGCGGGACCTGTTAATAAGACGGCTGCGCTTCGATAATCGGAGGGGAGGCAGCTTCCCAAGCCTCATCTTCAGCCCGCCTAGCGGTCTCCCGCCTAAACTGCTCGGCCAGATGCTCCTCAACGACCGGATCCTTTCCTGCAGCCTTGATCGCAGCAATCAGCGCATTCGCCAGCGCATTGGCTTGGCTCAAATCCAAATCGATGGTGTCAGCCGCTCTTGAGCTGTTCCCAATGCCATCGCGCATCTTCAGGTGCACCAAGGGCCGGCTGTCCGCCTTCACTGCAGAGACTGCCACTTGACGGTTTCCTTTACCGCCTACGCGGACCTTGAAGCCGCATGCCTCACGGATCACGACACGTCCCTCCTAATTGATAAGGCAATCGATCTTAGGAATGATGAGAGGCAGGACAGGGAGGCGTAGCGCCCGCTCCGCTCTGCTACTGGTAAACTAGATGTGTCCGCCCTGAGTACCTGTGAGACCCTCATAACAGGGCTTTACGGTCCGCCTAGAGGGACAGTTCATGCCCTCAAGGATTTTGACGGTCCGCTATGAGTACCTGTCAGTCCGCTATGGGGGACAGACTGTCCCTCAGGGCGGACCGTGGAAATGCTTCCAGGCCGCCATCTCATGAAAGCCTTGGACGGCAATTCGCCGGAAACATCGCAAGGGTGCTCAGTCAATCGCCACTCGGTGGCTCGCCCATCTTTGCGGCCCCCGAAGCTGCCGCGGATGACGACTTCCGTAAAACCGTGCGCCACGAGTTCCTTAAACGCCTCCGCGGCTGTCGTTTTGCTGATGTGCAGTTCCTCAGACACCTGTCGGATCGAGAGAACCAGACGCCCGTTATTCATGCCCCTGTATTGCGCCTTCAGCAGCACGTAGAGGGCACGCGCTTGAGCCGAAAGGTCCTTCCAGGCGTCGCTATCCATTAGCCAGTCATAGAGCCGTACGTGCGACGGCCCCTTGTTTGGGTTGCCTCTATGATCACGTTTCATGCGGCGCCTCCGTGGCTGAGGAGGAGCCGCCAGAGATGCGCACGGATGGCGCCTTCGTAGGAACTCACTTCAGACCGGATCAGGTCTTCGGCTACGCCCTTCTTCCGAAGGCCATCCTCGAGCCGCCGAAGCTGTTCACGAAGGTGCCCCTCGGCGTGGTTGTGGGGGACCGTCAGCATGTAGCTGGCGGTTTTGCGGATTTGCGGCAGGCGCCGGGCAAAGCGAAACGGAACGACGATCGCGCTCATGCCGTGCCTGCATTTTCTATTGCCCGTCCTGTTAGGGCGTTCTGAGCGGCCCTTTGATCGGCGAACGTGCCTAGCGGTTTTCCGTCAGGACCGTAGGCGTAGACGCCCGCTGTAGAGCCTCGGATGAACCCGATCGGTGTACGGCCGTCATAGACAGCGATATCGCCGCGGGCGGCACCAGGACGAGTGGCGCTCATGCCGCGCGCTCCTGGCTCTCGATCCACGCTAAAATGGTGGAACGGCGGGCACAGAGGGTGCCACCGAGCTTGAAGCTGGGGAGCCCCAGCTTGTCGGCCGCGTGGTAGACGCGGCGCTTGTTGGCCTCCGAAGCGCTCCCGAACATGAAAGCAGCAATCGCATCGGCGCCAGTCATAAGATCCTCGGCAAGCGGCAAGCCGCTCCCGTTCACGCCCATGGGGCGTGTTGCAGCAACTGACATTGGAGGTTCCTTTATCTTGTAAGCAGCCGCCCAACTGCGGCTAGCGTCTTCTCTGTGATCGTTGTTTTGTCGCGCCTATCGCCCGCGCGAGCTAAAGACTCGTCTTTGCTTCCGAATCCCAGAACCAGATAAGGCTCATCCAATTCTTCGGGATCATTAGATTCGGAGCCAATCCATAAAGAAATATATGGCTCCGGTCGTTGAAATGACAAAAAGACAGACATACCATTCCCGTCCATTAAGGACTTCCCGTTTTCCTTTGGAACGAAGCATTTCATCAAACCTACAAGGCACTGCCCCGATGATTCCGGATTGAACATTGCGCGTGTTAGTTCATCTTCATCCGCGCAATCCTCCTCGATAGGGTGAATGTCCGCACGGTCAGTGAGCGTCAGATACGTTGGAACGACTTCAGTAGCTTCCTTCGCCAGACCCGTTGCGTTGACACCGATGAGAAGGTTGACTGCGTCTTCGCATGTCATCTGCGCTGCCGCTCTTCCGCGTCCGTGTTTTGAGATCATTCCAGCGTCTCGAAGGTACTGGCCAACCCCGGTCACGGTCATCTCGCTGAGGCCTTCTATCTCCGCGATTGTACGGGTTAGGTCCCGAAAGAGCGCCATCGCATGTCCCGACATTTAGGATAATCCTGATAGACCGTCAACGCTCTATCTGGATAATTCTGAAAGAAGGGTGTTAGCATGCGACGTGGTGCCGATCCACGGCACCCGGAGGCATAAAATGGCGACCATTAGAAAGCGGACGCTGCCGAGCGGAAAGGCCGTTTGGTTGGCGGGATACATTGATGGGGCAGGGAAGCGCCGCTTCCGGCAATTCCCCACTAAGAAGGAGGCAGATGGGTTCCTGACCCGCGCCAGAAGCGAGGTTGCATCAGGCGTGCACGTGCCTGACTCCCAATCCATGACGGTCGGCCAGGCAGCGGACGAATGGCTGAGGTCGGCGGAGGAAGCGGAGCTCGAGCGCTCAACGCTGGTGCACTACCGTGCGCACGTGAACGAGCATATCCGGCCGCTCATCGGCGGCTTGAAGCTCACGCAAGTGACGACGCCGCGGGTCTACGCCTTCGCGGATGAACTGAAGGCTCAGGGACGCTCACAGGAGACAATCCGCCGTTCCGTCCAATCCCTCGGCCGGGTCTTTCGGTACGCGAAGGGCAGGGGGCTTGCTGGCCAGAACCCTGTTGCGGACGTGAAACTGAGGCGATCGAAACGCGATGCCGGCCGGGTCGAGATCCCCAGCCGCGAGGATCTCCGGGCGATCCTGGCAGCGGCGGAAGGGCGGTGGCGCCCGCTCATCATCACGGCGATGTTTACGGGCTTGCGCATTTCCGAGCTGCGGGGCCTGCGTTGGTCCGACGTGGATCTGAAGCGTCGGCTCCTCACGGTCTCGCAGCGAGCCGATGCCTGGAGCAAGATCGGACCGCCTAAGAGCGAATCCGGCACGCGAGATGTGCCGCTGTCACCGATGGCGCTCAACACCCTGCGAGAGTGGCGCTTGGGCTGTCCGAAGGGCGATCTCGATCTCGTCTTCCCGTCGGGGGCAGGGCAGGTCGAGTATCATGCCAACATCCTGAGCCGAGGATGGTACCCGACACAGGTAGCGGCAGGCGTCGTGGTGATGAAGGATGGCAAGCCAAAGGCCCGCTATAACTTCCACGCCCTCCGACACGCCGCTGCGTCCATGTTCATTGAGAGCAGGATGACACCAAAGCGGGTGCAGACGATCATGGGGCATTCCTCGATCACCGTTACGTTCGATATCTACGGCCACCTGTTCGAGGATGACGAGGCGGATCAGGCTGCGATGCGAACGATCGAAGAACGCATCTTCGGGTGATCCAGCAACACGCCTGCAACACGGCGCCTAAAACTCCAGCAAAATCAAAGGCCGTCGCGGGGCTCTGACTCCTCTAGTCGAGGTTCGAATCCTCGTCCCCCAGCCACTGATTTAACGCCGCTTTTTCCATTTCAGACCAAGAACAGCTAGGCACGGTCGGGTACCCGGTCGGGAAACTGCGTTCTTGTTTCGAGCTTCCTGATGGCCGCGATGGCGAACGCCTTGGTCACGGTTCAGGTCATGGGCCGGCGACGCGCCAGGTCTCAGCCCTCCGGCGAAGCTGCTTTTGCGAACAATCAAACCCACCCCATTGCCATGCCCCACGAAGGGTCGGCGGTGAGCGGGGCTGACGACAAGATGGCGCGCCAAAGGGCTGCGCGTCGCGCTCGAGATCCTGTTCCGGCCACTCCTCGACAGCGCCAGAGCTGCGCCCGACCACGTTGGGCCGGGGCACACCTCTGGACCCTTGTTGTGTCGCACTCTTTTTCGCCGAACCGGCATCCACTTCGGCGGAGAGCGCTCTGGCCGCAGGTGTCACCCTCCTTGAGCAGGCGGGTGAGGGGCCGCAGGTGCCTGCCGAAGGCGAGGGAGCAGGCGGCGAGCGCCTCGCGTGGCTGCTCCACCGGTTCCGGGGGACGAAAGACCGGAGCGGAACCAGCCAGAGAGCCACCCTCTTTGCTCCTTTGAGAACGCCTCCGGTGAGGCGATCGCAGGAGGCGGATCCATGCAGAGCAAGCTCACGAAGACGATTATCGGCGCCGTCATCGCCATCGCTCTCGCCGCTGCCGTGTCCTATGGGCTCATCAACCAGCAGACGGCGGACCAGCTGCAGACCAAGGCGAACCAGACGCTGTCGGACGATCAGGCCGCCCCGGGCACGGCTCCGCAGCCGCCATCGCCTGCGCCGCAGACCCCCAACCAGCAGGCGCCGACGCAGCCGAACCCCACGCCCGCACCTCGGCCGTGACGATAGCGGATCGGGCGCCGGCACGCCTTCGGTTCGCCGGCTGAAACCGCCCGGTAACCCTCCGGCTTTAGGCCTCGTTAGGCACGAAACCGCCGAACCGGGACGGATACCGATGACCAGGGACCAGCTTTCCGCCGAACTGTCGCGCATGGCGAAGATGCAGATCAGCGATATCACCCGGGCCGTGAAGAGCGGCGACAAGGCCATTGCCTTGAACGAGGTGAGCGACCTCGCGCTGCGCTTGAACCAACTCGCTGATGCCATCGCGGGCGTACCGGCCCCAGCACCGGCGCCTGCGGCTGCCCGCGACCGCGTCCTCGACCCGGCGTGACCGCGGCTTCGGAGTGGCGCGCGGAGCGCAATGCCCGCTCCCGCGCCCGCCTCGAACGGGCGCTCCCGGCGGTCTTCCCGGCGCCCGTCCTTCAGCACGCGCTGTCCCGTCCGCTGATGCCACCGACGCCGCGCCTCGCCGTCGAGAGCTACTGGCGCAACCACGTCCTCCGGGCCGATCGCCTGGCGCGGGCACTCGCCACGCGCTCGGGCCAGCCGGAGGGATGGACGTGGCGCCTGGGTTCCGAAAAGGGTTCGGGCCTCGCCGCGACCTTCCGGATGCCCCCTTCTCCCTATCGCGAGCCCGCGCACGCGCGAGGGCCCGGCCATTGCTGCATCTGCGGACAGCCGGTCTTCCGCTTCGGCTGGCACAAGGATCTGTGGGGTGCCGGCACGCCGAACAGGAACGCCCGCTGGCATTCGGCCTGCGTCACGGCCTGGAAGTTCTGGGTCGCGCCGAGCGATCAGGTGAAGGTTCTGAAGGCGCATCAGCGTCATCGCTGCGCGGCCTCCGGGAAGCGCCTGCTGAAGACGGCCGAGGTCGATCACTCCACGCCGCTCTACCGCGTCTGGCGCGAGCACCGAGATGCCCCCTGGCCGACCCTTCTGGCCTACTGGGGAGCGCCGAACCTTCAGGTCGTCAACCGCGTTGTTCACCTGGAAAAATGCGGCACGGAGGCCAGCGAGAGGGCGCACCGACGGCGGTGCCCCGTTCCTGAGGCAGCCCTCGATTCGGAGTCGGACAGCCCGATGCTTCTCCCAACGCAGGTCTGAGCCGCCTGTCGGAGCAAATTGCTGTCACGCCTGCCCATCGGGTGCCGTGATGTACAGGATAGCCGCGCGATGCGGCACCGCGCCAATCGGAGGACTCCACATGACGGATGACAAAGGCGGCCATCAGGATCGCAAGGACACCAAGGCGGCCAAGGCCGCAGAGCGCGCCGACATCGCCGGTCAGGTCTGGGAAGAGGTCAGGGGCCGGGAGACGGCGCGTGACGATCAGATCGTTCGCCTGAAAGCCCAGCGCCTCGAGCGAGATGCCGCGGACGCCGCTGCAGAAAAGCCCCCCACCAAGCGGTCGAAGTGAGGGACGCGCCACGCTCTGACCGAACCTTTTAGCCGCGGGATCGGGGGCCGGGCACGCGGGTTGGATCATCACACCCGCACCTCGGAGCCCGTCCCATGGCCGACATCCGTCACGCTTATTCCGACCCGATCGAACAGGGCGCCCAGGCCCGCATCCATGGTCATCCCAAGGATGCGTGCCCCTATCCGCGCGACAGCGAGGAGCGGACCTCCTGGATGGAGGGGTATGACGGGACGCCGCGCGAGGATGGGCCCGAGACGAGACCGGCCTGCTGAGAACGAGTGCGACCGTGGCAGGGGCCGTGCGCAAGCCGCTCACGGCCTCGCCGTCCAGGTCTCTCCTGCTGGTCGAACGACCCGACCTGAGTCAGGCCGCTGCATATGAGCAACATCGACCGGCAGGGTCCACGAGATCATGTTTGGCCAACCTTGGCGCCCTTGACGATTACGGAAAATTAGGGAGTGTTCTCAGGTCGGCACGCTGGACGCCGGGAAGATGCGCTCAGATAGATGGTAAGGATTCGTACGGTGGATCAGATCGAAAAGATCATGCGTGATCTCACCAAGGATTTCGAAGCCGAGCGGCAGACATCCGACACAAAGCAAACTCCGCCGTCTTCACTGGCCGGTATCCTGCGTGTCATCGGCCCGACGGACCGGCAAAACGCCGAATTTCCTCTCAATCAGCACGCGACTCCGCAGGATTGGTCGGACCTCATCGAAAGGGTCAGGAACGCGGCGCATCGCGTGAGGGAGGCTGAGGCTGAGGCTCATGAGCAAGAAATCCGGGTTCGTGAGCTTCTGGACCGGGTTCGTGAGGATATGACGGTCGCGCATGATCGCATCAGGGCGGCCGAGAGCCATGCCCAGGACATTCAAACCCGGTCCGATGCTCTGCTGAAGGCCGCGGATGCTCGGGTCAAGGACGCGGAAGAGCGGGCTCGCTCCGCGGAGGCGTGGCTGTCGAAGATCTCGATGACGATCACCGAGGAATTCGCCGCCAAGGACGAAAAGCGGCTCACGGCCTGAATGTGATCCGCATGAGGTGCGGGTGGCTGCGGTTGGACGCGGCCGCTCCACGGCTCCGGCGCATCGCTGGCAGCGTCAGGGACCGTCCGGTCGGGCGGCAGCATGTCGTCCACCCTGACCAGGAGGGTCGACGGTTCGAGCGTCCCATCCTCCCGCACCCCGTCCTCGCCGAAGTGTCTCTCACGAAACTCCCGCTGCGCCGTCGTGTTCTGAGCGAGAACCGACCGAGGCCGGAAGTTTGGTGAGGCACTCTAGGTTCGCCGCCGGATCAGGGAGACGACATGGCGTTCACAGCAAAATCGGCCTCGGAAACGAAGGCCGCCGATCTGGCATCGGCCCTGGTCCGGATCGCGGATCGAGAGGGCGCGCCGGTCGGCATCGGTGTCGATCAGCTGCGGCGGGGCAATCCGCGACTGACGCCCCTGGCGATCGGCCAGATGTACCGGAAGCATCGCGATATCCTCGAGGCTGCTCTCGCGGAGCGCGGCTACGTGCTGATCGACTATACCGACCAGGGACCGGGCAGGGGAATGGAATTTGAGATCGGGTCGTCCTGAGCATGGTCGCCACGATGGGGCTCGCGCGGCCACCGCGAGGATTCAAGCCAGCGGCACTCGATAAGTCCCCGACACGCGATTCAAGCCGAAACTAATCGCGCGCATTCGTCGAACTCGTGATGGCTCGACGGACATAAAAAGCGGCGTATCCTCATTCTTGTCCCAAACGGGACAGGGGAGGCAAAAATGTCCGCGAACTGGAAATTGGCCAAAGAGGATTTGGACTGGAGCCTCAACCAAGGACACGATGTAAAAGGCCGAGCCGAGTTGAAGGAGGCGTTCAGCAAGGGCGACGCAAAAGAAATAGGACACGTCATCGAAGCATTCAAAATGGGCCAGCGAGACAACCACAAGCTGGCAAATCTGGCGCGGTGCGCCCACGAGGACGACAAGAGGCTGTACAATATCGGTCGAAAACTGATCGAGCTAAAACCGTCATAGCAATCCGGCCGGGACGACGTATCGCAGCACGAAGAGCGGCCCAGGAGGATTGAAGCTGCTTTCGTTCACCGCCTGCGACGACGAGGGAAACACGGGGATACCGCCACCCGAAAGGGACGACGCACAAGGGCACAGCCCCAACAGGGCCGGACTGCACGCGATCCGGTGCATCTTGCCGTGGAGGACGGCGAAACGGCTTCGCCCCACCGTGGGGCGTGTAACGGCCGAGGCGATTGTGCACCGGTTGGGGAAAGGGACCGATCGGTGGCTTGCGCCCGATCCGGCGAGACCCTGACCGACCGAGAGGGTTGCACCCGATCCGGTTGAAACCCCGGATCGGGTGAACCGACCGGCGAGTTCCCCCGATCCGGGGGGCGCAGATTGCCGGTCCCCGAAACTGCTGTTGCGAGGCCTGAGTTTTCAGGGCTGCTCATCGACCTGTCCCCGTCAGCAGGGCGGGAACCGGCCGTTCTACGGGGTTCTCCCCCTCGCGGTTCAGCTGGGACACGCCGACCACGGGAATGCCAAGTTCCTTGGCCAGCCCCTTCAGGCCGGTGGTGATCTCGGTCATCTGCCGCACCCGGTCGCCCTGGGAGCGCTTGGAAGGCCGGATCAGGCCGATATGGTCGATGATGATGGCCGCGAGCGGGATGCCCCGACACTCGGCGCGCAGGCGCATCTGACCGGTCCGGGCCGCGATCCGCGCCGGCATCAGGCCGGACTGCGGCTCGATCCGGAGCGGGATGTCGACACAGATCGTCTCGCCTTCCGGCGAGAGGCTGCGAGCCTCGGCGAGGGCGCGAGAGGTGGTCGCCTCCTGCGAGTGGGGCGAGGTCGGGCTCGCCTCGAGGGCGGACCGGAACCGCATTGTCCGCACGGGACCGGACGGACCCCGCACAGATCCGCCGGCCTGGGGCCCGATCGTCCGGGTGCGGCCCGAGACTGGCAGAAGCGTCCCATGGCGAAGCTTCGATGCGCGGGTGAATCTCCTGGACGAGCCGGCCGTCGAGCCGGGAGTCCGGAGATCAAGCCCATGTTGCCCTCACTCATCACCACGCGGTTCCGCCTGCCGGAGGGCGCCGGAATCGTCCAGCCCGTCTCGCCGCTGTTCCTGGCGCTTCTCGCGCTGCTCATCTCGATCTGCTCGGCCAGTGCCCTGCCGGCACCGTCGAGCGGCAGTCTCGTCCTGCGCGGGTCGGATGCTGCCTCGCCGGTCGAGGCGCCGCGGCTCAGCACCGATTTCAGCGTCACCGTCAGCGGCCCGACCGCCCGCACGGTGGTGACGCAGGCCTTCCGCAACACCACCGGATCCTGGGTGGAAGGCACCTACCTCTACCCGCTGCCGGACGATTCGGCGGTCGATACGATGAAGCTCGTGATCGGCGACAAGGTGGTCGTCGCCGAGATCCGCGAACGCGCGGCGGCCAGGCGCCTCTACGAGGCGGCCAGGGCGGCCGGACAGAGCGCCGCCCTGACCGAACAGGAGCGGCCGAACGTCTTCACCAACACCGTCGCCAATATCGGACCGGGCGAGACCGTGCTGGTGCAGATCGAGTACCAGCAGACGGTGGCCATGTCCGGGGGCACCCGCTCCCTGCGCCTGCCCCTGGTCGTGGCGCCCCGCTACAACCCGGCCCCGCCGGCAGTGGATCTCGTCTCGGCGCGCGATGAGGCCGTCTCAGACCCGGTGCCCGATCGCGGCCGGATCACGGCGCCCGTCCTCGACCCCTCCCTAGCCGCCCCGGTCAATCCGATCGGTATCACGGTGCGGCTCCAGGCCGGCTTCCCGCTCGGCCCGGTGAGGAGCGCCACCCATCCGCTCCATGTGGACGAGACCGGTCCGGAGTCCCGGCGCGTCACCCTCGCCGACGGGGTCGTCCCTGCTGACCGCGACTTCGAACTCACCTGGGAACCCGTGCCGAGCAGGGAGCCGCGCCTCGGATTGTTCCGGGAGACGGTGGCCGGCCACACCTACCTCCTCGCGACCGTCACCCCGCCGGACGCGAACGCAGCGCCGCGCCAGCCCCGTGACGTGGTCTTCGTCATCGACAATTCGGGGTCGATGGCCGGTGCCTCGATGCGGCAGGCGAAGGCCGGGCTGCTCGCCGGCCTGGCCCGGCTCACCCCCCGGGACCGGTTCACCGTCATCCGCTTCGACCACACCATGAGCCAGCTCTTTCCGGAGCCGGTCCCGGCACATCCCGAGAATCTGCAGGCGGCCGAGAGCTTCGTCGCCGGACTGGAGGCGAGCGGCGGCACCGAGATGCTCGCTCCGCTCCGTGCGGCGCTCGCCGACAGCCATCCGGAGGATCGCAGCCGCGTCCGGCAGATCGTCTTCCTCACGGATGGCGCCATCGGCGACGAGAACCGGATCTTCGCCGCGATCCATGATGGAATCGGCCGCAGCCGGCTGTTCATGGTCGGGATCGGCTCGGCCCCGAACGGGCATCTGATGCGTCACGCCGCCGAGATCGGCCGGGGCAGCTACACGGCGATCCACACCGTCGACCAGGTCGCCGAACGCACACGCAGCCTCTATGCCAAACTGGAGAACCCCGCCGTCACCGACCTGGCCGCCACGCTCTCGAACGGCGGCGACATCACGCCGAATCCGCTGCCCGACCTCTACCGCGGTGAGCCGGTGGTGCTCGCGGCCGAGATCGCCGACCCGACGGGCACCCTGACACTGACGGGCCGCATCGGCGAAGCGCCGTGGCAGACCAGCGTATCCCTGGCCGAGGCGGCCGAGGGTACGGGCATCTCGAAGGTCTGGGCACGCTCGAAGATCGCCGAGGCCGAAACCGCCCGCGTCACCGGGCGCGTGATGCCGAACCAGGCCGATGCCACGATTCTGCAGCTTGCCCTCGCGCATAAGCTGATGACCCGCCTGACCAGCCTCGTCGCCGTCGACGCGACCCCGCGCCGGCCGGCGGGGACGCCCCTCATGGCGACCGATCTGCCCTTGAACCTGCCCGCGGGCTGGGACTTCGCGAAGGTCTTCGGCGAGCGCGCCACGCCGTCGCCGCAGGAGCGCCGCGCGGCTCTCATCCCGGCCCAGGCCATGGTTTCGGCCCCGACGGTCCCGCTGCCCCAGACCGGCGCGGGCACCCGGGCGCAGATCGTCCTAGGCCTTGTCCTGCTGCTCTGCGGATGGCTCACCCTTCGCAGGATGCGGAGCGTCCGATGAGCGGCCGGACCGGGGGGAGGGTGCTCGCCACCCTCCTCATCCTCGCGGGCCTCGGCGTCCTGGCCGGGGCCGCCTGGATCCCCGCAAAGGCCGCGCTCGCGCAGGTACTGCTCGAGCGCGCCTTTGCCCGAAGCCTCGCCGAGGGCCGCCCGGTGCGGCCCTGGCCATCGGCCGATACCGAGCCGGTGGCCCGCCTCACGGTAGCGGGACAGAGCTTCATCGCCCTGCGCGGCGGCAGCGGACAGGCCCTGGCCTTCGGCCCCGGCCATCTCGACGGGACGCCGGAGGCGGGCGAGCCCGGCACCGCCATCTTCGCGGCTCATCGCGATACGCAATTCGCGGTGCTCGCCACGGTGAAGCCGGGCGATGTCGTCGCGGTGACGCGACGGGACGGACGCACCGTCCGGTTCCGGATCAGCGGCAGCCGGGTCGTGCCCTGGGACGCATCGGGGATCGATCCGGCCTCGTCGGGGCGGACCATCGCCCTCGTGACCTGCTGGCCTCTCGACGGCCTGGTGCAGGGGCCGCTGCGCCTGGTTGTGGAGGCGGAGGCCGTGGACGACGCGGAGTGAACCGCTCCCCTTGCCAGCCCGTGCGGTTTCGTGCGGATCTCTGCGGAGACGAGCGACGAGCCAAGAGACCGTGCAAGAACCCGAGACCGAGCTGCCCGAGGGCCAGAGCCGCGCCATCGCCCAGGCCGTGCGCGAGGCCCTCGCCCGCCGCCGGATCTCCCGCCAAGCGCTCGCCGATCTGGCTCGGATCAGCATCTCGACCCTGGAAAAGGCTCTGGCCGGCCGCCGGCCCTTCACCCTCGCCACCACCATCCGCCTGGAAGAAGCGCTCGGCCAGCGTCTGCGCGACGGCGCCGAGCCCGCGACCGCGGCACCCGAGACCCGGCATGCCCCTTCGGAACTCGGCTCCTATTCCCGCGAATCCGCCACCTGGCTCGAAGGGCGCTATCTGACGCTGCGACCGTCCTTCGGCATGGCGGATGCGGTCTTCGCCTATCGCACCGAGATCGCCTGGGACGCGGCGACCGCACGCCTCGCCTTCCGCGAGGCCGAGCGGAGCGATACGCCCTTCGCCCAGACCGGCAGCGTCGCGGTGCCGAACCAGTCGGGCATGATCTACCTCGTCACCAATTGGCAGGGGCAGTGCCGCCTTGCCGTGCTCTGCCGGCCGACCATTCATGGCGAGATGTTCGGGCTGCTGACGACGCTGCATGCGGGACGCGGCACGCAGCTCACCCCGGCCGCGGCTCCGCTCGCCCTCATCCCCGAGGCCTCGGCCGGCCCGGAACTCAGCTACGGACGCGTGACGTCCGGCATGCCGGCCTATGCCGATTACCGCCGCCAGCTCGGACGGGTGTTCGACGAGGGCTACGGGGTCCTGTTCTCCTGATCCCCGCACGCCGTGCCGCGCCCAGACTCTCACGATCACGGTGGAGCGAGCCCGAAGGCCGCGTCCCGGTGAGAGGCGGCATGCGCCGATCGAGCGGACGGGTCCGACGTCCGGATGCACGGCTCCCGACAGGCGACACCCTCACGCCAAACGGTAGCTTGAGCATCTCTCGCGCGCGCCGAAGTCCCTACGAGGCGCATGATCCCGGACTGCGATGGCGCGGACCTGACAAAGTGCCGTCACGTCGCGTCCTCCACTCGGCACCGATTACGGCAGCGCGACCTCGTGGTGGCCCATGATCTCCAGCGCGCGCACCAAAGCCGAATGGTCCTGTCCGCCGGCACCGTTGGCCACACAGACGGAGAACAACTGCTGGGCCAGCGCCGTGCCCGGCAGGGCGAGTCCAAGCGATCGGGCGCTCTCCAGGGCGAGGTTCAGGTCCTTCTGGTGGAGGGCGATGCGGAAGCCCGGATCGAAGGTCCGGGCGATCATGCGCTCCCCGTGCAGTTCGAGGATGCGCGAGGTGGCCAGGCCCCCGGTGATCGCCTGACGGACCTTGGCGGGGTCGGCTCCGGCTTTCGATGCGAAGAGCAGCCCTTCGGCCACCGCCTCGATGGTCAGCGCCACGATGATCTGGTTGGCCACCTTGGCGACCTGACCGGCGCCCGCTTCGCCCACATGGGTCACGGTCCTGCCCATCAGGTCGAGGAGCGGCTTGACGCGGGCGAAGACGTCCTCTCTGCCGCCGACCATGATCGAGAGCGCCGCGTTCTTTGCGCCGACCTCGCCGCCGGAAACGGGGGCGTCGAGGTAGTCGACGCCGCGCGTGGCGAGGCGGGCTGCGAAATCGCGGGTGGCGATGGGCGAGATCGAGCTCATGTCGACCACGACCGCGCCCGGCTTCACGCCCTCGGCGACGCCGCCGGTCCCGAACAGGACGGCCTCGACGTCGGGGGTGTCGGGCAGCATCAGGATGACGACGTCCGAGCGCTCGGCCACCTCGGCGGCGCTGGCGCAGCTCCGGCCGCCGGCCGAGATCAGCGCCTCGGGCACCTGCCGGCGGGTGTTCAGGGCGAGGCTGTGCCCCCCAGCGATGAGGTGGCCGGCCATGGGCGCGCCCATGATGCCGAGGCCGATGAATCCGACGTTCATGTCTGTCTCCGGGGATGTGACGGCGTCAGCGGAAGCGCGCGGCGAGCGCCTCGGAGGTGCGGGCGAGGAGGCCCATATCCGAGCCGACCGCCGTGAAGCGCGTGCCGGCTTCGATGTAGCGGTGGGCCAGTTCCTCGTTGGCGGTGAGGATGCCCGCATGCTTGCCGGTGCGGCGGATGCGGGCGATCGTCTCCTGCACGACCTCGACCACGTCGGGGTGGTTCTGCCGGCCGATGAAGCCGAGGCTGGTGGAGAGATCACCGGGCCCGATGAAGACGCCGTCGACACCCTCCACCGAGGCGATGTCCTCGAGGTTGTCGAGGGCCCGGCGCGATTCGATCTGCACTGCGACGAAGATCTCGGCCTCGCAGCGGGAATGGTAGTCGGGGATGCGGCCGAACCGGGCGGCGCGCGGCGCCTGCGAGAAGCCCCGCACCCCGCGCGGGGCGTAGCGGGTGGCCGCAACCGCGCGGCGGGCCTGGTCGGCATCGTCGATGTTGGGGATCATCAGCGACTGCACGCCGGTGTCGAGGATGCGCTTGATGGCGATGGGCTCGTCGCTCGGCATCCGCACCATGGCATGGGCCGAGCCCTCCATCATCGCCTGGACCTGCGCATAGACGTCGCGCAGGTCGTTGGCCGAATGCTCCATGTCGAGGAGCAGCCAGTCGAAGCCGGAGCCGGCCACGACCTCGGTGGAGATCGGGCTGGCGAGGCTGCACCAGAGGCCGATCTGCTGCCGGCCTTCGGCGAGGGCGGCCTTGAAGCGGTTGGTGAGGATGTCGGTCATCGTCGCGTCTCCGGGATCTGCCGCTCAGCGCACGAGGCAGGGGCGCTTGTTGTCGAAGGTCCAGTTCGGGATCAGGAACTGCATGGCACCGGCATCGTCGCGGGCGCCGAGGCCGTGACGCCGGTAGAGGGCGTGCGCCGCCTCCACCTCGGCCCAGTCGAGCTCGATGCCGAGGCCGGGCCGTTCCGGCACCCGCACGAGGCCGCCCTCGATCCGAAGCGGCTCCTTCGTGAGCCTCTGGCCGTCCTGCCAGATCCAGTGGGTGTCGATGGCGGTGACGCGGCCGGGTGCCGCGGCGGCCACATGGGTGAACATCGCCAGCGAGACGTCGAAATGGTTGTTCGAATGCGAGCCCCAGGTGAGGCCGTGGTCGCGGCAGAGCTGCGCCACCCGCACCGAGCCGGCCATGGTCCAGAAATGCGGATCAGCCAGCGGGATGTCGACGGAGCCGAGCTGGATCGCGTGGTTCATCTGGCGCCAGTCCGTGGCGATCATGTTGGTGGCGGTGGGCAGGCCCGTGGCCCGGCGGAACTCGGCCATGATCTCGCGGCCGGAAAAGCCGCCTTCCGCCCCGCACGGATCCTCCGCATAGGCGAGCACGTCGCCCCGGCCCTTGCAGAGCCGGATCGCCTCCTCGAGCGACCAGGCGCCGTTCGGATCGAGGGTGACGCGGGCGGCGGGGAAGCGCGCGTGGATGGCGGTGACCGCCGCGATCTCCTCCTCGCCGGAGAGCACGCCGCCCTTCAGCTTGAAGTCGTTGAAGCCGTAGGTCTCGTAGGCGGCTTCCGCGAGGCGCACCACCGCGTCGGGGGTCAGGGCCTCCTCGTCGCGCAGGCGGAACCAGCCGTCGCGGGCCTCCGGCTCACGATAATCCAGATCGGTGCGGCGGCGGTCGCCGACATAGAAGAGGTAGCCGAGCATCTCGACGGCGTCGCGCTGCTGGCCCTCGCCGAGGAGGGCGGCCACCGGCACGTCGAGGAACTGCCCGAGCAGGTCGAGGAAGGCGGATTCGATGGCCGTCACCGCATGGATCGTGACGCGCAGGTCGAAGGTCTGGAGACCGCGGCCGCCGGCATCACGGTCCGCGAAGCGCGTCCGCATGGCGTTCAGCACCGCCTGCCAGTCGCCGATGGGGCGTCCGATCACGAGGTCGGCCGCATCCTCCAGGGTCTGGCGGATGCGCTCGCCGCCGGGGACTTCGCCGAGGCCGGTGGCGCCCGTCGAGTCGGTGAGGATGACGAGGTTGCGCGTGAAGAAGGGGCCGTGGGCACCGCTGAGGTTGAGCAGCATGCTGTCGCGTCCGGCCACCGGCACGACCTTGATGGCGGTGACGGTCGGCGTGCGCGAAGGCCCTCGCGAGGATTCGATCTGCATGAGCGTTCTCCCGAACTGGATGCAGCGGCGTCTCCGCGCCGTCTGGCTCCCTCCGTTCTAGATGGGTCCGGCAATGCCGGTCCAAGCCAAAGGCTGGATCGATCGATGCACTGACGGCATCGATCCCGCGTTTCAGGCCGGCATGTCGCGCAGGATCGCCAGCAGGGGTTTGAGCAGTGGGACGTCGCTGCCACGGCGCCAGGCGAGGTGAAGCTCGGCGGGCTGCGGCTGCGCGAGGTCGAGGGGGCGGAAGGCGATGCCTTCGAAGCGCAGACGCTCGGCGGCCGCAGGCACCAGGGCGAGGCCGATCCCGGCGCGGACGAGCGCCAGGATCGAGTGGATCTGCGTCAGCTGCTGGAGGATGCGCGGCTGTATGCCGGCCCCGGCGAACAGGCTGTCGAGGAGGTGGTGGAAGTAGCTCGCCTCGTGCGAGGCATAGGCGATGAAGGGCTCGCCGTGCAGATCCCGCAGGGTGATCGCGTCCCGCCCGGCCAGGGGGTGATCGGCCGGCAGGGCCGCCACCATGGGCTCGGCGAGGGCCTGCTCGGACTCGAGTTCCGGATGGCTCACCGGTGGGCGGATCAGCCCGGCATCGATCTGGCCCGAGAGGATGCCCTCGACCTGATCCTTCGTCACCATCTCGCGCAAGGACAGGGTGACGTCCGGCATCGCGTTCCGGCAGGCGATGACGAGGCGGGGCAGGAAGTCGTAGGCCGATGCCGCCGTGAAGCCGAGCTTGAGCACGCCCGCCCGACCGGCGGCCACCTGGCGCGTGACGTAGGTGGCGGTCTCGGCGAGCCGCAGGATGCGCAGGGCCTCAGGCAGGAAGCTACGCCCGGCGGCGGTGAGGCGCACCGAGCGGCTGGTCCGATCGAGGAGCTGCACGTCGAGGACCCGTTCCAGCACCTGGATCTGCCGCGACAGGGGCGGCTGCGTCATGTTCAGCCGGGCGGCGGCACGGCCGAAATGCAGTTCCTCCGCGACGGCGGCAAAGCAGCGGAGTTGGCCGAAATCGAGCATGGCGCCTCACAACGACGATGCGGCCGCGGGTTTCCCCACGGCCGCGGATCCTCTCACGGTGTGCCGCGGGTGGGGCTCAGCGCAGCTCCACCCGTTTGATCTCGCCAACGATGACGAGATAGCAGAACACGGCCACCAGGGCATTGAGCCCGACGAAGACGAGGGCGCCGTTGAACGATCCGGTCTGCTGGACGATGTAGCCGATGGCGATGGGCGTGGTGATGCCGGCCGTATTGCCGAAGGTATTGAATAGGCCGCCGTTGAGGCCGCCGGTGGCGCGCGGCGACGTATCGGAGACCACCGCCCAGCCCAGCGCCCCGATGCCCTTGCCGAAGAAGGCCAGCGCCATCAGACCGATCACGAGGGCATCCGCCTGGACGTAGTTGCAGCCGATGATGCTCATGGAGAGCAGCATTCCGCCGACGATCGGGATCTTTCGCGACACGGTCAGAGAGTAGCCGCGGCGCAGCAGCATGTCCGAGAGCCAGCCGCCCAGGATGCCGCCGACGAAGCCGCACAAGGCCGGCAGCACGGCGGCGAAACCGGCCTGCAGGATCGAGAGCCCGCGCTCCTTCACGAGATAGACCGGAAACCAGGTGAGGAAGAAGTAGGTCAGCGTGGTGATGCAGTACTGGCCGATATAGATGCCGAGCAGCATGCGGTTCGAGAGGAGTTGCCGGATCGTCCTGCCCGCATCGGCCGGAGCACCGGCACCGCGGCCGTCCATGTCGAGCAGCGCGCCGCCCTCGCCGATATAGTCGAGCTCGGCCTTGTTGATGGAGGGATGCTCCTTCGGGCCGTACATCACCTGCGTCCAGACCAGAGCGAAGGCGATGCCCAGCGCGCCCATCAGGGTGAAGACGTGGTGCCAGCCGTAATGATGGACGACGAAGCCCATCAGGGGCGTGAACAGGACGGTGGCGAAGTATTGCGAGGCGTTGAAGAAGGCCGAGGCGGTGCCGCGCTCGGCGGTGGGGAACCACGCGGCGGTGATGCGGGCATTGGCCGGGAAGACCGGCGCCTCGGCCAGTCCGACCAGCAGGCGGAGGCTGAACAGCACCGCCACCGCCGTGAAGCCGGTGAAGAAGCCCACCGCCCCCTGCATCAGGGTGAAGGCCGACCACAGGAAGATCGCGCCGGCATAGACCCATTTGGCGCCGTAGCGGTCGAGGAGCCAGCCGCCGGGCAATTGCGCGAGGACGTAGGACCAGGCGAAGGCCGAGAAGACGTAGCCCATGGAGACCGCGTCGAGGCCGAGGTCCTTGGCCAGGGACGGGCCGGCGATCGAGAGCGTGGCCCGGTCCGCGTAGTTGATGGTGGTGGCGATAAACAGCATCGTGACGATGAGGAGCCGCACACGGCTCCGCTTCGCCGCGGTCATGACCAGACCGGCGCTCATGGCGTCTCTCCCTGAGATCGGGCCGTCCGGTCGATACCAGGACGGGCAGCGGTCGTTCTCTCAGGCCCCTGACGGGAGACCTCGGCGACCAATTGCAGGATCAGGCTACGGCCCGGCAGGATACTGCGTCCAACTCAAAGGCTGGATGGATCGATGCCGTTCGGGTATCGATGGAGCGCGACGAAGCGGGTAACCGGCGTCCCTCGGATCGGACTCGTGGTTCGCAGCCAAGATCAGTGGCATACGGTCCCGTCGTTCGAGGGTGGTCTGCTTTGGAGAGCACCCTCGAACGACTGTTGCCTTCACATCGGGGCGGCACCGGCCCGTTCGATCCTCCCCCGGATTTCGCGGACAGGGGTCCGGCGCGCGCCAAGTCTTACTAGATCGAAGTCTTGCGATGTCGAAGTCTTGCTATGTCGAACGCGGCTTCGGGAGGCGTCGATGGGCCAGGATCGTCGGCTGGCGTCTCGGCTCGGGCAGACCGAGGGCGCCCGGCGGCCCCAGAAGCAGTGCGTGCGCCGCCGGCCCCGTTTCGTCGGGCGTCCCGGCCGTCCAAAGCACGATATCGACTCTGGCCGGCGAGGGGCGTCCCTCGATGGCCCTCCGCTCGGGAAGAACCCACAGGACACCGAATGCGATGAGGCACAGGACGCCGATCAGGGTCGCATTCCAGTTCGGGGCTTCCTGGATCATCAGCACGACGAGGCCGCCGACGGCAACGACCGCAGCGTACGCCCTATTCGTGTGCCGATCCCGCGCCATTCCTCATGTGCTCCGGCAGAAATCGCCATCGGGTGAAGGTATTCCGTCAAATTTTCACTGTCACCGCATCGATCCATAGCGTCCGGGCTGAAGTCGAGGGTGCGCGGACCCTTGCGCGGCACAGTGCGATGAAGCGAACCGGATGCCGGCCGCCATCGCCGGACGTCTTCATCCAAACGAGGGTGCGACCCGCACGGTTCCAGGCGTCGGCGCCCCGTCGACGGGGCCGCGCGGCGGCCTGACCCCGCCCTGCCGTGCGTTCGCCGCGCATCTGCCGGAGCGAAGAAAGCGCGTGCGTTCGAGGAAGGAAGTTTGCATACGACGCCGATGGGCGGGCTCCAGCGTTACCGCTTCGCGGCCCCTCGGCCGGACCGCTCCAGGGAGTCCGTAATGGGCATCTTTCAGAACCTTCTCGAACACGTCACCGCCTATGTCGGCGACAAGACCCTGATGCAGGCGGCCGTGTCGGCGGCCTCCAACGTGATCGTGGCCGACAGCGAGGTGGACGAGGGGGAGGTCGAGGTCGCCCTTGCGGCCATGCGCGCCAATCCGATCATCGAGAAGGGCTACGACACGCTGATGCTGGAGGCGGAACTGTTCGACGGGATCGCGCGGGCTCGGACCCGCGTCGGACGGGCGGACAATCTGAGCCGCGTGGCCGCCATCGCGGACCGATCCCTCGAACAGCGAAACGGGGTGTTTCTGATCGCCGCCGATGCCGCCGACCACGAGGGCATCAGCGACGTCGAGCATCAGGCACTCGAGGAGATCGCCGGAGCCCTGTCCGTCGACAAGGAGACACTGCTCAGGCTGGCTCCGGTGAAGCCATCCACCCCGTCGTGACCCGGCCCACGCGCCGCGTGCATCCGTCGCTCCGGCTCGACGCGCCGGCCCCATTTGCGCTTCCGCGTCGGTCGAGTGTGCTCCGGGGGCGACACCGAATGGTTAAAATCACATTAACCATTCATGACGACACCACGTTAGAGATCTTTCGACTATAGAGCCGGCATCGAACCCCTGCCGGTCATTGCCATGATCCTCGCGTCCCGTAACATCGTCAACGAACACCGTGAGATCGCGGCCATCGCGATCACGTATGGAATCTTTCTGAGCGGGATCATGCTCCTCACCTGGACGATGGCCTGACGCAGCCGCCCGAGCAGCCCGAGGCCCTGTCCGGCCGCCCGTGAGGCGTCGACGGACGGCGTCGCGAATCGCGGCGGCTGACGACGACAGGCCGAGCATCCCGCTGTTTCGGGGATGTCCCGAAGACCTCGTGCAAGGCGACAGGCCGAATGCCTGTCTTCGTCGAGGAACTGATGCACCGTCACAGATGTTCGTTCATCCAAATCGGAGGACATGAATGTCTGACAGTGCCTTAGCTTCGGTCGTCGTCCCCTCTCTCCGGGCTGCCCGCTCGGCGAGGGAACGGCTGGCCCGCGCCGGCTTCGCCCGCAACAGCGTCGACATCGAACGCCACGATGACGCGTTCGAAGTGTCCATCAGCACGAAGGCGGAGAATCTGGATCGCGCTCGGAACATCCTTCTGGGCAATCCGGTCGTCGATGACCTTCGCGATGCCGGCTCGCGTGCGCTCGGCGCCTTCCACGACAACCGGCCCCTCGTGCTGGGCCTCGCGGCCCTGGCCGGCTTTGCCATCTTCCATGTCTCGAAGAAACGGTGAAGACGAGGGGGGCGAGCGCGCGGGAGGGTAAGCGCCGCCATCGCAGGGCAAGGAACGCGGGCCGCTTTGCTCCGTAAAATGATGGCGGTTAGACTGCCGTCCATGCGCCATGCAGTCATGAGCCATGAAACGATCCGCCGGCTTGTCGTCGCGCGCCGCCTCGGCGCGGCGATGCTCGGCGGATTGTCGATGACGATGGCGCTCCCCGTCTTCGCGCAGCCTCCGTCGCCGCCAGCCACCGTGAACAATTGGGCGGAGCTTCGCGCGACGCTCGCCTCCTGCTGGTCGGTCCCACCCGATACCAGGGGATCGTTGATCGCGTTTCTGTTCGGCATCACCAAGACAGGTGAGCTGCGGGGTGCGCCCCGCGTGACGGCGCGACGCCTCGAAGGCCATCAGGAAGCCCGCAAACACTACGAGGCGGCCGCGAGGGACGCGGTGTCCCGGTGCTTTCCCGTCACGGTGACCCCGTCCTTCGGTGCCATCCTGGGCGAAAGCCCCATCCGCCTGCGCTTCGTCAATACGCCGCCGACGGCCGCCTACCAGATCAACGGCAACATCACGATCTTCGCGCCCCCCTGATCCAGCGGCGACGGCGACGCGCCGACGCAAAAAAGGGCCGCCTCGCGGCGACCCCTTCTCATCGACATGCCATTCCGGCTCAGTAACCGTAGTAACCACCATAGCCGTAGCCATAGGCCGGCGCGGGGGCGTAGCCGCCGTAATAGCCGACCGGGCGGCCATAGCCGTAACCGTTGTAGCCGTAGCCGCCATTGTAGGCTCCGGCCGCGATGGCTCCGGCCGCCAGGCCAGCGATGCCCAGACCGATGGCGGCACCCGGACCGATGCCGCGACGGCCATATCCGTAACCGCCACGATAACCGCCGTAACCGCCGCTGTAACGGCCGTAGCCGCCGCGATGACCGTAGCCGCCATGGCCGCCGAAGCCACCATGGCCGTAGCCGCCGCCGTGGCCCCAGCCGCGGGCTTCCGCAGGTGCCGCAGCGAGGAGGGCGCCGAGGCTGACGGCCGCGGCCGAGAGGAGTGCGAGCTTGCGCATTCGAAATATCCTGTTGTGAGGTATGCCCATCAACGGATCGGGCGCCCGGCCGTTCCCATCGGCCCCCGGGCGCTGGCGACGCAGGCTGGAAAGCAACCTCCGCGACCACGAGGATCGGCCCCGTCCCGTTCGCCCGAAATTCCAAGGAGAACCGTCATGAAAGTCGTCGCGGATCTGTGCATCGTGCCCATGGGCGTCGGCCCTTCGGTCTCGTCCTACGTGAAGGAGATCAAGGCCATCATCGAGGCCAGCCACCTCAACGCCGAGATGCATGCCAACGGCACCAATATCGAGGGCGAGCTCGCCGACATCTGCCGGCTCATCGAACTCTGCGAGGAGAAGCTGAGCCAGCTCGGCGTTCAGCGGGTCTTCTTCACCATGGCGTTCTCCTCTCGGCGGGACAAGGAACAGTCCATGGCCGACAAGCTGACAGCCGTTTCCTGATCCGCCGGCACCATGCGCGTGCCCATGCGTTAACGCTGTCCGATCCCCGCATGAGGACCGAGCCCGCATGCATCCGTCCCGACGCGCGTTCCTCGCCGGCACCGGTCTGTCTCCCTTGATGATGCCCCTGCTGGAGCGCGCCGCGTCCCCGGCCCGTGCGGAGGAGGGCGGGTTGATCCGCCGGACCATCCCATCCTCCGGCGAGACGCTCCCCGCCATGGGAATCGGAACTTCGCGCCGCTACGAGGTCGAGCCGGTTCCCGAGGCGCTCGCCCCCTTGCGCGAGGCGGTGATGCGGTTCGTCGCGCTCGGCGGCTCGGTCATCGATACGGCGCCGAGCTACGGCACGGCCGAGGATGTCCTCGGCCAGATCCTGTCCCGGGACGGTCTGCGTGAGAAGGTGTTCCTGTGCAGCAAGGTCGGGACACCCGGCCGCGAGGCCGGGGCAGCGGAGATCGCGCGCTCCTTCCGCCGCATGGCGACCGACCGGATCGATCTCGTGGCGGTCCACAACCTCAGTGACACGGCGACAAACCTCGCCACGCTGCGGGACCTCAAGGCCGAGAAGAAAATCCGCTACATCGGCGTCACGGTCTGGCGCGACAGCCAGTTCGCGGATCTCGAGGCGGTGATGCGGCGCGAGGCAATGGACTTCATCCAGGTCAATTACGCCCTCGACGATCGCCGCGCCGCCGAGCGCATCCTGCCCCTGGCGCGAGAGCGCGGCATGGCGGTGATGGTGAACGTGCCCTTCGGGCGCGACCGCCTGTTCAAGGCCGTGCAGGGGCGCGACCTGCCGGCCTGGACGACGGAGTTCGACTGCGCGACCTGGCCGCAATTCTTCCTGAAATACGTCCTCGCCCACGAGGCCGTCACCTGCCCGATCCCCGGCATGGCCAAGGCGGCCTATGTCGAGGACAATCTCGGCGCGGCCCGAGGCCGGCTGCCCGATGCCGCCCAGCGAACCCGAATGGAGGCCTATGTCGACGCGCTCTGACTCCCTCAACCGCCGTGCCGCCCTCGTGCTCGGAGGGTGCCTCGTTGCCGCTTCGGGCCTGCTCGCATCACGGATTCCCGCCTCGGCCCAGCCGGCGGCGCAACCGGCACGCATCGGCATCGTCGGGGCCGGCAATATCGGCAGCACCATCGGCGGCCTCTGGGCCAAGGCCGGCCACGAGGTGATGCTGTCCTCGCGCCATCCGGAGGAACTGAAGGGCCTCGTCGAGGGGCTCGGGCCCAAGGCGAAGGCGGGCAGCCCGGCCGAGGCCATCGCCTTCGGCGACGTCGTGCTCATCGCGGTGCCCTACAAGGCCTATCCCCAGCTGGCGCAGGACCATGCCGCCGCCCTCAAGGGCAAGGTGGTGATCGATGCCGGCAACGCGACGCAGGCCCGTGACGGAGAGGTCTATGGCGAAGTCCAGGCCAACGGCATTGCGGCGGTCTCGGCCAAGTACCTGAACGGGGCGAAGATCGTCCGGGCCTTCAACGCGGCCAACTACAAGGTCTTTGCCAAGAACGCCCATCGCGAGGGCGGACGCATGGCGATCCCCATCGCCGGCAATGATCCCGCGGCGCTCGCGATCGCGGCCCAACTCGTCAAGGATGCCGGCTTCGACCCGGTGGAGGTCGGGCCGCTGGCCAAGGCGGACAGCTTCGCCATGGGCTCCCCCGGCTTCGGCCTCGACCTGAATGCGGAGGAATCGCGGGCGCGCTTCGGAGTCGCCCGTTGAGCGACGGGCCAGGGGCGGAGACAAGGGCGGTCGATCCGGTTCCGGCCGGCAGCGGCGGCCCCGTCCCGCCCTGGCTGCGGCGGCTCATCGATGTGCGGGCGGAGGAAGTGCCGGCCCTCGCATGGTCCTGGGCCTACATCTTCTCGATCCTGGCGGCCTACTACGTCCTTCGCCCGATCCGCGACCAGATGGGGGTCGCCGGCGGGATCGAGAACCTGCCCTGGCTGTTCACCGGCACCCTCGTGGGCATGCTGGCCCTGAACGTCCCCTTCGCCTGGCTGGTGAAGACCCTGCCGCGCGCCCGGTTCGTGCCGCTGACCTACCGGTTCTTCGCCGCCAACATCGTGCTGTTCGCCGGCGCCCTCTATCTCGCCGGGCCGGAGGGCGACGTCTGGATCGGCCGGGCCTTCTTCGTCTGGCTCTCGATCTTCAACCTGTTCGTGGTCTCGGTGTTCTGGGCCACCATCGTCGACGTGTTCTCCACCGAGCAGGGCAAGCGCCTGTTCGGCTTCATCGCGGCCGGCGCGACCCTCGGGGCGATCGCCGGATCGGCGACGACGGCGATCCTCGCCCGCGACGTGCCGACCTGGGCGCTCCTCCTCGGGGCCGCCCTGCTCCTCGAGGGCGCGGTGTTCAGCATGCGCGGCCTCGCGCGCCTGTCCGACCGCCTGAACCGGGCTCCCGTCACGGGCGACGCCGCCCCGTCGGAGGCCATCGGCGGCAGCGCGTTCGCGGGCATCACCCGCACGCTCCAGTCGCCCTATCTGCTCAATATCGGGCTGTTCCTGCTGCTGTTCTCGGTGACCTCGACCTTCCTGTATTTCGAGCAGGCCGGCATCGCCAAGCGCAGCTTCCCCGATCGCGGGGCGCAGACGGCCTTCTTCGCCAGCGTCGATCTGCTGGTGAACCTGCTCACCCTCGGGGTGCAGTTCTTCCTCACGGGCCGGATCGTGCGCCGCATCGGGGTCGGCCCCGCCCTGGCGCTCCTGCCGGCGGCGAGCATCCTCGGCTTCGCGGCACTGGCCGTCTCGCCCACGATCACGGCGATCGTCGCGTTCCAGGTGTTTCGACGCGCCGGCAACTTCGCCATCGCCCGGCCGATCCGCGAGGTGCTGTTCACGGTGGTGCCGCGCGAGGACCGCTACAAGGCGAAGAACTTCATCGACACCGTGGTCTACCGCACCGGCGACCAGATCGGCGCCTGGTCTTTCCAGGGGATCGCGGCCCTCGGCCTCGGTTCGACGGCCGTGGCGGTCGCGGCGGTACCGCTCTCGGCGGCCTGGCTCCTGAACAGCCTCTGGCTCGGCCGCCGGCAGGAGGCGAGGCGGGTCGCGATGGAGACGGAGAGGGGCCCCGGCCCCGTGCCGTGAGGCGGATGGCCCGACCGGTGTCGGGCCATCGAGACGGTTGCGCTACGTCGTGGCGCCGACATGGGAGGAGCCCGCATGCCCGCCGACAAGCCCGCCATCCTGTTCGTGTGCCTGGGCAACATCTGCCGTTCGCCCCTGGCGGAGGCCGCGTTCCGCCTCGAAGCCGAACGGGCGGACCTCGAGGCGGCGGTCGATTCGGCCGGAACCGGCGCCTGGCACGCGGGCGAACCGCCCGACCGGCGCGCCCAGGCCGTCGCCCGGCGCAACGGCATCGACATCTCCGGCTACCGCGCCCGTCAGGTCGACGCCGCCGACTTCCATCGCTTCAGCCATATCGGCGCCCTCGACGGCGACAATCTCACCGTGCTGCGGAGGCTTCGTCCACGGGACGGGGCCGCGTTGTCGCTTCTCCTCGATCCTGTGCCGGGGCGGAGGGGTGAGGCGGTCGCCGACCCCTATTACGGCGCGGATGCGGGGTTCGACGCCACCTGGGCGGACGTGACCCTGGGCGCCCGCCACCTCGTGCGCGCGCTCAAGGCATGACGCCTCTGGCCGAGCGTGGAGCGGCGTTGCTCGGGCGCCGGCTCGCGCGGGCCGAGCCCATGAGCGGCGGCAACCTGTCCGGCCTCGTGCGGATCGTGCTCGACGACGACAGCGCGGCGATCGTCAAGGACGGCCCCGATCCGCTGGCGGAAGCCGGGATGCTCCGCGCGATCCGCGCCGCCGGAATCCCCGCGCCGGAGGTGCTCGCAGCCGATGCGCGGACCCTGGTGATCGAGCCCCTGCCGGCGGGCGGCGGCCATGCGGATGCCGATCTCGGCCGCGTGGTGGCGCGCCTCCATGCCGTGACCGGCGACGCTTACGGCTGGCATGACGATTATGCCTTCGGGGCGGTGCGGATCGACAATCAGCGCGGCGAGGATTGGCCCGGCTTCTGGGCTGAGCGCCGCCTCCTCTGCCATGCTCCCCATCTCGACGCCACGCTCCGGCGCAGGATCGAGGCCCTGGCGGCCACGCTCCCCGCTCGCCTGCCGGCCCGCCCCCGCCCGGCCTTGCTGCATGGCGACCTGTGGAGCGGCAACGTCCTGACCGATGGCGGTCGCGTCTCCGGGCTCATCGACCCCGCCTGCTACCACGGCCATGCCGAGGTGGACCTCGCCATGCTGTCCCTGTTCGGCTCGCCCGGCACGGCCTTCCGCGCGGCCTATGGCGCGGCCGAACCGGGCGCGCCCGAGCGCAGGGCGATCTACCAGCTGTGGCCGGCGCTGGTTCATCTGCGCCTGTTCGGATCGGGATACCGCTCCATGGTCGAGGCACGGCTCGACGCCACAGGCTGCTGAAACCTCCGCCCGCTCCATCGGACCGGAGACGCGGTGGTCTTCGGGCGACACAGACCCCTCCTCGAACCTTGCGTTTTCAGGGCCGATCCCCGACAACCCGGCAAGCTTCGGCGCTGGCGTCCGGCTCCTTCCGAATCTCCGGATGAGCGGAGGGGCGCCTACGGTCGATGCGGCGAGGGAAGACGAAACCCATGCTCGATTACGCGCAGGCGCGACGCCTCATGGTGGATTGTCAGTTGCGGACCTTCGACGTCAACGACATCCCGGTCCTCGACGCGTTCGAAGCCGTGCCGCGCGAGCGCTTCGTCCCGCAGGGTCGCGAGGACTTCGCCTATATCGATCAGTCCCTGCGCATCACCGGACAGGACTCGACGACGGATCGCGCCGTTCCGGCACCGATGATCCTCGCCCGCATGATCCAGGCCCTGCAGCTCGCGCCGGGTCAGGTCGCCCTCGACGTCGCCACCGGCTACGGCTACGCCGCCGCCATCATGCGGCAGCTCGGCGTGCGGGTGGTCGCCCTCGAATCCGACGACGGCCTCGCCGCCGAGGCGGAGAGTCGGCTGTCGGCAACGGACGGGATCGAGATCGTTCGCGGCCCCCTGCAGACGGGCGCGGCGAAGGCGGGGCCGTTCGACGCCATCCTCGTCAACGGTCGTGTGGAGACGCGGCCCCAATCCCTCCTCGACCAGCTGAAGGATGGCGGGCGTCTCGCCTGCGTGATGGGTCGCGACAAGGCCGCGAAGGCCACCCTCTTCATCCGGACCGGAGACGCGTTCGGTGCGCGTCCGCTCTTCGACGCGTCGCTGCCCGCCCTGTCGGCCTTCAGCCCGGAATCCAGCTTCTCCTTCTGAGCCGGCTCACGAGAGAGGTCGCCGATTCCGCATCCGGAAACCGGCGACACTGCAAAGGCCTAAGGAAAGGTGAAGCGTCGGCTTGCCGATGCGGGCCTGCTCGGCGGCGAGGGCAGGTGTCGCTTTTATGCGGCACTGCGCCATCAATCTCGCCCCTCATCCGTCACGGCCGATGCCCTGACGCACAACCTCCGCTAAACTGACCCGTGAGGCGGGCAATCCGGATGGCGCCCCAGGCGCCGTGGCTGTGATGAATAGCCGACCGGTTCATCGAGAAACCGCAAGGGCAGATGGACGTGAGACAACGCAAACCTGCGAAGAGCCTCCGGCTGCGGCTCGGTGGCTTCGCCGCGCTGACCCTCCTCGCCGCCTCTCCGGCCGTCGCCGAGACGCTGGATAGCGCGCTGGCCCGGGCCTATGGCGCCAACCCGGCGCTGAACGCGACACGGGCGGGTCTGCGCGCCTCCGACGAGAACGTCGCGCAGGCCAAGTCCGGCTACCGTCCCACCGTGAGCCTCGACGCCGATATCGGACTCAGCCAGTTTCAAGGCCGCATTAGCGGCGCGACCCTCAATCAGGCGACCAAGCCCGGCGGCGCGGGTCTCACCATCAACCAGACCCTGTTCAACGGCTTCCAGACCGACAACCAGACCCGCCGCGCCGAATCGGACGTGCTCGGGACGCGCGAATCGCTGCGCTCCACCGAGATGAACACCCTGTTCAACGCGGCCCAGATCTACATGTCGGTCCTGAGCGACACGGCGACCCTGGAGCTTCGCCGCAACAACGTCGAGGTGCTGGAAGAGCAGCTGCGCCAGACCCGCGACCGCTTCAATGTCGGCGAGGTCACCCGGACCGACGTGGCCCAGGCCGAGGCCCGCCTCGCCGGTGCGCGCTCCGACGTCAGCGGCGCGGAGGCCAACCTGCGCGCCAGCATCGGTACCTATCGGCGCATCATCGGCGTCGAGCCGCGCCAGCTCGCACCGGGACGGCCCCTCGACCGGTTCGTGCCGCCGAACCTCGACAACGCCATCTCCATCGGCCTGAAGGAGCACCCGCAGATCCTGTCCTCGATGCACGCGGTGGACGTGGCCGAGGCGCAGGTGAAGATCTTCGAGGGCCAGCTCTATCCCACCGCCGCCCTCCAGGGCAGCGTCCAGCAGCGCTACGATTCGCAGTTCCCGGGCGATAACGGCGTGACCGCCTCCATCGTCGGCCGGCTCTCGATCCCGCTCTACGAGGGCGGCCAGACCTATTCGCAGATCCGCCAGGCCAAGGAGCTAGTCGGTCAGGCCCGCATCAACGTCGAGGACATCCGCGACCAGGTCCGTTCCGCCATCGTCACGGCCTGGGGTCGCCTCGAAGCGGCGAAGGCGCAGGTCATCGCATCGCAGGCCCAGGTGCAGGCCAACGAAGTGGCGCTGAACGGCGTGCGCGAAGAGGCCCGCGTCGGCCAGCGCACCACCCTCGACGTGCTGAATGCGCAGCAGGAATTGCTGAATTCCCGCGTGAACCTCATCCTAGCCCAGCGCGACCGCGTGGTAAATTCCTACGGCGTTGTCCAGACCGTGGGCCGCCTCACCGTGCGCTTCACGTCGATCCCGGTGGTGGCCTACAGCCCGAAGGAGCATTTCGACCAGGTCAAGGACCTCTGGTACGGCGTGCGCACGCCGGACGGGCGCTGAGGGAGGCGCTAAGGAACGCGTGAGGCATGGATGTTATCCTGTGCCTTGCGCACGGCCGGTGCTTGTTTCCGGTCCCTGTGGTGAAATACTCAGAGTGATCGCAAGACTTCTTTAACCATGTGACTTGAGCGTCGTCCGGATGAGTGCAGCGAGCCCCAAGGCGCCGGACAAGGCTCCGGAACCCTCCATGGAGGAGATCCTGGCGTCCATCCGCCGGATCATCGCCGACGACCAGAACGCCAAGGCGGAGGTGGTCACGCCGGTGCGCGCCTCTCCGCCGCAGCCGGAAAACGACGACGTGCTCGACCTCGCCGAGGTCGCACAGCCGCGCAAGCCCCAGCCCGCACCGATCGAGGAACCGGAGATCGACTTCGCCGAGAGCGGCCAGATCGACTTCGACTCGATTTCCTTCGACGACGAGCCCGAACCGGAGCCTCTGCCGCCGCCACCGGTGGTGCGCCAACCCGAGCCGCCACGCGCCGCCCCCCGCCCGGAACCGGTGGAGGCCCCCCGCGAGAGCCCGCAGCAGCGCCTCGTTTCCGAGATCACCGATGCCAGCGTCGGCCATGCGTTCCAGCTTCTGGCGGGGGCGCGGGTGAGCCAGAATGCCCGGACCATCGAGGACATGGTGCAGGACATGCTCCGGCCGATGCTGCAATCCTGGCTCGACGACAACCTGCCGGGCATGGTCGAACGCCTCGTCCGCGCCGAGATCGAGCGCGTGGCGCGGGGCCGCTGACCGTCCTGCGATGTTGACGCGGGGGGCGTGACGGGGTGAAAGCGGGCCAACACGCGGGCTGACGCCCGCCCCGCACGAACTGGCCCGACGCAAGCCCATGATGGACAAGACCTTCGATCCCGCCGCCGTCGAGGCGCGCATCGCGTCCGCCTGGGAGGCGGGTGACGCGTTCAAGGCCGGCCGGCCGGAGCGTGCGGACGCGCGGCCCTTCACCATGGTGATCCCGCCGCCGAACGTCACCGGCAGCCTGCATATGGGCCATGCCCTCAACAACACCCTGCAGGACATCCTGTGCCGGTTCGAGCGCATGCGCGGGCGCGACGTGCTGTGGCAGCCGGGCACGGATCATGCCGGCATCGCCACCCAGATGGTGGTGGAGCGCCGGATGATGGAGGCGCAGGAGCCGGGCCGGCGCGAGATCGGCCGCGAGGCCTTCGTCGAGAAGGTCTGGGCCTGGAAGGCCGAGTCCGGCGGGGCGATCGTCAACCAGTTGAAGCGCCTGGGCGCCTCTTGTGACTGGTCGCGCGAGCGCTTCACCATGGGTCTGTCCGGCCAGCCCGACGACCAGATGGTCCGGGCCGTGACGAAAACGTTCGTCGATCTCTACAACGACAAGAAGATCTACCGCGACAAGCGCCTGGTGAACTGGGACCCGAAGTTCCAGACCGCGATCTCGGACCTCGAAGTGCTGCAGGTCGAGGTGAAGGGCCATCTCTGGCACTTCGACTATCCGATCGTCGACGAGGCCGGAAACGAGACCGGCGCGGTCATCACGGTGGCCACCACCCGACCCGAGACCATGCTCGGCGACACGGCCGTGGCCGTCCATCCCGACGACGAGCGCTACACGCATCTCGTCGGCCGCTTCGTGCGCCTGCCCCTCGTCGGCCGCCTCATCCCCATCGTCGCCGACACCTATTCGGATCCCGAGAAGGGCACGGGCGCGGTCAAGATCACGCCCGCCCACGACTTCAACGATTTCGAGGTGGGCAAGCGGGCCGGCTGCACGCCGATCAATATTCTGGATCCGGAAGCGCGCATAAGCCTCGATGGAAACGCGGCTTTCCTGAAGGATTCGAGCCCGGAGCCCGAGGCCCTAGCGCTCCACGGCCTCGACCGGTTCGAGGCGAGGAAGCGGGTCGTCGCCCTGATGGAGGCGCGCGAGCGCTTGGCGCTTGTGGAGCCGAACACCCATGCGGTCCCGCACGGCGACCGTTCGAACGTGGTCATCGAGCCCTACCTCACCGACCAGTGGTACGTGAACGTGAAGCCCCTGGCCGAGCGCGCCCTCCAGGCGGTGCGCGACGGACAGACCAAGTTCGTGCCCGAGAACTACGAGCGGACGTTCTTCCAGTGGCTGGAGAACATCGAGCCCTGGTGCATCTCGCGCCAGCTCTGGTGGGGTCACCAGATCCCGGTCTGGTACGATGACGAGGGCGGCATCTTCGTGGCCTCCAGCGAGGCCGAGGCCCTGGAGCAGGCGACGGCCAAGCACGGCCGCGCCGTCGCCCTGCGCCGTGACGAGGACGTCCTCGACACCTGGTTCTCCTCCGCCCTGTGGCCGTTCTCGACCCTCGGCTGGCCCGACGCGACGCCGGAACTCGAGCGCTACTATCCCACCGACACCCTGGTCACCGGCAAGGACATCATCTTCTTCTGGGTCGCCCGGATGATGATGCTCGGCCTCCACGTCACCGACCGGGTGCCGTTCGATACGGTCTATCTCCACACCCTGGTGCGCGACGCCTCGGGGGCCAAGATGTCGAAGTCGAAGGGCAACGTCGTCGACCCGCTGGGGCTCATCGACCAGTACGGTGCCGACGCCCTCCGTTTCACCCTGGCCGCCATGGCCGCGCAGGGCCGGGACATCAAGCTCGCGGTGAACCGCGTCGAGGGCTACCGCAACTTCGCGACCAAGCTCTGGAACGCCTCGCGCTTCGCCGAGATGAACGGCTGCGTGCTCCGCGCCGACTACCGCCCGGGCGACGCCGCCGAGCCCCTGAACCGCTGGGCGCTGGGGGAGGCCGCGCGCGCCGTGGCCGAGGTGACGGCGGCCCTCGACGCCTACCGCTTCAACGACGCGGCGGCGGCGGCCTACCGCTTCGTCTGGAACATCTTCTGCGATTGGTATCTCGAACTGGCCAAGCCGGTGCTCCAGGGCGAGGGCGTCGATGCCGGCCTCAAGGCCGAGACGCAGGCCACGGTGGCGTTCCTGATCGACCAGATCGCCAAGCTGCTGCACCCGTTCATGCCGTTCCTCACCGAGGAGCTCTGGGCGATCAAGGGCGAGGGCATCGCCGGGCGTGGGCTCCTGGCTTTGGCGCCCTGGCCCGACCTGTCGGGTCTGGCCGATCCGGACGCAGAGTCCGAGATCGGCTGGGTGGTGGACCTCGTCTCCGAGATCCGCTCCGCGCGCTCGGAGACCAACGTGCCGGCCGGTGCCCAGATTCCCCTGGTCATCGTGGGCGCCGACGCGGCCCTGCGGGCGCGGGCGACCCAGTGGCAGGACACGCTCCTGCGCCTCGCCCGCCTGTCGGACATCACGTTTGCCGAAACCGCGCCGAAGAACGCGGTCCAGCTTCTGGTGCGCGACTCCGTGGCGGCGCTTCCCCTGGAAGGCATCGTCGATCTCAAGGCCGAGGTCGCCCGCCTGAACAAGGAGGCGGTGAAGGCGGCCTCCGAGATCGGCAAGATCGAGGCCAAGCTCGGCAATGCCGACTTCCTCGCCCGCGCCCCCGACGAGGTGGTGGACGAGCAGCGCGAGCGCCGCGACGCGGAAGCCGCGCGGCTGGAGAAGATCCGGGAAGCCCTGGCGCGGTTGTCCGACGCGTGATCCTGCGCCGGCTGGGCCAGGGTCTCGCCGGCCTCCTCGCGCTCCTCGTCCTCGCCGCGATCGTCACGGCGAGGCCCGGCGAGCCGGCGCTCTATCCCGCTCCCGACGCCGACTCACACACCATCGAACTCGTCAGCCACGGCTGGCATTCGGGCCTCGTGATCCCGCGCGAGGCCCTCACCGGGGAGGGCGCCGGCACGGCGCTCCGCCACATCGCCACCCGCTTCCGGGCCTATCCGGAGATCGAGTTCGGCTGGGGCGAGGCCCGCTTCTACCGGGCGACGCCGACCCTGGCGCAGTTCGACCTGCGTCTCGCCCTCGAAGCCCTGTTCACCCCCGGCGGCCGCGACGGTGTCGTCCAGGTGGTGGGCCTCGAAGACGACACGCGGACGAGCTTCCCGCATTCGGACATCGTCCCCATCCGGGTCTCCAAGGCCGGCCTCGCCCGCCTGCTCGCCCGCCTCGACGCGAGCTTCCGCCTCGCCGACGACGCCCCCGTCGAGGGCGGCCCCGGTCTCTACGGGCCGAGCCTGTTCTACGAAGGGCAGGGGCGCTTCAGCGCCGCGAACGTCTGCAACCACTGGGCCGCGCGCCTCCTCAACGCCGCCGGCCTGCCGATCACGCCCGTGCTCGACACGCACCCGGCGGGATTGCTGCTCGATCTGGAGTGGCGGGCAGGGGTGAGGGCGCTCCCTCCTGCCAACCTGTCCAAACCGTAATCTCGGCGACACGGGCGGGTCAGGCTCGGGTCTCTACACGAAGGGTCATGGCCCCGCTCGACGGCGGGGACACGACCTTTCCGGAGAGCCCAGTCCATGATCTCGTCCACCTCCCGCCTGCGCCGCAACGCCCTCGCCTCCGTCGCCGCCATCGCGATCGCGGCCACCGGAGCCGCGGGCATCGGCCTGACCCAGCCCTCCACCCCGGCCTACGCCCAGGCCCTGTCGAAGAACCCCATCGACGTGCCGGACCATCCGCCCGGCTCCTTCGCCAGCGTGGTCGACAAGGTGAAGCCCGGCGTCGTCGCGGTGAAGGTGAAGCTCGACGACAGCGCCGGCATGGACGACGATGACGGCCCCGGCCAGGGACAGGGTCAGCAGGTGCCGCCGCAGCTGCGCGAGTTCTTCAAGCGCTTCGGCCAGGGCGGCCAGGGCCAGGGCCAGGGCTTCGGCGGCCCCTCGCCCAAGCGGCAGGGCCAGCGCGGTGCCATGGGCTCGGGCTTCATCATCTCGGCCGACGGCTACGTCGTCACCAACAACCACGTGGTCGACAAGGCCAAGACCGTGCAGGTGACCCTGGACGACAACCGCACCCTCGACGCCAAGGTCATCGGCAAGGACCCGAAGACCGATCTGGCGCTGCTCAAGATCACCGATGGCGGCCCCTTCCCCTACGTCTCGCTCGGCAAGACCGCCCCCCGCGTCGGCGATTGGGTGGTGGCCATCGGCAACCCGTTCGGCCTCGGCGGCACGGTCACCGCCGGCATCGTCTCGGCCCGTGGCCGCGACATCGGCGCCGGCCCCTATGACGACTTCCTGCAGATCGATGCCCCCATCAACAAGGGCAATTCCGGCGGCCCGACCTTCAATGTCGGCGGCGAGGTGGTGGGCGTGAACACCGCCATCGCCTCTCCCTCCGGCGGCAGCGTGGGCCTGGCCTTCGCGATTCCCGCCGAGACCGTGCAGGCGGTGGTCGACCAGCTCCGCGCCGACGGCAAGGTGGCCCGCGGCTATCTCGGCGTCCAGGTCCAGCCGGTGACGAAGGACATCGCCGACGGCCTCGGCCTCGACAAGGCCAAGGGCGCCCTCGTGGACCACGCCGAACCCGGCACCCCCGCGGCCAAGGCCGGCCTGAAATCCGGCGACGTGATCGAATCGGTCAACGGTGCTGCCGTCAACGATGCCCGCGAACTGTCGCGCCGGATCGCCGGACTGAAGCCCGGCGCCAAGGTCGATCTCGCCTATCTGCGCGGCGGCAAGTCCGACACCGCCACGGTGGAGCTCGGCGCCCTGCCGAACGACCCGAAGGCCGGCAACGACAACCGCAGCGGCGCGACGAGCGACGGCCAGCCGCGCCTCGGCCTCAGCCTCGCCCCGGCCGCGGAGGTCGGAGCCGGCGACGAGGGCGTCGCGGTGATGGATGTCGATCCCGACGGCCCCGCCGCCGCCAAGGGCATCGAGCAGGGCGACATCATCCTCGATGTCGCCGGGTCCAGCGTCTCGAAGCCCTCGGAGATCGCCGAGCGGGTGAAGGCGGCCGAGGCCAGCGGTCGCAAGGCGGTGCTGATGCGGGTCAAGAGCGCCAAGGGCGTCACCCGCTTCGTCGCGGTGGCCCTGAACAAGGCCGGCTGATCCGCGCGAGCCCGAGGGGGTTTCGCGGCGCCGGTCACCGGTCCCGTGGTTTAGAAACCTGCCATACGCCAAGGAGCAAGAAGCGCCGGCCCGTTCGTTCGGGCCGGCGCTTCTCGTCTGATGCGGGTCTCTCGCACTGATCCGCCGACCGCCCTGCAGGAGGGACCGGTTCTTGCATGCCCGATTGCACGTGCGGCCACGCACGTCGGCGCCGGATCCTGTCGCAAACCAGAGACATTGGGGAGCGACGCTGAACGTCCTGCCCCGCGGGGTGGATTTCCCTCGCGGGGATGTCGTCCCGCGCGGCGACCGACATGGGAGGTGGGGATGCCAATTCCGACGCGGATGATGACGCTCAGCCTGTCGCTCCTCGGCCTTGCCGGGGTCGCGTCGGCCACACCCGCCTCGGCGAAACCCGTCTGGGCCACCGGCACATTCGTCTATGCCGACCTGTGCACCGATACGGAGAGCGGCGAGCGGGCAGGGCGGCGGATCGTCCTCAAGCGCTCCCCAACCGGCGACGTGCTGTCCTACGAAACCCCGTCGCGGTCGGCGCGGGCCGAAGTCGTGACCCTCGACGACGCGACCAGGGAGCTGTCGTTCCAGGTCGGCGGCGAGGAAGGAGGCTTCGCCTTCCGGGGCACCCTCGCCACGGACGCCCTGGTCGGCACGGTGGAGGACGAGGCCGGAACCCGGCCGCTGCGCCTGCGGCGGGTCCTGCGGTCGCATGCCCACGAGGCCTGCCCCGGCGAGGTCACGGGGTCGATCGGGGTACGGCCCTGACCCGGCTGGGTCGGAACGGCCTTCCTGGTCTAAGGTCGGCTCCATGAAGGCCTTCTGCGTCCTGTTCCTTTCCGCCCTCGTCCTGTCGCCGCCGGCGGATGCCCGTTCCATGAGGCGGGCCGATTCCTGCGACGGGCTCACCGCGCGGATGATCCGCGCCACCGGCGCCTCCCTCGCCGGGCGCGACGGGTCACTGTCGGTGTTCCGCGCCCTGGATGCCGACCGCATGAGCCTCGAATGCCGGGCTCCGGCCCGGATGACGTTCGCATCGCAGGATCGCGAGCCGGCCGGGGCGTATTTCATCTTGATCGGGCTGGCGGCCGAAGGGCTCGTCGGCGCCGGGGCGGAGGAGGTCGAGGTCCTCGCCCGCACGCTCCACCAGCGCGCGCTGGTCACGGGGATGCCCCAGGCGGGGCGGGCAGGGCGCGCCGCTCTCCGCTGCGAGACCGGCGCCGCGGCGCCGGCGCAGCCCGCCGGGGTCCGCTGCGTGCTCGTCTCGCACCGGCCTGCCGCTCTGCGCCGCCGCGCCGGACTTTTCCCGGAGCATGAGCCGGTCTAGACCGACGTCCATGTCAGATCCCGCTCGCTCACCCGCCGGCCCCGTCGTGATGGCGGGGGCCACCGCCTTCGCCAATCACCTGCCCTTCGCCCTCATCGCCGGCCCGTGCCAGCTCGAGAGCCGCGACCACGCCATCGAGATCGCCGACGCGCTCAAGGGCATGACCGACCGCCTCGGGATCGGCCTCGTGTTCAAGGGCTCGTTCGACAAGGCCAACCGGACCTCGGGCTCCACCGCCCGCGGCCTCGGCCTCGCCGGGGCGCTGCCGATCTTCGCCGAGATCAAGGAGCGGTTCGGTCTCCCCGTCCTCACCGATGTCCATGAGGCCGGCCAGTGCGCGCCGGCGGCGGAGGTCATCGACGTCCTCCAGATCCCGGCCTTCCTGTGCCGGCAGACCGACCTGCTCCTGGCGGCCGCCGCCACGGGCCGGGTGGTGAACGTGAAGAAGGGCCAGTTCCTGGCCCCCTGGGACATGGCCCATGTGGCCGCCAAGGTGACGACGGCCGGCAACCCGAACGTCCTCGTCACCGAGCGCGGCGCCTCGTTCGGCTACAACACGCTGGTCTCCGACATGCGCAGCCTGCCGATCATGGCCCAGGTCACGCACGGTGCCCCCGTCGTGTTCGACGCGACCCATTCGGTGCAGCAACCGGGCGGGCAGGGCGCCACCTCCGGCGGGCAGCGCGAGTTCGTGGCGGTGCTGGCCCGCGCCGCCGTGGCGGTGGGGGTCGCCGGCCTGTTCATCGAGACCCATCCCGATCCGGACCATGCTCCATCGGACGGTCCCAACATGGTCCCCCTCAAGGCCATGCCGGAACTACTGGAAACCCTGCAGGCTTTCGATCGCCTCGCGAAGTCCAACGGCTGACGGAGACTCTTCACCCGGAATCGTTCGAGCGGCCATGACAATGGAACCAACCCGTCGTCATCCCGTTGTCATCACTTGAACGTGACAACGATTTGAGGAACTCCATGCGCAATTTCGCACTGATCACGGCCGTTACCCTCTCCCTCGGCGCCATGGCTGCCGGCACGGCGGCAGAAGCCCGCCCCGGACACGGTCATGGCTACGGTCGCGGCGGCCATGGTGGTTACGCCCACGGCGGCTATGGCCATCGCGGTTACGGCAATCGAGGCTATGCCTATGGTGGCGGTGGACGTCGCGGCATCGGTACGGGCGCGGCTGTCGGCCTCGGCATTGCCGGCCTCGCGGCGGGTGCCATTGCAGCCGGTGCCGCCCGCGATTCCTACTACAACAACGGGTATGGCCGGCCTGCCTACGGCTACGGCTACTGAGCCGACACACTCGAAACTTCTTGCGCGAAGGGCGGCCGGTTTCTACCGGCCGTCTTTTTGTGTTCCGATGCCGGCCGCATGACGAGGCGGTTGCAGAACGGTCTGAGCGGTTGCATGAAGGCCCCATTTCGAACAGGTGGGGACCCGCGCAATGCCGATCATCGCAGCCGTCTTCAGCGCCCTCGTGGCCGGACTGGTCTACTGGATGAAGTACGGCAACGGGATGGAGCATATCGACAACGCGGTGCGAGACTGGCGCGGCACCCGCCGTCGGATGGCGAGCGAACGGCAGATCCGCTCCGCCCCCCTGCGCTCCCTCCGCCATCCCGCCGATGCAGCCGGCGTCCTGATGGAAATGGTCGCCCGTCTCCGCGGCGTACCGACGCCTGAGCAGGAAGCCGTCATCACGGCGCAGATGCGCGGCATCGTGGAGGCCGGGGACGACCTCGATACCCGGATGGTGTTCGTCCGCCACGCCGCCGCGCAGGCTCCCGATACGACGCTGGCAATCAAGATCCTGGCGCCGGTCCTTCACGATGCCCTAAGTTTCGCGGAGCGAGACCATTTCGCCGACATGCTCAGGACGGTCGCGGAGGTCCATCAAGGTCCCACCGAGGCACAGGAACGCCTGATCGACGAGATCGTCCGCGCCATCGCCGAAGATCGGTGAGGCGGGATGCGGCTTTGCGATGCTCAGCCGCGCCCGCGATAGGGCGCGATACCCTGATCCGGGAGCCAGATCGCTTTCGGCGGCTCGCCGGTCTGCCAGAACACGTCGATGGGAATGCCGCCGCGGGCGTTCCAGTACCCGCCGATGCGGAAGTACCGGGGCTTGAGCAGGTCGACGAGGGTGAGGCCGATGCCCACGGTGCAATCCTCGTGGAACGCGCCGTGATTGCGGAACGCGCCGAGATAGAGCTTCAGCGACTTCGATTCCACGAGCCAGAGGTCGGGCACGTAGTCGATCATCAGGATGCCGAAATCGGGCTGGCCGGTGACCGGGCAGATCGAGGTGAATTCCGGCGCGGTGAAACGCGCCAGATAATCGGTCGTGGGGTGCGGATTCGGCACCCGATCCAGACGTGCCGCCTCCGGAGAGGCGGGCAGGGGGGTGGCCTGGCCGAGTTGCAGGCTATCGGAGGAGGGGGGCGGGCTGGTCATGTCCGCCGCTATAGCGCAGGCCGCGCGCCAGGGAAACCGCCACCCCGGAATACCTCATGAATTCAACGTCCTAGCCTGAAGGCCGCGGGGCCTTCCCGACTCCCGCGGCAGGATCGGCGCGGAGGACGGCGACCGGTGGATCGGACCGTCTCGTCACCTCCGCAAAGATTTGTGAACGCGAGGCGGGCTTCGTCGGCGAGGGACGCTTGCCGGATGCGGCACGTTGGCGGATAAGCCTGCCCTGTATCAGACCGGTCTCATGGGCACGCTCGCCGACGCGACGCGCCTGCAGGACAATGACGACTTGGCCGGGCGCCGGCCGCAACATCGTGAGAGCTAGGGGCACGCATGACCGCGATCACCAACATCGCCGCCCGCGAGATTCTCGACAGCCGGGGCAACCCGACCATCGAGGTGGACGTCCTGCTGGAGGACGGCTCCTTCGGCCGTGCCGCCGTGCCGTCCGGCGCCTCCACCGGCGCCCACGAGGCGGTGGAGCTGCGTGACGGCGACAAGGGCCGCTACGGCGGCAAGGGCGTGCGCAAGGCGGTGGCCGCGGTCCGCGGCGACATCCTCGACGCCATCGGCGGGATGGATGCCGAGGACCAGATCGCCGTCGACGAGGCGATGATCGAACTCGACGGCACCCCCAACAAGGCGCGGCTCGGCGCCAACGCCATCCTCGGCGTGTCGCTCGCCGTGGCCAAGGCGGCGGCCGAGACCGCCGGCCTGCCGCTCTACCGCTATGTCGGCGGAACCCAGGGCCGGGTGCTCCCGGTGCCGATGATGAACATCATCAACGGCGGCGCACATGCTGACAACCCGATCGACTTCCAGGAATTCATGATCATGCCGGTGGGCGCCTCCTCGCTCGCCGAGGCGGTACGCATGGGCGCCGAGGTGTTCCACACCCTCAAGGGCGCCCTCAAGAAGGCCGGCCACAACACCAATGTCGGCGACGAGGGCGGTTTTGCCCCCAACCTCCCCTCGGCCGAGGCCGGGCTCGACTTCGTGATGGAATCGATCCAGGCGGCGGGTTTCAAGCCCGGCACCGACATGGTGCTGGCGCTGGACTGCGCCGCCACGGAGTTCTTCAAGGACGGCGCCTACCATTACGAGGGCGAGGGCCAGACCCGCTCGATCGAGGCCCAGGTCGACTACCTCGCCAAGCTCGTGGATTCCTACCCGATCCTCTCCATCGAGGACGGCATGTCCGAGGACGACTGGGCCGGCTGGAAGCTCCTGACCGAGAAGGTCGGCAACCGCTGCCAGCTCGTCGGCGACGACCTGTTCGTCACCAACGTCACCCGCCTGTCGCGCGGCATCGCGGAGAACACCGCCAACTCGATCCTGGTGAAGGTCAACCAGATCGGCACCCTCACCGAGACGCTGGCCGCCGTCGATATGGCCCAGCGCGCCGGCTACACCGCCGTGATGTCCCACCGTTCGGGCGAGACCGAGGATTCCACCATCGCGGATCTCGCGGTCGCGACGAATTGCGGACAGATCAAGACCGGCTCGCTCGCCCGATCGGACAGATTGGCCAAGTACAACCAGCTCATCCGCATCGAGGAAGGCCTCGGCGCGCAGGGACGCTACGCCGGCAAGGGCGCCCTCAAGGCCTTCGCCGCCCGCTGACGCGCGGGGCCGGGCATCGCGAGCCCGGCCGCTGCCGTCATCCCATCGGGAGACGGCCACATCGTCGATTGCATCGAGGGTGTGGCCGTTTCGCTCGCATCGGCGTTGTCCCCGGACACGGCCTTCCTCTCCGGAGCCGGTGAAGACGGACGCGCCGAGCCCAGCATGACTTCACCCGCTGCACTGACCGTCTATTACGACGGGGCCTGTCCGCTCTGTTCCGCCGAGATCCGGACCTACCGGCGCAGCCGCGGGGCCGAACGCCTCGCCTTCGTCGATGTCAGCGGCGACGACGCCCCGGCCACGCTCGGCCCCGATCTCAGCCGCGAGGCCGCGCGGGCGCGTTTCCACGTCCGGGACGAACAGGGCCGTCTCGCCTCCGGGGCGTCGGGCTTCATCCGGCTCTGGCGCGAGCTGCCCGGCTGGCACTGGCTCGCGTCCCTCACGAGCCTGCCCGGCATGCCGATCCTGGCCGAGGCCGCCTATCGCCGGTTCCTGCCCCTGCGACCGCACCTCGCCAGGCTGTTCTCCCGGGTCTCGGGCGAATCCTGCGACACCGCCTGCCGTCCACCGAAGGGGTGAAGCCAGGCCCTCCGCCGATCATGACGGCGCGGACGATCAACGCCGTCCTGTCCGACACCAGCCTCCCGGCACTGGCGGTGAGAGACGAGCCGCGGGCTTCGCGCGGGATCGCGCGAGGAGGAGGGGTCAGGCGCCCGTCGCCCGTCTCCCGACGAGATCGTCGTCCCCGGGCTCCGTCAGCGCCGTCGCCTCGTCAGCCTTCCCGTCGCCCCGCCGCGCGCAGCGAGGGTCGCCGCTGCGCGTGAGCATGAGATAGAGGGAGTGGGGATTGGTGAGGACGTAGCGCCAGAACAGGCGCCGGGGCTCCTGTGCCAGCCGCCAGAGCCATTCGAACCCGACCCGCTGCACCCAGACTGGCGCCCTGCTGCGGCTTCCGGAGAGGAAGTTGAACAGGCCGCCCGAGGTCTTGATCAGGGCGACGTTATGCAGGAGCGGCCCGTGATCCCGCACGAAGGCCTGTTCGCGCGGCACCCCCAGGGCGATCCAGAGAATGTCCGGCGCCAGGGCGTCGATCTCCGCGATCTTGTCCGTCAGCGCGTCGCCCGCGAGGTAGCCGTGGTGATGACCGACGATGCGCAGTTCCGGATAGAGGCGCCGCGTCGTCGCCACCGCCGCGCGGTTCTCGTCCTCGGTGGCGCCGTAGAGATAGAAGGTCAGGCCCTCCGCCGCGGCCCTGCGGGCGACCTCGTGATAGAGGTCGGTGGTGGCGACCCGCACGGGCAGGGCCCGGTCGCCGACGAAGCGTGACACCGTCACCATCGGTTGTCCGTCGGCACTGATGAGATCGGCCATGTCCACCAGCCCGGCGAACTCGGCATCCCGTGCGTGCCGCGACATCACCTCGCCGTTGGCCGAGGTGAAGTAGAGGGGTGGTCCGGGTCTCGGATGGAGGCGTACGGCCTCGGCCATCCTATCCACGGTCTCCTGCATGCCCAGGGCCGCGATCGAGATCCCGCCGAGACAGGTGAGGGGAACCTGCCCGAGGAACGCCCGGGACGGCGTCGTCATCGCCCCCCTCCGACCAGGGCGGCGGCGCCCGAAACGCTGAACGATCCGGTCGACGGACGCTTCCCCGCGGCACGTTTGGCCGAGGCAGGTTTCTCGAACGACGGGGTCGCGGCCTGTTCCGGTTGGAGGGGCGGCTTTGGCTCGGGACGCGATTCGGGCTCGGGACGGGTCTGGGATCTGGCCCGCGGTGCCGGCTCCGCGGGGCGTGTCGGCTCCGCTCGCGCTGCGGGTTCGACGGCCGGCTTGCTCTCCGCCTCCTTCGCCGCGCTCCGAAAGAAAGCCATGGGCGATCGCCGGGGTGCGGGGAGATCGGCCGCCCGGAAGGCGCGAGGGGTCGCGGGGAACCGGCTGTCCCTGGCGGCACGCGGCGGGACCGGCACCTCGACCGAACGGGGCGGGTCCGGCTCGGTCACGCGGGCCGGCTGGGGAGCTTGCTCCGGCAGCGGGGCTTCCTTGGCCAGCGGGGCTTGCGTCCGCTCGGGAGCCTGCGCTGCCGCGAAAGCCCGGGCCGGCCTGGACACGCGGGCCGGCCGCCCGAAACGCGCCCAGTCGTCGAGCAGGGCGAGGAGAGCGCCGAGGCCGAGCCCCGCGAGGAGGCCCATCATCATCAGCGTGCGCGCCGGAGGCGGGAAGCTGCGCATGATCGGCTTCGTCGCCGGGGAGACAACACGGGCATTGCCCAAGTCGAGATAGGCCTGCTGGCCGGTCTCGCGCGAGCGAGTGAGGAAGGCCTCGTAGACCGAACGGCTGGCCTCGGCCTCCCGCTCGAGTTCGCGCAGGCGGATCGAGGCCTGGGCGAGACCGACCGTGCGGCCCTTGGCCTGATCGAAGTTCTTCTCCAGGGCCGATGCCGTGGCCCGCGCCTTGGCGAGGTCGGTCTGGGCCGCCTGGGCGAAGCGGGCGACCTCCTGGTCGATGGAGCGCCGCGCCTGGGCGACCTGCTTGGCCATGGAAGAGACGGACGGGTGGCGCGGCCCGAGTTCGTTGGTGAGTTCGGCCTGGCGCCGGGTGAGTTCCGCGTACTGGCCGCGCAGGCCGGCCACGGTCTGCGAGGCGAGGACATCGTCCGTCGCCCCGGCATCCAGGCCGGCGCGGGCGATGCGCTGGCTCTGCTCGACGCGGGCCTGCGCCTCCGCGACGCGCGCGCGGGCGGCGGCGAGTTGCGCGTTGATCTGCGTCAGCTGCTGGTCGCTGACGAGGGCGTCGCGGGTGCCCACGAGGCCGGTCTCGGCCCGGTAGGCCTGAACCCGGTTCTCGGCGGCGTTGAGCGCGTTGCGCAACTCCCCGAGGCGCGCGGTGAGGCCGGAATTGGCGCGGTTGGCGGCCTCCGTCCGGGTGGCCGCATCCTCGGCCAGATACGCCGCCACGACGGCGTTGGCGAGGCGGGCGGCCTTCGCCGCCTCCCGAGACCAGACCGAGACGTCGATCACGTAGGTCCGACCCGTCCGCCGCACGGAGAGGCGCTGCTGCAGCAGGGCGATCGCCGCATTCGCCTCGGCCTCTGCATCCGGCGGCGCGTCCGGGCTCCCGAGGCCGAGGGCGGCGCCGATCTTCGCGAGCATCCCGGCGCCGGATGCGGCGGTGAATTCCTCGTCCTTGGTGAGGCCGGTGGCATCCACGGCCCGGCGCAGGACGCTGCTCGAGGTGATGAGCCGGGTCTGGCTCTCCACCACGCTCTGATAGGCGTTGGAATCCTGGCCTCCGGTGGTCAACTCGCGGGAAACCAGGTTCAGGTCGCGCGGGTCGATGTAGATCTGCGCCTCGGCGGTGTAGCGCGGGGTCAGCATCTTTCCCGCGACGAGGCCGATCCCGGCCAGGATGAGGGCGCAGGCGAGGATCCAGACGATACGCCGGCGCCATGCGGAGACGACGCCCCCGACGGTCAGGCGGTATGCGCTCCGTTCCGGCTCGGCCGCGGCGGGCTGGGTGGATGCCGGGGGATCGTCGTAGACCAACATCAATCGCCTCCCAACATCACGGAGTTTCGAGGACATACGGGCCCCGGCGAGCACCGGGAGTGCTGGCGTGACGATCCCGCTCCCATCCGTCCCTGTCCCGACCTGGCACATTTCGTAGAGTGCACGGCCGAATGCACGAGAGAATAGCAACTGCGAGTCCAAATTAGATTAAATTCTCGGTCGATCATCAATGAATGCGTCACAACGCGAAACGATGATGAATCTCGTCTTTACGCGGCCCACCGGAGACGGCTGAAGCCATGCTGTCGTCATCACGCCGGACGGGACGGAAAGCCCCGGATGCGGTCGGGATCACGGGTCGCGCAGGCCGCCCTCGGCGCGCCGCACCGAGGCCTCGCCCGTGAGGCGGGGCTCCTCGTCCATGCGGCGCCGCTCCCCGGCGATCCCGCGAGCCCGCGCCATCCCTTGCGCGATCGAGACGACCGGGATGCCGCGCCGGCCGGCGGCCACGAGAGTGGCTTCCAGCAGGACGGGGGAGCAGCCGTAGGGGCTCGCTCCCTCGGCGACGTCGTGACCGAAGAAGATGACCCAGCCGTTGCGCGCCACCGCCTCATCCATCAGGCGCGCGAGGAGGCCGGCATCGAGGCAGCGGTCGAAGAGAGGGTTCGCGCGCAGGAAGTAACGGTCGATGCGGCCGGTATTCAGGCCCGGCACGATGCTGCGGCCCGACCCGTAGGTCCGGCTCAGCACGCGTTTTGCCGCCAGCGATGCATAGCCGTAGGGGAAGGCGAAATTCTCCAGCGTCAGTCCGGGCACGAGGGCGGCGAACGCGTCCCGGTTGCGCCCGATATCCGCGGCGAAATCCCCTGCGTCGAGGTTGGGAACGAGGCTGTGGTCATGGGTATGGCAGCCGATCTCGTGGCCACGACGATGGATCTCCGCCAGGGCCTCGACCCCGGCGACCCGCCAATGCTCGTTGGCGGTGCCCAGGAGGGTGCGGGAGACGTAGAACGTCCCCTTGGCGCCATGGGCGTCGAGGAGGGCGGCGCCCGTGCTGCAGGCCGTGTCCGGCACGTCGTCGAAGGTGATACTCACCATCGGGCCGTGCAGGCGGGGGAGCGCGGGTGCGGTCGGGACATGCCGCGACAGACGATGCGAGAACCTGGCCGGCAGGGAGAGGCGGGCCCTGAGTTCGGTCGCATCGCGATCGAGGACGGCGTCGGGGGTCATTGCGGCGTCGGATGCCCGGCCCGCTTGCGCAGCACGAGATGATAGTCCCCGTGCCGCAGGTTGATGCGCCGCCCCGCCGCCAGGTTCGCCAGATCGGTGACGCCGTCCACGAGGGCGCCCAGCCGAGGACGGCGCACCCGCATCTCCGCGTAGCGCGGGCTCTCGTAGACGCGCTCGTAGACGGGTTCGAGTCCGACGCGATCGAGGAACGGCTTCAGCCGGGCCGGCAGGACGAGCGGGTGGTAATGGACCGGGAACGGAGGCTCGCCCGGCTCGCCCGCCCGCTCGTGACCGCGGATATGGCGGTAGAACCAGACGTGGAACCAGTGCGGCGAATACTTCGTCACGAGGCCGGAGAGCGAGCGCGGATGCGGTGCGCCGATGAGCAGGAGGCCACCGGGCTTCAGGCATTCGGCGAAGCGCTCCATCGCCGCGCCGACATCCGGCAGATGCTCGATGACGTTGTAGCTCGTCACGAGGTCGAAGGTCCGGGGCGTGAAGCGGTGGACCTGAACGTCGCCGCAGATCACCGTCTCGGCATAGGCGTTGTTGCTCACCTGGGTCGGGTCGATATCGACCACGGTCACGCGGGAGCGGCGCAGCACCGAGACCGGAAGATAGGAGGAGGCCCCGCCGCCGGCCTCGTAGACCGAGACCTCGCCCGCCGGAAGCAGCGCCTCGAGGATCTCGTGGACCTTCGCGAGGCTGAACCCGGCCTCGCCGGCCGGCATCTCCGTATCGTGGTGGAGATCCTCCAGCGCGACCTGCCGCGCCTGCGTGGCGGTGTCGTCCCGTGTCATGGCCTGCATGCTCCGTCTCTAGTCCGTCATGATGGGGCGAGACGGGAGCGAAGACTTCTGCGAGGGCATGGGAGGGGATCCGCCGTCCGGAAAGTGCGTCGACCGTGCTCTCGCACATGACACGGCAAATCTTACTTTTCCAAGTACCGGGCGCGCGGAAACGTCTTCGTCCTCGGGTCGATGGCCCTCATCCTCGAGCACCCGCGAGCGATGTGCCTCTGCAGGTCCAGGCACGGGGAAAGACCGCCTCAGGCCGCGTCCGTCCGGCGCTTTGCCTTCTCCGCCCGGCGCGCGGAATGAAACCATTCCAGGCTCGCGCGGACGGTCGAGAGCGGCGTCGAGCCGAAGGACTGGATGCAGAAGGCCCGCTCCGTCGGCGTCGCGGCGTCCAGCATCGCCAGGATGTCGGGCTCGCTCAGGGCGTCGTCGTCCCAATGGGTCCGGCAGAAGCTCTGCGCCGTCACCGCGTGCCGTGCCATGGCCGAGGGCGTGTTGGCGACGAAGGTGCCGTAGATCATGTATTCCGAGAAGTTGCGGTCCCGGCACAGGGCGGCGACCCAGCCGTGGCCCGTCACCGCCTCGATCCGCTCGGTCATCGCCCGTGCGGTCGCCTGATCCCAGATGATGATCTGATCGATGTAATCGTCGGCGGGCACGCCCTGCGGACGGGTGCCGAGGAGGCGGCTCGCGGTGCCGATCCAGAGGATGTGGCGCGGCCGGTCGGTCACGACACCGCCGGGATGGACATGGAACGGCGTCGGGTTGGGCTCGGCCAGGGCGGCAAGGTCGAAGTCCCGGAAGAAGTAGATGTCGGAATCGATCAGGCAGTAGCGTGCCTCGGGAAGCCGGCGCGTGGCCTCGATCTTGACGATCTGCTGGACGTGCCAACCGCTGACCGGCTTGCCGAAGGGCGTGAGCCAGTAGCGGCGCCCGCGCCAGCGCAGGACGGGAATCGGCCGCATCCACCAGGGCAGGAACTGCGACAGCGGCAGGATGCGGCGATCGGGGCGGGCGAAGCGCGCGAACAACGCCACGTCCTCGTCGTCGACGATGACGTAATGGCGGCCGCGCGGCGTCGCATGCCGGTCGATGGTCTCGAACAGCAGGGCGCATCGTTCCAGGTCGCCCCGGTGGCTGAGCGTGATCAGGCCCACCGTCTCGGCCCGGTCCTGCCCCGCGGATGCGGAGGCAGGATCTGCGGTCTCGGCCTTCATGCGCATCTCCTTCGATCCGCCGCCCGTCATCGGGGGGACCCTGCGCCGGGAAGGGTGAAGGATTCCGTCATCGGACCGCGCCTGTCTCGGGGTGTCGCCATCACGGTGCCGTGTTCCGCCACAAAAGACCGTAGAGGGTGAAGAAAGAGAACGCGTAGATCGCCACATAGATCGCGTTCAGCCACAGGCTCCACTGCGCCGGATCGGGAAGCGCCGTGAGGAGCAGGATGAAGGCCGCCGCCTTGAAGGCGATGAGGGCGGCCGTGACGCCCGCGCGCAGCCCCATCCGGCCGAAGGCGAAGAACAATTCACCTTGAAACTCCAGGAGGTTGCGCACCGCCGGCACGGCGACGATGGCGGTGAGCATGCCGTAGGCGGCCGAGACGTTCGGGCCGAGCAGATCGGGCCGGATGTGCAGGACGGCGACCATGAAGACGAGGGCACCCGTCGAGACGGACGCCACCATCGCCTCCACCTTCAGGCATTCGCGCAAGGACGCCCGGGTGGCGCGGCCGGCCTGGATGAGCTTGCGCGAATACATCATGAACATCGGCCGCAGCGGCACGCCGGTGAGATCGATGAGCCGCATGGAGATCGCGTAGATGCCCGCCATGCGCTCGCCGGCGAGCGTCAGGACGATGAGCTTGTCGATCTCGCCCTGGGCCAGGAACATGAAGTAGGAGGCGGCGTAGAGCAGTCCGTCGCGCAGCCGGCCCTTGAGCAGCACCGCACGGAACCGCATCCGCGTGCGCGGGTGGAAGAGAAAGGCGAGGACGGTCACCGAGACCGCGTTGCCGACGAGATAGTAGGCGGCCCAGGCCTCGGCATCGCCGCCCCCCGCGGCCCAGAACGCCACGGCGGCGGCGGCGCGAAATCCCACGGGTAGCGACACCACCGTGGCCGCGGCGGCGTAGCGGCCGAGCCCGTTGTTCACCTGGACGAGGAGTTCGATCTGGCGCCAGAGCGCCACCTCGACCACGATGATCGCGAGATAGCCGGGCAGGGCGATCACGTCCCGGAACAGAAGCGCGTAGAGCGCCAGCGAGAGGCCGAGCATGATCGGCAGGGCGAGCCCGAAACAGGCATAGTAGACGGCGAGATATCCCCCCATCGACGAGCGCCGGCCGGCGGCCGAGCGCATCACGAAGGATTGGAAGCCGAAACCCGCCAGGCATCCGATCATCACGCCCGCCGCCGAGACGGAGGCGAAGACGCCCATCTCCGCCAGGCTCAGCGTATTGGCGAGAACCAGGAAGTAGACCATCTGGAGCACGAGGCGCCCGCCGGCGCCGGCCAGGAGTTGGCCATAGCCGATCAGCACGGTGCGGTGGGTCGACCATGCGCCGGCGACGAGGCGCAAGGGCGCGAGGCGTAGGGGCGCGAGGCGCTGGCTCCCGATGCGGCGTCCCGCGCCGGGTGTCGGATTTCGGGACGAGTGGGCGGTCATGGCCGATGCATCCGCAGAGCCCGTGCCACGAAACGGGTCAGGAAGAGGGCCGGCCTCGCCCGAAGCGGGCGGGCCGGGACGAGGGGCCGTCGAGGCCCGGCGCAGGAGGCCCGTCTCGATCACCGGGCGGCGGACGGCATGCCACACCCATGGAGCGTATCCGGGCGTGTCTTATCTCATGTGCGGACCTGAACTTGCAAAACCGTTCGCCATGCCCCGGCGGACTGTGCCGTTTTGGACGATCCCCATCCTTCGCGAGGTTTCGGCATGAGACAGGGCTTTCCCCATCGCCGGACCATCCTCAAGGGGGCCCTGGGCGGCGTGCTCGGCGCCGGAGGCCTCCTCGACGACCGTCCGGCCCTCGCCGTCCCGCGAAAAAAGATCCCGTTCGGGGCCGCTGTCCGCGGAGACGCCCTGGCGGCGGATGCGGGCTACGCCGCCGCCCTGGCGGACAGGTGCCGCCTGCTGGTCCCGGAAGGGGGCCTGAAATGGCCGGTCCTGCGGCCGAACCGGGAGACATTCGATTTCGGCGAGGCCGACCGGATCGCCGCCTTCGCCCGCCGCAACGGGCTCGGCCTGCGCGGCCACACCCTGGCCTGGTATGGCGGCATGCCGGCCTGGGCCGAGGCGATCACCAGCCGGGTCGAGTCGGAATGGGTGCTGACCGGCCATATCGAGACGGTGGTGTCCCGCTATCGCGGCTTCATCGGTTCGTGGGACGTGGTGAACGAGCCGATGCCCGACGATCCGGCCTCGCCGCAGGACCTGCGTCCCTTCGTCTGGACGAGGACGCTCGGGGCCGAATACATCCCCATCGCCTTTAAGGCCGCCCACGCGGCCGATCCCGCCGCCCGCCTCGTCCTCAACGAATACGACATCGAATTCGTCGGACCGCGCTTCGCCATGCGGCGCGCCGGCATCCTCGCCATCGCGCGCTCCCTTCTCGACCGGGGCATCCCGATCCACGCCATCGGCCTGCAGGCTCACCTGTTCGCCGACCGGGAGATCGACCGGGACGGCCTCCAGGGCTTCCTGCGGGAGATCGCGGCGATGAAGCTCGACGTCCTGGTCACCGAACTCGACGTGATCGATGTTGGCCTTCCGACGGACGTCGCCATCCGCGACGAGATCATCGCGCGGAAAGCGGCCGACTTCCTCCGCATTGTGGAGGAGGTGACACCGCCGAGCCAGGTTCTTACCTGGGGCATTACGGATCGTTATACCTGGGTACCGATATACTTCACCCGTCCCGACGGGACGGCGAACCGTCCGCTTCCCCTGGATTCCGACCTGAGGCCCAAGCCGCTCATGAGTGTGATCGAGCGCTTCACCGGAAGCGCGTCGTGAAGACGCGCGCCACCCCCGTCGACGCGGTGGTCTGCATCCCGACCTTCAAACGGCCGGAGCACCTCGTCCAGACCCTCGCCTCCCTGGCACGCCAGCGGACCGACCTGCGCTTCACCGTAGTGGTGGTGGACAACGACGCCGCGGCGCAGGCCGGATCGGCGGCGGCCGAGGCGGTCTTCGCGAAGGGCCCGCTCCAGGGTCAATGCGTGGTGGAACAGCGCCAGGGCAATTGCTCGGCGATCAACCGCGCCTTCACGACGGCGCTCGGCGCCTATCCCGAGACCCGCTATTTCCTGATGATCGACGACGACGAGCTCGCGCGGCCCGATTGGCTGGAACGCATGGTGGCCACCGCCCAGCGCACCGGGGTCGGCATCGTCGGCGGCCCGGTCATTCCACGCTTCGAGCCGGGCACCCGGTCCGGCCTCGACGGCCATCCCGCCTTCGCCCCCGCCTACGACAAGAGCGGGCCGGTGCCGGTGATCTACGGCAGCGGCAATTGCCTGATCACGCGGCGCACCTTCGCGCTGATGGGCGCGCCGCCCTTCGACACGGGCTACAATTTCCTCGGCGGCGGCGACACCGACTTCTTCGTCCGCGCCCGCCGGGCCGGCGTGACCTTCTATTGGGAGGCGGAGGCCGTCATCACCGAAACGGTGCCCCTGGCCCGCACGCGGACGGGATGGCTCGCCGCGCGGGGCCTGCGGATCGGCGCCGTCAACTACCGGATCGAGCGCAAGCACGTGCGCGGCAGCCTCGGCCTCGTGACCCTGGCCGGCAAGTCCTTCGCGGTCCTCGGGGTCTCGTTCGGACGCGCCATCCTCGATCTGGCGCGGACGCGGGAGCCGACCATCGCCCTTCACCCGATCCTCGTGGCCCTCGGGCGCTGCCTCGCGGCCCTGGGCGTCGAGCCGCAGCCCTACCGCGCCAGCACGCCGCGCCTGCGGACGCGCGGGAGATGAGGGCGGGAAACCGATGAAGACGGGCGCGTCCGGATCGCCGTCCTCGCAGACCGCCGCCGCGGGATGGCACCGGGTGCGGACGGCGCTCGCTGAAACGCCCGCCATCCTCATCGCGCGCAAGGCCGCCGTCCTCGCCTTCCTGCTGCTGACCTGGATTTCCCTCCGACCCTTTCAGGACCTGAGCAATCCGGACGTTTCGGAACTCGCCACGGGGCGCGAGGGCCTGACCTATGCGAGTTTCGGCCTCCTCGCGCTCCTGTGCCTCGCCCTGACGCTCCCGACGCATGCCCGGGCCCTGCGCACGTTCCTCTCGCCCAGGTTCCTGGCCCTCGGAGCCTGGTTCGCCTTGAGCGTCGTGCTGTCGCAGGATCCCGCCACCTCGGCCAAGCGCCTGACCCTGGCCGGTTCGGTGATGCTGGCGGCCGCCTGCCTGCCGCTGCTGGCGCGCTCGCGCAACGATCTGCGCAACCTCCTCGCCATCGCCTCCCTGCTGCTGCTCGGCGCCTGCTACCTCGGCATGATGCTCGCGCCGGACCTCGCCATCCACCAGGCGAACGACGTGGTCGAACCCATGCTCGCGGGCAACTGGCGCGGCGTGTTCGGCCACAAGAACGGCGCGGCGGCGGTCATGGCCATGCTGGTCTTCATCGGCATCGCGGTGGCGCGTTCGGGGCTCGTGACGGCGGGCTGCGCCATCGTCATCCTGTCGGGGCTGTTCCTCATCGGCTCGGAGGGCAAGAGCGCGACGGCGCTGCTGGTGGCGGCGCTGACGATCACGGGGCTGTTCACCGTCGTCCGTTCGTTTCCGGGGCGCGTCCTCCTCACCCTGGTGCCGCTCTTCGCGATCAACCTGTTCAGCGTCGGCACCGTGGTGAGCGAGCCCGTAGCCGCCCTCGTACGGCTGCTGCCGGTGGATTCCACCTTCACCGGACGGACCGACGTCTGGCAGTTCGCCATCGAGGCCCTGGGGGCGCGTCCGCTCACCGGCTACGGCTTCTCCGCGTTCTGGAACAACGTCACCGTGCGCGCGGCCTCCGATGACGGGTCGAGCTGGGCCGGATACGCCTCGCACAGCCACAACAGCTACCTCGACACCGCCGTGACCCTCGGCCTGCCCGGGCTCGTCCTGGTGCTCGGGATCGTCGTCGTGGCTCCCTTGCGCGACGTCATGAAGATCGAGGCGCGGGGCCGGGCCGACCCGCTGGCGACGATGTTCGTGCAGATCTGGCTGTTCGGCCTTCTTCTCTCCTGCATGGAGAGCTTCTTCTTCGATGGCGGGGACCCGGTCTGGGTCACCTTCCTCGTCTCCGTCTTCGGCCTGCACTACCTCGCCCGGTTCCGCAGCGCCTGACCTGCCTCGCGTCTCGGGTGCCGCCTTCAGAACTCGATGATCCCGACGGCCCAGCCGCCGAGGGTCACCAGCAGGCCGCACCAGAGCAGGGTCGCGACACAGCCGGCGACCAGCCCGCCGACCGCCCAGTGCCGGGCCAGTTCGGACCTGCTCCTTTCCGGAACGTCGCTTGGTTCAGATTGGGTCATGGCGCGTCTCCTAGCCCTTCGATCGCTGCGAAAGGGCAAGGTTCGCACCTTCGGACGGTCAGCCGAGGGCGTCCCTCAGGCTGCGGGCCGCGTCGGCGAACCAGGCCCGGCGGTCGAGGGCGGGAGGCAGCGTCGGTCGTGCCGACGCGGCCAGGGCGAGGTCGGCATAGGTCTCCGGTCCGGCCCCGCCCGGGGCGAGGACGATGGCCCCGCCGGTCAGGAGCGCCCGGAAGCGCGGATGGTGGTCGAACTCGTCCGCGCGCGCCGGCTCGGTGACGATGACCGGGCGTCCGGCCTGGACGCAGGCCAGGATGCTGGCGCGGCGCGCGGTGAGGCCCTCGGGGAGCACGTAGGCGAAGGCGTCGACCGCGTCGAACAGGCCGAACAACTCCTCGGGCGAGGCGACGTAGCCGGAGACCACCACGGTCTCGGCGAGGCCGAGCGCCGCAACCTTGTTCCAGAAAATTTCCTCGATCCCGTCGGAGGCACGGATGAACGAACCGATGAAGACGACGAGCGGGTCGGCGCCGCGCGCCTTCAGGACGGCGGCGATGTCGAGGATCGCCTCCGGCTGCTTGCCCGGATAGATCGAGCCGAAATGACCGAGGACGAGGCGCCCCTCCTCGCGGGCGGCACGCATCCGCTCGGACAGGGCGCTCGCCACGGTGGTTCCGGGCCGCGTGATGTTCGGGGGCAGGGGCATCATCACCGCCCGCCGGGCGAGGCGGCCGATCACGGGATCGGCGGCGAGCTCCTCCCGGACCTGGGGCGACAGGAGGACGACCGTGTCGGCGAGGAGGAGGAGCGGCCTCAGGACGAGGCGGCGCAGGCGGTGCATGCCACCCCATTCGTGCAGGATCGCGACCCGCCGCCGCCGCCGCAGGAGCGCCACGGCGAAGGCGGCAGGCGGCCCGGAGAGGGCCCGCTTCCAGGCGACGACGGGCAGGTTGGCGATGACCGCGCGGCTCTTCCCCACGGCGCGCCAGATCTCGCCGAGCGGCACGCGGCCCGGCGCGAGCACGAGGGTCTCCTGAGGCTGTCCCTGACGCCGGAGCGCCTCCACCAGCTGGCCCGCGAAATCGCCGACCCCGCAGGGCGGATGCCCCGTTCCCACGAGATGGAGGCAGGGGGAGGGCGCCTTCGGCTCACCCGGTCCAGAACGGTGCATCATGCGGCGGGATTCCGGAAGAGGACGCGACCGAGCGGTCCTAGCAGGCCGTCGCTTGCGAAAGGCTTTCGCCCGACCGTCGTCGAACGGGCGAGCCTTCGACCGTCTGCCCTCCCCATGGGGTCCTGTGGTCGGTTGAAACGCATCGGGCAGGTCGCGGAGGCAGGAGACGACGGGTTCGGCCGCCCCGGCCCGCATCATGCCATGCCGGTGAGGCCGATGTCGCCCGGCATGCTAAGCTGACACGGTCATGAGCGCGCTTCCGCCCCCGCCGGCAACCGTTGCACCCGATGCCGATGCACTGTTCCGGCTCCTCGCCGGCAGACTCTCGGAGGATGACCGGGTCGCCATCGCGCGGGCCGATCACGGGCAGGATGCCGACGCGCACCTCGCCGCCCTCCGGACTTTCATCCGGGACGGCACGCTCGCGCGCCTCTCGTGGTGGCCGCGGGAGGTGCTGGAACTCACGCGCTGGGATGAGCCGGCCCATGAGGCCGCTGCAGTCGAACGGCACTGGCGGCGCGCCTTCGCCTGCGCGGCGCTCCTCCGGGCGATGAGCGAGCCGGACAACCAGGATCTCGACGGGCAGAGCCAGACGCTGGCCAGCCTGCTCGACAGCCTGCACGCTCTGGGCCGACTTCCGCGATCCCGCGCGGAGAACGCCGTCGTGGAGAAGCTGGACGACGCGGCGACGGCGTTCCTCGCCTGGCTGACACCCCGCCTCGTCGCCGACGAGGGGACGGAACTGCCGTTCTATGGGCTCGGCCTGTTGTGGTGCGCGCTTGGGACCGATGCGTCGGATGCGGACCTCGTGTGCCTCGCCGATTGGGTGATGGCGGCCGAGGCGGCCGTCGCGCGCCAGCGCGTTTCCGACGGACCGTCCAGCCATCGTTGGCTCCTCGACACGACGCCCTACGACCAGCGCCACCATCTCTGGCGCGCCATGGGGACGAGGCTGCCCGACCGGCTGGCCCCTCGGCATGGAGCGGGGTTGTCCGCCGCCGTCCGCAGGATCGCGGTCCTGCTCGCCGGCGGGGAGGGGCCAGCATCGCCCCCGGAAGGATCAGCCGTGCCATGACAGCGTATTCACGCGGCCCGCGCAGTCATCCTGTCCCGGCGGCACCGCGAATGCAAAGATTCCATCTCAATCGGATATGGTGTCCGGAAATGGATCGTCCCTGTCCCGCAGGGGGACCGACCCATCTCGTCTGAAGAGCAGCGGGCCACGATACGGATTGACCGTAGCCATGAACGACCCGATCTTCACCTCCTGGGACGAGACCCACAGCGCCCTCTGGGGCCACCAGCCCCTGCGGCTCGAGCATCGGCTGCACCAATCCCCCCTGTTCTCGCGGGAAGCCCTGGCCGACCTGATCGACGCCTATCCGAGCGACCAGTACAGCCTCGTCCATATGGGCGCGGCCGGCCAGCGCAAGTTCTGGCGCGAGGGCGAGACCGGGGGACTTCCCGGAGCGCAGGTGATCGAGTCCATCGCCCAGGGGCGGATGTGGCTCAACCTGCGCAACGTCGAGACCGTGGACCGGCGCTACCGCGACACCCTCGACGCCCTATTCGAGGAACTGGCCCGGCGGGTCCCCGGCTTCTCGCCGGCGAAATCCACCTGCGGCATCCTGATCTCGTCGCCCAACGCCCAGGTCTATTACCACGCCGACCTGCCGGGGCAGCATCTGTGGCAGATCATCGGCGCCAAGCGCGTCTACGTCTATCCCTCGACCCCGCCCTTCGTGACGCCGCGTCACCTCGAGGACATCGCCCTGTTCGATGTGGAGGTCGATATGCCCTATGCGCCCTGGTACGACGCCCATGCCCGGGTGATGGAGCTGGCGCCCGGCCAGATGCTGAGCTGGCCCCTCAACGCCCCGCACCGGGTCGAGAACCTCGACTGCCTCAACGTGTCGATGACGGTCTCCTTCGTGGACGAGCCGATCCGCCGCAAGCAGATCGTCAACCTCGCCAACGGCATGCTGCGCCATCGCTTCGGCCGGGAGCCCGCGAGCCGCGCCATCACCGGGCCGGGCTACTGGTCGAAGGCGGTGATGCAGAAGCTGCTGCGCGACAGCGCCTGGGTGAAGCGGGAGCGCGCGGCCCGCCGCGCCGTCGATTTCCGTCTCGATGCGGCCCGTCCGGGCCAGATCCTCGAACTCCCCGCTCCGGCGTGAGCGGGACGGCGCCGGCGGCCCATCGCCGGAGCGTCGCGACGTCGCGGATCGGCACGTCCGGCGCGCGGGGCTATGACGTGGCGATCGCGTCCGACTGGACGGAGCACGTCCCCGGCTGGACGGGCGCGCCGACGCCCTTTCAGGATCCGGCCTGGATCGAGACCTGGTACGAATCGCTCCAAGGCCGCGCCGGGCTGACGCCGCTCCTGGTGACGGCGCGGGACAGGGCGACGGGAGCACTCGCCCTGCACCTTCCCCTGGTGATCGACGAGACGGGACGCCGCCGCATCATCGCCTTCGCCGATCTCGGCCTCACCGATTACAACGCGCCGCTCCTCGGCCCCGCGGCTCCGAGGGACCATGCCGGCGCCCAGGCGCTGTGGCGGGCGATCGGCCCTGCACTGCCCCGGGCCGACCTCCTCTCCCTGCGCAAGATGCCGGCGACCTTCGCCGACGGCCCCAATCCGCTGTCCCTCCTCAGGGGCGCCTGCCCGTGCCCGCTCAGCGGCAACGAGGTCCGGACGGGCGAGGATTGGGAGGCCTATCATCGCAGCCTCGCCAAGACCGTGCGCAAGGAACTGGAGCGAAGCTGGCGGGTGTTCTCCCGCGAGCCCGAGACGGCCTTCCGCATCGTCACCGACCAGGACGAGGCGCAGCGGGTGCTGGAGGTGATGGCGCGCCAGCAGGAGGCGCGGATGCGCAGCCTCGGCGCCGATTACCGCCTCGACGAGGCCGAGTTCGACGCCTTCTACCGCCGTCTCGTGGAACGAGGCCTCGGCCGTGGCTACGCCGTCGTCAGCGCCCTGACATCAGGCGACGAGGTCGTCGCGGCCTTGCTCGGCATCCGCGACGCCGGCACCTACGTCATGATCCGCATCAGCAATGCCGGGGAGGGCTGGTCGAACTGCTCGCCGGGACGCCTCGTCATCGACAAGACCATGGAGGCGCTTCACGCCGAGGGCTGCCGCTCGTTCGATTTCAGCATCGGCGATTACGATTACAAACGCCGTTTCAACGTGGAGCCCCTGCCGCTCGTGGATCTCACCGTTCCCCTCGGCTGGCGCGGCCTGAAGGGCGCGGCGCGGGCGAGGCTGGTCGCGACCCTGCGCCGCTATCCCGCCCTCGACCGGCGGGTGCGGGACCTGGCCTGCCGGGCCGTCCTGCTCTGGCGGGAGCGCCGTTCGTGACGGGGCGGCGTCCCAGCACGTTCGTTGCCTGTCTAGGCCAAAAACCAGAACCCTTTTCTCCCGCCGCTGCTGTATTCCAACGCCGTGCTTTCATCTGCCGGACGGAGATAGCCCCGCATGAGCCACCCTCGTCGCCTGCATCTCGGCGCCTTCATGCGGCCGATCGGCATCCACACCGCCTGGTGGCGCTATCCCGGCGGATATCCGGACGCGAATTTCAGCTTTCCCCACCTCAAGCGCTTCGCCCAGCGCCTGGAGGCGGCCAAGTTCGACGCGTTCTTCATGGCCGACCATCTGGCGGTGATGAACATGCCCATGGCCGCGCTGAAGCGCAGCGCCACCGTGACCTCCTTCGACCCGATGACGCTGCTGCCGGCGCTCGCCGCCGTCACCGAGCGGATCGGGCTCATCGCCACGGCCTCCACGACCTATAACGAGCCCTATCATGTGGCCCGGAAGTTCGCCTCCCTCGACCATATCTCGAACGGCCGCGCCGGCTGGAACCTCGTCACCTCCGGCAACCCGGACGAGGCCCTGAATTTCGGCCGCGACGCCCATCTCGACCACGCGGTCCGCTATGCCCGCGCCCGGGAGTTCTTCGACGTGGTCACCGGCCTGTGGGATTCCTGGGCCGACGACGCCTTCATCCGCGACGTGGAGGAGGGCGTCTATTTCGACCCCGACAAGCTCCACGTCCTCGACCATGCCGGCGAGTTCCTGAAGGTGAAGGGTCCGCTCAACATCGCCCGCCCCGTCCAGGGCTGGCCGGTGATCGTGCAGGCCGGCGCATCGGAGGCCGGGCGCCAGATCGCCGCCGCGACCGCCGAGGTGGTGTTCGGCTCCGGCTCGAAACTCGCCGCCGCCCAGGACTTCTACGCCGACGTGAAAGGCAGGATGCCGGCCCTCGGCCGCGACCCGGACCATCTCAAGATCCTGCCCGGCGTCTTCATCGTCCTCGGCGCGACGCGGGAGGAGGCCGAAGCGAAGAAGGCGCGGCTCGACGCCCTGGTGCCCACCGATAGCGGGATCGCGAACCTCTCCGTGCGCCTCGGCGTCGACGCCTCCGGCTTCGACCTCGACGCGCCCCTGCCCGAGATCCCTGAGACCAACGCCAGCAAGAGCTCCCAGGCCCAGATCGTCGGCTATGCCCGCAAGACCGGGGCGACGGTGCGGGAGCTCGCCCAGCGGGTGGGCGGCTATGGCGGGCTCACCATGGTGGGCACGCCCGTTCAGGTGGCGGACGAGATGGAGGAATGGCTCCACGCCCGCGCCTGCGACGGCTTCAACGTCATGTTCCCGTTCGTTCCGGAAGGGCTCGACGACGTGGTCGATACCCTGGTGCCCGAACTCCAGCGCCGGGGCCTGTTCCGCACTGACTACAAGGGGACGACCCTGCGCGACCATCTCGGCCTGCCGCGCCCGGCCAACCGGTTCTTCCCGACCTGACGGACGGGCCGCCCTCCGACGGGGGAGGGCGGCTTTGTCGGATCAGGCGGCGCGGCGGTTGACCTGTCCCTCGGCCAGGCGCGTGAGGCGCTCGTCGGTGGCCCGCTCTTCGTCCAGGGTCTGCTGCAGCACGGCGGCGCAATCGTCCCGGCCGAGTTGCTTGGCCCAGGCGACGAGGGTGCCGTACCGCGTGATCTCGTAATGCTCCACCGCCTGGGCGGAGGCGATGAGCGCCGCATCGAGCACGGTCTTGTCGCCGATCTCGCCGGAGACTTCGTTGGTCTCCTTGATGATGCCGTCGATGGCCGGACAGGTCACGGCTTTCGGCGTCTGGCCATGCATCTCGAAGACCGTCTCCAGGCGCGCGATCTGGCCCTCGGTTTCCGTCAAGTGCGCCTCGAACCCGCTCTTGAGTTCCGGATCGGTTGCCTTGGCGATCATCTTCGGCAGCGCCTTGGTGATCTGATTCTCGGCATAATAGATGTCCTGCAGGGTATGCACGAACAGGTCGTCGAGGGTCTGGATGTCCTTGGTGAAAAGGCCCATGGCGCGTTGCTCCGTGAATGAATTCGTAACGTATCGGACAGAAGCGGCGCGCTTACTCAAGAAATAATCCGGATCATCCCCTTGCAACCATTCTTCAACGGCAAAGCTTGATTCAGATTACGTCGCGATATCGGCGCGCGCTTGCTAGGCCGGATCAAGAGATTGACGCTGCGATGGTTCCAAAACGGCATGAGGCCGGCGAGGGGCTTGGCTGCGGCAGTGCACCATCACTCACGGTCTGAAACAAATTAAGGCATGCTCGAATTACCGGCATGTACTGTTTTTCGCACGTTAAGCCGGTGCAAATATCAGACACCGCTCATATCATCACAGGACGTCGGGGGCATGAAGGCCCAGCAGCTTTTGGAGACGTTGGATCATGACTTCGAGTTCACCTCGGAATTCGGCCGAAGTCTTTGCTTTTGTGCCCAGGAAGATTGCAGCGCCGATGCGTGCCTCTTCGACAGGCACGCGCGCGGGCGGCAACGCCGTGGTGGACCTCGCCTCACGCGTCGCGCGGCCGATGGAATTGCCCAGGATGGATTTCTGTGACGGCTGGTACCATGCCGAGGCGATCCTGGACGACGGGCGTAACCGCAAGGCCTGACGGGCGCGACGCATCGCGGGACATGGTATCGCTCCGGCGCCGGAGTGCGGGACGGACCGCGCCTCCCGCGAGCCGGAGACCGTGATGAAGCCGCCGATCGGACGCGAGACCACCCTGTGCATGTCCCTGTCGGGACGCCCGGGCCATTTCGGTTCACGCTTCCACAACCGGCTCTACGAGCTCATGGGGCTCGACTACGTCTACAAGGCCTTCATCACCACCGACCTGCCCGCCGCGATCGGCGGCATCCGGGCGCTCGGCATCCGCGGCTGCGCCGTCTCCATGCCGTTCAAGGAGGCCGTGATCCCGCTGCTCGACGGGCTCGAAGCCTCGGCGGCGGCCATCCACAGCGTCAACACGGTGGTTAACGAGGCCGGCCGCCTCACCGGCTACAACACCGACTACATCGCGATCCGCCTGCTCCTTGAAAGGCATGGCATCGATCCGCGGACGCCGTTCCTCCTGCGCGGGTCGGGCGGCATGGCCAAGGCGGTCGTCGCGGCCCTGCGCGATGCGGGTTTCGCGGACGGGACGCTGGTCGCCCGCAATGAACCGGCCGGACGGGCCCTGGCGGAAAGCCATGGCTATGGCTGGCGCCCCGAGATCGGCGAGGCGCAGGCCCCGCTCCTCATCAACGTCACGCCCCTGGGCATGGAAGGGCCGGAGGCCGACGCCCTCGCCTTCCCCGCCCCTCAGATCGCCGCCTGCGCCATCGCCTTCGACGTCGTGGCGCTCCCCTCCGCGACGCCCTTCCTGCGCGCGGCCGAAACCTTGGGAAAGCGCCTCATCACCGGCCACGAGGTGGTGGTGCTGCAGGCTCTGGAACAGTTCGTCCTGTATACCGGGCGGATTCCCGGCGAGGACCAGGTGGCCGAGGCCGCGGCCTTCGCCCGTACCTGAAGCGCTCTCTCCGCACGGGGCACCCGAGCCAGGTTCCATGAGAGAAAACTAAGGGAATCCTGCAGAATATTTCCGTCTTTCGGCTTGCTTTGGCGGGTGGCGGGCAATAGGTGTCTCTCAAGCGCGGTGATGCCGCGCAACCGAGATGTCTTCTAAAGAAGACTTGCAACGCAGGAGAAACATCATGGCTTGGACTGCCCCCGTCGTTCAGGAAGTGTGTGTCGGCATGGAAGTCACCAGCTACGAGTCGGCTGAGATCGACACCTTCAACTAAGGCGTTGGGAAGCTTTCGAGCTTCCTCCGCATGACATGAGACTCCTGTCTCCGCGATGAGCCGCCTCCGGGCGGCTTTTTGCGTTTCCGATAGGGAGTGGCGCCCGCCCTCCCGCCGCCGCCTCAGGATGGCATCCGGGCGCGCGACGATGATCGCGACCTCCCTCTGACGGCTGAGACCGAGCCTGCCGAAGATCGCCTTCAGGTGGACCCGCACGGTGCCCTCGCGGATCGCGGGGGATTCCGCCGCCTGCCGGGGCGAGTTTCTCCGGCGGTAGTCCATCGCCTCCGGCGCTTCGGCCATGGCGGTCGCGCCGCCGCCGAGGCCGGCGCCGTCATAGGGCGGCCAAGCCGATGTGCGCGCGGGCACAGCGGAACGGATCGCGGTCAGCCATGAACCCTTCAGGCGCCACAGGCGCATGATCTCAAGGTGACGATCCGACCGCGACCCAGCCCAGGAACCCGACATGACCGTTCCACGTCCCTTCCGCTGGCTGTTCGCCCTCGTCACGCTGGTCATGCCGGCATCCCTGATCCAGAGCCGCCCCACCGTCGACGAAAGCGAGCGCGGCCAGACGAAAGACCCTCAGAGCCAGGTCGTCTTCCGGCACTACATCTGATCCCGGCCTCGGATCGGCCATCCAGGACGGAGCGGCGAGGGCGCTGGCTCCCTTCAGCTACGGTTCAACCAGTACGGTCTAGCTTGGGCGGCCTTACGGGAGAGGCCGCCGCGAACGCCTGGCGGCGGGATCGCGCGAGGCACGTCGCGCACCCCCGTGGAAGCCATGCTCGCTCTCCCCACAACCACCCTCGGCACGCCCCTCCTGCAGGTCCCGTCGAAGGCGTCGCCACCGCCCCGTCCCGGCGCGGAGGCGTCCCACGCCTTCCTGCGCAGCACGATGCCCGCCCTCGACCGCGCCTTCGGCCTCGAATGCGTGGCCGACCTGCCCGAGGACATGGCACGGCTGATCGCACGGCTGCAGGCCGGCCCATTGGGTGCCCCCTCGCAGGACACGGTTTCGGATACCGCCGGATCGGCGGCGGCGGCCTACGAGCAGGCCTGATCGCGGCGACGGGACCGCAAGCCGAGGCGCCGCCCTCCGGTGCGATCCGCGGGGTGCTTCACTGTCCCGGACGACGGTCATCGTGCGACGGCATCAGCGAGAATCGCGATGCGCACCGATGAAGTCGACAAAGGCCCGAAGCGGCGCGGGAAGGTAACGCCGGCCCGGATAATAGAGGAACGGGCCGGAGAAGGATTGCCACCATGGTTCCAGGACAGGCTCCAGCCTCCCGCTCTCGAGATGCGGGCGGAGCCAATCCTCGAAGAGGGTGATGATCCCGGTCCCTGCGATGGCGGCATCCACCGCGAGGTCGGTGGCGGCGCCGACCCGGACGACGAGGGGACCGCTTGGGTCGACGCGCACCACCTCACCCTCGCGCTCGAACTCCCACGCGGTCTTCGCGCCGCTCGCGAAGCGGCCGCCGATACAGGCGTGTTGGAGCAACTCCCTCGGGTGGGCGGGACGCCCATGACGGTCGAGATAGGAAGGGGAGGCGGCCGTCGCGAAGCGCTGCCGGCGCGGCCCGATGGGAACGGCGATCATGTCCTGCTCGAGCCGCTCGTCGTAGCGAATCCCGGCGTCACACCCGGCCGCCAGCACATCCACGAAACCGTCCTCGGCCACGATGTCGAGCCGGATGTCGGGATAGGCCGCGAGGAAGGGGGGTACGATCCGCGGCAGCACGAGCCGCGCCGCACTGACCGGCACGTTGAGCCTGAGCGTGCCGGCCGGGCGATCGCGAAAGCCGTTCACGACGTCCAGCGCGGCATCCACCTCGCTCAAGGCCGGCATCAGCCGTTCGAGGAGGCGTGCGCCCGCCTCGGTCGGCGCGACGCTGCGGGTCGTCCGGTTGAGGAGCCGGACGCCGAGCCTCGCCTCCAGCCGGCGGACAGCCTCGCTCAGGCCGGATGCGCTCGCGCCGCTCGCCCGTGCGCCATCGCGAAACCCGCCCGCCTCCGCGACGGCGACGAACGCCGCCAAATCCCCGAGATCCGTCGCCATCGTTCGCCCTTTCGCACATCCCGTGCGGATGAGGGCGCATTATCACGCAATCCACGAGGCACTACAGTTCCGCTCACCACACAGGAGAGACACATGACCGAGATCGCACGAGCCGGGACCTACGCCCTCGGAGACCGAACCGTAAAGCGCCTGGGCTACGGCGCGATGCAATTGGCGGGGCCGGGGGTCTTCGGGCCGCCGAAGGATCGGGCCGGGGCCATCGCGGTCCTGCGCGAAGCGGTCGCGCGCGGCGTCGACCATATCGACACCAGCGACTTCTACGGACCGCACATCACCAACCAGATCATCCGGGAAGCGCTCCACCCCTATCCCGACGACCTCGTGATCGTCACCAAGATCGGAGCAAGGCGCGGTGCCGACGCCTCCTGGAACCCGGCCTTCTCCGCCGAGGACCTCACGGGCGCCGTCCACGACAACCTGCGCAACCTCGGCGTCGAGGCGCTCGACGTCGTCAATCTCCGGATCATGCTCGACGTGCACGGGCCGGCCGAGGGCTCCATCGAAGCGCCGCTCTCCGTCCTCGCCGGTCTCCAGCGCCAGGGGCTCGTCCGCCGGATCGGGCTGAGCAACGTGACGGCACGGCAGGTGGCGGAGAGCCGATCCATCGCGCCGATCGTCTGCGTCCAGAACCAGTACAACCTGGCGCATCGGGCAGACGACGCGCTGATCGACGATCTGGCGGCATCCGGCACCGCCTACGTCCCATTCTTCCCGCTCGGCGGCTTCAGCCCGATCCAATCGACGATCCTGAGCACGGTCGCCGAAGGGCTCGGCGCGACACCGATGCAGGTGGCCCTGGCCTGGCTCCTGCGCCGCTCTCCCAACATCCTGCTGATCCCCGGCACGTCGTCGGTGGAGCACCTGCGCGAGAACCTGGCCGCGACGGACCTCGACCTGTCGGACGACACGATGGCGGCCCTCGAGCGCATCGCCCCCCGGCCCGGGGAAGGCTAACGCGCGGAGCGTCCTCGGCCGGGTGACGAGAGACTCATCGGGCGCTGCGCCGATCCCTCCGCTCGGGCGGGATCGGCGCGGCGGCAAAGGGGAGGCGCCCCGACGATCGGGCGCCCCGGATCGCCGCGACCGGAGCGGCCCGTCCCGATATCAGGCTGTCGGCACAGGCACTTCCGTCACGGATGCCCCTGCGACACTCATTCCCGAGGCAGTCAGGGATTATAAGAACAACACCCGGCCATGTGCTTGCCGAATTAAAGCACAAAGCGCTGGTATTCGTTATATCCGTCGGTCTGATCTGTCCGGCATCTTTAATCCACGGCGTCATGTGCGTGCCGACACGCCACAGAGGCAATTATTACTTCATATTGGCTTCAAGCAGAAGAAGCAGCCAAAACGCGGCGGCTTCACAAGACAAGAAAGCTGTTGCTCACATGAAGACATACATCGCCGCCCTCTCGACTGCCCTCGTCATGGGACTGGTCTCGATCTCGCCCACGACGGCGATGGAGCGCCCGTCGCGTTACACGGCGTTCGCCCCCTACGATGTCGAGACCACCAACGCGATCCGAGCCGATCGTCGGGCCCCCGCGTCGTTCGGTTGTCCCATGAGTTCGGCCGCAGAAGGCAATGCCAACCAGCAGACCCGCGAGGTCATGCAATACGGCCAGACGTCGGGCGGCAGCCGCTGCTGAACCCGGTCAGGACAGCGCCTTGGCATCGATGCTGAAAGTCTTTTCCTACTTCATGGTCGGCGTTGCATCGGTGATGTTCGCAGCAACCATCGTCGGGTCCGCCACGATACTGATGAGCTCGTAGCGCGTCGTCCCGGATCACGATCCGGATCGGCTCCTTCCCACGCGGCGGCGTCCGCTGCGGGAAAGGAGCCGATTCCTCGTGGGCGTCCCATGGCGCGCGCGGGACGCCAGTCCCGGCGGACCTTCGCCGTCCGGTCTCAGGGGCGGCGCATCTGCTTGCCGGCATAGGCAACCAGCTGGGAAAAGGCCAAGGCCGCCGCCGAGGCCTGGACCCGGCTCGGATACGGCATCGGAGAATGGGCGACCTCCTGGCCGTAGGCATCGCGCAGGGACCAGCCCCAGCGCCCGGCCCGCTCCTCCAGCAGGTCGAAATGCATGGCCCGGTCTCCGCCCGCGCGGGGCGACGGCGCGCTCGCCGCCGAACCGGCACCCGCCCGTCTCGCCATGCCCGAGGGCAGGCCGGCGGGCGCGAGATTCCCCGATATCCACAGGTCGGCCGTCTGCATCTTGACCTCCGCGCTTGAACTCTATGTTCACTATATGTTCTTACTCGCGGAGTGTCCACCATGATGGCGAACCCTGCGGCGCGGATCGTCGCCCTGAGCGGGATCGGGATGCCGGACTTCGCCGACGAGGCGGTGGCCGGCGGCAACGCCGCCCGTGCCCCTCGCCCGTCCGCCGGGGGCGTGCCGCGGGGCGCCATCGGGGGCGCATCGCCCCGTTCGGCGGCCTGACATGGAGCGCCTCTGCGACGTGAGGGCCGCGCACCTCGTCATCGCCTGCGGCCCCTGCGAGCGTCGGGGCGTCTACCGTGTCGCCCGCCTGCGCGAGCGGTTCGGCGATCACGCCTCGATCCTGGACGTCTACCTGAGCCTGACGCAGACCTGCCGCTGGCAGCGCGAGGTCGGCAGCAGGCAGCCCAATGTCTACGCGGCAGGATGCCGGGCCAGGCTCGACACGTCGGGCTGGGCCGTCGCGAAGGGCCTGCCCTCGCGGACTTGAAGGGCCTCGCACAACTCCCGGTCACCGTCGGTTCTCGCTCAACGCACGACGGCGCAGCGGGAGTTTGGTGAGAGACACCGGGGCGAAGGGCGATCCCCCGACGCCACCGAATCCGGTGCGAACAAGAGTCAGGCGTCGTCTTCGCGGCCGAACACCTCGCCCTCTTCGGCGAGCCGGGCATCCGCCTCGTCCGTCCGCAGCTCCAGCAGGGCGCGGTACTCCCGCAGCCGCTGCCGGAGCCGCGTGCCCGCCTCCGTGCTATCGGCCGGCTCATCCGGACCGAGGGCGCGCCCCTCGATCGCCTCCGAGGTCCGCCGGTCGACGGCCGCGCGGTCCGCCTCGCTCCATCCGGCCGGATCGCCGAGGCCGAGTTCCGCCGCAATCAGGACCGCGATCTCCTCGCGCTTCTCATCCAGTTCCGACATCGCCACCCCCATCCCCTCGACTCCGGTGCCCTGATGATCGGGCACCTTGCCGCCGGGGAGCAAGGGGAGGGATGCCGGAAGGCGGATGGGGCGCTGGTCAATCCGCCACCGCCCTGTCATGGCTGGCCGGTGACCGATGATCCCAGCAACGCCCATCCCCTGCGGCCCTCCCGGCTCGGATGGTCCGATTTCTTCGAGGAGCAACGTGAACCGGCCGAGGCCGGTCTCGTGCCCATGCGGATCGCCACGGTCCACCGCTCCCGCCTGACCGCCCTGTCCCTCACGGGGCCGGTGGGGCTGGGTCTCCCGGTCCATACCCAGACCGGCGATTTCGCCGTGGGGGATTGGGTCCTGGTCGAGCCCGAGACCGGGACGATGCGCCGCCGCCTGTCGCGCCGGAGCGTGCTGCAGCGGCGCAACGAGGGCGGAGGCCCGCTGCAGCTGGCCGCGGCCAATGTCGACACCCTGTTCGTCGTCACGTCCTGCAACGCGGATTTCAACATCGCCCGGCTGGAGCGCTACCTGGCGCTGGCCAACCAGGGAGGCACGAATCCCGTCATCGTCCTCACCAAGGCCGACATGGCGCCCGATGCCGAGACCTACCGGCGGCAGGCCGCGGGCCTGCAGCGCGACCTCGCCGTCGTGACGGTCAATCCGCGTCTCCCCGACGCCGTGACGCGCCTCGCCCCCTGGTGCGGCGAGGGGCTGACCGTGGCGGTCGTCGGTTCCTCGGGGGTCGGGAAATCGACCCTGGTCAACACCCTCGCCGGACCGGACCAGGATCTCCCCCAGGAAACCGGCGGAATCCGTGAACACGACGCCAAGGGGCGCCATACCACCACGTCGCGCTCCCTCCATGCCATCGCGGGCGGCGGCTGGGTCATCGATACGCCGGGGATGCGCACGCTGCATGTGAGCGACGCGGCGGAGGGCATCGACACCCTGTTCGCCGAGATCGTCGAGCTGGCGCCCTCCTGCCGGTTCCGCGACTGCACCCACGCCCATGAGCCGGGCTGCGCGGTTCAGGCCGCCGTGGCGGACGGCGCCCTCGATCCCGAACGCCTGACCCGGTGGCGCAAGCTCCTCGACGAGAACCGGACCAACACCCCGGTGGTCACCGGGCCGCGCGGCAACCGTCGCCGCTGACCTCCCCCCGACTTCACCCGACCTCCCGCGGACACCACTCGCCGAATGCTCCTTCCCGACCGAACCCTCGTCATCGTCCGCCACGGGCAGAGCCTCGACAACGAGCACGACCTCTTCTCCGGCATCCGCGACCCCGATCTGACGGAACGGGGCGTCGGCGAGGCGCGGAGCTGCGGGCGCCGAATGAGAGAGGTCGGGCTCGCCTTCGACCTCGCCTTCACCAGCGAGCTGACGCGGGCGCGGCGCACCCTCAGCCTCATCCTGTCGGAGCTCGGACAGCTCGACCTTGCCGTCCACCGGAGCGCCGCGCTGAACGAGCGCGATTACGGTGAGCTCGCCGGGCTGAACAAGCGGGAATCCCAGGAGCGTTGGGGTGTCGCGCAGGTCCGCGCCTGGCGAAAATCCTTCGATGCGGTGCCGCCGGGCGGCGAGAGCCTGGCGATGACCGCCGACCGACTGCTGCCCTACTATCGGGACGAGATCGAATCCCGGGTGCGCGGGGGCCAGCGGGTCCTCCTGGTGGCGCACGGCAATTCGTTGCGGGCGCTGATCATGCATCTCGACCGGATCAGTGCCGACGCGGTCGCCGACGTGCATCTCGCCACGGCCCAGACCCTGGCCTATCGCCTCGACGAGCGGGGCGGGGTGGTGGAGAAACGGCCGATCTCCGCCTGAGCCACGAGGACACGGGCGGGACGGCGAGGCGCCCCCCGAACGGCGTCAGCGGGTCCGCAAGGCGTCCCGGTCCCGCGCGAGCTGGCGCCGCGTCCGCATGGGCTCCAGGTTCGAGAGGGACATCAGCCGATACCCGAAGGCAAAGAGACCCAGGGTCACGGCGGCGAAGGCGCCGCCGACGATCAGCGCCGCGACCGCCTCGGAGCCGAGGAGGAGCCCCAGCCCTTTGACGATCGCCACCAGGAGCACGAACAATCCGATCAGGACGAAGAGGGCCGCCATCAGGAACAGGATGAGCGGACGCGCCACCTGCCCGACCGCCGATCCGACCTCGGCCCGGAACAGGGCGAGGTGCTTGGAGAGGAGGATCTGGGTTTGCCCGATCGCGTCGCCGACGAGGAGCGGGAGGCTCTTGTCATCCCGGCGGTTCATGCATCCCCTCTCATCGACGTGTTCCGACCAGGCCCCGGCCGGTCCGTGCACAGACAAGCGAGATAGGGCGCCGGGGTTGCGCGGCAATCGCCGCACATTCCGGCCCGGTGCCGGCCTCAGATCGCGAGCCCGAGCTGGCGCGGTCCCTCCGTCTCGCCCTGCTGCAGGCCCGACAGGGAGACACCGAGCAGGCGAACGCTGCGGCGGAGCGGGAACACCGTGCGGAGCAGCCCCAGCACCGAGAGCATCATCGCATCGCGGCCGGCGACCGGGGCCTCGAAGGACTGCGCCCGCGTGATCTGGACGAAATCCGAGAATTTGACCTTCAGCGTGACGGTGCGTCCCGAGACGCCCTTGGCGGCGCAGGAGGTCCAGACCTTGTCGATCAGCGGCGCCAGTCGCTCCGCCATGGCGTCGAACTCGGTGAGATCCTCCGAGAAGGTGGTCTCCGCCCCCACCGACTTGCGGATTCGGTGAGCGCGGACCTGCCGCTCGTCGATGCCGCGCGCCACCGCATGATAATAGGCCGCCGAGCTGCCGAAGGCCGCCTGCAGTTCTTCCAGGGAGCGGGCCTTCAAGTCGCGGCCGGTGAGGATGCCGAGGCGCTTCATCTTCGCCTCGGTGACGGGGCCGACGCCGTGGAACCGGCCGATGGCCAGGTCCTCGACGAAACCCGGCCCCATCACCGGCGTGATCACGAACAGCGCGTCGGGCTTGCGGAAGTCCGAGGCGACCTTGGCGAGGAATTTGTTGTAGGAGACGCCGGCCGAGGCCACGAGGCCGGTCCGCGCGAGGATCTCCGCCCGGATCACCCGCGCCACCTCGGTGGCCGTGGCCAGCCCCTGCAGGTTCTCGGTGACGTCGAGATAGGCCTCGTCGAGGGCGACCGGCTCGATGATCGCGGTATGTTCGGCGAACACCGCGCGGATCTCCTCCGAGATCGCCCGGTAGACCTCGAAGCGCGGCTTGACGAAGACGAGGTCGGGGCACAGGCGCCGGGCGGTGACCGAGGGCATGGCCGAGCGGACCCCGAAGACCCGTGCCTCGTAGCTGGCGGCGGCCACCACGCCGCGCTCGCGCGAGCCGCCGACCGCGAGGGGGCGCCCCCGCAGGGCCGGATCGTCCCGCTGCTCCACGGACGCGTAGAACGCATCCATGTCGATATGGATGATCTTACGGACGGGGCTCTCGTCGCCGGGACTCGACATCGGATCGGGCTGTCACATCGGAGCGCGGGCCATGTGCCGTCATCGCGGGGACGGCACTGCGTTCGGTTTTTGTTCCTCGCGGTTTCAAGGTCCCGGGTCAACCGGCTGCGGCGGGCGCCGTGGTCTGGACTTTCCCATGGCGGGGCGCATGATGCCCCCCCGGTTCTCCCGTGCCGTGCGGGGAGCGGCCGGAACCGGGCCGTCGTCCCCGGCGGCATGTCGGGCGCGCTCCGCCCGACCGGCTCGGTGCCGGAACGACCACCATGATGGAGGAGGACGGCATTCCTCCGCATCCTGGCGCTACGCGTCTCGAACCGGGCATGGGAGAACGACGATGCCGAGCGACTCAGAGCCAAGCGCCTCAGAGCCAAGAGCCTCGAAGCCAAGCGCCTCAGAGCCAAGAGTTTCGCAAAGCGTCCCTCACAGGCTCCCGCTGCGCCGTCGTGTCCCGAGCGGGAACCGACCGTGACCGGGAGTGTCGTGCGGCAGGCCGGGCGGGCTCTCCGGGGGCGGCGCATCCTGGTGGTGGAAGACGAGTACTTCCTGGCCGATGAACTGGCGCGGGGCCTGGCCGGGGCGGAGGCCGAGGTGGTCGGTCCCATCGCCACCGCGCAGGGCGCCCTCGACCTCCTCGAAGGCCCGGCTCCGCCCGACGCGGCCATCCTGGACGTGAACCTCGCAGGCGAGGACGTGTACCCGGTGGCCGATGCGCTCCTCGCCCTCGGAATCCCGTTCCTGTTCACCACCGGCTACGACCAGGCGACGATCCTCGGCCGCCACGCGTCGGTCCGGCGGCTGGAGAAGCCGGTGGATACCGCGACGGTGTTGCGCGCGCTCGACCTCATCCTCGCCGATCGGGCATCACGGACGGGCGCGGCCGAATGGCGTTCGCACGGCCCCTCGGCCCCGGAATGGGGGACGCGCGCGCAGTCGCGGGAATTTGATCGCATCCTTGCGCGGGAGTAGGCTTCGCGATGCGTCGGTACGCCTGACTGCCGCGACTTCGAGCGAATGGCGGGCATCGAGAGACATGACACCGACGGTGCTGCCGGATGTGGTCGCGGGCCTGGACGAGATCCCGATCACCGACGCGCTGGCGACGCGTCCCCGACGCCGTCCCGACTACGAGGCGGAAGCCCAGGCGCTGGCCGAACTGGTCGAGGCACTCGCCGTCAGCCCGGCCACGGTCCCGCAACGCCTGGTGGACCTCCTCGTCGGGATGGGCGTGGCCGGATCGGCCGGCATCAGCCTCCTCACATCGGGCGAGATATCCGGGGAGACATCGGGGGAGGGCGCGAGGAGCGTCCGCGGCCGGGCGATCGCAGGAACCTGGGCCACGCATCGCGGCGACGGCGTTCCCTTCGATGAGGGCCTTCCCGCCCTCGTGGTGACCCGAAACACCCCCCTGCTGGTCTCGCGCCCGCAGGCCCGCGTCCCGGCGGCCCCTGTCGAGCCGCCCCTCCAGGAACTGCTGCTGGTGCCGTTCCATGCCGGCGACGAGCCGGTCGGCACGCTCTGGGCCGGCACGCATGACCTCGGGCGCGGCTTCGACGGCGAAGACCTTCGCCTGCTCACGCGGCTGGCGCGCTTTGCCTCCGCCGCCTGCGTCATGACCGGCGCCCTCGATGAGGCGCGGGCCGCCAGGACGGAGCTGGAGCGGCGGGTGGCGGACGGCGCGCGCGCCCTCGCCGAAGCCCACGAGACGCTCCGCGAAACCGAGGCACGGCATCGGACCGACCTGGAACGGGAGGTGGCGGAGCGCACGGCCGAGCTGCGGTCGAGCCGTGACCTGGTCCAGGCCACCCTGGACCGTTCCGCGGACATGATCCAGGTCTTCGAGGCCGTCCGGGACGCCTCGGGCGGGATCGTCGATTTCTACTGCCGGCTGAACAACCGCACCGCCGAGTGCCGCTTGGGCGAGATGCACGGACAAAGCCTCCTCGCATGCGATCCGGGCGCGGTCCGGGACGGCATCTTCGAGGCCTTCCGGCAGGTCGTGGAGACGGGCCGGCCCTCGGTGACCGAGCCCCGCCCTGCGCACGAGCCGTTCAACGGGCGGTTCCACCGATCGGTGGTGAAGCTCGGCGACGGCGTGGCGACCACCACCAGGGAGATGACCACCTGGAACGAGGCGCAGGAGGCGATCCCGCAGGCGGGCGACGCGGTCGCGCGCGTGCGGCTGGAGGAGAGCGAGGCGAAGTACCGCCATCTGTTCAACTCCATCGACGAGGGCTTCTGCATCGTCGAGCTGATCTTCGACGACCGACAGCGGCCGGTCGACTACCGGTTCCTCTCCGTCAACCCCGCCTTCGACCAGCAGACCGGGCTCGGCGACGCCACCGGGCGGACGATGCGGGAACTGCTCCCCGGGCTGGAGGCGAACTGGTTCGAGACGTTCGGCCGGATCGCGCTGAACGGCGTGGCGGAACGGTTCGAACGCCGGTCGGGCGCCCTCGATCGCTGGTACGAGGTCTATGCCTTCCGCGTCGGCACCGCCGAGCAGCGGCAGGTCGCGCTCCTGTTCAAGGACATCCAGCCTCGCAAGAGCGCCGAGGCGGCGTTGCGCGAGAGCGAGGAGCGCCTCAGCCAGTTCGGCGAGGCCTCGTCCGACGTCCTCTGGATGCGCGACGCCGCGACCTACCAGTGGGTCTATCTCACCCCGGCCTTCGAGACGATCTACGGCCTCGACCGCGCGACGGCCCTCTCCGGCGACCACATGGTGAGCTGGGTCGAGCTGATCGTGCCGGACGATCGCGCAGGGGCGGTGGAGAGCCTGCATCGCGTCCGGGCGGGCGGGAGCGTCACCTTCGAGTATCGCGTCAGGCGGCCCGGCGACGGCGGCATCCGCTGGATACGGGACACCGGCTTCCCCATGCGCGACGCCGCCGGCGCGGTGTGCTGGATCGGCGGCGTGGGCCGGGACATCACCGAGGAGAGGGAGACCGCCGAGCATATGAGCGTGCTCGTGGCGGAGTTGCAGCACCGCACCCGCAACCTCATGGGCGTGGTGCGCGCCACCGCCGACAAGACCCTGCGGAACAGCAGCGGCCTCGCCGACTTCCGGGAGCGCTACGGCACGCGTCTGGCGGCCCTCGCCCGCGTGCAGGGATTGCTGTCCCGCCTCGCGGAGGGCGAGCGCGTCAGCTTCGACGAGCTGATCCGAAGCGAGGTGGCGGCCCTCGACGGGGAGGCGTCGCGGGTCAGCCTGAGCGGACCGAAGGCGGTGGCGCTGCGCTCATCGACGGTCCAGATCTTCGCCATGGCCCTGCACGAACTGGCGACGAACGCGCTGAAATACGGCGCCCTGGCGCAACCGCAGGCGCATCTCGAGATCCGCTGGCACGTGGATGCTGCGGAACCGGAGCGGGCTCCCTGGCTGCATGTGGATTGGCGTGAGCGCGGCGTGCGGATGCCGGCGCGGGATGGCCTGCCGCAGGGGAGCGGCTCCGGCCGCGAACTGATCGAGCGGGCGTTGCCCTACCAGCTCGGCGCCAGAACGACCTTCGTGATGGAACCCGACGGCGTTCACTGCACCATCGCACTGCCCGTGTCGGAACAGACGATCCGGGAGAGAGCCAAGGCCGCCTTACGGCGGAATTCGGAGCCGGCCGATCCCGATGCCGATCGCGGGGGATGAGGATGCCCGCCCGCTCGCATTCGCCGCCGGGAGACGCACCGGGAGTGAAGCCCGGGACGGGGAGGCGGCGACCGGCACGCCTCGCGACGGCGGGCGCCGGCCCCTCCGAGCTATCCCTCCTCCATCGCCCGAGATTAGCCGGCGACGATCAACACTTCAGGCAGGTGAATGACCGTGCCACGGCAATTCCCCATGCGCGCCATGTGTGCGAAGAGACGGTATGCCGCACTACTTCATCCGCAAGCTCGAGCAGTTCACGAAGCTCTCGCGCAGCGACCGGCAGGCCCTGGAAAACGCGGCCGGCCAGCGGCGGACCGTTGCGAAGCACTCCGACATCATCAGCGAGGGCGACGATCCTCATCACGTCAACCTGATCCTGGACGGCTGGGCGTGCCGCTACAAGCAGCTCGACGATGGCCGGCGCCAGATCATCGCCTTCTTCGTCCCCGGCGACCTCTGCGACAGCCATGTCTACATCCTGCGCGAGATGGACCATTCCATCGTGGCCCTCACCCCCGTCAGGCTGGCTGAGATCTCGCGCGCCACGCTGGAGCGGATGGCCGACGACCATGGGCGGGTGACGAAGGCGTTGTGGTGGGACACCCTGGTGACGGTGGCGGTTCAGCGCGAATGGACGGTCAACCTGGGCCAACGCACCGCCCTGGAGCGTCTCGGCCACCTCTTCTGCGAAGTGTTCCTGCGTTTGCGCGGGGTCGGCCTGACGGATGGCGCCACCTGCGACTTCCCCCTGACGCAGGTGGAACTGGCGGATGCCCTCGGTCTCTCGAACGTGCACATCAACCGTACCCTCCAGGAACTGCGGCGTGCCGGCCTGATCGGGCTCAAGGGCGGGCGCCTGACCATTCCCGACTTCGATGCCCTGCAACGGGCATCGCTGTTCAACCCGAACTACCTTCACCTCGACCACGAAGGGCGTCTCTTCGATGCCGACGGACCGGTGTGATGCCGAACCGGTTCTCCCTCCAGCACGCCGTGGACTTGCGATGACGATGGGATCCGACCCGACGGGCGCCGAGGAACAGGTGGTGCTGCTGGCCGAGCTGCAGCACCGGGTGCGCAACACGCTGGCCACGATGCGGTTGATCGCGCGGCGCTCGGCGGAATTCAGCGAGAGCCTGGAGGACTACACCGCGCATCTCGACGGGCGGCTGGCCGCCATGGCACGGGTCCAGAACGTCATCATCCAGAACCCCTCGGCCGGGGTCGATCTCGACCGCCTCGTCACCGACGAACTCACGAGCGCGCTCGCCTACCAGGAGGAACGCACGCATGTGGACGGACCGGATCTGAGGCTGCATCTGCGGGCCGCCGAGCCCCTCGCGCTCGCCCTGCACGAACTCACGACGAACGCCCTCAAGTTCGGAGCCCTGGCCACGCCGACGGGCCGCCTGGCGGTGACGTGGCGGATCGACGAACGGGACGGCGGCCCCCACCTCGTCTTCGACTGGGTGGAGGGCGGCGTGCCCCTGGACGAGGACGCGTCTCGGCGCAGGGGATTCGGCACGGTCGTGCTGGAGGAGATGCTGGCGTACAGCCTGAGCGCCGCGACGACCCTCGCCTTTGCGCCCGACGGCTTGCACTATCGCCTGACGCTGCCCCTCACCAGCCGGACATTGCACGGCGGGACCGGTGCCCCGCCGCCGCCCCTCCGGCCACAGGACGGCCGTGGTTAAACGGGTTTCGCGAGAGCGGTCACCCGTTCTGCAGATCGCGCGACGGTGCGCTGGAGCGCTCTGCACCGACGTGGATGCCGGCTCCGCGAAAACGCGCGCGGCTAAAGCCTTCTCCAGGGGAGGGCCTTGTCGTCAGGACCCGGGACGTCTCGAGGACCAGGCGTCATCCCTCGACGAATCCGTCATCGTAGGCGAAGAACACGCCTTCCGGGTCGTGCCGTCTCCTCAGGGCGCAAAGCCGTTCCCATTTCTCGGCCGTGAAGGCCTGCGGGACGTTCGTGGGCTGCTCGACCGTATTCGTCTCGCCGATATAGTACCCCGTATTATAGGGGCGTAACGTCGTCGTGATCCGGCGATGCCACTCGGTGTTGAGGTCGTCGTCCTCGGCCTTCCACCACATGGTCCATGGGCCGCCGTAGACCTTGGCGGACACGGAATAGGCCATGTCCTTCTGCGCGGCCGGGACATCCGGGCCGCAGAAGATGGTCAGCAGGAAGACGGAGGTCGCCGACGGCGCATCGGGCAGGAGGGGCAGGACGGCCCGGACCAGTTCCCCCGGACTGTGATCGGAATAGGTCGCTTCCACACGGGAGCGGGCGCCCTCCGGCCAGAAGGATCCCGACGCATCGAAGAGCTCCTCGAACGTGAGCGGCGTCGCGAAGGACGACGACATCGGCGCGATCGGAGGGGATTCCAGAGCCTGCAGGGCGGTCTTCGCCCCGTCCGGCGTGTCCTCGAACACCGTCGCCGTCACCATGCAGAGCCAGCCGTTCTCGGCGGCGACCTGCCCTCTCAGCTCCGGCGGAGCCTGCACGATGAACAGGCTCAACTCGACCGCGGGGGAGATGCCGGGGGCTAACCTGCCGAGCCACGTCCCGATCGCCGGGGCGTCCGCGAGGCGATAGTAGGAGGTGCTGCCATGCATGGCTTTCGGCAGCGGATGAAGCTTCAGATGGTACTTCGTCACGATACCGAAGAATCCGGACCCCGCCCCTCGGGCGGCCCAGAAGAAATCCGTGTTCTGCGTCGCGCTCGCCGTGATCCGCTCGCCCTGGGCGGTGACGAGCTCGATGGCCTCGACGCTCTCCGCTCCGGATCCCCAGACGGTGGGGTTCCAGGCCATGCCGCCACCAAGCAGATAGCCGCTGGCTTTCACCTGCGGGCAATGGCCGGTGGGGAAGGCCAGCCCGAGGGGATTGAGGGCCTTCTGGATGTCGCGGTTGCTGACGATCGGCTGGATGATCGCCCTGCGGTTGTCGGCATCGATGGAGACGATCCCGGAGAAATTCGCGAGATCGACCAGGATCCCGCCATGGCGCAGGGTCGGCTGGCACCAGTTATGGCCGCCTCCGCGCACGACGACCTTCAGCCCGCTGGCGCGGGCGAACCGCACGGCCGCGACGACGTCATCCTCGTCCAAGGCCGTCACGACGGCCAGCGGCGCACGGTCTGGGATCAGTCTGTTCCAGAGATTCCCGTGGATCGCCTCGAGAAACCGCGCATCCTCCGCAGTGAGAACCTCGCCTTTGCAGGCCGCCCTCAGACCATCGATGTTCATGGCGTCACGCAGTCCGGGAGCGGCTCACGACACGTCCCGGCCACGGCCTGGTCTCGCTCGGAGCACGAGGGCGAAGCGGGGCCTTGTCGGCCACCTGAGAGGAAGAGGCCGCCCGGGCGAGAACCGCCCGGGCGGTGATCGGTTCACGGCGAGACCCGAGCCGCCGTTTCAGTAAGGGACCCGGTCCGCCTTCTGGGCGTATTTCTTCCAGACCTCGACGGCTTCCGTGCGCATGATCTGCGTGGTGGGAATGGACCGCTCGGCGACGTCCTTCTTGAGCTCGGCATAGATCATGCTGTCGTCGAACCCGCCGTATTCCAGCGCGTCTTCCACCTGGGCCGCATAATAGACCCGCTTGATGCCGGCCCAATAGGCGGCCGCCATACACATCGGGCAGGGCTCGGCGCTGGTATAGAGCGTCGCGTCGCGAAGCTTGAACGTCCCTTGTGACTTGCAGGCCTTGCGAATGGCCTCGATCTCACCGTGCCAGGTCGGATCGTTCTCGGCGACGACGCGATTGGCGCCCTCGGCGATGATCTCGCCATCCTGAACGATCACGCATCCGAACACGCCGCCGGCACTCTCGACCAGGGAGGTCTTCTCGGACAGGGCGATCGCCCGAGCCATGAAATCAGTGTGGTCGTGAGCCATTTCCAGTCTTCCTCGATGATGATGATGATGATCAGCGTTCGCTGTCATGGTTGGCGAGCTGTGGTCACATGACGCGAGAGAACACGAACAGCTCGACGGCGTACAAGGCCGCCAGAGCCGTCAGACCCAGCACCTCCGTGCGCCAGCGCTTCTGCGGATCCGGCCTCAGCCACCAGCCCAGGCCGAGGATCGCGACCGCCATCAGAGGCCACGACACCAGCGAGACGCTGATCGCATTGCCGATGAAGGTGGACACGGCCAGGGGCAACCCGTTCAGCAGGGGACTGAGGAAGCGGATTTCCAGCATGACGACGGGAAACAGGACGAGCAGGACGAGGCAGGTCTGCTTCCAGGCCGGCGGCGGAGCGAGACGCTGTTCGTTGGCGAACCACCCGGCGAACGGGTTGCTCATCCGGTGGCTCTGCCAGGTCGACACCTGAGGCGTCGCCTCGGCCAGGATGGCCTTCCTCTCCGCCGATTGCAGCCAGGCATCGAGGAAGGCCGGGCCTTCGAAGCGCACCAGCGTGGTCCAGTACGGGACGTCCGACGACAGGGGCGCCTGGACGAGGGTGCCCATGTATCCGGGAAAGCGGGCCTGGACCTGCTGGATGCGCTCGGCCCAGCGCCGGAAAGCCTCCTCCTGTCCCGCCTTCACGATCGTCGTGATGACCTCCGTGACGGTGGTCGTGGAATGGTAATCCGGTGCCGCCTCGTCGACGCGGGACGTCTTGCCGTCGCCCTCCGGGGCCGAGAGGTCGGCGAGGAGGGCGGAGCGCGCCTCGTCCTCGATCCATCGGGTCAGCGCTTCGGGCGAACGGAACCGCTGGATGATCTGCCAGTCGGACGAGCCGGAGAAGGCGGGGATGATCTCCAGGCTGACGAAGTCGTGAGCGGCCGAGACGACCCGCGTGAACTCGGCCTGCCACGCGGCGAAGCGCGCCTCCATGCCGGGCGGCACGGTGAGCTTCGTCGCGACGGCTTTCGTCGCCCCGACCTGCATCGCCCCGACTTGCATCGAACCTGACGAATCCCGGCGGGAGCCCGGAGCTTCGCCCGCATTCGGGATCTCGATGGCACCCGGTTCGTACATCGTCGACGACGCCCTTCCGCTGGCAGGCTTGCAGAATACGTGATCCGTGACGCCGCCCTGTAGGTCGATGACCTACAAGAGTTCGATCCTCACGCCTCTTTAGAAGGCACATCGCCAGCTATACCGACGACCGTAAACGGACTACGCCTCGTCGGTTCTGATTTATCGACGCGACGAGCCTGATCGCCCGGATGGTAAACGGCCGGTCTGCAATCAATGTCGCCTTGTCCGGGCGTCCTGCGCGGCTCGATCACTGTTCAGGGGCGCGCTGTTCATGATCGCGGGCGATGGGCATCGGCCAGGGTCTGCTGTAGGTCGATGACCTACGGTGGCGGCAGGGATTCCGGGGGACACTCACCCCGGTTGGCCGGCTCGCTCGGGGTAGACATGTCCTTCTTTCGACTGCTGATCGTCGATGACCACCCGATCGTGCTGGCGGGCCTGAAGCTGCTGCTGCGTGGCGACGGCCGTTTCGACGTGTGCGGGGAAGCCCGCTCGGCGCAGGCGGCCTGCATCGAGGCCGAGCGGCTCCAGCCCGACGTCATCATCACCGATCTGATCATGGGCGACGGCGACGGCCTCGCGCTGATCGAGGATCTGCGCGCCATGCTGCCGGCGGCCCGGATCATCGTCTATTCCAGCCGCGACGAGACCGTCTGGGGGCCGCATGTGATCTATGCCGGCGCGCATGGCTATGTGGCGAAATCCGAGCCCCTCGAAACCGTCGCCGTGGCCCTCGACCGGGTGATGGCGGGCGCCATCCATGTCAGCGAGCCGGTGCAGCAGCTGTTGATGGGCGATCTCGCGCGGCGGCGCGACCGTCGGACGGAGATCGGCGACCTGTCCGGCCGCGAACTCCAGGTTCTGCGGCTGATCGGCAGCGGTGCGACGCTGCAATCGCTGGCCAAGGAACTGGGATTGAGCGTGAAGACGGTCGGCACCTATCGGGAGCGCCTGAAGATCAAGCTCGGCCTGGACAGCGTGAGGATGCTCGAGCGCCATGCGGCGGATCACGTCGCGGGGCGTCTCGATCCGTCATGAAGGACAGTCCCTCATGAAAAGCTGGCTGGCACGCTGGGACGTGACCCCCGCCGAACAGGCCGGCATGACGTTCGGAGAGGTGCTGACCCTCGTCAATATCCGACGGGTGGAGATCGCCTGCATGCTGGGGCTGTTCACCAAGGCGATCGAGTTCGCCACAGGACTCAGGACCGTTCAGATCGTCGTGGAAATCGCGCTGGCGCTCGCCTTCCTCCTCGCCTCGCTGGCATTGCGGCGCGGCGGCGGACCATGGCGCCGGCGCGGCTTCGTCGCGGTCTTTCTGGTTCTGACCCTGCTCGATACCCAATGGGCGATCGCAGCCATGGGCGCCAAGGGGCGGCTGACCAGCGGATATCCCATGATGCTGCTGTCGCTGACCCTGCTGTTCGTGCTGCCGCCCCTCGCCTTCGCGGTGACCTTGATCCCGCTGCTGCTCACCTATTGCTGGATCGTGCTCGCCACGGCGACGTTCCCCGCCGAGCAGGTCATCGCCATCGTCAATGCGGCGATCGTCTCGGTCATCGCCGTCGTCGCCGCGGCCCTGATCCATGCCGGACGGCGCAGCGACTACGAGCAGAAGCGCACCATCCGTCTCCAGAACGATCGGCTGACCGCAAGGAACAGCGAGCTCGACACCCTCATGGCGATCACCGCGCATGACCTGCGCAGTCCCCTCTACGGCCTGCGCAACCTGTTCGACCTCGCCGTCCGGCGGGCGCCGCGGGAGCCGGAGCTGCCGCTCGCGGTCCTGCGGGAGGCGAAGGCGAGCATCGACGCGATGCTGGGTCTCGCCACGCGCCTGCTCGATGCGCACGCCGCCGAGCACCGGCCCCTCGCGCGCCTCGCCCATGAGGATGTGCGCCGGCATGTGCTGGCCGCCGTCGACCGGATCCAGCCGCTCGCCCAATCCGCCGACGTCCGGATCGCGGTGGATCTGCCGGACCGGCCGTTGATCGCCACCCTCGACGCGGGCGCCCTCTCGCAGATCCTCGACAATCTCCTCAGCAACGGCGTCCGGTTCAGTCCGACGGGCGGCATCCTGACGATCGGCGCCGCCCGGGATGACGGGTCCGTGGCGATCGAGGTGCGGGATCGCGGGCCGGGCATCGATCCGGCCGGGTACGATCTCCTGTTCAAGAAGTTCCATCAGGCCGCGGGCGCGCGGTCCGAAGGAGCGCCGAGCACGGGCATGGGACTGTTCATCGTCGCGACCCTCGCCGACCGCATGGGTGCCGCGGTGCGGTGCGAACCTGCGCCGCAGGGGGGCGCGGTCTTCGTGGTGACGCTGTCCGCGGGCGGGACCGAGACGTAGAGCGGCCGATGCCCGGCTCCCCGTCGCGGGCGAGCGGATCGGTCCTGCCCGTCGAATTGATGCGTCAGGGTTTTGCGAGCATTGATACGCGACCTCCGGGGAAGGCGGCCCCGGCGCGGGCGGCGGACGTGCCGCGCCGCGTCGGCCGCCGACGAACAGGATCTCCATGCGCACGATCGCCGCCTCGCTCGCCCTCACGCTGCTCGCGGCCCTGGCGCCGCTTCCCGCCCTGTCCGCTCCGGACAAGGCCGTGCTGGCGGTGGCCGAGGCCCAGAACGGCCCCTATCGCGAGACCCTGAAGGGGCTCGTCGACGTCGATACGGGCACCGGCGACGTGCCAGGCCTTTCCAAGGTCGAAGCGGTTCTGACGGCGCGCCTCGAAGCGCTGGGCCTTGCGGTCGAGACCCGGGCCGCCCCCGCCTTCGGCGGCAACACCCTGATCGGCACGCGATCCGGCAAGGGCACGCGCAACATCCTGCTGCTGGTGCACTACGACACCGTGTTCGGCACGGGCGACGCGGCCAGGCGCCCCTATACCGAGCGCGACGGCCGCGCCTACGGACCGGGGGTCGCCGATGCCAAGGGCGGCGTCGCGATGATCCTGCATGTCCTCGGTGCGCTGGAGGCGTTGCGGTTCGACGGCTACGGCACCCTCACGGTGGTGTTCAACCCCGACGAGGAGCGCGGCTCGCGCGGATCGCGCGACGAGATCGCCAGGATCGCCCGCGGTCAGGACGTGGTCCTGTCCTTCGAGCCTTCGTTCGCCGAGGCCGGCGTCGACGCCGTCACGGTGGCCACCAAGGGCATCAACTACGCGAGCCTGACGGTGAAGGGACGCGCGTCCCATGCCGGGGGTGCGCCGGAGGCCGGCCGCAACGCGGTGGTCGAACTCGCCCACCAGATCCTCCAACTGCAGGACCTCGGCGACCCGGGCAAGGGGACCAGCCTGCATTGGACCATGATCCAGGGGGGAACCAAGCCGAACATCATCCCCGAGACCGCCAAGGCGGAGGGCGACATGCGCTACTTCGTGGCGGGCGAGTACGACCGCATCCTGACCGAGGCCCGCAGGATCGTCGGTACGCATCGCGTTCCCGACACGCAGGTGAGCTTCGATCTCGCCAGAGGCCGTCCGCCGCTGCCGCGCAACCCGGCATCGACGTCGCTCGGCGACCGCGCGAAGGCGATCTATGCCGAGTTGGGCGCGGACCTCGCCCTGGCCGAAATCGGCGGCGGCACCGATGCGGGCTACGCCTTCCAGCCCGACAGCCCGGCGAAACCCGCCATCCTCGAGTCGCTCGGCATCGTCGGCGGCCACTATCACAGCGCCGAGGAGTTCGCGGTCCTCGCCAGCATCACGCCGCGGCTCTACCTCGCGACCCGCCTCGTGATGGAGGCGGCGCAGGATTCGGGCCGTTGATCGCCAAGGCCGGGGCGTCGTCCCGAGTAGGCTTGGCGAGACGTGGCTCCGGTTCCGCGATGGACCCCTGCGACGCATCGAAGGCCTCGGCGAGGTGAAGCGTCGACTTGCCCGTGCGAACCTGCCGAGGCCGGGGACATCGGGCGGCAGGCTGGCGCGCCGCGAGTTCCGGCGGAAGGCCGCCCGCGACCCGCAAACACTTGCCGAGCACTTGCCGAGCACTTGCCGAGCCTCGCCACCGCCCCCCGGACAGCCAGGCTCGGCGGCAGGGTCGTCGCCGTCGGATCGCGCGGTTCGCCGTCGGAACGCTGGACGGGTGCAGCGCCGCATTGTACGCGTCCGCGGCGGTTGCACGCGTGCTGCACCAGACGAGGTTGGCCTCTTGAACGAGCGTGGAGGGGCGACACCGTTGACGGTCTACCTCGATGTGGACGGCGTCGTGACGACGGTGGGCTATCAGCGGCGGGTCGGCAAGGACAGGCTCGACCCGGCCCAGGTCGCCCTCGTCGCCGGCCTGGTGAGAGAGTTCGACGCGCGGGTGGTCGTGTCGTCGACGTGGCGCATCGACGATTGCCGTCCGACCCTGATCGAAGCCGGCCTTCCCGAGGCCTGCTTCCACCCCGACTGGCGGACCGCCATCCTGCCGACGAGCCGCGATGCCGAGACAGGCGGGATGCTTCCCGCCGAGCGCGCCGGGCGCGGCGACGAGATCACCGAGCACGCGACCCGCAACCGCATCACGGACTACCTCGTCCTCGACGATGTCGAGGTTGGCCCCGCCCACGCCGGTCGGCACGTCCGACCGGCGGCGGAGTTCGGCCTGAGCGAAGCGGATGGGGTCCTGGCCCGGAGACTGCTGGCCGGGATGGATGAGGCCCGCCGGACGACGGGTCGGAATGGCGCACCGCCCGCCACGGACGATTTACGCTTCCGTAGGGATTGAACTTTCCGGAGGCTCGGGTCATTCCATGACAGTGGAGTGACAGGCGCGTCACGCTGCCCCCGACATCGACAGGGTCACCTCGACCTTCGCCGGACCTGCCCGTCCGGCCCATCCTCGCCAACCGCACCCGTGCGGTGGCCGGGGGCGCGTCGCGTCGGATCGCCGAGTGGCAGGAAGGAGTGGCTGCGATGTTCGGGTTCAGAACACGGGACAAGACGTCCGCTCCGTCCCTTGCCGCCCTGGGCATCGTCGAACGGTCGGCCGATGGGGCGTATGCCACGCTCCTGGCCACAGGCTGGTCCGAGATCGGTTTCGGGTACCACGGCACCGTCCACGCGCACCCGGATCACCCGGAGGTCGTCGTGCGCTTCGCGCGCAGGGCCGATGGGTTCGGCGACTATGCGGCCCTGCTTCGCGCAGGGTTCACGGGATCGGATGGACCGCATGCGCCGCGGATCCATGACATGCATGTCAGCCGCTGCGGCGCGCTGATGACCGTGGGGTCGCGGCTGAGCGATCCCGCGCGCGACGCCTGGTGGCTGGCTTACGCCCACGCCGTCATCGCGGACCATCCGGGCGTCGCGATGGACGAGGGCGTGCGCAACCGATTCAAGGCCGAATGGCCGGCGCACGAACCCCGAATCGATCATGCGAGCTACGACGGTATCCGCGAGGCCTTCAGGGCGGCGTGGCCTGGATACGAGGCCTATGTCGCCAGACTGAGGGCCGTGTCGCCGCAGGAGCTCGACCCGAATATCGGCAACGTTCTCGTCGGCGGCGACGGCAGCCCCGTGGTGAACGATCCCCTGTGCGACGACGGATACGGCCTGTGGCGCTCACCGCTTTCCCGCGGGTGGAGCCGGTTCATGGATATCCTGCGTCGGCCGGCGGGCAACCCTGCCGGCAGAGCCCCCGTCCCCGCCTGATCGCAGGGGCGGCTCCCCGGAGCGGACCGGGTGCATCGGCAGGTGCATCGGACGGCCGACCCAGGACACCGAGGACGTTTCCATCCCGTGAGCCCGGCATTCGACGCTGCTCGTCGGTGCCGAAGGCGACCGATGCGCGTGGCCCCTCGGTTGGAGGACCCGCGCATGGACGGCCCGATGCCGGGGGCATCCCCCTCCGATCCGGGGGCCGGCCGATCTCACCGGCGGCGGATCGGTCGACCCCGCGCGGCGCTCAGGCGCTCAGGCTCCGCATCCAGCCGAGCAGCACCGGGGCGTTGTCCTGGCCATAAGGCGCGACCGGCCACTCCGCCAAGGCCTCGCTCGGAAGGAATCCGAAGCGTCTGCGAAAGGCGCGGCTGAACGTCTTCTCGTCGGAGAAGCCCGTGGCGTAGGCGACCGACGAGATGCGCGGGCGCCCGCCCTCCGCGCCGAGGAGCTTCATCGCCCGCAGCAGACGCCGCTCGCGGATGTGGCTGGCGACCCCGTCCTCCTCCTCGAAGAGCCGGTAGAGGGTGGCCCGCGAGAGCCCGAACCGGATGATCAGCGCGTCGATCCCGAGGGATTCCGAGGCCAGTTCCTGCTCGATGAACTGGCAGATGGCGACCTTGTTGAGCCGGTCGAGGGCCGGCGCCTGGTTCGCGTCGGGCTGGAAACAGGCCGCGCAGAGATCGGCCGCCGCGCTCGACAGGTAGCGCAGCTGGTGCGACTCGGCGGCGGTGGCGCTGGCCACGAGGCCGGACAGGTAGGTGTAGGACAGGTTCCGCACGGGGGCCGAGCGGTAATCGAGGGCTTGCCCGTGCAGGTTCTCGATGGTGGTGATCTGGTCGCCGAGCAGCTTGCGCGGGAGCATCACGTTGGTGGCCGAGACCGGCCCGGCCTCGCTGACGATCGGCTGCGCGAGGTCGAAGACCACGAGCTGCGAGGCCTTGACCTCCGTCTCGCGCCGGGCGGCGCCGACCCGGCCTTGGCCGGCGGTGTAGAACTGGATCAGGATGTGGTCGACGCCCTGCCGGGCGATGGTCCGGGCCGAGCGCTCCAGGCGCTGGGCCGGCGCGGTCACGGATCCGATCAGGGCTTCCCCGAAATGATACGTGGTCAGGGCGATCGGGGCGGCCAGGTCGGCATCCGACGCGAGCTCGGCCTCGAAGACCGGCGCGAGATGACGGCACCAGGACTGAGCCAGCAGTGCCGGATCGGTGGGAGCGACGAAGCGGTCGCAGAGAATGCCCGGCACGGATCAGCGGCCTTCAATGCAGCGACGTCCCATGGACGGCACCAAGACGTACCGATCCCGATCTATTCCAGAATGCTCATCCCACGGCGAATGGATTATTGAGATCATCGTCGATCAACATACGATATACAATCGGTCGCGCCGATTTATTCTTTCAAAAACGCCGCAGCACTCGACTACTTAAGCGTTCATGAGCGGATTAATCAGAGCACGATAGACCGTTAATGAACGTTTAATCGACGGAACCTTGAATTACAATGCCTCCTCCCTGCGATGACCAGTATCATCGGCCGAGGGAAGTAAAGCCTGCCGCCATGCTCATCTGAAACGAGAGGGCCGCCAAGGCAAGCCGGCCCGACGCGCCGGGGGCTCGACTATGAGACAAAAACGACTATGTTTGAGACACAGAGTTACACAAATATACTTTGAGACAATATGCACCTTAGATGAGACGCATCGCCCCCTAATGCAAGCACAGTTGAGATGTGCATTAAGATGTCGATAAGCGGATCCACCCCTGTCTGGGGCGTCGCCAACAGGGCGATATCTCGATCAACAGGATCCGCCCGATGTCCAGCGTCACCCTCACAGCCGCAACGCGGCAAAACCTGCTCTCGCTCCAGGACACGGCGAGCCTGCTCTCGACCACCCAGAGCCGCCTCTCCACCGGCAAGAAGGTGAACTCGGCGCTGGACAACCCGACGAACTTCTTCACGGCGCAGAGCCTGTCGGCGCGCTCGAGCGACATCAGCTCGCTGCTCGACGGCATCTCCAACGGCGTCCAGGCGATCCAGGCGGCGAGCCAGGGCATCACCTCGATCACCAAGCTCCTCGAGACCGCCAAGTCCACGGCCAGTCAGGCCCTCGCCGACAAGACCGGCGGCAGCAGCGGCATCACCGGCGGCGCGACGGCGCAGGCCGCCAAGGTGACGGGCACCTCGACCCTGGCCTCCCTCGGCACCACCGGCGCCACCGGCGAGACCACCTTCGACTTCAACGGCCCGACCAAGGACGCCTCCCTCGAGATCACCCTGGGCGGCACCAAGTCGACCATCCGCATCGATTCGACCACCCTGGCCTCGTCCGGCACCGACCTCTCGAAGATCACGTCGGACCAGCTCCTCACCGCCATCAACGGCCAGATCGCCAACAACAGCGCGCTCGCCGGCAAGGTCTCGGCCAGCACCAGCCCCGACGGCCGCATCACCTTCTCGACCACGACCACGGGCGCGGCCGCCAGCCTGAACGTCGCGGGTTCGGCCAACTCCACCATCGACATCGGCTACGGCAAGTCCACCACCACGCCGACCTCCGCCACCGTCACCGCCAATACCGCCCTGGCCCTCGCCACGGATTTCTCCACCGGCAGCGCCTCCCTGGTGGTGAGCGACGGCAACACCTCGGTCCAGGTCAAGCTCGACAAGAACTCGGCCACCGACGATCTCGGCGGCACGCTGGGCGCCTCGGCCTCGCGGGCCGATGTCGCCAAGGCGATCAACAAGCAGCTCAAGGATAGCGGCTCGACCGCGACGGTCGAACTGTCCAACACCAACAGCCTCGTGTTCAAGTCGGCCGATGTCGGCCCCGACGCGCAGATCTCCGTGATCGGCGGCATCGACACCACGGGCGGCAACGGCGCGGCCGGCATCGGCTTCAGCACCTTCACCGCGAGCACGCCGGTCGCGAGTGCAGCGGCGACGACTTCCACGACGGGGACTGCCGGTACGGTCGCCGCACAGACGACCACTCCCGGTGCGGCCAACAGCATCGGTGACGTGACCTTCACCACCGCAGCCCCAGCGACCGTCGATCTCGGCGCCGGCCAGAACACGACCTTCACCGTTCAGGACAACGTCGCCAACAAGACCATCAAGGTCACGATCAACAAGGATTCGCTTGACGCCAACGGCACCGCTCTTGGAACCTCGGGCGTCACCAAAGCGAAGATCGCAGAGGCGATCCAGCGCCAATTGAAGGCTGGCGGATCGGATATTGCCGTCACCGCGGCGGCCGGATTCAAATTCGCGAATGCCGCAAACGGTGCGGGCGCAGATCCGGTCGTCACCACCTCCGGCAACAACCTCACCGATCAGCTTGGTCTGTTCAGCACGCCTTCTAAGCTGGCGGCCGGCGTCGTCGCCACCAATACGGATCTGACCAATGGCAAATCCGCAACTTTCACGATCACCGACGGCACAACCGATAAGGCTGTGACGATCGATGCGTCGAAGCTCGACGCTTCGGGCACGGCGATCGGCACCAATCCGAACCAGCAATCCCTTGTCGAGGCGATCAACAACCAGCTCGCCGGATCAAAGTACTCGGCCTTCATCGACAAGACATCGAACAAACTGACGTTCGTTGGAGCGGACGATGTTACCGCCGCGCCGACGATCAAGACCGGCACGGCCTCCGACACGATCGGCCTCGGCCTCGGCACCGCCAACACGCTGACGGCCACCAACGCCGCGACCACGCCGTCCGCCAGCACCGCCGCGAAGGTCGTCGCCGGTGGTACGGCTGCGGCCGCGAACCTGACCCTCACCTCGACCGCCGACACCTTCACGGTCGGTGACGGAACCACGACCGCCAATATCTCGATCAGCTCGGCGAGCCTCGACAAGAGCGGCACCCAGCTCGGCACCACCAACGTCGCGCAGTCCAAGGTCGTCGAGGCGATCCAGCGTCAGCTCGACGCGCAGGGCGTCAACGTCACTGCCGCCTACAACAACAACAAGCTGGAATTCACCTCGAAGGGCGTCGGCACGAGCGGCACCGTCACCCTGACGCCGGGCACGGATGCGGCCGGCCTCAGCATCGGCGCGGCGGGCACGACCAATCCGGCGCAGACCGCGACCGGCGTCCCGGCCGGGTCCATCGACCTGTCGGGCGGCAAGTCCAGCGCCTTCACCATCAGCGACGGCACCACCAGCAAGAACGTCTCGATCTCGTCCACCAGCCTCGACAAGGACGGCAACGCCATCGGCAACGCGGCCACGCAGGCCAAGGTCGCCGAAGCCATCCAGGTCCAGCTCGACACGGGCGGCGTCAAGGCCACCGTCTCCTTCGTGGGCGATAAGCTCCAGGTGAAGTCGAACGCCGTCGGTACCGGCGCCGCCGCCCCGACCCTGACCGCGACCAGCGACACCGCCGGCCTCGGCCTCGGCACCACCACCACCGCCAGCAGCACCCCCGCCGCGGGCGGAGGCAAGGCCGCCGCCGGCGTCACCGCCTCCGGCACCGAGGCGACGGACGGCTCGTCCAAGGCCTCCATCGTCGGTACCGAGCAGACCGCCACCAAGGATTTCAGCGGCACGAAGGACGCGTCCTTCACCCTGAAGCTCGGCAGCGGCCCGCTCAAGCTGATCACCCTGAACAACTCCAACCTGGGCTCGGGCACCGCCACCAACCAGACCGCCATTGCCAAGGCCATCAACGACCAGATCAACGCCGATACCGGTCTGGCCGGAAAGGTCGAGGCGAGCTACGTCAACAACAAGCTCGTCATCGCCACGAAGTCCTCCGGCTCCGACCAGAAGCTGACCATCCAGGCGGCCCAGGTCACGACCGGCGGTTCGACGGGCATCGATATCGGCTTCGGCGTCTCCGGCTCCGGCGCGACCTCCCAGACGGCGTCGGGTACGGATGTGGGCGGCAGCAAGGGCACCAGCTCGGTGCGCTCGGCTCTCGCCACGCAGTACAACCAGATCCTGCAGCAGATCACCCAGCAGGCTCAGGATTCCGGCTATAACGGCGTCAACCTGCTGTTCCGCAACGGCAACAGCGCCGCCGACAACACCCTGCACATCTCCTTCAACGAGAAGAACACCTCGGCGCTGGACATCCAGGGCGTGAAGTTCGACGCCGCCGGCCTCGGCCTCGACGCCGTCGACGGCGGGTTCCAGTCGGACACCGACATCACCGCGGCCATCGAGAAGCTGAACTCCGCCACCACCCAGCTGCGGACCCAGTCCTCGACCTTCGGTGCCAACCTCTCGGTGGTGCAGAACCGTCAGGACTTCTCGAAGAACCTGATCAACATCCTCGACACCGGCTCGGCCAACCTCGTGAACGCGGACCTCAACGAGGAAGCCGCCAACTCGCAGGCCCTGTCGACCCGCAACTCCATCGCCACCTCGGCCCTCTCGCTGGCCAACCAGGCCCAGCAGGGCATCCTCCAGCTCCTCCGCTAAACGCGCGCGCCTCGCGGGGACCGGCCGTCAGGGCCGGTCCCCGCCCCATTCGATCATCGATCCAGGTCCGTTTCCAGAAGGGATGCACCGCCATGGCCCTGCGCCTCGACCTCAAGCCCTACGAGGGCCTCCTCATCAACGGCGCGCTCATCCGCAACGGTTCGCGGCGCTCCGACTTCCTCATCGAGACCCACTGCAAGTTCCTGCGCGAATCCGAGGTCATCAAGGAGAGCGAGGCCGACACGCCCGCGAAGGTGCTCTGCGTCACCCTGCAGATGCTGTACCTCGCCGACGACCCGGCCGAAGCCGAAGACCTCTTCGCCCGCCAGGCCACCGAGATCATGCGGGCGAGCCCGGCGCTCGCTCCCCACCTTCTGGCGATCCACGACGCGATCGCGGACCGCCACCACCACGGGGCGATCAAGCTGGGCCGCGCCCTCGTGGCCGCGGAGCGGAGCCTCGCCGAGGCCGCCTGAGATCGACACGGGCGCCGCGCGGCCGGCAGCATCGGCGCCGGCTCCGAAGTCCCCCAAATCCGCAGTGACCGAGGAGATCGGCCTCGGGAGGCCGCCTCCCGTTTCCCCCATCGCATCGCATCGGACGAGTGCCGATTCGGGCTGTCGTGGTCGCCATGATGCCCATGGAGATGACGACATTGGACGAGCGCGCGCAGAAGCGTGCCTTCAGGGCGACGCTGGTCGGCCTGGCGGCCATCCTGTTCTGGGCCGGCCTTGCCCTGCTGACCGTGACCGCGCGGGGGATCCCGCCCTTTGAGCTGCTCGCCCTCACGTTCGGGGTCGCTTCCATGCCCGGCACGATCGTGCTGGCTGCGCAAGGGCGCCGTTCGCTCGCGCGATTGCGCTAGCCGGCAGCGCCGTGGGTTACGGCTTTCGCGGCGATCTTCCTCTACCATGCGCTCTACTTCGTCGCGCTGGCGAGCATCGCGCCGGCACGGGCGAGCCTGATCGCCTATCTGTGGCCGCTGTTCATCGTGCTGTTCGCGGCGATGGCGCCAGGTGGCGCTCCATTGCGGCCGCATCATCTCGGCGGCGCGGTCCTCGGATTGGCGGGGACGGCAGCCATTTTCATGGATTGCCAGCCGGACGGAGGTTACTCGGGGGCGGGCTATGTCGCGGCCTTCGGCTGCGCGCTCGTCTGGTCCGGCTACTCCGTCCTCAATCGCCGTTTCGCGCACGTCCCCAGCGACATGCTCGTCGGCGTGTGCGGCGCGGTCGCGGTCGCCGGCCTCGTGGCCCACGGGGTGTTCGAGACGACGGTGTGGCCGGATGCCCGCCAGTGGCTGGCCGTGGTCCTGCTCGGAATCGGCCCGACGGGCCTTGCTTTCCTCGCCTGGGATCATGCGATCAAGCACGGCAACGTGCCGCTGCTGGGCGCGCTGTCCTATCTCGCACCACTCCTATCCACCGCACTTCTGGTCGCGACGGGCCAGACACACGCAACCGGATATCTCGCGGTCGCAGCGCTCCTGATCGTCGGGGGCGCGCTTCTGGCTGGAAGGAGATCGTCGTGACGGCGGGACCGAACACGACCCTCCGCGCCCCGTTCGGGGTGGCGGACGGTCGTGTCCCAGGCCGTGGTGTCGCTGAGAGGCGGTCATCGGCGACGGCCGGGGAGGGTCGGGTTGCGACGACAGCCCCCCCGATGACCAACGAGACGATGCCCCTGCGCAGCCTCGCGGAGAAGCGCACCGGCACGGCCGAACCCGACGTGCCGGTCGATATCGACCGCGAACCTATGGTTGATCCTCTACGGAAAAATCTTGGCCAGTCGGAGCTGGACGAAGGTCGCCTGCCTCGTTCCGTTCTCGACGGTAAGATCCCGTCCGATCATGGCCTGAATCTGGAAGGTCGGCTCGGCGAAGTAGGCGACCGCGAGGCGGCCATACGTGGTTCCCTGGGAATTTCGGAGCGAGACCTGCTCGAAGGACTGGTTGCCGCCGATCTTGCCGCCGAGGCCGCCCGCGACTTCCAAAGCAGGATCGATCTTGTAGCGCAGATAGGCCAGCAGTTCGAATTGCGGATCTTGCGAGAGCCGCCCTATGCCGCCGGAGTTGTAGCGGGTGTTGTCCGAGTAGAAGGCAACATCGCCGACCAGGTCGAGGGACCAAACCGGATTGAAGTGCTTGACGTAGGCCGCCTGAATGACACCCTGCCAGCGATTGGTTCCAAAATTCAGCGGCTTATTCTCGTCGTAAGTCCCCGTCGGGGCGATGAGATAGGGGGTGATGGCGAAGACGTCGTGGAATTCGGTGTCGAGCTTGAACTTGAACGGGGCCGCCAGGATGATGTCGCCCACGCCGCCCGGCGATCCGAGGGGCGCCAACACGCCGCCGGTCGAGATCCCCCCCACCGGAAGGAGGAATTGCGGATCGACCGTCACGCCTGGAGCGATTTCATAGACGTGCAGGAGGCGGATGATGCCGACATTCGTGTCCAACTTCGCGTCGGATGTCGTCTTGTTCCCGCGCACGTAGGCTTCGTCTCCGTGGCCGTGCTGATAATACAGCAATCCGATCGTCGCACCGGATGGAAACTGTTCGTAGTCTCCGGCATTCACCTCAAGCGCCTCGGCGCTCAAGCTCATGCATGTGAATAGCGCAGCCGAAATCAGGCTCAGACCAAATTTTGATGTCATGAGAGACCCCTCGTCCCCAGATCAAATGTCGGGGTTTTTCTTCAGGGTCAGCATCCGGATTTTCCGCCTGCGGTCTTTATCCGCAACCATCTTTCGTTGTTCGATTCCTGCTGAAGGCGGCAGTGCCGTCGTGAAGAAGCCGTTGGAACGGATCCGATCGTCTCGAGCGATCCGAGAGCATGGCAAGGCGACGGGAACGCATGGTTCCGCATCGTGGCCCTGAGCGCCGGGCGGCCTGCCTCGTATGAGGCCCGGCCCCGCCCGCTCTACGGCAAGCATGGACGAAGAGCGACGCGGCGACGTGGGAAACGGAATCCGACCTTCATCAGGTCACGGGTCAGGATTCGTGACGTTATACCAAGTCTCACTGACTCTGACCCATAGGTCAGGGTCAGTGAGGTCCGGCGGACGACCGCCGCCGCGCAGTCGCGCGGGCAGACCTCTGTCTCGCCCTCCGACGGACCGGATCGATTACGGAAGGCTGCGGACGCCTCGTCGGCGCGAACAGCAGGGACTATTTCTGCGCGGAGGCCCGCATCTGGGCTGGGGTCACGCCCATCGCCTTGCGGAAGGCGCGCGTGAAATTCGCTTGGGACGAAAAGCCGGTCGCCGCCGCGATCTCGGAGATCTGGGTCTCCTCCGTCACGAGCCGGAGCTTGGCGCGTTCGAGCCTGCGCCCGCTCACATACTCGTATGGGGTACGTCCCGTCGCCGCGCGGAAACTGCGGGTGAAATGGGCCACGCTCATGCAGGCGGCTGACGCGAGATCGGCGACCGCGAAATCCTCGAAGAGATGCGCGGTGATATAGCCCTCCACGCGTTCCAGCCGTCGGCGATCCAGTGGCTTGTCGACGCTCTCCCGGCGCTGGAGGTTGGCGGCCGAGTAGCGATGGACGAGATGCGCCGCCAGCGCGATCCCCAGCGATTCGACGAGAAGCCGTCCGGCGGCGGTCTCGTGCTCCATTTCCTCCAAGACGCGGCCGGCAACGTATTCGATGAAGGGATCCTGCGGGATCACGTCGTAGCGCAATTCGAAACGGGCCGGATCGATATCGAGATCCCGCAGCATCGTCTCCTCGAACGGCTGATGTGGCAGGAAAATATGCAGGCAGTCCGACATCGGGTCGGAGATGTTGATGTATTCTTCCTCGATTCCGGCCGGGCAGAGCCAGACCGTGCCACGATGGCCGTGAGTCTTTTGACGCCGGCCGTCACCGACCCGTTCGACGAAAGTCCGGCCCCGCAGCAGGATGGCGATTTCGGTATCGCGCGGAGTGAGGGACGGGAGCTCGCCGGGCATGTGGCTCCAGCGCTCGGCGTGCAGATGCGACCAGCACAGTCCATTGGACGTGTCGAGCAGCCGGCCTGTCACGTACTTGTCGACCGAATGGCCCAGCATGGCCCCCTCTCTCGCGTCAGCCTTTGGAATGGCTCCAACTGATGCATATCCTGCGCCATGGAGGCCGAGATCTGGAAAAGCCGCCCGTTCCGGCGGGCCGAGGACCGCAGTCAGGGAATACGATGGCGCAGGTCACGATAAAGCCCTGCGCCTCGATTGTTGGCAAGTTCTTCTCCTGTTCAAGAACTGGTCAGCCGGAGAGTGGATATGGCCCGCGAAGTCGTCATCGGCGCATGCCCGCACGATTGCCCCGATACCTGTTCGATCCTCACGACGGTGGAGGACGGCAAGGCGATCGCGGTGCGGGGCAACCCGGACCACCCCTTCACCAAGGGGCGCCTGTGCGTGAAGGTCAACGATTACCAGAACCGGGTCTACAGCGACCAGCGCGTGCTCTATCCGATGAAGCGGGTCGGCCCGAAGGGCAGCGGCCAGTTCGCGCGGATCGGCTGGGACGAGGCGCTGGACACGATCGCCGGGCGCTGGAAGGCGATCATCGCCGAGAGCGGGCCACGGGCGATCCTGCCCTACAGCTATCTCGGCACCCAGGGCATCATCAACGGCCTCAATGTCGGCGACCCGCTGTTCAACAAGCTCGGCGCCACCGTCTGCGAACGCACCTTCTGCGATTCCGGCTCCTGCACCGCCTACATGATGACGATCGGCCATACGCCGGGCGTTGATCCCGAGAGCTTCGTCCACTCGAAGTACATCATCCTGTGGGCCTGCAACACGCTCAGCACCAACTCGCACCACTGGCCGTTCATCGAACAGGCCAAGCGCAACGGCGCCAAGCTCGTGGTGATCGATCCGGTCCGCACCCGCACGGCGCGGCTCGCCGACTGGCACATCCCGATCCGCCCCGGCACCGATGGCGCCCTGGCGCTGGCGATGATGCACATCATCATCAAGGAAGGGCTCACCGACCGCGACTACATCGACCGGCACACGATCGGCTTCGACGAGCTCGCCGAGCGGTGCGAGGCCTACACCCCGGAATTCGCCTCGGCCGAGACCGGCATCCCCGTGGAGGACATCCTCAAGCTGGCCCGCGAATACGCCACGACGCCCCCGGCGGTGGTGCGGATCGGCGTGGCGGTGGAGCGCCATGCGGGCGGCGGCCAGACCGTCCGGGCGATCGCCTGCCTTCCGGCGCTGATCGGCGCCTGGACGCATGTCGGCGGCGGCCTGCTCCAGCTGCCGATCTGGGCCTTCCCGGTGAACTGGGCCGGCCTGATGCGGCCGGATCTCCAGTCGGAATCGATGCGGGTCATCAATTCCTGGAAGCTCGGCCCGGCTCTCACCGGCGAGATGCCCCTCGACCCGCCGATCCGGGCGCTGTTCGTCTACAACGCCAATCCGATGGCGATGGTCTCGCAGCAGCAGACCATCGAGCGCGGGCTGGCGCGAGAGGACCTGTTCACGGTGGTGAGCGAGCATTTCCTCACCGACACCGCGCGCTACGCCGACATCGTGCTGCCGGCCACGACCCAGCTCGAACAGGCGGACATCATGTTCTCCTGGGGGCACCTCTACCTGTCCTACAACAACCCGGCCATCGCCCCCCTCGGCGAGGCGGTGCCGAACACCGAGCTGTTCCGCCGGCTCGCCAAGGCCATGGACATCGACGATCCGTTCTTCTTCCGCTCGGACGACACGATGATCGCGGAGTCGATGGACTGGTCGAGCCCGGTGCTGGCCGGGATCACCCTCGATGAGCTGAAGCAGAAGGGCTACATGCGCCTGACCATGGACGCGGCCGATTCCTGGGCGCCCCATCGCGACGGCAACTTCCCGACCGCGTCGGGCAAGTGCGAGTTCAAGTCGAGCCTGGCCGCCGGCGGCAACTTCGTCGTGCCGCTGTTCCGCCAGGGCTACGGCGGCGACCAGTCCGGCGAGCCGGTCGATCCGCTGCCGCATTACCTGCCCCCGAACGAGAGCCTTCGCACCGCGCCCGCCCTGGCCGAGCGCTTCCCCCTCAGCCTGATCTCGCCGAAAAGCCACGCCTTCCTGAACTCGAACTACGGCAACCTGCCGGCCCAGGTGGCGCAGGCGGGCGAGCAGCAGGCGGTGCTGCTGCACCCGGAGGATGCCGGGCCGCGCGGCATCGTGGCCGGAACGCCGATCCGCGTATTCAACGAGCGGGGCGCCTTCGAGGCCTTCGCCACCCTCTCGGCCGACGTGATGCGCGGCGTCGTCGTCGCCCCCGCGGGCTTCTGGCAGCGCTCCAACCAGCGCGGCCCCACCGTCCACGCCCTGACGCCGACGGCCTTCGCCGATCTCGGCCATGCCCCGACCTTCTCGGACATGCTCGTGGACGTGGCCGCCGCCTGACGGCCCTCCAGACCGTACGCGGTCGATCGGTTCGGTGCGGCGCGAGCGCGGGTTCCCTCTCGCGGAAGGAGAGGGACCTTGTTGCGACCGTGCCGGCCGAGCCGGGAACCGTATCACCCTTCCGTTTGCAGCAGAGTTGTCGAGGCCTGCATGGCTTATGTCGTCACGGATTCCTGTCACGGGTGTCGCTACACCGAATGCGTCACCGTCTGCCCGGTCGAATGCTTCCATCTCGACGAGCAGATGACCTATATCGACCCCGAGAACTGCATCGATTGCGGCGGCTGCGCGCCGATCTGCCCGGTCGGCGCGATCCACCCGTCCTGGCAGATGCCGGCGGGCAAGGCCGAATGGGTCGAGATCAACCGCCTGCGCGCGGCCGAGACCCCGGTGATCGCCGCCAAGATCCCGCCGCTGCCCGGCGCCGACGAGCAGGCGAGGCGGCTGGCCTCATGAGCGCGCATCCTCGCATCGCGGTGGTCGGGAGCGGTCCGGCCGGGTTCTACGCGGCCGAGGCGCTCCTGCGCTCCGGCATGCCGGTGGCGGTGGACCTGTTCGAGCGCCTGCCCGCCCCGTTCGGCCTCGTCCGGTTCGGCGTGGCACCCGACCACCCGAAGCTGAAGCAGGTGACCACGGTGTTCGACCGGATCGCCGGCCTGCCCGGCTTCCGCTTCGTCGGCGGGGTCGAAGTCGGGGCCGAGGTGAGCATCGCCGAACTGAGCGCCTGCTATCACGCCGTGATCCTGGCCAACGGCGCCTCCCTCGACCGGCGGATGGACATTCCCGGCGAGGATCTGGCCGGCAGCCATCAGGCGGGGGCCTTCATCGGCTGGTACAACGGCCATCCCGACGCGGCCCACCTGAGCTTCGACCTCTCGGCGGAGCGGGCGGTGGTGATCGGGCACGGCAACGTCGCCCTCGACGTCGCCCGCATCCTGCTCAAGACCCCGGACGAGCTGCGCCATACCGACATCGCCGCCCACGCCCTGGAGGCCCTGGCCGAGAGCCGGATCCGGGAGGTTCAGATCGTCGGGCGAGGCGGGGTGGAGCGCGCGCGCTTCTCCCCGAAGGAACTCGGCGAGTTCGGCGCCCTCGCCGATTGCACCACCGGGCTCGATCCGGACGACCTGCCCGAGGGCGTGCCCGAACCGGCGATGGACGCCGGGGCGGAGGCGCGCGCCAATGCGGACATCCTGCGCGGCTTCGCCGAGGCCGAGGGCGGGACCGCCAAGCGGCGGCGCTGCCTGATCCGCTTCGGCCTGGAGCCCGTCCGCCTGGCGGGGGAGGGCCGGGTGGACGGCCTGCATCTGCGCCGGACCGGCCAGGACCGGACCATCGCCCTCGCTTGCGGCCTCGTCATCTCCAGCATCGGGCGCCGGACCGCGCCGATGGCGGGAATCCCCTACGACGCGCGGGCCGGTGTTCACGCCAATCTCGGCGGCCGGATCGTCACGGACGGCGTGACGGTGCCCGGCCTCTATACCTGCGGCTGGAGCAAGCGCGGCCCCCACGGCACCATCGGGACGAACCGTGCCTGCGGCGTGGAGACGGCGGCGGCCGTGCTCGCCGACCTCGCGACCCTCCCGGTTCCGATCGGGAACGCCGACGCCCTGGTGGCCGGCCTCGCGGAGCGGGCCGGGCACAGCATCGACTACGCCGCCTGGCGCCGGATCGAAGCCGCCGAAACCGCCCGCGGGCAAGCGGCCGGGAAACCGCGCGAAAAATTCGTGACGTGCGCCGAGATGCTCGCGATCGCCAGCGAGGCCGCCTAAGATGATGGCACAGACGGCGGCCTCGACCTGCGGGCTCATCGACGGATTCGGACGGCGCGTGACCTATCTGCGCCTCTCGGTCACCGACCGGTGCGACCTGCGCTGCGTCTACTGCATGTCGGAGGACATGAGCTTCCGCCCGCGGCGGGACATCCTCGGCCTGGACGAATTGGCCCGGCTCGCCCGGCTGTTCATCGCCCGCGGTATCGACAAGCTGCGCATCACCGGCGGCGAGCCGCTGGTGCGGCCGGGCATCCTCGACCTGTTCGCGGCGCTGTCCGAGCCGCTGCGAACCGGCGCGCTGCGCGAACTCACCCTCACCACCAACGGAACCCAGCTCGCCCGCTTCGCAGACGACCTGGCCTGCGCGGGCGTGCGCCGGATCAACGTGTCCCTCGACACCCTCAACCCGGAGCGCTTCCGGATGCTCACCCGTGGCGGTTCCCTCGCCAAGGTGCTGGAGGGAATCGACGCGGCCCGCGCGGCGGGCCTCGCGGTCAAGCTCAACGCCGTCGCATTGAAGGACGGGACGGAGGGCGAGATCCACGATCTCATCGCCTTCGCCCACGGCCGAGGCATGACCCTGAGCCTCATCGAGACGATGCCGCTCGGCGATGTGGGGATCGATCGCCTCGATCAGTACCTGCCCTTGGACGCCTTGCGCCGGCGGATCGCGGAGCGCTGGACGCTCATCGACGTCCCGATGCGCAGCGGCGGCCCAGCCCGCTACGCGCGCGTCGCCGAGACGGGGGGCCTGATCGGGTTCATCACGCCCCACACCCACAATTTCTGCGCGGATTGCAACCGGGTGCGGGTCACGGCCTCGGGGACGCTGCACACCTGCCTGGGCCAGGACGACGCGACGGACCTGCGGACGCTCCTGCGGACCGGCGGCACCGACGACGATGTCGTGAGGATCATCGATCAGGCGATCGGCCGGAAGCCCAAGGGCCACGATTTCGTCCTGCGGCGCGGCGCGGCGCCCCAGCTCGCGCGAAAGATGTCTGAAACCGGGGGCTAAGTGTCTCTCACAAAACTCCCGCCGCACTGTCATGCTCAGAGCGAGAACCGACCGCCCTACCGATCGCGCCCCATCTCTTGAAGCAACACTTCTCCACCGCACTGCCCGACACGGTTTGGCTAGAGCTGCGCCCGACCACGTTGGGTCGGGGCACAGCTCTCGATCTTTGTTGTGTCGCACTCTTTTTCGCCGAACCGGCATCCACTTCGGCGGAGAGCGCTCTGGCCGAAGCGCCGAACCTTCAGGCGCAGCATCACGGTCTCACTGAGGCTCGGATAGTCGGCAGGATGCCGGACATATCGACGATGGACGGCAGAGCTTGGCGCGCCGCAGTCGGGACAGCGCCCACGATCCCGGCGAACATGGGCAAGGATGATGAGACGACCGGAGCGGCGAAGGATCTGGTCGACGACGCAGCCCGGCAGGGATGAAGACAGAATCATCCCTGCCGTGGATCAGCCCATCGACGCTGCGTCGCGGTGACCGTTCCACGCAAACTGCGGGAGAACCGCGAAACCGGGGGAGGATCACGTCTTCAGCAGCCTGCCAAAGCAGACCGTCACGAGGCCACCCAACCCGGTCGTACTCACAGCCCTCAGGGCGATCCCTTCGCGACAAGGGCCCTGCGCATGTCGAGATGTGCCATGACCAGCCCCGCGAGGACCTGCAGGCATTCCCGTTGCTCCTCGGTCAGCCCTTCAGGGCGCGGCTCGGTGTCGATGACGCAAAGCGTGCCGAGGCCGTGACCGTCCGGGGTCACGAGGGGTGCTCCGGCGTAGAAGCGGATGTGCGGCGCGCCGGTGACGAGGGGATTGGTGCGGGTGCGACCGTCGCACGTCAGGTCGGGGATCACGAGCATGTCGCTCCTGCCCAGGACATGTCGACAGACCGAGGCGTCGAGTTCCGTCCCGCAGTCGACGAAGCCGGACCGTGCCTTGAACCATTGCCGTCCCTCGGCCACCAGGCTGAGCAGCGCGACGGGCGCCGCGCACACGGCGCGGGCCAACAGGACGATGCCGTCGAAGCTCGGTTCGGGCGGCGTATCGAGGACGGCGTAGTCGTCGAGGACGGCGAGCCGTTCGCGTTCCCCGGTCTCGGCCGATGGCGGCGGGCGCTGCATTATCGGCCTTGGTCCTCGGGGTCGGCGATCGGGAGCGAGGCACCGATGATCCGGTGCAGGACCCGGCCGACCTGCGCGGCCGAGTAAGGCTTGTGAAGCAGCTCGAAGCCGTGGCTGTCCTCGCGGGCGAGGACATGGCTGTAACCCGAGGCCAGGACCACCGGAAGGGCAGGAATGCGTAGGCGCAATGCCTTGGCGAGCTCGATGCCGCCCATGCCGGGCATGACGACGTCGGAGAAGACGGCCCGGAAGCCCGAGCCGTCCGCCCCAAGGCGTTCGAGCGCCTCCTCCGCGTTGACGACCCAATCGGGTGCGTATCCGAGATCCTCCAAAATCTGCGAGCAGAAGCTTCCGACCTCCAGGTTGTCCTCCACGAGCAAGACGCGCTGGCCGAGGCCCGCAGGCGATAGGTCCGCGTCAGGGTCGGACACGACGGCCTCGGTCGCCAGGGACGAGACCTCGGGCAGGTAGAGAGTGAAGGTCGTGCCCTTGCCGATCTCGCTCGTCACGTCGACGTCGCCGCCGGACTGCTTGGCGAACCCGAACACCTGCGAAAGCCCGAGACCGGTGCCGCGTCCGACGTCCTTGGTCGTGAAGAACGGCTCGAAGATGCGCCCGAGCACCTCCGGGCGAATGCCCGACCCCGTATCGGTGAGGGAGACCGCGGCGAACGGCCCGCGCGAGCCGGCATGGCCACGGATCGTCGGCAGGGCCTGCCCGGCCGCCACCCGCATCGTCAGCGTCCCGCTGCCGTCCATGGCATCGCGGGCGTTGACGGCGATGTTCACCAGGGCGGTCTCGAACTGGTTGAGGTCGGCGCGTACCAAGGCCGGCCTGTCCAAGGCCTCGACCCGGACGCGGATGCGCGCGCCGGTAACGGTGTCGAGCATCTCCGCCACCCCGCGCAGGCGCTCACCGACCTCGAACACCTCCGGCTTCAGGGATTGGCGGCGCGCGAAGGCAAGGAGCTGTCCGGTGAGCTTGGCGGCGCGGTCGACGGTGTCGGAGACGGCATCCATGTAGCGCTTGCGCCGGTCTTCCGGCAGGTCCGGGCGGCGCAGGAAGTCGACCGACGAGCGGATGATGGTCAGCAGGTTGTTGAAGTCGTGCGCCACGCCGCCGGTCAGCTGCCCGACCGCTTCGAGCTTCTGGGATTGCCGCAGGTCCTGTTCCATCCGCTCGCGCTCGACCGCCTCGGCCTGGAGCCGGGCGTTCGCCTGAGCGAGTTCCGCGGTGCGGGCCGCCACCTGGCTTTCGAGGAGCGCCCCCGCCTCCCGCAAGAGCGCGGCCTGCGCCTCGAGCTCGGCATGGAGCGCGACGACGCCCCGGTTCGTCTCGGCGAGCTCGCGGTTCAGGCGCTGGGCTTCATCCTCGCGCTCCGCGAGTTCGGCGAGGCTGCGCAGGAGCTCACGGTTCTGTTCGCGCAGGGCGATCGCCGGTTCCTCTGCCCGGGAGCGGGCGACGTCCTCGGCCATGGTCGTCAGGGTACGGCCGGAGAAGGATCCGGAGCCGTACGGCAACCGCATCCCGAACGTCACGAGCGTTCCGCGTCCGACCTCGGACTCGATCTCGAAGCGATCCATCAGGCGGCGGGAACCGGTGATGCCGATGCCGAGCCCGGTGGTGGAGCGGTAGCGCCCTTCCAGGATCTCGTCGAGATGAGGGATCCCGGGCCCCCGGTCGAGGATGCGGATCACCAGGACCTGACCACCGTTCTCCTCGTCGACGCCGTACTCGACCTTGCCGCCGCCGGCGTAGCCGTAGGCGTTGCGTGCGATCTCGGACACGGCCGTGGCGATGCGCGTCTGGTTCTGGATGCCGAAGCCAAGGCGCTCCGCCAGCCCGCGCACGCGCTGTCGCACCACGATGATGTCGTCCTCGTGCTCGACGGAGCTCGTCAGGAGCGGCCACTTCACGCTGCATCCCCGCGTACGACGAGCACGGTTGCGTCGTCCCTGACCCTCGCGAAGTCGCGATAGATCACCCCGGCCAGCAGCGTCGGATGTGCCCCTGCGAGGCCGGGATGGGCGTCGAGGGACCAGCTCGTCGCGATGCCGTCCGAGCACAGCACGAACACGTCTTCCGGACGCATGGGGTACTCGAACTCCTGGATACGTCGGGCCGCGTGGCCCGCGGTCCCGGCGAGGCTGACCGTTCGCTTGATCGTCCTTCCGGAGATCACCGCCCCCGCGACATTGCCAATGCCGGCGAGCGCGAGCGTGGCGCGGTCCCTCGTATAGCGCGCGACCGAGATCGCTCCGCCCCGGGTCTGGGACAGGCCTGCGTGGATCGCAGCGAGGATCGCGGCGGGCGGCTCGTCGCGACGGCGCCGGAATATCTTGAGGGCCTCCTCCGACGCCCTGGCGGCCTCCGGTCCGTGGCCGAGGCCGTCCGACACGATGGCGGTCCAGCCGTCGGCGCGCTCGCGCACGGCGTAGGCGTCGCCGTTGGCAGTCTCGCCTTTCAGGGGCGCCGTCACCGCGCCGAAGCCGGGACCATCGCCCGACGGGCTCCCTCTGACGGACGACAGGCGCGCCAGCACCGCGGTGCCGAGGCCGGGCCGGGACACGATGTCGAACGCGTCGGAGAGGCGACGCACCGCGCCGAGCCCCTCGCCGGCGCTGCCGCCGGTGGAATGGCCGTCGCGCAGGGCGAGGCCGAGGTCCTCAAAACCCTTGCCCTTGTCGAGGGCGAGGATCTCGACCCCCGAGCCGGTCCCATCCTCGTAGGTGCCCACGAGAACCTCGCCCGGGACGCCGTACTTGACGACGTTGGTGGCGAGCTCGGTAACGATCAGGGCCACCCGTCCGGCCGCGGTCTCGTCGAAGCCGATGGCCTGCGCCACGGCCACGGCGCGCCGCCGCGCCTCGGCCACCTGGCTCGCTTCCGTGACGGGGACCCGGACCATGCTCACTTCCACCGCGCGATCGTCACGCGCGTGCCTGCTCCGGGCGTCGACTCGATGTGGAACTCGTTCGAGAGCCGCTTGGCTCCGCCGAGGCCGAGCCCAAGACCGCCGCCGGAGGTGTAGTGGTCGGTCATCGCCTGCTCGATGTCGGCGATGCCTGGGCCCTGATCCTCGAAGGTCAGGCGCAGGCCCTTGCGCATGCCGGCCTGGACGATCTCCGCCCGGACCTCGCCGCCGCCGCCGTAGTCCAGGGCGTTGCGAGCCAGTTCGCTCGCGGCGGTGACGAACTTGGTCTGATCGACGAGCCCGAGCCCAATCTCGATGGCGAGCGCGCGGACCCGCTGGCGCACCCGCACGACGTCGTCGCCCGAGCGGATCGGGAGGGTTTCAACCTTCGTGGACTTCACGGTCACCCCCGCAACCGTCCTCCTCCTCCTCGGCGAGCCGCGACTGGATCAGCGCCATGCCGCGCTCGACGTTGAGGGCCGTCTTGATGCCGGTGAGTTCCAGGCCGAGCTCCACCAGGGTGATGGCCACGGCGGGCCTCATCCCGGCCACGACCGTGTCCGCGTCGAGGATACGCGACACCGCGGCAATGCTCACAAGCATGCGGCCGATGAAGGAATCGACGATCTCCAGGGCCGAGATCTCGATCAGGACGGCACGCGCGCCGGTGCGCACGATCATCGCCGTAAGGTCTTCCTCCAGCGCGAGGGCGAGGCGGTCGTGCATGTCGACCTGGATGGTGACGATGAGGACGCCACCGAGCTTGAGGATCGGGATGCGGTCCATGGTGTCAGCGACGCCCCTCGGCGGAAACCTGCTGGCGCACCACCTTTCGACCCGTCTGCCGAAGGGCGAGCGCGAAGGCGTCTGCCAACGTCGCCTTGGAAACGACGTTCAACTCGACACCGAGATGGACCATGGTCTGGGCGATCTGCGGCCGGATGCCGGAGACGAAGCAGTCGGCGCCCATCAGCCGGGCTGCCGCGACGGTCTTCAGCAGGTGCTGCGCCACAAGGGTGTCGACGGTCGGCACCCCGGTGATGTCGATGATGGCGATCTCGGCCTCCTCGTCGACGATCGCCTGGAGCAGGTTCTCCATCACGACGCCAGTCCGGGCGCTGTCGAGGGTGCCGATGAGCGGCAGCGCTAGGATACCGTCCCAAAGCCGGACCACCGGTGTCGAGAGCTCGGCGATCTCCTGACCCTGGCGCCCGATCACCTCCTCGCGGCTTTCCAGGAACACCTCCATGGTGTGAAGGCCGAGCCGGTCGAGGATTTTGCTCGCGGCCCAGGTCCCCGCCGCCAGTGTGGCGGCGTCCGTCCCATGGGCCTTCCCGATGGCCGCGAAGACCGGCGCCTTGAGCGAGAACACGAAGTTGGCGGTGTCGGTCGGCGTGAAGCCCTGGATCGCGCGCGAGCGCGAGATGTCGGCGAGGGCCTCGCGAAGTGAGGTGTATTGCTCGCCATCGGCCTCGACCCCGCCGTTCGCGAGCGCATCCCGAAGCTGGCCGTACACGGCCTTGGCCTGGGTCTGGAGCTCGGCCTCGCGAATGCGGCCGCTCTGCAGGGAGGTTCCCTCACGCAAGGAGGCGTACCACGCGTCGAGGATGGCGGCCTCGTCTTCGATGAGCGTCCGCTTCAGGACCTCGGCGCCGTCCATACTCATCGGGTCCCTCTCTCTGCTGTCGCGCAGCCTCTATCCTGATCTCGACACTTTCGATAGGCGATATCGCTCAGGCTGAAGTCGCCAGCATTCGATCTCCGAGCCAACGTCAGGTTCCGCCACCTTACTTCCCGGAAGCAGACTGGCCGAAACCCACCCGACGAGGTCGTAGAGCAGACCGGCAGGTGGCGACCCGACCCGGAAGCCTGGATCGCCATCGGCGCTTCTCCGAACCAGCGGCTCGTCGGCCGTCCGACAACTTCGGTTCGGATGGGAAATGGACTGCGCACGTCCGCCGCTTATGAGACATTCGCGATCTAGAACATCCCGTTCGGATTAGCCGAAGCATCGGGCAGGATCTGCAGCACATCCCAGTGCTCAACGATCCGGCCATCCGCATCGAGGCGAAAAATATCCATGGCCGCATAGTCATGGTCGCCCGGCCAGTGCTGGAGGCAGTGCAGCACAACCAGATCGGCTTCGGCAATTGCTCGCTTGACCTCCACCCGCTTGCCCGGCCACTCACGCGACATTCGCTCGAAATAGGCGATGAAGCCGTCCTTGCCCGTGGGCACATGCGGATTGTGCTGGATGTAGGTGGCCCCGGCATAACGCTCGATGGCCTCGCGGGGACGACACTCGTTAAACATCAGCTCATAGAACGCTATTACGTTCGTCTTGTTCTGCGCGAGATTCGGCATGTCTCTGCGTGTAAACCCGTGAGAGCCATTGGCTATCGATACAGGGGAGCACGTCGCCGGAGAGCAGACAAGTGCTTAAGAGTGGACGTTCCGATCTCCCGCAACGAGTCGTAAGCGGTTCTCGCATGGAGGTCCGCTTCGATGCATCCACTGTCCGAAAGCGGACCGTCTTCAAACCACCCGTCTCAGGCCATCATGACAGATACCAAACGCCAGATTCTCACCGCAGGGTGCCTCTGAAGCGCCGATTCGGTGAGGCGATCACGCGTCTGCGGATGGTGCACCTGACGAAAGCGCGGACACGCCCTGGCCATCACCGCGTCCCGAAGCGTAGGCGTTGATGATCGCAGCCAACAGGCCGGGGAAGCGCGTGTCCACTTCGGCACAGCGCGAATAGTTTCTCATCTCCACGCCGTGACGCTCGCTGCGGATCAATCCGGCCTCGCGCAGCACCTTGAAGTGGCTGGACAGCGACGACTTCGGAATGACCCGGTCGCCCACCGCAGACAGGGCCGAGCAGGCGTCGACGCAGCCCGCGCCCACGATCCGGGCGAAGATCGCCGCCCTTCGGGGATCGGACAAGGCGTGCAGGATCGCCTCTGGCTGAACGTCCTCCATGGCAGGGTGAAAAAGCGGCCTCATGTTTCGTCCATATGGGGCTTGAACTGCGCTTTGATAGTTCCGAACTTCCGAACCATGGGAAGACGGCATCCAATCCGGAGCCGACCCAGTTCGAAAGCTAGCACAGATGTCAAAGCTTGAGGGTAAGGTCGCGGTCGTCACCGGTGCATCGAAGGGCATCGGCGCGGCCATCGCCAAGGCACTGGCGAAGGCCGGCGCAGCCGTCGTCGTCAATTATGCGTCGAGCAAGGCTGGTGCGGACGCCGTCGTCGCGGCGATCACATCGGACGGTGGCAAGGCGATCGCCGTGCAGGGGGACGTCTCCAAGGCCGCCCAGGCTCATGGGCTGATCGAGGCGGCGGTGCGTGAGTTCGGCCGGCTCGACGTGCTGGTCAACAATTCCGGCGTCTACGAATTCGCATCCATCGAGGAGGCAACCGAGGACCACTACCGCCGTCTGTTCGACATCAACGTGCTCGGCGTCCTGCTGGCGACGCAGGCGGCCGCCAAGCATCTCGGCGACGGCGGAAGCATCATCAACATCTCGTCGGCGATCACCCATGTGCTTACGCCAACCGCGGCGGCCTATGCCGGCACGAAGGGCGCTTTGAACGCGATCTCGGGTGTTCTCGCCAATGAGTTGGCTCCGCGCAAGATCCGCGTGAATGTGGTCAGTCCGGGCTTCGTGGTGACCGAAGGCACGCATACGGCCGGGGTCGTCGGCTCCGATATGGAGGCGGGCTTCATCGCACAGACGCCGCTCGGCCGGGCCGGCCAACCAGACGACATCGCCGGGGTCGTCGCGTTCCTCGCGTCGGACGATGCCCGTTGGCTGACGGGAGAGAACATCACCGCCAGCGGCGGCGTTCGCTAACGGCGAAATCCGATCCTGCGCGTGCTCCAGCCACAGATGCGCGCGCAGGCGGTGGCATGGGGCGAACGCAGTCCGGCGACCTCCACCGAGCGCGTTGTCCTCCGTCCGCTAGCTAGGCGCTCTTCGACACCGGACAGTCGTATTCGGGCTCGTTGCCGCTCGAGCAAACGAGCGTGCGGATCTGATCCCGTACGCCCTGCGTGACGGGGTTGTAGACGATCATGCCGAGGTCGGGACGGCCGTCGACCGCAAAGGTCGAGAATTCCAGTTCGATCGCGCCGAGGATCGGATGCCAAAGCCGTTTGACGCCGTCGGCATGCGCATTGACGTCGTTCTCCTGCCAGAGGGCAGCGAATTCCGGGCTGGTGCGACAGAGCTCATCGACCAGTTCGCTGACCTCGGACGCAGCGCCGGCGCGTACGGCGTCCGCCCGGAACGCGCCGACGACGAAGCGGGCCACACTCGCCCAGTCCTGCTGCGCGGTGCGAACGCCCGGATCGCAGAACATGCGGCGGAGGATGTTGCGCTCACCGGGAGGGACCGTGCTCCAGTCGGTCAGCACCACGGCGGCGGCACGGTTCCAGGCGACGATGTCCCAGGTTGCGGTCTTGATCAGCGCCGGGCTGACCTCAAGCGTATCGAGCAGCCGTTGCAGGCGCGGCGTGATCCCCTCCTTGGGCTTGTAGCGGACCTCCGGCGGACGCCCGAGCGCGAGCATGAAGACGTGCTCGCGCTCGGTCTCGGTCAGCATCAGCCCGGCGGCGATGCGGTTCAGCACGTCAGCGGAGGGCGCGCCGCCGCGTCCCTGCTCCAACCACGTGTACCAGGTGGCGCTGATGTTCGAGCGCTGGGCGACCTCTTCCCGGCGCAGGCCCGGCGTGCGCCTGCGTCCCGTGAACCCGAACGCTGCTGGATCGAGCCTGGTCCGCCGGTCCCTCAAATATGCTCCCAGTGGGGTCTCGGGTCTGGCAGACATGGCGATCCTGTTAGCGTCTATACCGGGATAAGGTCACACCTTTAACGGGATCTGCGATGCGCCGATAGAGATCGTCCAGACCACAGCGGACAGCATCTCATGCGCATCTTCCTCACCGGTGCCACCGGCTTCATCGGCTCTGCGATCATCCCGGAACTCCTCCGCTCCGGGCATCGGGTCCTGGGACTGACGCGGTCGGCCACGGGCGCTCAAAAACTGATCGACGCCGGCGTCGAACCCCATCGTGGCGACCTCGAAGACCTGGACAGCCTGCGCAGCGGCGCGGCCCAGGCCGACGGCGTGATCCATACCGCCTTCGACCATGACGACTTCTCGAACTTCGTCGCCAACTGCGAGAAGGACAGGCGCGCAATCGAAACCCTGGGCTCCGCACTGAAGGGATCGGATCGCCCGCTGCTCATCACGTCCGGCACCGGAATGGGAAACCCCACCGAGGGTGGACCGGCGACCGAAGACGTCTTCAACGTAAAACACCCGAACCCTCGCATCGCGTCCGAGATGGCGGGTGCCGCGCTCCTGGAGGCGGGCGTCAACGTGTCGGTCGTGCGCCTCCCACAGGTGCATGATACGGTCAAACAGGGGCTCATCACCTATCTCGTCGACGTGGCCCGCCGCACGGGCGTCTCGGCCTATGTCGGCGAGGGAGCCAACCGCTGGCCCGCGGCTCCCGTCCTCGATGTCGCCCGGCTGTATGCGCTCGCGTTCGCGCGGCGGGAGGCCGGTGCCCGATACCACGCGGTCGCCGAGGAAGGCGTCAGCGCCCGCGACATGGCGGAGGTGATCGGCCGTGGCTTGAACGTGCCGGCGGTCGGCGTGTCGTCGGAGAAAGCGGCAGAGCATTTCGGGTGGTTGGCCGCATTCGTCAGCCTCGACATGCCGGCGTCGAGTGCCCTGACGCGGGCACGGCTTGATTGGCATCCGACCGGGCGCGGCCTCATCGCCGACCTTGAGCAAATGGACTATTCCCGCGCGTCGCACTGACACGCCGTGGTCCGTCGTGCGAGCCGATGGAACCTCCATGGATCCCGTTCCGCAAGTTTTCGAGCTTGCGGGTCGTCCACGCATGCGCCGCCTCGGTGGTGCCGGCCACAAGCGGCTTGCCGACCCAGGAATTGAACCTGTGATCGGTCCTGACTCCGAGCACGTAGCCCTTGCCCGCGCCGCAGCGCCATCTCGATGTCGCCGACCCCTTAGACGGTGTCGGCCGCCAACCAGGGAAAACGGCACGCCGGCGGCGATCGCCCGCTCGATCATCGCTAGTGCCAATCCAGGCTTGGTCGAAAAGCTCGTCCCCTCCGGCACGTGGGCGGCGGCTAATCGGGCCGGATCCGAGGTCCAGGTCTTGGGCAGGTAAAAGGCCCGATCGATGAACGCATGGCAGTGCCGCGAGACGTAGGCCGCGAACACACCGATCTGACAGTTCGTGATCTTGCCGGCAGAGCCGGTGTACTGGCGATGCACGCCGCACGAGGCTTTACCCTGCTTGAGGAAGCCGGTCTCATCGAGAACCAGAACCGCGTCCGGGTCGGCCAGGGTCTCCAGGGCATAGTCCCGCACCACGTCGCGCAGAGCATCCGCATCCCAGCGTTGCGGCAGTGGTTTTTGCCCAGGTGATCTCCGCTTCAAGAGCCTTAAGCCGCCGCTGCCGGTGCGCGAACGGCTTGCTCGTATCGTGTCTGAGGCACGGAACGGAGATCCCTGCCGAAGCGCCAGACCAGGAGCAGCGCCGTTGCACCAAAGCCTATGCACAGGCCGAACCAGACACCTGGAGCTCCCCAATCGAGGCCGCGCCCGCAAGCAGCCATCGCCGGAATTCCGATCAGCCAGTACCCGATGAAGGTGCTCGTCAAACCGGATCTTGTGTTTCCGAGACCGCGAAGAAGCCCGATGCAGAGGTTCTGCGAGCCCTTGAGGAATTGGTGGGCGATCGCGAACCACAGCAGCACGCGCGCCGTGTCGCTGACCGCAGCGTCGCCGTTCTCACCCAGAAAGGGTCGTAGAATGGCTTGGGGTGCGAGCACGTAGGCGAGTCCGATCAGCGTCATGGCGCCGAAGCTGATGATGAAGGTACGTCTGGCGAGGGCGGCGATCTCTTCGTGCCGACCTCGACCGGCCGTGCGGCTCACCAAGATGGAGGCCCCCTGCGAGAGTCCGATGTTGAGCTGGTAGACGATATAGGCAAGCTGGTTCACGACGTTGGAGGCTGCGAGCGCCGCGGCCCCGAAGGTACCGACCAGCATCGTCGCGATGGACGTAATCGCGGCTTCGGACCCATAGGTCAGGGCGATCGGTCCGCCCAGTCTGGCGATCGTCATCACGGTCGCCCGATCCGCCTTCCACCCATCCAATGCGAGCAGGTCGCGCAGGATGGGGTCACGCCGGACGATCCGCAGATAGACGACGAAACTCCAGAGCTGGACGAACGTGGTCGAGATCCCGATGCCCGCGACCCCGAGTTGGGGCAAGCCTATCCAACCGTAGATGAAGGTGGCGTTCAATGCGGCGTTGACCGCGATGGACGCTATCGTCACCCCAAGCAGTGAGCCGGCACGGCGCATGCCGACGGCGAACTGGCGGAGAACGTTGAGCCACAACATGGGCAGGAGCCCAGGCGCCAGCGCCAGCATGACGGGCCGGGCGATGGCGACGACCTCGGGCGGTTGCCCGAACCAAGGCAATGCCCAGCCGAAGGCGATCAGCGCAGTGCCGGCCGCAACGCCGACGATCGTCGCCAGCAACATGGCTGCACGCAGGAGGTTCCTGACTTCGTCGCGGGTGGCCTCGTCAGGCGACGACGTGCCGGTCCTCTTTTCTCCGCGGCCGACAGCACCCGCGATAAGGTTTCCGAGACCTGTCACCGTGCCGACACCCATGGTGCGGAGCTGGTTGTAGAGCAGCAGCGCGAGCCCGCCGGCCGCTATGGCGTCGATGCCGATGAGCCCCATCATCAGCAGGTCGGTGCTGGTCAGGGCGACCTGGGCGAACTGGATGCCGGCGATGGGTGCGGCGAGGCCGAGGATCTCGCGATAGGGTTCGAGGCGCCTGGACATGGCACTCATCCCACGGCTGCCCGCAAGGGCTGGGACACGAGGCGCCTCGAGTCATCGAAGGCCATGAAGAGACGGTGCAGACGCTGGTGTGCCGGCTCGTTCAGGAGATGGCGCTCGCGCAACCACGCGTCGTCGAAGACCGTATCGAGGTACTTTTCGCCCGCGTCGCAGGCCAGGACCACGACGGTGCTGCCAGGTTCGACGAGGGCCAGCCGCCTCAGAGCGACATGGATCGCGGCACCGGCGGTGCCGCCCAACAGCAACCCCGTGCGGCGGGCGACGACGCGAGCGGCCGTGAAGGCGTCGATGTCCGTGACGGTCAAACCCTCGTCGATGAGGGAGTGGTCAACGTTGGGGCCGACCTCGAAGCCCCCCGGGGCTCCGGCTCCAGTCTGCCGATACGGACCGGGCGGCCCACCAAAGATGATCGAGCCCACAGGCTCCACACCGATGGAGGTCACACGCGAGCCGAGACGACGCAGCTCCGCGACAGTGCCGCACAGCGTGCCCCCGGTCCCGACCGCGCCGACGAGATAATCGACGTCGGTTTCGAGATCGCGCAGCAGCTCCGCCGCCAGGCCGGCGTAGCCCCTGTTGTTGTTCGGGTTGTGGTGCTGGTCCGGCCAGAAAGCACCGGTGGTGCGTGCGATCTCGCCGGCGATCCGACGCCGCTCGATCGTACTCGGCTTATCACCCTGGCCCTCGACGAAGACCAGTTCGGCACCCATCGCCTGCATGGCGCGGAGCTTGTCCCGAGTAGCATGACCATCGACGACGGCGGTGAACCGGTAGCCCCGTTCGATGGCCGCGAGGGCGAGCCCCAGGCCGGTGTTGCCCGACGTTGGCTCAACGATGCGGCCGCCGGGCTTCAGCTTGCCCTCGCGCTCCGCGGCGAGGATCATCTCGCGCGCCATCCTGACCTTGCAGGATCCTGTCGGATTGAAATTCTCGAGCTTGAGCAGCAGGCGAGCGCCCGAGCCAGTACGGGTGAGTTCCAGTAGTGGTGTCGAACCGATCAATTCGGCGCTCGTCCGCGCGATCCGTTCAGCGCCGAAAGGTGTATGTTTCACTGGTCGATCCTCCAGGTGAACTGCTGATCCCGCCTGCTCACGACGATTTTTGGCGGCAGGGAGAGCTGGTGAAACTCGCTTTCGTTCTTGTCCATCTGATAGCCGGCGGTATTGACGTAGATCATTAAGTCTCCTGAGCGCGGCTCCGCTGGAAAGGAGACCTTCCGCCAAGTCAATACGTCGTATTCCATGCAACTCGACCCGCCGATGGCAGCCCTGATAGGCACCTGGGGCCGTTCAGGTCCCCGTTGCACCAAGATCGGCGAGGGGAGGAACTCACTGTTCTTCCATTGCTCAGACAGACTCATGCTGAGCCCGGCAACGGTGACGATGCCGTGCTCGTCGTTGCGCTTGAACCCCTGGACAGGGAATACCGACATGCCCGCGCCATCGAGGAGAGCGCGTCCCGGCTCCGCGTAGAGCTGAACGTCCGCGGCGATCATCCGGGTGGCGAGGGTTTCACCGCGGTCCTGGGTCCTCAGTATGGCGTCGAGCATCGCCGCCCCGGTCGGTGACTGATGATAGGGATAGAACCGGTCGAAGCGCTTTCCAGCATGAAACAGCGCAGGATCCGCTTGGTCCTGGAAGGCGCGCCAATCATCCTCGTCGACATAGCTGCAGGCGAACCCGCCGCCGATCGAAACGGCTGAGCATGGGAGACCCAGGCCGACGCGGACCTCTCGGCACCGCTCGACCAGGATCGCGGCCAACTCAGCCCTGGGCTCGACAGCATAGCCGTCGAGGTGAAACGAGAAGCCCTCCATTGTGAGATGTGATCGCATCCCAGCGCAACGGCGCAGGGCCGCGCCGAGGTCGTCCTCGTTCAGACCAAAGCGGCTGTCAGTCGCCTTGGGAGGCAGGACCCGCAGGAGGATTCGGAGGGGAGCGCCGTCCTCGGCGACCGCGATGGCGCGCTCGAGCTCATCGAGGGCATCGATGGCGACAATGGCCCCATGGCGATACGCCAGCCACAGCAGATCGTTGCTTTTGGCTGCGCCGGTCACGCCGATGTCGGTTCCGCGTACGCCGTTCGCGAGAGCGTGCGCGAATTCGGGCTCGCTGGCGACGTCGACGGAACCACCTTGGCGCGCGGCCTCCCGCATCCATGCGCCGGCTTTATTCGCCTTCTTGCCGAAATATACCCGGCCCGGCACCCTCCTGTCCCGGAGCACCTTCGAGAAGGCCCGAAGGTTGTCCGCGAAGCTCTCGGGATTAATGATGTGGAACGGGCCGCCGGCGACGTGGGCGATGGCATCGAGTAGCGCCGCGTCTTGTCGGAAGGCGACGGCCCAAGCTCGTTCATGGGCCCGCATGGAGCCAGGTTTCAGCTCCACAGCTCGATCCTCCTGCCGCGACCGGCGGCGATCGCCCGTGTGGCGAGCGCATGGGCGATCGGGATGTCTGTGATGATCATGCCGCTGCTGAAGGCGAAGACACGGTCTGATTGGGTGTGACGGCTGGCTTTGAGCCCGCTCACGATATCGGGCAGTTCGGCATCGATGCGTGGCGCCCCGTCAGGGCCGGCGAGGCGCTTGCCAGTGACACCGAGCTGGCCCGTGTTCGTCGCGACCGCGTAGTCCGCCTCACGTAGTGCGCCGCTCTCGACGCCCTTGCTTGCGACGGAGATCAGGAGTCCTCCGGGCTTGAGCCAAGCGGTCTGCACTTTCGGATGGGCGGCTCGACCCGACGCCACGACGACGATATCTGCCTCCGCGACCGCCGCCGGGACGTCGTCCACCCGCTCGATCCGCCGCTCCGGGAAGTAGCTCAGGAAGACCTCCTGGGTGGCTCGGATGCCTTCGGGATGGGTGCCAAAGAAGCGCAAGGTCTGCAGCTGCGGCATCGCCGTCAGCAAGTAGGGCAGCGTGTTCAGGCCCTGTGCGCCGGTACCGATCATCAGCGCCGAGCGCGCATCGGCCTTGGCGCAATGCTTGGCGATGATGGCCGTGGTGGCTGGCGTTCGCGTGCCACCGACCCGGTGGCAGTCCATGAAGGCAAACGGCAATCCCGTCGTGTCGTCGTAGAGACTGATCGTCGTATAGTATTTCTCTGCACTGTCACTGCCCTGACGATACGAAGTTTTGAAGCCGAGGTGTTGGAGCGCTCCGTCGTAGCCAAGCATGGAGTAGGAGACGGCGTCCCGTCGATCATCCGGTAATGGCATCATCAGCTTGGTCGGGCACCGGGATGCACCGTCTGCGAAGGAGCGGTAGGCGTCCTCGACCAAACCGATGGCATCCGCAGGCGCCAGAACGATGTCGGCCAACTCCGAGCGTGTCAGTATGTGAAGGGCAGGCGTGCGGAGATAAGCTTTCGTCATGGCTTTCGTTTCTCCTGCAAATTTGGCGATTCGGCAAACAACGCTACTATCGATGGGCTATTTCGACAGGAACAAAGCAACAATGCGAAAGTATTCTACTCGCAGTGAGTCTTTACGTATTAAATCATCGATGCACTGAACCCGCCCGAAGTTGGCTCAGCGTTATATCGCACCGTGGCAAGGGTATCTTAGCGACGTGTCGCGTGGTCTTGCTTGGAAACACCCGGCCCTCTCTGACCATATCAAATATGATTTCGGGTGTGATCAGCTCCCCTGTGCGCCAGGGGAAGACCTCCATGTCTGAATATCTCAGAAAAACAACTGGCAACAATCTTAGGCGCTGTCGTCGCGCCACCGCTCGACGGTGATGGCCGTCCATAACGAAGACGCCGTCTGCGTGAGCGAGAACCGGATGTTTCCACGACCCGGCAGATAGGATTTCTTGTTCGACCTGCTCGACTCTGCCGGGCTCGGTTTCCTCGGTTGGGATCAAGATATCTGGATCAATCAATTGGATAGTCACGCATCGATCATCGGTTATGATCATCAGCATTTTCCCCGAATCATTTTGACATTCCAAGAATTGCATAGTGCTATTGATTTTTCAACATGGATTTACAAGTGTATATTTGAATTTGTTCAAAAAAATATAAAAGTAAAAATGCAATGCGAATCATGTGCCTGTAAATCTGCGCTTGGGTAGTCAGGAATTAGACTATTTCCTAAGCGCACATATCTCGCGCATGAGCCATCGAGCGCCGCCCAATATTCAGGCTGCTGCGGGATCTGTGTGTGACGTCGCGATGACCTGATACGGCCGCTCCGCCTTCTACTTATCGTCGAGACGGTGCGCCTGCGCCGTCGGATCGAGGGTGAGGTCGAGATGCCATGCGCCCGACGGCTCGACCTGCACAAAGCGACCCGTTACACGGAACGCCTGCTCCACGAGACCGCTCACGGCGAGATCGTTTGCGGTGCCTTCGAACATGAGGCGGCCGGTGTCGAGGAGTACGATCCGATCGGCCACCGCCATCGCCTGATCGATGTCGTGGATCGCCATCGCCACAGTGATGCCGCGCTCGCGGCTGAGGCGGAGAAGGAGATTAAGGATCTCGACCTGATGGCCTATGTCGAGGAACGAAGTCGGTTCGTCGAGCAGGAGAATGTCGGCCTCCTGCGCCAGAGCGGTCGCGATCCAGGCGCGTTGACGCTCGCCGCCCGACAGCGCATGCAGGGGGCGGGCGGCCAGCGCAGCCAAGCCAGTGCTCTCCAGCGCCCATTGGACGGCCTCAATGTCCACCGGGCGATAACCGCGCAGCAGGCCGACATGGGCGAATCGACCCTGAAGAACGAGCCGCTCGACGGTCATTTCCTCCGGAGCGATGGGCTGCTGCGGCAGGAAAGCAAGGCGCTGGGCGAGCGCGCGGCGGCGGATCGTCCTGAGTGGACGGCCGTGTATCTCGACCGTCCCAGCATTCGGCGTGATCAACCCGGCGAGCGCGTGCAGCAGCGTACTCTTGCCTGACCCGTTCGGCCCGATGAGGGCGTGGATCGCGCCCTGCCGTAGTGCGAGGCTGACACCCGCGATCGCCGTGTGACGACCGTAGGCGAGGCGGAGATTGGTACAACTGAGCGGCATAGCGGTCACGGAAGGCGGCGCAGGAGGATGATCAAGGCGGGTGCGCCGAGGATCGCCGTCACAACCCCGACCGGGATCTCCTCTGTCCCGCCCACGAGACGGCCGAGGAGGTCGGCTGCGGTGACGAGCGCCGCGCCGAGAATGGCAGTCAACGACAGTACGAGCCCCGGTCGCGCCCCGGCGGCGGCCCGGGCGACGTGCGGGACCACCAGACCCACGAACGCAAGCGGGCCAACCACCCCGACCGCGCTGGCCGCCAATCCGCAGGCGAGGACCAGGACCAGCGTGAAGTAGGGTCCATAGGCGAGGCCCATCGCGCGCGCTGTGGAAACCTCGAAGCCGAGGAGGTCGACCGGGCGCCGCACCAGAGATAGGGCGATGACACCGACGGTCGTGAACGGCGCGAGGAAGGCAACGTCGTCCCAACTTCGGGCGTAGAGGCTGCCGGACAGCCATTGCAGTAGGATCTCGATGCGGGATGTGCCCCAGCCGGCGATGATACCGACGGCGAGCGCCTGGAGTACGGCTCCCACCGCGATGCCGCACAGCGTCACCCGGAGCGGGCCGATGTCGTGACGCAGCGCCAGAAAGTACACGGTAAGACCCGTGAGTACGCCGCCGCCCAGCCCGACCGCGGGCAGCCAAGCCTCCGGCAAAGCGTAAAGGCTGTCCTGCCCCGGTGCGCCGCCGTAGACCGAGACGAGCAGGAACACCGTCACTGCGAGCGTCGCGCCCTGCGAGACGCCGATGATGGATGGGTCGGCAAGGGGGTTCCGGGTGATGGCTTGGAGGAGGAATCCCGCCAGAGCAAAATGCGCTCCGACCAGCATGCCGGTCAGCACGCGGGGAAGGCGCAATTCGCCGACGACGAGTTGCGCAAGTCCAGATCCGCGCCCAGCCAGTACTTCAAACACGTCGGCTGGTGCGACATCGACGGTCCCTAGGAACACCGCGAGCCCGAAGAGCGCTGTGCAGGATGCCGCGATGGCCAGGGCCGGTATGATCCGCCTCACGGCCGTCTGATCGCGATGGGGGTGTGGCGCGTGACGAGATAGACGAAGAAAGGGCCGCCGGTCAGGGCCGTGACGATACCGACCGGGATTTCGCGCGGGGCTGCCACGCTTCGTGCGAGGACATCGGCGACGACCAGGAGCAAGCCGCCGACCGAGGCGTTGAGCGCAACGCCCCAGGCCTCGCCGGACGGCCGCAACAGGCGCACGATGTGCGGTACGACCAAACCCACGAAAGCAATCGGGCCGGCGACCGGCGACAGCCCCGCGACCGGGCACGCAGCCAGGACGAGCAGAGCGCGACGCCAGCGTCCGCACTGCAGGCCCATAGCGGCGGCCGTGGCGTCACCGAGCGACATGAGGCCGAGGATGCGGTGGCTAACGAATGCGCCGACCAGTCCCACCGCCGCCCAGGGTACCATCAGAAGGACTTGCGGCCAGGAACACCTTTGGAAGCCGCCAGCCAGCCAGAAGAGTACGGTCGGTGATTGCGGAGCGCTCTTGATCAGGACAGCGATCGTCACGGCGCCGAGAAGCGCCGAGACGGCGACGCCGCCCAGGGCGAGGTGCAGGGGCGACATCGCACGCCCGGCAACCCAGTACGTCGCCGCAGCGGCCGAGAGCCCGCCCGCGAGGCCTACGAAGGGGTAAAGAGGAGACGAAACCCAGGGCAGGAAGGTGAAGCAGGCGACGATTGCGGCGACCGCTCCCGCCGTCATGCCCGTCAATCCCGGTGCGGCCAGCGGATTGCGTGTGAGTGTCTGCAGAACGTGCCCGGAGACGGCCAGACCTGCGCCACCGACGAAGGCGGCGAGACTGCGCGGCATCCGCAGGGTCCAGACGATGACGCCATCTGTACCTGTGGCGTGCTCGAAAACAGCCGCCAACGCTTCCTTCAAGCCGAGGGGCTTGGCGCCACAGAGGAGGCCCGCAAACCCGATCAGTAGCGTGGCGAGAAGCGCTCCTGCCGTCAGCACGGCCGAGCGGGACGTAGGAGACATCATAGGCCCTCGTCTGATGGGGGCTTGAGCGATCGCCGCCGAAGCTCTCCCCGACCGGCGTAAGCGGGGCATCGAATCAAGGGCTCAGAGCGAAACCCGGATCATCTTTGCAGCCTCCGCGTGGATGTCGGGCTTCGGGAAAAGGTCCGGGTACAGAAGGTGCGCGGCTTCCCGCAGCACCATATGGCGGGCGACCGGCCCATGCGGCTCGACCCAATGGTCGCCGACATAAGTCACGCGACCGTTCCTGACCGCCGAGAGCATCGTCCAGACCGGATTGTTCTCGTGCGGACGGTAGGAGCCGGAGTCGTAGACGAAGATCACCTCCGGATCCTTGGCCAGCATCGCCTCGAGGCTCATCTCGAATCCGAACCGCCCCGGTACGTGTGGTGTCGGGTTCGGGCCGGCAACGTTGGTGCCGCCGAGCGCAACCACGAGCGCCGCTGCCATGTGCTCCGAGTAAAAAGTGTAGGGCGTGTCGCCCGCCCACATGATCTGGAAGCGGAGATGGCGGTCCTTCGGCGCACCTGCCGTGAAAGCCGACAGGTCTTCCTTGAACCTTATGTTGAGCGCCTGGCCGCGCTCCGTCTGATCGAGGAGCATCGCCATCTGTTCGACGATGCGGTCGCTGTCGCCGAAAACCTCGAGGTCGTAGGCCAGATACGGGGCGATGGCCGCGTAGCGCGCGGCGTTGCCCTCCGTGTAGCGACGGACCGCGACCGTGACGTCCGGCTTCATCTCGGCGAGCCGCTCGAGGTTGGGCCTTGCCCGCTGCCCGAGTTGCTTCATCTTCCCCGTCAGGCCGAGCAGGTAATCGGGCTCACGACGCCACGACATGTACGTGGTGGCAACCGGCATAGTGCCCAACGCGAGCGCCGCATCGACCGGGGCGTAGGAGACCGCCGCTAGCCGTTTGGGTGCGCGGGAAACCGTCACCGGGACGCCTCGGTCGTCGACGAGGGTGATCTTGCCGGCCTCCTCGGCGTGCAAGGACGATGCGCCTGCGGCTGCCCCGGCGAGACAAAGGAGGGCTGAGCGTCGATTCATTCTGAAGCCCAATAGCGTGACATCGCTGTCTTTCCGGGCGGCATGCCGCATACGACGAACCGATTTCCTCCAGCTCAGAACGAGAGCTTCATGCCGCCGATGAAATTACGCGGCGCCCCGGCGAAGATCGAGCCTGTCGCGTTGGCGAGGACGCCTGCACCGTTCAGCAGTCCGGTGGACGCGCTGATCGAGTTCGCGAGGTTCTGCGCCGAACCGACATACGTTTTGTCGAAGAGATTTCGAACCTCGAAGAACACGTTCACCCGCTTGGCGTAGCCGGCGAGGTCCGTCGCGTAATGGAGATTGAGGTTGACGACAGCGTATCCCGGCATCTTGAGCTGGTTGGCGTTGTCGATGAAAAAATCGTCTTGGAAGACGGTCTCGACGTAGCCGCCGAGTCCAGCGAATGTGCCGGTCGTCTGCTCGTAGCCGACGCGCACCAGCAGCTCGTTGGCCGGTACGCCCGGGATACGCCTGCCCGCGCGGTCGAAGCGCCGGGTCAGGCTGCCGGCGCTGAGCTGCTCGGTGTACTGCGTGTAGAACTGGTCGTCGAAGGTGTAGGCCGCCACGGCGCGCCAGCCGGGCGCGAATGCCCAATCCGCTCCAAATTCGACGCCCCGGTGCTCGGAGGCTGGCGCGTTGAAGGCGTAGCTGAGCAGCCCGGCACCGGGCGATTGCGTGACGAGTTCGTTGCGGAAGAACTCGTAGAAACCCGTAAGGTTGAACCGAACACCCGGGAGCGGAGACCAATCCGCCCCGAGGTCGAACCCGAGATTTTCCTGGGTCTTCAGCTGCGTGTTGTTGCCCGGCAAGCCGGCCGGAGTGACGAACAGCCTCTCGCCCGGCGGCGTCCCGTAGCCGGTTGCAACCCGGCCCCTGAACTGCCACGCCTCATTCGCTCGATAGAGCAGAGACGCCTCGGGTGCAACGTTGAGGAAGTCGCGATTGACATTGGCCGGCGCCGGGATCGTCGAGGCGGCCGTGTAGCTGTAGGTCGTGTTTCGCCCGTCGATCGTCGTGCTCTCTGCGCTAACGCCTGCGACCGCGATCCATCGTTCGTTCAGTTGCAGCTCGATCCGCGCCCGGCCGCCGAGGTTGGATTGGATGTAGCTCAAGTCCCCGACCAGGCCGCCGAAGCGTGGGCCGATATAGGGCAACCGGTTGTAGGTGAGCTGCTTGCTGTCCAGGGTGTTGTAATCGAAGGCGAGATAAGCGGTCGCCGGCAGGCCGAACAGGTCGCCGCGCCGGGTGAGGTCGGTCAGGACGTTGAACCCTGCGAAGTCACCGCGGTAGCCCAAGGCGTAGAATGGCTGGTTGATATAGCGATCGTCGAACACCAGCGATGTACGCCACGTCGTGAAGGCATCGAAATCGTGCTCCCATCGGCCTCCGATGATGGTGCGCCGGTCACCCCGGGAGAACGAGCCCTCGTCCGCCGTTACGGGCACCGTCGCGCCGAAGCGGCCGTTGGTCAGCAGATTGACCGTCGTGCATCCCGGGGCGGCAGCCGCCGCGGAGGCACAGCCGCGCTGAAACGGATTGATGTGGAACTGGTTGAGCGAGCTGCGTTCCGGCAAGTTCGAGAACAACTCGTTGTTGATGACCTTCAACGTGAAGCGGTCATCGGTGGTCGGCGCGAAAGTGCCGAGGAAATTGACGGTTTGCGTGTTGAACGAGTTGTGGCCGATGAAGCCGTTGCCTCGGGTATCGCTGGTGAACAGGCTGTACTCGAACGGCCCGTTGACGCCGCCGACGGTCGCGTAGTTGTTGAGGTAACCGAAGCTGCCCGCGTCGATGCCGTACTCGGCGCCGTTGATCTCCGCGCCGCGGCGGGTGATGAAGTTGAGCGCTCCGCCCGTGGCGTAGTTGCCGAAATAGGTCGATTGTGGTCCTCGGAACACGTCGATGCGCGAGTAAGCGCGTGGGTCTACGTAGTCGAAACGGGAGAAGCCGTCGGCCTGGGTGACCGGGAAACCGTCCTCCAGCGCGACGATGTTGCGTGAGCCGCCGTTCGAACGGGCGTTGCTGCCACGGATCGAGATGAGGAAGTCGCGGGGCCCGTAGTTCTGGCGGACGGTGACGCCCGGGCTGTTGACCAAGACATCGGCGATCGAGGTAGCGGCGCGCTTGTCGATCACGCCCTCGCGGCCGACGCTCGTCACGACTTCGCCCACGGGTTTATCGATCGGCGTGGGCGTTGAAACCGGCGGCAATCCGCCGACTCGCAGGCTCGTCTGTGGCTGGCCGACTGCCGGTGGTTTAGAGCCGCCCACAGCCTCTACTGAAAGTTCGTCGAGCGTCACCGTCTGAACCGCCCGACTCTCGGTCTGAGCCTGGGCCGCGACAGCGAGGAGTGGGGCGGTCGCGAGCAGACGGATGAGGTCGCATACTGACGGCCTACGAGTTGGCGTCGTCCGTGTTCCGGATGAACCGGACGGCGGCCTTTGAAGCTTGGCCGGAGAAAAGCGGGACACAATAACCTCCCAGCGACGGTTACGGTACATCACCGCGATCAAGGCCGTTACGGCCATGTTCGGGTCGATGGACCGACGTTCCTCTGGAGAACCTGCCGGTCAGGCTTCGCGCTTGACACCAGCTGACGGCAGGTCTCCTGGCCCGCAGTTCGCCGCCATTTCCTCGTCTATCCCGGCGCGGGGGCCGTTAACGACGAAAAAGCCCTCCCTCGCTGTTGCAAGGGCCGCCGCGACATCGAGCACATCTGAAGAATTTTCACCAACCTTTCGAGCTCTGCCAGTCGCCATCGGCCAACAATGGTGCAGTGGAAGTTCCAACAGACGCCTCAAAAGGACCGTGCCTCTCCATTCTCATAAGATCCTCAAAGAGAATCATCACAGGTACGATATAGTACATGCGGACAATCCGTCAACAATAGACGCTGCATATAAGTTAAGTGGGCACATTGATGCCACAATATGTAATTATAATAGCTACAATATCGTTCGATAATTCGCGTATTTTTGTAAAATATTTGTAATATTCGGCTGAGTATCTATGATTTTTACTGCCCGGCCTGTAAAATAATATAGTAGTATTTTCAAACCTGATAATAATAGCCATAATCATACTGGAGCCAACTTCATAAATGAACGATCCAATCATTTGACACCAATTGTTCAGTAGCGACATGACTATAGTAATAAATAGTCTGAAAGTTAGTAAGATGCGGGTCAGAAAACCTGCAATTGGATACGTGCGAAGAGGAGAGTGACTGTCTTGTCAGTTGACCTTGCCCCCTGGCTTGCCCTCGTTCTGAAGCTAGTGCAGTGACGCGGACTGCTGATTCACGCGGGTCGTGAGGCGTGCGTGTCTGGGCCATGGCTCAGACTGTCTGTGTACTCCTCGATGACGCCACGATGTCCCAATTGGCCGGGATCGCGGGTGACCGCTCCCGTCCCCTCAAGCACATTCTGCGCGCCCGGATCGTCCTGCTTTCAGGCAAGCGTCTGACCGTGCAGGAGGTGGCTCGGCAAGCCGGTGTCAGTCGGCCCGCGGTCTGGCGCTGGCAGCAGCGCTTTGCCGAGGAGGGCGTCGAGGGCCTGCTACACGACAAGACCCGCCCACCCGGCACCCCGCCGCATTCCACGCCGACGGTGGCGGAGGTGCTCGCACTGACCTGTTCGGAGCCGCCGGACGAGGTCACCCACTGGACCGGGCGCGCCCTGGCCAAGCGCGTCGGGATCTCCTTGCGCGCCGTGCAACGGATCTGGGACGCGCACCGCCTGCAGCCGCACCGGGTGCGCACGTTCAAGCGTTCGCACGACCCGGCCTTCGCTGCGAAGGTCGAGGATGTGGTGGGTCTCTACATGGACCCGCCCGCCCATGCCGTCGTGCTGTCCATCGACGAGAAGAGCCAGATCCAGGCCCTGGAGCGCACGCGCCCCGACCGGCCCCTCGGACCCGGGCATCCGGCCTCGCAGACGCACGACGATACCCGCCACGGCACCACGACGCTGTTTGCCGCCCTTGACGTCCTGCACGGCACGGTGCTCGGCCGCTGCATTCAGCGCCATCGCCACGGTGAGTTCATCCGTTTGCCGGGACGCCGTCGAGACCGCGGTCCCTGCGGGCAAGGTGATCCACGTGGTGCTCGACAACTACGCAAGCCACAAGCACCCGAAGGTGCGCGCCTGGCTCACCCGCCACCCACGCTGGACCTTCCACTTCACCCCGACCTCGGCCTCTTGGCTCAATGAGGTCGAAGGCTTCTTTTCCACGCTCACGAGCCGCCGCCTGCAACGCGGCACCTTCACAGGCGTCGTCGATCTTCAGGCCGCCATCAAGCGCTACATCGCCGAGCACAACCGCGGCGCCCGACCCTTCGTTTGGACCAAACCCGCAGCCGCCATCTTCGACGCTCTCAATCGTGCCCCTGAACCATCCGTCTGAGTCAGTGCACTAGCTGCCAACGTTTGTCACCGACAACTTCAATTTTTTGCGAAGAAAATCAATTTGGATCCTGTGTAAGTCTACATTTGTCTGCAAGCGAGCGATCTGAGCTTTGAGCTCTGCATTCTCGGCTTCCAAAGAATGCATTGTACTCACAGCATACGTAAAATCCTTGTGCAAACTTTTAAGTTCCTGCGATCCATCGAAAAGACTCACCCGATTCAATGGAGGAAGCGGACTGTTGCTAGCCAAAACAATAAAATAGTTCTTCCCGAGATCGGTATTTGTCACGTCATAGACGTTTTCTTTAACGGACGTCACAAGCTGCATGCCTGAGCTTCCTGAATCCTGGGTAGCAATAATGGAGCCATGCGTAAAACGCTGCTCATAAAATACGTAGTTTTGGAACTGAGGCATAATAAGCGCCCGCAATTCTTCCTCAGTAAGCTCCTTTTCATGAAAAGGATTTGCCTCGTGCAAAGCCCCGTCTTCTGCGGCTATATTAGGAGTTGATATGATTAGAAGACCATCTGGACGTAGTACGCGACGAAGTTCAGCAAGGGCCTTTGCTTGGTCACCTATGTGTTCCAATGTCTCAAAACACACGACAAGATCGAAAGATTTGTCGTCGGCCGGGATGGTAGCTATGCTGCCGTGCTTGAAGCTAAGATTCTCGGAGCCGTACCGCCGGTTCGCGTGAGCAACGGCTTCCATTGAGATATCCACTCCTACGACCCGCTTGGCAACGCTCGCCAGCGATGCCGTGCCGTATCCCTCACCCGAGGCGATATCGAGCACATCGCGATGATGCGCATACTCGACGGACAAGAGGTAGCGATGGAGATGCTCGAACTTTATTTGTCCAGCGACGCCGGGAACATAACGTTCTCCTGTGAAATCCATTCCAGCAGAATCAGCCGGAAACGATACTCGCTGCGGTGATATTGTACCGGTAAGCACGCGTTCTGCAGCCTTCAAAAGCAAATTTCGCATAGTTTATTTCAAGATACATCACTGCGCAACCGATCGAAGGCAGCTAGCGCAGTGCCCTGGCGAGTTGAATCGCTCGGGGTAGGCGATCTGGCTGGCGTGTGATTCACTGGACGGGCTTATGAGGGAGGATTGCCATGCCTTCAGCCCTGTCGGTCGATCTGCGCGAGCGTGTGGTCGCCGCGATTGAAGCAGGCGCATCGCGGCGTCAGGCTGCCAAACGCTTCGGTGTCGGAGCGGCCAGCGTGATCCGTTGGCATGAGCGCTTTTGGCAGGACGGGCGGATCGCGCCCAGGCCCATGGGCGGCGACCGCAACTCGCAGCGCCTGGAAGCGCAGGCGACCCTGATCCTTCGGATCTACGAAAAGCACCCGCTCTCGTTCCTGCGGGAACTGCGCGACAGGCTCTCGGAACGGGGCGTCCGGGCCAGCACGAGCAGCCTGTCACGCTTCTTCGCCCGGCATGGGATCACCCGTAAAAGGGGCTGTCCACGCGGCCGAGCAGGCGCGGCCGGAGGTGAAGGCCGCACGCGAGGACTGGTTCGAGCGCCAACCCGATCTCGATCTGGATCGCCTGGTCTTCCTCGACGAGACGGCCGCCACGACCAAGATGGCCCGCCGGTATGGTCGTGCTCTGCGCGGCGAACGCTGTCGGATCGCCGTGCCGCATGGGCATTACAAGACCACCACCATCACCGCCGCCCTGCGGGCCACGGGCCTGATCGCCAAGACCGTCTTCGATGGAGCCACCAATGGCATGCGCTCTCGAACCTACGTCGCCGACACCCTGGCTCCGGTGCTGAGGCCCGGCGATACGGTCATCCTCGACAATCTGAACGCCCACAAGGTCGCCGGGGTACGCGAAGCCATCGCGGCGGTCGGTGCACGGGTGCTCTACCTCCCGCCCTACAGTCCCGAGTTCAATCCCATCGAGCAAGTCTTTGCCAAGGTCAAAGCCCTCCTTCGGACCGCCGCAGCGCGAACCGCCGACGACCTGACCATTGCCATTCGAGAGGCTTTCTCTGCCTTCCGGCCGAACGAGTGCCGCAACTATCTCACCGCCGCTGGATACGATGCCTATGATCCAAGTTGAGCGGGCACGGCTCTAGGGCGTCTCTGCAAAGTCATGTGAGCCAGAGCATGGTCATGCCGAGGGTGACCATGGCGAGGTAGTTTGTGGCCCGCTTCTCGTAGCGGGTGGCGATGCGGCGATATTGCTTGAGGCGTCCGATCAGCCGCTCGACCC
>NZ_JAKSYE010000093.1 GCF_022829685.1 Methylobacterium sp. E-045
TCGTCGGCCTGCGGATCAGTCGCGGCCGTGGATGAGCAGGCCGAGGCCGTAGCCGAGGAGGCCGGCCACCAGCAGGGCGGCCACGGGGTGCTCGGCGACGTGGTGCGTGACCTCGCGGCCGCCCTGGCGCAGATAGTTGCCACCGTTCTCGTAGGCGTCCTCGGCGTAGTCATACGCTTCGCGACCGGCATTGCGGACGGATCGCTCGGCACGGTCGTTGGTGTCGCCGGCCGCGCCCTGTGCGCGGCGCGCGCGGTCCTCGACGTCGTCGGACCCGATCAGGTTGCCGACCGTGTCGCGGACCTTACCGCCGATGTCGCGGGCGGTGTCGGCGACGTGCTCGGCCGCGTCGCGTACGGTGTCCTTGGCCTGGCCGTACAGGTTCTCGGCGGCGCCCTGCGCCTCTCGGGCCCGGCCCTCGACGGAGTCCCGCTTAGACCCGGTGAGGTCGCCCACCGTGCCCTGCACCTTGCCGCCGAACTCCTTGGCTGCGCCCGTGATGCGATCCGTATCGACCATGGTGTTGATCCTGTCTTTGTTGATGATTGTGTTCGTCGGGTGAGACGCGTGATCGACGTTACGGAGTAAGGAGGGGCTTTGGTTTCACGTCGGACTTCGGTAATTTCTGCTGAGACTTGCCCTCGGCTTCGACTTTGGGGTCGCCGACCAGCTTTCCGATGGCCTCCTTGATCGAGCCCTTGAGCTTATCGGAGGTTTCGGTGGTCTTCTGCGCGCTCACGGGATGCTCCAAGGCCTGGACGATTGACACACCCGTCAAGTGGCTCCCCATTCCCGGCGAGCAATGATGCAGACGTACCGGTTGAGGGGTTTTTATTTGCTAGTTTGGGATGACGGAGAGCCGTTGTCGCGCCGCCGGACGATGACGATGGAGCGCGTGTCAACGTGGAGCGTCCGGTCGCGGTCGCCGGTGACGACACGCTCCATCGGATACCGGTTCCGGCTGTGGCGGTACCGCAGGGCGACGCGCTCGCGGTAGTCATCCTCCGTCCCGCCGGGCTCGCCGACGGGCTCGGCCCCGTGCGGCGCGAGGGCAGCCTCGCTGGCATGGGCGATGGTCCGGTCGGGCTCGACCAGGATCATGCCCGCGCTGAGGCTGGCGATGATGTGCCGAAGCTCATGCCCGTCGACGCCAACCGTCACCTTCGACCGCCTTCCTCACTGCTTGGATCAAGCCAGGCCGTAACAAGCGGCTGCCGGCGTCGGTTCCAGTGCAGATGAGCGATTTGCTGGTATATCGGCATCATCGACGGGAACGTGAACGATCAGCCGCAACCGGAGACGCACAATCCACGCTAGATGGGTGGACACATCCGGCCGCTGCCCGGTCAAAAGACGAACGCCTTCGTATATACTTAAGCAAGATCTCCCACAGACCTTCGCCGGGCGAGGAATTGCCCCGTCATCTCCGGGACGTGATCGGGCGGCGACTGGAGGAGGTCCTCCCCGGAGTGGATGCGGTCGAGGCCGACACGGGGTTCGTCCCGGTCCTGCGTCGAGTCCGGCCGCACTGGTCGCGTGGTGCGTCGCGATCCTGCGAAACACCCACCCGAACCAACGCAGGCGACGGCGTCCGGATGTACAAGCAGCTGACGATGACCGGGGCCGTTTCGAGGTCGGGGAAGGCGGATCATTCAAGGTTCGGGATGTCAATACTTCTAAAGTTTATCCATCCAAGGGCCGTCGCTGGGCGGTGTGACACCCACGCCCCTGGCATGATCGGGTCCGCTCTGTAGAACGGTTCCGATCAGCAGGATTTGTCCATCTTGAACGACCATGCCGACGGCGCGCGGATCGACGCCGAGATCACCAGCACCGTCGCCGGCTCCGATCCGTTCGCGGCAGCCGTGCGCGCGACGCGCATGCCGATGGTGATCACCGACCCGCGTTTGCCCGACAATCCCATCGTCTACGTGAACGACGCGTTCGTGAAGCTGACCGGCTACGCACGCGAGGAGATCATCGGCCGCAACTGCCGTTTCCTCCAGGGCCCGGAGACGAACTCCGAGGATGTCGCCCGCATCCGGGACGCCATCGAGCGGCGCGTCACCATCGAGATCGACCTCAGGAACCGCCGCAAGGACGGCACCGCGTTCTGGAACCGCCTCCTCGTCTCGCCGGTCTTCGCGCAGGACGGCGAACTCACCTACTACTTCGCCTCTCAATACGACGTGACTCTGGAAAAGGAGCGTCTCGTCTTCCTCCAGAAGGACCGCGATGCCCTGGAGGCGGAGTCGGCCCGCCGGTCCCTCGAACTCGTCCAGAGCGAGGAGCGCCTGCGCTTCACCCTCAAGGCCGGGCGCCTCGGGGCGTGGACGCTCGACCTCGGCGTGATGCGCCTCGTCTCGTCGGACGGGTTCAAGGAGAACCTCGGTCGCCCGCCGGCCGACACCCTGACCTATGAGGAGATGCTCGCGGCCATCCACCCGAAGGACCTCCCCCGGAAGCTCGCGGCACGGGACGCGGCCATCGCCGGGCACTCGGATTACGACGTCGAGATCCGGGTCGTCACGCCGCACGGCGAGACCCGCTGGCTGCAGTTTCGCGGGCAGGCCTCGTACCGTGCGGACGGCACGCCCCTGAGCATCGCCGGGATCAGCCTGGACATCACGGACCGCAAGCGGGCCGAAGAGCATCGGGATCTCCTGGCGGGCGAGCTCAGCCATCGCATCCAGAACACCCTGGCGACCGTCCAATCCATTTCCCGGCAGACATTGCGGGGCGCCGCTTCCCTGGAGGAGGCACAGGTCGCGATGGAATCCCGGCTGCGTTCCCTGTCGGCCGCGACGGAGATGCTGGCCCGGGGCAGCGGCGACTGGGCGACCCTGACGGAGGTGGTCATCGCGGCGCTGCATCCGTTCGGTGTCGAGCAGGACCACCGCTTCAAGATCGGCGGTCCGATCCTGCGCCTCGCGCCCCGGGTCGCCCTGGCCTTCGCCCTCGCCATCCACGAACTCGCGACGAACTCCGTCAAGTACGGTTCCCTCTCGCTGGACGACGGACGGGTGATCGTGAGTTGGGACGTCGTGGACGGATCCAGTCCCGACCGGCTCTGGTTCCAGTGGCAGGAGGTCGGCGGACCCCGGGTGTCGCGGCCGACGCGGACCGGTTTCGGTTCCCGTATGATCGAGCGGGCACTCGCCCAGGAGATCGGCGGGACGGCCGAGATCGACTACCGGCCGCGCGGGGTCGTGTTCACGGCCGAGGCGCCGCTGCCGGAGATCACCAGGGACTGAAGGGACGCCACGCCGACGTCAGTCCGCCTCGTGGATGGCGTCGATGACCTGGGCCGCCCGGTAGGGCTTTGGCACGAACAGGCCATGGTCGGGGATGTCCCGGTCCGCGAACCGGTGGCGACCGGAGGTGAGGACGAGCCGGATGTCCGGCCAGTGCTCGTAGACGCGCTCGGCCAGGGTCACGCCGCACATCGAGCCCGGCATGTCGACGTCGGTGAACACCACGCCGATGTCCGAGCGTTCGTGCAGGATGAGCCAGGCCTCGTCGGCATGGCGCGCCTCGACCACCGCGTAGCCGGCATCCTCCAGCATCTCGGCGGCGTTCATCCGTACGAGGTCGTCGTCCTCGACCACGAGGATGACGGATGCTTCCGGGGCCTGCTTCATCACCATGGCGTTTCAACCGGCAAACCTTTCATCGGTTGCCGGTTCTGGTTTCGATGGCGTGAGCGGCGCGTCGAAGCACCCTAAGCCGGTTGCCTCGACCTGGACGGTGGAGCGCACCGGCCACACATGCGTTTCCACTCCCGGTGCCGAGATGCCGGCGCTTTTCCAACTCAACACGTGATCCGGGATACGCATGGTCGAAGGTGCTGAACTCATCGGCGAGGAGTGGACGCTCGCCAGCTTCACCGGCGCCATCCACCGGGGCGGCGTCGGCCTCTGGGCGTGGTCGCCGGAGCGGCGCCTGGCCCAGCTCGACAGCCTCTGCCGGGAGTTCTGGGGCACGACCGAAACGGTCGTCGGCCTGGACGTCCTGTTCGCGAGGGTGAACGCCGAGGACCGCGAGGGCCTGATGCTCGACTGGGCCGCGAGCGCCACCGAGCCGCATGCCTACGCCTTCGACTTCCGCATCGGCGACGCCCCCGACGCCCGCTGGATCTCCGCCCGCGGCGTCGGGGGCGACGAGGGTCGGGTCGGCGAGTGGGTCCAGGCCATCTTCCTCGACATCACCGACCGCAAGCGCGCCGAGGAAGCCGAGCGGCTGCTGACGGCGGAACTCGCCCACCGCGTCTCGAACATGTTCACCGTCGCCCGTGCGCTCACCGCCATCGTCGCCCGCGAGGCCAAGTCGGCCCCGAGTTTCGCCGAGGATCTCTCGCAGAGGTTTGGGGTGCTGCACGAGGCGACGACCCTGGCGACGCGCTCGCATCGGCATGACCAGGGCAACGTCCGGCTGCGGGACCTCGCCGAGCGCATCCTCTCGCCGTACCTCGATGGCGCGAACATCACCGTCGACGTCGAGGACGCCGCCGTGGCCGGCGCCGACAGGATCAACGATTATGCGATGATCCTGCACGAGCTCGCCACCAACTCCGCCAAGTACGGGGCGCTGTCGGGCGGCGGCACGCTCAGGCTGACGGGTCGCGTCGAGGGCGGGGATCTCAGGCTGACCTGGGAGGAAGGGGCCGCGTCGTCCGGGACGCCCGAGGCCGGGGGCACCGGGTTCGGCTCCCGCCTCCTCAGGCAGACCATCGAGCGGAGCCTGCGCGGCACTTTCACCCGCACCATCGATGCCGGAGGATTGCGCTTCGAGATGGTCGTGCCGATCAGGTGAGGCGCACGCCCGCGCCGGGCAGGCGTAAACCAAGGAGGCATGGAAGAGACGGATCGCGCCATCACGGTGCGGCCGGTGTGCGAGGCTTCAGGAGGCAACGGCGCTCGGCGCTGGAAAAACCCGCGCTCGGCACCACGTGGCGCTGATCCCGACCGATGGTGTCCTCGACGCCGTCGGCGTCCGGCCTGTCATATCAGCGTCCGGGCCACGGATTATGAGCGATCCGGCCCGTCGCGCGCAGCCGAGGAAGTGTGTCTTTGGACGACCTTGCCCGATACGCCCTGTATTTCACTCCCGCGCCGGGTTCGGTGCTTGCCGCTTTCGGCGACGCGATCCTGGGGGCCGGCCCCGCGCCCGGTCCGGATGTGCTCCGGACCATCCTCGCGGCCAGCACGGCCGAGCCGCGCGTCTACGGGTTCCATGCCACCCTGAAGGCACCGATGCGCCTCGCCCCGGGCGCGACCGAAGCCGATCTCCTCCAGGTGGCCGAGGCCCTGGCGGCGCACCGGAGCCCCCTGCCCGTCGGCCCCCTGCGGGTCGCAGCCCTCGGGGATTTCATGGCCCTGGTGCCGGAGGCGCCCCCGCCCTCTCTCGGCCTCTTCGCCGCCGAGTGCGTTTCCACCCTCGATCCGTTGCGGGCGCCCCTCACCCCGACCGAGCGCGCCCGCCGCCGCCCGGAGCGCCTCGATCCCCGCGGCCGGTCGCTGCTGGAGCGCTGGGGCTACCCGCACGTCTTCGAGACGTTCCGCTTCCACATGACCCTCACCGGCCGCCTTGGCCCGGAGGAGCGCGCGACCGCCCTGCCCCTGCTGGCCGAGGCCGCTGCGGACCTGCCCGACCTTACGATCGATGCGGTGAGCGTCGTCGTCCAGGACGGCGCGGCGCCGTTCCGCCTCCTGCGCCGCCTGCCCTTTTCGCTCTGAAGGAAACCCCGATGGTCTCCGATCGCCTCGGCCTCGAACCGGCCGTCCACCCCACCGCCGAACTCTCGCGGTGCCGCCTCGGCCGCTACACCGAGGTCGGCGCCCGCACGCGCCTCAGCGAGACGAGCCTCGACGACTATTCCTACATCGTCGAGGACGGGCAGGTGAATTACACGACCATCGGCAAGTTCTGCTCCATCGCCTCGCATGTGCGGATCAACCCCGGCAACCACCCGATGGAGCGGGCCTCCCAATCCCATTTCACCTACCGGGCCAGCGCCTACTGGCCGGGCGAGGAGGACGAGCCGGCCTTCTTCGCCCGGCGCCGCGCCCTGCCCGTCACCATCGGCCACGATGTCTGGATCGGGCATGGCGCCGTCATCCTTCCCGGCCGCAGCATCGGCACCGGGGCGGTGGTCGGCGCGGGCACGATCCTGACGCGGGATGTCGCGCCCTACACCATCGTGGTCGGCAATCCGGGCCGCGTCGTGCGGCGGCGGTTCCCCGAAGCGGTCGCCGAGCGCCTGCAGGCGCTGGCCTGGTGGGACTGGGACCACGCGCGCCTTCGCCGGGCCTTGCCGGACTTCCGCGCCCTGTCGATCGAAGCTTTCTTGGAGCGTTACGAGGTCGAGGTACAATAATTCAGAAAATTGATTAGCCGGAGAATAGTCATTCTTCTGTCGTGCAGGGCGGGTCTACCGGCATTCGACATGAAACACTGGACCCCTGCATGCTGATCCTGGAAGGTCTCGCCCGCCACTACGGCGACCGTCGCGCGGTGGACGGCGTCTCCCTCGCCATCCCCCGTGGCCAGTTCGTCGGCGTGATCGGACGCTCGGGCGCCGGCAAGTCGACCCTGCTGCGGATGATCAACCGCCTCGCCGAGCCGACGGGCGGGCGGCTCCTGTTCGACGGTCTCGACGTCACGGCCCTGCGCGGCCGCGACCTGCGGCGCTGGCGGACGCGCTGTGCGATGATCTTCCAGCAGTTCCATCTCGTCGGTCGCCTCGACGTGCTGAGCAACGTGCTGATGGGCCGGCTCTCGGAGGTGCCCAGGCACCGGTCCCTGTTCAAGCTCTGGTCCGAGCGCGAGCGCGCCCTCGCCCTGGCCGCCCTCGACGAATTCGGGATGGGCGACTTCGCCTGCCACCGGGCGGACCAGCTCTCGGGCGGCCAGCAGCAGCGCGTCGCCATCGCGCGGGCGATGATGCAGGCCCCGGACCTGATCCTGGACGACGAGCCCGTAGCCTCCCTCGACCCGCGCAACACCCGCATCGTCATGGATGCCCTCGCCGAAGCCAACCGGCGCCACGGCATCACCGTGCTGTGCAACCTGCATTCCCTCGATCTCGCCCGCGGCTATTGCGACCGCCTCGTCGGCCTCGCCGACGGCCGCCTCGTGTTCGACGGCGCGCCCGCCGACCTCACCGAGGATGTCGCGCGCCGGCTCTACGGGCTGGAGGCCGGCGAGGTCCTCGATGCGCCGGCCCCGCCGGCGCGGCCCCGAGCCTATCCCACCGCCCTCGTCGCCTGATCGTTCGCTACCCCTCCGGGAGATTCCCATGCTGACCCGCCGATCCCTCGCCGGAGCCCTCGCGCTCGCCTTCCTCGTCGTCCCGGCCGCCGCGCAGGACTGGAAGGCGACCTATCCGGAGCTGACCCTGGCGGTGATCCCGGCCGAGAACGCGTCGGGCACCACCGACCGCTACGCGCCGATGACCGCCTACCTGTCGAAGGCCCTCGGCGTGCCGGTCAAGCTGCGCATCGCCAACGACTACGCCGCCGTGATCGAGAGCCAGCGCGCCGGCAACGCCCAGCTCGCCTTCTACGGTCCCGCCTCCTTCGCCCGCGCGGTGATGACCGGCGTCAAGATCGAGCCCATCGTCAACCAGAAGCACGACACCGGCGCCTCGGGCTATTACTCGGTGATCTACGTGCGGGCCGACAGCCCCTACAGGACGATCGAGGAGCTGAAGGGCAAGAACCTCGCCCTGGTCGACCCCAACTCCACCTCCGGCAACCAGGCGCCGCGCTTCTTCCTGCACAAGGCCGGCCACCCGGTCGACGCGCTCTTCGGCAAGACCGTCTACGCCGGCAGCCACGAGAACGCCGTCCTCGCCCTCGTCCAGGGCACGGTGGAGGCGGCCGCCAACCTCTACAACACCGACACCGACACCATGGTCACCCGCATGGCCGCCAAGGGCATGCTCAAGAAGCCCGATGGGACGCCCCTGACGCAGGCCGATTTCCGGGTCGTGTTCAAGTCCGACTTCCTCCCCGAGGGGCCCTTCGCCATGCTGGCGAGCCTGCCCGACGACCTCAAGGCGAAGATCCGCGACGCCCTCGTGGCGATGCCGGCGGCGGACAAGGCGGCGTTCGACCGGCTCTCCGACGGCAAGGACCAGGGCTTCACCGCCGTGACCTTGAAGGATTACCAGCCGATCATCGAGATGCTGAAGTTCAACGACGACCAGCGTCGCAAATCTTGACCCGACCTGTCCCGATCCACGCGTCCCGCCGGTAACGACCGATGTCCGAGCGGATCACGCCCCTGTCCCCGGACCGGGCCGTCGCCCTGGCGGGGGCCTACGATGCGGCCGTCGCGGCGACCCGCCGCCGGATCTGGGCCGGTCTTGCCGTAATCGTCCTCCTCGCGGGGCTCGCCGCCCACGCCGCGGAGGTGCGTCCCTTGGTGCTGGCGGCCAATATCGGCCGCTTTACCGACTACATCGCCCAGATCCTGCCCCACCTGACCCTGGCGAACCTGCCGGGCGACCTCGCCGAATGGTATTGGGGCTGGCCGAAATGGCTCGCCCTCCTGGGCGAGACCCTGCTGATGGCCTATCTCGGCACCCTGCTGGGGGCCATCGGCGGCGTCCTCCTGTGCTTTTCCGCCGCCGCCAACGTGACCGGCAGCCGGACGGCCTGTTTCCTGGTGCGGCGCGGGCTCGAATTCTGCCGCACGGTGCCCGAGATCGTGTTCGCGCTGCTCTTCGTCATCGCTTTCGGCCTCGGGCCGATGGTGGGCGTGCTGGCGCTGGCGATCCACACCACGGGGGCGCTGGGCAAGCTGTTCTCGGAGGTCGTCGAGAACATCGACATGAAGCCGGTGGAGAGCCTCGCCGCCGCCGGGGCGGGCCGGATCGAGACCCTGCGCTTCGCCGTGCTGCCGCAGGTGCTGTCGAACTTCGTCTCCTACGGGCTGCTCCGCTTCGAGATCAACGTGCGGGGCGCGGGCGTCATGGGCTTCGTCGGCGCCGGCGGCATCGGGCAGGAGCTGCTCGTGGCGATCCGCAATTTCTACTACGCCGACGTCAGCGCGATCCTGGTCCTGATCATCCTCACCGTGATGGCCATTGACCTCGGCACCGAGCGCCTGCGCCACCACCTCCTCGGGAGCCTGCGATGACCGGTCCCGACCTCGATCCGGCCGAGATCGCCGCCCTGCGCCGGCGCTTTCCCGAAAGTTTCCGCCCGGCCTGGCGCGCCCGCCTCCTCGCGGGGCTCGCCCTCGCCGGCCTCGTCGCCTTGTCCGGCTACGCGCTGGTGCGCCTCGATTTCTCCGCCGCCCGCCTGCTCAATGGCCTCGGCCGCCTTGCCGAGTTCAGCCTCATGATGCTGCCGCCGGAGACCGGCGGGCGGGCCTGGGCCTTCCTGCAGGCCCTGGGCGAGACCCTCGGCATCGCCTTCATCGGAACGCTGACGGCGGCGATCCTGGCGTTTCCCGTGGCGTTCCTGGCCGCCCGCAACGTCGTGCCCAATCCCTTCGTGCATGTCGCCGTCCGGCGCGGCCTCGACGTGGTGCGCTCCGTCGATGTGCTGATCTGGGCGCTGATCTGGATCAACGTGGTCGGGCTCGGCCCCTTCGCCGGGGCGCTCGCCATCGCCTGCGCGGATGTCGGGGCGCTGGGCAAGCTGTTCTCGGAAGCGGTCGAGACCGTCGACGGCAAGGCCGGCGAGGGCGTCTCCGCCTCTGGTGGCGCCGAGCTGCACCGCATCCGCTTCGGCCTCATCCCGGCGGTGCTGCCGGTGCTGGGCAGCCAGGTGCTGTACTTCTTCGAGTCGAACACCCGCTCGGCCACCATCATCGGCATCGTCGGCGCGGGCGGCATCGGCCAGTACCTGACCGAGCTGATCCGCGTCCTCGAACTGCGCCAGGTGGCCTTCCTGATCCTGATGATCCTCATCACCGTGGCGATCATCGACGCCGTCTCCGGGCGCCTGCGCCGGGCCCTGATCGGCGGTGCGACGACCTGATACCCGTCTCACCGACCCCGCCCCGGAGGTCGGGGTCGGTGAGGTCCGGCGGAGGACCGCCGCCGCGCGGTCGCGCGGGGCAGACCTCGATCTTTCGGGCTCACGAGGTCCGGTACGAGGGGGCCGCCGTCCCGGCGGCGCCGAACCCCGGCCCTCCCCCGTCAGCCCGCCGGCCCGTCCCGCGAGACGGGGCCGATCCGCTCCGCCGCGAAGCGCTCGCGCAGCCAGGTCGCGGCGGGGCCGCAGGGCCGCTGCTTGTGCCAGACCAGTTCCAGGGCGATGGGCCAGTCGCCCGCGTCGAACTGCAGGTCGGGCGTGACGAGGTGCGGCGCCGTGAGCGACGCAGCGATGACGTGGTCGGTGACGAAGGCCCAGCCGATCCCGTGCTTCACCAGCTCCAGGATCACCCAGTGGCTCTCCACCCACCACACTTCGGCGGCCACCCGCAGGCGGCGCTTCTCCGGCCCGTCGCTGCGCGCGGCGACCAGGATCTGGCGGTAACGCTTCAGTTCCTCCCACTCCACCCGCGCCTTGGCGAGGGGGTGGTCGCGCCCGCAGACGAGCTTGAGGGGCACCCAGCCGATGGTCTGGAAGCCGAGTTCCGTGGGCAGCACCTCCTGGCGCCACATCACGCCGAGGTCGGCGGCGCCGGACTGCACCATGCGGCTGACATCCTCCATCAGCGGGAAGAGCAGTTCCAGCTCGACGAAGGGGAAAGCCCGGGCGAAGTCGGCGAAGAGCGCACCCAGCGCATGTTCGGGATAGAGCTCGTCGATGGCGACCACCAGCCGGTTCTCCACCCGCCGCTCCAGGCTGCTCGCCACGCCGATCAGGTGCTCGCGTCGGTCGAGCACCACGCGCGCCTCCAGCAGCAGCCGTTCCCCCGCCGGGGTGAGCACCGGGTTCCGGCCCGCCCGGCTGAACAGCGTGAGCCCGAGATCCGCCTCGAGATTCGCCACCTGGGTGCTGACGGCCGACTGCGCCTTGCGCAGGACGCGGGCGGCGCCGGAGAAGGAGCCGGCTTCGGCGGCCGCCACGAAAGCCTGGAGCTGGTCGAGCGAGACGGCCATCTATCTGGTCCTCAGATACGTCCTAACTTGCCGAACGGGGTATGGCAGATAGAAGGCCGGGAACCAACGCGGCTTTTCGAGACGAGACCATGCGCAGCACCCGCGACCGTATCCGCCACGCCCTCCTGTTCGAGCTGTTCGGGCTGGCCCTCATCGTCCCGTTCGGCACCGTGCTGTTCGGGCTGCACGCCTCCGACATGGGGGTGATCGGCATCGGCAGCGCCCTGACCGCGACGGCCTGGAACTACGTCTACAACCTCGGCTTCGACCGGGCGATGCAGCGGCTCACCGGGCACACGCGCAAGGGCCTGCTCCTGCGGGTGGGCCACGCCGTGCTGTTCGAGGCGGGCCTGCTCATGATCCTGCTGCCGCCGATCGCCTGGTATCTCGGCATCGGCCTTTCGCAGGCCTTCTTCATGGATCTGGCGATCGCGGCCTTCTACGTGGTCTACGCCTTCGTCTTCAACCTGACCTACGACCGGGCTTTTCCCGTGCCGAACTGGGGCAAGGCCGCGGCCGAACCGTCCGCCTGATCTGCGATCGGGCGGAGCGCCTCGGACGCTCGACGCGTCCCTCTCCCCCTTGTGGGGAGAGGTGAGGAGTTGGGGGTGTTCCGCCAGACTCTGGGCCATGACGGGCACCCCTCCACCCCCAACCCCCACTCCTCCCCACAAAGCTACGATGGTCACACATCTCGCGGGGCGCGCGGGGTCCCCTCTCCTGGAAGGAGAGGGACAGGGTGAGGTGTGTGACCACTCCGGAGGGGCCACGCCCCTCACCCCAACCCTCTCCCAAACGGGAGAGGGGGCCCGTCGCGCCTCATGCCGAACCCTCTTGGATAGAGGGCACAGCCGTCGCGCAGACGTGTGAGTCCGGTAGCCTCCCGGGACAGAGGACGCCCGCCGGCATCCCACGCCTCTACCTCCGACGCAGGCGAGCCGTTCCGCCGGCGACGGGATCGCGGGTCCACGCGCCCACTCGCTCGGGTCATCGGTGTCGTCGTCGCGGGGACGGGCGATCACTCCACCACCAGCTCCACCCGGTCGGCGGCGAACAGGCTGCGGGTGGCCTGGATGCGCCGGCCGTCGCCGTCCACGTTCACGCTCAACAGGACGATCAGGCTGCGGCCGGGGGCGATGTCGAGACGTGCCGCCTCCTCGGCCTCGGCGGGGCGGGCGCCGATCCGGGTCGAGAGCCGGGTGTAGTCGGCGACCCCGTAGCCCGCATAGGCGCGGGTGATCGAGCCGCTGGCGGCGTAGGCCGCGTCGAAGCCGGAAAAGCGCGGCAGGGGCAGGCAGGTCCGGGCCGTCGAGATCGGGGCGCCGTCGGCCCGGTGCACGGTGCGGAGTTCGAGGATCGGTGCGCCGGGAGCGATCCCCAGGGCCTCGGCCCAGCCCGCATCGGCGGGCGCCGTCGCGGCCGCGATCAGGTCGCCCCAGGCCTCGCGGCCCGTGCGCGTGACGATCTCGGAGAATCGGGTCCGGGGACCGATCGGATAGGGGATCGGGCCCTGCTCCACGAAGCTGCCCTTGCCCTGCGTGGTGCGCACCAGCCCGTCCTCGGCAAGCACGCCGAGCGCCCGGCGCACCGTGTGCCGGTTCACGCCGAAGCGCGCGGCGAGCGCCGATTCGGCCGGCAGCTGCGCCCCGGCGGCGAGGGCCCCGCCGCGGATCTCGCCCGCAAGCGCGTCCGCGATCTGGCGCCATGCCGCGAGACCGCCTCCGCGCCGGAGCGCTGTCACGGGCCTGTCGCCCGCCTCATTCATGGATCGCTCGCATAGCCCGCTTGAAACTCCTTGCGCCTGATCATCCTGTTGTCTATACATATAGACATGTTTGGAGACCGATCGATGCCGAGTGCCAGCCAAACACCACGCGAGCCCGGGATGCCAGACCCCTCGGCCCGCCGACAGGCGATGGAGCGGGCCGGTCAGGCCAGCCCGGCCGAGTTGCTGGCCGCCCTGGCGGGGGCCGGAATCGCCCCGGAGGCGGAGGATCTGCGCCCGTCGGAGACCGGCCTGGTGATGGTCCGGGGGCGGATCGGCGGTGACGGCCGACCCTTCAACGCCGGCGAGGCCACGGTGACGAGGGCGGCGGTGCGCCTGCCCGGCGGCGAGACCGGCTTTGCCTATCACCTCGGGCGCGACCGGGATCGCGCCCGCCTCGCGGCCATCCTCGACGCGCATTGGCAGCGTCCGGAGGCGCGCCCGGCCCTCGATGCGGCCTTGGCCGCCATCGCCGCGCGTCGGGCGGAGGCGGCGCGGCAGGGCGCCCGCAAGGTGGCGGCGACCCGGGTGAATTTCTTCACCCTGGCGCGGGGAGAGGATTGATGCCTCACGACCTCGCTCGACAGCTCGCCCATGGCTTCGCCGATCCCGTCCATGAGGGGCAGGCGGTGTTCCGCGCCGCGATGGAGGCCCTGAGCCGGCCCGGCCGCATCCGTCCCTTGCCCACCGGCCTGAGGCCCCCTGCCCCGCTCACGCCGGAACTCGCGGCCCTGGCGCTGGCGCTCGTCGACGCCGACACGCCGGTCTGGCTCGATGCTCCGCTGCGGGCCGAACCGGCGGTGGCCGGCTTCCTGCGCTTCCACACCGGGGCGCCGATCGTCGCGTCGCCCGAGCAGGCCGCCTTCGCGCTGATCGCCGATCCCGCCCGCTGCCCGGCCTTCACGGAGTTCGCGCAGGGCACCCCCGCCTACCCCGATGCCTCCGCCACCCTGGTCCTCGCCGTCGAGACCCTGTCCGACGAAAGCGGCCCGGCCTTCACGGGGCCGGGCATCCGCGGCACCGAGCGCCTCGATGCAGGCCCCCTGCCCGCCGACTGGGCGTCACGCTGGGCCGCGAACCATGCCGGCTTCCCGCTGGGCATCGACTGTCTCTTCGTCGCGCCCGGGCGCCTCGCCGGGCTGCCGCGCTCGGCCCGCCCCGTCACCCCGGAGGCAACCCCATGTACGTAGCGGTGAAGGGCGGCGAGGCCGCCATCGACAATGCCCACCGGCTGCTGGCCGAGGTCCGGCGCGGCGATCCGGCCGTGCCCGACCTCACCGTGGCGCAGATCCGCGAGCAGATGCGCCTCCTCGTCGACCGGGTGATGACGGAGGGGTCGCTCTACGATCCCGACCTCGCCGCGCTCGCCCTGAAACAGGCGCGCGGCGACGTGGTCGAGGCGGTGTTCCTGGTGCGGGCCTACCGCACCACCCTGCCGCGCTTCGGCGCCACCGAGGCCCTCGACACCGGTGCGATGACCCTGAGCCGGCGCATCTCCGCCACCTTCAAGGACTTGCCCGGCGGACAGGTGCTCGGCCCGACCTTCGACTACACCCACCGCCTCGTCGATTTCGCCCTGGCCGACGGCGCCGTCCCCGAACCCGCCGCCGAGGCCGAGCCGGAGGCCGATGCCGCCGCCTGCCCGCGGGTCACCGATCTCTTGGGGCAGGCGGGCCTGCTCGAACCCTCGCCCCCGGACGACGGCGCGCCCGTGGGCGACCTCACCCGCGAGCCGGTGGACTACCCCGCCGACCGCGCGGTGCGGCTCCAGGGGCTGGCGCGGGGCGACGAGGGTTTCATCCTGGCGCTGGGCTACTCGACGCAGCGCGGCTACGGCCGCACCCATCCCTTCGTCGGCGAGATCCGGGTCGGGTCCGTGCAGCTCGACTTCACGCCGGAGGAGCTCGGCTTCCCCGTCAGCCTCGGCACGGTGGACATGACGGAGTGCCAGATGATCAACCAGTTCCACGGCCACGGGGCGGTGCCGCCGCAATTCACCCGCGGCTACGGCCTCGTCTTCGGCCAGGGCGAGCGCAAGGCCATGGCCATGGCGCTGGTGGACCGCTCCCTGCGGGCGGCCGAACTCGGCGAGGCCGTGCTGGTGCCGGCCCAGGACCAGGAATTCGTGCTGGCCCATTGCGACAGCCTGCAGGCGACGGGCTTCGTCGAGCACATGAAGCTGCCGCACTACGTCGACTTCCAGGCCGAGCTCGACCTCGTCCGGCGCCTGCGCGCCGAGCACGCCGCCCGGACGGCCGAACCGGACGAACCCACCCTGCGGGAGGCCGCCGAATGAATCCGCAGGTCCAGATCCAAGGTACCGTCCCGGCCGGCACCGGCTACAACTTCGCCTATCTCGACGAGGGCACGAAGCGGATGATCCGCCGGGCCATCCTCAAGGCCATCGCGATCCCCGGCTACCAGGTCCCCTTCGCCGCCCGCGAGATGCCGATGCCCTATGGCTGGGGCACTGGCGGGGTGCAGGTCACCGCCGCGATCCTGGGCGCGTCCGACGTGCTCAAGGTGATCGACCAGGGCGCCGACGACACCACCAACGCGGTCTCGATCCGCCGCTTCTTCACCGCCACCGCCGGGATCGCCACGACCACGCGGACCGCCGAGGCCACGGTGATCCAGACCCGCCACCGCATCCCGGAAGCGCCGCTGGCCGAGGGGCAGGTGCTCGTCTACCAGGTGCCGATCCCCGAGCCGCTGCGCTTCCTCGAGCCGCGCGAGACCGAGACGCGCCAGCTCCATGCGCTGGCCGAATACGGCCTCATGCACGTGAAGCTCTACGAGGACATCGCCCGCCACGGCCACATCGCCACCACCTACGCCTACCCGGTGGAGGTGGCCGGCCGCTACGTGATGGACCCCTCCCCGACCCCGAAATTCGACAACCCGAAGATGGACGATTGCCCCGCGCTCCAGCTCTTCGGCGCGGGCCGCGAGAAGCGCATCTACGCGATCCCGCCCTACACGCGGGTCCGCAGCCTCGATTTCGAGGACCATCCGTTCCGGGTCCAGAGCTTCGACCGCCCGTGCGCGCTCTGCGGGGCGGAGGACGTCTACCTCGACGAGGTCGTCCTCGACGATGCCGGCGGGCGGATGTTCGTCTGCTCGGACACCGACCATTGCGAAAGCCGCCGCGCCGACGGCCACATGGGAGAGGCCGCGTGATGGAACCCCTGCTTACGGTCGACGGCCTGACCAGGCGCTACGGCCGCCGCCTCGCCTGCGACGGCATCGGCTTCACCCTCGATGCGGGCGAAGTCCTCGCGGTGGTCGGTGAATCGGGCTCTGGCAAGTCGACCCTGCTCTCGCTGATCGCCGGCGAGGTCGCGGCCGATGCCGGAACGGTCTCCTACCGCATGCGGGACGGCGCCACGCGGGACCTCGCCGCCCTGAGCGTCGTCGATCGCCGCGCCCTGATGCGCACCGACTGGGGCTTCGTCCGCCAGGACGCCACGCAGGGGCTGCGCATGGCGGTCTCGGCCGGCGGCAATGTCGGCGAGCGGCTGATGGGGGTGGGCGAGCGCCATTACGGCCGCATCCGCGCCACCGCCCTCGACTGGCTCGCCCGGGTCGAGATCGCCGCCGACCGGGTCGACGACCCGCCCACCCGCTTCTCCGGCGGCATGCGCCAGCGCCTGCAGATCGCCCGCAACCTCGTCACCGCGCCCCGCCTCGTGCTCATGGACGAGCCGACCTCGGGCCTCGACGTCTCGGTCCAGGCCCGCCTCCTCGACATGATCCGGGGGCTGGTGGCCGAACTCGGCCTCGCGGTGATCATCGTGACCCACGACCTCGCCGTGGCCCGCCTGCTCTCGCACCGCGTCCTCGTCATGCGGGCTGGCCGGGTGATCGAGACCGGGCTGACCGACCAGGTCCTCGACGACCCCCAGGCCGCCTACACCCAGCTCCTCGTCTCCTCGGTGCTCGCCGCATGACGTCCCTTCCGCCCCTCCTCGCCTTCGACGACGTGGACAAGAGCTTCACCCTGCACCTGCGCGGCGGCGCCGTCCTGCCGGTGATCGCCGGCGCCACCCTCGCGCTCCATCCCGGCGAATGCGTCGTCCTCGGCGGCGCCTCGGGCGCGGGCAAGTCCTCCCTCCTCAAGATGGCCTACGGCAATTACCGCTGCGCCGCCGGCGCGATCCGGGTCCGCGACGGAACCCGCGTCGTCGATCTCGCCACCGCCGCGCCGCGCGAGATCCTGGGCCTGCGCCGCACGACGCTGGCCTACGTCTCGCAGTTCCTGCGGGTGATCCCCCGCGTCGGCGCCCGCGCCGTGGTGGAGACCGCCGGGATCGAAGGGGGATTGGCCCCCGGGGCGGCCCGGTCCCGCGCGGCCGACCTGCTCAGCCGCCTCAACCTGCCCGAACGGCTGTGGGGGCTTCCGCCCGCGACCTTCTCCGGGGGCGAGCAGCAGCGGGTCAACATCGCGCGCGGTCTCATCGCCGACCGGCCCATCCTGCTCCTCGACGAGCCCACCGCCTCCCTCGATGCCAAGAACCGGGCCGTGGTGGTGGAGCTCATCGCCGAGAAGCGGGCGGCGGGCGCCGGCATCCTCGGCATCTTCCACGACGCGGATGTCCGCGAGGCGGTGGCGACGCGCATCGTCGACGTCGCCGCCTTCCGCGGAGCGATGGCCGCATGAATCGGGAGTACGCACGCATGACGGACCGGGTCGAGATCCTCGAAAACGCGCGCCTCGTTCTGCCCGACCGGGTCGAGACCGGCTGGCTCGCGGTTGTTGACGGGCGCATCGCCGAGATCGGCACGGGACGCGCCCCCGAGCGCGGCCTCGACTGCGCCGGCGACACGATCATCCCGGGCCTCGTCGAGCTCCACACCGACCACCTGGAGAGCCACTACGCCCCGCGCCCCGGCGTGCGCTGGCATCCCCTCGGGGCGGTGCTGGCCTACGACGCGCAGATCGCGGCGTCCGGCATCACCACGGTGTTCGATTCGCTGCGCGCCGGCACCGATCCGGATGGCAGCGGCCTCGGCACCGAGCTCGAACTCCTCGCGGCCGCCCTGGCGGAGGCGCGAGGGGCGGACCTGTTCCGGGCCGAGCACCGCACCCACCTGCGCTGCGAGATCCCCTCCGCCGACGTGGTCGAGACCGTGCGCGCCTTCGCCGGGCGCTATGCCATCGGCCTCCTGTCGCTGATGGACCATACGCCGGGCCAGCGCCAGTTCCGGGATGTGGCCAAGTACTACGTCTATGCCGGGCGCGGCGGCCGCTCCCTGGAGGAGATCAAGCGCAGCACCGAGCGCAAGATGCGCGACGGCCACGCCCTCAACGCCGTCAACCGCCCGGCCCTCGTCGCCCTGGCGCGGGAGCACGGCATCCCGCTGGCCAGCCACGACGACACGACGCTGGCCGACGTGACCCTCTCCCGGGACGAATCGGTGGCGATCGCCGAGTTCCCCACCACCCTGGAGGCGGCGGAAGCCTCGCACGCGGCCGGCATCACCGTGATGATGGGGGCGCCGAACCTCATCCGGGGCGGCTCGCATTCGGGCAACGTCGCGGCCCAGACCCTGGCGGAGGCCGGCTATCTCAGCATCCTGTCCTCGGACTACGTGCCGGCGAGCCTGCTGATGGCGGCGTTCGGATTGCCCGAGCGCGTGCCCGGCATTGCCCTGCCGGACGCCATCGCCACGGTGACGGCCCATCCCGCCCGCGCGACCGGGCTGACCGATCGCGGCCGGCTGGAGCCGGATCTCCGCGCGGATCTCGTCCGGGTCCGTCTCGCCCGGGGCGTGCCGGTGGTGCGCCAGGTCTGGCGCGCCGGCACGCGGGTGGTGTGATGCCCGGCGGCTTCGTTCTCGTGGTCGGCCCGAGCGGGGCCGGCAAGGACACCCTGTTGCGGCTGGCACGCGAGGCCCTCGCCCACGAGTCCCGCTTCGTCTTCCCGCGCCGCCTCGTGACCCGCGCGCCCTCGGCGCACGAGGACAACATCGCGATCTCCGAGGATGCGTTCACCAACGGAGCGGCCTCCGGCGCCTTCGCCCTGCATTGGCGTGCGCACGGCCTCGGCTATGCGATCCCCGGAGAGACCCTGGATCACGCGCGAGCCGGGCGGGTGGTGGTCTGCAACGTCTCACGCCGCATCGTCCAGGCGGCCCGCCGCGCCCAGCCTCGCGTCAGCGTCGTGTCCGTCACGGCCTCGCCCGACATCCTCGCCCGCCGCCTCGCCGCGCGGGGCCGGCCGGAGGATGGCGACCTGCGCGCCCGTCTCGACCGCGTCGTCCCGATCGAAGCGGAGTGCACGATCTTGAACGATGCCGATCCGGACAGCGCGGCTGCCGAGCTCATCGCGCATCTGCGCGAGCGGGCGGCCTGAGGTTCGACTCAAGGTTTTTGGATCGCACTCCGTCGGGACCCTTGGCCCGCGGGCCGATCCGGCGACGGAATGCCGTCGCTCTGCTTCAGCCGCCCCGCCTCGTGCGAGGGGGCAAGGCCCATTCATCCGGCAGAGGGGTACGAACGATGGCCATGGTCGAAACGGTGGCGGGACTCGAGCGCATCTACGGCGAGTGGGGCGCCGTCGCCGATGCGTCCACCGCCAAGGTCGCGGACCACATCACCCCGCATTACCGGCGCTTCATTGAGATCGCGCCCTTCGCGACCCTCGCCACCGCCGGCCCCGAAGGCCTGGACTGCTCTCCCCGTGGTGATCGTCCGGGGTTCGTGCGCGTCGCCGATCCCCGCACGCTGCTCTTGCCCGATCGCCGGGGCAACAACCGGATCGACAGCCTCCGCAACGTCGTGCGCGATCCCAGGGTCGGGCTGATGTTCCTGATCCCCGGCATCGGCAACGCCCTCCGGGTGAACGGCCGGGCGGTCGTCGACGATGATCGAGCCCTGTGCGCGTCCTTTGCCGTCGATGGCAAGGCGCCCCGCACCGTGATGGTCATCACCGTCGGGGAGGTCTACTTCCAGTGCGCGCGCGCCCTCATCCGATCCGGGCTATGGCAGCAGGCCAACCATGTCGACCCGAAGACGCTGCCGTCTCCCGGGCAGATTCTGGCCGAACTAAGCCACGGTCGAGTCGGGGGCGAGGTCTACGATTCGACGTGGGCCGAACGCGCCAAGCACACCATGTGGTGATCCGGGACAGGCGGAGGCAGATCCGCGGCAAGGGCCGCAACCGAGGGGATGCCGCCGCCCTCGATCGGTGTCGATCGCCGTCGCGAAAACCCCGGCTCAGCCCTTCACGAAGGCGAGGAGGTCGGGGTTGATGACGTCGTGGTGGGTGGTGAGCATCCCGTGCGGAAAGCCCGGATAGGTCTTGAGCGTGCCATGGGCCAGGAGCGCGACCGATTTCAGCGCGGAATCCGCCATCGGGACGATCTGGTCGTCCTCGCCATGCAGGACCAGGGTCGGCACGGTGATGGCTTTGAGGTCGTCGGTCTGGTCGGTCTCGGAGAACGCTTTGATGCCGTCGTAATGGGCCTTCGCGCTGCCCATCATGCCCTGGCGCCACCAATTCCGGATCACGCCCTGCTGCACGGTCGCGCCGTCGCGGTTGAAGCCGTAGAAGGGGCCGCTCGCCACATCGAGGAAGAACTGCGCCCGGTTCGCGGCGGTGGCCGCGCGGAACCCGTCGAACACCGCGATCGGCAGACCCTCGGGATTGGCCTCCGTCCTGACCATCAGCGGCGGCACCGCCGAGACCAGCACGGCCTTGGCCACGCGGCCGGCCGGCCCTCCGTGCCTGGCCACGTAGCGGGCGACCTCGCCGCCGCCGGTGGAATGGCCGATATGCACGGCGTTCCGCAGGTCCAGCGCCTCGCTCACCGCGAAGGCGTCGGCGGCGTAGTGATCCATGTCGTGGCCGGCATCGACCTGGGCCGAGCGGCCATGGCCGCGCCGGTCATGGGCCACGACCCGGTAGCCGTGATGCAGGAAGAACAGCATCTGCGCGTCCCAGTCGTCCGACGAGAGCGGCCAGCCGTGGTGGAACACGATCGGCTGGGCGCTCTTTTGACCCCAATCCTTGAAGAAGATCTCGACGCCGTCCTGGGTGGTGATGAAGGGCATGGCAGGATGTCCGTTTCGGGAGGAAGTGGGCGCGACGAATTAGGGCACCTCTCGGACGAATACGCCATGGCCGATGCCGGCGGTCGAACGTCCCTATTCGACGAGCAGGCTTTCCAGGAAGAACACCCGCCGCGCCGTCTCGTCGAGGTTGCAGCTCGAGGCGGCGATCAGGTCCATGGTTCCGCCTCCGCCGAAGATCATCGTCAGCTTGCAGGAGGCGGTCCTGTAGGCCAGCCAGCCCCGCTGCGAGTCGCGGAGCGCGGTCTTCTCCTCCTCCGTCGATTTGCGCATGAGCGTCTGATAGGCGGCGTTCAGCTTCTTGTCCTGACGCGACAGTTCGGCGGATGCACAATCCAGCATGTCGGCTGTGATGCCGCCGGATTTGTCCATGCATTTGTCGTAGTCCGAAGAATAGGTCTGAGCGGTCATGCCGGCGGCGTAGGCCGGCGCGGCGACGATGCCGCCGAGCAGGCCGGCCGTCACGGCGACGGGAAATGCGAACGTGCGCTTCATCGTGAGCTTCTCTTCTTCAAGACAAGAAAAACTAGGATCTGGCTGGTTCCGGCGCCGGGTTCCGTCATGATCCCGTCCGCGCCGCAGGCCGCCACCCGGTCGTCTCCCCCTCAGCGCATCAGCCAGGATACCAGCAAGGACGCCAGCCAGACGCAGCCCGCCAGGACAGACCCGACGATCAGCGTCTGGACGAGGATGTAGACCAGGAGAATCCGCCGCGGGAAATGCGCGCGCGCGGCGGCCTTCAGCATCTGCCGCACGCGCGCGACGTAGAGGATCGCGCCGAGGGCGACGATCGCCCCGATGAGCAGATGGGTCATCGGCCGGTCGTCGTGGGCGACCGCTCGGGCCAGCGGCCTTTGAGGCGCGCGGACGTCACAGCTGAGGCATGGAAGCGGGCCGGGACCGGGGCGCGGGGGCCATCTCACGCGGGGCGGGCGGCGGCGGGGCTTCGACGCGGACGGGGGGCGCGGCCTCGCCGGCGGCGGCGGTGGCGCCCGGCGCATTCGCCGCCTTCGGAGGGGGAGAGTCCGGCGCCTGCCGGGGCGCGGGCGTCGCGTCGCGGACCGTGTCGCGCAGGAAGTCGCCGGTGCTGGCGGCCCGCGCCGCCGGAGCCGTCGCGGTGGTCCCGGCGGCCTGGCCCGCGCCGTTGCCGCGCGGGGCGGGCGCCTGCGAGACGGCCGGAGCCTGGCGGCGTTCGCCCTCCGGCACCGTGATCCGGAAGGTGTAGGGCACCGTCGTCCCGTCCCCGAAGGTCACGGCGACCGACAGGATATCGAGACCGGAGAAGTCGGGCCGTGCCGTATAGAAGATCGACATCGAATCCTTCTTCACGTCCTCGCAGCCATCCACCTTCTGGATCGTGGCGCCCCGCTCGTCGATCTTGTTGCCGAGGATTCGGAACTCCCGGCGCAGCTCGACGCGTCCGCCGCGCGGCGGCGAGACCAGATCGACCAGGGCCGCCTTGGAGCGGCATCCCTGCGTCGGAAAGTAATGGGTGAAGCCCTGGAGGAAGATCCGCTGCCCGGGGCGGGCGGTCTTGTTCTCCGTCTCCGCCTGCGCCGGCAGGACGAGGCCATGCCCGAGGAGGCCGGCGAGCGCCAGAGATCGGAGGGCCGAGCATCGCAGGGGCGCGGTGGACCGGAGGGCCGCGTTCGGGAGGCGGTGTGTCATGGGCTTCTCCTCGGCTTCGGGATGGGGCGGGCGTGTCGTGGCGGGGCTCAACCGGGGCTGGACCGCTCCAGGACCGGCTTGCCGCCATCCGTGCGGAAGCGGACGGTGTAGGCGCTGTTGGACGTCTGGGCGCTGCACGTGATCACCACGGGACCGCCCATGGGGTTGGGCATCTCGCAGACGCCCTTGGCCTTCACGAGGAGGCTCTGGCCGCGCTCCTCGTACATCACTTCGTCGATGGGCTGACGCAGGGTGCCGCCCTCGACCCATCCCTTCGCCGATGCGAGGAAGCTGACCTCCCGGTCGTCGGTGGTTCCGAACACGAACTCGGCCCGTGCCGACCCGGTGGTGGAGGCGTTTCTGGCGGAGGGGGCACAGGACGCGGTGATGTCCTCGCCATCGACCACCAGGGATTCGCAGCGTCCCTTGAAGGTCAGCTTCAGGACCATCCCCGGCGGCGTCTCCCCCGTCCCCGCATTGTCCCGGGGCACGGGCGGCGAGGCCGGGCGCGCGGTCTCGGCCGGCGGCGTTTCGGCGGGCGGTGCGCGGCCCGGATCGGCACCGGGCCGGTCCGAAGCCTCGCGGGACTGTCCGGCCTGCCAGACGCACAGGCGCGCCCCCGCTCCCTCCCAGCACGGCCCCTTCGGCACCAGGGTGCCGAGGGGGGCCGTCGCCTGCGGCGCGCCGGGGCGCTCGTTCCAGAAGGCGGTGGCCGTCTGCGGGTCCCGTGAATCGCGGGTGAGCCGCGCGATGAAGTCCAGGCCACCCCTGGCATAGGACCGGACCTCGAATCCGCCCGCCCCGTCCTGTCCGGCATCCGACCGGAACTGGCAGGGGCCGTCGATTCGGGCCGCGCCCCTGACTTCGATGAGACAATCGGCGGTGCGGGGCGCGCCGATTCCGGGCGCCGGCGCGACGCCGCCCCCGGGGAAACCGGGACGGCCCTCGCCGATCTTCCAGGCGCAGGTCCGGCTGCGCGGCCCCGTCCAGCAGGCCCCGGCGGAGGTGACGGATTCGGAGGGGCCCTCGTCGGGCTTGCCGCCGGGCGTCTCGTTCCATGTGGCCGTGCCGCTGCCGGGGCTCGCCACCGCCACGACCACCCCGTAGCGGAGGTAGCCGTTCTCGTAAGTGGCGAGACGGAAGCCCCCCGTCCCGTAGCTGCGCGCGTCGGTGAGGAACTCGCAGACGCCGTTGATGGCGATCCTGCCATCGGCCTCAACGAAGCAATCGGCCTTGCGGACCTTGATCTGCGCCTGGGCGGCGCCGGGCAGGGCGAGGCCGAGCCCGACGATCCCCGCCAGGAGGACGAGGAGGCGCCGTGCCGGCCGCGCCGGGTAGGCCAGGGAAGTCGAACCGCGATTCGCCGCCACGGGCATCTCCTAAGGGTTGCCGAGGAGGCGGCGGGCCGCCTGGATGGTCCGGTCGTTGCGCTGATCGACGATGCGGCCCTGGTAGAGATTCCGGTCGGCCAGGCGCTGCTGCAGGGCCGCCCAGAAGCCGACGCCCCACTTGTCCTCGCTGAGGTTCTGCAGGATGTCGGTGGACTTCAGTTCGAGGGCGCGGATCGTCATGTCCGCCGCTTTCCCGGGGGAACGGGGGAGATTGGGGCCGCCGATATCGTAGAGGAAGGCCGCCGACGAGGCCGCGGGCGCGAAGGATCGCTCCGCCGCGAGGCGCTCGAGATACCGGCTCGCCAGGACGGCGTCGGGTGCGGTGATCCGCTGTTTGTCGGTGTTGGCCGGGGACAGGAGGAGCGCGTAGAGATACTGCGCCACGGACACGCCGTTCTCCGCCAGGGCGCGAAGCTTTCCCTCGGCGGCGGCATCGGTGGTCGCGCTCTTGAAGAGCGCCATGATCTCGTCGGTGCTCGGCACCGGCGCCGCGGGGCGCGCCTGCGGCGGCGGACCCGGATCGGCGGCCCGGCCCTGAGGCGCGGCGGCGGTGCCGGACAGGGCGCGGATGGCCGCCTGGGTCTGGGGCGTCGCCGTTCCGTCGGCCGGCCCGGAATAGAAGCCGCGCCGGGCGAGATTGCGCTGGATCGCCGCCACGAGATCGGGGGGCTGGCGGCCGAGATCGTCGGTGAAGGTGCCGATGGCCAGCGGCAGCTTGGCCGCCACCGTATCCATGTAGATGTCGGCGGCCTTCTGCGGGTCTCGCGGTACGCCGCTCTCCGCGTCGGCGTAGCAGCCGGCGATCCAGAACAGCGTCGACCAGGAGTTCAGATAGCTGTTCCGGATCGCGACCGGGTTTGCATGAAACGCGAGCCCGTAGCGGCAGCCGCGCTTGAGGTCGTACTGGCCGCGCCCGCGGTTGAGCAGGAGTTCGGTCATGCCGCGCTGGGCACCCGGATAACCGAGATCGGCGGGCTTCTCATAATAGGTCAGCGCCGTGGCCACGTCCGGCTTGACCGGATTCCTGGCGTAGATCCCGGCCCATTCGGGATTGTAGAGGGCGCCCATGAAGGAGCGGGCGGAGATGTCGCCGGCATCCGCCGCGGTCTTCAGCTTGTCGAAGGCGGCTTTGTCGCCGTCCTTGCCGGCCTTGTCGAGGAGGTCGAGATAGGTCTTCTCGTTCTCCTTGCTGTCGGCCGGCTTGCCCCATTCCCCGGCGGGCTTCAGCAACAGGAGCGCGAGGCCGGCCGCGAGGGCGACCGCCGCCTGGGGCAGGACGAACCAGGCGAGACGGTAGCGCGTCTCCGCGAACCAGAGCGCCGCGTGCGCGCCGAGCCGGTCGGTCCCGCTCACGACTTCGCCTTCATGTAGGCGCGCAGGGCCGTGATGACGGCGGGGTTGCGCTTGTTCTCGACGGGGAGCGTGTAGAAGCCGCGTGCCGTCAGTTCGGCCTGGAGGGCGCCCCAGAACGGGCCGCTCCAGCTGCCCGCCTCCTCGAACAGCAGCCAGAAGGTGACCTGGTCGTCCTTGAGGTCGACGCCGCGCAGGGCGAGGGCGGCCGCCTTCTTCGGATCCTTGGCGAGGTTGCCCCAGCCGGAATCGTAGAGCACCGCGGCCTCCCCCGCGGCCCCGCCGCTGCCGGCGGCGGCGGCGCGCTCGTAATAGGCGACGGCGACCTGCGAATCCGGCGCGAAGGACTGCCCCTTGTTCCTCACCGGGTTGTACAGGCGGGCATAGGCGGTGAGCGCGTCCACGTCCCCGGCATCGGCCCGGCTCTTGAGCTGGGCCATCTTGCCCCGGTCTCCGGCCATGGCGGCCCCCGCCAGGGCCGTGACTTCCGGGTCCGGCCCGCTCGGCGTCACCCGGCGCGGCTCGGGCCTCGGGGCCGTGACGGTGTTCCTGATCCCGGCCTCCACCTGGAGGGCGGTGACGATGGCGGGATTGGCACGCCCGTCCACGAGGCCGATATACCGCCCCGACTTGGCGAGATGCCGCTGGATCCCCGCCACCAGGGCCGGGCTCTGCATGCCGAGATTGTTGACGAAGGCGTCGATGGTCGGCTGGTGCTTGCGCCACAGCACGGCGGTCACCAGTTCGCCCGCCCGGACGGGATCCTGCGGCAGGCCGCTTTCCGGCTCGACGTAGCATTTGGCGAGTTTGACGGTGACGCGCTCCTCGCCGGAAATCGTGCGGTTGAGCGTCTCCGGGTCGTCCATCCAGGTCTGGGCGAGGCGGCAGCCGCGCTTGAGGTCGCCGTTGGGGTTGGCCGGATCGAGGAGCACGTCGGCCAGGCGCGTGATCGCCAGGAGGTCGCCCGCCGCGGCGCCGGGAGCATAGAGGGCGGCGGCGCGGGAGAAGTCGTTGGGCGAGGGCTTCTTCGGGAAATAGGCGGCGGTGAGCGGGTCGTAGAGCGTGCCGAGCTTGGTCGCGGCGTCGATCTGGTTGCGGGTGGCCGCGGCGGTGAGCTCCTGGAACGCCTTGAGGTCGCCCTCCTTGCCGGCCCGGTCGCGCAGGGCCGTCAGCTCGGCCACCCGCGCCTTCGAGACCGTGGCCGGCCGGCCCCATTCCCCCTGGGCGGCCAGGGACAGGCACAGGCCCGCCAGCCCCAGCGTCACCACCTGCGGCAGGCCGAACCAGGCCAGGCGGTAGCGGGCATCGCCGTACCACAGGGCCGCGTGCGCGCGCAGCCACTCGTCTCGCGCGTTGCTCATGGTCTCGATGGGCTCCGGGCCGTCTCGTTCGCCTGCGCGAAGCGTCGGATCGCGGCGATGACCGCGTCGTTGCGGCGGTTCTCGACCGGGTTGGTGTAGACGCCGCGCGCGGACAGCGCCCGCTGCAGCGCGCCCCAGAAGGCGGGGCTCCAGGTCGCGCCGAAGACCGGGTCCGTGAGAAAGACCTGGTACCCCGGATCGAGTTCGAGCTGGCGCAGGATGAGGGAGGCCGCCCGGTCCGGGTCCTTCTCCAGGGCGCCCGCGCCCTTGTCGTAGAGACCCGCCGCCTGGGCGGCGGCGTCGCGGGCGCCGGACGCGGCGGCCCGCTCGAAATTGGCGGCGGACCGCCGGGCGTCGGGCGCGAACACCTCGCCCTTGTTGAGGAACGGGCTGTAGAGGTAGCCGAGGGTCGCCAGGGCGGTGGCATCCCCCCGGTCGGCGATGGCCTGGACCCGCGCCAGGGCGCCGAGATCCCGGGTCGCCGCCTGGGCGAGGCTGCGGAACTCCTCCGCCGTCAGGCCGGTGCCGGTCTCGGCGCGGCGCTCCGGCGCGGCCTCCGGCAGGAACGGACGCAGGCCCGCCTCCCGTTCCAGCGCCGCGATCGTCTCGGGGTGGACGAGCCCGTCCACCGGACCGGTGTAGCGGCCGACGGTCCGCGCCGCCATCGCCTCCTGCAGGGCGCGGATCAGGGCGGGCTTGTGCAGGCCGAGGCCGCGCACATAGGCGCGGATCGACGGCTCGTATTTCAGCCGGAGGGTGTCGACGATGAGGTCGCCGGCCCGCCGCGGATCCTGGGGAAGGCCGCTCTCCGGATCGACGAGGCAGCGGGCGAGCTTCTCGGCCAGGCGCTCCTCGCCGCGGAGCATGTCCCGCGTCGTCGCCGGATGGTCGAGCCAGGCCTTGGCCAGGCGGCATCCCCGCGTCCGGTCGCCGCCGGGACTGGAATCCTCGAGCAGCAGGTCGGCGAGGCGCGCCATGGCCGCGGGATCCCCCGCCTCGCTGCCGGCCCGGTAGAGGTCGGCGGCGCGCGCGAAATCGCTCGGCACGGTCTTGCGCGGAAACCTCGCTGCGATGAGGGGATCGTAGAGGGTCGCCAGGCGGGTCGCGGCGTCGATCTCGCCCGCCTTGGCTCCGGCGGCGAGCTGGCTCAGCGCGGCGGCGTCGCCCTCCCCGCCCGCGCGGTCGCGCAGGATTTCGAGTTCGGCGGCGCGCTGCCGGGACCCGGTGGCGGGCCGGCCCCATTCGCCCTGCGCCACGAGGGCGAAGAGCAGGTTGGCGAGGAGAACGGTGCCGGCCTGCGGCAGGGCGAGCCAGGCCAGCCGGTACCAGGGATCCTCGTACCACAGGCTGCCATGGGCTGCGGCGCGCGGACTCATCGTGCCGGATCTCATGCGGTCACGACGCCGTGGCGGAGGGCGCGGGGCCCCCGATGGCGCGCTCGACGTCAACGAGTTCGAACTGGCCGTGATCGCCGAGCGGGTCGGCCGAGAGCCGCAGGGCCTGGGCCTCGCGCAGGCGCTCGAGGAGCGTGCGCATCTCGCGGGCGTTCGACCAGTCGCGCCCCTGCGCGCGCCGCTCGATCCACGGGAGCAGCAGGGTCTCGAACCGGGGCGGAAGCCGGAACGATTGCCGGGTCGCCATCAGGCGCAGGATCTCGAGGAGGTCGTAGGGCTCGTAGGCCGGGAACGCGATGGTCTTGGTGAAGCGGCCGGCGAGGCCCGGATTGGTGTCGATGAACCGGGCCATGTCCTCCGTGTAGCCGGCGACGATGACGATGATCCGATCGCGGTTGTCCTCCATGAACTTCAGCAGGGTATCGATCGCCTCCTTGCCGAAATCGCTGCCGCCCCCGCCGCCGTCGGCCAGGGTGTAGGCCTCGTCGATGAACAGGATGCCGTCGAGGGCCTCCTTGCAGCGCTCCAGGGTCCGCGTCGCGGTCTGCCCGACATAGCCCGCCACGAGCCCGGCACGGTCGACCTCGACCACGTGGCCCTTCCGCAGGACGCCCAAGGCCTTGAAGATGTCGCCCATGATGCGCGCCACCTCGGTCTTGCCGACGCCGGGGGGGCCGGTGAACACCATGTGCTGGCTCACCGCGCCGACCTCGATGCCCTCGGCGCGCCGCTTGGCGTCCACCAGGACCCGCGCCACCACGGTCTTCACCTGCTGCTTGACCGGGGCGAGCCCGATCATCGCCTCGAGGCGGCCGATGACCTTGCGCGCCTCCTCCATGTCGATCGCGCCGGCGCCCTGGCTCCCGAGGGCGGCGGCGATGTCCGAGGGCTCGAACCGGTTGATGTCGCCGCCGGAATGGGCGGAGAGCCGCATCGCCTGGGCCTGGCGGGCCTTCTCCAGCACCGTGCGCATCTCGCGGGCATTGGCCCAGTCCTCGGCGCGGGAGCGGGCGCTCACATAGGGGATCAGTTCCTTCTGGAAGCCCTCCGGCAGGACGAAGCCCTGGTTGGCCGCCATGCGCTGCAGGATCTCGGCGAGTTCCGGCGGGCTGTAGGGCGGGAACTCGACGGTCTTGGTGAAGCGGCTGGCGAGCCCCGGATTGGCGTCGATGAACCGGCGCATGTCGTTGGTGTAGCCGGCGACGATGACGATGATCCGGTCGCGGTTGTCCTCCATGAACTTCAGCAGGGTGTCGATCGCCTCCTTGCCGAAATCGCCGCCGCCGGACCCGCCGGGGGCCAGGGCGTAGGCCTCGTCGATGAACAGGATGCCGTCGAGGGCCTCCTTGCAGCGCTCCAGGGTCTTGATCGCGGTCTGGCCGGCATAGCCCGCCACCAGCCCGGCGCGGTCGACCTCCACGAGGTGCCCCTTGCGCAGCACCTTCAGCGCCCTGAAGACGCTGCCGAGCACCCGCGCCACCTCGGTCTTGCCGACGCCGGGGGGACCGGTGAACACCATGTGCTGGCTCATGGCCGCCACGGGCAGGTTCTGGGCGCGGCGCTGCTGCTCCACCTGCATCCGGGCGATGACGCCCTTCACCTCCGCCTTCACCGGCGCGAGGCCGACCATGCCGTCCAGGGTCGCCAGCGCCGTGGCGAGGAGGTCTTTCTTCTCCACCGCCGCGCCGTCATCCTCGAACTGGATCGGGCGGATCTTCCGGTTCGCCCTCTCCTGATCCATCGCCCGCCGCATGCCGGCGATCCGCGCCGGAATGTAGCTGGCGGCGAGCAGGCCGCCGACGATCCCCCCGAGGATCAGGCCGTTGCGCAGCAGGGCCGAAGGCGTCGCCGCCAGGGGACCGAGCACGTCCGGCCGCAGGGCGATGACCAGGGCGGTCGCGCCGAGCACGATGGCCAGGAAGAGGGCGGCGGGATGCTTGTCGAGGCGTTCCATGAATGTGACGTGCCTTGATGCGGGTCGGGCGCGGTCCGGAATGGGCGCTGGCCCTCAGGCGTCCTCGCCGATCGCGAAGAGCAGGTCGACGATCTCCAGGCGGCGCATGTCGCCGCCTTCCAGGGCGACGCGGGCGGCCTGCGCCTCGCGGGCCTTTTCCAGGAGGGTGCGCATCTCGCGGGCGTTGGACCAGTCGTCGGCGCGGGAGCGCTGGGCGAGCCACGGGGTCAGCGCCGCCTCGAATCCGTCGGGCAGGGCGAATTGCTGGCGGGCGGCCATGCGCCGGAGGATCTCGCAGAGCTCCTTCGGCTTGTAGGGCGGGAACTCGATGGTCTTGGTGAAGCGGCCGGCGAGGCCCGGATTGGTGTCGATGAACCGGCGCATGTCGTTGGTGTAGCCGGCGACGATGACGATGATCCGGTCGCGGTTGTCCTCCATGAACTTCAGCAGGGTGTCGATCGCCTCCTTGCCGAA
>NZ_JAKSYE010000011.1 GCF_022829685.1 Methylobacterium sp. E-045
CGCGTTGGCGACTACACCAGAGTGTGTTCGTGAGGGGTGCGGTGTGGAGTAGGGCCGCGCCCGACACCTTCCGCGAATGCCTGGACTCTTCCCCGACCAGAGTACGCCCATCTTGCGGATCGAGAGCGGCAGGCGGACCCTCGAGATGTTCCGTTGGCGCATCCCGAGTCCGAAGCAGTACGGGGAGCATCCGGTCACGACCGTGCGGAACGTTAAGAGCCTGCCCTGGCGGCATTGGCTCAAGCCGGAATACCGCTGCCTCGTCCCGGTGTCCTCCTTCAGCGAGTACGCGGACACCAAGCCAAAGAAGACACCGACGTGGTTCGCCCTCGATGACAACCGGCCGCTCTTCGCCTTCGGCGGCATCTGGCGACCCTGGACCGGCGCGCGCGGCACTAAAACCGAGAACCCCGATAGGGAAGAGGTCGAACACCAGCTGTTCTCGTTCCTCACATGCGATGCGAACGGCATTGTCGGCCCGGTTCATCCGAAGGCCATGCCGGTCTTGCTGACGACGCCAGAGGAGTGGCGGACGTGGCTTGAAGCACCGACAGAGATCGCCCTTGAGCTGCAACGCCCGCTGCCCGACGCCATGATGAAGGTGGTGGCGACGGGCGCACGGCGCGATCCGGCAGAATGAGGATCGCATCCCGGCCGGCCAGCTGGTGGGACCAGGCCAGCCGGGGAGCCGTTTTAACGGGCCGAAGCTTCTGCATCGGCAACAAGGCGCCGGGTCGCGGGGGCACGCGGAGTCCCACCCATTGTTCTGACCGGTAGCGTGACGCCATGGCATGTCGTGAAGCGTCTGGATCCGGCATAGGCCCGCGCCATGGCCGACCTGTTCACCCTCGCTGCGCTCATCATGGCCATAAGCTTCAGCGCAGCGGTGGCGCTCCTGCGATGAGACGGCGCGTTCGGTAGGCCGGACAGCCGTATACCCTCACCGCATGGCTCCCGCCGGCTCCGCCACCCGCTGCGATTCTCGCGAGCCGCTATCTCGAAAGCTATTCTGCCGCTTCGGCAGCTCCTTTCCGGATCCCCTGGCCTCGGTTTTCTCCGAAGTTAGAACCCTACTATCCGTGGGGTGAATCGCTTTGCACCCTACCCCCCTGACCGTCGCCCGGCTGGCGCGGCGCATCCATGCCTGCCACTCTCGGCTGATGATGCGGACGAGGTTCGGGCTGTTCTTCCTCCCCACGTGGCGACGTTCCTCGACTGTCAGCAGTCCATCGCCCTCGGCGAGGCGGATCGCGCCCTGAGCGAGGCGACGGCAGACCCCGGCCCGTGCCGCGATGGCGTCGATGCAGAGCCCGCACACACCCTTGGCGGCCACCTCGTCGGCGACGATGCGCAGGACCGCGAGCTGGCCCGTAGTGAACCGCGAGGCCAGAGCAGGCGGCATAGGGCCGGAACAGGCCAGCAGGCGCCTCCGGTCCCGCGACATGGCCTTGTCGGGGCTGGTGACGTTCCTGCGCGGCGGGAACAGGCTCGTACGGCCGGCGGAGATGCCGACGGGCACGATGCCATCACGGATGGCGCTGCGACGCCCGTGGAGCCGTTCGGCGAGCGCCTGCGCCTCTTCGCCGGCCAGAGCCCCCGACCCGTGCCCCTGCCACACCTGGCGCGATAGCTCATCCATCTGCGCAAGCGTCCGCGCGCCGTCGATCGCGGCAGCCATGGTCGCGTGAAACATCGTCCCCAACCCTCTCGGGCCGCGGCAGGCACAAGGCACGACTTCTCGATGCGGGAATTGGCGTTCCCGCTTGACTCCCGAGGGGGTCGTATGGCTTGTGGGGGACTGATGACGGGCCACCACAGGCCACTTCGATTTCGCGGCCCTCCTGTTTGGCGACAGGGGGGCCGTAGTCGTTTCAGGGTCTATCTCGCGGCGGTGATCTCTCCTGATGCCGGCTCACGACTCGGATAGGTCGAGGCGATGCCGATCCTCGCATGTCGGCCGGGCGGGGCGGATAAGTCAACGTTAACGCTTTCCCCTACACGCACGAATGAGCGCGGCAAGGGCGTTGATCGGGGCTGCGGTCGCCGTGATCGCGACGGCAATAGCCTGGATGGTGTCGGGGTCGACGTTGAGCACGGACATATTGGGCTCCCGTCCATCCGCCGCGATGCGCTCGGCCCTGACTGGGCTCGGCTTGAACGCGACGGAGCGAAAACGGGCGTACAACGTGAAATCCAGACGATGAGCGACACCCTGCTTCTGCTCACCCTAGCGACCGAGAACGCCGAGCTGCGCGCCCATCTCGCGGAGGTCCAGGACCAGTGCGTCGAGCTTGCCGTGGATGCCGGCGAGCTTCACGCCGAGGTCGAGGCGCTCCGGCGGGAGTTGACTGAAGTGCGGGCCGAGCGGGATGAGTGGTGCGATAGGTGTGAGGCTCCTGAGCGGAGCAGTTCCAAGAAGACGAAAGGACCGATGGTGTGATGCCATCGGAGGAATATAGAGCCTCGATCGATGTCCTATCCGGTTCCGCATGCATGGGAATTAGCTTCTTGAACAGAACGAGTTAGTTCGGGTCGGGGGACTCCAAAATTTACCGAAAGGAGACCAATCAGGCACCCGAGCGTTGCCGTCGCGCGGCCCCTCGAATAGGTCGCTCTAGGAGGCCGGTATGGGCATTTTTCAAGATCTCGTCGAACGCGTCACCGCCTATGTTGGCGACAAAACACTCATGCATGCGGCCGTGTCTGCAGCCTCGAACGTCATCGTGGCCGACAGTGAGGTCGATGAGGAGGAGGTCGAAGTTGCGCTCGCAGCTATGCGGGCCAATCCTATAATTGAGAAGGGCTACGATACGCTGATGCTCGAAGCCGAATTGTTCGACGGGATTGCACGGGCACGGACCCGCGTCGGACGGGCGGACAATCTGAGCCGCGTGGCCGCCATCGCCGACAGGTCCATCGATCAACGAAACGGGGTGTTCCTGATCGCGGCCGATGCTGCCGATCACGAGGGGATCAGCGACGTCGAGCATCTGGCCCTCGATGAGATTGCTGCCGCACTAGCGGTCGACAAGGAGCCGCTGCTCCATCAGACTCGGGTGAAGCCTTCTGTCGTCTCCTAAGGAGATTGCCCCCCTCGACGCTTGGATTGCGGATCACCCTGAACCGTCAGTTGGGTCGTTCCCGTTGGGAATTATGGTTCGGAGGCCAGCGAGAGGGTACTCCAACGGCGCTCCTTCGTTGTGGAGATCGGTCTTCATGCTCCATGGGAAGCCGAACCTTCAGCCGCGGGATCATTGGCTTGGCAGTGGGGTTGATTGATTGCAGCCGAACCCCGGATCCAGTCCCATGGCCGATGTTCGTCAGCCGCATCCCGATCCGATCGAGCAGGGTGCTCAGGCTCGCATGCATGGTCGCCCAAAGGATTCTTGCCCCTATCTGCGCGACAGCGAAGAGCGCGCCGCGTGGATGGAGGGGTATGACGGCACACCGCGTGAGGATGGACCAGATCTGCCAGCGAGCGAGAGCAGTCGCTGAGCAGCCTCAGGCCCTGCCTCCCACCGAAAGGACATTTCATGGCGACCTCGTTCAAGGGCCTCTACCTCTGCCCGCCGAAGCAGCCCCGACCGTCCCATGTTCAGGTCGGGGATGCCGAGCAGGACGAAATGAAGCTGTCGCTTGAGGAGTACGAAGCCCGCGGCGGCCAACCTCCTTGGCAGAGCTTACCATGGCAGAGCGAGAAGGGACTGATCCCGGATGACGGCGACAAACACGGACCCGAGATCAGCATGTAGGGCCATCCCCGTCCGGAACTGGTAGTGCATCTGATTTGAGACTAGGGAGGCGTTGGAACTGCTGAGGTCCCCCTCGGCCGAGCGTGGTCGAATACCGGCGGACCCCGCCGCTTGATCGGGATACCCAACGCCATTCTCGCGTTGCCAGCTACATCGACAGGAGCATCCATGAAAACTCTGACCCTCACCGCTTGCACCGTGGCCCTTGCATCCCTCGTTCTCGTTCAGATGGGAACGGCAGCGGATGCCCGATCCAGGCATAAGAAGCGTGGCATGGCCGTGACCACAAGCACGAGCACGACGGGCGGTAGGCCGGGGCGCACGGTCTCTCGCGGGGCAACTGGTGCAGATACGGTCACCTCAAACTCAGCAGCGGGCGGTAATTCGAGCCAGCCTTCGCGTGCATCCGGGACTGGAAGCGCCGGTGGTGGCGCAGGCGGAGGAATGTAGCAGGCAACCATTTGGTCGATCAGTCCAGCCTGGCCGGAGCGATCCGTGCCGGGTTTTTATGCAGCAGCGCAATCAAGCCCATGAGGATGGGAACGAGCTTAGCTTTTTCTCTGTTTTAGGGACGTTCCGGCCGCCTGTCTCGCGGTCGCTCAACGACAAGGATCACCCGCCATGAGCTTTCTCGGCAGCATCGTCAGCAAGATCCTCCACCCGTTCGGTGGAGGAAGCAACACGGCGGACGCCGCTCCCGCCAACGCCTCCACCAGCTCCGGCACCAGCGCACCGGCCTCCACCAGCTCAGCCCCAGCAGCCTCTGGCGAGCCCGTGGACGTGGAGGCGGTGCTGAACGGCCTCGCCGCCAAGAACTCCCAGACCCTCAACTGGCGGACCTCCATCGTCGACCTGATGAAGCTCCTCGACATCGATTCGAGCCTCAGCGCCCGCAAGTCGCTGGCCGACGAGCTGAATTACACCGGCGACAAGGAAGACTCGGCCACGATGAACGTCTGGCTGCACAAGCAGGTGATCAAGAAGCTCGAGGAGAACGGCGGCAAGGTGCCGGCCGATCTGAAGGATTGAGTAAGGAGGTAACTATAAGCCACCTTAAGCATTTCTACTGACCCCGCCCGGCCCATGCTACGGCGGGGTTTTTGCTGGGCCTCGTTACTTGATGCTTCTAACCCTAGCTGCCGTCCTCACCAGCCACGGCCTCGACAGCGGCGATGGCGTTTTCCAGTTCAGCGATGCGCTTCAGCACGCTGTCTGCTGGCATGGTGTCGTGCTCAGCCGCTGCTAGGATGAGTTTACGCTGACGGTCTTTCAGGCGGTCGAGAAGGGCTTCGAGGTTGGGCATAACGCCGGCCGTATCCTGCGGCAGCAATCTCGACAACTGCTTTCAATCGTCCATGATGTCATCGTTCCTCACCAAGGGGTGGGGCGCGTGATCATCGTGTCGACCCGCTTGCGCCGGCCATTGCTACGTTCAATCCAGATTTCGGCAGCCTCGAGAGCCAAGTTTGGGCCATGCGCGTAATCCCACCGCCAGTTCGGGTCCGCAGTTGGGCCCCACCTCAGATCGATGCTTTCCCGAAGGATCAGACGGAGACGGAACTCCCCCTCTTGCTGGCGAACCATTAAACGACGGAGGGCCTCTGAAGAAGCGGTCCAAGCATCTAATGCCCCCAGCTTTGTAAAAATGCGGGGCGCGTAGTCGTCCGTAGTGAACTCATGCCAAGGAGGGAGTTCGTCCGTCATCTAGGGCCTATCACGCCACGGCCCAGGTAGCCCAGCCCGCTCCGAAGAGAAGTTATATCATCAATGTATTTTTCCCCACATCAAATCTATTGAGAATGCTTCTAAGTTTGCCCTATAGGGCTGACATTGCCCCCCTGGAGAAAAGCGATATGACCGATCAAACCCCCGATTTGCAGACCAACTACATCGAACTCACGGCCGAGCTCGTAGCCGCTTACGTCTCCAACAACTCGGTTCCGGTAGGCGCATTGCCCGAGCTGCTGAGCAACGTGCATACCGCCGTCAGCGGCCTTGCAACGGGTGGAACCGCCGCAGTAGCTGAGGACAAGGTCGAGAAGGCGACGCCGGCTCAGATCAAGAAGTCGATCACGCACGACCACCTCATCAGTTTCGAGGACGGAAAGCCCTACAAGACGCTGCGCCGGCACCTGACCCTCCGTGGGCTGAGCCCAGAGGCCTATCGAGCGAAGTACGGCCTGTCTGCCGACTACCCCATGGTCTCTGCCAGCTACTCGGCCCAGCGCTCCGAGCTTGCCCGATCCCTGGGTCTCGGGCAGGTGCGGAGGGGTCCAGCAAAGGCGGCATCGGTCGCGCCGGAAGAGACGGTCAGCGAGAAGGCCCCTCCGGCTTCTGAGAAGCCCAAGAAGGCGGGTCGGCCGCGCAAGGCTGCATCAGCCGCCTGACTGGCGCCGAGAGCCTCCAAGGCGCCGCTACGGTCTATGCGATGGCGGGCTCAGCCCTGCTCCGATCCGCTACTACTGACAAGGGTACGGATCATAGCCCAGAGCGCTTGTTGCTCTGGGCCGCCCCTGTCGAGGCTTAGGATACGGGCAAGGCCATGTTTCCGGCATGCCCACCAGAAGCTTCGTTGGCGGAGTGTCGGACACCCTCGACATCATCGGCACCGCGTGTCGCACAAGTTCAGGCAGTCAACCACTTAAAGAGTGAGACGCTACCAAGTGCCATCAGGCCAAGCCCGATTGCTTCGACACCAACTAGAAATGCCAATGTCGCATCCTGCGCAAACCCATCAGCAAAATGCTCCTCCGGCTCCGGTATGTGCCCGTTGTCGAAGTGCTGCATCTCAAAATCCGCTGCGGTCAGGGAAGCACGACCGTAGGCAGTTAATTTTGCATTCACCATTCGGAAAACTACGCATGGCTGCGTCTAGGCCCGCAAACTCGTGCACCAAGATCTTTGGCCGCTGGCCAGGGATGGGCAGCAGTCCGGTTCAAGGTTGGCGGGCATCGGTTTTGATAGACTCGCCTGGAACACTCACCTCCGCTTTAGGTTTGCCCTGCACGCGTGGGTTGGAACCCTGCCTAGCCGAAAGATGGGGCGGTACATTTTCAACTGAACCAATGCCTAGGGGTAAATCCGTAGACGACGAATAACGCTAGCATCGCGAGCAGCCAGGGCAGGTTGCTTGAAAGCGCGACGACAAGCAGGCCCAGGTAGCCTATCGCCGTCGAGGTCATAATCGCTGCCACGTATGGGTTCACAGAACCTGCCCATCCTCGTCTGTTTCAAGCCACGCTGGATGACACCGCGCCAGACCTTTTGCGATTTATCGCCAAATCGGGCAGCCGAACCGCAGCGATGCGCGCAATGTCGGCGCCACCATAGTTGATCCGCCCGACCAATTGTTCACCACCCCGAACCAGCCAAGCTGACGCCACTCCGCGAAACGCGGTGCACGTTGCCATAGGTGCCTTCCCGATACCCCTGACGCGACTGTCGATGGATCGCCTCTCCAAGATCACCTGCAACCTGCCGTAAGGTAGCTTGATCGCAGGTCGCAGCAACCCGTGTCCCGAGCTCCCGAGTATGGGTCCGTGCGTAGAGGAAGGCGGCTAATCGGGCTCGGGTACGCTCAGGAATGGCCGCTACCAGAGAAGGAAGTGCGCCTGCATCGGCCCGATAGATCTTGCCGAGTTGGTCTTCCGATACCGGGCAGCCGTGATCGAAATCCTCAATGCCGATGGAGCGAGCCTGGTACACGATGACACCTGCCGATTAAGCCAAGGGCATCATCGTAGGCCGTGGTTAACGATTGGTGATCGGTTCCCACATGGCGAGAGAAGCCATTAACAAATTCTCGGCTTGCATACCTTGATAGGCCCTGCATCTATCGACCCGGTCGTTTCAGGGTCACGGCTCAGCGAGGCCTGATCTGTCGGCTGCGGCGCAGTCTTGGGGATCTTCATCAACTGAAATGCGCAGATGCAGCATAGAGCCAAGGATGCCAGCCAGAGGGCGCCTCTCGCCGTTCTTATGGTACGCTTTGACATAGCTCCGAGAGTGAGCCGAGATAGTTAGCAGGTTCCTAACGCCCTCGGGTGACGCGCCATACCAGACTTTTTCTCAACAGGCAGCCCCGCCGCCCCGATCTGATCACGGAGCCGGCGAGGTGGGTCGTCCATCTCACGCTGAGCCGGTACGCAACTTGGCTCGACGGGGAGGATGGGGCGAGGCGGTTAGCTGAAGGCGAAAGGGTCCATGATCCCCAATCGCAATGCGGGATCTCAGACTGGAAGCTGCTTGATCCCCGAGTGCCGGTTCATTGGGATCTCGAACAGGAAAGGAGGCGCAAGCCGAAGAAGGATGTCTATATCCGGCCACCTCCACATCAAGAAGGATGCCTGCTGGTTGATCGGCGTCTTCTGATACGCGGGGGCAAGAACCAACCCTTTTAAGCCAGCTTGCCTAAAGGCGGCGCGTTCTGCCTTGTTGTCTTTGATCCGACCATCTCCGGTAATGACGAGCCAGTCGTCGCCTGTTCCTGCGAGATAGCTCATCCATTCGAGGTCGGAGGCGTGTCGGCCGCAGGCAAGGTCGCGGATATGAGAAGCGCTGCTCTTGCGGTGACTCAGGTAGCCATCAAGCGTCTCGGCGAGGACGGGGCTCGTGCAATTGTCGAAGAAGACCCTCAAGCGGCCCGCCGAAGATCCATCTCACGTCTAAACGTAAGAGCGCGCTTCACCGAGCGGATGGGGACATCCCAAGCCCGAGCTGCGGCTTCCGGCGATCCCTCAGCCTCAACGGCTAATACAAGCGCGTCGACTGGAACCGAGGTCTCTGCCTCAATCGGCTGTCCGAACGAGCGTGTTGGATCGATCTTCACCGATTTGCTACGCCCAAGCGGCCACCAAACAGAAGGTATGCCGGCCCCGTCATAATCGAGGTTGGTTAGGCTGCGCTCTAGGATGTCGCGGAACGCGAACTGCTTCCGAAACAAGTCTATGAGCTTGGTCTGTCCGTCCTCCTCTACGACCTGGAGGAACACCGTCCGACCGTCCGATCGGAAGCGAGCCGTCGAGAGTGGTCGCGCATCACCGACAACATCGCGGGCAACCTCGATTGCCTGCCGAACGCGCTGCGGGCTCAAGCCCTTCTCGATAAAAGTCGAGGCGACACGGACTTCCTGCAAATCCCGGAAGCCAAGGAAGATGCCTTCCTCGCCCAGATCCACCTGCGGCTGCCACAGCGGCTCGTAACGCTTGCCGTTAGCCTCATGGCCACGGAGCCACCGAGTGATCTTTGCGGGGGCAATGCCCAGGAGGCGACCGGCATCGGCGGGCGTATATAACCCGATACCGACAAGGCCGAGAGCCTGATGCTGCGCGTTGTGTCCCACAACTGAGGTGGTCGACTGTTGTCGGGTCAGCGTCAAGGGCATGTCCTACGGCTTCGCAAATACACCCCCAGCCTTCCGCTCCTAAAACCTGATGCTGGCCCTCCCTCAGCTCTCGAAAAGGGGGCTTTTAGGGCACGCGAGTCGGAGCGTATTTCCCTACGGGCCACCCCCATTCCGATTAAAAAATGCGGTCCCTTTTATGGAGCGCCCAAGGTGGGGTTGGCCATCGCTCTATGACCAGTCCGCGAATGAGCCTCCTTCGCTCGGCGTGCTCAGAACGTCGAATGCCGCATCCAGCCGTCTAATGTCCCAGATCACGCACGCATCGATCTTGAAGGGCTTCGGCAAGCGACCGTCCCTCAAACACTCGTCGAACTTCGAGGGGCTGACACCAACGTACCGAGCTGCATCTTCGCGACGCAGGCCGCGGCGGGGCGCTACTTCGATCCTGCTGGGGGCTTGGACACTAGCGGCTGTCACGGCAGCTCCCTTCGCTTAAGTTTCACCCCCGGCTCGCCGTGGTTCAGGAACTCGATCCCCTTGGCCTCCAGCACACGCATCACCTGCTGAATTTTATCGAGACCGCTGATGAGCCCTTCAGATCCACGCTTCTCCATGCTGCCGATGGTGTTGATGTTCACACCCGCCCGCTTGCCGAGGGTGCTATGATCCATCCCAGCCATGCGCCACCGTCGAGGCTCGCAAGCACCGCCGGAACGATCCGGCTCTGACCTGGGGCGCCGCCCTTTCCCGCGCCCTCCGGTTCTTCTGGCCTGCGCTACCACTGCTCGCCGCCTCGTCGTCCCGGCTGCTGCCCCCGTGGCTCCTATGCCTGCCGCCTCCGCGCTGGCGTCCTGACCCGCGCCTGGGAGCTGTTCCGCTCCTCGTACAACTAACCCCGCGTTCCCTTCCGCTCCATCGGCCGCGACTGCTTCACCTGGGCGCTCAAGCGGGCTTGGTCTGAGGCCCGCGAGACGGCTCGCCTTGCCGGTCTCGGTGTCAAGGCGCTGAAGGCCGCCGATGCGGTCGAGCCCCGCGTGCAGGTCGGCCTCTCGACCTCCTACACGGACAGCATCCACATGGTTGCCGCCCGCCGCAACGCTGCCCGGCTCCGTACCGCTGCCATGGCCTACGCGGCGGCGAGTTAGACGATGGCCAAAACCTTCACCAGGCGCGCCGTTTTCAGTGCCGCTTCCCTGTTCGGGCCCCTGCTCTGTCCTAGCGCTGCCGCCGTTCCCCCCCCGGCAATGACCATGGATCGTCTGCCTGCTGACCAATGTGAGTGGATGCGAGCCGGGCACAGGGACAGGCGGTCACTCCAGCCCGCCTCTTGCCGATCGCGCGCGGTTCGGTTCCATCGCAATTCGCCCTTGGTTCAGAAACCATGACCATCCCGCCCGCGCTCTCCTAGCGCCACGCATTCCCGCCGGCGGGTAGCCGGCCCTCCCCTTCGACCCTGCCGCCACGAGCCCTCTGGAGCCCGACCGATGACGCACGCCCGCATCCCCGATTTCAGCGTCCCCCTCGTCCCGACCGCCGTTGTCGAGCGGGTACCCTTCCACGCTGACCCAGTGCTGGCCGCCATCGACGCCCACGACGAGGCTTGGTCCGTCTGGCAGGCCGCTCCGGAGGCTCGGGTGGCCGCAGCCCTGGCTGAGATGAGCGCCGCTCTCGACCGCCTGCTGGTGACGCC
>NZ_JAKSYE010000013.1 GCF_022829685.1 Methylobacterium sp. E-045
GCTGATGCCGGCGTGCGTCGAAGATTACGTGGGGGCGGAGGCGGCCGTCCGCGTGATCGACGCCTTTGTCGACGGGCTCGACCTGTCAGGTCTCGGCTTTGTCCGCTCGGTTCCCGCTGCGACGGGGCGCCCGGGCTACGATCCGCGTGATCTTCTGAAGCTCTCCGTCTGGGGCTACTTCAACGAGGTTCGTTCCTCGCGGCGTCTGGAGCGGACCTGTCGGCGCGATGTCGAGGCCATGTGGTTGCTCCGGCGACTGGCTCCGGACTTCAAGACGATCGCCGACTTCCGGCGCGACAACGGGCCGGCGATCGTCGGGGCCGCCCGCGCCTTCGTGTTGCTGTGCCGGGACGCGGGGTTGTTTACCGCGAGGCTCGTGGCGCTGGACGGCTCGAAGTTCCGCGCCGTCGCCAGTCCGAAGAAGGTCATCGGCCGCGCCGGCCTCGCCGAGGAGGCTGCCCGCCTCGACCGCAAGATCGCGTCCTATCTCGCCGGACTGGACGAAGCCGATGCAGATGAGCCCGACGATGAGCCGGGCGCGGTGCCGGCAGCGCTCGCCGCGCTTCGGACCCGACGCGCCGAACTCGACCGGCTGGCGGCCCGCATGGACGAGGAAGACCGCACGACCCTGGTCGAGGGCGAGGCGGATGCCCGGCCGATGGGCCAGGGCGCCGGACCCAAACCGCCCGCCTACAACGTGCAGAGCGTCGTGGATGCCGAGACCGGCCTGGTCGTTCATCATGCGGTGACCGACGAGCCGACCGACCGGCGCCAGCTGCACCCCATGGCCGATGCCACGAAAACGGTCCTCGACCTGGCTGCGCTGACGGTGGTGGCCGACAAGGGATACGGTACCGGCGAGCATGCCAGCGCCTG
>NZ_JAKSYE010000019.1 GCF_022829685.1 Methylobacterium sp. E-045
GGCAACTATCTGCGCCAGGGCGGCCGCGAGGTCACGCACCACGTCGCCGAGCACCCCGTGGCCGCCCTGCTGGTGGCCGGCCTCCTCGGCTACGGCCTCGGCCTGCTCATCCACGGCCGCGACTGATCCGCAGGCCGACGATCTTGGTCCGACCGCGCCGGGACGGCGCGGGCGGATCCTCGAGTTCCACCCCACCGACCCACCTCTCGAACGACCGAACGACTCGGACGACCGACGACCCGGAGTACCAGTAACGTGTCCACTTCCCCCATCCTCGCGACCCCCTCCGCCGCGGCTTCGGCCGACACCCGCACCGTCCTGCTCAATTCGGTGTCGTGGGGCGCGATCTTCGCCGGCGCCGTCACGGCCCTGGTGACCCAGGTCATCCTCAACATGGTCGGCGTCGGCGTCGGCCTGTCGAGCGTCGGTCCGGTGGCCGCCGACAACCCGGCCGCCTCGACCCTGTCGCTCAGCGCGGGCATCTGGTTCGTCGGCTCCGGCATCGTCGCGGCTCTCGCCGGCGGCTTCATCGCCGGGCGCCTGTCGGGCAAGCCCATCAACGGTGCAGCCGGCCTGCACGGCCTCGTGTCCTGGGCTGTGACCACCCTCGTGGTGCTCTACCTGCTGACCTCGGCGGCCGGCGGCCTCATCGGCGGCGCCTTCTCGGGCGTGACCAGCACGCTCGGCGGCGCCGGTTCGCTCGTGGGCGGTACCGTCCAGACCGCGGCGCAGGCGGCGGCTCCCTCGCTGTCCAAGATCACCAACCCCCTCGACGGCATCGAGCAGTCGGTCCGCAACCAGGCCGCCGGCCAGGACCCGCAGGCCGCCAAGGACGCCGCCGTCGCCGCGATCCGCGCCCTGTTCACGGGTGACCCGGCCCAGAAGGCCCAGGCCGAGAACCGCGCCGCCGACGCCCTGGCCAAGGCCCAGGGCATCCCGGTCGATCAGGCCAAGACGCAGATCCAGGACTACAAGAAGCAGTACGACGAGACCGTCGCCACCGCCAAGGTGAAGGCCGAGCAGGCCGCCGTGGCCGCCAAGTCCGCCGCCACCCAGGGCGCCTTCTACGGCGCGCTCGCCCTGATCCTCGGTGCGCTCGCCGGCTTCTTCGGCGGTCGCCTCGGCGCCCCGAAGCTCCACACCCTGGCCGACGCCTACGACGCCCGCCGCGTCTGAGCCGATCCCCGGCCGGTCATCGCGACCGGCCG
>NZ_JAKSYE010000021.1 GCF_022829685.1 Methylobacterium sp. E-045
ACACCCAGACAACAAAAACAGACGATCACCCAGCCAATCAGCCAGATCATCCATCCACTCGCTGCCAGAAAAGACAACAACGCCAGCCCGCCGAACCGAAGTCCCCGCTGGCCGCCGCCGATGAACAGCGATATACGGACCAACAGATCACACGTCAACACCTAAAACGACACGCCGATGACAGAGGGCGTTGAAACCCGAGGTCAGTCGTTCCCGACTGCGAGCCGCTCAGATCCCCGCGTACCAGGGGAAACCGAGCTCGGCGACCATGCTCCCCCTCCCCTTCCCGAAGCCATCGACGCGCTCGACGGCCTCGATCCGGGTCAGGTATTTCAGGCTCTTGTAGCCGAGCTGCCGCTCGACCCGCAGGCGCAGCGGTGCACCATGGGCGATGGGCAGATCGCCTCCGTTCATGCCGTAAGCAAGGATCGTCTGCGGGTGCAGCGCATCGAACAGATCGTAGCTGTCCCACCAGCCATCGACGCTGCGGATCACGATGAAACGGGCCTCAGGCTTCAACCCGACATGGGCGAGGAGATGGGCCAGGGGCACACCCGTCCAACCCGCGATGGCGGACCACCCCTGTTCGCAGCTATGCAGCGTGATCTGCGTCCTGGCCGGCATCGCCTTGAGGTCGGCCAGGGAAAAAGCCGCCGGCCTTTCGACGAGTCCCGTCACCGGCAGTTTCCAGTCGGTGAAACCGACCAGCTTCGATGTCCTGTAGCCGGGATCGTCCGGATCGGTGGTGTTGATGGTCGGGAAGATGGCCGAGATCGCGTCCGGCCCGAATTCACGAGCCAGGGGCTGTCGGCGAAGAAGCCAGCGCTGGACCGCGAAGGTCAGCCCATTGCTCCAATCGTAGGGGGTCGCCAAGCGGCTCAGCGCCGGCGCGTCGCAGCCGCCGAGGACACCCGCTCCGACGACGCTGGCCGAGCCCGTCAGAAGGCGTCGCCGGGAAACCTCGGTCATCGTTCCTTCTCCGAGGGAATGCTGAAACGCCCGGTGATCATCGAGCGCAGGAGGTTGCCGGCGCCCCCGACGAAGACCTGCATCACGTGGACGAGCAGGAAGAGGACGAGCAGGCCGGCCACCAGGAAATGGATCGTCCGTGCGGATTGGCGGCCGCCGAACAGGGTGAAGAGCTCCGGGAAGGCGGTCGTGAACCCCGGCGACATGGTCAGCCCGGTCAGGACCATCAGGGGAAACAGGATCAGGACCACGCCGAGATAGGCGAATTTCTGCAGGGCATTGTAGCGGAGGGCTTCCCGGCCCCGCGCCTTCTCCAGCCTGAGATGATCGCCGATTTCCCGCGCGAGATGCCGGGCGGACAGTTGATCCCTATCCGGCATCAGGCTCCTGCGGAGATGTCCGCTCGCCAGGATGAGCAGCAGATAGGCGAGACCGTTGATCACGAGGATCCAGGCGGCGAGGAAATGGAGGTTTCGGCCCCAGCCGGTCTGTTCCAGGTTCACCGGCAGCGGCAGTTCGATCCATGCCGGCGCGTCGTTGGCACCCGTCTCTCCCCAGAACAGGCGCGGCAGGGCGAGAAGGATGGCGATTCCGCTCGCCAGCAGGACAAGGAAGGCCGCGGCATTGATCCAATGGGTCAATCTCAGCCAGGCCGGATGCCGGAACACGGTCGAACCGCTCTTCGGCCCTGCGCCCATCTCGACCGGGACGGTTTCAGCTGATGCGGGTGAGGACATCGAGCCGGTACCGGTCGGTGCGACTGTGATGGGCGATGCGGATGGCCCCATCGAGAATGCCGATCAGCATGTCCGACGCCTCATCCCCGGTTTGCGGGTAATGGGTGAGCCCGGTCCAGTGGGCGAGGACGATCGTCCCGCCGGGGTCGAGGGCATCGAGGATACGCTTGGCGAGATGCGACATGTCACTGGCGTCGAGGAAGTAGAGGACCTCCGAGATCAGGATCAGGTCGAACCCGCCCTGCGGCCATTGGCCGGGAACGTGCAGACGCTCGAACCGCACATGCGGGAGCGATTCACAGCGTGCGCGCGCCTGTTCGAGGGCCTTTTCCGCCGTGTCGACGGCGACGAGAGCGTCGCATCGGGATGCCAGGGCCTTGGTGAACACGCCGATGGAGCAGCCGATCTCCAGCGCCGACGCGTAACGCGGCTTCGGCAACACCTCCAAGGTCGCCGCATATTTGGCGGCCTCGTAAGGACTGGTGGTGAACTGCCAGGGATCGGGATCGTCGGTATAGCGATTCTCGAAATAATCCGGCGGCATCGTCTGCGAGTGGCGGATCATGGCGTATCTCCGGAATCGCGCCAGAGATCGCCGGCGGGCCCAGTGTCACCGAGGACATACCGCGCGGCGGATGTCAGCGCGAAATCCGGCGCCGGCTGACGCAGATACGTGGCAAGATCGCGGGAGGCCCGTTCGAGGGGGTGATCGCGCAGGAAGCCCTGCAACCCCACGGAGCGCTGAGCGAGCTGCAGCACCGCCAGTCCCGCGGCCTCGACGGCGGTTCGCGCCAGGTGAACATAGGCCACGATCCGCTCAGGCTGGAGATCGTCCTCGAAGACGATGCGCGCTGCGCGCTCCACCCAGAGGCGGGCGGTCTCGGTGGCGACGAGCCCCTCCCCCAGCCGCGCCGACTGGTGCGGATCGTGCCCTCTGCCGGTCCGGCGGAGGTGGTCGCGCCAGATATCGAGCACGGCCTCGATCCCCCCGAGCTGGACGGCGGCGAAACGCCAGGCGCCGCCAAAGAAATGCGGTTGCCTGGAATAGGAATCCGCCTCACCCAGGAGACTGTCCTCTCCGATCTCGAGACCGGTCAGATCCACCGTTCCCGTGGCCGAAGCCCGCATTCCGTGTGCCCGCCAACCGGACAGATCGGCCCGCGTGCCGGGGGCAAGCTCCGGCACCACCATGAAGGCGCGGTCTCCGGGGATCGTGCGGGCGGTGACCAGGGGGCGCGTCACGAAGCCGGCGCCGGATGCCAGGATCTTACCGGCCCTCAGGCGATAGCCGCCGGGCTGCTCGACGAGCTTCAGCCCGTCATCCGCCGGCTCCGTGTTCCAGACACCGAAGAGATGCCCCCGTTGCGCATCGGCGAAGAGCCGGGCGCGCTGGGCGGCGTCGCCATAGCGGGCAACCAGTTGGAGGGCATTGACATGGCCCTCGTAGACTCGACCCAGCGCCAGACTTCCGCTCCCGATGATGCGCAGCACGTCACAGAGATCCGAGGCACCCGGTTCCTCGCCGAGACCGGCGCCTCCGTCGTCCCGCGGGATCGGCGCGGCGAGCAGGCCGAGCGCGCGAAGATGCTCGATATCGGCTGCCGGGAACCCGCCGTCATGGTCATGCTCGGCCGCCCGTGCGGCGGCGGCCCGTGCGGCCATCCTCGCTGCATCCGCGGCATCGAAGCTGCTGTGGGCGACCCGTATCGGCTGGTCCACGCTGTTCATCCTCTCCGGGCGGCCATCGCGCCGTCATGCGGGTCACTCATGACGCGGGACCTGTGGGGCAGATAGAGTACATCCTGCATTGAATCGCGCGGCGTACCAGCGCGGACATTCGGCGATGCGAACGCTTCCTCTTCCATCGCGCACGGTGAGCTCCGGATCTTGATACAAAAACATCAGAAGCAGGCGATCAGGACGGTAAATGACGAGTGTGCAAAATCTTCCGGTCGGTCGCGGAAAAGGCCGTGAATTGCGATGATAACCGGCGAAACCTTCGGCCGGTTCAACTCAACCGAGCCAAATCGTGTCTTCCCGTCGCGATTCCCCTCGCCTGTGTAAAAATGCAGCCTTATCCCCATTTCCGGGATAGGCGGCGGCCCTGAGATCGGGCAGCGTCGCGATGGCTCATCCCTCACCTCGCGTTCGCCCGCGGGGAGGTTTCGGGCCGACGCGGTTCCACGAACGGCTTCCAGGATCGATTGCCCATGGCGCGAAAGCGCGCTCAGCCCACCGTCGATATCCTCAAGGACGTCGTCGCCCGTCTCGGTCTTCCGCCGCGGTCCGTGGACATCGAGGCCCTGCGGCTTCACCTCGATCTTCCGGAATTCGGCGGCTATGCCGAGGATGCGCGTGTCGGCAAGGCGCTGCGGCGCATGAAGGCACAGAGCGCGTTCGCCAGGACAGGCGCCGCGGCGGTGAGCAAGAGCGTCCCCGGACTGAAAGTTACGGTCGCCGAGAACGATACCCTCCTCTGGCGGGTCCGCGTGCTGCTGCCGCTCCTCGATGGCAACCGTCTGGACGTGCGGGTCGAGGTGCCCCTGGAGGGCGTCGCCGGCGAGATCGTCGCCGGCATGGCGGAGCGCAACGACCCGACCTGGCGCATCGAGACGTTGCGACCCGCCGTGGCCGAGATCACCGCACGGACCGGACGGACGCTCCATTCCTCCATCGACCGTCTCAGGGACGCGATCACCGGGGATCTGCGCGAGGTCGGTGCCGACGCCGTCACCTATATCGACCGCATGGACCGCTCCCTCCGCTCACGGGTGTTCCATGCCGGGCCGAATCTCGGCCGTTCCATGAGCGATACCCTGGCCCCGGTGCGCAAGCGCGCCAAGGTCGTCGCGAAAGAGGATTCCCGTCTGCGCCGCCTGCGCGATCAGGTCGGGTTCGGGGCTTACATCGAGAAGTTCACGGTTGCCCGGCGCCTCGGCCGGCGCATCATCTTTCACATGGGCCCGACCAACTCGGGTAAGACCTACGCGGCCCTGAAACTGCTTGCGGCGGCCCCGACAGGAACTTATCTCGCACCGCTGCGGCTCCTCGCCCTCGAGAATTATGAAGGGCTGGCCGAGCGCGGCCTCAAGGCCGGGATGGTCACGGGCGAGGAGATCCTCGGCGATGACAGGCCCACCCACACATCGCGGACCATCGAGACCGCGGATCTGATCCGGCCCGTCGATGTCGCCGTGATCGACGAGATCCAGATGCTCTCCGATCCCGACCGCGGCTGGGCCTGGACCAACGCCCTCTTCGGCATCGCAGCGAAGACCGTCATCGTCTGCGGTTCCGACGATGCGCTCGCCGCCGTCCGACGCGCGGCGGAGGCGGCCAACGAATCGCTGGACGTCATCACCTTCGTTCGCAAGACGCCCCTCGTCCTTCTGGACAAGCCCGTCCCCCTCGAAGACGTCGAGCCGGGCGATGCGGTCGTCGCCTTCTCGCGGCGCGCGGTGCATGAGAATCGTGAAATCCTCGTCGCCGCCGGACACAGCGTGGCGACGATCTACGGCGCTCTGTCTCCGGAAGTGCGACGGGCGGAAGCGGCGCGCTTCCGGACGGGCGAAGCCACCGTCCTGGTCACCACCGATGCGATCGGGATGGGCCTCAATCTCGGGCCTTTGAAACGCATCGTCTTCTCGGCGACCCGCAAATGGGACGGCGTCGGCGAGCGTGCCCTGACGAATTCCGAGATCCGTCAGATCGCCGGCCGCGCCGGGCGTTTCGGCCATCAGGATGTCGGCTACGTCGCCGCCACCGACGCCGTCGGGATCGAACCGATCCGCGCCGCGCTCGCCGGAGCCCCGACGGCGCCGGCCGCCGATACACGCTTCTTCGTGCGGCCCGATCTCATCGCGATCCGCTCCGTCGCCGAGGAGATGCGCACGGTGAGCTTGCGCGAGGTGATGACGCATTTCGCGCGCTCGACCTTCTATGCGGGCTCACCGTTCCAGCCCTCCGCCCTCGACGAAATCCTCGACGTGGCAAAGGTCATCGATCGCGCCGCCCTGCCGATCGAGGAAAAGTTCGCGTTCTCGGTCTGCCCGGTCAACCGGCGCGATGAGATCGCCATCGGTATGCTGGAACGCTGGGCGCAGGCTCGAGCCACAGGCACGACCGTTCCGGCACTGCGTGCCAATCTCGGCGGAGAGCTGGATTATCAGGAGCGGTCGGTGCGGCTGGCGAGCGCTTATCTCTGGCTGTCACGCCGCTTTCCCGAAACGTTCGACGACGACGAGCAGATCCGTGTCATGCGCGGCCGGGCCAACGCCGTCATCGAGAACCATCTGCGAGAGACGGCGACCCGCAAGGCCGAGCGCCGCCGGTCGCGGCCGGGAGTGCGATGACTCATCTGACTTACGCCATCGGCGACCTTCATGGCTGCGCCGATGCCCTGGAGCGCCTCCTGATGGAGATCGCGCGTCATGGCGCTGGTCGCGACCACCGTCTCGTTTTTCTGGGCGACTACATCGATCGCGGACCGGACAGTGCCGGCGTCCTTCGGATCCTTCAGGATCTCGACCGGACGGAAGGCAAAAGAGCCACGTTTCTCATGGGCAATCACGAGCGCATGCTGCTCGACGCCTACGAAAAGCCCTTCGGTGTGGCCGCTTGGCTCGAAAATGGCGGTCGAAGCACGCTGACCTCCTTCGGTATCCACGATCCGGAGGAGTTGCCGCGGGATGCACTCAACTGGATGTCCGGCCTCGACACGGTCCATGAGGATGAGCGGCGCTATTACGTCCATGCCGGGTTTCGCCGCGGAAGGACGGGCATCGACCCGGACGTGGAGGTCAGGCTCTGGATCCGAAAGCCGTTCCTCACCGAGGATTTCGATTTCGGCAAACACGTCGTCCACGGCCACACACCCCAGAAGACCGGCAGGCCGGACGTTCGTCCGTTCCGAACGAATATCGATACGGCCTGTGTCTTTGGATGCCGCCTCACCGCAGGTGTGTTCACGGGTGAAGCCGGCCCGGCGATCGAGTTCCTTCAGGTCGGCATGTGACGGATGCCGTGAGAGAACGCTTCGCTCGCGCTGAGTTTGTTCTGGACAGACGCATTGAAGCCCGCGGCGTGTGTACGCTGCGGGCTTTTGTGTGTGTGGTGATGTTTGGGAATTTGGTTGCGGGGACAGGATTTGAACCTGTGACCTTCAGGTTATGA
>NZ_JAKSYE010000035.1 GCF_022829685.1 Methylobacterium sp. E-045
GGTGACCGCCCGTCACCGACACCGCGTCGATCATCTCCTGACGCACCGCGTCCGCCACCGCCTGAAGCTGGCTCTCGGGAAGCGCGCGAAGAGCCGACGTCTCGTCAAGCCCGTCGAGGATCGAGGTTTCTATCCGTGACACCGAATCAACCTCACGCCCGGAGGGAAGACATGCGCGCAACGTGTTGCGGCAGATGAATAATTTTTAGAAGCCCACGGATCATCGCGACCTCGTGGACTAGCCGACATCGAGGGGGGCGACACCCGCCGCGCGCCCGTCGGGCCCCAGCGTGATCGTCTGGATCCGCGCCTCCGCCTTGCGCAGCAACCCTTCGCAATGCCGCTTCAGGATCTCGCCGCGCTCGTAGATCGCCACCGATTCGTCGAGGGGCACATCCCCCTTCTCCAGGCGCCGCACGATCTCCTCGAGCTGTTCGAGGGCCTTCTCGAACGGCAGGTCGAGTCCCTCGTCGGACGCTTTCGAATCGGTTGTCGCCGCCACGGCGGATCGCGCTGCGGTCATCCCAGGGTACCCCTCATTGTGCCGGTCTAAGCCCGCGCCTGCCTGCCCGACAAGCCCAAGGGGACGTTGGCTGCTTCATCGGCGAGCACTTCGTCAAGGGTGGCGTCGTTTCGGCCACACTCAATTCATCCTAATGACAAGCTGGACCGGGGGCCTGTCCTTACCCCAGCGCGAGCGCGAACGGATGTCCCTCGAACGCGTCGGCGCCACGCCCGATTTCGGTGATGGCGGCGGACATCCGTCCCCCGCGTCCCAGCAGGCGGTCGGCGATCTCCACGAACAGGGCATTGGGCGTCGCCGACGGCGATGCGGCGCGCAGAGCGAGGGCGATCCCGGCCTCGTCCCGCTTCGGATCGAGGGCGCAGGCGGCAATATAGGCCGCCGCCGTGGAGCGGCTGATCCCGGCATAGCAATGGATCAGGAGGGGCCGGTCCCGATCCCAGCCGGCCGCGAAATCGAGGATGCGGCGCACATGATCCTCACCCGGCAGGACATGCCCGTCGAGGGGAGCGACGATGTCGCTGACTTCGACCACGCAATGGCGCCCGTCGGCGATGCAATCGGGGCGGGGAATGGCGGTGCCGACCTTCATCAGCGTCATCAGGTGGCTCGCACCGGTGCGCTCAAGGGTCCGGGGCAATTGCGACAGGGGACAGACGTGGATATCCGACATCAGGAATCGCTCGCAAGAACCTGAAAACGAGAGAGGAACCTCGATTGAGCCTCGGCCGTCGGCCAGGGCTCGATCAGCGCCAGCGCCTCCGGGGCCGCCGGGTGGAGGTGCCCGAAGACCGCGCCGGCCTCGTTCTCGGAAAAGCCGGCGAGGCGCGTGGCTTCGAGATGGGCCGCCACCGCGTCGGCGCGCTTGACGAGGCGAACCTCGTCCTCGTCGGGCTCCGGCAGGCCGAAGCGCTGGCGGATCGCCGCCATCAGGCGCAGCTCCACCGTTTTGTAGGAGGGTCCGATCGCGGCCTTGAAGGGCGAGATGATGTCGCCGATCACGTATTCCGGCGCGTCGTGCAGCAGGAGTTCGAGGCGCTGCATCCGGGTCCGGCCAGGGGCCAGATCTTCGCCGATGGCCTCCACCAGGAGCGCGTGCTGGGCCACGGAGAAGACATGCGGCCCGGCGGTCTGTCCGTTCCAGCGGGCGACGCGGGCGAGACCGTGGGCGATATCGGCGATCTCGATGTCCTGCGGCGAGGGGTCGAGGAGGTCGAGGCGCCGGCCCGACAACATCCGCTGCCAGGCGCGGGGGGCGGCGGCGCTCATCGGCTTGTTCCCAGGGCGGCGCAGGCGGCATGCCGATGGCAACCGACGAGATGGTCGTTCACCATGCCCACCGCCTGCATGAAGGCATGGACGATGGTGGGGCCGCAGAAGCTGAACCCTTCCGTCCTGAGGGCGCGGGAGATGGCCCGCGAGATCTCCGTCTCGGTGGCGATGCCGGCCCGGTCCGTCGCCCGGCCCTGGATCGGCTGGCCCTCGACGAAGTCCCACAGGAAGCGCGAGAATCCGGGGCCGCGCTCCTCGATGGCGAGGAAGGCGCGGGCACCCGCGATGGTCCCGACGATCTTGGCGCGGTTCCGGATGATGCCGGTATCCTGCATCAGCCGCTCGACATCGGTCTCCGTGAACCGCGCGATGGCCTCCGGATCGAACCCGGCGAAGGCCCGGCGGAACCCCTCGCGCCGCCGCAGGATGGTGATCCACGACAGGCCGGCCTGGAACCCGTCGAGGATCAGTTTTTCGTACAATGCCCGGCCGTCTCGCTCGGGCACGCCCCATTCGGTGTCGTGATAGGCGACATAGACCGGGTCGAGACCGGCCCACCAGCAGCGCGGGCAGCCGTCGGGATGATGGATGAGGCCTGTGGAATCGTCGGACATGGGACCGAGAATAAGCGGAACGGATCGAGAACACCAGGAGGCCGGGTCGTCGTCGGGTAGGACGCGGTGCGCGTGCTCCCTTCCCGCCGACGGGGAAAGGCGGGCGCTCCCCGAGCGTCGGGGTCGCCCCCGATCACCCCGGTCACCCGGCCGGCGTCACCTCCGGGAAGGCGAAGATGGCGAAGGAGGGCTTCTCGACACCGAGGATCGTCGCGCCGGTCCGTACCGGCTCACCGGCGGCGACCGCATCGGCGAGGCGGTCGAGGCGCAGCATGGCGAGGCCCCGCGCGCCCGCCACGCTGCCGACCGTGCCGAGCCCGCGCGGACCGGCGGTCACCTCCGCGCCGGAGGACACGGCTTCGCCGTCGCGGGAGACGACCGGAACGATGCGGGTGCGGGCGGTGCCGCGATGCTGCATGCGCGACACGACCTCCTGCCCGACATAGCAGCCCTTCCTGAAATCGACGCCGGCGAGCTGGTCCATCAGCGCCTCGTGCGGGAAGGCATCGCCATAGGCGAAGTCGCGTCCGCCTTCGGGGATGCCGAGGGCGATGCGGTGGGCGTGGTAATCCGCCTCCGTGGCATCGGCCGAGAACGCCCCCTCGGCGAAGACGAGGCGCTCGCCCAATGCCGGGAGGCGCCCGTCGCGCAGGCGCTCGGTCCCCGGAACGGCTTTGCCCCCACCGGTTTCGGCCCCGTCCCAGGCGGCGGCGAGCCCCAGGGTCGGGTCGACGGCGATCGTCACCTTGGCGCGCAGGCGATAGAGCGTGAGCCGCTTGGCCAGAGCCGGGGCCTGATCGGCCGGGCAATCCAGGCGGAAGCCCTCGCCGGAGCGCCAGATCAGGAAATCGAACAGGATCTTGCCCTGCGGGGTCAGCAGCCCGCCGAGCCGCGCCTCGCCCGGTTCGAGGGTCTCGATATTGCAGGTCACCACGCCCTGGAGAAAACTCGCGGCCTCCTCGCCCGCGATGACGATGACGGCGCGGTCCGGCAACAGGGCGATCGGCATGGCAACTCCTCGAAGGTCATCCTGCATAGCCCCTCCGGCGCGCATCGTGGCGATGCGCCGGCGGCCCTGTCGGCAGGGCACGGCGTTGCACGCCGCGCGAGGCTGACATAAGCCGCCGCCACCCGCGTCTCAACGCCGTTCAGGAGCGACCCCGATGGACCAGCCCTTCGATCTCCTCCTCACCGGCGGCAGGATCGTCAATCACGACGGCGAGCACGCCGCCGATCTCGGCATCAGGAACGGGCGCATCGCCGCCATCGGCGATCTCTCGCGCGCCGAGGGCGAGCGCCAGGATTGCACCGGCCTGCACCTGCTGCCGGGGGTCATCGACACCCAGGTCCATTTCCGCGAGCCGGGCCTCGACCACAAGGAAGACCTCGAATCGGGCTCCCGCGCGGCGGTGATGGGCGGCGTGACCGCCGTGTTCGAGATGCCCAACACCAACCCGCTCACTACCAGCGCCGAGACCCTGGCCGACAAGGTGGCGCGCGGGCACCATCGCATGCATTGCGATTTCGCCTTCTGGGTCGGCGGCACCCACGAGAACGCCCATGAGGTCGCCACCCTCGAGCGCCTGCCGGGCGCGGCGGGGATCAAGGTGTTCGTCGGCTCCTCCACCGGCGCGCTTCTCGTGGAGGACGATGCCGGCGTCGCCGAGATCCTGAAACGCACCCGGCGCCGGGCCGCCTTCCATTCCGAGGACGAACCCATGCTGCGCGAGCGCAAGGGCCTGCGGGTGCCGGGCGATCCGTCCTCGCACCCGGTCTGGCGCTCGCCCGAGGCCGCGCTGAAGGCGACGCAGCGCCTGGTGCGGATCGCGCAGGAGACGGGTGCCCGGATCCACATCCTGCACATCTCCACGGCGGAGGAGATGGCGTATCTCGCCGACCACAAGGACGTGGCCAGCGTCGAGGTGACGCCGCACCACCTCACCCTCGACGGGACCGAGGCCTATGCCCGCCTCGGCACTCTGGTTCAGATGAACCCGCCGGTGCGCGACGCCGCCCATCGCGACGGGATCTGGCACGGGCTGACGCAGGGGGTCGCCGACATCCTCGGCTCGGACCACGCGCCGCACCTGCTTGAGGAGAAGGCCAAGCCCTATCCGGATTCCCCCTCCGGCATGACCGGCGTCCAGACGCTGGTGCCGATCATGCTCGACCATGTCGCCAACGGACGGCTGTCGCTGGCCCGCTTCGTCGACATGACCAGCGCCGGGCCGAAGCGCCTGTTCGGCATCAGCCGCAAGGGCCGGCTCTCGGTGGGCTACGACGCCGACGTGACGGTGGTGGACCTGACCCGCCGCGAGACCATCCGCAACGACTGGATCGCCTCCCGATGCGGCTGGACCCCCTATGACGGCGTCACCGTCACCGGCTGGCCCGTGGGCACCATCGTGCGCGGCAGGCGCGTGATGTGGCAGGGCGACCTCGTCGGCCCGTCCAGCGGCGAGGCGGTGGTGTTCGACGAGGCGCTGCCCGCGGCTTAACGAATCCGCCGGGGCCGATCCCGGCCCCGAAACGCATCGAGCCGCCCGGTCAGGTCCGGGCGGCTCGATCGATCACACACGCATGGTCGACGGATCGGGTACGGCCCGGTCCCGCGCCTCAATGCTGCGGAGCGGTGGTGAAGGCGCCGCCGCGGATGCGGTCGGGAAAGCCCTCGGCGTAGCGCGCCGTGGCGTCCTCGCCATAGGTCATCACCAGTTCCTGGAAGGCGGCGAACAGGGCCGCCTGGGCCATGCAATCGCCGTCGAGCCCGTCGAGACAGCCTTCCGCGAACGCTTCCGACACGTAGCCGAGGGCGGCACGCTTGTCGTCGAGATCGGCCTCGAAGGGCGCGGGGGCGGTGTCGATCTGCATGGCGATAACATCGGTTGCGCCGAAGAATGGCTCGGCGGATGACCGAAACATATGCCGAGCCCCGCGCCTCGGGAAGCCAAGAATTGCGAAGCGGTTAACGCCGGCGGTCGAATACGACGATTTTCCTTCAGCCTTGTGCCCTGTCTCCCGAAAGACACATCGCCGCCTCATCCCCCGAAGCGGCTGGCCAGGGCGTGGGACAGCCGCTCCCCCTCGGCGACATAGCGGGACGCCGCCTCCGTCGCCGACGGCGTGCAGGCCCGGTAGGTGAGGGCGTATCCGCGATACCCCCGGTTATACGCCCCGGCGAGGCGGTCCCGCCGCCCCGGCGTCACCCCCTCGGCCTCCATCAACGCCTTCATCCGGGTCGGCCATTCCGCCGCGTCCGGCGCCGTGCAGAGGCTGCGCAGGAAGGAGAGGGAGCCGATGATCTCGGAGAGCCGCATCAGGTCGCGGTCGTAGGGCGCGGGCGGCGGCTCGGCGGGAGCGGGGGGCTCCTTGTCCTTCTCCGGGGCCTTCGGCGCGGGCCGCGCCGGGGCGGCGCGCTGCTGGGCCGAAGCGAGGTCGGGCAGGCCCACCGCGAGGGCGGCGAGGAGCAGCACGGGCGACACGCGCCGCCTCACCCACGACACAGCCACGCCCCGTCCTCCGCCGCCGCGAACCTCATCGGGCAGGTTTACACCGTTTCCCGGTCGAGACGAGGAGCGCGCGGATATCATCGGGATACGGCATCGTCATTGAGCCCCGCGACCTGCGCGAAGGCCTCGGCCACCGTGTCCTGCAATCCCGGCGTGGTGGCGAGATCGGCGAGTTCGTCGGGACGTGCCCAGCGCACGCCAAGAGCCTCGGGGCCGGGGGCCGGCTCGCCGGCGGTCCAGAGGGCGGCGTGGGGATGGACGACGTAATGATGGCGCACGCGGCCGTCCTCGGCCCGCAGGATGATCTCCGTCGGGGTCAGGGAGCGGACGACCACGGCCGAGACGCCGACCTCCTCGCTGAGCTCGCGCAAGGCGGCCTGCGCCAGGGTCTCGCCGGACTCCACCAGCCCGCCGGGGAGCGTCCAGACCCCGCGCAGGGGCTCGTTGGCCCTGGCGGCCAGCAGCACCCGCCCGTCGCGGATGACGGCGATGGACGCGCCGAGGAAGGGGCGCACCGGGAAGAGCCGGACGTCGGAGCCGTCTTCGCTCGCTGCTTCGCTCATGGGCTCGACGGGTCTCGGTTACGGAGAGATGAGCGCCACCCGCCCGTCGGCGAGGCCGACGAGCAGGCGCGTGCGAGGGCCGTGGCCGATGGCGGCGACGCCGAAGGCGGCAAGGCCGGGCAGGGGGACGCGCTTCACCTCGCGGATGCCGTCCTTCAGGGACAGGATGGCCAGGGCGCTCCGGTCCGCCACCGGCACGGCGAGTTCGGCCACGCCGTCCCCGTCGGCATCGAGAAGAGCCGACAGGTCGGCCCCGCCCTCGCCCGGGGACAGGGTGGTATAGCCGGTGGCCTCGCCGATCAGGCGCAGGGCTCCGGCCTCATAGGCCCAGAGCTGGAGGATGCCGGCCCCGTCGGGCGCCGCCACCGCGACGATCCGGGGCCGTCCGGCTTGCGAGACATCGCCGATCGCCGCGAGGGATAGGGCCTGCCCGCCCGCTCCCCCCGCCTGGACGGGGCTCCGGGCGAGGACGGTCCAGGCCTTGTCGGGCTCCGCCGAGGATTTCGCGGACTCCACCGAAGGTTTGCCGACCACGACCAGGGACGATCCGCCATCCTGCGCCGTCACCGCCACGATGACCGGCCGGCCGTCGATGAGGATCGCGATGGGGCGGCGCAGAGCGAAGGCGGCGCCGTGACCGGCGGTGACGGCGGTGGTCACGATGGGCACGGGTTTCGGATCGGCGCTCATCCCCACCGGCTGGCGCTCGCGGATGGTGAGCGTCCCCGCGCGCTCGAACGCGCCGGCATTGGGGCGGACGGGGTCGGACAGGTGGGCGCTGAGCGGACCGAGGGTCGCGCGCCGGGTGCCGGGAACGGCGCCGCGCGGGGTCTCGGAGACCGCGAGCCCGTCGATGGCCTCGACACCGAGCAGGGTGGTGGCGATCTTGCCGTCGGCAAGGGTCAGGGCGGCGCCGCCCTCGTCGCCCCATAGGACGGCCAGGGGCACGTCCTCCACCACCTCGCCCTTCAATCCCTTGGGACGGGCGAGGGGAAGGAGGCCAGAGGTCGCCACCGCCAGGGACACGTCGCTGCCGGGGCCGCGCATGGCGCGCGCCCTGAACGGCAGGTCGAGGATCGTGACGACCGGATCGGCCCGGACGGGCGGCGCGCCCAGGAGCGAGGCGAGGAGGAGGGAGACCGCGAGGAGCGCCGAGAGCGCACCTCGGTCAGACATGCTGGCCGCCGTTGATGTGCAACTCGGCGCCGTTCACGTAGGAGGAGGCCTCGGTGCAGAGGAAATAGATCGCCTTGGCCACCTCGTCGGGCGTGCCGAGGCGCCGCTGCGGGATGCCGGCCACGATCTTGTCGGTGCCGGGCGAGAGGATCGCCGTATCGATCTCGCCCGGCGAGATCGCGTTCACCCGCACCCCGAGGGGGCCGAAATCGCTGGCCATCTCGCGGGTGAGGCCGGCAAGCGCCGCCTTCGACGTGCCGTAGGCCGCGCCCGCGAAGGGATGCACGCGGGACCCCGCGATCGAGGTGACGTTGACGATGGAGCCCTTGGCGCGGGTGAGTTCCTCGCACAGGCCGCGCGCCAGCAGGAGCGGCGCGAAGACATTGACCTGGAACACCTTGCGCCAGTCGCCGAATTCCGTGGCGATGGCGCCGAGGCGCTCGCCATTGCTGCCCTTGGGCGAGATGCCGGCATTGTTGACCAGCGCATGGAGCAGGCCGCCCTCGTCGGCGAGACGGCCGGCGACTTCCGCCACCCCGCGCATCGTATCCTCCGGGTCCGAGAGATCGACCTGAAGGTGGTCCTCCGGACCCATCTCCCAGGGGCAGTTCTCGGGGAAGGCATGGCGGGAACAGGTGATCACCCGCCACCCGGCCGCGGAGAAGCGCTTGACCGTGGCGTGGCCGATTCCGCGGCTTGCGCCCGTCAGCAGCATGACGCGGCGGCGTTCATTGCTCGATGTGGCCAAGGCCGTTCCTCAGGATCCGGAGGCGGTGGACAGCCGAGATCATCTCGCCGTGCCATGCCCAGGTCTAAGCCGCGCCGGCCGGGAAATCCAGGGTCGATCCCGCGTCGCAGCACGTCCCGGTTGGCGCTCTTCGAGAGGAGGCCGCGATCGAGAATTCCCGGACACGCATGCCGGGGGCTCGCTTCGCTCGTCTGGCGAACCGCCACCCGCCGTCGATCGAGGACAGAGACCTCGGGGTCGGGTCTCCGTTCGACATGCAAGCCCGCTCGGGTGCCCGATCCCGACCCAACGGACTCGTCAGGTGACGTCCGGCTTCTCCACACGCGTGTCACACCAGCCGAGACGACGATCATCGGCGGATCGCAGGACGAGTCGAGCGACCGGAGCCCCTGCGTCACGGTCGACCAGGCGGGACCGGGGATCGTTCGGTTCATAAAGATGAGCCTCGCCCCACTGTCGGAGCGCGACGACGACGAGGAACAGGCCGCGCCCCTTCTCCGTCAGGACGTATTCCCGGTAGGCGGTTCCGTCCGAGGCGGGCGCCGTCTCCAGAATACCCCGTTCGGTCAGGTGGCGAAGGCGGGACGCCAGCATCCCCTTGGCGATGCCGAGACCGCTCTGGAACTCATTGAAGCGCGTCGTTCCGTCGAAGGCATCGCGGAGGATCAGCAGGGACCACCAGTCGCCGATGACATCGAGAGCGCGCGCAACCGGGCACCCGGCGTTCCAGAGGCTGACGCGCTTTGCCACGAAGGTACGTTCCCGCTCCAATCTGGTCTCAATTTAGAACTGGAATGCGCCGATCACAAGTGGTCTCAAGATGAAACCAGATCGACGATCATCGACGGGACCGCCATGCCGCACGGACAAGATGGACGGATCGCTCCGGCGCCGGAAGGACGACTGCCCAAGACGACGATCCTGATTTTCGCAGCCGCCGCCGGCTTGAGTGTCGCGAACATCTACTATGCCCAGCCCCTGCTCGATGCGATGGCGCGGGAGTTCGAGATTTCGCCTGCCGCGATCGGGCTCGTGGTGACCCTGACCCAGATCGGCTACGGGCTGGGCTTGATCTTCCTTGTGCCGCTCGGCGATCTCGTCGATCGCCGTCGCCTCATTCTCGGCCAGGGGATCTTGTCGGTCCTCGCGCTGGTGGCGGTGGCCACGGCCCAAACCGGAGCGATCCTGTTCGCCGGCATGGCGGCGGTCGGGCTGCTCGCCGTCGTGGTTCAGGTTCTGGTCGCGTTCGCGGCGACGCTCGCGGCACCGGCCGAACGAGGCCGGGTGGTGGGTACGGTCACGAGCGGCATCGTGATCGGCATCCTCGCGGCGCGCTTCGCGGCCGGGCTACTGGCCGATGTCGGTGGCTGGCGAGCGGTCTATCTGGTCTCCGCACTCCTGTCGCTCGCCCTCGTCGTCCTGCTCGTGCGTGTCCTGCCGCGGCACCGGATCCCGGCCGGCACCGGCAGCTATGCCGCCGCCCTCCGCTCCGTCCCCATCCTATTTCTCAGCGAGCCGGTCCTGCTGGTTCGCGGTGTCCTCGGGCTGCTGATCTTCGCGTCCTTCAGCGCGTTCTGGACCGCGCTGGTGCTGCCGCTCAGTGCCCCGCCCTTCTCCTACTCCCATAGCCGGATCGGCCTGTTCGGCCTCGTCGGCTTGGCGGGGGCGATGGCCGCGACGGGTGCCGGACGGCTTGCGGACCGGGGTCATGGTCAATGGACGACGGGAGCGTCTCTCCTTCTTCTGCTTGCATCGTGGGTGCCGATTGCCCTGCTGCCGGTGTCGATTCCGGGCCTCCTCTTCGGCGTCGTCCTGCTCGATCTCGCCGTGCAGGCCGTTCACGTCACGAACCAGAGCCTCATCGTCGCCCTGCGTCCCGAAGCCAGCAGCCGGCTCATCGGCGGCTACATGGTGTTCTATTCAGTAGGCAGCGCCCTCGGCGCCGCTGCTGCCACGGCCATCCATGCCCGTGCCGGCTGGCCCGGCGTCTCGGTCCTCGGAGCGACGTTCAGCGCCGCAGCCTTGCTGACGTGGGCGCTCACCGTGCGCTCGGTGCGGACATGTCGAACATAACGCGGTGACACAACCGGAACGGCCCTCCATCCTCGATCGTCGCGGAGGTCGGCCGGTCCGCTCAACCCTCCGAGGCGACGTTCCGCCCGCATGTCCGGCGGACACACACGGGGCCGACGTGACGTCCTCCGTTCCGTGACGCCGGATCCCCGGGCTTTCTCGGCGCGATGCCCCGTTCCGTCACGGATAGAGTCTCGCCCCGCTCCAGCCGCCGCCGGCCCTGGTGAAGCGGACGCGGTCGTGGAGGCGGAACGGCCCGTCCTGCCAGAACTCGATCGAGACCGGGGCGATGCGGAACCCGGTCCAGTTCTCCGGGCGCGGCACCGGCTGGTCCTCGTAGCGGGCCGCCAGGGCGGCGACCTCCGCTTCCAGGGTGGCGCGGTCGGCCAGCGGCCGCGACTGGCGGCTGGCATGGGCGCCGATCCGGCTCTCGCGGCGGCGGCTCGCGAAATAGGCGTCCGCCTCCTCGAGCGACACGTGGCTCACGGGTCCGCGCGCGCGGACCTGCCGGCGCAGGCTCTTCCAATGCAGGACGAGGGCCGCCTGCGGGTTCTGCGCCAGTTCCTCGCCCTTGGCGGAATCGACATTGGTGTAGAAGACGAAGCCGCGCTCGTCGGCGCCCTTGAGCAGGACCATGCGCACGTCGGGCAGGCCGTCGGAGCCGGCCGTGGCAAGCGCCATGGCGTTGGGATCCTCGGGCTCCGCGCGCTCGGCCTCCCCCATCCAGGCGGCGAACAACCCCCAGGGGTCTGTGGACAGCGTGAAGTCTCCACCGGCCCCAAGGGAGGAGGAGGCGGGTGAGACAGCGCCGGACGGGGCCGGCTCATCGATCCTTAACCGATCCAAGGCGTAATCCTGTGAGTGAGATCCGGGTCGGGGGCACCGACGTGGGACACGATTTGTCGTCGTTCGAGTCACGTCGTGAGAACAGGTGTAATGCGTCGGAGCGAGAGTAAAGCCCAACCCGTCTCAAGCCGTGCCGTCGTCGCACCTCGTCCCGCCCGCGCCCGGTACGCGGCGGTGCTGGCGTCGGGCAGCGTGGCCCTGGCCTTGTCGCTCGCCGGCTGCGGCATTCCGATCCTCACCTTCCAGAGCGAGGGCAAGGCAGAGCCGGACGTGACGGTCCCCGAGCCCCTGGTGACGGGCAGCATCGACAAGCGTCCGAAGAGCTTCGGCGGCGAGATGTCCGACGAGGATTGGCGCCGGGCGCACGCGGCCCTGGCGGTGGCCCTCGATCCGCAGGGCAACGGCCGCCCGGTGAAATGGGACAACCCGGATTCGTCCCTGCGCGGATCGATCAGCCCGACGGGCCTTCCCTATGTCGCCAACGACCTGATCTGCCGGGATTTCCTCGCTTCCGTCATCGCGCCCGCGCGCAGTCGTTTCGTGCGCGGCACGGGCTGCAAGCCTTCGGGGGGCGAATGGGAACTGACCCGTATCCGCATGGCCAAGGCGAAGGCCTGAGGTCACGATCGTGCCGCCTATGGGATCGTCCGGCGGGCCAACGGGTTGACGCCTGGATCGAACCGTCGAATCCTGCTGGACGACCGTTGCAGAGAAGCAACAGCCATTCCACATAGCAGAAGACTTCGACAGGGGCGGGCATGAGCCCGGCCCCGTGCGGCACCGAGACCGATATCAGACGATGCGCAATCCCTACGACGTGCTGGGTGTGACCAAGGGCGCCAGCGAGGCCGACATCAAGAAAGCCTATCGCAAGCTCGCCAAGGCCTACCACCCCGACACCAACAAGAACGACGCCAAGGCCAAGGACCGTTTCTCGGAGGCCAACAGCGCCTATGAGATCCTCGGCGATGCGGGCAAGCGCGCCCAGTTCGACCGTGGCGAGATCGATGCCGACGGCAAGCCCCGCGCACCGGCCGGCTTCGATGGGTTCGGCGGTTTCGGCGGCGGCCCGGGCGGCGCCCGCTCCGCCGGGTTCGACTTCGAGGGCGCGGCGCGCAATCGGGCGGGCGGCGGCGGGATCGGCGAGGACATCTTCTCCCACCTGTTCGGCGACACGTTCCGGGGCGGTGCCGGTCCGGGCGCCAGGGGGCCGATGAAGGGCGAGGATCTCGCGGCCGAGCTGTCCGTGACCCTGGAGCAGGTGGCGAGCGAGGAGAAGCTGCGGATCTCGCTCGGCTCGCGCGACGTGGACGTGGTGATCCCCAAGGGCGTGGTGGACGGGCAGACCATCCGCCTGCGCGGCCTCGGAAGCCCGGGCGGCCCGCGCTCCTCGCCGGGCGACGCCCTCCTGACCATCCGCATCCTGCCGCATCCGCGCTTCACCCTGGATGGGGCGGACCTGCGCACCTCCGTGGACCTCCCCCTCGAGGATGCCATCCTCGGAGGCCCGATCCGGGTGCCGACGCTCACCGGCCCGGTGGAGATGCGCGTGCCCCCCATGACGAGTTCGGGCCGGACCTTCCGCCTCAAGGGCAAGGGCCTGCCGAAGAAGGACGGCAGCCGCGGCGACCTGTTCGCCACCACGGCGATTTCGCTGCCCGCCGGCGAGGACGAGGCCCTTCTCGCCTATGCCAACGGGCGCCGGGCGGCGCGCGCCGGTTCTGGACAGGCGTAGGCGCGGACTTCCGTCCCCGGCGCACCTCCGCTAAGGATGCCTCGGCGCGAGCGCTTCCCCCCAGGTCCGGACGGGTCCGCTCCGGCGCGCGACGGCCTCTGGCTCAGGTGACTCATGGCGGACACGAACCCGGTACACGATCACGTCGGCGGCCTGCTCGCCGGGAAATGCGGTCTGGTGCTCGGTGTCGCCAACAACCGGTCCATCGCCTGGGGCATCGCCAAGAGCGCCCATGCCCACGGCGCCAAGCTCGCCTTCAGCTACCAGGGCGATGCCCTGAAGAAGCGGGTCGAGCCCCTGGCGCGCGAACTCGACGCCCATGTGGTGGGCCATTGCGACGTCACCGACGGCGCCTCCATCGACGCGGTCTTCGCCGAAGCCGGCCGCGTCTTCCCGCAGGGGATCGACTTCGTCGTCCATTGCATCGCCTTCTCCGACAAGGACGAGCTGACCGGCCGCTACGTCGAGACCTCGGAGGCGAACTTCACCAAGTCGCTGATGATCTCGTGCTACTCGTTCACGGCGGTGGCTCAGCGGGCCGAGAAGCTGATGCCCAACGGTGGCTCGCTCCTGACGCTCACCTATTACGGCGCCGAGAAGTGGATGCCGCATTACAACGTGATGGGCGTCGCCAAGGCGGCGCTGGAAGCCTCCGTGCGCTATCTCGCTGCCGATCTCGGACCCTCGAAGATCCGCGTCAACGCGATCTCGGCCGGCCCGATCAAGACGCTGGCCGCCTCCGGCATCGGCGACTTCCGCTACATCCTCAAGTGGAACGAGTACAACGCCCCCCTGCGGCGCACGGTGACCATCGAGGAGGTCGGCGAGACCGCCTCCTACCTCATCTCCGACATGTCGCGGGGCATGACCGGCGAAATCCTCCATGTGGATGCCGGTTACCACGTGGTCGGCATGAAGAACCCGGACGCGCCGGATCTCAGGCTCGACAGCAAGGAGTGAGGCGGGCCGCGTGCGGCAGCGCGCCGCGCCGGCGGGCCCCGGCCGATAAGGCGAAGGGCCGACCCGCTCCGGGGCCGCGCCGCGCCGAGGCCCCGCCCCATGAAGATCCGCCCCGCTTTTGATGATGCGGCCGCCGCCGGGATCATCACCGCCGAACAGGCACGCGCGCTGACCGCCTTCTATGCCGGGCGGCCGGGGCGGGGGGCGGCCTTCGATCTCGCCCATTTCGATCTTGCTCACGTGCTCTGGTATGCCGGGGCCCTGGTGGTCATCGGCGCCATGGGCCTGTTCTCGACCCTCGCCTTCGGGATGATGGGCGGACCGGCCCTCACCGCCACCGCCCTGATCTACGCGTTCGCCTTCGCCGCCGCCGGGCGGCACCTTCGCCGCGCACACGACCTGCCGGTCCCCGGCGGCCTCCTCATCGCCTGCGCCGTGGCCATGACGCCGCTTGCCGTCTACGGCCTGCAGGAGAGCTGGGGCTGGGGCGAGCAGGGCCGGCCGGGCGCCTATCGCGACGTCTTCACCTGGATCAAGGGCGGGTGGGTGCCCATGGAAGCGGCGACCCTCGTGGCCTCGGCCATCGCCCTGCGCGCCACGCGCTTCGGCTTCATCACCCTGATCGCGGCGGTCGCCCTGTGGTTCCTGTCCATGGATATCGGCGTCTGGGCCACGGGCCCGTATCTCGACTGGGAGACCCGCCGGACGATCTCGCTCTGGTTCGGCCTCGGCCTCATCGCCTTCGCCTGGGCGGTGGACCTGCGCCAGAACCGGACGGATTACGCGTTCTGGCTCCATCTCGCCGGCATCCTCACCTTCTGGGGCGCCCTGACGTGGCAATCGTCCGACAGCGAGATGGCGAAGGCGCTCTATGCCCTGATGAACGTCGCGCTTATCGGCTTCGCCATCTTCCTCTCGCGGCGGATCTACGCGGTGTTCGGCGCCATCGGCGTGGCGCTCTATCTCGGTGATCTGGCGAACCGGGTCTTCAGGGACTCGCTGTTCTTCCCCTTCGCCCTGTCGCTCATCGGTCTCGCCCTCATCGGCCTCGGTCTCCTCTACCAGCGCCATGCCGACAGGATCGGCGGGGCGATGATGCGGTCGCTGCCGGAATCTCTCCGGCGCATGCGGCCGGACCACGCCGACAGGGCATGATGAACCCCGTCCTCAGGCGTCGTCGGCCTCCCCGAACTCTCCCGACAGCGTGAGCCCGTCGATCCAGGTCGCCCCCTCCCGCTTGACCACCCGGCGGGGCGACACGCCGCCGTGACCCGCAATCGCGTCGGCCAGCCGCTCCGAATGGGTCACCAGCCAGACCTGGCTCCGCCGCGAGGCCTTGACGATCATCCGCGCCAGGGGATCGAGCAGGTCCGGGTGGAGGCTCGTCTCCGGTTCGTTGAGGGCGATGAAGGGCGGGAGCCGGTAGGCGAGGAGGGCTCCGGCGAGGGCGAGGTAGCGAAGCGTGCCGTCCGACAGTTCGGCGGCGTCGAACACGCGCTTGGGATAGTCGGGAAAGACCATCCCGAAGCTCGCCTCGCGGCCCGGCGACGGGATCACGAGATGCGCGCCGGGAAAGGCATCGGCCACCGCCGCGTCGAGATCGACGGTGTCCTCGCGGATGTGCCGGAGGGTGGCGAACACGGCGGCGAGATCCGATCCGTCCGACGACAGGGTCGGCGTGGTGACGGCGAGGCAGGGCCGGCGGAGAGCCGAGGCCGCGTCGGTGCGGAAGTCATGATGGAAGCGCCAATCCAGCAGCGTGCGACGGACGAGATGCAGTTCCGGAAACGCCACCGCGTCCTGAAGTGCCGCGAGCGCGGTTTCGGTGGCGAGGAGACTCGTGCCGAAGGCGCGCTTGCGGCCGTCTTCGCCGCGCACGAACCCGGAAGGCCCATCGCGCTCGAGCATGACCGCCGGCCGCCGGCCCGACAGGACGGTGAGCCGCTCCCGCTTGATCTGCGGTTCGAGCAGGAAGGCGGCTCCGCTGGGGCCCAGCTCCGACCGGGGGACAAGGCCGACCTCGATCTCGTACCGGTAAGCGACGGACGCGGCTTCGTCGCCGAGTTCGACGGACCATCCCACCCGCACCGGCCCCTTGCCGCTGCGGGGTCCGGCCCAGATGACAGAGTCCATCCCGCCTTCCGCCGCGAGATCACGTACCAGCGTGCCGGCGGCGGCCGCCTGCAGGCGTTCGAGCGCCCGGTAGAGGTTGGTCTTGCCGACACCGTTGCCACCGATGAAGACCGAGAGGGCATCAACCGGAAACCGGATGGACCGCAGGGAGCGGTATCCCGAGGCCGCGACGTCGCGGACGGTCAGCATGCTCAACTCTCCGGCAGACGCCCTGAACGGTCCGAGTCCGGCCGCTCAGGCGTCACGACCCATGATAGCAGTCCTGGACCAGATCAATCCGGTACCGTCAGCTTGGCGATGCCCGGCTGAGCGTCCGGATAGCGCGGGTCCATCGCCTCCAGGGTGTTGGCGATGGTGCGGGCGACGAGGAGGTTGCGGTACCATTTTCGGTTGGCCGGCACCACGTGCCAGGGGGCGTGCGGGGTGGAGCAGCGGCTCAGGGCGTCGGTGAAGGCGTCCTGATAGGCGTCCCAGGATTGGCGCTCGACGAGGTCGGCCGCATCGAACTTCCAGTGTTTCTCGGGATCGGCGATCCGCGCCTCCAGGCGCTCCTTCTGCTCGTCCTTCGAGATGTGCAGGAAGAACTTCAGCACGGTGACGCCCGACAGGGTCAGCATCCGCTCGAAATCGTTGATGAGGTCGTAGCGCGGCCGCCACACGCCCTCCGGCTCCAGGGATTTCACCCGCACCACCAGCACGTCCTCGTAATGGCTGCGGTTGAACACGCCGATCATGCCGCGCCCCGGCACCTTGGCGTGGTAGCGCCAGAGGAAGTCGTGGTCGCGCTCCTCCGCGCTCGGAACCTTGAAGGACCAGACCCGGCACCCTTGCGGGTTCACCCCCTCGAAGACCGAGCGGATGGTGCCGTCCTTGCCGCCGGTATCGATGGCCTGAAGCACCACGAGGAGGCTGCGCCGATGCTCGGCATAGAGCCGCTCCTGCAGGGTCTGGATGCGGCCATGCTCCACGAGGAGCGCCTGTTTGGACGCCTCCTTGTCGAGCCCGCCATCGGCATCGGCATCGATCGCGGCCAGATCCAACGCCTCGCCCGGCTGCACCGTGACGATGCCGGCCGCCGCGCAGGAGGCGAGGGCGGCCGTGTCGACCGGGCTTTCGCGCTTGGCATGGCGCATCGCCGAACGGGCCCAGGCGGCGGAGGAGGGCGGCTTGTCCGAGTCCGGCCGTGGGCTGAGCGGTTTGGGCTTGCGTGTCCTCGCGTCGTTCGATTGGCCCGAATGCCGCTTGCCGCGCTTCTTCGCCATGATCACATTCCGCCTTATACGATATTCAATCGATGCCGCGGGCACCGCGCCGGCGCACCGCCTTTCCGGAAAAGCCGTGTGCCGATGCCCGTAACGCATGGAGCAACCTTGAGCGCGACAACGACCCGCGGCCTTGGCCGTTCCGGAAAAGCGCCGCGCCCCGCCATGAACGGCCGGCGCCCATGACGGTCTATTTCATCCGGCACGGCCAGACGGACTGGAATGCGGAGGGCCGCCTCCAGGGCCAGCGAGACGTACCCCTCAATGCCACGGGCCTGGGCCAGGCCGAAAGCGTGGCCGAGCGGCTGAAGGCCGTGGCGGGGGCCGGCCTCACCGAGGCGGCGTTCGTCGCGAGCCCGCTCACGCGCACGCGACAGACGATGGAGGTGCTCCGGGCCAGCCTCGATCTCGCGCCGCGGGACTACGCCGTCGACGCGCGCCTGATGGAGATCAACTTCGGAACCTGGGAGGGTTCGACCTGGGCCGAGATCCGCCGGCGCGACAGCCGCGGCGCCCTGGCGCGCGACCGGGACCGCTGGGGCTACCGGCCGCCCGGCGAGCATGGCGAGAGCTACGCCATGCTGGTGGAACGGGTCAGGCCGGCGATCGCGGACCTGCGACGGCCGGCTGTCATCGTCGCCCATGGCGGGGTCGCCCGCGCCATCCTGGTGATCCTCGGCTATACCAGCATCCGCGAGGCCCCGCGGATGGGCATCCGGCAGGGCAGCGTCCTCGTCCTCGACCGGTCCCGCTGGCGCTGGGCGTGACGCGCTTTCTCCGCGAAGACCGGTTCTAGGCGGCTCGGCAAACGTGCTAAGCGGGCTCGCATCGGCAGGCCGACGCTTTCTTTGCTTAGGTTTTGCCCTCGCTCAGGTTTTCGGAGTGTCGCAGGGTTTTGGACGCAAGACCGGTGACCACTTTTGCGAAACCTGCTTAGACGGCGCGACCATAGCGGGGCGCCGCGATTTCGGCACGATCCGGGCGCCTAACCCGGCCAAAAGGACGGTCTCGCAGCGGCGGGCCCGGCAGCGGAGCATCGGATGAGCAGTCTCGCCGAGACGACCCGGCCTCGGGCGGAGTCGCGTGTGGACAAGGCCGAAGGTGACGAGACCGTGTCCGGCGCCGGAGCGCCGGAGCGGAAGGCCGTGCTGCGCGGGGAGAGCCGGCCGGACCTTATCCGGGACGAGGTTCTGGGCGAAATCTTTTCCGACAGCGCCCGCCTGCGCCCCGACCATCCGGCCATCATCGACGGCGCGAGCCGGGACGCGGCCGGTCGTCATCCGAAATTCACCTATGCGGAGGTCGAGGCCCGCGCCGTCGCCATCGCCCGTGGCCTCGCCCATCGCGGCATCGGCCCCGGCGACGTGGTCGGCCTCTGGATGGCGCGCGGCCCCGACCTCCTGATCGCCCAGGTCGGCATCACGATGTCGGGAGCGGCATGGCTCCCCTTCGATGCCGAGGCTCCCGCCGACCGCGTGGCGGTGTGCCTCGACGATGCGGGAGCCAAGCTCCTCCTTGTCTCGCCCGCCCTCGCGCCTCAGGCGCCCACGGGTACCCCGGCCCTGACGACGGAGGCGCTTCTCGCCGAGGTGCCGGCGGATGCGCCGCGCCCCGATCCGCGCGGCGCCGGCCTCACGCCCACGCATCCGGCCTATCTGATCTACACCTCGGGCTCGACGGGATTGCCCAAGGGCATCGTCATCAGCCACGCCAACATCTGCCACTTCCTGCGCTCGGGGAACGCCCTCTACGGCATGCGGCCGGACGACGTGGTGTTCCAGGGCGCCTCGGTGGCGTTCGATCTCTCCATGGAGGAGATCTGGGTTCCCTACCTCGTCGGAGCGACGCTGTTCGTGGCGAGCCCGGCGATGATGGGCGATGTCGAGGCACTGCCCGACATCCTGACGCAGAACCGCGTCACCGTGCTCGACACGGTGCCGACGCTGCTCGCCATGCTGTCCCAGACGCTGCCGAGCGTCCGCCTCGTGCTGCTGGGCGGCGAGGCCCTGCCCGAGCCCCTGGTGGCCCGCTGGGCCACGGGATCGCGAAAGCTGTTCAACACCTACGGTCCGACCGAGGCCACGGTGGTGGCCACCGCCGCCGAGATGCGGCCGGGCGAGCCCGTCACGATCGGCGGGCCGATCCCGAACTATTCCGTCTACGTCGCCAGCGAGGGCCTGGAGCTGCTCGGGCCGGGCCAGCAGGGGGAACTCCTCATCGGCGGCCCGGGCGTCGCCAAGGGCTATCTCCAGCGTCCAGAGCTGACCGCGGAGAAATTCGTCGCCAACCCGTTCTCCTCCGATGGGACAGACCCGGTTCTCTACCGCTCGGGCGATGCGGTCTCCCTCGATACGCAGGGGCGGATCGTCTTCCACGGCCGCATCGACGACCAGGTCAAGATCCGCGGATTCCGGGTGGAGCTCGGCGAGATCGAATCCCGCATCCAGGCGCAGGCCGGCATCAACCAGGCGGCGGTGGTCCTGCGTCAGGACGACGGCGTCGACCGGCTCGTCGCCTTCCTGATTCCGGAGCGGGGAACGGAGTTCGACAAGGGCGCCCTGCGCCACACCCTCGCCGAACAGATGCCGCCCTACATGGTGCCGGGGCATTTCGAGGTGGTGGAGGTGCTGCCCCGCCTCACCTCCGGCAAGGTCGACCGCAAGGCCCTGCGCATCGCGACGCTGACCGTGGCCGACCTGTCGGGCGAGCAGGAACTGCCCGACAACGAGACCGAGGCGGCGATGCTGGCCGCGGCCAAGCAGGTGTTCGGCAACCAGCCGATCCCGTTCGAGGCCGACTTCTTCACCGATCTCGGCGGGCACTCGTTGCTGGCCGCCCGCTTCGTCGGCGCGGTGCGCGAGGCCCCGGCTCTGGCCGCCATCACCCTGCAGGACGTCTATACCAGGCGCACGCTGCGGGCGATGTCGGAGGCGCTGATCGAGCGCACCGGCGGCGTCGGCACGCAGATGGCAGTGCGCGACCTCGGATTCGCGACCCCGCCGCTCCTGCGCCGGATCCTGTGCGGCGCGGCTCAGGCGGCGGCCCTGCCCTTCGTCATCGCGCTGGCCACATCGCAATGGCTCGGCATCTTCGTCACCTACCTGCTGCTCACCGGCGGCTCGCTCGGGTTCTTCGGCGAGATGGCGGTGCTGCTCCTCGTCTATATCGGCATCAACGCCGTCACCGCCTCCATCGCGGTGGCCGCCAAGTGGCTGATCCTCGGGCGGACGAAGCCCGGCCGCTATCCGCTCTGGGGCGTGTACTACTACCGCTGGTGGCTGACACAGCGGCTGACCCCCCTCGTCCACGTGAAGTGGCTCCAGGGCTCGCCGGCCATCGCCATCTACCTGCGCCTGCTGGGCGCGAAGATCGGCGAGGACGCCCTCATCTCCGACATCGAGGTCGGCGCCCCCGACCTCCTCAGCGTCGGGGCGGGCGCCTCGCTCGGCGGCCGCCTCGTTATCGCCAATGCCGAGATCGTCGGCAACGAACTCGTCATCGGCCCCGTCAGCATCGGCGCGGATGTGGCCATCGGCACCTCCTGCGTCATCGGCCCCGAGACCACGATCGGCGATTTCGCCGAGATCGCCGACCTCACCACCATCCCCACCGGCACCGTGGTGGGACGCGCCGAGCAATGGGACGGCTCGCCCGGACGCAAGGTCGGCATGGCCGACCCCGCCGACCTGCCCGAGGCCGCCCAGGCCTCGCCCCGCCGGCGCGCGGGGTTCCTGGCCGTCTACGCCTTCCTGCTCGCGGCGATCCCGGCCGTGGGGCTGCTGCCGATCTTCCCGGCCTTCTACATCTTCGACCAGCTCAGCGATTCGCTCAGCGACATCACCGACATCGACTACCACTGGTACCTGCCGCTGCTGACCTGGCCCACCGCCATGCTGATGACGGCGGGCACGGTGCTCCTCATCGCCGGCATCCGCTGGCTCGTCCTGCCGCGGGTCTCGTCGGGCACCTACTCGATCCATAGCGGCTTCTACCTGCGCAAGTGGGCGGTGGCGCTCGCCGCGGAAGTGACCCTGGAGACGCTCTCCTCGCTCTTCGCCACGGTCTACATGCGGGCCTGGTACCGGATGATGGGCGCGCGGATGGGGCAGGGGGCGGAGATCTCCACCAACCTCGCCGGCCGCTACGATCTCGCCGACATCGGCGCGCGCAACTTCATCGCGGACGAAGTCGTGTTCGGCGAGGAGGAGATCCGCCGGGGCTGGATGCACATGCATCCCGTGAGCACCGGCGCCCGCGTTTTCGTCGGTAACGACGCCGTGGTGCCGCCGGGCGCCGTGATCCCCGACGACATGCTGGTGGGCATCAAGTCGAAGCCGCCCGCCAACGACCTGATGGCGCCGGGGGATACGTGGTTCGGCTCGCCACCGATCAAGCTGCCCTCGCGCCAGAAGGTCGACCTCGGCTCCAACGCGCAGACCTACGAGCCGGGTATGGGCCCCAAGCTCCGGCGCGGCATCTTCGAGGCGTTCTCGACCTCGTTCTCGCCGATGCTGTTCATCACGCTGGCGATCTCGGCCATCGACTTCTACTTCTACCCCGCCATCCTGGCGCAGGACTGGACCGGCCTCGCCGTCAGCTTCGTCGTCGTCAGCGTCGCCATCGCCTTCATCCAGTCCTTCACCGTGATCGGAGTGAAATGGCTGCTGATGGGCGTGTACCAGCCCGGCATGCGGCCGATGTGGTCGTGGTGGGCCATGCGCACGGAGGCCGTGGCCGTGCTGTACTGGGGCCTGGCCGGCAAGGTGCTGCTGGAGCATCTGGTCGGCACGCCGTTCCTGCCCTGGATGCTGCGCCTCCTCGGGGTCAAGGTCGGCCAGGGTGTCTGCATGCTCACCACCGATATCACCGAGTTCGACTGCGTCACCATCGGCGACTATTCGGTGATCAACCGGACCTCGGCCCTGCAGACCCATCTCTACGAGGACCGGATCATGAAGGTCGGCCGGGTGGTGGTGGGCGAGGGCGTGTCGGTGGGGGCCTTCTCGACGGTCCTCTACGACACCAAGGTCGGCGACTATGCGCGGCTTCGCCCGCTCACCATCGTGATGAAGGGCGAGTCGATCCCGAGCCATTCGGAATGGGAGGGCGCGCCGGCGGTTCCGGTGGTGCACGCGGCGTAGGTTGCCTCGTCTCCCTGGACCCTTCTCCGGGACATGGTATCTTGGTCAGCATGACCAAGTCGTCGAAACAATCCGGGCCGCAGCGTCAGCCGGGCCCCTGGCTTCTGCAGGATGCCAAGGCGCGGTTCGGCGAACTCGTCCGCCGTGTCCATAGCGAAGGTCCGCAGTATGTGACGGTTCGGGGTCGCGATGAGGTGGTGGTGATCTCGGCCGAGGAGTTCAGGCGCCTGAAGGGCGATCGTGACGGCCGGGCCCTGATCGCCGTCATGCAATCCAGCCCGCAAGTGGACGTCGATCTCGAGCCGGCCCGCCTGGTCATGCCGGTGCGCGACGTCACTCTGTGACCGGCTGGCTTCTCGACACCAACATTCTCTCCGAGCTGCGCCGTCCCAAGCCGGAACGCCGCGTCCTCGACTTCGTCGCGAGCCAACCCCTCGACCGTCTCCACGTCAGCACGGCGACGCTCGCCGAAATCCGCTTCGGGATCGAACGGGTCGCGGAGGCGAGTCGCCGGGCCGAATTAAACGAGTGGCTCGCGCTGGAGGTTCGGCCGCTCTTCGCACACAGGGTGCTGGAGATCACGGAGGACGTCATGTTCACGTGGCGCCTGCTCGTGGAGGAGGGCCGAAAGGCGGGACACACGTTCCCTCAGCCGGATCTCATCATCGCGGCGACGGCTCTCCATCACCGGCTGACGATCGTCACCCGCGATGTTGCGGATTATCGGAAGACCCGCGTCGCGATCCTTAACCCCTGGGTTGATCCGTGGCCGGAGGCTTGATTGCCGATGGTCGGGGCGACCCGGGACAACCGGCAATCAAGCCTCGGTGACACCGACTGGCGCAGCGGGGCGCCCGTCGAGATCGGCTCGGCCCGGCGATACCGGTCTCAGCCAACCTGATCCTTCGGGCCGAGCCGCTTGTCGAGATAGGTGTCGACCGTCTGGGTCAGCTCGTCGACCTTGCCGTCGAAGAAGTGGTTGGCGCCGTCCACTACCTGATGCTCGATGATGACGCCCTTCTGCACCTTCACCTTCTCGATCACCGGCATGACCTCGCGGGCCGGGGCCACCCGGTCCTCGGAGCCGTGCACGAACAGGCCGGAGGAGGGGCAAGGAGCGAGGAAGGTGAAGTCGTAGCGGTTGGCCATGGCCGCGATGGAGATGAAGCCCTCGATCTCGGGGCGGCGCATCAGCAGCTGCATGCCGATCCATGAGCCGAACGAGACGCCGGCGATCCAGCACGCCCGCGCTTCGGGGTTGACCGACTGCACCCAGTCGAGGGCCGAGGCCGCATCGGACAACTCGCCGGTGCCATGGTCGAAATTGCCCTGGCTGCGGCCGACGCCGCGGAAATTGAAGCGGAGCGCCGCGAAGCCGCGATTGGCGAAGGTGTAGAAAAGATTGTACACGATCTGATTGTTCATCGTGCCCCCGAACTGGGGGTGCGGATGCAGCACGATCGCGATCGGCGCGCCCTTCTTCTTGGGCGCCTGGTAGCGCCCCTCGAGACGGCCGGCGGGTCCGGTGAAGATGACTTCGGGCATGGTCTTTCCAAAACTCCTGGCGCCGCAGTGCGAGGGCAACCCATCCTTGTGGGACAACGCGCCTTGACTCGCTGCGCCGCACTCTTAAAAACGCTCTTAGAATAATTCTAGGTTATTAGAATGATTCTAAACTAGGTCGGTTCGAGAGATCTCGGATCGGTCGCCTCCAGAAGCTCGGCGCTTGGCGAAGACGTGTCGTTCCGGCGCCTTAGCATGATGACGGGGGGCAAAAGCAAGGAAATGTCGGTTCGGACCTTGACCAACGCATGAGTGTTTCGCGCGCCTATCTCGACCACAACGCGACATCGCCGGTTCGTCCGGAGGTGGCGGCGGCGGTCGCGCGGGCGCTCGAACTGCCGGGCAACCCCTCGTCGATCCATCGCGAGGGACGCAACGCCAAGGCCGCGCTGGAAGCGGCACGCGAGCATGTCGCCGCCCTGGTCGGCGCCGGCCGCGGCCGCGTCGTTTTCACCAGCGGCGGCACCGAGGCGGCCAATGCGGTCCTGTCGGGTGCGCTGACCAAGGCCGGACGCCCCATGCCGACGCGCCTGCTGATCGGCGCCACCGAGCATCCCTGCGTTACGGCGGGACACCGCTTCGCGCCGGAATCGGTGGAGGTCGTTCCGGTGCTGCCGTCCGGGCTCATCGATCTCGCCGCCCTGGAACGAAGCCTGGAGCGGGCGGGGGGCGAGGCCGTGCTGGTCTCCATCCACGCCGCCAACAACGAGACCGGCGTGATCCAGCCCCTCGCCGAGATCGTCGCCCTGGCCAAAGCGCATGGCCGCGCCCTCGTCCATAGCGACGCGGTGCAGGCGGTGGGGAAGATGCCCCTGGATTTCGCAGGCCTCGGCCTCGATGCCCTGACCCTGTCCGGGCACAAATTCGCCGCGCCGAAGGGGACCGGGGCGATCGTCCTCGCCGAGGACGTCACGTTGGATCAGGCTTTCGTGCGCGGCGGCGGCCAGGAGTCGCGCCAGCGCTGCGGCACGGAGAACCTGCCGGGCCTCGTCGGATTGGGCGAGGCGGCGCGGATCGCCCGGGCCGGTCTCTCAGGTATCGATGCCGGCCTTCGGGATTCCACGCAAACCGCCCTGCTTCGGATCGCCCCGGATGCCGTCGTCTTCGGGAGCGGCGTGGCGCGGCTTCCCAGCACCCTGTGCTTTTCAGTGCCCGGCCTCGATGCGGCGACGGCGCTGATGGCGCTGGATCTCGCCGGCGTCGCGATCTCGTCCGGATCGGCCTGCTCGTCGGGCAAAGTCGCTCGCTCGACCGTCCTGGCTGCCATGGGCGTGAGCCCCGCGCTGGCTGCGGGGGCGCTGCGCGTCAGTTTCGGCTGGAACAGCACGGAAAGTGACCGCTCACGCTTCCTCACGGCCTTCGAACGGCATGTGGGGACCCTATATCAACGGCGAGGGCAGGCGGCCTGACGCGCCGTCCATCCCAAGCCATCCTCTCGCGAAAACCCCCGGCCCTTGACGCCGGTGTAGGTCAGGAGACGTGCAATGCCTGCAGTGCAGGAAACCATCGATCGGGTCCGCTCCATCGACCTCGACCAGTACAAGTACGGGTTCGAGACCACGATCGAGATGGAGAAGTCCGCAAAGGGCATCTCCGAGGATGTCGTGCGCTTCATCTCGGCCAAGAAGGACGAGCCCGAATGGATGCTGGCCTGGCGCCTCGACGCCTACAAGCGCTGGCAGACCATGAAGGAGCCCGAATGGGCCCGTGTGGAGTACGACAAGGTCGATTACAGCGACATCTACTATTATGCAGCCCCGAAGCGCCCGGCCGCCATGTCTCTGGATGAGATCGATCCGGAGATCCTGAAGACCTACGAGAAGCTCGGCATTCCCCTGCGCGAGGTCGAGGTGCTGGAAGGCATCGCCCCCGAGCGCCGGGTCGCCGTGGACGCGGTGTTCGACTCGGTCTCTGTGGCCACCACCTTCAAGGCGGAACTGTCGAAGGCCGGCGTGATCTTCATGCCGATCTCGGAGGCGATCCGCGAGTACCCCGACCTCGTCCGGAAGTACCTCGGCTCGGTCGTGCCGGTGACGGACAACTTCTTCGCGACGCTCAACTCGGCGGTCTTCTCCGACGGCTCGTTCGTCTACATCCCGCCGGGCGTGCGCTGCCCGATGGAGCTGTCGACCTATTTCCGCATCAACGAGCGCGACACCGGCCAGTTCGAGCGGACCCTGATCATCGCCGACAAGGGGAGCTACGTCTCGTATCTCGAGGGTTGCACCGCCCCGAAGCGCGACGACAACCAGCTCCACGCCGCCGTGGTCGAGCTCGTCGCGTTGGAGGACGCCGAGATCAAGTACTCGACGGTGCAGAACTGGTACCCCGGCGACAACGAGGGCAAGGGCGGCATCTACAACTTCGTCACCAAGCGCGGCGATTGCCGTGGCGCGAACTCGAAGATCTCGTGGACGCAGGTGGAGACCGGCTCGGCCATCACCTGGAAATACCCGTCCTGCATCCTGCGAGGCGACAATTCCCGGGGCGAGTTCTACTCGATCGCGGTGTCGAACGGCATGCAGCAGGTCGATTCCGGCACCAAGATGATCCATCTCGGCAAGAACACGACGAGCCGGATCATCTCGAAGGGGATTTCCGCCGGGCGTTCGCAGAACACCTACCGGGGCCTCGTCTCCGCGCATCGCAAGGCGACGGGCGCGCGCAACTTCACCAATTGCGATTCGCTGCTCATCGGCGACCAGTGCGGCGCGCACACCGTGCCCTACATCGAGTCGAAGAATTCCTCCGCCCAGTTCGAGCACGAGGCCACCACCTCGAAGATCTCGGAAGACCAGATGTTCTACTGCCAGCAGCGTGGCCTCTCCAACGAGGAGGCGACCGCGCTTATCGTCAACGGCTTCGTCCGCGATGTGCTGCAGCAGCTGCCGATGGAGTTCGCCGTCGAGGCCCAGAAGCTGATCTCGATCAGCCTCGAAGGGAGCGTGGGGTAATGGCGGAGCCTGACAACCTCGTTCTGGAACATCTTCGTGCGATTCGCGGGGAGATGGGCAAGATGACGGACTACATGCAGACGCTGAGCGTTGAAATGACCGCCATCCGCCAGCATCTTGCCGGGGTCGTCACGCTTCAGGATCACGATCACGGCGACATCGCCGCGATCAAGCATCGCCTCGATCAAATCGAACGACGGCTTGAACTTGCGGAGTGACGACGGTGGATAAATCAGGGTGATGCTACGCGGCTCTTTGGGCGTCGTTGCAGTCATCGTGAATTTGGGCAGTCCTGCACACGCCTGCGACTGCCCATTCCCGATCGGCCTCAAAACGAACGAGGAACGTCAGAGTTACAGGTTCGGACAAGCATCGACCGTTGCAACGGTTCGCATTGAGAACCTCAACATGGCAGTCAACTCAGGCAATGGTCTGATAGCGACGAGTGTCGCCTCGGTAAGGAAAAAGGTCAAAGGCACAACATCCGATACGATCCGGATAGTGACCTTTGGAGGCGAAGAAGGTGCGAATTGTGGGCTTGCCTCGGCTCTGTTCGGAGCGATTTCCGGCAGCAGGCTCTTAACAGCCGCTCTCGAGAAAGATGACTCACACGAAGGAACGTATTGGATCGGCAGCTGCGGTTTTTACGAACTCGATAGTTTTGGAAGCGCGGAGCAGGAATCATCGCATCCGACGCGTGACCTCTTGAAGAAAAGAATGGACTGATCTGACATGATCGAAATCAAGAACCTCACGGTCGCCATCGAGGACAAGCAGATCCTCAACGGCCTCAACCTCACGGTGAACGACGGCGAGGTCGCGGCCATCATGGGGCCGAACGGCTCGGGCAAGTCGACCCTGTCCTACGTCATCGCCGGCAAGGAGGACTACGAGGTCACCGACGGCGAGATCCTACTCGACGGCGTGAACATCCTCGAAATGAGCCCCGACGAGCGCGCGGCCTCCGGCGTGTTCCTGGCCTTCCAGTATCCGCTGGAAATTCCGGGCGTGGGCACCATGACCTTCCTTAAGGCGACGCTGAACGCCCAGCGCCGGGCGCGCGGCGAGGGCGAGCTCTCCACCCCCGACTTCATCCGCAAGGTGAATGCTGCTGCCGAGAAGCTGGAGATCAACAAGGAGATGCTCAAGCGCGCTCTCAATGTCGGGTTCTCCGGCGGCGAGAAGAAGCGCATGGAGATCCTGCAGATGGCGCTGCTGGAGCCGAAATTCTGCGTCCTCGACGAGACCGATTCGGGCCTCGACATCGATGCCCTCCGCATCGTCTCGGGCGGCGTGAACGCACTCCGCGCACAGGGCCGCTCGTTCCTCGTCATCACCCACTACCAGCGCCTGCTCGACTACATCGTGCCGGACGTGGTCCACGTGATGTCGCAGGGGCGCATCGTGAAGTCGGGCGACAAGGATCTGGCCAAGGCCCTGGAGGCTTCCGGCTACGCCGAGTACCGCACGGGCGAGGCTGCCTGACCATGGCCGACGTCACTCCCCTCCGCACGGCGGCCGAGACCGGCCTGTCGAAGCTCTTCGAAGCCACGAAGATGAAATACCCCACGGGCGTGTCGATCGCCCGCGAGGAGGCGTTCCGTTATTTCGAGGCGGTGGGCCTGCCGACCCGCCGCGTCGAGGCGTTCAAGTACACCGACCTGCGCTCGGCGTTTCGCGACGCCGCCCACCCGGCGGAGATGCCCTCGGCCGAGACCGCCAAGGCGGCCTCCGCCGAGGCCAAAGGCTTTGCCGGGATCGAGGCCGTGCGTCTCACCTTCGTCAACGGCCACTTCATCGCCGAGGAATCCGACCTCGGCCGCATCCCGGCCGGCGTCAACGTGACGCCGCTGACCCAGGCCCTCGCCGAGGGCAACGCGCTCCTCGATCGGTTGACGCCCGTACGTCAGGCCTCCGAGAACGCGATCTACCAGCTCAACACCGCGTTCCTGGCCGATGGTGCCCTGATCGCGGTAGAGGCCGGCGCCAAGGTCGAGATGCCGCTCCACCTGCGCTTCGTCGGCACCGGATCGGAGGCTTATTCCACGGCCACCCGCGTGCTCGTCACGCTGGGGGAGGGTGCGGAAGCGTTCGTGCTGGAAAGCCACGAGGGACCGGACGGCATCGCCTACCAGCCCAACGACGCGGTGGACGTGGTTGTGGGCGACGACGCCACCTTCCGCCACGCGCGCCTGAATGCGGAAGGACGCGAGGCCGTGGCGCTCTCGACCCTGTCGGTCAAGCTCGGCGCCAAATCCGCGGTGGAGACCGTCAACGTGGTCGTCGGCGGCGTGCTCTCGCGCCATCAGGTCTACCTGAACTTCGCCGGCGCCGACGGCAACGCCATCGTCAACGGTGCCGCGATGCTCAACGGCAGGCAGCTCGCCGACACGACCTTCCTGGCCGACCATGCCGGCACGGGCGGCGTCAGCCGCGAGCTGTTCAAGACCGTGGTGGATGGCGAGGCCACGGGCGTGTTCCAGGGCAAGATCATCGTCCAGCAGGCGGCCCAGCAGACCGACGGCAAGATGATGTCGGCCTGTCTCATCCTCTCCGACGAGGGGCAGATGATGAACAAGCCGGAGCTCGAGATCTTCGCCGACGACGTCGCCTGCGGCCACGGCGCCACCTGCGGCGCTCTCGACGACGATCTGCTGTTCTACCTGATGCAGCGCGGGCTGCCGAAGCCGGAAGCCGAGAGCCTTCTGGTCCAGGCCTTCCTGGGTGCCGCCATCGAATCGGTGAGCCACGAGGGCGCCCGCGAGGCGCTGATCGGCACGATCGAGGCGTGGCTCAAGGCACGGGGATAAGAAAACTGGATATCGGCCTCGATAACGAGGCCGATATTCGAGTGTCCGCATCCCTCCGCGACCTCATCCCGAGGTGCCGGAGCGCGGCGGATACGGGAGCCCTCCTTCGAGGCTGCTTCGCAGCACCTCAGGATGAGGAACTGGGTGGGTTCGTCACCCGACTCCTCCTTGGAAAGTCGAGACATGAACGCACCCGTCCCCAACACTCCCTACGACGTCGAGGCGATCCGGGCCGAGTTCCCGATCCTTTCGCAGACGGTCTATGGCCGGCCGCTGGTCTATCTCGACAATGCGGCCTCGTCGCAGAAGCCGCGCGCGGTGATCGACGCGATGGTGAACTGCATGGAGACCGGCTACGCCAACGTCCATCGCGGCCTGCATTTCATGGCGAATGCGGCGACCGAAGGGTTCGAGGGCGCGCGCGAGACCACGCGGCAATTCCTCAACGCCTCGTCCACCGACGAGATCATCTTCACCCGCAACGCCACGGAAGCCTACAACCTCGTGGCCTCGTCCATGGGACTGCTCGGCCAGATCGGGGAGGGGGACGAGATCATCCTCTCGATCATGGAGCACCATTCCAACATCGTGCCCTGGCATTTTTTGCGCGAGCGGCGCGGGGCGGTGATCAAATGGGCGCCCGTGGACGATGAGGGCAACTTCCTCCTCGACGAGTACGAAAAGCTGTTCTCAGCCCGCACCAAGATGGTGGCGATCACCCACATGTCGAACGTGCTCGGCACGGTGACGCCAGCGGCCGAGATCGTCCGCATCGCGCATGCTCACGGCGTGCCGGTGCTGCTGGATGGCGCTCAGAGCGCGGTCCACCAGCCCATCGACGTGAAGGCGCTCGATTGCGACTTCTTCGTCTTCACCGGTCACAAGGTCTACGGTCCCACCGGGATCGGCGTGCTCTACGGCAAGAAGGAATGGCTCGAGCGCCTGCCCCCCTATCAGGGCGGCGGCGAGATGATCCGCACCGTCTCTCAGGACACGATCACCTACAACGACCCGCCGCACCGGTTCGAGGCCGGAACCCCGGCGATCATCGAGGCCGTGGGCCTCGGCGCGGCTCTCGAATTCATGATGACGCTCGGCCGCGACAGGATCGCGGCGCACGAAGCCGCGCTCCTCGCCTATGCGCAGGAGCGGCTCGGGGCCATGAACTCCGTGCGGATGATCGGCACCGCCAAGGGCAAGGGCGGGGTCATCGCCTTCGAGATGAAGGGCGCCCATGCCCACGACATCGCCACCGTGATCGACCGCTACGGCGTCGCGATCCGGGCCGGCACCCATTGCGCGATGCCGCTGCTCACACGATTCGGTGCGACCTCCACCTGTCGCGCCTCGTTCGGCCTGTATAATACCCATGCGGAAGTGGACGCCCTCGCCGAGGCACTGGCCAAGGCCGAGATGATGTTCGCCTGAGGATCACACCATGAGCGACTCGACCATCACCGGCGGAGCCAACACCCCCGCCATCGCCAGCGATTCGGCGATCCCGCCCGAAGAGCTCGACCGCCTGACCGACGCCATCGTCGCGGCGCTGAAGAGCGTCTACGATCCCGAGATCCCGGCCGACATCTATGAGCTCGGCCTGATCTACAAGGTCGACATCGCCGACGACCGCACGGTCGCCATCGACATGACGCTGACGGCGCCGGGCTGTCCCGTGGCCGGCGAGATGCCGGGCTGGGTCGAGACGGCGGTGGCCGCCGTGCCGGGCATCCAGTCCTGCAGCGTCACGATGGTGTTCGATCCGCCGTGGGACCAGAGCCGGATGTCGGACGAGGCCCGCGTCGCCCTCGACATGTGGTAGCCGCATTGACCTAAGCGTTCGGTTCTTCGGCCGCGAGATCCCTGCGCACCGGGAAGGTCAGTCCGTCGTAGATGTCCGCCATGGCCAGTTCGGCACCGATTGCCGGCAGGGTGACGACGGCATCAAGGCCTTCGAAGGTCTCGATCTCCCAGGCGTCACCGGCTCGCAGGTAGAGCAAGGCCTGCGGCTTCAACGTCTCGACGAGGAGGATGTAGGCCAGCGTCGGATGGCGCTTGTACTCCTCCACCTTGCGCGTCTGCTCGATCGACGTGGTGGAGGGGAAGCAACCTCCACCACCAGCTTCGGCTCCCGAACTTCATAGGTGTCGGGAATCAGCGGCGCGCACTCGACCATGACGTCGGGACGGCGCAGTCCCTTGATGCTGGTCCGGATGGCGATGTCGGCCGTCATCGGACGACATGGCGTGGCGCGCAGCTGATTTCCGAGACGGACGATGATATTCACCGTCGCTCGGTCGTGCTGCTTGCTCGCTCCGGTCATCATTCGGTGGCGGGGCACCGGATGTCCGTCGACGAGTTCGTAAAGCTCGTCCTGGCCGAGCTGCCAATCGAAGAACTCTTCCGGGGTCATGCTCCTGCGCACTGCGTCCGCCATCGCCCCCTTCGTCTCGCCGCGCGAAGAATTTCATAGCCAGGCGGGGCTCGGCGCAACGCACGACAGTGGACCGCAGCCTCCGCCATCCTTATCTTAACGACGTACCATCATCCTCAACCGCCCGGGCCTTGAACCCGGCTGCCGGAGAGACCCATGCTCAAGAGTTTCAAGGTCCTGTCCCTGACCGACGCGGCGGCGGACCGGATCAAAGCGATCATCGCCGATGCGGAGAAGCCCATTGCCGGCCTGAGGGTCGGCGTGAAGAACGGCGGCTGCGCCGGCATGTCCTACACGATGGAATATGCCGAAGGGCGCAACCCCGGTGAGGACATGGTGGAGGATCGCGGGGTGACGGTGTTCGTCGACCCGAAGGCGCTCCTGTTCCTCCTCGGCACGGAGATGGATTTCAAGACGACGAAGCTGTCGTCGCAGTTCGTGTTCAACAACCCGAACCAGACCTCGTCCTGCGGCTGCGGTGAATCCGTCGCGATCACGCCGGCCAATCCCGAAGCGCTCCGCGCCTCCGCCTGACGCCGGAGCGGCCTCGGACTGATCGAGGCGCTCACGCCACGGCCGTGAGCGCCTCCAACGCGACGCGGGAATCGTCCACGGTCCGGTTGCGGCCCTCGCGCTTGGCCATGAACATGCACTGGTCGGCGCGCTCGAGGAGCGACACGGAGGTGTCGCCCGGGCGCGACGTGGCGACACCGAGGGAGATCGTCACCTTGCCGAGGGACTCTCCGGTGGTCCGCTTCACCAATTCGCGACCCATCACGCTCGCACGAACCTTCTCGCCGATGGCGACGGCCGCAGCACGGTGGGTCTCGGGCAGGAGGATCCCGAACTCCTCCCCGCCGAAACGGGCGAGGGTGACGCGGGCCTTGAGATGCTCGCGCATGACGATGGCCACGAGACGCAGCACCTGATCGCCCGTGAGGTGGCCGTAGACGTCATTGAAACGCTTGAAGAAATCGACGTCGATGACGATCAGGCTGGACGGAACCGCCTGGCTGGCGGCGCCGTCGACCATCTTGCGCAGGCTCTCCTCGAAATGCTTGCGGTTGGACAGTCCGGTGAGGGGATCGGTGAGACTCTCCAGCCGCGTCGCTTCCAGGGTCTCGCGCAAGGTCTCGATCTCGCTGCGGCTTTCCCGCATGCGCGCTTCGAGGGTCCGGTTGCTGGCGGTGATTTCCCGGGTGGTCGAGACCAGGGTCGTGATGATCTCCCGGACGCGGGCGCGGTTCTGGTCGGACATGTCGAGGTCGTGCGACAGCGCCTGCAGCGAGGCCCCGTACTGCGCCGTCGATCCGAGGGAGAGGTCCATCACTTCCATGATGCCCTCGATCTCGGCCAGCATGTTCGCGTTCATCCGCTCGGTGGCGGCGACGAGGCGGCGGCTGTCGAGATAGGTCTCGTAGAGGGAATCGATATCGGCATCCGACAGGCTGCCGTTCTCGGTGGTCAACGTCTTGATCGCATCGTTCATCAGCGGCTGCGCGCCCGACACGTAGGTGTACCAGACGGCATAGGCCTGGGGCGTCGCCGAGGAGCCGTAGTCACGCATCAGGACGTTGGCGCGGTCGGCCAGAGCGAAGGTTCTCTCCCTGTCACCGTAGCTTCCGTGACTCATCAACCCGCGCGCCCCTTGATCCGGCATCCATCGCCGGGGAGCGCAAGGTAGCGGGTGGATGATGGATACGCCGTTAAAGGAGCGGGAACAGATTGTGGATCCGCGCGTTACTTCGCCTTCTTGATCACGGCCGGACGCAGGAGGAAGGCGGGTACGTGCTCGCCCAGTCCCAGCGGCGTGTCTCCGTCTTCGTCGTCCCGGCGGCGGGGTGCGGGACGGCGTTCGTCGCGGCCACGGTCAGACGCGGGCTTGCGCTGCTCCGCGCCACGATGGTCCTGCGCGGGACGCGACGGCTCGCGCCGACGCGGGGCCTCACGCTGCGTCTCCGCCGCCTCCTCGTGGGCCACGGGCTCGGCGACGGCGGCCTCGGCCCGTGCCGGCTCGGAATGCCGGGCGGGCGGGCGCTCGCGGGACGACGAGCGCCTCCCCTCGGGCTTGGCCGCCTCGGAGCGGCCGCCGTCGCCACCGCGCGAGCGCCGTGCGGCATCCCCGCCGCGTCCACGATGGCGGGTCCGGGTCTCCCCCTCTTCGACCTCCGCCGACGGCTCGGCCGCGGTGCCGAGATCACCTTCGGCCCAGGGGATCGGCTGGCCGATCAGGCTCTCGATGGCGGTCACCGAGCGCTCGTCGGAACGCGTCACCAGGGTGAAGGCATGGCCGGCGCGGCCGGCGCGGCCGGTTCGCCCGATGCGGTGGACGTAATCCTCCGGATGATGCGGCACGTCGAAATTGAAGACGTGGCTCACCGCCGGGATGTCGAGGCCACGGGCCGCCACGTCGCTGGCCACCAGCAGCGGAACCTCTCCGGAGCGGAAGCCGTCGAGGGCGATCGTGCGGGCGCGCTGGTCCATGTCGCCGTGCAGGGCCGCGACGTTGAAGCCGTGGCTCGCCAGCGACTTTTGCAGCAGCGCGACGTCGCGCTTGCGGTTGCAGAAGATGATGCCGTTGTTGAGTTCGGCCTCACCGCGGATGAGCCGGCGCAGGAGGTCGCGCTTCTCGTGACCTTCCGATCCCACGGCCACGAGCTTCTGCACGATCGTCGTCGCGGTGGAGGCGGGGCGGGCCACCTCGATCCGCTGCGGATTGTGCAGGAACACGTCGGCCAGCCGCTCGATCTCCGGCGGCATGGTGGCGGAGAAGAACAGGGTCTGACGGGTGAAGGGCACCATCTTCACGATGCGCTCGATATCGGGGATGAAGCCCATATCGAGCATCCGGTCGGCCTCGTCGATGACCAGGAGTTCGACGCCGGTGAGCAGGAGCTTGCCGCGCTCGAAATGGTCGAGCAGGCGGCCAGGCGTCGCGATCAGCACGTCGGCGCCCCGCATCAGCTTGGCATCCTGCTCGGCGAAGGAGACGCCGCCGATGATCAGGGCCACGTTGAGCTTGTGGTTCAGGCCGTAGCGGTCGAAATTCTCCACCACCTGGGCCGCGAGTTCGCGGGTCGGCTCCAGGATCAGGGTGCGCGGCATGCGGGCCCGCGCCCGGCCGTTCTCCAGCAGGGTGAGCATCGGAAGGGTGAAGGCGGCGGTCTTGCCGGTCCCGGTCTGGGCGATGCCGAGGACGTCGCGGCGTGCCAGAACGTGCGGGATGGCTTGAGCCTGGATCGGCGTCGGGTCCGTGTAGCCCGCGGCCGTGACGGCCTGGAGGACCTTGTCGCTCAATCCGAGGTCGGCAAAAGACATATGCTGATGTGAACCGTTGCGCGCGGAAACTCATACCGGTCCGCGCGGAGAAGATCGTCGTGAGCCAGGCTTCGAGGTCCGTTCGAAAAGGATCGCTCGAACACTAGACCAGCCGCGCACACGCGTTGCGGGACACTTAGAGCCTTGAGGTGTCTTGTCAATCGACCACGGGCCAAGCACCTTCGCTTATCCGGTGCATACCGCACCCGATGGGATACCGGCCGAGGGTGTGCGTGCCCCCTGCGCTGGCACATGCCCTGCTTGGGCCGAAGCTCCTCGGACAGGGACTTTGGCCCTCTCGATGAAGGAGGACCGGGCCCATGTCACACAGCGCGTCGATCGCCGAACCGGCCGCGTCCGGAGGCGCCGTTCCGGGATCCCATGCGGATGTGGTGATCAAACCCGGTTACGACGACCGTCTCACCAACGAGGATCTGGCTCCTCTCAGGAAGCAGACCTGGGGCACCTATAACTTCTTCGCCTTCTGGATGTCGGACGTCCACAGTGTCGGCGGCTACATCACGGCGGGCAGCCTGTTCTCCCTCGGACTGGTGAGCTGGCAGGTACTGGTCTCGCTCCTCGTCGGCATCCTCATCGTGCAGTTCTTCTGCAACCTCGTGGCCAAGCCGAGCCAGGTCACGGGCACGCCCTATCCGGTGATCTGCCGGGCTTCCTTCGGCGTGAAGGGCGCCAACATCCCGGCCATCATCCGGGGGCTCATCGCGGTCGCCTGGTACGGCATCCAGACTTACCTCGCCTCCAGCGCCTTCATGATCGTCGCCTTGCGCTTCTACCCGGAGTTGAAGCCCTATGCCGACGTGACCCGGTTCGGCTTCGCCGGCCTGTCGAGCCTCGGCTGGGCGGCCTTCATGGTCCTGTGGGTGATCCAGGCCCTGGTGTTCTGGCGCGGCATGGAGGCGATCCGCAAGTTCATCGATTGGGCCGGCCCCGCCGTCTACGTGGTGATGATCTCACTGGCGGTCTACCTCGTGGCCAGGGCCGGCGTCTCGAATGTCGGCCTCACCCTGGGCGAGGTGAAGTACCAGGGCTGGGACGCCCTGCCGGTGATGATCAACGCGGTCGCCCTGGTCGTCTCGTATTTCTCCGGGCCGATGCTGAATTTCGGCGACTTCTCACGCTACGGACGTTCGTTCCCCGCGGTGAAGGCCGGCAATTTCTGGGGCCTGCCGGTGAACTTCATCGGCTTCTCGCTGCTCACCGTCATCACCACCTCGTCGACGCTCCCGGTCTTCGGCCACCTCATCATCGATCCGGTGGAGACGGTGAGCAAAATCGACAACACCTACGCCGTGGTGCTCGGCGCCTTCACCTTCATGACGGCGACGATCGGCATCAACATCGTGGCCAACTTCGTCTCGCCGGCCTTCGATTTCTCGAACGTGGCGCCGCAGCACATCAGCTGGCGCATGGGCGGCATGATCGCCGCCGTGGCCTCGATCTTCATCACCCCGTGGAACCTCTACAACAACCCGGCCGTGATCCATTACACGCTCGACATCCTCGGCGCGTTCATCGGCCCGCTCTTCGGCATCCTGATCGCCGACTTCTTCGTGGTGCGGAAGCAGCACGTGGTCGTGGACGACCTCTACACGATGAGCCCGACGGGCACGTATTGGTACGATGGCGGCTACAACCGCGCCGCCATCTTCAGCGTCATCCCCTCCGCGCTGGTGCCGGTGCTCTGCGCCGTCATCCCGGCACTGGGAAGCCTGGCGAATTTCAGCTGGTTCATCGGCGTGGCCCTGGGCTTCTCGATCTATGTCGTCCTGATGCGTAAGACGGCGGTCGCGGCCAAGGCCTGACCGGAGATCGATTCCCGTTGCGCATCCTCCTCATCAACCCCAACACGACCGCCTCCGTCACCGAGCTCGTGGCCGGGCACGCACGGCGGGTGGCGGGCGACTCCGCCGAGTTCGTGCCGGTCACCGGGCGCTTCGGCGCGCGCTACATCGCCAGCCGTGCGGCTTCCGCGATCGCGGCCCATGCCGCCCTCGACGCGCTGGCCGAGCATGCGGAGGGCTGCGACGCGGTCTATCTCGCCTGTTTCGGCGATCCGGGGCTCGGGGCGCTCCGCGAGATCTCCCCCCTCCCGGTGGTGGGGATGGCGGAAGCCTCGTGCCTTGCCGCCACCGCGCGGGGAGGGCGCTTTGCCATCGTCACCGGGGGCGCCCTGTGGGGGCCGATGCTGGAGGAATTCGTGGCGGCGATCGGCCTGTCCGACAAACTCGCCGCCATCCGCACCATCGCTCCCACCGGAGACCGCATCGCCCGGGACCCCGAGGCGGCCCTGGCGGATCTGGCCGCCGCCTGCACGACCTGCGCCCTCCGGGACGGGGCGGATGTGGTGATCCTCGGCGGGGCAGCGCTCGCCGGCCTCGCCGAACGCATCCAGCCGCAGGTGCCGGTGCCCGTCCTGTGTTCGGTGGAGGTGGGCACCCGCGCGGTCCTCGCCGCCGCGATCTGCGGCTTGCCGCCGGGCCAGCCGGCACCGTCCCTCGAGAGCATCGGCCTGTCGCCGTCCCTGACCGAGCGGCTGGCGCAGGACTGAAGGAGACCCGCAGCCGATGACCGTGCGTGCCGGAAGGCACTTGCGGGCGGACACCGGATCGGCTTACTTTGCGATACAAAGTTGATTCGGGAGCGTCGGATGTCCGATCTCGACAAGGCCCTGGCCGATATCGTGGCGATCCGCGCGCAGCTCGCCCGCGGCGACGCCTTCTGCGGGTTCGGGCCCTCCGCCATCGCGGCCACGGGCGTCCTCGCTCTCGGCACCGCCCTGGCACAGCATGTCTGGCTCGACGACCCGACCGGGGAGCCGCTGCTGTTCCTCGGCGGCTGGATCGCCGCCGCCCTGGCCTCCGCCGGCCTCATCGGCGCCGAGATGCGAGCCCGTTCGCGGCGAGACCATGCGGGGCTCACCGACACGGCGATCGTGAACGCGGTTGAGCAATTCCTGCCTGCGGGCGCGGCGGGCGCCCTGCTCGCCCTGGTCCTGGTCCGGGTCTCTCCGGAGAACCTCTGGATGCTGCCCGGCCTGTGGCAGATGCTGGTGAGCCTCGGGCTCTTCGCCTCGGTGCGGTCCCTGCCGAAGGGCGTCGCGCTGCCGGGCGCCTGGTACATGGTGGCGGGCCTCGCCGTCCTGATGCTGGGAAGCGCCGACCACGCCCTCTCGCCCTGGACCATGGGCCTGCCCTTCGCCATCGGCCAGTTCCTCATGGCCGCGATCCTCTACCGTGCCCGGGAGGAGACCGATGCCTGAGGCCCCCTTCGCTTATGACGGCCTCGACCGGGTCATTCACGAGAAGGCCCGGCTCGGCCTCCTCACCTCGCTGATGGCGGCCCCGAAGGGCCTCGCCTTCGGCGACCTGAAGCAGCTCTGCGGCCTCACCGACGGCAATCTCAGCCGCCACCTCCAGGTGCTGCAGGAGGCCGGCCTTGTGGAGATCCGCAAAGGTCATGGCACGGGCCAGGGCGGCACGCGGCCGCTCACCACCTGCCACCTGACGCAGGCCGGGCGCACGCGCTTCCTCGATTACCTCGCCGTCCTGGAACAAGTGGTCCGGGACGCCGCCAAGGCAGCCGAAACCGCGAGCCTTCCCCTCGTCGTTCGACCGGCCTGACACCCGAAATCCGTCTTTTTTTGCCAAGGAGCTTTGTGATGCAAAGTGAACAGACACCTGGACTGCATGTCGGGATCATCATGGACGGCAACGGGCGCTGGGCCTCGTCGCGCGGCCTGCCCCGCGCACTCGGCCACAGGGAGGGTGTCGAGGCGATCCGCCGGATCGTCGAGGCAGCGCCCAAGCGCGGAATCGGTACCCTCACCCTTTACGCCTTCTCCTGCGACAACTGGCGACGCCCGGAAGCGGAGGTCTCCGCCCTGATGGGGCTGCTCCGGCTCTACCTCCGCAACGAGGTCTCCCGATTGGTGGAGAACGGTGTGCGGCTCAGCGTGATCGGCCGACGCGACCGTCTGCCGGATGGCCTCGCCGCCGCCATCGGCCGCGCGGAGGCCGCGACCTTCGCCGGGAAGGCCCTGCATCTGCGGATCGCCGTCGATTATTCCGCCCGCGACGCCATCCTGGCCGCCGCGCTTTCCAGCGATCCCGGCATCACGCGCGCCGCCTTCTCGGCCCTGGTGACCGGCGATACCTGCGTCCCCGAGGTCGATCTCGTGATCCGCACCAGCGGCGAGCAGCGGCTCTCCGATTTCCTGCTCTGGGAGAGCGCCTACGCCGAACTCCACTTCACGCACCGCCACTGGCCGGATTTCGACGCCGGCGACCTCGACGAGGCGCTCGCCGCATACCGGTGCCGCGACCGCCGCTTCGGCGGGCTGGATACCGGCTCCGTGGCCGCTTGAGAGCATCGAGACAGCGGAGAGGGAAAGCCATGCGCATCGTCCTCGTCAACGTGCCCCACCCGGCCATCGGCAGCCGCATCCCCGACGACCATCTCCCACCCCTGGGGCTTCTCGCCATCGGCGGCCCGCTCATCGACGACGGACACGAGGTTCGCCTGATCGACGGCGAGTTCGGCCCGATGGACCCGGACGCCATCGTGGCGAAGGTTCTGGTCTTCCGTCCCGATGCCGTCCTGTTCGGGCATTCCGGCTCGACCTCGGGCCATCCGGTCATCGCCGACATCGCATCACGACTGGCGAGCGCCCGGCCGGGGCTCACCATCGTCTATGGCGGGGTGTTCCCAACCTACCACTGGCGCGAGATCCTGAAGGACGAGCCCTACGTCACCGCCATCGTGCGCGGGGAGGGCGAGGAGACGGCGCGCCGGCTGATGGCCGCCCTCTCGGGCCGAACGCCCCTGGCCTGCGTGCCCGGTATCGCCTTTCGCAGCGGCGACGGCCCCCATGCCACACAGGCCGCGCCGGTGATCCGCGACCTCGACGCCTACCGCGTCGGCTGGGAACTCATCGACCATGCTCGCTACAGTTATTGGGGCGGCCTGCGCGCCGTCGTCGTGCAGTTCTCACGCGGCTGTCCGCATCTCTGCAATTATTGCGGTCAGCGCGGCTTCTGGACCCGCTGGCGCCACCGCGACCCGGTGACGTTCGCCAGGGAACTGGCCCGGCTCCATCGCGACCACGGGGTGCGGGTCATCAACTTCGCGGACGAGAACCCCACAGTGTCGAAGAAGGCGTGGCAGGTCTTCCTCGAAACGCTGATCGCGGAGGATGTGGACCTCATCCTGGTGGGCTCGACCCGCGCCGACGACATCGTGCGCGACGCCGACATCCTGCATCTCTACAAGCGTGCCGGCTGGACGCGCTTCCTCCTCGGGTTGGAGAGCACCGACGAGGCGACGCTCGCGCGCATCCGGAAGGGCGGCGCCACCACCACGGACCGCGAGGCGATCCGTCTGCTGCGCCGCCACGGCATCCTCTCCATGGCGACCTGGGTCGTCGGGTTCGAGGAGGAGACGGACCGGGATTACTGGCGCGGCCTGCGCCAGCTCCTGTCCTACGATCCCGACCAGATCCAGATGCTCTACGTGACGCCCCATCGCTGGACGCCGTATTTCAGCCTCGCCGCCGATCGGCGCGTGATCCAGACCGACCGCCGCCGCTGGGACTACAAGCAGCAGGTGCTGGCAACCCGTCACATGGCGCCGTGGCGGGTGCTGCTGTGGTTCAAGTTCATCGAGGTGGCGGTCCAGGCTCGCCCGCGTGCGCTCGCGCGCGTCCTGTTCCATCGCGATGCCGGGCTGCGCCACGCCATGCGCTGGTACACGCGGATGGGGCGACGGGTATGGCCTTACGAGATCAGGAACTTTCTGCGCGACCCGCTGGTCGAGAACGGTCCGAGCGTGGCCGAATTCTGGGGTGAACCGCAGGAGAGCGAGGAAGAATCGATGGTCGCCGCCATTGCGGAACGGCTGCCCAAGACGGCGCCGCTCGGCGCCGATGCGGTGTGACAGTCTGCCTCAGATGAAGACGAAGAAAATTCCGAAGCTGGCGATGAATCCCGCCAGGGATACGGCCGAGAGGGCGAGGAACCGGGACGACGCGACCACCCCTTCGTCCTGACCATCGTCGATCGGCGAGAACGCACGGCCCGCCGCCTGCGACGCCCGGATGAGATCGTCATGGCGCACCATGCTCAAGGCCGAGGACAGAGCCATGTCGATCTCCCCAATCAGAATTCATAACGTGCGTCAACGCACCAACTCAGGGTTGGTTCCGAATTGGCGGGGTCATTCGCCCGCCATGTGGCGCATCTGATTCAAGCTCGATTGATCATGGAGCTGACGGGCGCAGCGCCTGGATGCCCCCGGGTCTTCGACGAGGGAAAGCTGCCCCCCCCCCCCC
>NZ_JAKSYE010000039.1 GCF_022829685.1 Methylobacterium sp. E-045
CTTACGAGGGGATCATCGCCGATTGCGGCGCTGCAGTATAGGTTGATGTAGCGGGCCCGCTAGACGGCCCACGCGTCCTTCTGCTCCAAGACATGATCGCGCCGGCGCGGCGGGTGATGGCAGCGTCGTTGGGGAAGATGCCCACGACCTCGGTCCTGCGCGTGGTCTCGCCATTGAGGCGGCCCACCGGCCTGGTCCTGTTCAGCTTGACCCGGTGTTCTGCCGGGCAGACCATCGAGTCGATCACGTTGCGGCGTCGCGCGGACATCTCTGGGGCCCGCGTCTGCCCCTTGGGCCGTTT
>NZ_JAKSYE010000040.1 GCF_022829685.1 Methylobacterium sp. E-045
GCCGGTGCCTCGCTCGCGCCCACGCCGCCCCCGCTGACGGCCCCCCCGAACGTGCGGGGACCGGTGCTCACACGGTCCCCCGGCCCGCCGCCGCCTCAGGCGGCGCCGGATCGAGCCAGTCTTCGCAGCCCGCAAGGCTCAGCCGCGTCAGCCCGGCTTCGACAAGGCCGCGTACCGGGAGCGCAACAGGGTCGAGCGGCTGATCGGACGCATCAAGCAATATCGCCGCATCGCCACCCGCTACGAGAAGCGGGCCACAAACTACCTCGCCATGGTCACCCTCGGCATGACCATGCTCTGGCTCACATGACTTTGCAGAGACGCCCTAGCCCTGGCAGGATCGGAGCGTGACATGGCGCGTCCGGGTGCCCCGCTTCCGGTATAGCCACTGCCCGAAGCGGATCTTCGCTGAGCCTGTGCCGGGGTTGGGGCGCGCAAGGCGCATCGCAGCGATCGATTGGCCGAGGCGCAGACCGATATCGGCATGGCGCTCGACGGTAAAGCCCAGAGCACGGTTGTCGCTGCGGCTGGCCATGCTGATTCAGATGATCGACGCCACCAGCGTGCGGGGGCACCAGCATGCGGCCACCGCCCAAAAAAAGACGACCGATCCCGTTGCATGGGTCGCTCGCGCGGC
>NZ_JAKSYE010000041.1 GCF_022829685.1 Methylobacterium sp. E-045
CTGATCGGCCCCCACGAGGTGGTCCAAGGGTAAAGTTAGTGTACGGTTGGCCGCTCCGCCACGGGAAGCTTGGCCGGCGGAGCTGGTCGAGCGAGCGCAGCTGGCCAAGCGGAGAAGGCTGGCATGAACAGCTCCGGTGCCGGCGGCCGGTATCCCAGCGAGGCATGCGGGCGCACGCCGTTGTAGTGACGCCTCCAGCTTTCGATCACGATCTGCGCCTCCTTGAGTGTGTAGAAGATCTCGCCGTTCAGGAGTTCGTCGCGCAGACGAGCGTTGAAGCTCTCGACGTACCCATTCTCCCACGGTGAGCCTGGCGTGATGTAGGCAGTTTTGCTGCCGACCGCGGTGATCCAGGCTTGCACAGCCTTCGCGACGAACTCCGGCCCATTATCCGAACGAATATGGCCCGGTACGCCACGCAGGATGAACAGGTCCGAGAGCACGTCGATGACGTCGATCCCCTTGAGCTTGCGCGCGATCCGGATCGCCAGGCATTCGTGCGTGAACTCATCGACCACGTTGAGCATCCGGATCTTGCGGCCATCATGCGTGCGGGCCTCGACGAAGTCGTACGACCACACGTGATTGCGGTGTTCCGGGCGAAGACGAACACAGGAGCCGTCGTTGTCCCAGATCCGCCCCCGCTTGGGCTGCTTGGCTGGGACCTTCAGACCCTCACGCCGCCAAATGCGCTCGACGCGCTTGTCGTTGACGAACCATCCGGCCGCCTTCAGCAACGCGCTGATCTTGCGGTAACCGTAACGCCCGTACTTCTCGGCCAACGCCACGAGATCGGCCGTCAGCGCTTCTTCGTCGTCGCGGCCCCGCGGTACCTTACGCTGTGTCGAGCGATGCTGACCGAGCGCCCGACAGGCGCGGCGCTCGGAGATGTCCATCGCCAGCATGATGTGCTCGACACAGGCGCGTCGGCGCGCGGGGCTCAGAAGTTTCCCCGGGATGCCTCCTGCAGGATGAGCTTATCTAGGGTGAGATCCGCAATTGCCTTTCGGAGCCGGGTATTCTCGGTCTCCAGATCCTTCATCCGTCGAACCTGATCCGACTTCAGGCCGCCAAACTCACGCCGCCACCGGTAGTACGTCACTGAACTCACGCCGAGCGCGCGGATTGCATCTGCAACGCTCTGGCCCTGTGAGATCAGCACATCCGCCTGCCGTAGCTTGGCGACAATCTCCTCAGGCTTCGGGTGCTTTGCCATTCTGTCCGTCCTCCAGGCTCAAAAGCCATACTAAAGGGCGGACCACTTCAATGGGGGCTGACCA
>NZ_JAKSYE010000043.1 GCF_022829685.1 Methylobacterium sp. E-045
GGCACTCTCGATCACGACGTTCGCCCCAGCGGCCACGTCGAGCAACGTCTCGCCTTCCCGAGCCTCGGCCGTCCTGCCGGAGCTGACAAAGCTGACTTCGCCGACGACCTTTGCGGACTAAGCCGCATGCAGCAGGGCGAAGGCGATCGGTTGGTTTGTGAAGCGTTTGCAGGCATGGCATGTAACATCAGTCAGGGCCCAGGATGCTGGAACAACGGGCGACAAGCGCGGACCAGTAGGCTGGGTTAGGGGCATTATGGAATGAGCTCTTTAGCAAAGCCATTACTTGGGCACGGCTTGCAGAGAGGTAAAAATATTGGAAATTATTGCAGTAATGATAGTTTTTATTAGAG
>NZ_JAKSYE010000046.1 GCF_022829685.1 Methylobacterium sp. E-045
GCCGCAGCATGACGCGCCGGGCCTACGCCGAGGACACGAAGGTGTCCGTCATCACCACCCGACAGGAGATCGAGGCCCTCCTCCGGAAGACCAAGGCCAACCGCATCGTCATCATGGACGAGCCGGCCGAGGCCCTGGTGATGTTTGAGCTCGCCGGCCGGCTCATCCGCATGCGTGTCGAGATCGACGAGGCCGCACGCGACCAGGTGCGCATGTCCATCTGGCGCGCCCTCTTCATCATCCTGAAGGCAAAGCTCGTCGCGATCGATCGCGGCGTATCGACGGTGGAGCAAGAGTTCCTCGCCCACGTCGTGCTGCCGGACGGGCAGACCGTCGGCCAGTGGTTCGAGCCGCAGCTTCAACTCGCCTTTGAGCACGGCGTCATGCCGACCCATCCCCTCATGATCGAAGGTCCGAAGTGATGTCCAAGATCGAGTGGACCGAGAAGACTTGGAATCCCATCGTCGGCTGCTCCGTCGTCAGCCCCGGATGCACGAACTGCTACGCGATGACGATGGCCGCGCGCCTCGAGCGCATGGGCACGGAGCGGTATCGCGGGCTGACGAAGCCGAGCAAGGCCGGCGCGGTCTGGACGGGTGAGACCCGCCTCGTCGAGGAGACGCTGACGGAGCCCCTACGCCGCCGCAAGCCGACCATGTGGTTCGTCAACTCGATGTCCGACCTCTTCCACGAGAGCGCGCCGGACGCCTGGATCGACCGCGTGTTCGCCGTCATGGCGCTGTGCCCGCAGCACACGTTCCAGGTGCTGACAAAGCGGTCGGCGCGGATGCGAGCGTATCTGTCCAGCGACGAGACAGCGGGGCGGCTAACGCGCGCGCTGTCGCACGGGATAGACGGCATCGGCTCGCTTTCGATCGTGAGCTGCCACGACGGTCTGTCCGGCTTCCAGCTCCCGAACGTGTGGCTCGGCGTCTCCACCGAAGACCAGCGCCGCGCCGACGAGCGCGTGCCGGACCTCCTCGCGACGCCGGCCGCCGTGCGGTTCGTGTCGGCCGAGCCGCTGCTTGGGCCGATCGACTTCCGGAACATCCCGTACCCATCGCCGCCGGAGGACGAAGGGCGTCGAGGTTCGGCGCTGGACGGTCACGAGGTTGCCGGCCTGGTCGGGAACTGCATCGCCTATATCCCGGCGCTCGACTGGATCATCGTCGGCGGCGAGAGCGGCCCCGGCGCTCGGCCAATGCATCCGGCATGGGCCCGGTCGATCCGGGACCAGTGCGCCAGGGCAGGCGTCCCGTATTTCTTCAAGCAGTGGGGGGCGTGGAGCGAGGACACGAACCAGGACAGCCCGCGTGGCGATTACATCGGCGCGCATCCTGGGGTCGAACCCATCCAGTGCTGCGACACGGTCTACATGGCGCCGGTCGGCAAGAAGGTCGCCGGCCGCCTCCTCGACGGCGTCGAGCACAACGGCATGCCGGAGGTGCGGACATGAGCGCGGGCACACTCATTCGGTATGACGGGACGCAAGATCCTTTTCATCAGCGGCTGAAGAAAGCCGTCGAGAAGCGTCAGAGCGCGTACCTATGGGTTCCCGCCGACGCAATCTCCTTCATCCCTAGGCTTTCGCCCGTCTTTTATGGCGACGGTCGCGCGCTGTTCACTATCGCAACGATCAACCAGCGCCCTGCTTATTGGATCATCCGGGCGTGCAGCACTTGGACGTGCGGCCTTGATTGTCCTGGCGGGGAAGGCCCTGACTTCGGTGAAATAACCGATGAGATCATGATCGATCTCGAAGATGCGTTTGGCCGAGGACGATGCGGCTACTCCAGGGAAAGCCTGTTCTGGCCCCGTAGAGAGAGAATCAAAAATTGCCAATGCGAAGAGTGTTCTGAGCGAGGAATGGCCCGTTGGCCGATGGTGGATGATGACGGCGGCTGCAGCTGGTCGCGGCTCGATTGGCCAAAGGGGTTCGACGCGATCAGCAATCCCGTCGCATGGGATGGCAGCCTGTTAGTTGTCCCTTCCGCACCACCCGCAGAGGGGAGGGCGGATTGACCACGCGACCTTACACCCCCGAGCAGGTGGCGGACCGATGGGACTGCTCACCGAACCACGTGCGAAATCTCATCAAGCGTGGTGAACTCCGCGCATTCCGAGTCGGGTCGCGCCTGCTTCGGGTGCCCGAGGATGCAGTGAAGGAATTCGAGCAGTGCCAGCAGACTACCGGATCGGAAGGCTCAATGGCCGATACGTCGTCTCTTGGTGGGCCGACGGGAAGCGAAAGCGTTATCGTCTTGACGCACTCACGGCCAAGGATGCGGAACGCGAAGCCATAGACATCATCCGGCGCGAGGTGGTCGCCCCGCCCGGTTCGACGATCGCCGACCTCTGGGAAGCCTACCGCGCCGAGAAGGAAGGGCGCCGCGTGTCCGTGGCGATGATGCACGAGTGGAAGGCGCTTGGTCCGCACTTCGGGCACCTGCGTCCGGACCAGATCACCACCGCCGTCTGCCGGGCCTACACTGCGAGCCGCAAGAAGACGCCGGTGCGCGGCAAGACGACGGGCGCGCATGACGGCACCATCTGGACTGAGCTCGGCCATCTGCGATCGGTGCTAAATTGGGCGCTGGGGGATAAGGCGCCGAAGATCGAACGGCCGGCCAAGCCCGCCCCGAAAGAGCGCTACCTGACGCACGCCGAGATCGCGAAGCTTCTCGACGCCCCCGCCCCGTTGCACATCAAGACTGCGATCTACCTCATGCTGTGCACGGCCGCCCGCGTCGGCGCCGCACTCGAACTGACATGGGACCGGGTGAGCTTCGATCGTGAGCAGGTCGACCTTCGGACCGGCATCGGCGGACTGAAAGGCCGCGCCGTCGTTCCGATGAACGCCGACCTGCGCGCCGTGCTGCAGAGCGCCAGGGCGGCGACAGTCACCGACTATGTCATCGAATGGGCCGGCCAGCCGGTTGCCAACATCAAGACGGGCTTCAACGCGGTTGTCGCGGCGGCAGGCCTCGCAAACGTCTCCCCCCATGTCCTCCGGCACACCGCCGCCGTGCACATGGTCGAGGGCGGCGTACCGATCCCGGAGGTGGCGCAATATCTCGGCCACACCAACCCGGACATCACGTTCCGCGTCTATGGCCGTTTCTCGCCCACGCACCTGCGGAAAGCCGCCGACCTGCTGAACTTCTCCCGCCTGCGATCCGTGGCCTCTTAGGTTCGATGAACCCGAAACCAGACCGTCGATTGGGGATCGTTTCGACGCATCCCGTAGGAGAAATGGTGGTGGGCCCGGCAGGACTCGAACCTGCAACCAGACCGTTATGAGCGGTCGGCTCTAACCATTGAGCTACAGGCCCAAACCGTCTGATTGCAACGGCTTGGTGGGGATACGGTCGAGGCCCGCACCGTTTGGCTACACAAACCGCTACAGAAACCCTCCTCTGAGGTACCTGCAGGCTCCGAATTCGGCAAGCACCTTCCGCCGCCATCCGCTACCTTCGCGCGATGCCACCTCGCCGTCATCCGCGTCCCGCTCCGCCTCATCGTCGTGGGAGAGGCTGTGGCCGTCGTCGAGACGACCGGGACGCGCCGCTCGGTTAGAACATGGGAGTGCCGCCCGTCACCGGAACCAACGCGCCGGCCATGTAGCTGCCCTCGCGCGACGCCAGAAGGACATAGGCCGGCGCGAGCTCGGCGGGCTGGCCAGCTCGCCCGAGGGGGGTATCCTCGCCAAGCTTTTCGATCTGCTCGGGGCTTTTCACGATCGGCTGGATGGGTGTCCAGATCGGACCGGGCGCGACGCAGTTCACGCGAATGCCCTTCGGGGCGAGCAGGTTCGAGAGGCCGATCGTCAAGCTCGCGATGGCGCCCTTGGTCGCTGCGTAGATCAGCATCGATTTGTCGGCGATCTTGGCCTGCTGGCTGGTCGAATTGACGATCGCCGAGCCCGGCTTCATGTGGGGCACCGCCGCTTGGCAGAGATAGTACATGGCGAACACGTTGGCTCGGAACGACCCTTCGAGATCCTCGGCCGTCACGTCGTCGAGGACTTCGTTGACCGTCTGCGCGGCAGCGTTGTTCACCAGGATGTCGATGCCGCCAAGGGCTTCGACGGTCTGAACGACGAGGTCGCGGCAATGCGCTTCATCCCGCAGGTCGCCCGGCAACAAGACAGCGCGTCGCCCGGCTTTCTCGATCCACCGAGCGGTCTCCTCCGCATCGGACTGCTCGACCGGCAGGTATGAGATCGCGACATCCGCTCCTTCACGGGCATAGGCGATCGCCACCGCCCGCCCGATCCCGCTGTCGCCCCCCGTGATCAGGGCGACCTTGCCGATCAACAGGCCCTTGCCGACATAGCTGTCCTCGCCGTGGTCCGGCACGGGTGTCATCTTCGATGTCAGGCCAGGCCGTTCCTGCTGCTGGTCTCCAGGAAAGGGTGGTCGAGGGCCGGCGGTGCGCGGGTCTGAGGTCATCGTCTGTCCCTTTGAAGGCCTCGGCCAACGTGACAGACGGCGATTTGTGTCTGCGGCAGAATGGTGCCGGCCTGTGCAACCTCTACAGCCTCATCACCTCGCAGGCAGAGATCCTTGAGGCCTTCGGGGTGGAGGAGGATCGCGGCGGCACCCCGCCGAGATACGCTTCCCACGCCCAACGATTTTCGTTGGCACCGAACTCCGCGTCTCTCACGAGACTCCCGCTGCGCCGTCTTGCTCTGAGCGAGAACCGACCGAGACAGGGAGTCTTGTGAGGTGCTCTGAGCGTCCGCCGACATCGTCTCGGCTCCCGAGTTCGGACCGGCGACAATCCACAGAGAGCGTCCGTCGAGGAGGCCGGCAGGCACCGGCCCGATCGTGCCGGCGCCATTGCTGTCCCGCGTTCTTCCGGAAACGGTATGAGTCGGTGGATAGTCTCGGAGGCTCGCATGACGACCCGAATGCCGCCGTCGGCATCGACGTCCTGACGGGCACCACCGGCGCCAACCGTCTCGATGACGGTCTCGCGGCCGGCACGCTGACGGGCTTGGCGGGCAAGGATACGTTCGTGTTCGGCACGAGGCTTGGCTCGACCAATATCGACCACGTGACCGATTTCTCGGCCTTGGACGACACGATCCAGCACGCGAAGAGCGTCGTCGCGGCCAGCACTCCCGACTCGTCCGCATTCAAGGATCTGGGCGTTACCGGCGCAAAGATCGATGCGAATGCGCGGCAAACGGCATGGCGATGTCATGCCGTCGGTGTCGCGGAGGCATCGGCTGGTGCGAGCGCCGGGCGAAAGTCCCTCCTCGCCCTACGGATGGCCTCGGCTCAGAAGCGAGCGGAGACCCCACCGAGGATGGTTCGCGGATAGCCGGGCGTCGCGTACCGGTTCTGCCAAGCGCGGTCGTAATAGATCTCGTCGAACAGATTGTCGACGTTCAGGTAGATCCGGACGTCCTTGGTGATCTTGTAGTACGAGATCAGGTTGAAGATCGCGTATTGGGGCAGTTCGAACGTCGAGACCGCGGTACCGGACGCGCGCGCGCCGACGAAGTTGACACCCGCACCGAGGCCGAGCCCGCGCAGGTCGCCGCCCTGGAACTCGTAGACGCTCTGCAGCGCGAAGGCGTTCTCGGGGATGTTGGCGAGGGGGGCTCCCACCGGAATCGTGTTGTCGCGCGTCACGGCCGCGTCGACATAGGTGTAGGTGCCGATGACGCGCCAGCCCGGGGTGAGGTAGCCGGCAACGCTGAGGTCGAAGCCGCGGCTGCGGACCTCACCCGCTGCGATGCTGAAGTTCTGGTCCACGGGGTCTGTGGTCAGGACGTTGCTGCGGGTGATGGTGAACAGGGCGGCCGTGGCGCTCATCCGGCCCTCGAAGAGATCGAGCTTCGCGCCGACCTCGTAGCCCTCGCCGTCTTGGAAGGCGAAAGGCCGTCCGCTACGGTCCACGCCGGTATTGGGCCGGAAGGATCGGGCGTAGCTTCCGTACACCGACAGGGAATCGAGGAGATCGTAGGTCAGGCAGAAACGCGGCGTCGCCGCGATCCCCTGCAGGCTCGTCGTCCGGTCGTTGACGAAGGAGGTCGAGACCAGGCCGATATCCTCGACGCGCACGCCGACCAGGGCGTGGAGGCGCGGGGTGATGTCGATCTGATCCTGGATGTACCCGGCATAGCTCTCCGTGCGCTCCAGGAGATTGCTGCCGGGGACCGTCAGGGCGGGCAGGGCCTGGCCGTAGCGCGGGTTGAGGAGATCGAGGGAGAACGGGTTCACGTTCGGGTTCGAGCGATTGATCTCCTCCCGGTAGCGGTAGGTGTCGTATTCGAGCCCCATCAGCAGGGTGTGGCGCAGGAAGCCGGTCTCGAACTTGCCCGCGAGGTTGACCTGGATGTCGAGGTCCGACCATCCGAGGTCCCGGCGGTCGAAGGTGCGCCGCAGGGTGCGTCCGTCGTTGAGGACGCCCACGGTCTGCACGGCATTCCCCGCGATGCCGCCGCCGAGATACTGTGCGCCGGCGGTCAGAACCCAGTCCTGATCGAACCTGTGCTCGATGCGGAGCTGACCCAGCGCGTTCTCGTTCCGGAACGGCGCGAGGCTCGGCTCGCCGATGTAGCGGGAGCGCGGCACGGCGCGCAGGCTGCCGTTGAGGGGGACGATTCCGCGATCGAAGGTCTGGCCGGCACTGGTGAACTCGCCCTCCAGCGTGATCGTCGTGTCGGGAGTCGCCTTCCATGCGATGACGGGGGCGAGGTAGTAGCGGTCGCTGCTGACGAAATCACGGAAGCTGCCGTTGTCCTCGAAGGCGCCCGTGACCCGTGCGAGCACGGTTCCGTCCTCGCTGAGGGCCCCTGTCGCGTCGAAGGTCGTGCGCTTCTGGTTGAAGCTGCCGAACTGCGTTCCGATCGCCAGGGACCGCTCGGCCAGGGGCTGCTTCGAGACGATGTTGAAGGTGCCGCCGGGGTCGCCGCGGCCATACAGGAAGGCCGACGGTCCCTTCAGCACCTCGATGCGCTCGATGGAGACGATGTCCGGGGAGTTCGGATAGCCGCGGTTGATCGGAAAGCCGTTGCGATAATACTCCCCCGTGGAGAAGCCGCGGACGGTGAACTCGGTGAGACCGAGGCCGGCGAAATTGTTGGCGCGGCCGACGCCCGCAAGATCGAGAGCGGTGTCGACCCGTGTCGCGCCGGCATCTTCCAACACGTCACGGGGGACGACCACCACGGTCTGGGGCACCTCGCGCAGGGGCGTGTCGGTGCGGGTGGCACTGACGCTTCGCTTGGCAAGGTAGCCGTCCGTCGCCAGCGCGCCACCCGAGGTTCCGATGACGGAGAGCTCCTCGAGCTGGACCTCGTTGTCGGCCGGAGGAAGGCTCTGAGCCCGGGCGGGGAAGGACGTCAGGACGATCGCCATGGTCCCGAGGACCGCCACGCGTCCGACGCCGCAGCCGCTAGAGAGCGAAGGTCCGGCGGTGGCTCCCGCCTCGGCATTGGCGACGGTGAACGAGTGACGATGGCGCGGCATGGGTGAAGCCCAAATTCGGCGGAAGGGCTTCGAACGGAGCGCGAGCGCGATGCCTGCCGACAATCCGCAGCGTCGCTCATGCGACCCGCCGGAGCACCCCGCCCGAGAGACGTTACGGCCTCGAGGCAGGTCTCCTGGCTCACGGATCAACGCCTCTGCCGGGCCTTCCCGGTGCGTCGCACCAGTGACCGTTCTCGGCAGCGGCTCGCCGCTTACAGTTGCGGGGGCAGCCCCGGATTGACCCTCTCAGGCGCACCGGATTCCCTCTTAGCTCACGATCACCAAACCGCGAGACCTCGAATGGGGCCCGCAATCGCGCTTACGGCCAAGCTTGTCAATAAGGGGCGTAGAGCGGATTGGCAGGTCGTGCTCCGACCTCGCCCTCAGATTCCCTCCACCCTCTGCCTGTCAGCGAGCGCCGGATCGGCGCAGCGCGCCATCACACGCGCTAGGGGTGCGATCGACGAGGGCGAGCAGCGTTCGCCAGCCACGCGGGGAACGTCGGCCTGTCGGTGGCGAGTGTGTTGCCCTGAATGCCGGCGGCGACCGCAAATCGGTCGGGGGACGTTCCAGCGTGTGGGAGCGAGGCACGCCTTGGCCACCGTCGCGCTTGTAACCTTCCGAACACACAGCGTCGGAAAGTCTTGAGGTGGTATTGACGGTGTCCCGCATGATCGGGCTTCTGGTCCCTGACGGTTCCTCTCCGGAGGATCAAAAGGGAACGCGGTGAGGGTCTGGGCCCGATGCCGCGGCTGCCCCCGCAACTGTGAGCGGCGAGCCCATCATCAACACGTCACTGGAGGCTTCGGCACCTGGGAAGACGATGAGAGGGCGGTGACCCGCGAGCCAGGAGACCTGCCGTCAGTCGTGGTCACACGCGAAACGCATCGGGCGGGGTGTCCTGATGGGTGTCGAGGCGCCCGGCTGTCCTCACGACAGGCGCGCGCTCAGGCCTCGTTCGCGGTGACGTGCCACAGACGTCGCCCGAGGCTTGTCCCGTGTCCTTCTCCCCCCGAACCGCGTGCCTGAGCACGCTCGTGCTCGCCTGCGCCTCCCTTCCCGGCTCCGCCCCGGCGCAGCAGGCCGCCGCGCCTTTCGCCGATGTCCCACGGGGCGCCGAAGCCGCGGTCTCTCTCTCGGAACTCTCCGTCTCGGCCACCGGCGTGCCAACGCCGGTCGATCAGATCGGATCGAGCGTCACCGTCCTCACGGCCGCGACCCTGGAAGCCCAGCAGCGGCGCACCGTGCCGGACGCCCTCCAGCAAGTGCCGGGCCTCAACGTCGTGCAGACCGGTGGTCCGGGCGGCCAGACCTCGGTGTTCATCCGCGGCTCGAACTCGAACCACGTGAAGGTCTTGATCGACGGCATCGACGCCACCGACCCGTCGAACCCGAACGGCTCGTTCGATTTCGGCCAGCTTCTCGCCGACGACCTCGCGCGCATCGAGGTGCTGCGCGGACCCCAGAGCGGCCTCTACGGCAGCGATGCCATCGGCGGTGCGATCTCCGTCACGACGAAGCGTGGCGAGGGACCGGCCAGGGCGACCGCGCGGGTCGAGGGCGGGTCGTTCGGGACCTTCAACCAGAGCGGCCGGATCAGCGGATCCGAGGGCGGCTTCGACTATTCGGTGTCGATCCAGCATCTCCGGGCCGCCGCGACGCCGGTGACCCCGCCGAGTCTCGTCCCGTTCGGACGGCCGATCCACCCCAATTTCTACGACAACGAGACCGTCTCGGCGAAGTTCGGCTACCAGGTCACCGACGCGTTCCGGGTCAACTCGGTGACGCGGTTCATCAATTCGCGTCTGCTGTTCACAGGCACCGACTACGGCACTTTTCCGGCGCTCCCGGCGGCGTTCTGGAGCGCCGCCGACGTGCAGCAGGTCTTCACCCGCAACGAGGCCGAATGGACGCCGCTGCCCGGCTTCCACAACCTCTTTGCCATAAACTATTCGAACCTGTTCAACCGGCAGCAGGGGCCGCTCGATCCGCTGGCGCCCCCCGATGCGACGACGGGCCTGGGCGAGCGCACCCGCTACGAGTATCGCGGCGACTACCAGCTCTCGCCCGGCAACCTCGTCCTGTTCGGCGCGCAGCGCGACGACGAGAGCCTGTTCACCACCGACCCCAGCCCGTTCGGCGCCGGGAACCTGCGGGCGCGCAACGGCAACACCGCCGGCTATGCGGAGGCGCAGCTGACGCCCTTCGACCGGGCCTCGCTCGTCGCCAACATCCGACACGACGCCAACGACGCCTTCGGGCCGGCCACCACCTTCCGCGTCGCGCCGAGCTACATCCTGCCCTTCACCGACACCCGGATCAAAGGCAGCGTCGGCACCGGCTTCAAGGCGCCGACCTTGAGCCAGCTGTTCCAGAGTTTCCCGGCGTTCAACTTCTTCGCCAACCCCAACCTCAGGCCGGAGGAGAGCCTCGGCTACGATGCCGGCTTCGAGCAGCCGCTGGGAGACCGCCTCCTCGTCGGCGCGACCTACTACGCCAACGACTTCCGGAACCTCATCACCTCGAACGCGACCTTCACCTCGAACGAGAACGTCGGGCGGGCCGAGTCCTACGGGGCGGAAGCCTTCGTCGCGGTCAGGTTCTCCGATACGCTCTCGGGCCGGGTCGACTACACCAACACGGTGACCAAGAACGAGATCACCAACCAGGAGCTCCTGCGCCGGCCCCGCCACAAGGGCAGCGCCACGGCGTTCTGGACCCCGCTCCCGGGCCTGACCCTGAGCGGCACCGTGATCGTGCTCGGGCACTTCGTCGACGGCAACCGCGACTTCTCGGTGGCCCGGCTCAAGAACCCGGGCTTCACCCTGGTTAACTTTGCGGTGAACTACGACGTCAGCGAGACCGTGAGCGTGTTCGGGCGGGTCGATAACCTGTTCGACCGCCGCTACGAGAACCCCACCGGCTTCCTCGGGGCCGGCCTCGCCGTCTATGGCGGCGTCCGCCTGACCGCGTTTTGAGACCGCCGATGACACGACGGTCCAGGTTCGCGGTGCTGACAGTGATCCTGGCCGTCAGTCAGGCTTGGTCGATGGCCGAAGGCATGGCCGGCCCGGCGTTCGCACGTCCCCGGCATGTCGTCTCCATGAACCTCTGCGCGGATGAGCTGGTGCTGCGCCTTGCCGACCGCGACCAGATCACTGCGGTGACCTACCTCGCCCGTGACCCGCGCGGCTCGACCGTGGCGACGGAGGCTACGGGCATCGCGGTGACACGCGGCCTGTCGGAGGAGATCGTCGCCCTGCGGCCCGACCTCGTCGTCGCCGGCGCCTTCACGACACGGACCACGGTGGGCCTGCTCAGGCGCGTCGGCTTCCCGCTCCTCGAACTCGGCGTCCCCAACGACTTCGAGGGGGTGCGGGCCCAGATCCGGACCGTCGCGGCGTCTCTCGGGCACGCCGCGCGCGGCGAGGCCATGGTCGCCGCCCTCGACGCGCGCCTGGCCGGGGTGGTGCCGGCGGCCAAACCCCTGCGCGCCCTCGTCATGCGCCCGAATGCCTTCACGGTGGCCCCCGGCAGTCTCGGCGACGCGGTCATCCGCGCCGCCGGCCTCGTCAACGTCGCCGCCGAACTCGGCCGGGACCGCTTCGGACAGGTCCCGCTGGAAGCCGCGGCCTTCGCCGATGCCGACCTGATCGTCCTCGACGAGGGTGAGCCGGGCACGCCATCGCTCGCCGACACTGTGCTGCATCACCCCGTCCTCGACGCGCTTCGCCGGCAGGGCCGCACCGTCTCGATTCCGAACCGGCTCTGGACCTGTCCGGGGCCACAGGTCGCCGAGGTCGTGGCCTTGCTTGCCGCGGCCGCACGCGACAGGGCAACGCGATGAACGCTCCCCTGCCGGCTCCAGTCCGGATCGAAGGAAGGGCTCTTGGAAGCCGGATCGTCGTCGGATTCCTCGCCGTGGCGGTCATCATTCTCACGGCGGCGTCCATCGCAGTCGGGTATGCCCCCTTCGACGTTCCGGCAGCGGCCGGCGACCTCATCGCCGGACGGGCGACGCTGCCGGCCCTGGTGCTCTGGGAACTGAGAGTGCCGCGCGCCCTGCTCGGGGGCCTCGTCGGCTTCAGCCTCGGGCTGACCGGGGCGGCGATGCAGGGCTACCTCCGCAATCCCCTCGCCGATCCCGGCATTCTCGGCGTCTCCTCGGCGGCGGCCCTCGGGGCCGTGGTGGTGTTCTACAGTGGGTTCGCGGCCTCGTTCGCCCTCGCCCTTCCGTTGGGCGGGATCGCCGGCGCCGCCCTTGCGGCGCTTGCCCTCAACCTCCTCGCCGCCCGCGGGAGCACGACGCTCGGGCTGATCCTCGCGGGCGTCGCCCTGTCGAGCCTCGCGGGCGCCCTGACGGCGCTGGCGCTCAACCTGTCGCCGAATCCCTACGCGGCCCTGGAGATCGTGTTCTGGCTGATGGGGTCCCTTGCCGACCGCAGCATGGACCACGTCTGGCTCTGCCTGCCCCTGATGGCCGTCGGCTGGGGCCTGATGCTCTCCACCGGCCGGGCGCTCGATGCCCTGACCCTCGGCGAGGAGACGGCCGCGAGCCTCGGCTTCGACCTCGTCTCGGTGCGCCTGCGCCTCGTGACCGGAGCGGCGCTGGCCGTCGGCAGCGGCGTGGCGGTCAGCGGCGCCATCGGCTTCGTCGGCCTCGTGGTGCCGCACCTCGTTCGACCGCTGGTCGGCGCACGCCCCGGCGCAAGTCTTTGGCCGAGCGGGCTCGCGGGAGCGGCTCTCGTGCTCGCGGCGGACCTCGGCGTGCGCCTCCTGGCGACGCGGCCCGAACTCAAGCTCGGGGTGGTGACGGCCCTCGTCGGGGCGCCGTTCCTGATCGTACTCCTCCTGCGCGAGCGGGTACGCGGCGCATGAGTCTCGCGACCGAAGCCCTCGATGTCCGTCTCGGCGGCCGGGCCGTCCTCTCCAATATCAGCCTGTTCCTGGAGCGCGGGACGCTCATCGGCCTCGTCGGTCCGAACGGCGCCGGCAAGACCACCCTCCTGCGCACCCTCGCGGGCCTGGTCGCCCCGACGAAGGGCAGGGTGGTTCTCGACGGAATGCCGCTCGCGGGCATCGCCCGCGACGCGCGTGCCAGACGCATCGCGGTGCTGTTCCAGGGGGCGGGGGCCGGCTGGCCGATGCGGGTACGGGACCTCGTCGCCCTCGGCCGCCTGCCGCATCGGCGCGCGTTCGGCGGCCTCGACGCGTCCGACCAGGCCGCCGTCGCGCGGGCCATGGCCCGGACCGACACGGCGCGGTTCGCCGAGCGAACCGAGCCGACCCTGTCGTCGGGCGAGCGGATGCGGGTGCTCCTCGCCCGGGCGCTCGCCGTCGAGGCCGCGTGGCTGCTGGCCGACGAGCCCATCACCGCCCTCGACCCGGCCCACCAGCTCGACGCCATGACGCTGCTGCGGAGCGTGGCTGCGGCCGGGACCGGAATCGTCGCCGTCCTGCACGACCTTTCCCTCGCCGCCCGGTTCTGCGACCGGATCGTGGTGATGGAAGCGGGACGTCTCGTCGCCGATGGGCACCCGGCTATCGCCCTGACCGACCGGCTGCTCGCCGACGTGTTCGGCATCACGGTCCGGCGCGGGGTCGCGCCGGACGGAACACCCTACATGCTGCCCTGGAGCCGTTCAGGGCCCGTCCCGGAGGACATCGATGCAGCCTTCCCCCAACGGTCCTGATGCCGTCGTCGCCCTCCTGCGCGGTGCGCTGGCCGATCCGGGCACGGCCTGGAGCCTCGGCAGCTTCGGCGCCATCGCCGAGTTCATGCGCGATCCGGACGAACCCGTCCTCGCGCTGCCGGACGAGCGCCTGGGACTGGCGACCGCGCGCGGGGCCATCGCCCTGACCCCGAGCTCCGATCTGCGCCCCGTCGCCTACGAGACCGCCGTCGCGTCGGGCTGGAACCACGCCGTCGCCCTGTGCCTGCCGGAAGCGACCTGCGCGATGAACCGCCGGACCGTGGTGACGGAACTCGGGCCCGACCGGAACGCCGCCCGGGTCGAGGACCGCGACGGCATCCTGTTCGACCTCGGCCTCGATCTCCTCGCCGTCGACGCCTGCGTGCGGGTGCGCGATCCGGAGGCCGTCGCGCGGCTGCGGGCCGGCATCGGCCTGCCGCTGTTCGATCACGCCAACCCCATCGGGCGGCATCTCGTCGCCCTGAGCCCGCACCGGGTGTTCCTGGTGCGGATTGGGCGCATCGAGGTCTACGCCCCGATCCCCGGCCCCGGCGGCACCAGCCCGGAGGGGCCGCACACGCACGTGCTGCCGAAACTCCTGCGCAGCGGCCGCACCCATGCGGCCACGACCCCGATCCCGGCGGGCTGGGTTCCCTGCGCCGGTCTGCACCCGGCGCACCCCTACAAGGACATGATGGGCCAGCGCATCGCCTTCGATGCCGGACGCCACGAGGCGTTCCAGGCGCTGCTCGACCGTTGGGGCGACCCGGAGCTGGTGGCGATCAAGCGCGGCGGCCCCGAGGCGCCCGGCGGCTCGGTGTCGAGCCGCCACGCACAGGGCGCACGCCGCATTGCCGAGGCCCAGGCGCGTTACCGGCGCGGCGAGATCATCGA
>NZ_JAKSYE010000005.1 GCF_022829685.1 Methylobacterium sp. E-045
TCGATCACCCCGTGGCTGAACCATGAGGCGTCCGCCATTACGGCCTCGATGGCTGAGATCAATTCCGCCTCGGTACGTTTTCGAGAAGAGATGTCCTGAACGGCGCAAAGCAGGCCAGAGCTGCCGTTCACCGTGATCGGCTCGGCAGAGACGAGGCAATCGAGGATGTCGCCCTGCCGGGTCCGTAAACGTCCCTCAAAGGCTCGGACCCGACCGTAGCGCTGCAGTTCGCGCTTGAAGCGTGTCCGCTCGGTTTCCTCGACCCAGGGTACGGATGTGACATCGGCTGCATCACCGAAGGCTGCAGCATAAGCCTCATTGATGCTGGTCGACACCTCCGCTTCCGAACTCAGAAGAGCGGTCGGGATTGGGCTGAGCTCGAACGCCTTGGCGAACCGTTCTTCGCTTAGGCGCAACTCCGCCTCCGCCTTCCGGCGATCCTCCAGGTCGGCGAAGGTGAACAGCATGCAGCGCTCGCCACCGGGCATCTCAATGGGATGTCCAGCGACGATCACGTACTTCTCCGGGTCGGCTGGGACACAAAGGCACGCTTCTCCCTGCAGGATCGGAGTGCCGGCATGGAGATGGGCTACGGCAGCAGCGCGGTGCTTGCACTGGCCTAGCAGATCGATCTCCGTGAACGTCCGACCGAGCACCTGATCGCGCGTGAAGCCTGTCAGGTCGATGAAGCCCTGGTTGACTTTCACGTAGCGGAGATCGGAGAGCCGGCACACCACGGCCGGGGCTGGGTTTGCCCGGAACATGCTCTCAAAGCGTTCCTCCGCCTCGTAGTGATCGCTCACGTCTTGCATGATGAGGGCAAGGCCCGTCGGACGACCCTCCGCCTCAGTCACGACAAGGCTGCGAATACGATGCATCCAGATCTTTGTCGGATCCCGTGCATGGTGCACTTCGACCACAGCATCACGGAAAGTCTCGCCAGCGAGCCCCCGCTCCACTGGATGCTGCAGCGGTCCGATCTCCCGATGGTTGCGGTAGCGCAGCACGAAGTTAGCACGATATTCGGAGATGGTAGCGCCAAGGTCGTCCAGCTCGGCAACGCCATGCATCGTGAGCGCCGCCTCGTTGGCGTAGGACAGCGTATGATCGGCCTCGATCAGGATCACCCCTTCACTGAGGCCAGCGACGACTTGCGCCAGCTGGGCTTGAGTATGACTGCTACGCATCGGAAAAACCTCCGTCCGACGGGCAACGCAGAGCGTGGACAGGTCGATGCCATGAGTTGGCCTACCAGTCCGTCGATCGTCATGGATCCATCGCTCGGCATAGTCCGATACGAACGGATACCCAACATCGTCGAGCTATGCCGTTGACGCAGACGAGGGCGGGGCGAGCCTGGGCCCTGTCCCTAAATGATAATGCTTCCGAATGACTGAGTCGGGTGGTTCTGCGACCCACCCCTTCCGCACGGTTATGCCATTGAAGCTGACGAGGCGACCTCGCCTGCTCAAGGGCCTACACATTAGTTAGGAACGCTGCCCTGCCGCAGTTCGCGATCAAGTAAGGCCAGCATCGCCCGCCATCCTCGTTCGGCGGCGGCCGCGTCGAAAAGCGGGAAGTCGGGTTTCATCCAGCCGTGGGCGGCGGGGTAGGTCTCGGCCTCAAACGAAACGCCGGCCCCGCGCAGCGCCGTTTCTAAGCGCCCGGCCATCTCCGGCGGGTAGCTGTCATCGTTGGTCGCCGCCGCGATGTAGAGCCGTGCCTTGATCAGCAGCGCGACGGTATGCGGACTGTCCGACGCGTCGGTGGCAAGGTTGCCGCCGTGGAAGCTTGCCACGGCTGCGAACCGGTCCGAGTGGGTTCCGGCTGCGATGATCGCCATGCCGCCGCCCATGCAGAAGCCGATGGCGCTGACTTGACACCCCACGACGTCCCGGCGGGTGTCGAGGTAGGCCAGAAGCGCCGTCGTGTCCTGCGCGGCCTTCGCGTTGCCGGTCGTCGCCATCAGGGGACCGAGCACCGCGCGGAAGTCGCTCCTCATCACCTCCACAGGATCGAAGTGGCCGTAGGGACCATAGCGGTAAAAGAGGTCCGGTACCAGCACGAGGTAACCAGCGTCGGCCAGCCGCTGCGTCATCTCGAATACGGCCGGGCGGATGCCGCCTGCATCCATGAAGAAGATGAGGGCTGGCCCGTCCGTCCATCCCTCGGGGGTGGCTATGGTGACTGGGCAACGGCCGTCGGGGGTGGTGACCGTAACGCTCTCGCGGGGCATACCGTTGGCCTTCAATGAATGGCGCCAGGCAGCGGTTGAGCGCGTACAAGGCAGTCGATACATATGCACGTATGCATTAGTAGCCAATCGTGGAGGTTAAGGGTACGCCTTCGGTGAAGGCCGCGTTCGTGGTCCCGGCGGGGTGTCAGGCGGCGATCTGCCGGCGCTGAGGCTGGGTCCAGTTCCACGGCAGCAGATCGTCGATACGCCTGGCGGGATGGTCGGGTAGCCGCGTGAGCACGTCGGCGAGCCAGGCCTGGGGGTCGATGCGATTGAGCTTGGCGGTTTCGATCAGCGTGTAGAGGGCAGCGGTACGATGACCGCCCGCATCCGATCCGGCGAAGGTCCAGTTGCGGCGGCCCACCGCGATGGGACGGATGGAGCGTTCGGCAGCATTGTTCGACAGGCAGATCCGTCCGTCGTCGAGGAACCGGGCGAAGGCGGTCCAGCGCTTGAGCAGGTAGTCGATCGCCGCTGCCGTGGGAGCCTTGGCCGAGAGCTTGGCGCGGTTCTCCCGCAGCCACGCCTCCAGGTCGGCAACGAGGGCGGCCGAGCGAATGCTTCGGTGCGCGCGGCGTTCATTGGGGGCAAGACCGTTGGCGGCGCGCTCGATGGCGAAGATCTGATCGATCCGCGTCACGGCCTCGATGGCGATCGGAGCCTTCTTTAGATCGGCCAGCTCGAAGAACTTGCGTCGGGCATGGGCCCAGCAGGCCGCCTCGCGGATCGGACCCGGCTTGCGGCCTGGGTCGTACAGCCGGCCGAACCCCGAGAAGGCGTCCGCCTGCACGATGCCGTGGAAGTCGCCGAGCCAAGTCTCGGCATGCGCGCCGGAGCGGTCGGGGGAGTAGAAGTAGGCCGCGGCCGGCGGCTCGGGTCCACCGAAGGGGCGGTCGTCGCGCACCACCGTCCAGAGCCGGCCGGTGCGGGTCTTCCCCTTGGCCAGGACCGGCACCGGCGTATCGTCGAGATGGAGGCGGTCGGCTCCCCGGACATGGGCCTCGATCCGGGAGACTAGGGGCGACAGGGCGGTGGTGACGGCTCCGACCCAGCCAGCCAACGTCGAGACGTCGACCGGCACGCCTTCATGGGCGAAGCGCTGGCTCTGGCGATGCAGCGGCAGATGCAGGCCGAACTTGGCCATCATCACCTCGGCCAGGAGGTTCGGCCCGGCCCGCCCCCGCGGGATCGGATGGAAGGGGGCCGGGTTCTGCGCGATGGTCTCGCAGTCGCGGCAGGAGAAGCGCTCGCGCGCATGCTGGATCACGACCCAGCGCGCCGGGATCCGCTCCAGAGTCTCGGTTACGTCTTCGCCGAGAGGGCGCAGACGTGCCCCGCCACAGCAGGCGCAGGTCGTCGGGCCGGGATGGAGAATGCGCTCGCGCGGCAGATGCTCGGGCAAGGGCCTACGAGCGGGCTTGCGCTGGGAAGAGGTCGGGGTGGTATGCGGCTCGGGCTCAGCCGCTTGCGCCTCCGTCTCGGCGAGCGTCTCCTCCAGATCCTCCAACGTCAGTTCGAGCTGGTCGATCCGGGTGCTGCGTTCCGAGGAGGCCCCGAAGCGCTCCCGTCGCAGCCGGGCGACCTCCAGCTTGAGCCGTTCGACCGCGATCTCGGACACGAGCCGCGCCGCCCGCTCGGCCAGGATCATGGCGTGAGCGGCAGCGAGATCGGTGGGAAGCGGCGGGGGCTCAGGCGCGTTCGGCACACACTGAGAAGAGCATATTCCTCAGCGTCTGTAACGCGTTATCCTCAGCCGACGGCGCTCGGACGCCAGCTCTCCTGCGGCATCCGCCAGTCGATGCCCGAGAGCAGGTAGCCGAGCTGCGCCGTCGAGATCGTCACGGCTCCGTCCGCCACCGACGGCCACAGGAAGCGGCCGCGGTCGAGCCGCTTGGTGTACAGGCACGCGCCCTGGCCATCGTGCCAGATCACCTTGATCAGGTCACCGCGCCGGCCGCGGAAGACGAACAGGTGTCCGGAGTGGGGATCGCGCTTGAGCGTTTCCTGGACGATCATCCCCAAGCTGGAAAAGCCCTTGCGCATGTCGGTGTGGCCGGTGGCCAGCCAGACCCGAACGTTGGCCGGCAGCGGGATCATCGGCCCTCCAGGGCATCGAGCACCCGACGCAGTGCCGCGGCATCGACGTCCCGTTCGACCTTGAGACGCCGACCACCACCGAGATCGATCTCCATGATCCCGGTCTTGCGCCGCGCTCGACGGGGCTGGGCCGCAACATCAAGATCATCCGACCGCAGAACTGGAACCGCCGGCGACGGCTCCGGGGTGATCGCGACGGGCACGAAGACCGGGGCCTGCTCGTCCCCGCCCAAACGGCCTTCCCGAGCCTGGCGTCGCCACGTGAACAGCAGGCCCTGGGCGATCCTGTGCCGGCGCGCCACCGAACACACCGACACCCCGGCCTCGTACGAGGCTTCGACGATCCGCACCTTGTCCTCGAACGACCAGCGCCGCCGTCGTTCGGCCCCCTCAAGCACCTCGACCCGCATCGCCCCGACCCGCTGACCTTAACGCCAGCATTAAGGTCAGGCTTCAGCCGAGTGCGCGATGCTGTCGACCGCGGCCATCACCGGACGCGTACGGTTAAGGTAAGGGCAATGAGCGAACATCGTGACGTACTGTCGACGCCGGGGCATCTCGTCAGCCTTGTTGCCCGTGGCTTCGCCCGCCTCAGCGAGGCACGGCTGAAGCCGTTCGGCTTCGGCGTCGGCCACCTGCCGGTCCTGGTCGCGTTGCGGGACGGAAAGGCCGGCACGCAACGCGATCTCGCGCGTTTCGCGCGGGTCGAGCAGCCGCCAATGGCGCAAATGTTGGCGCGAATGGAACGGGACGGTCTCGTCCGTCGGACGCCGGATCCGGCCGATGGCCGCAGCCATCGTGTGGCTCTGACGGAGATGGCCCTCTCGTGCCTGCCGGAAGCAACCGCTGTGCTGATGCAGGGCAACCGCGATGCCCTCGCCGGCTTCACGGAGGCGGAAGCCGAGCAGTTCGTCGACCTGCTTGCTCGGCTCCTCGCCAACCTCGATCGGCTTGCCGCCAATGGTCCGGGGCGACGATGGTCTTCAGCCGTACCGTGATGTCCCATTCAACGTCCGCTTTGCGGCGCCGAGATTTGAAACTCGAAGGACGGGATCGGGTCGAGAGCAGCATGTCCGCTTCACCATAGGGTCATACTGACGTCGGCGATGCTGATTGTCGGAAATACCGTCGTTTTACAGACGTGAGAAAAGGGAGCTGTTTTAGCAATCCTTCCTTCACAATTGGCCAGGAAGTTGGTTCTCGCCTAAGGCGCCTAACGTATTCCTTCGCCTCAGTAATCGCTCATATCGATAGAGCGACTTTTGCACCTATCTCGTGATCTGTACCGAAACCGGGTCACTGCCCGGGAAACTTTCCTCCAGTGCATCATTGAGCCGGTTGTCCAAACGATCCTGACTGTTCCCCGCTAGGTTGCTGTCCGTGTTCGTTCGGGACAAATCCCCCGGCACCAGAGCAAGGCGTCTCGCCTCGGCCGCACGCCGTGCAGTGTCGTAAACGAGGTAGCCCAGCCCGCTCAGGATCAGCAGTACCGGCAGTGGGTTCGCCCGGCTCGCGTCAACGACCCGGGCGGTATTCCCATGAAGCATTCTTGCGCGCCAGGCGGAGCTCATCAAGTTGGCTGTGACGCCCGAGACGTCCAGGCGGGACTGAAGGGTATCGAGTGTCCGGTCGAGTCTGCCTCGGCTTGCCTCGACCTCACGCTCGATCTCGTCTGCTGGCTTACTCATCCGCCCATGCGCTCCGTAATGATGCCAGCATCCTGGCGGACCTGTCGCTCCGTCCTAGTAGGTTCCAGGCTAGCAAGGGAAACCTTGCTACGCCCCCACAACGCTAGGCCAAGCGCCACCACCGCGAACCCACCCCCGACAACAAGGGCTGCCATGGCTTCGGAGTGCAGTACCGTGGCCAAGCCCTTCACCAACGCGAGGATCAGCACCAGCACGCCTGTTACCGCGAGTAAGGTCGCGGAAATGAATAGGCTCAGGCCCATAGCGAGCTGATGAAGGCCTTCGCTCATCTCGGTGCGAAAGAGCGCAATTTCCTTAGAAACAACGTTATGCGTCTCGCGGATCGCATCACCAACGAGGCTGGGAAGGCTCCGAAGTTGCGGCTCGGCCATAACGCGTCTCACACGTCCTGGGTTGGGAGGACATCAACTGGAACCATTGCATAGGAGCGCGGCACGGGCGGGATCTTTGACGCCTTAAGAAAGCGGAAGAGTACGAAACCAGCGAATGCTGCAGCAGCTACGGTCACACTAGGGTTCCGACGGACGGTGGCTTCAACCTCGCCATAGATTTCGCCGAACGTGCGCTGGTCGATCTTTTCGGAAAGCTCCTGAATTCCATCGGCGGCGCTGTCGAAAAAGGCCTTCACGTGCTGGTGGCTCCCGAAGTCGGCACTACTCGCGCGTATGGCCTCAGCAACATCTGACACGACGCGGGATACATCAGCCTTACGCTTCTCGGTATAGCTCTCCGCTTGTTCTCGGATTGAGCCGGTGAAACCGCCTAACGTGCCGACCTCACGTTCTCCGGAGCCTGACGGAAGGTCATTAGAAATCTTGCTCATTCCGGCTCTCCACCGCACTGTTATGTTCGCGAGGCGCTACGGAAAACTGTAGGGTTGGCATAGGGTTCCTTATCTTTGGACTGACGCTCGGCCATCGTCAGCGGAACGGCGACGCTCACCCGTAACCCATCCGGATCAAACGCGATGTCGACCCTCGCACCAACTTGCAGCGTAAGCACGCGATTGAGCAGCTTCGAGCCGAAGCCCTCACGCGTCGGTAGGGCGGTGGGTGGGCCGTCGTGCTCGTTCCAGGTCCAGTGAAGGACTTGGCCGCTTGGGCATTCCTCGACAGACCAGGCAACCTCCAGCCAACCACGGGGGTCGCCAAGCGCTCCATGGCGGAGTGCGTTCGACGTCAATTCATGTAGCGCCATACCAATAGGTACCGCGAGCTCGGAGGAGAGGAGGACTGGAGGCCCCTGGAGCCTCACACGCTGTCGTCCCGGTTCGTCGTAAGCCTGCAGCTCATCTCGCAACAGCTCTTCAAAACCCACCACCTGATCCGTATCCTCGGTGATCAGTGCATGAGTCTTGGCGAGCGAGGCGATCCGGCCCGAAAAGGCACGTGTGAACTCGGCGATGGAAGGGGAGGAGCGCACGGTTGCATTTAGCACTGCCTGCACCGTGGCTAGCGTGTTCTTTACCCTGTGATGCAGCTCGCGGACCATCAATCCTTGCTGGTCCTCGGCGGCGCGGCGTCGAGTGACGTCCCGCTGTGCGGAGATCCATCGCGATATGTCGCCATTCGCCTCGCGCACTGGCGTTATCAACCATTCGACCATGTAGGTCGTACCGTCTTTGCGATAATTGAGCGCCTCACCCTGAAATCCGTCGCCTCTTACGAGCGCTGCGCGCATTTGATCGAGTACGGCACGCTCCGTCTTTGGGCCTTGGAGCAGACGGGGTGTAAGTCCTAGAACCTCGCATGCTGTGTAACCCGTCATACGCATGAAGGCCGGATTGACGTATTCGATGCGCGGTCCCGGCTCGTCGAGCTCCGCCGACGTAATAAGGATTGCCTCTCCTGACGCCTCGACTGCCGCCAGGAGTACCCCCAGATCAGGCCGGTTCAGCTCCCCACCACCATATCCGTCCAAGGCGTATCTCCAGCGGGAAGCGGAAGGACATCCCGGCACCGCGCCCGGATCCCGTCAACGAGCCCGCCCGTCAACTATCGGGCGTGGTCGGTAGTTGCCGTTGGGCATGGATCCCCTGTGTTCAAATTCAGCCATACCAACGCTCACTTGCCGGCCCGAATGATCCGCCGGCTGAATTTGGGCAACCAGACAGGGTAGCCCTCACCCTCCATGGATGGAGTTGAGGAGCCGAACGATGCAATTATCTTAGAGAGGCTCAGCATCGCTATTTCCTCGCAATCGCCAGGGATACGGGTAGGAACTGCATCATCGAACTGTGCCGGTTCCCATCTCGGCGCGTTGCTCGGGCCCGCGCCTGCGCAGCGGTCATCCAAGGCACCGGCGCAGGCGAAGACGGGATCGACATGACCAAGCACCTCGTCGCGCGCGCTAATTTCCTGGTTTTCACCGTGCTACTCGCCATTCTGGCTTTGGTCGGCGGCGTGACTTGGGAGCGGCTGGGTGCCTCCCGCGAGGCACGTGAATGGTCGCAGCATAGCTACCGCGTACTCGCCACGTTGAAGGATCTCGCCATCGCCCTTCGCGACGCGGAGACCGGTCAGCGTGGCTTCCTCCTCACCAGCAAGGACGATTATCTGGCACCCTACAACGAGGCCCGCGATCGCGTCGGGGGGCTACAGGGAGAATTACAAAAGCTCACCGTCGACAACCCCGCACAACAGCGACGGCTCCGCGATCTGTCCCCAGTGATCCAGCACAAGCTGGAAGAGCTCGCACAGACCGTGCAGCTACGTCGGGACGTCGGATTTGAGGCGGCGCTGCGCCTCGTCAACACCGATGCGGGTCGCGATTATCAGAAGCAGGCTGAGACTACCCTGGCGGCCATGCTTGGAGAAGAACAGGGCTTGTTGGACAGGCGTTTGGGAGAAAACGATGCCCGCGCAGCCTGGGTCCGTTGGCTGGTGCTTGGCGGCGCGGTTCTTGCTGCGGTCGTCTTGCTACTCGCGGCACGCCTCCTGAACCAAGCTTGGTCGCGCTCGTACCAGATCGAAGCCGAGCAGCGTACGCTAGCCCTGCGTCTACGCGCTTCCCTTGATAGCCTGAGCCAGGGCATTGCGGTGTTCGGGGCCGACCGACAGATGACGAACTGGAATCATTGCTTCCAGGTCTTGCTCGACATCCCCAAAGCGATGCTGCGTCCCGGTACGCCCTACGCCGCCTTCGTCGAGCACACCGCCGATGCCGGTCGTCCCGCCCTGGAAAGTGAGGACCAGATCCGCCACGGCCGAAGCGTCTCCGGAGAGCCGGTGGTGTACGAGCGTATTCGCGGCGATGAGCACCACATTGAGCTTCGCCGTACGCCGATGCCTGATGGTGGCTTCGTGGTGACGGTAACCGACATGACCAAGCGCGCCCAGGCCGAGGGTGTGCTCCGCGAGGCGCAGAAAATGCAGGCCATCGGCCAGCTGACTGGGGGCATCGCACATGACTTCAACAACCTTTTACAGGTGATCCTCGGCAATTTGGAATTCGTCCGATCCAAGCTCGGCGATGAGGATGCCAAGCTCCAGACTCGGATCGAGAGGGCCGCCTGGGCTGCCCAGCGTGGGGCGACACTTACCGGTCAACTTCTTGCCTTTGCGCGCAAGCAGCCCTTGGCCCCTACGCCCATCGACTTGGCAGCCACGATGCCCGACCTCGTACCATTACTCCGGCGTACCCTCGGAGAGCACATTGAAGTCCGCTACGTCGAAAGCGCCGGCCTTTGGCCGGCAATGGCGGACCCAGCACAATTAGAAAGCGCGGTTCTGAACCTTGCATTGAATGCCCGGGACGCCATGCCAGGCGGAGGACGCTTGACCATTGAGCTCGGCAATAAGGTTCTGGACCGGGAATATGCTCAACACCATTCAGAAGTTACGCCAGGCGACTATGCCATGCTGGCCGTCTCCGACACCGGCCACGGCATGACGCCCGAGGTCGTGAAGCGGGTGTTCGAGCCGTTCTTCACGACCAAGCCCGACGGCAAGGGCACCGGCCTCGGACTGGCGATGGTGTTCGGCTTCGTGAAGCAGTCCGGCGGGCACGTAAAGATCTATTCTGAGCCCGGCGAGGGTACGACAGTGAAGATCTACCTGCCGCGGGCGGTGGGCGTTGTCTCGGTTGCCGGACAGCGTTCCGTGGCCCCGATCGAACTGCCCCGCGGCAATGCCACGGTGCTCGTTGTCGAAGACGAGCCGGCGGTGCGCGAGATCGCCTGCGCAATCCTGTCCGACCTTGGCTACCGTGTCCTAGAGGCTGCCGATGGGGAGGAGGCTCTCCGGGTGTTCGGCGCCAACACGGCTGCCGTCGATCTGCTGCTGACTGACGTGGTGCTCCCCGGTAAGGTGCGTGGTCGAGAACTTGCCGAACGCATCACCGAAATGCGTCCCGAGGTGAGAGTTCTCTACATGTCGGGCTACACCGAGAACTCCATCGTCCATCACGGCCGCCTGGACGATGGCGTCCGCCTGATTGGTAAGCCGTTCAAGCGTGAGCATTTAGCCGTCAAGGTAGCCGAGGCTCTCGGCCACTCCATTCCACCTGCGTTTGAAGACGGAAACATCGTCGTCCTGCGACCGCGTTCTTGAGCTGATCGTTACGTCACATTTTCATTCCCGGAGATCCCACGCGACGACATAGGCGCAATCCAACGGAGTGATCTTTGTGCAGCTGAAACGGCAGCAATCGCGTGGTAAGCGGGTGCGCGCATTGGCTCAGCTCAGGCTTGCGCTTGAGAGGGAGCTATCCGAAACGTCTGCTGTGAGCGGGCCATTTGCGGGAGACCTCCATGCGCTACCCTGCCTCAACCCTGGCCGCGGCAATCCTTTCCGCGGGCCTGAGCGTCACGGTCACGTCGGTTGACGCGGCTGAGGACGTCCACGTCCGGCGGGGACACACCTACGTGCAGGTTCATTGTGCTCGCTGCCACGCAGTTGGTCGCATAGGCGAAAGTCCGCTTGCCGAGGCACCTCGGTTCCGCGACCTCCATACTCGCTATCCGGTGACCGATCTTGCCGAGTTCCTAGCAGAAGGTATCAGAACGGGTCATCCTGGCATGCCAGAATTCAAGCTCAATCCCGACCAAGTCGAGGACGTGATCCGATACCTTACAAGCCTAGAAAGGTGAGATGAGCCCCTTACACCGTTTGCGCGCCTACGGCACTTTGTTAACCAATCGTTAACCATAACAACTGAGCCCGCCTGCAAGAGGTGGGCGGTATGATGACTCAAGTGGCACAGGACGGTCTCGCTGCTTTAGGAAGCCTCATTGCTAGAGGTGAGGACCGAAGGATCAATGCGATGATTCATATCGCATTTCTTGAGGCCGAAGACCAAAACCCCCACGAGGCCCGCGCTGACCTGATGGACATCGAGAAGTTTCTGAAAACGATGCGGACGCAACGCGCTCTCCTGATCGCAAGCATCCATCACAACGATATGGCCAAGGGTGAGGCTAACGCACTTCAATCCGCGGCTTAAGGCCTGAAGCGGGACTTGTAGAATGGCCTGTACGGCTCATCGTGAAACGCGGTCATTGTAAAGAAGGCCCTAGACCGGAGAGTAGCTCCGCTTTGAAGCTGCCTACCGTCCATGGCACGGTGCCAACCATGCCTCACGATCAACCGACGTCCCTCAGGGTCCAGGCCGAAGCGATTGGCGTAAGGCCATGCGAATGGGCTTGGACCATCTACTGCGGCACTGATCGGTTCCTGATTGCTCGTTCTCGCCCGGAATTCTCGAACCGCGCGAATGCCCTGGAAGCGGGTGGCACGGCTGCGGCCGAGGTCGCCCGGCGGTTGGGCATTCTTCACATAGAACAAGATGCCGATTGATCGTCATCCGGCTCGCTAGGCGGCCGTGCAAATGCTCCGTGCGCGGAGCGCTGCTTTACCCCATCCGCCCGGCCTCCCGTTCCTCGCCCACATAGCCGATGTACCATTCGAGGTGCCCAGCGACCTCCTGGTCCAGGCGATCAGGTGATGCCTTCAGCGCCTCGGCCGTGGCGTTCGCGGTGCCGTACGGTGCGCAGACCTCGCCGAGGTAGAGGTTGATCTCCTCGTTCAGTTGCTCCTCCGACATGTTGTCGAAGCGGTTGGCCTTCCTTGCCTTTTCCAGCTTGCGGAGGCAGAGGTCCATTACTTTCGAGGTCATGGCTGGGTCATCTCCTCCAGGCGGGCAAGGCGTTCGTGCAGATCGGTCGCCTCGATGGCGCGGACGTGGGCGTCGACGGATTTTGAGATGTCGGCGGCCTCGGACGGGGTGAGCTCGCCGGCTGCCACAGCTTGCAGCAGGGCGTGCGTGGCCCTGGGTAGGTCCGCAGTGGTCTCGATCACGGGGAGGTCGAACTGCACGGGGCGATCCTTCCTAGCCGGCATGAGGCGATCCAGGCACATCCGCAGGGCCTGTGTGTCGCCGTCGGTGGCGAGCTCGATGGCTTTCCGGACGATGCTCTCGGCGTCGCCCTCGAGGATAGCCTCCAGGGCCAGCGTGGATCGGCTGCGGCTGCCTTTAGGGCGGCCGGCAGGGTTGCCGCTCTGGCCAGGTTGAAAGCCGGGTTTCCTCGTGGTCATGCTTCGTCTTGAACGCCCACCGATACGGGAAACACATTGTATTGAACAATGTTCAAACAGTGAAGCCGGACACAATGCCGATTAACGGGTTACTGTCGTTCGATCCGGTGGAATGATGGACTTTCACATTAGGATGGAGGGGCTGGGTGGGGTGCCCTGCCGGCGGCGTAGCTCTTCTATCGCCTCCAGGAGCGCCTTCTTCGCGGCATTGGAGGCGGGGGTGTTCATTCCCCCTCCGAGAGTGACTTCACCAGGGCGTGGTTCTGCTGGGCTTGACGAAGGGTCGTCTCGATCAGGTCGAGCGCCTGCAGCGCCTCGGCCCGCTCGCCTCCCTGGCCGGCGAGGGAGGCGATCAAGGCGACCTGCGCCTCGCGGCGCTGTTCGGCCTCCTTGATGTCCTGGTTGAGCTTGAACCGCGCCTCGTCGATAGAGTTCTGCGCCGCCACGTTCACGGCTTCCTCCCTAGGCTCAGCCTCTTCTACGTCAAAAGGATCTCTCACGACGAAACCGCGACCCATTCAGAAGCCGATCCCGGATTGAGCGCAGCACGGTGAGGCTGGTCATGTAGGAGGCGAGCACCTCCTCCTCTCGGGCCGTGTCTTTGCCTTGGTTGAACACCTCGACAAGACGAGCCACCTGATTGCTGAAGCGTGCCTCGGTCGCGACGATGTTGGCATTTAATCGCATCACAGCGTCAATCTTGGATGTCGCCATCATCACCTCTGAACCCTGAATACCGTTCCATTTTCAGAGGCTAAAGTCTCCAATCCCCTGCACAAGTGCGACTAAGCGGAGCAGCGCGCTCATTGCGGCACTCTCCGGTTGTCGGCTTCCGCAGGAGTAGCTGCTTCAACCCCTCGGCCAGTCCGTGAAGAGCGGCGGATGCGGCCTGCTGGCGGACCTCGCGGTGATCGTCGCGGGCTTCGATAGTGACGGCCGCGATCATCGCCATCTGGCGGGCGTCGCGGATTCCTTTGAGGTAGGCGGCTTGTTCGCGTGGGGTCATCGGTGAGTCTCCGGACGAAGCTGATCAGCGATGGATTAGGTGGCTTGCTCGGGCCTCATGCGATCCAGACGTCGTGCTCGCCGCCGACGCCGTCCCAGCCCTTGTCCAGCATGTCCCTCCGCATTTCAGCCTTGCGCGGGTCCAGGCCAGCCGTCTTGTGGCAGATGACGCGCATGCCATCGACAGAACCCATGAGGTCATAAGCGCGGCGGCCGAAGTTTTTCAGGAAGGGCCGAGCCTCGTGCGATCCCCTCTTGGCGAGGATGAGACGAGACAGCTCAGCGTGGATCTCGGCCACGAGGTCGGCAACAGGGCCATGATTGGGGAGGGCAGCAGCTTCTTGCTCCAGGCGGGCGAACTCGGTGCGGCGATTTCTGGCGGCGGTCATACGATGGATCTCCTGATGATGCCGACTACGCGTCTGCACGATCATCCGATTGTGAAATTTATTGCGGCATTTTGCGCCTTACGGTCCGGTATGAGCGGTGACATTGAGCTATGGTTCAATGTCACCCAACCGTAGCAGCCCTGATGATTGGTCACCTGTGCCTCGATCCTCATGACCCCTACGCTCAGGCCGAGGTGCTGGTCATGTTTGATGGGGATCCCCCAGCAATCCAACTCTTGTCAGCAATCGACCAAGAGGGAGACGACATCCTTACGGACCTGACCCAGCAACAGCGGAGCGACTTGATCCAGGAAATTACCATCTTCCTGAGGCTTCACTCAGGGTAGCTAGAGCGGTGTCCGACCGATTTGAATCGTCTGGGGTTTCGAGAGCGGCGCAGATGTGATTCGATGCCTGGCTTTCCAGGAGGAGAGCCGAATGCCCTCAGCCCTGTCAGCCGATCTGCGTGAACGCGTCGTGGCAGCG
>NZ_JAKSYE010000047.1 GCF_022829685.1 Methylobacterium sp. E-045
GACGCTGTTCAAGATGATCACCGGCCAGGAGAAACCCGACGGCGGCACCATCTCCGTCGGCGAAACCGTGCATCTCGGCTATGTCGACCAGTCGCGCGACGCCCTCGATCCCGGTGCGACGGTCTGGCAGGAGGTCGCGGGCGGCAACGACATCATCTATTTCCACAAGCGCGAGATCAATTCCCGCGCCTATTGCTCGGCCTTCGCCTTCAAGGGCTCCGACCAGCAGAAGAAGGTCGGCAACCTGTCGGGCGGTTAGCGCAACCGCGTGCATCTGGCCCGCACGCTCAAGGGCGGCGCCAACGTGCTGCTCCTCGACGAGCCCACCAACGACCTCGACATGGAGACCTTGCGGGCCCTCGAAGAGGCACTGGAGGATTACGCCGGCTGCGCCGTCA
>NZ_JAKSYE010000050.1 GCF_022829685.1 Methylobacterium sp. E-045
AGGCGTGCCTTGTGCCAATTGCCGTTATCGGCCGCGAGCCCGATGCGCATGTTGTTCGCAACCTCGACGTCGATCCCTCTCCCCCTTGCGGGAGAGGGTCGCCCGCGAAGCGGGGCGAGAGAGGGGAGCGGAGGTTCGGGACAGAGTTTTCCCTCTCCCGGTCGCTCCCGTAACAGCCGCCACCGCAGAGGGGGCAGGGTTGCGTCATGCGCCGCAGCTGAACGAGGCTTCCACCAGCTCCGGCCTCAACCGGACACAGCCCAAACTCCTGCCCTTTGTCACCAAGGGGACGATGCCCTCGGCCGGGCTGAAGAGT
>NZ_JAKSYE010000051.1 GCF_022829685.1 Methylobacterium sp. E-045
AAATGGGCCTCGTGCAGGCCGACCATGGTGGTGAAGGTCTTGGCCGCCGGTTTCAGCCCGCCCTGCAGGATCTCGACGATCTCGCCGGTGGTGCCGTCGAAGGCGATCTGCGGATGCTGGTGGGCGAGCCCGTGCGGCTCCCCGAAGATCGCGATCACCGTGGATCCGGCATCGCCCGGATTGACGATGGACAGGCGCTCCAGCGGTTCGGCTCATGTCCTCGGACACGAAGAACTGGCATCCGGCCTGGAGCGCGGAGGCGATGGCGAGACTGTCCCACCACGAGAAGCGGTAGCGCTCCTCGATGACGATCGCCGCCCGGTGGGTCTGCGCGTCGAGGGGCGCCGTGCA
>NZ_JAKSYE010000095.1 GCF_022829685.1 Methylobacterium sp. E-045
ACCCGACTGGGACCTTCATCTTCCGCTTCGAGCCGGCGGCGGTTGTGCGGCGCCTCAACCCCGTCCGTCCGCTCCGCGGAAGGCCGCTGGTGCCCGTAGTCTACCGCGACGACATGCGAGACCCCCACAGCCTGTCCCTCACCCAGGGGTTCCGCATGCGCAACCGCGACATGATCTATGTCTCAAACGCGCCGTTCACCGAGATCAAGCAGGTCCTCTCGGTCTTCGCCGCCGCGTCCCAGCCGATCACGACCGGTGTCCGCGTCGGCGGCGCGTTCGACTGAAGCCGGCTCGATCGTCGCGGATCGGGACGGGGCCGCCGGGCTGGGCGGACGGGCC
>NZ_JAKSYE010000062.1 GCF_022829685.1 Methylobacterium sp. E-045
ATGTGAGCGGCGTACGCCGCGCGTCCCTCCCCCCCTTGCGGGCGCCGGGTGCCCGTACCCCCGAGGGGTCCGGGCCCCCCGGCCCCCGCCGGAGGACGCGGGGCCGAGGCGGGGGAGCGGAGCGGCCTTGGTCTCGGACCGGGGGAAGGCGGCCGGGGGGGGGCGGGGGGGGGGGTTCGGCATGGGAGCTCCCCGGCGGGGAACCACCCCTCCCCCCTGTGCGGGGGAGGGTGGTCGCGGGGCGACCGGGAGAGGGGAGACGGGAGCAGCCCCATGAAACCCGCCGACCTCACCGCCCGCCTGCTCACGCGCCTCGGC
>NZ_JAKSYE010000089.1 GCF_022829685.1 Methylobacterium sp. E-045
AGACCACGGTTGACCGTGTCACAGCACATCACCGGGATGACGCTCGGGTCCTGCTTGGGCTCGTACTTCCAGACGATCACGCCGTCCTTGTCGAGGTCGAGGGCGTAGACGATGTTCGGGAAGGGGGTGTGGACGTACATCATGGTGCCGACGACGAGGGGCGAACCCTCGTGGCCGCGCAGGACGCCGGTCGAGAACGTCCAGGCCACCTGCAGCTGCTTCACGTTGCCGGCGTTGATCTGGTCGAGCTTCGAATAGCGCGTGTTGGCGTAATCGACCGTCTGGAGCACCGGCTCGTCGGCGAGAACCGGGCCGGACGCGTAGAGACAGAACAGGAGGGCGGCGGCTCGGTTTCTGCCTGACATCGGCGATCCTCCAACGTGGTGCGCGCGTTCCGATCCGCTCCTCTACCATCGGAGGCGGATCGATTCGCGGGCCTCCGTGTCGCTGGGATCGCGGCGATCGTCCTTGCCATCCCGCCCGAACTCCTCTATGCGCCGCACCTCGTGTTCGCTCCGGCTGGGGGCTGAACGGACGGTGCCGGCTTGTCCGGCATGCGGAGTTCGCTCCATCGTCCCGTGTCTCCGCCTTCGATCAACCGCTCGGGCCTTCAAACGGCTCGAAGGGCTTGGCGCCGGGTGAAACGCGTTGAACCGGCCCGACGATCGACACCCGCACATCCGTGCCGTCGGGCCCCTTTTGCTATGAAGGGCCCGTTATGCCTCTTTATGAACACGTCTTCCTGGCGCGCCAGGACGTGACGGCCCAGCAGGTCGAGACCATGGTCGAGACCTACAAGGGCGTCATCGAAGCCAATGGCGGCAAGGTCGAGAAGATCGAGATGTGGGGCGTGAAGTCCCTCGCCTACCGCATCAAGAAGAACCGCAAGGCGCATTTCACGCTCCTCAACGTCGACGCCCCTCCGGCGGCTCTGGCCGAAATGGAGCGCCAGATGCAGATCTCCGAGGACGTCCTGCGCTTCATGACCGTCCGCGTCGAAGAGCTCGAATCCGAGCCGTCGGCGATGATGCAGAAGCGTGACCGCGACGACCGCAAGGATCGCGAGCGCGGCCGTCGTCGTGACGACGAAGGCTTCGGTGGTGGTGGTGGATTCGGTGGCGACCGGGATCGTGGTGACCGCGGCGATCGCGGCGACCGTCCCGAGCGCAGCTTCGGCGGGGAGAACTAAGCCATGGGTTTCGGTGCTGGACCTGATGCGGCTCCTGCCGCTGGTGGTGGTGCGGGCGGCGGACGTCGCCCCTTCTTCCGTCGTCGCAAGACCTGCCCCTTCTCGGGCGCGAACGCTCCCAAGATCGACTACAAGGACGTCAAGCTCCTGTCGCGCTACGTGTCCGAGCGCGGCAAGATCGTGCCGTCGCGCATCACGGCGGTGTCGGCCAAGAAGCAGCGTGAACTCGCCCAGGCGATCAAGCGCGCCCGCTTCCTCGGCTTCCTCCCCTACGTGATCAAGTAAGCCTCGACCTCTCCACGAGGTCCCCTCCTCCCCCTTGCGGGGTGGAGCTGGAATGGGGGTGGTCTCCCGGCCTGAGGAGGCCGGCGGCGCCACCCACACACTCGATCCCTCCCCACACGGGGAGGGACGTCTACACGCCGGCGGCATTGGCGCTGCCGGGCGTCGTTGGGGCGATATGAAACGCCTCTAACCCTGCCCCTTTCGGGGACAGCGGGACAGCGGGATCGATGAAACAGTTTCTCGGCATCGGCATCGGCGCGGGCCTCGTCTCCGCACTCCTCTTCGGCGTCCTGCTGAAGGGCACGCTGCTGTCCATCGTGCTCTACCTGCTCGCCCCGCTCCCGATCCTGATCGTGGGCCTCGGCTGGAGCCACAAGGCCGCCCTCGTCGCCGCGATCACGGGCGCCGTCGCCCTCGCCTTCCTGCAGCCCTTCCTCGGCCTCGGCTTCCTCGCCTATCTGGCGCTGCCGGCCTGGTGGCTCGCCTATCTCGCGCTGCTCGGGCGCCCCAACGCCGACGGCACCATGGAATGGTACCCGACCGGGCGGCTGCTGGCCTGGACCGCGTGCACGGCCGGGATCGCCTTCGTCGCCATCGCGGTCATCGCCTCGCCGAGCTTCGACACCTTCCAGACCCAGTTGCGCGGGATGACCCGCACGCTGGTGACGATGCAGGGCAAGGCCCGGGCGACGCCCCCCGCCGCGGCGCCCGCCGAAAAGACACCTGCTGAAAAGTCACCCGCGACCCCGGCCGAGCCCGATGCCAACGCGGCGCCCTCCGCCGAGTCGGGCACCGACCAGCAGAACGCGGTGGCCGACGCCCTGGCGACGATCGCCCCCGGACTGGCGACGCAGGGCCTCGCCGTGCTCCTCACCTTCTATCTCTGGGCCGCGGCCCGGATCGTGCGCATCTCCGGCCGCCTGCCCCGGCCCTGGCCCGACATCCCCTCCACGGCGATGCCGCGCTCCGTCCTCGGCATCCTGGGAGCGGCCGTCGTGCTGGCCCTGGTGCCCGGCTATCCGGGCGTCCTCGGCATCGCCCTCATCGGTGCGCTCACTGCCGCCTTCGCCATGCAGGGTCTCGCCGCCTTCCACGATCGCAGCCGCGGGCGTCCCGGACGCATGGCCCTCCTGTTCGGGCTCTACCTGATCCTGTTCTTCACCCAGGGCATCGCGCTGTTCGCCCTGACCCTGTTCGGCCTCGCCGACACCGCCTTCAACCGGCGCCGTCCCAAGGAGGACGCCGGACGAACCTGAGCCCCGTCTCCCGCATCGCGCGGCCGGGACTCTCTCCCCACCCAACCCCACTCAGACAAGGACCAGAATCATGGAAGTCATCCTCCTCGAGCGCGTCGCCAAGCTCGGCCAGATGGGCGAGACCGTGAACGTGAAGCCGGGCTACGCCCGCAACTTCCTCCTCGCCCGCGGCAAGGCCCTGCGCGCCACCGCCGGCAACAAGAAGCACTTCGAGACCCAGCGCGCCCAGCTCGAGGCCCGCAACCTCGAGAAGAAGAGCGAGGCGCAGTCCGTCGCCGAGACCCTCGAGGGCAAGAGCTTCGTGCTGATCCGCCAGTCGGGCGAGACCGGCGTGCTCTACGGTTCGGTCTCCACCCGCGATCTCGCCGAGGTCGTCACCGCCGAGGGCTTCACCGTCGGCCGCGACCAGTTCGCCCTCAACCAGCCGATCAAGACCCTCGGCCTGCATACCGTGCCGGTGGTGCTGCACCCCGAGGTCGAGGTGACCGTCACCGTCAACGTCGCCCGTTCGCCGGAAGAGGCCGAGCGTCAGGCCCGCGGCGAATCGACCACCGAGCGTGAGGCCTTCAACCTCGACGACCTCGGCCTCGAAGTCGGCGCCGCTCTCGCCGAGGCCGGCGACGACCGCGAGTAAGCCTCGTCCATAACCGGTGGAGAACGGGGATCATCGCCCGAAGGGGTTGACTGGTTCCCGATTTGTTCCAGCATGGCGCCTGTCATCCCGAAAGGGGTGGCAGGCGTTTTTCGTGGTCGTCCACACCGGGTCACCTCCGGTGCGAGGGTGGCGCGGAAGGCGGGTCGCGAGAATCGGCTAAGGTTCGGCTAACCATGCCTGGGCCATGGTCGTGCGCTAGCGGAATGGTGCGGCGAGGGAATCGCCGCGCGGTGTCGAAGAAGTCGGAGCCTCGAGTCAGCCCATGGCCCTGCCCAACGCCCTGACGGCAAACCTCCAGAGCGTCACGCAGGAGTTCCGCGTCGCGCCCCACAACATCGATGCGGAGCAGGCGCTGCTCGGCGCGATCCTCGTCAACAACGACGCCTATTACCGGATCTCGGACTTCCTCCTGCCCGAGCATTTCATGGAGGATGTCCACCGCAAGATCTTCGAGGTCGCCGCCTCGCTGATCAAGGTCGGCAAGCTCGCGACCCCGATCACGCTCAAGACCTATCTGGGCGACGCCGATCTCGGCGGCCAGACGGTGATGCAGTACCTCGCCCGCCTCGCGGCCGAGGCCACCACCGTCATCAACGCGGGCGATTACGGCCGCACCATCTACGACCTCGCCATCCGCCGCCGGCTGATCACCATCGGTGAGGATCTCGTCAACGGCGCCTACGAGGCGCCGGTGGAATCCTCCCCCCGCGACCAGATCGAGGGCACCGAGCGCCGGCTCTACGAGCTCGCCGAATCGGGCAAGTACGATGGCGGCTTCCAGAAATTCTCCGACGCCCTCACCGCCGCCGTGGACATGGCGGCCAAGGCCTATCAGCGCGACGGCAAGCTCTCGGGCATCGCCACCGGCCTGTCGGATCTCGACGCCAAGATGGGCGGTCTGCAATCCTCCGACTTGATCATCCTCGCCGGCCGCCCGGCCATGGGCAAGACCTCGCTGGTCACCAACATCGCCTTCAACGTGGCCAAGGCCTACCGGGGCGAGAAGCAGCCCGACGGGCGGATCGAGACCAAGAACGGCGGCATCGTCGGGTTCTTCTCCCTCGAAATGTCGGCCGAGCAGCTGGCCACCCGCATCATCGCCGAGCAATCCGGCGTGCCCTCCTACAAGATCCGCCGCGGCGACATCCGGCCGGAGGATTTCTACAAGATCACCGACGCCGCCCGCGACATGCAGACGATCCCGTTCTACATCGACCAGACCGGCGGCATCTCCATCGCGCAGCTCGCCGCCCGCGCCCGGCGCCTGAAGCGCCAGAAGGGCCTCGACCTCCTCATCATCGACTACCTGCAGCTGCTCTCGGGCTCGGGCAAGCGCAGCGACAACCGCGTGCAGGAGATGACCGAGATCACCACCGGCATGAAGGCGCTGGCCAAGGAGCTGGCGGTGCCGATCATCGGCCTGTCGCAGCTCTCGCGTCAGGTGGAGAACCGCGACGACAAGCGCCCGCAGCTCTCGGACCTGCGCGAATCGGGCTCCATCGAGCAAGACGCCGACGTGGTGATGTTCGTGTTCCGCGAGGAATACTACGTCAACAACAAGAAGCCGCGCGAAGGCACCGAGGAGTTCTTCGCCTGGGAAGCCGAGATGAACCGCGTCCACGGCAAGGCCGAGGTGATCCTCGGCAAGCAGCGCCACGGCCCCACCGGCACGGTGGAACTGCAATTCGACGCCAACATCACGCGCTTCTCGGACCTGGCGAGCGAGGACCGCATGCCCGCGCGCATGTGACCTGTCCCACCCCCGCCTCGGACGCCGCCCTCGGCCGAGTGAGGGTCGGCCCCCACTCCGAACCTCTCCCCACGAGGCGGAGGGAGACCTGCGACAAAGCTCGCCGTCTCTATGGTCCACCAGGTGCGAGGCGGTAGACTCGTGGTCCTCACATGAGTTCTGCAGGCAGCAGAGAGTGCCCGATCACCGCACTCGAACGAGATCCCGCCATGGCGATCAGCACCCCGGAAGCCGCCATCCACGGCGCGCGCCTCACCATCGATCTCTCGGCCATCGCCGAGAACTGGCGACGCCTGGGCGCGCGGGCGCCACACATCCCCTGCGCCGCCGTAATCAAGGCCGACGCCTATGGCTGCGGCCTGGTGACGGTCGCGCCGGTCCTGTGGCGGGCCGGCTGCCGGACGTTCTTCGTCGCCCATGCGAGCGAAGGCGCGATCGCCCGGTCCGTCCTGCCGGAGGCGGTGATCTACGTCCTCAACGGCCTCGCTCCCGGCAGCGGTCCGGCTCTCGTGGCGCACGCCCTGCGCCCGGTCCTCGGATCGCGCGAAGAACTCGACGAATGGGCGGCGCTGGCGGCGGAGACGGGGCGGCCACTCCCGGCCGCCCTTCACGTCGATACGGGCATGAACCGCCTCGGCCTGACCGTGGCCGACGCCCTGGCGCTCGCCGGCGACCCGATCATCTCGGCCGCCGGGATCGACCTGCTGATGAGCCATCTCGTCAGCGCCGAACGGCCGGACGAGGCGATCAACCGACACCAGTGCGAGGCGTTCGCAGACGTCCTGCGGGCCTATCCCGGCATTCCGGGTTCCCTCGCCAACTCCTCCGGCTGCTATCTCGGCGAGGGCATCGCCAACGACCTGCTCCGTCCGGGCTACGCCATCTTCGGCGGCAACCCGACCCCGTGGCGACCGAACCCGATGCGGCCGGTCGTCCGCCTCGAAGCGTCGATCGCACAGGTCCGCGACGTCACGGCTGGGGACGGCGCGGGCTACAATTCCCGCTGGACCGCCCCGGGCCCGCGACGGCTCGCCACCCTGTCGGTCGGTTACGCCGACGGCTACCCACGCTCGGCGAGCGGGCGCGGCCATGCCCTCGTCGGCGGCGTGCCCTGCCCCATCGTCGGCCTGATCTCCATGGACCTCATCATCCTCGACGTCACCGACGCATCCGCCGCGAGTCGTGGCGAACCGGCCATCCTGATCGGCGAGTCCCTCGACGTGGACAGCGTGGGACACGCCGCCGGCACGATCGGCTACGAAATTCTGACCGGTCTTGGTTCCCGTTATGTTCGCCGCTATGTAGGAGCCTAGAGTGATCCGACCCTCCACCTCGTCCTGAGGCGCCCGCGCTCCGCTCCGGCACCCCAGGATGGGGGTGGTGGCCGGGATCGGCGGATAACGGCGCTCGGCCTCTTCGAGCGGCGATCCACGCAAAAGGCGATCATGGCCAAGATCCACCAGACCTTCGTCTGCCAATCCTGCGGCGCCGTCTACAATCGCTGGCGCGGGCGCTGCGAGGCCTGCAACGGCTGGAACACGATCGTCGAGGAGACGGGCGCCAGCGGCCCTCAGGCCGGTCCGGTCAAGACCCGGCCGAGCCGGTCGCATGGGCGCATCTTCCCCCTCGAAGGGCTCACCGGCGAGGCTCGCGAGGCCCCGCGCATTCCCTCCGGCATCGGCGAGCTCGACCGGGTGACCGGCGGCGGGTTCGTGCGCGGCTCGGTGATCCTGCTCGGCGGCGATCCCGGAATCGGCAAGTCGACCCTTCTGATGCAGGCCACTGCCGCCATGGCGCACACCGGCGAGCGCGTGGTCTACATCTCCGGCGAGGAGGCGGTGGCGCAGGTGCGCCTGCGGGCGGAGCGCCTCGGCCTGTCGAGCGCAGCGGTGGATCTCGCCGCCGAGACCAATGTCGAGGACATCGTCGAGACCCTTAGCCAGGGCCGGCCGCCGGCGCTCGCCATCATCGATTCGATCCAGACCATGTGGACGGAGACGGTGGAATCCGCCCCCGGCACGGTGACCCAGGTCCGGTCCTCGGCCCAATCGCTGATCCGCTTCGCCAAGACCACCGGCACGGCGGTGATCCTCGTCGGCCACGTGACGAAGGACGGCCAGATCGCCGGTCCCCGCGTGGTGGAGCACATGGTCGATGCCGTCGCCTCGTTCGAGGGCGACCAGGGCCACCATTTCCGCATCCTGCGCGCGGTGAAGAACCGCTTCGGCCCCACCGACGAGATCGGGGTGTTCGAGATGACCGATCGCGGGCTCGCGGAGGTGCCGAACCCCTCCGCTCTGTTCCTCGCAGGGCGGGACCATGCGGCGCCGGGCACGGCCGTGTTCGCCGGCATGGAGGGCACGCGGCCCCTGCTCGTGGAGATCCAGGCCCTGGTGGCGCCCTCCTCCCTCGGCACGCCGCGCCGCGCCGTGGTCGGCTGGGACCCTAACCGCCTGTCCATGGTGCTCGCGGTTCTGGAGGCCCATGGCGGCATCCGGCTCGGCACCCATGACGTCTACCTCAACGTCGCCGGGGGCCTGCGCATCACCGAACCGGCGGCGGACCTCGCGGTGGCGGCCGCCCTGGTCTCGTCGCTGTCGGGCGCGGCCCTGCCGGGGGAGACCGTCTATTTCGGCGAGATCGGCCTGTCCGGCGCGATCCGCCCGGTGGCGCAGGCGCCGTCGCGGCTGAAGGAAGCGTTGAAGCTCGGCTTCGCCAAGGCCGTCACGCCGCAAGGCCGCAACGAGACCGGCGACGGTTCCCTGCCCACGGAGGCCCTGCGCCACATCGCCGATCTGGTGGCCGGGATCGCCAGCGGCGCGCCCAAACGCGGCCGGCCCGAGCGCAACCCGGCGCGCTACGAATACGAGGACGACGAGTGAGGCCCGACGCTTGTCCGCCCCGGAGGGTGACGGCCGAGTTTCCGCACGATATACAGGCGCGGCGGCGAGGGGGAGCCGCACGAGTCGGCGATCGTCAGCCCCTCTGCCCCGTGCGACCATAGCCTTCAATGCCGTTTTCCGTTCTCGATCTGGCCGTTCTCGGCATCGTCGTCATTTCGGCCCTCCTGGCGGCCGTCCGCGGGGCGACCCGCGAGGTGCTGGCCATCGTCGCCTGGGTCGCCGCCGCGGCGGTCGCCTGGAAGCTCTATCCCCTGCTGCTGCCCACCGTGGCCCAGCACGTCTCCAATGCCACCGTGGCGCTGGTCGCCTCCATCGCGACGATCTTCCTCGCGACGCTCATCATCGTCTCGATCATCACGGTGAAGGTCTCCGACATGATCCTCGATTCGCGCATCGGCGCGATCGACCGGTCCCTCGGCTTCGTCTTCGGCGCGGGGCGCGGCTTCCTCATCTGCGTGATCGGCTGGGTGTTCCTGGCCTGGCTGGTCCAGGGCAAGATGCCCGATTGGGCGGCCCAGGCCCGCAGCCGGCCGATGCTGGAGAAATCGGGGGACGCCCTGGTGGCACAGTTGCCGGAGAATCCGGAGGGATTCATCAAGCAGTTCAAGAAGTCCAAGGGCGAGGCGGCCGAGCCCGTCGAGCCGGCGGCCGACGGCGATACGGCACCCGCCCAACGCCGGACCGAGGCCCCGGCACGGCGCTGACCTTCTCACGCAGCGCGTCTGATCTGCGTGGCATGCCGCTTGGTTGCGGGACCAAGGCCGACTAAATGACGGCTTCTCGCAGGATGCAGCCGTCGTCATAAAACGGTCGCACGATGCAAGCCGGTCCGTGGACGCTGCCGAAACCGGCAACGGCGGGCAACCTTAGGATCGCAGAACCAGATGTCAGCACGCAGCGCGAGCGCCCGCCATTCGGTCGACGTGGTGGATGGGCTGGACCGGGACGGGGACACCCTGCGCGAGGAGTGCGGCGTCTTCGGCATCTTCGGTCATCCGGACGCCTCGGCCATCGTGGCCCTCGGGCTCCACGCCCTCCAGCACCGGGGCCAGGAGGCGGCGGGCATCGTCTCGTTCGACGGGCACATCTTCCATTCCGAGCGCCGTCCCGGCCTCGTCGGCGATTCGTTCTCCGACCGCTCCACCATCGAGCATCTCGAAGGCTCGGCCGCCATCGGCCACGTGCGCTACTCGACGACCGGAGGCACCATCCTCCGCAACGTCCAGCCGCTCTTCGCCGAACTCGCCAGCGGCGGTCTCGCGGTGGCCCATAACGGCAACCTCACCAATGCCCTCTCCATCCGCCGCGATCTCGTCCGCGACGGCGCGATCACGCAGTCGACCTCCGACACGGAGGTGATCCTGCACCTCGCCGCCCGCAGCCGGGCACCGCTCATCGTCGAGCGCTTCACCGAAGCCCTGCGGCAGGTCCAGGGCGCCTATGCCATCGTGGCGCTCACCAACAAGAAGCTCATCGGCGCCCGCGACCCCCTGGGCATCCGCCCCCTGGTCATCGGCGAACTCGACGGGCGCTACATCCTTGCCTCCGAGACCTGTGCGCTGGACATCATCGGCGCGAAGTTCATCCGCGACGTGGAGAACGGCGAGATCGTCGTCATTTCCGAGGAGGGTATCGAGTCGATCAGGTTCGCACCGGCGCAGCCCATGCGACCCTGCATCTTCGAATACATCTACTTCGCCCGGCCGGATTCGGTGGTGAACGGCAAGAGCGTCTATTCGGTCCGCAAGAATATCGGCCACGAACTCGCCCGCGAATCCGCCACCGCCGCCGACGTGGTGATCCCCGTGCCGGATTCGGGCGTGCCGGCGGCCCTCGGCTTCGCGCAGGAGACCGGCCTGCCCTTCGAGATGGGCATCATCCGCAACCATTATGTCGGGCGCACCTTCATCCAGCCGACCCAGTCGGTGCGCGAACTCGGCGTGCGGATGAAGCATTCGGCCAACCGCGCCGTGGTGGAGGGCAAGCGCATCGTCCTCGTGGACGACAGCCTCGTGCGCGGCACCACCTCGGTGAAGATCGTGCGGATGATGCGGGAGGCCGGCGCCAAGGAGGTGCACTTCCGCATCGCCTCGCCGCCGATCACCTACCCGGATTTCTACGGGATCGACACGCCCGAGCGCGAGAAGCTGCTCGCCGCCACCCACGACCTCGAAGGCATGCGCCGCTACATCGGCGCGGATTCCCTTGCCTTCCTCTCCATCGAGGGCCTCTACAAGGCCATGGGCGAGGAGGGCCGCAATGAATCCTGCCCGCAATATACCGACCATTGCTTCACCGGCGACTACCCGACCGGCCTGACCGACCTCGCCATCGCCGGGCCGAAGCGCCTCGCCATGCTCGCCGAAGCGGATTGAGGCGACCATGACGAAGCCCCTCGCCGGCCGCATCGCCCTCGTCACCGGCTGTTCGCGCGGCATCGGCCGGGCGGCGGCCCTGGCCCTCGCGGAGGCGGGGGCTCACATCGTCGCCGTCGCCCGAACGCAGGGGGCCCTGGAAGAGCTCGACGACGCGATCCGGCAGGCGGGATCGAGCGCGACCCTCGTCCCCCTCGACCTCACCGATTTCGACGCCATCGACCGGCTGGGCCTGAGCATCCACGAACGCTGGGCGAAGCTCGACGTGGTGGTGGGCAATGCCGGCATCCTCGGCAACCTCACGCCCCTCGGGCACGTGACGCCCAAGACCTGGGCGCAGGTGATGGACATCAACGTCACCGCCAACTGGCGCCTGCTCCGCTCCGTCGACCCGCTGCTGCGGAAGTCGGATGCGGGCCGCGCCGTCTTCGTCACCTCCGGCGCCGCGCAGAAATGCAGGGCCTATTGGGGACCGTACTCGGTCTCGAAGGCCGCCCTCGACGCCCTCGTGCGCACCTATGCGGCGGAGACCGAGACGACGGCCATCAAGGCCATGCTGCTCAACCCCGGCCCCCTGCGCACCTCCATGCGCAAGGCGGCGATGCCGGGCGAAGACGAAACGACCCTGAAGACTCCGGGCGACCTCGCCCCGCATTTCGTGCGCCTCGCGAGCCCGGATTGGGATCAATCGGGCAAGATCTACGATTTCCCCAGCGACCGCGTGCTGACTCCGCAGATGGCGGCGTAGCTTTCTCGTCCCGTCCATCCCTATCCGCGACCTCATCCTGAGGTGCCGAAGCGACGCGCAGGCCTTGGAGGAGTGCTCCGGACTTCACGGAGTTCCCTGGAGTCCTTCTTCGCGGCCGCTTCGCGGCACCTCAGGATGAGGTCCGGGGTGGGGTTTTCTCCAAGCCCCAGACAAGGTTTCCTTCATGATCGACGTCCGCTGCATCTGCGCCATCGGCCAGCGTGGGCAACTCGGCCTCAACGGCCAGCTGCCGTGGGAAGGGAATACCGATCCGCTCTTCGTCGAGGACGTGACGCGCTTCTTCGCGCTGACCATGGGCCACGTGCTGATCGCCGGGCCGAAGACCGTGGCCTCGGTGCCGGACTTCGCCTTCAAGGACCGCACCATCGACGTGATCCGCAGCCACGAGGACCCGGAAGAGGTGCTCAAGCGCTATCCGGGCCGGCGCATCTTCGTCGGCGGCGGCATCACCGTCTGGAACGTCTACGCCAAGTACATCCAGAACTGGGACATCACCCGCCTGCCCTATGACGGCGAGGCCGACCGCTGGTTCGATCCGGCCTGGCTGGTGGGTGGGGCGTTGCGGGCCTGACGGAAACGACGACGCTTCCTGCGAGTTGATGCTGATCCACCGCAGGAAACCTCCATGACCGCGCATAGCTACCGTTTCGGCATCGAGGAAGAGTATTTCCTGGCCGATGCCGAGACGCGAGGGACGCCGCGGCGGTCGGTGAAGCCGTTCCATACCGAAGCGAGCGAGCGCCTGCCCGAGATCGGGCGCGAGATGCTGCAGTGCCAGGTGGAGGTCTGCACCCCGCCCTCCGCGGATTTCGGCGAGGCCCACGAGATCCTCGCCGGACAGCGCGGAGCCCTCGGCCGGCTTGCCAGAGACCACGAGCTTCTGGTCTTCGCGGCCGGCACCCATCCGGTGGCCGATTGGGCTCGGCAATTGCCGACGAAGGGCGAGCGCTATCGCGGCATCCTCAAGGATGTCGGCTTGGCCGGCCGCCGCAGCCTGATCTGCGGCATGCATGTCCACGTGGAGGTGCCCGATCCGGCAGCCCGCATCGACCTGATGAACCGGCTGCTGCCGTTCCAGCCCCTGCTCTTCGCGCTGTCCGCCTCGTCGCCCTTCTGGCAGGGCAAGCCGACGGGGCTCACCGCCTACCGCCTCAGTGCCTTCGGCGAGCTGCCGCGCACCGGCTTGCCGCAGCTCTTTTCCGGCCCCGACGCCTACGAGCGCTACGTCCGGATCATGACCCGAGCCGGCTCGATCCAGGATGCGAGCTTCCTGTGGTGGTCGCTGCGTCCATCGATCAAGTTTCCGACCCTCGAACTGCGCGTGGCGGATTCCTGTACGCGGCTCGAGGATGCACTCACCGTGGCGGCGCTGTTCCGCTGCCTCGTGCGCTGCGCCGTCCGAAGGCCGGACCTCAACGCCGATCTCGACGGCGTCTCGCGCGCCCTGGCGGAAGAAAACCTCTGGCGGACCCAGCGCAGCGGCACGGAGGCCGAGATCATCGACGAGGCCAGCGAAGACGCCCTCCCCTTCGCCGACGCCCTCGACAAGGTCTTGGCCCTCATCGACGCCGATGCCGACGCGCTCGGATGCGGCGAGGAAGTGGAAAGGGCACGGACCATCGTCCGCGAGGGAACCAGCGCCGACCGGCAGATCGCCGTCTTCGAGGCCGCGCGCGACAAGGGCCGCACCAACCGCCAGGGGTTGGACGACGTGGTGGATTGGCTGAGCCGGACGACCTGCGGGTCGTGAAGCTCAGCCTTTGTTCTCCTTGTCGAACGGGTTCTTCGAGGTCCGCAGGGACAGCCGGATCGGCACGCCAGGGAGGTCGAAGGCCTCGCGCAGGTTGTTCACGAGGTAGCGGGTGTAGGATTTCGGCAGGCCGTCGAGCTGGTTGCCGAACAGGGCGAAGTGCGGCGGGCGGCTCTTCACCTGGGTGGCGTAGCGGATCTTGATACGACGGCTCGCCACCGCCGGCGGCGGGTTGCGCTGGGTCGCCTCGTTGAGCCAGTCGTTGATCTTCGAGGTGGAGATGCGCTTGTTCCAGACCTCGAAGGTCTCGGTGACGGCCTTCATCAGCGCGTCGATGCCGTCGCCGGCAAGGCCCGAGAGCGGCACCACGGAGACGCCGCGCACCTGCGGCAGAAGGCGGGTGCAATCCTCCCGCAGCTTCTTCAGCAGGCCGGGCTGGTCGGCCACGAGGTCCCACTTGTTGAGGCCGATGACCAGGGCGCGGCCCTCGCTCTCGATGAGATCGACGATGGTCAGATCCTGCTTTTCGAACGGGATCGTCGCGTCGAGGAGCACCACCACCACCTCGGCGAAGCGTACGGCGCGCAGGCCGTCCGACACCGCGAGCTTTTCGAGCTTGTCGTCGATGCGCGCCTTGCGGCGCATGCCGGCGGTGTCGTGGAGCTTGATCCGGCGGCCGCGCCACTCCCAGTCGAGGGAGATCGAATCGCGGGTGATGCCCGCCTCGGGGCCGACGAGCAGGCGCTCCTCGCCGAGCATTCGGTTGATCAGGGTCGACTTGCCCGCATTGGGGCGGCCGACGATGGCGACCTTGAGCGAACGGTTCGACGGGTCGTCGTCGTATTCCTCGTCCTCGTCGTCGAGCTTGGGCAGGGCCTCGGTGAGGGCGTCGTGCAACTCGCCGATGCCCTCGCCGTGTTCGGCCGAGAACGGGATCGGGTCGCCGAGCCCGAGCGAAAACGCCTCGTAGGCGCCGGACAGGCCGGTGCCGCCCTCGGCCTTGTTGGCGACGAGCACCACCGGGCAGCCCGCGCGGCGCACGAGTTCGGCGAAGGGCTGGTCGGCGGGGAGGATGCCGGCGCGGGCGTCGATGACGAACAGCACGACGTCGGCCTCCAGGATCGCGGCCTCGGTCTGCGCGCGCATGCGCCCGAGCAGCGAATCCGCGTCGGCCTGTTCGAGGCCCGCAGTGTCGATGACGCGAAACACCAATCCGCCGAAGTTGACGTCGCCCTCGCGCCGGTCGCGGGTCACGCCGGGGCGATCGTCCACGAGGGCGAGCTTCTTGCCCACCAGGCGGTTGAAGAGGGTCGACTTGCCGACATTCGGCCGTCCGACGATAGCGACGGTCGGCATGTCCATGGTGGTCTCGATTCAGTCGTCGTACGGAGAAAATTCGTCGTGCAGGCGGCGTGCCGGAACCGGCTCAGCGCGTCACGGGCGGGGGTGCGGCCGGCTCGGGAGCAGGCGCCGCGGTCACGGTGACCGGGCCGCCGGCCACGAGGGCGGCATAGACCTCGATGCGCTGGCGGAGATTCGCCGGCGTCTGAGGATCGGAGATGATCTGGTCGAACCAGCGTCCGGCGGCATCGTACTCGCCGCGCTTCAACGCCACGAGGCCGAGCATTTCGCGGGCGGTGTGGCGGAACGCGCCGGCCGGGGCGGCGAGCCCCTGGAGGCTGGCGAGCGCGGGATCGGAGTTCGGCTGATCGAGGCGGATCAGCGCCGCGCGCAGACGGGCGAGGTCGCGCAGGCCGTCGCCGAGCTTGGTGTCGGCGGCCAGCGCATCGTATTCGGCCGCGCCGGCGGACGCGTCGCGCTTGGCGGTCTCGGTGGCGGAGCGGAAGCGGGCCAGCATCCGGTAGCCGCCGGGAGCGTCGGCCTCCAGCGCCTCGAAGGCCTTGTCGGCCTCGGCGCCCTTGCCGTCCTTGGCGAGGCGGTTGGCGGCCTCGAACTTCTCGGACGCGGCTTCCGCGCGGACCCGCTGATCGTGCTGCCAGTAGCGATAGCCGCCGACGCCGGCCACGAGGAGAATCGCCACGGCGACGATGAGACCGCTGTAGCGCCTCCAGATCTGCGCGACCTGATCGCGGCGATAGTCTTCGTTGACCTCGCGGATAAACTCGTTGTTCTCGGCCATGTCGTCTCACGCCGACCGCGATACGATCGGCGGCCTTGAGGAAAACCAAGCCCGGCGCCTAGCACAGCCAGCCCGGCTTGGCGACTGGCCATGCGGCCGACTTGGCGACTGGCCATGCGGCCGGCAGGCGACCGGCCGTGCGCGGATGCCGTCAGGCCGAGACGGGCCAGGCCGCGACGCCGATCACCCATTGATGCAGGTATTTGGCGAAGACGAACCAGACGACGAAGCCGACCGCCACCGCGATGGCGTCGTTGCGCCAGCCGGCCGGGGCCGCGACGGCACCGTGCTGGGCGGCCACCGCGCCGGCCGAGAGGGCGCGGCGCTTGGCGCTGATCCGGGCGATGACGGCCCAGGCGAGGAAGCTGCCGAACAGCAGGATCGAGCCGAGGTCGCCATTGGCGAGGAGATGGGCCGTCGCCCAGATCTTCACCGCCAGCAGCATCGGGTGCTTGGCCCGCGCCCGGATATGGCCGGGCAGGTAGGCGGAGGCCAGGGCGATGAAGGCGAAGAGCGTCAGGAGCAGCGCCAGATGGCGCGTCCAGACCGGCGGGTTCCACACGTCGATATAACCGTTCGCGCGGTACTGGCCGAACCCGTAGGCGATGAGCACGATGCCGAGGACGGACAGGAGGGTATAGCCGAGCTTGAACCGGCTCTCCCCGATGTCATTGATGACGCCCGCGCGCTTCGCCCTCAACATGGAGAAGGCATGCGTGCCGAGGAACAGCACGAGGCCGAGGATGAGGATGAGCATGGAACGCCTTCGAATCGCGCCTGTGGATCACATGATCCGCGCCAGGCCGGGTGAAGCAGACTGTAATGGTTCAAAACCCAAACTCGGGCCGATGTCCAGGCTCACCCGATGACGCGGCTCCTCGCCCTCCTCCTGCTCGTCCTGCTCGCGCACGGGGCCGCGGCACGGTCCGAACCGCCGCTTTCGGCGCTGACCCTCGTCGGGGCGCCGACGACGATCTTCAAGGCCGGCCGCGATGCCTGCGACGGGGCGGACGTGCCGGACGCCTCCGCGCGCGCCTTCCGCGACGCGTCCGGCAGCGTCGCCCTGTTCGGGATGCACTATCGCAACCGGGCCATGCGCGGGCCGGCCCTCGACCTGCTGAAGCTCGACTGCGCCGTGGTCCTCGAATCCGGCGAGAAAGCCGATCCGGCGGCCTATGACGACCGGTCCTGGATCACCGCCACATGGACGGAGGACGGCAAGGCGATCTCGGCCCTCCTCCATCACGAATATCAGGCCAACGAGCACGAGGGGCGCTGCCGCTCGAAGGTCTATATCGAGTGCTGGTACAACACGATCACCGCCGCCTCCTCCGGCGATGGCGGGCGCAGCTTTTCCCGCGCCAAGCCCCCCGTGGTGGTGGCCGGGGCGCCGTTCCGCCAGGAGGTCGGCCAGGGCCGGCAGCGGGGCTTCTTCAACCCGTCGAACATCGTCGGCGACGGGCGCTGGCGCTACGTCTTGATCGCCACCACCGGCTGGACCGCGGGGGGCAGCGACCAGTCCGCCGGCGCCTGCCTGTTCCGCACCGACACGCCCTCCGATCCTACGCGCTGGCGCGCCTGGACAGGCCTCGGCTTCACCGCCGCCTTCCCCGATCCCTACGGCAGGCCGACCCTGCTCTCCGAGCCGTGCAAGCCGCTGGAGCCGTTCGGCCTGCCCGTCGGCGCCGTCATACGCCATCGCGGCACGGGAGCCTGGATCGCCGTGTACATGGCCAGCGCCGGCGGCACCGTCCCACAATCCGGTTTCTACTGGACGACCTCGCGGGATCTCGTCACTTGGGACCAGCCGCGCCTGCTGCTCGCCGGCGCCACGCTCTACGACGATCCCTGCACGGCCAAGGGCGACCTCATCGCCTATCCGTCGATCCTCGATCCGCAGGCCACCGGCCGCAACTTCGACGATGCGGGCGACACCGCCTTCCTCACCTACGTGACCCTGCGCCGGGAGGGCTGCACCGTGACTTCGGACCGCGACCTCGTCCGCAGACCTCTGGCGATCAAGGTCTGGCCGTAGGCGACGCTTCCAACGGATTCGGCGAGAGGCGAAGGAGCGGAATGCGACACCGGATCGCAGCCGGATCGGGGCGTCCGCCACGTCGATCGGTCTTGCCGGCACCGGTCGCGGCGGTGCAAGGGCGCGCTCACGCGCCTTCCTCAATCCACCGTATCGGATCGCCATGACCGTCCATTGTTTCGCCTGGACCGATCTGCCCGAGGACGTCGCGGAAAACGGCGTCGCGAAGCGCCGCGTCCGGGGTGCGGGTGCCGAATGGGTGCGGATCGCCATCCCGGCCGGAACCCGGGCGGCCCGGCACAGCCACGATCACGAACAACTCGTGCAGGTGATCTCGGGGAGCGGCACCCTCGTGACCGAGCAGGGAAGCCGGGAATTCGGCCCCGGCAGCCTGTTCCACTTCCCGGCCCATGTCTGGCACGAGGCGGAGTTCACCACTGCAACGGTGCTGGTGGAGACGAACCTGCCGGCCTGAGGGCGGGCATGGGCACCCGGGTCGATCCTGCCGTCCCGCCTCAGAACTTCACCAGTTCCACGCGCCGGTTCTTCGCCCTGCCCTCCTCGTTGCCATTGGAGGCGACCGGGCTGGCGGCCCCGAAGCCCTTGGCTCTGAGCCGGTCCTTCGCGATGCCGGACGCGATGAGCGTGGTCATGACCGCCCTGGCACGGCCGTCGGAGAGAGACTGGTTGTGCGCGGCGGAGCCGGTCTCGTCGGTATAGCCGTTGATCGCCAGCTTGAGGCCGGGATTCGTCTTCAGCAGACTGGTCACCGCGTCGATCTGAGCGGCGGATTCCGACAGGATCTCAGTCTTGTCGGTGGCGAAATTGACATGGATCACCGCCCGCCCGGTCTTGTCGATGTCCTGTTTCAGCCGATCGGCGGGCAGCAGTGCGGCGGTCTGGGCGAACGGCTTCGTCTCCAGGATGGTCCAGCTCGCGCTGCTGCTGCCGGGCACAAAATGCACCCAGATCTGCCGGTCCGGGCGGCGGATCACCCATGTCTGCGTCGGCTCGGCGTAGACGTTGCCGAGGCCGTCATACATGCCGATCTTCACATCCTCGGGCAGGGTATCGGTCACCGTATCGGGGATCCTGCCGTCGGTGAGCTTCCGAGCCCCGGCCTGGGTCAGTACGGCCTCGATGTTCTTCTTCAGCTCATAGGACGAGTAGGTCTTGCCGTCCTTGGCACTGATGAGGGACAGGATGACCTTGCCCTCGACGTCGTGGAGCGCGGTGCCCGTCCAGAACGGGAAATGCCCGAACTCCCGCGTCTCGGGCGGGTTCATCGGCTGGTAGCCCGCCGGCAGCGCGAAATAGGGAAAGCCGCCGAGGGGCACGGTCGAGACGGGGATGTCGTCGAGCGGGACGCCGCCCGGTATGGTCCTGCCCTCGGGAGACGCCTGAGCCGCGCCAGGCTCTGCCACGCTTCCGCATGGGGCGAATGCAAGCGCCACCAGGAGGCAGACCGGTTTCAACGCGTTCATCGACCACTCCAGCACGACCGCGGGCACCGACAGGCCGGGCCCGCGCCGATGGACTCACGGCCGCGCAGGGCCATCAGCGGCTGGCAAGAAACGCCGCGCCGCCCTTGGCCGTCGAGTCGGACGGATGTCCGATGGAGCACGGGTCAATGCGGAACGCGATCTGTCGCGTCCCCGTGGAGAAGGACGCACGATTGGCCGGTGACGCGCTATCTCTCGGAACCACCGTCCTGAACACCGTTGGCGTCGCCTGAAATCACTCCCACTCGATTATCTCCTAGCTACCCAAGTTACTGAATTAGCGAAGGAAAAAATTTTCTGCGCGAAACCATACCGTCAGAGGTACCGCCAAAAATTGACGCTTTTGAAAACGCTGCCTTTTTTCCTCGAAATGTGGAAACTCACATTCCGTCATCTATCGCTGTCGCCGGCCAACAAGCTTACATCATGCCGACGCCGAGCGAGCTCCCACCGAGGCCGAAGACTGCACAGACCATTCCACGCCATCTTTCCCGAGACCGAGCAGGCTCAGGGTCACACAGGGAATCCGGCGTGAACGGAACTTTCGCTGCAGAAACTCGGCTTGAGCGACGTCATGGGTGGTTAAGAGAACTTGGTATCCTTCACCGCTAACGAGATTACCCATCAGATCCGCAAATGCCGCAGCATGGATTGAGTCATTGTGCTGCAAAGGATCGTCAAGAATGAGTGCCTTCCACCGTGACCAGGGGAAGGTCAGGCTAGCGGCGCATAGCATGCTAACCGCCAATGCAGCCATTTGACCTTCACTATGAACTAGCACCGGATCGATTTCTCCAACGGCCTTCGGAACCTCACCACCCTTTACGGCACTCTGCTCAATCCTCTTCCTTTTGACATGGAGATCGATGCCCACGCGCGGGTCGCAGAGAATTGCCTGATTGATCCGTGACATCAGGAAGCCCAAAGGCTTGATGTATTCGGAATTGAAGTCTTCAAGTTCGGCGCTAATATCGGCGCTCGCAGCCTTGGCAATCTCTTTGACCTCACGAACGGCTTCAGCGTCGGCCTCATCCTTGGCGCGAAGCGCCGCGGCGCGCGCCAGTACCTCGTCGCGGGTCGCATTCGGTGGCCCATCAACCTGATCTCGAATTTGGTCGAGCACCGTTCTGTGACTGACCTGTCGCGACCAAGCCAGGCGCCCTTCACGGAGACGCGCAAGCCTTGCCGCCGCCTCTTTCGCAACGAGTCTCGAAGCAGCGATGCGACCTTCGATAATTTGAATCGCTGCAAGATCTGGGGCTGGGCCAAACCGTTTGAGACCAAGCCAGTCGTCGCCGACCCTGCGCTGCGTCTCATCAAGGTCGTGCTTACGAGAATCGATTTCGGCCAGCCGCGCTCTCAAGCCGGCGCGCTCCGCTTCCAAGGCGCCTTCAGCGGTGTCGGCGTCAGTAAGTGCCCTCGTTGCGGCAGCAAACGCCTCCTCATGTCCGAGCAATTCTGCCTCCGCCTCCTGAATCATTCGCGAGAGGTCATTGGGATCAATATCACTCAGCGTCCCCGTTGCAGAATTCGCGCTGGCCTCATCTAACCTCGCCCGTTCGAGCGAAGCTGCAAGATCTGTTGCCGCGCGGGTGGCGGCATCGAGCCTTCGTTGGGCTGCATCCCGTTCGCGAATGGCGCGAGAGTAGTCGGCGCTCGATGTCTGACCGTCGAGGGCGGGGTGTGTTTGCCAACGCTGCTTCCGCTTGCGTCTCGCACCTATCGCCGCGATCGTTTCAGCCACGCGCGCTCGTGTCGCGGCCAGATCGATCGGCGTTTCGGTCGCACCGCCGTCGAGTCGGGAGACCAGCCGAACACGCTGCTCTCGCTCGACGTTCAAGTCTGCACGCGCCGATAAGATTGCCGCTTGCGACACCTGCAATTGTTGGAGCTCGGAATTGCGAGCGCCGAGGGCGGCTGACAGGCTCTTGAGCTTTTCCTCTTGCGCGAAAAGGGCCGGTGCGAGGCGCTCTGCAGCAGTCGAGACCCGAGTCCTCAATTCCGCAGCGCTGTCAAAATGAGTTGCACAAAGCGGGCAGTCGCAGGCGTCGGAAGGCAGATGCGTGGCGATTGACGCGATTGCGTTCGACATCGTGTCGACCGTGTCGCGAAGACTTTCGACGAGTGCGGTTTGTGCGTCGACCGTATCGGTCGCGGTCGCCACCATTTCTTTGCTACGTTCCACGGCTGCATCGATGTCCGGATTGCCGGCTTCAAGTCCAGCAAGCGCGAATGACTTTTCTCCAATGCGAGCTTCACAAGCAGTTGCTTGATCGACCGTCGCCGCAATGTCGCGTAAGCGATCCATTTCCTCGCCGCATTGGTCGATCTCGTCGTTTATCCGTTGTGAGATCTGTCGCCTTCGCTCGGCAATCGTGACGCCGCTCTCCGCTACTTTCTTGGCCTGATCAGCGGCCGCCTCCGCAACCCCTGCTTCGCGGTGCTCGGTATCCAGCCGGGCGACAAGGGTGCGCGCGTCCCGCAGTGCTCGAAGTCGGGATAAGACCGTCGATGTGCCAGCAACGCGCTGCTGATGGGTCGTAACGTCGGTTCTGCGATCACTTTGCAGCTTTTGCGCCTGCACAAGTTGATCTCCAAGCACATCAATACGCTTTTGAGTAGTTGCGCGTGATGCTGCGACTTCGGCAAGATCAGTCAGGACCCGCTGCAGCTCACTGTGAAGGCGCCTCGCCTCCTCCGTCTGGGCCTCGGCCGAAAAACAATCGCGCTCGTTTCGATCTATCGTGGCCTGCAACCCCTCAATCGACGGCTCGTCGAGATCGCCAGGCGATGCGCCAAACCCCTGACCCTCGAATTCGGCTTGTATGAGCTGCGCCCCAATCCGGCGAGCCTCCGCTTGCGCAGCAGCGTCGTCCAGAGCGCCGGAAACCCGTGCCTCAACCCATAGAGCGGACTCCTGCTCCATAAGATCGCCCAAGCTCTTCGCGTCTCGCTCGAGCGCTTCTATTTGCCGAGCGTAGGCGCGGACAACCGTTGTGTTCCCTTGACCGTGCAGAGCATTGGCAATTGCCTCGATCGCTGTGCTCTGCGCGGCTTCCTTCAGAATATCGAACCGCTCGCTCGACTTGCGATAGGTCAACCTGGAAAGCGTCGATTGCCCGAGAAAATGGGTCAGCAGGAGATAGCGCTGCAGCTCCGAGATGCGCTGCTGCCATGCAGGAGCGCGCAGAAAGGCAGTGATATCGGGAACGTTGCCGCTAAGCTGTGACGTTGTCGATTTCGCGGACAGCAAGCTTCGTTCGATGGTGCTTTCGTCCGAAAAGACCATCGTCGTACTGGTCGGCCCTGGCTCTCCCTCCCGCCACCGGCACAGGTAAGTGCCTGGTTTATTCACGCCGTTCGCGTCACGGAAATGGTCGATGCGGTCGGAGAGCGCCCATTCCAGCGCATCGAACAGAGAGGATTTGCCCAGGCCGTTGCTGCCATGAACGATAAGCACTCCTGGCTCAGGCGGGAGCTCCACATCGAGCGTGGCAAAGCTGCGGAACTGCCGAAGTGCGACTTGCTTCAGATAGAGTGGTGTCATTCGGCTTGCTCCCGGGCGGCAACCAACTGCGGGATCAATCCGTCAGGGTCATCCTTATAGGTGTCGGCGAGTTTGACCCACCGCTCGGCCGCTGGTTCGGACAGACCATGCCTTACGAGGATCCGCTCGGCCAATCCTTGGTTATGGTCGAGTGGCGCGTTAAGTACCGCGTCAAGCGAACGCCAGGGTTGGGCCAGGAATGTTCGTGCGAGGAAATGCTCGTACGATGTATCCAAAGCGTCGGCGTCTGGCATCCAGATCACTTTCCGGCACACCGTCTCGTCCCTTTCGGCCAGGTCGATGATGCCGCGCCAGTCAGCTTGCGATCCCGTCGTCGTCACGCACAACATGATGTGTGCGTTGATTACCTCCTCAGCGCGCATGTAGGATCGCGCGATCACCATCTGGTTATGCAGTGCCTTTAGCGATACCTGCATGTCCTCGCTGGTCTTTAGCGCAATTGGTCCGACCAACGCAGGATACGCGCCGAGACGCAGCCCAATCGTGTTCTCAGGAAGCGACGCGGCAGATGCATCCTGTCGCCCTCTGAATTTGGGCGAAACGAAATCTGGCTCGATCGTCGCAGACCATCCGATTTGTTGGGCTGACGCGATCAGCTTGTCGCGAAGAACGTCAGGAGTCATTTGGCAAGCTCCTCCAATTCCTTGTCTTGCCTCGCGCGCAACGCCGCAAATTCGACTTCCACGGCAGCCCGCCAGACCGCAACATCGTCCGTCAGGCGTGCACGCCATTGCTTGTCGTTACGGATCACCACGGGGCGTACCCGCCTCGCCGCCGCCATTCCCAAGGCGGGCTTGCCACCATCGAGAACACGGCCGGGTGGATCCAGAACTTCAACTTCGGCCGAGCCCGACAGGATCAGTGCATCGACACCCCACTGATCGGGCTGGTCCCAAATCGCGATAGGCTGCTGCCCGACCATCTGGCAACCCGAGCCCAACGCCACCGCATTATGGCTGAATTTGAGATTGCCCCGGTCAGCAAAGGCCGGCTCGAGCGGCTCTCCGTGATGGGTCGCGAGCATCATCACGAGCGCTGTCGCGAGATAGCGAATCGTAGCATGATCGCCGCTCCAAGGCGAACGCTCATCCTGTTCGACATCCGCAAGCCAACGAAGAAAAGCGGCGAGAAGCGCTTTATCGGCAAGCAAAGAGCCATGCCAAGCTGTCCAAGTCGGTCCGATCGCATCCGCAATCGACGCATGGAGTGGACCCAGCGTCTCGCATTGACGACTGATCAAAACAGATCGGACGCGCTGGTCCAACAGGCGAAGCAGGCAGGCATCGATGGCCTCATCCAGCGCCGTAACATCAAGCGCCATTACAGGATAATGTGACACCGCGGACGGCACGGGATCGATCGTCGGAACGAGCTTCCGCCACTCCGTCAGCCCATCCGGCCCTGCCACGAGCACAATGCGGCCACCGCTTGCTCGCGCCAGCCGAACGATGTCAGCACAGCCCGCCATCTTATCCGGCGTCACGGCGAGGTGAAGAACAACGTTGCCGGTCAGTCGTTCGCATTGTTCGGCGATTTCTAGAAGACGCCGACTTCCGCGCTCGGTCGGGACGTGAGCAGCCGGATCACTACCTATCACGATCGTCGCCCGCGCGGCAGCGAGATTGGCTTGCGAGGCTTGCTGCGATGCATGGTCTTCGAGCTTCTCGATCCGCAGCGCCTCAAAGAAATCGTAAGTTTCGCTGTCGAGAACCGGCGGCAGGTTGAGGTGAGGTTGCGCCGCCAGCAGCGCCGTAACATGCGCCTTGTAAGCCGCGAAGTGCGCGCCAGCGGCGGCGTAGCGCACCGCCCGGTCAGGACCGTGACGCAGGATCACATGCTCATGCGTTTCGGTCAGTGGGACGCCACTGACATTGAGACCGCTGACCTGAAAGCCTCCGGTGCTCGCAACGACATCCGTGACTTGTCCAGAACTTCGCTGCACCGGACGACCCACCTGCTTCGCGGCCTCGAGAACCGCAAACACCATCACCTGGTTGAGCTGAGAAGCCTTTGACGCCGCAAACAGCGGACCCGAGCTGTTTATTGTCACCTGGCGATCAGATCGCAAAATTTGGCTGAGCCTATCGAGTATGCCCCACTCGCCGAATAGCGGAAGGAGCTGCGCCGTGAACGCTGGTTCGAGATCGGCTCCGACAGCGACCCCGGCACATGCCGCCTCTGTCGTCGCGCGAAGCGCATCATCAGAAAAGTAGTTCAAGAACCGCCGCGTAAATCCGACATGGTCAAAATCCTGAACCAGCAGATTCAACAAGTCGGTGAGACCACCATCGCCATTGCCACTGACGATGTAAGTCGCAGGGCTGTGCGGTTCGGCTGCCGCTGACCCAGTCGAATTCTGTTTCCAATAGTGGACTGGTACGGCTGCCCCGCAAGAGATCTCATCGCCGAAACCGATCGCGAGTACGACATGGTCAAATTGGCGATAGTTGACCGCGCCGTTGAACGTGAGTCCAAGCCGCCACCGTGCACCCACCTTGCCCAAGGATGTCAAACGGTGCGCGGACTTGAACTCAAGGTTTTGCAGGCGCGCCTCCGCAGCATCGAAATCGGCCTGAAGCCGCGCGCAAACCGCGCCGCCATTGCTCGCGGACCAATCCAATATCGGCAGACCCGCACGGTCGTCGAGCGACCCGAGCCCGGGCCACTCATAGATATGAGGATGCAGCAGCCGAGGCGACGCGCTCTGTAGCTGTAAGATCGACGCGGCTGGATCATACAGCATCACGTCGTTACCGAGCAGTGCCAGCCCTAGCGCCGCCGTAACGCCCGCAGCACCAGCACCGACCACAGCAATGTTGTCGTTGGGCTTCAGATTGCCGGGACGGCTCAGCGCATGAACAAGTCTCAGCGCACGCACCTGTTGGGAATAAAATGTGATCCGCCTGTCGAATGCGCCGACGAAATGAAGACCACTGTCAGCAGGATCTCCTGCAGCCCGAATCCAGTCATCAAAGGGAAGCGGACCTGTCATACCAGACCAGCAACCTGATACTTGCGCGCTGGCCGTCCCGCCAGCTCGGGCCGGAACCAACTTTCGTGTTTGAAATTGTTGCTCATCTACATCCCCCCAATCGCTCTATTTCGCTGCATCGTTTGCTCGCGCTGCGATATCCCCGCAACGCTCCATGAGTGCTGAGAACGGTTCAGCGTCTTCCAGCAGAAGCCCGTCCTCGACCATGCGGCCGTAGTCTTCTTGCAGCGCCTTGGAGGCATCGCCTCCGGGCACAAGCTGCAAACCGCCATTCACGGCGGCCACGTAGTCGATCGGACTGCGATCGGCCGCCTTCTCGGCGAAGAACATGCCCTTGTGGCGCGCGACTGCGGCCGCCAGATCGCGATCCGCGAAAGCCGCTTCCGCAAGGCCGGCCTCATCCAGCCGCACGACATCATGCCAGTGTCGTGCGAAGCGATCGCCGCGGAGCCGCTCCTGCAGGCAGAAGACGTGGATCGCCGTCGCCTTTTCCCAGAAGGTTCGCTCGGCGTGCATGACGCGGGGCCGTGCCGTCGGAAACGCCACGCCTTCGATCAGACCGGATGCGTCGCAGGCGATGTCCCGCAGACTTGCCGGCTCGCCCGTCGATCGCGCGCCGAACTCGAGCATCACGCTCGGCGCCACGTAGCCGGAGCCCGCCGCGATCGGTTCATAGTCGATGAACAGCTTCTCGTCCTCGATGCGGATGGCAGCAGCCAACGCCTCCGCTGCCAGCACGCCCGCGATCACCGGTTGGGCGTTCCCCGCCACCCACTCCGGCAAGCGCTTGCGCACCTCGCTCGACCAGCGCTTCTCCTCGCTCCGCGTTTTCGGCAACGCCTCACCGTTGGCCCCTACTAGGTCGGGCGCGATCGCCCGGATATCGTAGGTCAGGTCGACGTCCTCGGAAAAACGCCGGATGACCCCATAGGCTTTTGACAGTGATGTGCCGCCCTTGAACACCAGATTTTCGCCGAGCGCTGATCCGTAGAGCGCCGCGAGCGCCCACACCACCCACACATCCTTCTCAAGGAGGTGCGGCGGTCGTCCCGACTGGTCGGCCGCGACGTTTAGCGCCTCGCGGCGATCATCGACCGGAAGGTGAAGAAAGGCGTCAGCCATGCGCCGCCTTTCCCACGCTGCGCGCGAGCCAGGTCGGAAGCTGCGGCGCTGCCGCCACCAGATCGCTGAAGGTGGCCGGTGAGAGCTTCCGCTTCAGCGTTTTCAAGGCGGCTTCCGCCTTCTCCGGCCCAAGCCAGGCCAGCGCCCGCACAGCCTCGCCGGCCGGCTTATGAGCCATGGTGAGTTGCCAGCGCGGAGCATGACGAAGTTCGACGACTTGCTTGCCGAGATTCATCATTCGGCTGCGGCCGGAGGTCAGATATACTGATCGGACAGGCACCTGCGTCGTCAGGCCGAGGGTGTTGGCGGCCGCCGCTCCGCTTGGGACGATGACTTCACCACGCTGGTTGGCGAGCGCCTCGACCGCTTGCTCAACAGATGGCGACCTGGTGCCGAACCTGCTCTTGACGGGACTCAGATAGACGCCGCGACCGGCCCGGATCAGTTGGCCTCGCTCGGTCAGACGCGACAAAGCCTGATCCACTGCGGCGCGATTACCAAGGTGGAGCAAGCTCTTAGCTGCCACGGGTGTGCCTTCGGACAACCCCTCGGCATGCACAAGAATCTGTTCGGTCAACCGTTGCATGGCTAAATCTCCTGTCAGAAACATATGCTGTTTTCTGACAGTTTTCAAGATCTCGATCCCAGGGCAGTGCCTAATCGCCTTCCCGCCAAAGGACGGGGTGGTTTCCCAGAAACGCCATGCGGACACGTCCTTCCGCCGATCAAGCTGGGGAAAACACGGTCGTAGTCCCGGATACCCTTGACGGCGCGCGATTCATTCACCACCTTCACGTTAATGAAGTGAGGATAGTGAATTGCGGCATCGACTGATCCATTATAGCGGCGTCCAAACCGTGCTTTCGGGCGCCATCCCCGGACGCAAGGTGTTGAGTGCACTGATCGCGGCGACGCCCTCCACGGAAGCGCCTGCGCCCGCTTTCCTCGACTTCGACGGCATCGAGGTGGCCACCGCCTCATTCCTGCGCGAGGCGGTTATCGGCTTCCGCGATTACGCCCGACAGTCGTTGCCCAACGTCTATCCCGTCGTCGCAAATATAGTCCCTGCCGTCGCCGAAGAGCTGGATTTCTTCGTCCGGGCGCGCGGCGACGTCATTTGGAGCTGCGACCTCGATGCAAAGGACCAAGTCGTCGGGGCTCGACTGATCGGCGATCTCGATCCTGCTCAACGATCGACCTTCGACGCGGTGATCGAACTCGGTGCGATCACTGCCCCCGAGCTCGCTGCCCGGTTCGCCGACCAGAGGATCGGGCCGACCGCCTGGAACAACCGGCTATCGGCGCTGGCGACCAAGGGCCTGCTGGTCGAACGCAAGCAGGGCAAGTCCAAGTCGTTCAGTCCGCTTCTGGGGATCGCCTGATGGGCCTTGATTACATCCGCTCGCAGACTGGCAAGCCTTGGCGCAAACGCTGGGACGGCGGCCTCGACCGCCTGAAGGCGCCAAGCCTGCTCGACCTCAATATGTCGGAGGCTGCGCGCACCGTCACCGCAGAGTTGAGAGCTGGCTGTCGCGTCAAGACGGGCGACACGCTGATCGTTCAGAGCGGCAGTGACGGCCTCGCCGTCAGCGATGGGCTGCGTGCCATCGGCCGCATCACCAATCCTTCGCCGGAGTTGACCACTGCCGTCCGCGACGGCGGCGGCTATGCCGAGGGCGTACTTCAGCGCGTCGGCCTGTTCGGTGACACCGCGGAGATCAGCGTCAAATGAACCGACGGCCGCCCCACGAACCTTCGCGCCATTTTTCCCGACCTAACAAGCTGTGGGACGATGCGACGCGCCATGCGCGTTCGTTGGGGTGTCCGACCTGCCTCGAACGCGACCGCTGCGGCGGGGTCCACACCGACACCGGCATCTTCGACTGCGGTGACCTCTGCACTTGCAAGGACAAAAGCAAGTGCGACATGGTCTGCCGGTTCAAGCCGAGCCACTTCGTCGCTCGTATGCGCGAGGTTCGCGGGCTCGGCTTCGAGAACGCGCCGCGGGTTGCGGCGAACGGCGTGCCGGACCTGCCCACCATCGCGCCCTTCGTCGATCATCGCTACGGCCGCGCTGCCACGCTCGATGAGCCGGTAGTCGCGATCTCGCTTTACGAGCTTGTCAACCTCGCGAACGGCAAGCCGCACGTCACTTCGCGCCCCGAGCTTGCGGCTCGATTCCTCATCCCAAAAGGCGCGCGGATCGTCGTCACGGGAGTCGACAAGGACGGCCCAATCGAGCGCTGGTGGGAGTTGAAGGAGCGCGCCGTGATCCTCGCTGCTTTGAAGGCGCTCGGCGTCACGCTGATCACGACACCGAACTACAGCGTGCTGACCGACGTGCCACGCACCGACAACCTTCATTCGATGAAGCGCATCCTGTTGGCCTGGACCGAGATGGCGGCCGCGGGCCTGCCGGCTGCCTTGCATGTCAACGGCCGCACCCAGCAGGACTACTCCCGGTGGGCCGAACTCATCGCCGACCGCCCCGAGATCGAGATCCTCGCCTTCGAATTCGCTACCGGATGCGGCCGCGGAGAACGTATCGACTGGCACGTTGCCGAGCTTTGCGCGCTTGCAGATCGTGTCGGACGCCCGCTCGCGCTTGTCATCCGGGGTGGCAGCCGTAAGCTCGCCGAGCTGCGACGCCACTTCGCCCAAGTTACCTTGATCGACACTGAAGCCTTTTCGCGGACCATCCGGCGACGGCGCGCCTATCTGACCGAGTCCGGCCGCATCAAGTGGGCGAAATATCCAACGCCGCGAGGCGCGCCGATCGACGAGCTCCTGGCCCACAATATCGCGCTGGTTCGCGCCTCCTACGAGGCCTCGTCAAAGCCCGCCCTACGGCTAAGGCCGCCGACCCGGCGCTTGCGGCGCGCAGCGCACCGAGATGGTGAGCCCATCCAGCCAGGCCTTCTGCGCCAGCTCCACCTGCCCGGTGAGACTCGGGGCGTTGCCCCGGAGCCGCAGGGCGTGATCACCGCTGCGAAACCTTAGCTCGGCGGCATCATGGGCGAGCGCGCGAAACAACTGTCCGATACCATAACCGTGGCCGGTGCTCCGCGCGTGTCGCGATGCACCGTCGGAAGCGGCGACCCGCAGCGCCGCCCCGGAATCAGCGAGGCCAGCGAAGTCGGGATTCTCGCGCAGGCTGGCAAGCACGCCACGACCCGCGTCGGCAACAACAAACTCGAAGGCCCCATCGCTCGCGGCATAGGCGACGAGGCCGCTCTCCGGCCGTCCGCTGTGCTCGAAGACATTGTCCTGCAATTCGCCGAGCGCACCCATCAGCCCTGCAGCCATTCCCCGGGGGAGACCCGCTGCGACAGCCGCATTCTCGGCATGCTTGGCCCACTGATCCCAAACCAATCCCCCGGATCCGAGGTCGTCGGTATCAAAACGCGACAATGGAAACACGCCCGCGCGATCACGGGCTCCCGCGCCACTTATCACGCCGTCACCCAGCGCGCGCACAATCTGGAGAAACACGGGCGCCTCAACCACTATGGCGCGATAGGCGTCGGGCAGCGCGGCTGCCGCTGTAGCCAGCTCGACAAGCGGCCCGATCCTGCCCGATCGGCCGAGCGTCACGGGGCCGAGTTTTGGCAGCCGCCCAGCGACGGCTTGCCAAAGCAGATCGTCGACTGCCTCGAAATCTGCGGCGATCTGTATTGGCGCGCCTCTATTCAAACCTTTCCCCCACCCCGCCAACCGGCGCACGGACCGAGCTTTGCTACCGCCTCTTCTAACACAGCGGTGTACAACAACTCAGCCCTTGGTTGCGGTTTTGCCCAAATACGTCTCGCAAGAAGCGGCATTTCGGCCGTCGTGATCGAGAGGAGATGATCATCAGTCTCGATCTTCCCAGTGATGCCCCTACGCTTCCCCCTGCCGCGGCGGAGCCCGCACCCGGCACCACCACCGACATGCCGGCGATCCAATCACTCGACGCACCAGCGTTCCTGCGCCTATTTCAGCTTCGTGGCGCCCAGATCATGTGGTTTTTGGGCGCGGGTGCATCGCGCTCGGCCGGCATCAAGACCGCCGGCGATATGATCTGGGATTTTAAACAGCGGCTTTACCGGTCGCAGAAGAAACTATCCCCGTCGGCCATCACCGATATCGGCGAGCCAGCCGTGCAACGGAAGCTCCAAGCCCATTTCGACGGGTCTGGCGGATTTCCACCTGCCGGCTCGGAGACGGAGTACTCGGCCTATTTTGAAGCGACTTACCACGCACCGCGCGATCGGCGCGCATATCTTGACGAACTTATAGCGCGGGGTAAGCCGTCGTTCGGCCATCACGCGCTCGCGCTGCTTATGGCCGAAGATCTCTGCCGGATCGTCTGGACCACCAATTTTGACCGTACTATCGAGGACGCGTCCGCCGAGCGCTTCGCCGGCACGGGGCGCTTGGTCATCGCCGACCTCAAGGAACCGGAGAAAATCCGTCGTGCCGTCGATGAGAACCGCTGGCCGGTCTACGGCAAGCTACACGGCGACTATCATTCGGATGCGCTGAAAAACACCGACGCGGAACTCCGCGCGCAGGACGCAGAAATGCGGCGCAATCTAGTCGACGCCTGCCGAAGGGCTGGCCTGGCCGTCATCGGCTACAGCGGGCGCGACGCGTCGACCATGGAGGCATTCACGGAAGCGCTCGACGAAGGTCGCGGCTTTCCGGGTGGGCTATTTTGGTTCAAACGCAGCCAAGATACTCCCTACCCCGCCGTACCGGAGCTGATCGGGCGCGCGCGCGCGCTGGGCATCGACGCGCACATGGTCGAGGCCGAATCCTTCGACGAGCTCTTCTCGGATCTTCTGCGCTTCTTGCCACAGACCGCCGACAAGCTGGCTGGAATTGGCGGCGCCGCCCGACCGCGCCTCTCGACCACAAAGCCTCGACCAGTCGGCGGCGCGGTGCCGGCCATCCGAATGAACGCCCTAGCCGTCACGTCACGGCCGGCTCTCTGCAGAATCGTCGACTGCAAGATCGGCGGTGACAAGGAGATCGAGGAAGCGATCGCCAAGGCCGGAGTCGACATCATCGCACATCGCATTCGAGACGGCGTCCTCGCCTTCGGTCGTGACACCGATGTCCGTAAGGTTTTCGAACCTTATGAGATCAAGGCGTTCGACCAACATCCGCTGTCCTCGCGGCGGCTCGTCAAGGAGGGCGGCGAACGCGCTCTGGTTCGCGACGCGCTCTTCCGCGCCATCGCAACGCGCCCTGGCTTTGCTCACGAACGCCGGCGCGGCCGCGTCCGCCTGGTGCCCCTTGCTGGGGCTGTTCCAGCGTCAGTTTTCAACAATGACAAGGCAAAACCAGTCGACCGCGTGAGCGGTCTGGTGCCGCACACCACTATAGCTTGGAGCGAAGCCTGCGGCCTCCGGGTGGATTATCGCCTCGACCAGCTGTGGCTTCTCGTCGAGCCCACGTTGAGCGTCGCGCTCGATGACGAAACCCCCGACGACGTCGTCGAATTAACGCGCGAATTCGTTCGCGAGCGCCGCGCGCGCAGACACAATCGCCTTGCCAACGCCATGCTCGACGGATGGATTAGCCTCATTGTCGGGCGCGAACCAAGAGTGCGTCTCAAAACCTTCAATATTGCAGACGGCATCGACGCCGAATTTGAAATTCTTCGGACGTCCGCCTTTAGCGGGATCGCCAAGACATGAACGCCGCTGCGCAACCGTTTCGCCTTCCGGGACACATCGTGCTGCCCGAGCCCCAACTTCGCTTCGGGTCGGACAACGCCCATGATGTCGACATTCACCCCATGGAGGGGCTGATCCGGTTTGGGCCCTATAGCCAGGGCAAGCTCTCCCCCGTCGCAAACCCGATCCGGATCGGCATCATCGTTCCGGCGGACCTCGAGGATGCCTTCGTCCGCCAGATGCGCGAGCTGGACCAGCCGCATCAGCCGCGTGAGCGGAAGCAATATCTTCCGCCCTTCCCGGGCTTCGAGAAGGTGTTCGGCGTTCGCCTGTCCCGAGGAGGTTCCGCGAGCCGGATTGTTCTCTCTCAAGACTTGGATCGCCAGATCGAAACGGCGGCGGCGCCGCACGTCGTTTTGGCCGACGCGCTGACCCGCGCGCTCTTCGCGCTTCGGAACGCACGCGACAGCTTCGACGTGGTCATCATCCTACTCAAGGAAAGCTGGTCGCCGGCGTTTCGCGGTCCGGCCGGCGAGGACTTCGACCTCCATGATTACGTGAAAGCCTATGCCGCGTCCGAAGGAATCTGCGTCCAGTTTCTGCGCGAAGATAGCGCATTGAATTATCGGTGCCGGTGCAGCGTCGCTTGGCGGCTTGGGATCGCGCTGTACACAAAAGCCGGCGGAACGCCCTGGGTACTCGCCGACGTCGAACCCGGTACGGCCTTTATTGGCATCGACTATGCGCTGCGCGCCGGCGACAATGCCGCCCAGCGCTTCGCGATTTGTTGCAGCCAGGTTTTCGATGCCGAAGGATCAGGCCTCGAATTCGTGGCCTATGAGGCCGACGGCGTGCATATGTTCGGAAAGAACCCGTATCTTCGCCGCGATCAGATGCTGAAGGTGATGGCGCGCAGCCTTGCCATCTACCAACGCAAGCATTCCGGCGATCCGCCGAGACGCGTGGTCGTACATAAGAACACCGAATTTCGCGCGGACGAAATCGAGGGAGTCTTCGACGCGCTGCCGAACGCCAACTCGATCGAGCTTGTGCATGTGCAGCAAAGCTGTGGTTGGCGCGGCGTATTTATCGCCGCTCCGCAGCAGCCTCACGGATACCCGTGTCGCCGTGGCACGACATTTCAGCTCGGCGCCAATGAAGCATTGCTATGGACGCAGGGCAATCTGCCCGCTGTCGCCAACGGCAAGGATTATTTCAAAGAGGGCAAGGGCACGCCCGAACCCTTGTTATTGGTCCGTCACGCAGGCCTCGGCAGCATCGACGATCTCTGCCGCGAAACGCTCGCGCTGACAAAAATGGACTGGAACAACGACGGCCCTTATGACCGGCTACCTGTGACGCTGAATTTCGCCAGCACGCTCGCCACCATCGTAAAGCGGATGCCAAAACTTCAGCCACAATCCTACCCGGTGCGCCTCTTCATGTAGCCGCACTTTAGGGCAGCGTCCCGAGGACCACGAACAGCGCCATCCCCACTCTCGTAGTGAAACCGCCCTCATTGCTCGCCCGTGCAGGATCCCTGCGCAGGTCGAATAGCTGCTCATTCGGCACAGCTGCGACCGCGGAGCCGGCCGGCAACATGGACTTTCACCTCATCGGTCACATCGCTCATGGCCATTAAAAGCGTGCTATCTGCTCCGATTGGCAAGAATTATACATTAATTTCAATATCATGGTAGCGAATGGCTCCCGTCTTGAAACGTTTATGAAACGTTTCTTGATTCTCACGAAATATTGTGAGATACGTTTCGCCGATAAAAGGAGGCCAGCGATGAGTCGTGATGTTGCCATTGGAAAACACCTCGCCATGCTGCGCGAGCAGAATCAGCTCAAGCAAAATGAACTCGCCAAGAAGCTTCAGTGGAGCGCGGCCGTGCTCTCGCGCGTGGAGGCAGGTGACCGCCCGCTTACCGACGATGAGCTGGACATTATTCTGAAGGGTATCGGCACGCCGGAAGCGGCGCGGCTCAAAGAAATCCTCGGACGGCAGTGGCATCGGCTGCCCGAACCCGCTCTCGGTGACCCTGATGCCGATCTCCTATGGGAGGCCGAAGAAGTTGCTGAAGAAATCCACACGCTCGCAGAGCAGCCCGATGTGAAGCAGCTCTTCGAGCGACGTCTCGTGCGCTACGAGGAAGAGCTTCGCCTTGCGGCGCAACATGTTCTCAACAAGCGCTATAGCGTGGCCTTCATGGGAACGATCGGTGTCGGCAAATCCACCGGCATCTGCCGCATCGAGCAACTGGAACTTCCGAGCGCGAAGGGCATGCCCAGCGCCGTTTTAGAGACAGGCTCTGGCGGCATCACGATTTGCGACGTGCATGTCCGGAAGGGACCGGGATATGGCTTGATCATCGAGCCCTGCACCGAAGATGAAATCCGTCATCACGTCACAGACTTTGCCAACTCGCTGCTGAATCCCGCCAAACCCGGCGACGACGACGAAGAGGAGGCCGGTTCCGGCTCTCCTGGAATCTCGCGCGAGATCGACCGCGCCTTGCGCAGCATGACGGGCCTCCGCCGCCGCCGCTCAGAGCGAAAACCCGACGGCACTGTCATCCCTGCGAGCGACGATGCGCGCGTTCTCGCCGCGAACCATCCGGACGCCAAGGCGTTGTCCGTCGAGATACTCGCCCGCATGGAGCTGCATAAACGGGACCGCCGCGACCTGTGGCACGACGCCAACACCGGCAAGCCGCCGCTGGTTTGGCTGCAGGAGAACTTCGAGAAGATCAATAACGGCCGTCATTCCGAATTTACGGTGCCCAAGCGTATCGAAGTCGTGGTGCCGAACGCCATCCTCGGCGACGACACGGTGACCGTCACGCTCATCGACTCCCGTGGCATCGACGATCTCGCCGCCCGCGCCGACCTTGAGCAACACTTTGATGATCCGCATACGCTCGTGATGCTCTGCACACTCTTTGCACAGGCACCATCGACCGAAGTGCGCCAGCTCCTGACGCGCGCCAAGGAAGCGGGCGTTCGCACCCTAGCAACGCAGGCGGCGGTCCTGGCGCTACCGCGAACGGGCGAAGCGCTTGCGGTCAAGTTTGAAGGGGAACTCGCACAGACCGAGGAGGAAGGCTACGAGCTGAAAGCAGACGAGGTGCGGCTCAAGCTTCATGCGCTCAACCTCGATCATTTGGCCATCGCGTTTTTTAATTCGGCAACCGATGAGCCGGCAACGCTTCGCGCCTTCATCGCGGAACGCATCGAAGCCCTCCGGAATAGCCATCGTGCGGCGTTGCGCGAGATCATCGCCGGCGCCAGGGACCTGCTCGCCAACTACGAGAAGGCGCAAGCGGAAGAAACGCTGCGGACGGCAGCCAAGCGCCTCACGATCTGGCTCAAAGATAATGCCGAGCTGCCGCGCGCGGCGTCGCGTCGCGTGCACGATAGCCTCTTGTCGACGACGCGGGCCGCCCATTGGAAAACGATCTACGCCACTATCAGCCGCCGCGGCGGGTGGCCGAACCTCGATTATGCGCACCAGCTCAGCCACGGCGCACGCCGTATCGCAACGCACGTGGTCGAGAATAAGATCGAGGGCTTCAAGACGATCGCCACAAGCGTTTTACGCGACGACGATCTCGCCGACGCGCACGACCTTGCCCGCCAAGCCGTGCGCGCGCTCGAAGCCGGCTTCGATGAGATCATCCGCAATGCGCAGCTGGTCGGCGAAAGCATCTATGCCGATGATCTACGTGAGGATCTTGAATTCTGGCGCGCCTGCAGCGCTATCGCCGGTCGCGGCTACAAGGACCGGGTCAATGAGAAGAACCAGCATTGGTTCGAGGAAGAACGCAATGGCGAGGCCGAGGCGCGCGTGATGGAGCTGGTGGCGCAGAAGTGGCGCGAGGCCGTCACCGGCGTCCGGGCCTTGCTGCCGGAGGGCTAACGGCAATGGCCTATCTTTCGGAGATCGAGCCGGCTTTGTTAAAAGTCGAGACGATTCATTACCTTTCCAAGATATGCCCGAAAAAAGGCGACGACCGCACGCTCAAATCCGTCAACCTCGATGGCGGTAAGGCCGCGCATGAGACGAGCAGACAATGAGCGATCTATTCGACGTCGACGGCGCCAATCTCGATCGCGGGTTTGAAAACCTGAAAGCCGCCGAGCTTCCGATCGAGCAGCAGCTTCACGCCATGCTGCAAGAGATGTGGGAGCGTTATGAACCCTATGCCGATCCCGACTTTCGGCAGGGCTTCGCACGCGATGTCGATGGCCGCTTCTGGGAGATGTATCTGGGCTGCACGCTGCTCGAGGCGGGTCGCACCCTGCTTCCCGTCGTCGAGCGCCAGCGCGAAGGCGGTCAGCCGGATCTCTGCGTCCTGCAAGATGGCCACCGCATCTGGATCGAGGCCATCACCCCAGATGAAGGCGCCCCAGGTCCTGACCAGATCGTGCGTCCAGCTCCCCTCAACCAGGGCGGCGGTCTCTTCGCCGCACCGATCCGTCAGGCGCAGTTGCGCACGTCCGGGGCGTTCTGGACCAAGGCGCAGAGGATCGCGCGCTACCTCGAACAGGGTGTGATCGGCCCGGAGGATACGAGGATCATCGCGATCAGTGCGAGCCGCTTCGGCGTCTATGTCGCCGAGCAGCCGTTGCCGCTGATCATGACCACGTTATTTCCCATCGGAGACGCCTACATCACCATCGATCGCGAGACCGGCAACGTCGTTGAAGAAGGATTTCACCCAGCCCCCTTCATCAACCGCGAACGCAATCCGATCCCGCGCACGGCGTTTCTCGACGAGCGTTTTGCCGACATCTCCGGTGTGATCTGGTCGCGCGTTGGCCTCGGCAACCTGTCGCGCCGGACCCGCCCGCTGACCTATGTCCATAATCCCTTGGCCCAGGTTCCGCTGGCGACAAACTGGGGTGTCTGGGATCGCGAGTTCGTCATTACGGCACGCGGCGACGAGTGGGAGGCCAACGACATCCTAGCCCAGGCCGCGGCGGAGGCGTCATGACGATGCACCCGAGTCGCAGCGGCGGGCGCTTGCCGACCCTTGAGGTAGACCATGGCCGTGGGCGATGAACAGCGACTGATCACGCCGATCAGCCAGCGGCATTTCGAGCTCTATGCGCTGTCGCTCGAACGTGGGCCCAATTTCGATGCCGCGCAGATCTTCGGGAGCTATCAGGCCGGGCGCGGCAGCGCGAGCGGCTGCATTCTCCTCGATCCTGAGGGCGGGACCTTCACTACTCTAGCCTTGCGCAGACGGGTTGATCATCGCTGGGTGCGCGTCGATGAAGGCGGCCCCTTTTCGACTCCCGAAGCCGCGCTGGATCACCTCAGCCTCAGCATGCGCGCCGGCGAGCAGCCCGAGCCATTGCCGCCGGGCACGCGGCGGCGGCCGCTTCTGCTGAAGACCGGATCGCGAGGGACGTCGCCGGAGTTCGACCTGCTGACGAGCACGATCAGTCATTACCCGGCGCTGATGGCGGTCGGCGAATGCTACCTCGCGCTTCCCAGTCCGGACGCCAACTTCGTCACCGATCTGCAGACCAACAATTTCGCGTCCCGCCTCTTCGAACTCTACCTTCTTGCCTGCTTCCGCGAGCAAGGCCTGATCGTCCGGCAGGAGCACGTCTCTCCGGACTTCCTGATAGAGAACGATGGCGCAGCCTGCTGGATCGAGGCAGTGACTGCGAACTCCGAGACGCCCCGCTCCGGCGGGATCGGTGACTGGGTGCATGCTCCGGTCGACCGTAACGAACGCCTGACCGGCGCGCCAGCCGAGCGCTTCGCCAAGACGCTACGCGGCAAGCTTCAGCGCAACTATCATGAGCTGGGTCATGTGAAGGGGATGCCCTTCGCTCTGGCAATCGCCGACTTCCATGAATCCGGCTCAATGGTTTGGAGCCGCGAGGCTTTGCCGACCTATCTCTACGGCCTGCGGGCAGACGTCGAAGGCGAAGGCGCCGAGCGACGTGCGATCGGCACGCCGATCAACAATCTTACGGGCAAGCACGGCATTCCGGCCGGGCTGTTCCGCGATCCCGATTTCGCCCACCTCTCGGCCGTCATCTTCAGCAACGCGGCGACGCTCGCCAAATTCAACCGCATGGGCTTTCTCGCCGGATGGCGGCCGCCGGGCCTCACGATGACCCGCCGCGGCATTCTCTTCGACCGAACGCCGGGCGCGCTGGAGCCCATTGATTTCGACCTTCCAGTCGACAGCGCCGAATACCAGGCACTCTGGCCTTGGGGCGAAGCCTGGTGCCAGGAAATGGAGGTCTTTCACAACCCGCAGGCGACGCGTCCCATTCCCTTCGATCTCATACCTGGCGCAACGCACTGGTTCGAGCGCGGCGGCGACGTCGAGTGCAGAACCATGTGGGCGAATTCGGTCATTTCATCGATCACGCATTTGCGCATGGCCGACGAGCCGAGAAGACGAGCGGCGTCCGAAGTGAAGGCGAGCGGCTATGATCCGTCCGTCAGCCAAGCCTCGCCACCGTCGCTAATCAGAGGAGAACCGCCAAGTATGGCGACCGAACCATCCGACCGGACGATCGTCCTCCACCTCTTGCGCGGCGCTGTCCCCGAGCGCGCCGATGAGATCAGCAGTCTATGGAGCCAATACGGCCATGCCGTCGAAGTCACGCCCAGCACCAAGGGCGTGACGATGAATGCGGACGCCAGCCGCATCAAGTTCGACACCAAGACGATCGACTTCTTTTGGCTGCTCGGCTTCAGCGCCTGGCGCGCAATCGAGGTCTATTCGCCCGCCCTGGTGCTCGCGACGATGACCGGCATACCGCTTGATCAGGCGCTCAACATCGACGCCGAACGGGGGCAATACGAGTTCGACTACAAACAGCGCATCGCCAGCGCCCAGTCGCTTATTGCCGCCGAGCAAACCCCGGACGTTTCCTGGCCATCAGACGTTCCTGAGCCGACCGCCGATCGTGAAGGCCTTGGAGACAATCAGCACAAAGCCGTCTTCGACCTGGTCGCGCTGGCCCTTGCCTTCGCGCTGCTGCACGAGTTTCGACACGTCATGTACTGCGCCGACAACAGCGCGCCCTCGACGCTGCCAGAAGAGGAAATCGCCTGCGACACCTGGGCCCGCGAGTTCATGACCAGCGGCCTTGCTGCTTACGCAAAGGAACACGGTCACAACTACGCCCAAGTCCAGCAGAAGCGTGCGATGGCAATAGCGCTCGCCGCCGTGATCATTCATGCGATGACGCCCACCCACGCGCATTGGGGCAATCGGCAATATCCGCCGATCGCCGAGCGGCTGACGGCGATGATCGGCGGCTACAATCTGCCCGCCGGCTCGTCCTTCTGGCCCTTCACGGCCTGTCTACTGATCGCGCTCATGCGGCAGGAGAACCGGCCGCTCGACATCGTCGCACACTCAAACCAGGTAATGGTCGAGGCCCTACTCGACCGGCTCCGTTGACGATGCGAGGAGAGCGCGGTGCCGGTCTATTTCATTGGCGAAGATGAAAACGGATGCTCCCCGATCAAGATCGGCGTGGCGAAGAATATCGAAGGGCGCAAGCGCAACCTCCAGACGGGGAATCCCTTGGAGCTGCGGCTGCTCGGGTGGATAGAAGCGACCGACGCCTTCCAGCTTGAACGAGAGCTGCACCAGCATTTTGGATCGACCCATGTGCGTGGAGAATGGTTCAACATCGAGGCGGGTGACATTCTGGCCATTCTCAAGCGCGCCGGCCGCGATGGGTTTGTCGCCAAGAACGCCCACGCGTTCCAGATCGTCGGATATGATCGCGACGCCATTCCCGAATATCTCGGTGTGTGGGAGTGGGCCAATCTAGAGATCGACGAGTGCTGCCCGTTCTGCGGATGCCTGTGCGGCATGCATTTTCAGGAAGCCTCGCAGATGTACTATTGCATCCGATGCGACACGCTGACCAACTTTTCTGAGCACGATCCGCATGACGAGCCGCCGGAGAATTGAGGCTCACACCTGTCTTGCGATGGGCTGAGCCGGCGGTTCAAGTTTGCTGACCTGTCCGGAAAGCGGGAATACGCCGACCTGACAGACGTAATTCCGGCTTTACGCCTTTGAGGGGAAAGCCTTCCCCTGCGCCCGAGCCTCGTCTCGGTCGACCCCTTCTGCGGGGAGACCCCGCAGCGCCCCCTTCAGAGTGAAAGTACGGACCGGCCTTGCCGTGACGGGTTTAGGGCTGGGAGAGAGGCTCCCGGCGCCCGTCGCGGAGATCCGCGATGTCAAAAAAGACCGTATCCGCTCGCGCCGGCCAAAACCGGGCGACCCTCTATGACGAAATCACCGACAAGATCATCGCCGAGCTGGAAGCCGGTCGAGTGCCCTGGGTCCAGCCCTGGGGAACGGCGGCGGCGAAGGCGCCGCTGGCGATGCCAAGGAACGCCGCCACCGGCCGGCATTATTCCGGGATCAATGTTCTGATCCTTTGGGGCGCCGTGGTCGAACACGGCTTTCCCGGCCAGAGCTGGCTCACCTTCCGCCAGGCGCTGGCGCTCGGCGGCAATGTCCGCAAGGGTGAGCGCGGCACGACCGTTGTCTATGCCGACCGCTTCGTACCCGACGACGAAAAGCGGCGCGCCCGCGAGACCGGCGAGGAAGCTCAGGCGATCCCGTTCCTCAAGCGCTTCACGGTGTTCAACGCCGCGCAAGGCGAGAACCTGCCGGACAATCTCGCCATCGTCGCGCCACCGCCGCCGCCAGGCCTGATCGAACCCCAGATCGAGGCGCTCATCCGCGCGACCGGCATCGACTTCCGCATCGGTGGCAACCGCGCCTTCTACGTCTCGGCGCTCGACTACGTACAGGTCCCGCCGCCCCAGGCCTATTTTGAACCGATCAACTGGCACCGCACCGCGCTCCACGAGCTCGGCCACGCCACGGGCCATCCGTCGCGTCTCGGCCGGGATATGGCCGGCACCTTCGGTTCCAAGAAGTACGCGTTCGAGGAGTTGGTGGCCGAGATGAACGCCGCCTTCTGCTGTGCCTGGCTCGGCATCGTGCCGACCGTGCGCCATGCCGACTACATCGGTTCGTGGCTTGAAGTGCTACGGGAAGATAACCGCGCCATCGTCCGTGCAGCCTCGCAGGCGAGCAAGGCGGCCGACTGGCTGCTCGGCTTCGCCCCCGATCTCGCGTCACGAACGCCGGAGCTAGACGATGAACGCGAGGCGGCGTGAGGAAGCTTCGGTGGATATCGGTGTGTTGCCTCGGGCACGTCTATTTTTGCTCGCAACTTCCCGTGATTCCTGGGGTAATTAGGTATCGAAACTGAGACGGTGCGCCAATGGAGAAGTACCATATCAAACTTACGAAAGAGGAGGCCGAGCTTTTATCGAAGATCGACCTCCGCTCTCATCATCCCAATCATGACGATGGTCGTGCAGCATATCTGAGTAACCAAGAGCCGATCCTGGCACTTCTCAAGTTGCTGAGTGCGCGGAAGGCCGTGCCGGAGGTGCGCCTCAACTATTGGAACGATCCCAACTATCGGACCGGCCGCGTCAAGGGCTCACGCAAGGGCCTGTTTGAGCGGAATGGATGCACCGGATCCGATATCTATACGCATCCTCATTTCCTTGAGCATCTGCGTTATTTTCTGTTCGGGACCGAACTGCCGGAGCCCGTTGTCGCAGAGTTCGAGGCGAAGGTGGGCAACCCGGAATGGGTTTCTTCGAGCGACATCGTTCCGATCGGCAAAGCGGCGCGTGAGCTGACGCGGAGATACCGCTTGGATATCGCCGATGCGCCGGAGGAGTTTTTTAAGCTCTGCTTGGATATGGGGCTAGGTCTCAGCACGGCTGAGAGCGTGATGAGATCGGTCAAGCAGGTGCGCCAGCTGGGCAATCGCGATGAATGCAAGAACAGCAATAGCACCGACGACGGCCCCACCGTAACCGACCACGCCGGCTGGATGCTCGGTTCCTTAGCCGGCGAGACGCTCGTGGCCCGTCCCGATCGCGGGGCGGCCTGAAACGGCCCGGGTCTTGATCGGCGCATTGTCGAACCTTATCTTTCACCCTGCTTCGCATGATGGCGCTTCGCCGTCAGCCCCGATTCCGATCGGGGCCCCGTCCTCCAAACGTGGAGGTTAACCGGCGCAGCCCCGCGGAGGGGCGCGTCGTGTGCGGCAGTTTTCTCCGAGGGCCATTTTTAACCTTTGGAGAAAATTATGCCACGTAAGTCAGCCCCCTATTCCGATGCAGAAATTGCGCTTGCGAAGCGCCTCTTTGCGCAAGCCGAGGCCAGTGGGACGTTAAAGCCCCCGCGCGGCCTCATCGCGATCGCACTGAGCAACGGATATCGTCAATCGGTCTCGCAGACCGTGACCTATCGAGATTACCTCCGTGACGCGCGGCAGAGGCTTTCGATTCGTGTCGGCGTCAGTGGTGGGCGTCGTCGGAAGTAGAGGAAGAGAGCGGACGGGATTTCGTGACGGGTTGGAGGTCGAGAGAGAGGCTCTCGGCCGCCCGTCGCGGAGTACATCCCGATGGCTACTGCCGTTCAGAAGATCACCCTGTCGTCCTCGCGCGACATCCCCTTCAACAAGCTGGTGCTCAGCCAGTCCAACGTCCGGCGCGTGAAGGCCGGCGTCTCGATCGATGACCTTGCGGCCTCGATCGCCCGACGCGGCCTGATCCAGAGCCTCAGCGTCTTCCCGGTGGTCGACGCCGAGGGCGTTGAGACCGGCATGTTCGAGGTGCCCGCCGGCGGCCGACGCTTCCGCGCGCTGGAGATGCTGGTAAAGCAGAAGCGCCTCGCCAAGGTCGCACCCGTGCCCTGCGTTGTCCGCGACCCTGACGGCGCGATCCTCCCCGAAGAGGTGTCGCTGGCCGAGAATATCGAGCGCGCGCCGCTGCATCCCCTCGACCAGTTCCGTGCCTTCCAGGACATGCGCGACAGGGGCATGAGCGAGGAAGAGATCGCCTCGGCCTTCTTCGTACCGGCACAGGTCGTGAAGCAGCGTCTCCGGCTGGCATCGGCGTCGCCCGCACTGCTCGAAATCTATGCCGAGGACGGCATGACGCTGGAGCAGCTCATGGCATTCACCGTGTCTAACGACCACACCCGCCAAGAACAGGTCTGGGAGGCGATCAAGGACGCTTGGTCGAAGGAGCCGTACCAGATCCGCCGCATGCTTACCGAGACCACGGTGCGCGCCTCGGACAAGCGTGCCGTCTTCGTCGGCATCGAGGACTATCAAGCGGCCGGCGGCGTTACCATGCGCGACCTCTTCCAGTCCGACGATGGCGGCTGGCTGCAGGACCCGGCGCTCCTTGACCGCTTGGTCGCCGAGAAGCTGAAGGCCATGGCCGAGGAGGTCGCCGCCGAAGGCTGGAAGTGGATCGAGGTCGCGGTCAGCTTCCCCTATGACGCGCCCCGCGGCCTGCGCGAACTTCAGGGCGAGCCGCTCGACCTGACCGCCGAAGAACAGTCAACGATCGACGCGCTCATCGGCGAGCAGCAGAAGCTCGAGTCCGAATATGAGGGCGCCGACGAGCTGCCGGACGAAGTCGATCAGCGGCTCGGCGAGATCGAGACGGCACTTGCCGCCCTCAACGCGCGGCCGGTCCGCTACGAGACCAACGACATCGCCCGCGCGGGCGTCTTCATCAGCATCGCGCATGACGGCCAGCTCGAGATCGATCGCGGCTACGTCCGACCCGAGGACGAGGCGCCGACCGTCTCCGAGGGCGACGATGACGTGGAAGTCCATGGCGCTCCGGCCGAGCCCGTCGCGCAGCGGGCCGTGATCACGATCGGCGGCCAACCTGCCGAGTCGGAGGACGACGAGGACGATGCGATCAAGCCGCTGCCGGATCGCCTCGTCACCGAACTGACGGCCCATCGCACCCTGGCGCTACGCAATGCGCTGGCCGACAATCCGAATGTCGCGATGACCGCGCTCCTGCACAAGCTGGTTTCCGACACCTTCCAGCACCGCATGTACAAGGGCGCCATGGAGGCTTCTGTCAGTCACGTCTTCTTCCCGGTGCAGGACGACGCGTTGAAGGACAGCCCATCGGCCCGCGCGGTGCATGAGCGCCACGAGGGCTGGGCAGGCGACATTCCCGCCGAAGATGACGCGCTGTGGGACTGGCTGACGGCCCTCGACGACACGAGCCGCATGGCGCTCCTAGCGCATTGCGTGAGCTACGGCGTCAACGCGCTCTACGAGAAGCCGAACCCCTATGGCGGGAGCGGCGTCTCGCAGCACGACCTCGACATGCGGCTCGGCCAGGCCGACCGACTGGCCCGCGCCACTGGCCTCGATATGGTGGACGTCGGTTGGCGTCCGACCGTCGGCAACTATCTGGGCCGCGTCACCAAGCCCCGCATCCTTCAGGCAGTTCGCGAAGGCGCCGGCGAGCAGGCCGCCCAACTCATCGACCACCTGAAGAAAGGCGACATGGCCAAGGAGGCCGAGCGCCTTTTGGCCGACACCGGCTGGCTGCCGGAGCCCATGCGCCTGGTCGCCGACGAGCCGAGCGCTGTTCACCTCTCCATGGGCGAGGTCGACGCGGCAATCGAGCTGCCGCAATTCCTCTCCTCCGACCAGGAGGACGCGGAGGCCGCCGATGCAGAAGAGGACCCGGTCACCTTGGTCGCCGCAGAGTGACGTTCGCGGGGCGGTTTCGGCCGCCCCCTCCACTCTTCTCGCATCGGGTCCTTGACAAACCCAACTTACCGTACCACCTTATTCTGTACCACCATGCATCGTACCACCGCATGATGTTCCAGATTGCGAGGATCTCCCATGACCGACAAGAAGCCGCTCTCCCGCGTCCAGAAGCAACGCGAAATCCGCGTCGCTGCTGGATGGCAGGAGGTGAAGGTCTGGGTCCCAACCGAAAAGGACGCCGAGGATATCCGCAACCTGGCCGATGAGCGTCGAAAGAAAGCCGAAGCGCTCGAAGGCCTCCACAACGAGGTAAAAACAGTGACACCAGAAACCCAGATCCGCATCGCCCAGGCGATCGCCGAGCACGGCTCGGCCGCCTACACGCATTCTTCCGGAGCGGTCCTCGATCTGATGACGAAGCTCGCCGACGAAGACGATCTCCAGAGCTTCTCGCGTGCCTTCATCATCTTGGCGCGCGCAAAGCCGACCAATGCCGCATCGGTCGCGAGCTTCATCCCGGCGAAGATCAGCAACTTTCTCATCAAATATCGGGGCGTCGATCCGCGTATGATGATGGACTGGACTCAGGCTCATCCCGAGTGGACCGACCGCCTCAAGGACGCGGTTCGCGATCCCGAGCGGTTCGAGCTGGTCGTCGAGGCCATGGCGCAAGAAATGAAGCGGCCTCACTGACCGCGGCAGATCCCAAAGGAGGCCCGGCGAAAGCCGGGCTTTTTTTTTGCCCGCGGCGGACGGTGCCCAACTCGGGGAGTTCGAGAGCAAGAGGACGGCCGGGACGGGTTTGAGCCCGTCCGGTCGAGAGAGAGCGCCGGACCAGCTCGACCGTGTCCTTCTCTCCGAGGTTTCCGCCATGCTCCACTCCCTGATCCCTGCCGTCGAGCCCGCGGCCCCGCTTCGGCTCGCGCCCGAAGCGGTATCGGCCGCTGCCCTGCTCGCCGCCGAGCACCTCGTCCCCCATCTCGAACAAGGCCGTCCGGTTGACGCTGCCACCCTGCGCGCCGCCATGGAGGCGGCCTTCGGCGCGTCCGACGCGGCCGGCGCTTGGGACTGGAAGACGGCCTATGACGCTTGCGAGGTCGCGACGGTCCTCTTCCTGCGCAAATACGGAAAGGCGCTTTTCCGCAAAGTCGCTTCCCCGGCTTCACGCCTTTCCGCGCTGATCAAGATCGTCACCCTTCTGCCGACGCACACGCGTCGCTCAGAAGAAGCTCAGGCCTTCCAGCAATTCTCGACGCCGGTCCCGCTCGGTCTCGCCGCCCTGACCGCAGCTTCGCTGACTTCGACCGACCGCGTGCTGGAACCTTCGGCCGGGACCGGCCTGCTTGCGATCCTCGCCGAGATCGCCGGTTCCGCGCTCATCCTCAACGAGCTTGCCGACACGCGTGCCGATCTCCTCACCTCACTCTTTCCGGCAAGCCCCGTCACTCACTTCGACGCCGCCCAGATCGACGATCACCTCGATCGGACGGTCGTTCCCAGCGTCATCATCATGAACCCGCCATTCTCGGTGATGGCGAACGTCACCGGACGAGTTGCCGACGCCGCCTATCGCCATATCGCCTCGGCCCTGGCGCGTCTCGCCGATGGCGGCCGCCTGGTCACCATCACGGGGGCGAACTTCTCGCCCGAGCTGCCTGCCTGGCGCGACGCCTTCATCCGCCTGCAGGAGCGCGGGCGCGTCGTGTTCACGGCCGCCGTCGCGGGCTCGGCCTATGCCAAGCATGGCGCGACCATCGAGACGCGCCTGACCGTCATCGACAAGGCGCCGGCCGAGGACGTCACCCGCTTTCCGGATTCTGCCGGCCTCGCGCCCGACGTCGCGACCCTGCTCGCATGGATCGACCAGCAGGTTCCGGCCCGGTTGCCGGTATCGCTGCCGACGACGATCGCGAACACGGCGGTCGCGCCGCGCACCGTGCGCAGCTATCCCGCCCGGGCCGCGTCCGCGGCGCCTGCGCGCCGCATGGCTCAGCCCGAAGGCATGCCTCTCGACTATGAGACGATCGACTGGACTCCGCCGGAGGGTGGTCGCCTGTCGGACTCGATCTACGAGACCTATGCGCTCCAGTCGATCCGCATTCCCCTCGCACAATCGCATCCCACCAAACTCGTGCAATCGGCCGCGATGGCGTCGGTCGCGCCGCCGAAGCCGAGCTATCGGCCAGTGCTTCTCGCCCATATCGTCAGCGACGGCGTGCTGTCCGACGCCCAGCTCGAGACAGTGATCTATGCCGGCGAGGCGCATGGCGACTATCTCGCCGGCGCCTGGACCGTGGACCAGACCTGCGATCTCGTCTCGGCCGCGCCCGACGACGCGCAAAACGCCGTCCGCTTCCGCAAAGGTTTCATGCTCGGCGACGGCACCGGCGCCGGCAAGGGCCGCCAGTCGGCAGGGATCATCCTCGACAACTGGCTCCAGGGCCGGCGTAAGGCGGTCTGGATCTCCAAATCGGACAAGCTGCTCGAGGACGCCCAGCGCGACTGGTCCGCGCTCGGCATGGAGCGGCTTCTGGTCACACCGCTGTCGCGTTTCCCGCAGGGCACCGCGATCCGTCTCGCGGAAGGCATCCTTTTCACCACCTACGCCACGCTACGGTCCGACGACCGCGGCGAGAAGCTTTCGCGCGTCAAGCAGATCGTCGAATGGTTGGGCTCCGATTTCGACGGAGTGATCATTTTCGACGAAAGCCACGCCATGCAGAACGCCGGTGGCGGCAAGGGAGAACGGGGCGATGTCGCCCCCTCGCAGCAGGGCCGTGCGGGCTTGCGCCTCCAGCACGCCCTGCCGAACGCGCGCGTCGTATACGTCTCCGCAACCGGCGCGACCACCGTCCACAATCTCGTCTACGCCCAGCGGCTCGGCCTGTGGGGCGGCGAGGACTTCCCCTTCGCCAACCGAGCGGAATTCGTCGAGGCGGTTGAGAATGGCGGCGTCGCGGCCATGGAAGTGCTGGCGCGCGATCTGCGCTCGCTCGGCCTCTACACATCACGATCGCTGTCCTACGATGGCGTCGAATATCAGTTGCTCGAGCACCAGCTCACGCCCGAGCAGACCCGCATCTACGATGCCTATGCCGGCGCATTCACCATCATCCACAATCATCTCGGCGCGGCGATGCAGGCCGCCAACATCACCGGCGACAGCGGCACGCTGAACCGGCAGGCGAAGTCGGCCGCACGCTCGGCCTTCGAATCCGCCAAGCAGCGGTTCTTCGGCCATCTGCTGACCAGCATGAAGACCCCGACACTGGTCCGGTCGATCGAGCGGGACCTGGCCGATGGCCATTCCGCCGTGATCCAGATCGTGTCGACCGGCGAAGCGCTGATGGAACGGCGTCTCGCCGAGATCCCGACCGAGGAATGGAACGACGTCCGGGTGGACATCACGCCCAGGGAATATGTCCTGGATTACCTCGCCCATTCCTTCCCGGTGCAGCTCTACGAGCCATTCACCGACAGCGAGGGCAACCTGTCGTCGCGTCCGGTCTACCGGGACGGTCAGCCCGTCGAAAGCCGCGAAGCTGCCGCGCGGCGAGACGAGCTGATCGAACGCCTCGCCTCGCTGACGCCCGTGCCCGGCGCGCTCGACCAGATCGTCCAGCGCTTCGGCACCGACATGGTGGCCGAGGTGACGGGCCGCTCGCGCCGCGTGGTGCGCAAGGGCGAGCGGCTTGCCGTGGAGAACCGCGCCGCCTCCGCCAATCTCGCAGAAGCCGCCGCGTTCATGGACGATCAGAAGCGCGTGCTCGTGTTCTCAGACGCCGGCGGCACCGGTCGCAGCTACCACGCCGATCTCGCGGCGCGGAACCAGCGCCTGCGCGTCCACTATCTGCTTGAGCCGGGCTGGAAGGCCGACGCCGCAATCCAGGGGCTCGGCCGCACCAATCGGACGAACCAGGCGCAGCCGCCGCTGTTCCGGCCGATCGCGACCGACGTGAAGGCTGAGAAGCGCTTCCTCTCGACGATCGCGCGCCGGCTCGACACGCTGGGCGCCATCACGCGCGGCCAGCGCCAGACCGGCGGCCAGGGCCTGTTTCGGCCCGAGGACAATCTGGAATCGCACTACGCGCGCGATGCGCTCCGGCAGCTCTATCTCCTGCTGGTGCGCGGTAAGGTTGAGAGCTGCTCGCTCGACCGCTTCGAGTCGGCCACCGGCCTGAAGCTGATGGACGACAACGGCATCAAGGATGATCTGCCGCCGATCACCACCTTCCTCAACAGGCTCCTGGCGCTGACCATCGATCTGCAGGGCGTGCTCTTCACGGCGTTCGAGCAGCTCCTCACCGCCAAGATCGAGGGCGCGATCCGGAGCGGCATCTATGATGTCGGGTTGGAGACGCTGCAGGCCGAGAGCTTCATCGTCACCGACAGCCAGGTGATCCACACGCATCCGGGCACTGGCGCTGAAACGCGGCTGCTGACCATCACCCGTCGGGAGCGCAATCGGCCGACGGCTTTGGCCGATGTGCTCGGCCAGCTTTCCGATCCTCGGGCTCGGCTGCTGGTCAACGGTCGCTCCGGCCGCGCCGCGGTGCAGGTTCCCTCACCGTCGATGATGCTCGACGATGGCGAGATCGAGCGGCGCGTCTGCCTGATCCGGCCGATGGAGCAGCAATATGCGCCCCTGCGGATGATGGACGAGAGCCATTGGGAGGAAGCCGATCGCGCCGCCTTCGCCTCTGCGTGGTGGGCAGAGCTGAACGAGGTGCCGGAGTTCTCCGACAGTACGATCCACATCGTCGCCGGCCTGCTCCTGCCGATCTGGAAGCGGCTGCCGAACGAGTCGACGCGGGTCTATCGGCTTCAGACCGATGCCGGCGAGCGCATCATCGGTTGCCGCGTCTCGCCCGCCTGGGCCGCGAACGCCGGCACCATGGGCGCCAGCACGCTCACGCCAGATGCCGCCTTCACAGCGCTGATCGACGGCACGACCGTCCTCGATCTCACTGGGGGCATGCAGTTGCGCCGCGCCCGGGTGATGGGGATCAACCGTATCGAGCTGTCAGGCTTCACCGATGCGATGCGCGATCGACTGCGCGCCTATGGCCTGTTCAGCGAGATCATCTCGTGGAAGCTGCGCTTCTTCGTGCCCGTCGAAGCTTCCGGTCCCGCCACCCTCGCCAAGCTGCTCGACACCTTTCCCGTTGCGCGCATCTCCGAGCGGGAGGCTGCGTGATGGCCCGGCACGACGCTTCCGATCTCGCGCACAGTCTCGGCCGGCTGGCCGAGGTGGTATGCCGCCACTACCTGTCGAGCGGGCATCGCGAGGGCCGTTACTGGCTCGTCGGCGATGTTCGCAACACGCCCGGCCGCTCGATGTATGTCCGGCTCAAGGATTCGCCGAAAGGTGTCGCGGGCAAATGGACCGACGCCGCCACCGGCGAACATGGCGATCTCCTCGATGTCATCCGTGAAAGCTGCGGCCTGATCGACTTCAAGGACGTGGCCGACGAGGCGCGCACCTTCCTCAGCATGCCGCCACCCGAGCCCGAGCCACGATGCCAGGAGCCACTACGTCCTGCACCGAGCGGCTCGCCGGAAGCAGCACGGCGTCTCATCGGCATGTCGCAGCCGATTTCGGGCACAATCGTGCAAGCGTATTTACGGGAACGCGGGATTACAGATTTACGCGGAACCGGAAGCCTTCGCTTCCATCCACGCTGCTACTATCGGCCCGACGAACACGCGCCGACCGAGACCTGGCCCGCGATGATCGCCGCCGTCACCGATCTCGACGGCAAAATCACAGGTGCGCATCGGACCTGGCTCGATCCCCGATCGCGGAACAAGGCGCCGATCGACACGCCGAGGCGAGCGATGGGTGATCTGCTCGGCAACGCGGTGCGCTTCGGCCTCGGTGGCGAGGTCATGGCGGCCGGCGAAGGCATCGAGACCGTGCTGTCGCTCCGACAGGTGCTTCCCGACATGCCGATGCTGGCGGCGCTCTCAGCGGCCCATCTCGCTGCCATCCTGTTCCCCGATACGCTGCGACGGCTCTATATCGTGCGCGACAATGATCCGGCCGGTGATGGTGCGCGTGACAGTCTGATCGAACGGGCCAACGCCGTCGGGATCGATGCGATCGTCATCTCGCCGGCGCTCGGCGACTTCAACGAGGATCTCTGCGCCTTGGGCATCGAGCATTTCCGGCAGAAATCGCGGATGCAGATCGCACCTCAGGACGTCGCAAGGTTCATGGCGCTGGCGGCATAACCCGGCACGCGAGAGCGGCAATGGCGGTGCATCGTCATGCTCGCGCGGATGCACCAACCATCGGAGGGGGACCGCGCCTCGGCCTTCGAGAGGGCGATCGGCCAGCAAACGGTCCCGCCCGACAATGGCTGCGGCCGACGATTTTCCGGCGGCGCGTGCCGCGCCTTTCCATCGCGAGGCAAAATCGCCGGCCTTCGCCATCCTCTGCTAACGCTCCGGCCCTGCGCTGCGCTCCGGGTGCCGGGCCGGCCCGCCCGCCGGCTTTCGTCGCCATGAAGGCCGCGACGGTCGCGGTCCAACCGACGGAGCATCCCATGAGCGAGCACGACGACTTCGAACCGCATCACGCCTCATCACCGACCGACCATGTCCTCTATGAGCTTCAGCTCCACGGCTATCGTCCCTTCGAGGATGAACCCGACCAGCGGCTCTTGCCCGATGGCAATGCGGTCGCGGGCGCTATCTCGGACATCTTCGACGCCCTGATCGGGACGCTGGAAGACACTCGCCTCGAACCCGACCTCGATGATCTCCTCTGGTCGACGGTCAACGTCTTTCACCGCGCCACCGACCGGATCGCGCGCGAACTCGACGACAACGAGCAGGCGCAACGCCGCGGACAGCGTGAACAGGACGGCAGCGAAGTGAAGGGGGTCGAACTCGAGCGCCACATCGCCGAGGGTCAGACTCTAATCGAACGCCAGAACGCCTTCGAACTGATGCGCGACCAGGCGGCCGAACACTACGAACGCCACGTCGGCAAGACCTGGCTTCCGCGCAGCGGGTCAAGGGTCAACCACCGCAATCTCACCTCGGCGATGATTGACAGCCGCGACTTCCTGGCAGCGAAGCGGCGCGCCGAGCAGACGATCCTTCTTCCCCCTGGTCCGAAAATCCTCGTCACCGGCGGGCTCGACTTCAACGATCACCGCCTGATCTGGGCCAAGCTCGACCAGGTGCATGAAAAGCACCCGGACATGGTGCTGATGCACGGCAAGTCGCCGAAGGGCGCCGAGAAGATCGCATCCCTTTGGGCGACGAACCGGAACGTGCCGCAGATCGGTTTCGCTCCCGACTGGACGAAGCACGGCCGCGCAGCGCCCTTCAAACGTAACGACGAGATGCTGGAAATCCTGCCCAAGGGCGTGATGCACTTCCCCGGCACCGGCATCAACGACAACCTCGCCGACAAGGCGAAGAAGCTCGGCATCCCGGTCTGGAAGTTCGGCGGCGCTTGAGCGCCGCCTGCCGGCAAGACGACTGAATCGCTGGATCGCAGCGCGCAATGTTTCTACTTAAGTCACTGAACGGAGCGCGGGATGCGATGAGCACAATCACGGATGACGACTACAAAATCCATATGGCACCTGTCGTCGCCGAGGGCTTCACGCTCGATCCGCCCGGATTTGAGCGTCTTTCGTCGTGGACGCATATGCTGATGCACCTCGTCAACGCGCGCACCAACTTCGAGTGGGTGCGTGACCACCCGGTCGAACTCGGCGAGCTGGAAAACTCGCTGCGCCAGCAGGCGTTCTTCGTCGCCGGGATCATGGCCTACTGTCGCTGCTATGCATCGTCGGGATCGGGAATTCCGATGCTCGATGCAAAGAAGGTCTACGAAGGATCAGACGACGGAAAACAGGTCCATGAACGTCTCATTGGCCTGCGTAACTCGATCGCCGCGCACACGGACGCGTCGGACATCGTTCGCCTCACCCTCGCAGTGAAAGACGAGCCCGAACGTCTCGTCATCCGGCACCTGTGGACGATGGCGGTCCCCGTCAACGAGATCGCCGACTTCCTGGAAGCTGTCGCTCACACCGAGCACTTCGTCACGATCAGCCTGAACAAATACTTGAACCGGCTCGAAAAGGACCGTGGCAAGACCATTGAACTCGACTGACGTTTTCCCGGTATCACCGCGGCTCCTGACGCGAAAACCACCCCCGCTTATCTGCGCTGATCCTTGGTCAGACTGTTCGCCTGACGCCATCAACCCGTAAAGGGTCGGCTATGCGAGCATGCCGCCGCTTCGGCTGCGCCTGCGCGGTGATTGCAGCGTTCAGTCCGACACTTCGGGCGCCTGTCAGCGGGGGATGGTCCTCCGCTCAAACAGGAGCCGGATCGATGTCCCTCAACGACGCGCACGCCTTCGCCTTCAGCCTCGCCACCACCCTGATGGCCGCCATCATCATCTTCCAGGCCGGCGACGGCACTCTCTCGGTGACGCCCGCCAGCGAATACGACGGCGACATGGCCGCGATCGTCCATGAGATCGATCCCTTCGTCCCATAACCGGGGCGAACCGGCGCCGCCGCGCGGAAGTCGCACGCGATTTCCGCTCCCGGCGCAGCCGGTTTTCAGCTATAGTTTGAGCGCGCCATGGTGGTGGTGGAGGCGCGACCGTCAGACTATTTCTCGCGGAGGCCACCACCATGATCATCCTCGCAATACTCGCATCCTTCGCAGCCATCGGCCTGCTTTGCTGGCTGCTGTTCACTCTGGCCGTCTTCGCGCTGCCGGCGTTCGTCGGCGTGACCGCGGGCGCCTGGGCGCACGACACCGGCGCCGGCATCCTCGGGGCCGTCCTGGTCGGAGCCGTCGCCGCCGCCCTCACGCTGGCGGCCGGTCACCTGCTTATCACCTTCGTCCGCCCGATGTGGCTGAAGCTCATCGTGGCCATCGCCTTTGTCGCGCCGTCGGCGATTGCTGGATTCCACGCCACGCATGGCATTGTGAAGCACCTCATGCCTTCCGAGGGATGGCAGATCACCTTCTCCGTCATTGGCGCGATCGCGGTCGGCATCACCGCCTTCATACGGGTCGCAGGAATGGCGGCGGCCCCGGGCCCGTCCGGGCGGGACCTCGCGCGAGCCTGATCGTTATTGTCGCCGTTGCGAGGGCAAGACCAGCGATAGGCGGCAACCGCACCTCGTCTGAGGCTGTTGGGATCGGAAGGTGGAGCCCGGATAAGACGCTGGCCCCGGGAAGCGGCCCTCGTCGGAGCAGTTACCCTGGCAGGACCACGTCTCGGCGGCACACCGAATATCCGGGGCGGCAATCTCCCGTTTGACGGTGGCGGGTCAGGATGCAGCGCCGATGCCCGTCCGGGAGGAGACGAAGCCTGTGAGTGTTACCACGACGCCGGCTGCCGGTGCGGGTCGGCCACCATTTTCTCCGTTCTCTGACCGTGCCTCAACCGCTCCAAACGGCCTCTTCAATGGCCTGATCTGGCCGAAGGCCGGCTTCGCCTCGATCGCCTATGACGCAACAGCCGTGTCAAATTTTCTTCCCCTGCCGGCTGCGCCGCCATTCCTCGCGAGACAAGAAAGCCCTCCTTAGCTGTCAGGCCCCTTCGGGGTGCGCCGTCGATCGCCTCCGGCCTGCCGATCGGCATCGAGGCCGCAATGGTGCGGGCTCGGGAACGGAAAACGGAGACTTACAATGGCGACCATCGGCACCTTCAAGAAGACCGGCTCGAACGAGTTCACCGGCGAAATCGTTACCCTCAGCGTCCAGGCCAAGGGCGTGCGCATCGTCCCCGACCAGCGCGCCACCGGCGAGAACGCTCCCAGCCACAGGGTTCTGGTTGGCCGCGCCGAGATCGGCGCCGCCTGGTCCAAGCGCTCCAACGAAGGCCGCGACTATCTGGGCCTCAAGCTGGACGATCCGAGCTTCAACGCCCCCATCTACGCCAACCTCTTCGACGACGAGGACGAGAGCTTCTCGCTGATCTGGTCCCGGCCCAACGGGCGGCGCGGCGACTGAGGCCCGCGCAAGGCCCCGGCCGAACAGGCCGGGGCCTTCGCCACGGAGATAACCGGATCAGTTCACGCCGCAGATGCCCCGACGGTACCCCAGCAGCAGCTTTTGGGTAGTCAGGCGACACATGGACGACTATAATAGTCGTAGTTCTGGCGTGCGCGTAGGTCTGAGTGGGAGGTGATCATGCATGATCACCGCCCGACAATCGCGGGCCGCACGCGCGTTGCTGGGTTGGACGCAGGAGACGCTCGCTGACAAGGCCCGAGTATCACTGACCGCGCTCAAGCGCCTCGAATCCGCAAGCGGCCTCGAGGTGTACGAGTCGACGCGGGATGAGGTTCGGCGCGCCTTCGAACGTGGCGGGATTGTCTTCCTCAACTCCGACCAAGGCGTGGGGTTGATGCTGGTCGATGCAAAGAGAGAAGCGTGACATAGGGGCGCATGCCCACACCACCCGGTCTTTACGCGACGGCGCCGCCGGGATGCAATGCATTCAAAACATCGTTAACAATCCCCTTCAAAATGGATACATCTGTTGTCGGGGGATGCAGTGACCATAGAAGACTTTCTGGACCAGCCGCCTGGCGGCGCAGCACTCACGGCCTATGACCGTGCTCATCTGAAGCTATACCTGCGCCTTCTCGATGCAGACGCCGAAGGTGCGGACTGGAAAGCAGTCGTGGAAGCGCTGTTCGGAATCTGTCCCGAAGCCGAACCAGAGCGGGCCGCGCGCATCCACACCGCCCATCTCGCCCGCGCAAAATGGATGACGACAAGCGGCTACGGCGAGCTTCTCGGCCCTCGTCTGCACTGAGGTGATGCAGAACCTGCATCACGTTGAGCCCACTTCGTTCTTCCCCGCACCGACTCAACTTGGAATCGTGTCGACCGCATAACTCGCGTTGCGTAACAATTGCGCGGAGGCAGCAGAGGATGTCCGAGGAAGAAAGTTGGCGGTCCGAGGCCGCCTATGACTATATCGATCAACTCACGACAAGCGATCTCGCCTGGGAATTCCTGCGGCGCAACCCGGATTACAAGATCGCCTTTCAGGAACTACTGTCCTCCGGGCGATTGAGTGATAAAACGGCGACGTCGTTCGCCCAGCAATGGGGGTTGTCTTTTCGCAGCCGACCCACGCATCACGGCTCTCGCCCAGCCGATCTTCTGGACACCGCAAACCGATCCGGCGGCGATCATCCTCCAAACCGGCCCGGCTCCGTCCGAAGGATCGCATCTCACCGTTGACGATCTTCGGATTCACGCTGTCCTTCAGCGAGCGGCCGCACAGCTTCGGCTGGATATGAAGGGCGTGCGCTTCGATATCACGCTTGCAGGTCCGATCGAGGACAAGGCGCTCGCCGCTGTCATCCCTCTCGACGAACTCACACCGGACCGCCTGACCGCGCTGGGACGGTTCTGGGCGGCTTCAACAGGTCGGTCAGCGCCCGCCGATCCGCGCATGACGCCGCAACGACACCAGCGGGCGCGGCAGATGCTGCGCGCCATCGACGCACGACACGCCGGCGCCATCTACCGCGTCGTTGCCGAGCACCTCTTCCCCCAACACAAAATCGACGCAGCATCCTGGGTCGGCGACCCGATCCGGGAAATCACCATCCGTCTCGCTCGCGACGGCATGAAGCTCGTTCGCGGCGGCTATCGCACATTGCTTCGACGCCCACGCCGGGATCGCTGACACCGCTAGGGTGTCGATCTTAGCAGCTTACTTCGACATCGTCCGGGCCGCCGTCTTCGCGCCACCGTGCTCTCGAACCGCCGCCTGACGGCAGCGGCCCCCAACGAGACCACGGAGGCTCGACAATGGCCGAAACTACCGCCGGCATCCCGCCACGCTACCTACGCACGCAGGAAGCCGCCCGCTTCCTCGGACTGTCCGAGCGCACGCTTGAGAAGCACCGCACCTACGGCACCGGCCCGGCCTATCGGAAGCTTGGCGGCCGAGTCGTCTATGCCATCGACGATCTCCAGACCTGGGCCGATCGCGGCCTCGTCAGCTCGACCTCCGATCCGCGCGGCACGGTACTTCCCGCCAAGAGGCAGGAGCCTTCGGATCGTCGCTTCGCCGGCCGCCAGCCGCGCTGAGACGACCGGCCATGTCGTTCCAACCCCACCATCGCGAGGAGCGCGCGCAGCTCGATCTGTTCCGGGCGCTGCCCGGCGATCTCGCGCCGCGCGATGCCCAGGACCTCATGGCCTATCCGTTCTTCTCGCTGGCCAAGTCGAAGCGCCTGGCGCCGATCGACTTCAAGGCGGGCTCGGTGAAGATCCGTGTCGAAGCCGTGCCCGAACATGGCATGGCCACGATCTGGGACGCCGACGTCCTGATCTGGGCTGCTTCGCAAATCGTCGAAGCTCGCGACCTCGGCCTGCGTCCATCGCGACTGATGGCGACGACCCCCTACGAAATCCTCAACTTCATCGGCCGCGGCGTGTCGCTGCGCGACTACGACCGCCTGAAGGCAGCCCTGGACCGCTTGCAGTCGACCACCATCGCGACCTCGATCCGCCAGCCGACCGACCGGCGGATGCACCGCTTCTCCTGGATCAACGAATGGAAGGAGCGCGCCGACCATCGCGGCCGCCCGCTCGGCCTCGAGCTGATCGTCCCTGACTGGTTCTACGGCGCGGTCCTCGACGATGCGCTCGTGCTGACGATCGACCGCAACTATTTCGGCCTAACGGGCGGGTTGGAGCGCTGGCTCTACCGCCTCGTGCGCAAGCATGGCGGCAAACAGGAGTTCGGCTGGAGCTTCGACTTCCCGCATCTCCACGCCAAGTCCGGCAGCCTCTCACCGCTCAAGCATTTCGCCTACGACCTGCGCGACATTGTCCGTCGCCAGCCGTTGCCCGGCTACCGCCTGACCATCGAGCAGTGCCTCGGCGGTCCTGAAATCCTCTCCTTCGCACCGACCGCTCCGGACGCCTTGGGCGTGCCGCGCCGTCGTCGTCGCGCCAACCCCCAGCCTGTGGATAAGCTGTGAAACACCTCGTGCTATCAGGGACCGGCACTATCGTGCCATCGGGGACCGGACTCTCGTGCTATCGGGGACCGAAATCGCCGAATCCGCCTGCTGAATCAGCAATTTGCAGGCCCCGTAACTTATCTAACCAGAATTACTACGTAATTCTTCTAACGCGACCGCACTTTTCGGCCGCTGTGGACGAGTCCCCGATCGCCGGGAGACCGTCATGATCGTCGCGCTGCTCAACCAGAAGGGTGGCGTCGGCAAGACGACGCTGGCCCTGCATCTCGCCGGCGAATGGGCGCGCCGTGGCAAGCGCGTCACGCTGATCGATGCCGACCCCCAGGGCTCGGCGCTCGACTGGTCGCAGCAGCGAAGCCGTGAGGGGTTGGAGCGGCGGTTCGGTGTCGTCGGCCTGGCGCGCGATACGCTCCACCGTGAGGCGCCGGAGCTGGCCCGCGACGCCGACCATGTCGTCATCGACGGTCCGCCGCGCGTCGCCGGCCTCATGCGCTCGGCGCTCCTCGCCGCCGACCTTGTCCTGATCCCGGTGCAGCCTTCGCCGCTCGACGGCTGGGCTTCCGCAGAGATGCTGAGCCTGCTCGGCGAGTCGCGCATCTATCGCCCGCAGCTCGCCGCGCGCTTCGTACTGAACCGCTGCGCGGCCCGCACCGTGCTCGCCCGCGAGACCGCCGAGACGCTGGCGGATCACGACCCTCCCTTGCTCGCGACCACGATCGGTCAGCGCATCGTTTTCGCCGACGCCTTGCAGACCGGCCGGCTTGCTGCCGAGCAGGACGAGGATTGCCCCGGGGCACGCGAGATCGCCGCGCTCGCGGCTGAAGTCGCGGGGATCGGCGCATGAGTGAGCGATCCGCGAAACGCAATTTCGCGACCCGCCCCGACGCCGAAAGCTGGATCAAGGCGCCAGAGCGCCAGCCCGAGCGTGTTCAGCCCGCCGAGGATTTCTCGGCCAGGCTGACGATCGACGTCACCGCGGACATGCGCGGCCGCATCAAGATCGCCGCCTTCCAGCGCGGCCAGACGGTCGCCGACATGCTGCGCGCGCTGTTCGAGCGCGAATTCCCACCCCCGTCAGGAGAAGGATCATGACCGGCCTTGTCGCCTCGCCCACACGCGTCAGCCGTGCTGCCGCCGAGCCGCCGACCGACGATCTCACTCAGGTCGAACTGGTCTGGATCGAGAAGCACACGGAGCACTGGATTCGCTTCGGCCGCGACGTGCGCGATCAGATCCTCGATCGCCGCCGCCGCATCCTCTTCTTCCCTCCCGGCGCGGTTTTCGGCCTCGTGCGGTGGGCGTCGAACGAGCACGGGACCGTGCTGTCCCGGCTCGACATCGTGCGCGCTGTCGCTCCCGGCCATCCCCTTCAGACCGTGCCAACCGTGACGCCTGGCGGCGAGGTGCTGCTGCGCGCCGAGAGCTGGCCGAAGGTCGAGCGGGTGCTCCAGCTCATCGACGGCATCGAGACGAGCGGCGTCGATCCGGTGGACGTCGCGCCCGACCATTGGCGCCACGTCCACAACCGTCTCGCCGCCGGCGAAGCGCCGCGCGTCTACTCACTGCGGCGTCACCGCGCCTTCCTGCTTCGTCGGGAGATTGGCGCATGATCCGGCTCGGCTACGCCATCGCCACGACCTGCGCGGTGTCTGTCATGGGCGTGATCTCCCTCGTCACCTTCGTGCCGAAGGTCATCTGGAACGCCTCCGCCAGCACGCCGATCGGCCTCTACACCATCGATCCCGACCCGTCGCCGCAGCTTACGGATCTGGTCGCTATTCGCGCGCCCGAGCCGCTGGCATCCTTTATGGTCGAGCGCGGCTACATCGGTCGCGGCGTGCCCGTGATGAAGCGCGTCGCCGCGCTTCCAGGGCAGCGCGTCTGCCGGGCCGGTCATGACATCACCGTCGACGCCGTGAAGCTCGGCGAGGCACTCGACCGTGACAGCAGCGGGCGTCCCTTGCCCGTCTGGCAGGGCTGCCGCGTCGTCGCTGACGGCGAGCTGTTCCTGATGAACTGGCAGGTCCGGGGCAGCCTCGACGGCCGCTATTTCGGACCGCTTCCGGCCTCCGCCGTGATCGGCCGGGCCATCCCTCTCTACACCGATGAAGACGGCGATGGCCGCTTCGTCTGGCGCGCGCCGACGCGGTGACGGCGCTCCCATGCCCCTCTTCACCGCAATCTGAAGGAGACACCCAATGTCCGTGATCGGTCAATTCATGCGCGAGAACGATGGCTTCATCGGCCACCTGACGACGCTGTCCCTGCACCAGGACATCATCATCGTTCCGGCCGAACCATCTGATGCAGAGAACGCGCCCGACTTTCGCGTCCATGTCCTCGATACCATGAGCAACGAAACCGGCGCGGAGATCGGCGCGGGCTGGAAACGCACCGGCGAGAAGGCGGGCGACTACGTCTCGCTGCAGCTCGACGACCCGACGTTCGCGCACCCGATCCGCGCCAATCTCTTCCAGTCCGCCGACGACAAGGCCGCCTGGGGCCTGCACTGGAACCGCCCGCCCAAGCGCAGCGAGCGGGACTGAGCGATGCTTATCGCCCGCAGCCTGCCTGCCGCAGGAGGGAGGATCACCCTCCGGCGCGCATCCTTCCTTCTCCTTTCCGGCCTGATCCTTCTCGCGCCGGGCGCAGGCCCTGCACACGCGCAGCAGGCGCCGGCCGAGCGGCCGTCATCCCGCGATCCCTATGGCGCTTACCTCGCCGAGGCGGCGCAGCGTTTCGGCGTTCCCGAAGCATGGATTCGGGCCGTCATGCGCGTCGAGAGCGCAGGCGACGTGCGCGCCATCTCTTCGGCCGGCGCGATGGGCCTGATGCAGGTCATGCCCGCCACATGGGCCGACTTGCGCGTCCGGCATCGGCTCGGCGGCAACCCCTACGACCCGCGCGACAATATTCTCGCGGGCGCTGCGTATCTGCGCGAGATGCACGATCGCTACGGATCGCCCGGCTTCCTGGCGGCCTATAATGCCGGTCCAGGCCGCTACGAAGAGTATCTCGCTGGCCGCCCGTTGCCGGCCGAAACGCGTGCCTATGTCGCGACGCTCGCCCCCATTGTCGGCGGCGGTGAACTCAGCGGCCCCGTCATGGTCGCGGCCGCCGACCCGCTTGCCTGGACGCGGGCACCCCTCTTCGTCGTGCAGTCGGCTGGTAGTGGACCTGCCGCGCCGGTGCAGTCCGACGGCGAGCCAGCGGCCGCCACTACCGCCGCCCCGGAGCGCGACCAAGGCACGTCGGCATCGCGCCCCGATGGCCTTTTCGTTGCACGCAGCGTCTCCGGTGGTCCGCGATGACCGCGTTCGCACCCGATCGGGCCATGGCGTGCTCTGGCGGACGGAAGGCGGTCCGCAGAGGGGGAGACGACAGCACAGCCGCACGATGGCGAGATAAAAGCCGGCGATGTGCGGCTTGGTGCGGTCGTGTGTTTTCAGGGGCTTATGGCGCGTTTGCGCGAGGTGCGCCTGATCGGCGCAGCCTGCGCACTTGCCATTTCGCCAGGGATTACCGCGCGTTTGCGCGAGGTGCGGGTTCTCGGCGATGAGCGGCGAGGACGATTTCCGCATCCGGCCTGGCCGCATCCGCTCGACCCGCGCGCAGCAGGCACGGCCCTTCATCGCCCAAGCGCTCGCCGCCGCCCAGCGCGCCGGGGGCCGCGTCTCGCGCTCCGGCCAGATCAGCACAGGCAATCGCTCCCGGTTCGGCCGCGGTCAGCGCGCGACCGTGCAGGCGAACCGATTGCTCACCAGCCGATCGCGCAACGTTGTCATCAAGACGCGCGTCGTCCGTCATGGCGCTCGCGCCGCGCCGCTCAGCGCGCACCTCAGCTATCTCCGGCGCGAGGGCGTTACCCGGGATGGGGAGAAGGCCCGGCTGTTCGGTCCTGAGACCGAAGACGCCGATCCCAAGGCCTTCGCCGAGCGGACCCAGGACGACCGGCATCATTTCCGGTTCATCGTCTCCCCCGAGGACGCGACGGAGATGTCCGACCTCAAGACCTACGCCCGCGACCTGATGGGGCAGATGGAAAACGACCTCGGCACCAAGCTCGATTGGGTCGGTGTCGATCACTGGAACACGGACAATCCGCACGTCCACATCATCCTGCGCGGGCGCACGGACGACGGCCAGGACCTCGTTATCTCCCGCGACTACATCAAGGAAGGCATGCGCGCCCGCGCGCAGGATCTCGTCACGCAGGAGCTGGGGCCGCGCACCGATCACGAGATCCATCGCAATCTGGAACGGCAGGTCGATGCCGAACGCTGGACCAACCTAGATCGGCAGCTTGCCCGCGACAGCTATCGCACGGGTGTCGTCGATCTCGCCCCTCACGCCGATCGTCAGCCCGACGAATTCCATGCGATGAAAGTCGGCCGGCTGCGCAAGTTGGAGACGCTCGGGCTCGCCGATCAGGTCGGCCCCGGTCAGTGGGTCGTATCGGAGAATGCCGAGGCAACGCTGCGTGAGCTGGGCGAGCGCGGCGATATCATCAAACGCATCCATCGCGGGCTGACAGAGCGCGGCATCGAGCGGGGCGCTGCCAGCTATGTGCTCGCCGGCGAAAGCCTCGACAATCCCGTCATCGGTCGGCTGGTCGACCGCGGCCTCGACGACGAGCTGAAGGGCACGGCCTATGCCGTCGTCGACGGCACGGACGGCCGTACGCACCACATCAAACTGCCCGATCTCGACGCGGCCGGTGACAGCGCGCCGGGCTCGATCGTCGAACTACGGAAATTCGACGATGCGCAGGGACGCAGGCGGGTCGCGCTCGCCGTGCGCTCGGATCTCGATATCTCCGCCCAAGTCAACGCCACCGGCGCGACCTGGCTCGACCGGCAGGCGATCGCCCGCGATCCCGTCGCACTCGGCGGGGGCGGCTTCGGCGCCGAGGTGCGTCAGGCGATGGATCGGCGAGCCGAACATCTCATCAACCAAGGGCTCGCCGAACGGCAGACGCGCGGCGTCAGCTTCTCGCCCGGACTGATCGACACACTGCGCCAGCGCGAGCTAGAGGCCCTCGGCGAGAAGCTCGCGGCGGAGACCGGCCGGCCTTTCACCAAGGCCGGGACAGGCGAGTATGTGGCAGGGACCTATCGGCAGCGCTTCGCACTCGCGTCCGGCCGCTTCGCCATGATCGACGACGGGCTCGGCTTCCAGCTCGTGCCCTGGACGCCATCCCTCGAACGCCAGCTTGGCCAGCACGTCTCCGGCGTCTCACGCGGCGCCGGGGGCGTCGACTGGAGCTTCGGCCGCAAACGCGGTCTCGGCATGTAGCCCAATCAAGAAAGGAGTAACCGCCATGTCGGCGACCAAGATTCTGTGGGGCCAGCTTATCACCGTCTGCCTTATCGTGCTGATGACGACTTGGGCCGCGACGCAATGGACGGCCTACCGGCTCGGCTTCCAGCCCCAGCTTGGGCAGCCGTGGTTCGAGCTGGCTGGCTGGCCGATCTACTATCCCCCGGCCTTCTTCTGGTGGTGGTACTTCTATGATGCCTATGCCCCGCCGATCTTCGTCGAGGGCGCTTACATCGCCGCCTCTGGTGGCTTCATCGCCATCGCGGTCGCGATCGGCATGTCGGTCTGGCGAGCGCGCGAGGCCAAGAATGTCGAGACCTACGGCTCGGCCCGCTGGGCGCGCCCTGACGAGGTGAAGGCAGCGGGGCTGCTCGGACCCGACGGCGTCGTGCTCGGCAAGCACGAGAAAGACTATCTCCGCCACGATGGCCCCGAGCATGTCCTGTGCTTCGCTCCGACGCGATCCGGCAAGGGCGTCGGCCTCGTCGTGCCGTCGCTGCTGACCTGGCCGGGCTCCGCCATCGTCCACGACATCAAGGGGGAGAACTGGACGCTGACGGCAGGCTTTCGATCCCGCCACGGCCGCGTGCTGCTGTTCGATCCGACGAATGCGAAGTCGGCGGCCTACAACCCGCTGCTCGAAGTGCGGCGCGGCGAGTGGGAAGTCCGCGACGTGCAGAATATCGCCGACATTCTCGTCGACCCGGAAGGGTCGCTCGAGAAGCGAAATCACTGGGAGAAGACGTCGCACGCGCTCTTGGTTGGCGCGATCCTGCACGTCCTCTACGCCGAGGCCGACAAGACTCTGGCCGGCGTCGCCGCCTTCCTCTCCGATCCGAAACGGCCGATCGAGTCGACCCTCGCGGCGATGATGAAGACGGCCCACCTCGGCGAGGCCGGCCCGCACCCGGTGATCGCCAGCGCCGCCCGCGAACTCCTCAACAAATCCGACAACGAGCGGTCCGGCGTGCTGTCGACGGCGATGTCGTTCCTCGGACTCTATCGAGACCCGGTCGTCGCCGAGGTCACCCGCCGCTGCGATTGGCGCATCGTGGACATTGTCGGCAGCAAGCACCCGACCACGCTCTACCTCGTGGTGCCGCCGTCGGACATCAACCGCACCAAGCCGCTCATCCGCCTGATCCTCAATCAGGTCGGCCGCCGCTTGACCGAGGACCTCCAGGCGAAGGGCAGCCGCCATCGGCTGCTGCTCATGCTCGACGAATTTCCCGCGCTCGGCCGCCTCGACTTCTTCGAAAGCGCGCTGGCGTTCATGGCGGGTTACGGCCTGAAGGCCTTCCTCATCGCACAGTCGCTGAACCAGATCGAGAAGGCCTATGGGCCGAACAACTCGATTCTCGACAACTGCCATGTTCGCGTGAGCTTTGCCACCAACGACGAACGCACCGCCAAGCGGGTATCGGACGCACTCGGCACAGCCACCGAGATGAAGGCGATGAAGAACTATGCCGGGCACCGGCTGTCGCCGTGGTTGGGGCATCTGATGGTCTCGCGCTCCGAGACTGCCCGGCAGCTTCTGACGCCGGGCGAGATCATGCAGCTTCCCCCATCGGATGAGATCGTCATGGTCGCGGGCATCCCGCCGATCCGGGCGAAGAAGGCACGATACTATGAGGATCGACGGCTTCAGGAGCGCATCCTGACCCCGCCGACCCTGACGAAGCCGCGAACAGGTCAGGCCGACGACTGGAGCACACTGGCGCTGCCGTCGGCGCCCGATCTCCACGCACCGATAGCGGCGCAGGAGGCGTCGGACGATGATCCGACAGAATCCGAGCGTCGTCATCAGCCCGAACTCAGTCGAACGAAAACCATCGAGCGCAAGGCGGTCATCGAAAACGAGTTCGAAATCGATCCTCTCAATGACGTGGAGGAGGATGCCGCGCGCCTCAGCCGCATGAACCAGACCATGCGCCAGGTTGCCCGTCAGGCCTCGCTCGACCCGGGTGACGGGATCGAACTGTAGGAGGCGGCCGTGACGAAACCTCCCAAGAAGCAGCGGCTGTCGGTCTATCTCGATCCCGATGTGATGAAGGCGCTCGCCGCTCACGCCGCGCGGCGAGACCTGTCCCTGTCGCTGGTCGCGGAAGCCGGCATCGCCTCCTTCCTGTCGCCTGATGCCGCGGAACGGCAAGAGGCGGCCACCGCCAAGCGGCTCGACCAGCTCGATCGTCGCATGGCGCGGATGGAGCGCGATCTTGGCATATCGGTCGAGACGCTCGCCGTGTTTATCCGCTTCTGGCTGACGTCCAACCCGCCACTGCCAGAGCCGGCGCAGATCGCGGCGCGTGCGAAGGCCGCCGAGCGCTACGAAGCTTTCGTCACGGCCCTTGGCCGACGACTCGCGCAGGGACCGAAGCTCAGGCAGGAAATTGCGGAAGACATCCCCGCGCGCGACGCGGAATAATCACTGATCTCCGCATCACAAGTATTCGGGCATTCCGCCGTTTCCCTGTCTTTGTACTCCACAGTACGACGGCCACATGATGGTTGTTGTCAGGCCATGATTTCTGCCTCTTCTACTCATCCCCGATCCAGGGCCGCCTGTCGCGGTCCCGCAAGAGAACGGGGACGACGTGGCGGCCACTCACCAGAAATCGGAGGCGATCCTTCGCGGTGTGCGGATGCTGCGCACGGCCCTGGGGCCGGCGATCGCCACCTTTCTGGAAGATCCCGCGATCGTCGAGGTGATGCTCAACCCCGATGGGCGGCTCTGGGTCGACCGGCTCTCGGAGGGCCTCTCCGACACCGGTGAACGCCTCTCGCTGGCCGATGGCGAGCGCATCATTCGCCTGGTCGCGCATCATGTCGGCGCCGAGGTTCATCCCGGTGCGCCGCGCGTCTCGGCCGAGCTGCCCGAAACGGGGGAGCGGTTCGAGGGGCTGTTGCCGCCCGTCGTGTCCGCGCCGGCCTTCGCGATCCGCAAGCCCGCGGTCGCGGTGTTCACGCTCGACGACTACGTCGCCGCCGGCATCATGCAGGCGGTCCAGGCCGAGGCGTTGCGTGTCGCGGTCGGCGAACGTCGCAACATCCTCGTTGCCGGTGGCACCTCGACCGGCAAGACCACGCTCACCAACGCGCTTCTCGCCGAGGTGTCGAAGACCTCGGACCGCGTCGTCCTGATCGAAGACACGCGCGAGCTGCAATGCGCCGCGCCGAACCTCGTCGCCATGCGCACGAAGGACGGCGTCGCTTCGCTCTCCGACCTTGTCCGCTCCTCGCTGCGCCTTCGTCCCGATCGCATCCCGATCGGCGAGGTGCGCGGGGCTGAGGCGCTCGACCTCCTGAAGGCCTGGGGCACCGGCCATCCCGGCGGCGTCGGCACGATCCACGCCGGCACCGCCATCGGCGCGCTGCGCCGGATGGAGCAGCTCATCCAGGAAGCCGTCGTCACCGTCCCGCGTGCTCTGATCGCCGAAACGATCGATCTGGTCGCCGTGCTCTCCGGCCGTGGCGCATCGCGCCGCCTCGCCGAACTCGCCCGTATCGAGGGCCTCGGCCCCGACGGCGACTACCGCGTCACCCCCGCAACCCAGCCCCCCACAGGAGACCCGTCATGATCCAGCACGCCCTGCGCATCCGCCGCCATATCGCCACAGCGGTATCCGTCACATTCGTCTCGTTGGCTATGGCGCCGGCCGCCCACGCATCGGGTTCGTCGATGCCGTGGGAAGCCCCGCTCCAGTCGATCCTCGAATCGATCGAGGGGCCGGTCGCCAAGATCATCGCCGTGATGATCATCATCATCACCGGCCTGACGCTCGCCTTCGGCGACACGTCGGGCGGGGCGCGCAAGCTCATCCAGATCGTCTTCGGCCTGTCGATCGCCTTCGCCGCGTCAAGCTTCTTCCTGTCGTTCTTCTCGTTCGGCGGCGGAGCGCTTGTCTGATGGCGGACGGCGCGGACCATCGCGGCGAAGTGCCGGGCTTTTCGGTCCCGGTTCATCGGGCGCTGACCGAGCACATCCTGCTCGGCGGCGCCCCGCGTTCGCTCGCCATCCTCAACGGCACGCTGGCGGCAGCCCTCGGCCTCGGCCTGCGCCTCTGGCTGGTCGGCCTGGGGCTGTGGGCCGTGGGCCACTTCGCCGCCGTCTGGGCCGCCAAGCGCGATCCCCAGTTCGTCGACGTCGTGCGCAAGCATCTGCGCATCCCTGGCCACCTGTCCGTCTGAGGAGCGACGCCGATGATGAACCTGGCCGAATATCGCAACCGCAATACCCGGCTCGCTGACTTCCTGCCCTGGGTCGCGCTCGTCGGCGAAGGGATCGTGCTGAACAAGGACGGCAGCCTGCAGCGCACCGCACGCTTCCGCGGCCCCGACCTCGACAGCGCGGTGCCCGCCGAGCTGGTCGCCGTCGCAGGCCGTCTCAACAACGCCTTCCGTCGCCTCGGCTCCGGCTGGGCGATCTTCGTCGAGGCGCAGCGCCATGGCGCCGCCACCTATCCGGCCAGCATGTTCGCCGACAGTGCATCCGCCCTTGTCGACGCCGAACGCAAGGCCGACTTCGAAGAAGCCGGCGCGCATTTCGAGTCCAGCTACTTCCTGACCTTCCTCTATCTACCGCCCGCCGAGGACGCCGCACGAGCCGAGACCTGGCTTTACGAGGGCCGCGATCACGTCGGTGTCGATGCCCACGAGATCCTGCGCGGCTTCGCCGACCGCACCGATCGCATTCTCCAGCTCATCGACGCCTTCATGCCGGAATGCGCCTGGCTCGATGATGGCGAGACGCTGACCTATCTGCACTCGACCGTCTCGACCAAACGCCACCGTGTCCGCGTGCCCGAGACGCCGATGTATCTCGACGCGTTGCTGGCCGATCAGCCGCTTACCGGCGGGCTAGAACCCCGGCTCGGCGACTCCCATTTCCGCATCCTCACCATCGTTGGCTTCCCGACGGCGACGACACCGGGCATCCTCGACGAGCTGAACCGGCTGGCCTTTCCCTATCGCTGGTCGACCCGCGCAGTCCTGCTCGACAAGACCGATGCGACGAAGCTGCTGACGAAGATCAGGCGTCAATGGTTCGCCAAGCGAAAGTCGATCGCGGCCATCCTCAAGGAGGTGATGACCAACGAGGCCTCGGCCCTGGTCGACACCGATGCGGCGAACAAGGCGGCCGACGCCGACATGGCGCTGCAGGAGCTTGGCGCCGACTATGCCGGTCAGGCCTACGTGACGGCGACTATCACCGTCTGGGACGACGATCCGCGCATCGCCGCGGAGAAGCTGCGGCTGGTCGAGAAGGTGATTCAGGGCCGCGACTTCACCGCGATGCCCGAGACGATCAACGCCGTCGACGCCTGGCTCGGCTCGCTGCCCGGCCATGTCTACGCCAACGTCCGCCAGCCTCCTATCAGCACATTGAATCTCGCCCATATGATCCCGCTGTCGGCGGTGTGGGCGGGACCGGAACGGGATGAGCATTTTGCAGCACCCCCACTGCTCTTCGGCAAGACCGAAGGCTCGACTCCGTTCCGGCTTTCCATCCATGTCGGCGATGTCGGCCACACGCTGATCGTCGGGCCGACCGGCGCCGGCAAGTCGGTGCTGCTGGCGCTGATGGCGCTGCAGTTCCGGCGCTATCTGCAAAGCCAAGTCTTCGCCTTCGACTTCGGCGGTTCCATCCGCGCCGCCGCGCTCGCCATGCGCGGCGACTGGCATGATCTCGGCGGCGGCCTCACCGAAGGCTCAGACAACAGTGTGTCGCTCCAGCCTCTTGCGAGCATCGACGATGTCGCCGAGCGCGCCTGGGCCTCCGATTGGCTGATCGCGATCCTTGGGCGCGAGAGCGTGCCGGTCACGCCCGAGGTGAAGGAGCATCTCTGGTCGTCGCTGACATCGCTTGCCTCGGCGCCGGTCACTGAGCGCACGCTGACCGGTCTGTCGGTCCTCCTTCAATCCAACGACCTGAAGCAGGCGCTGCGTCCCTATTGCGTTGGCGGCCCCTATGGACGCCTTCTGGACGCCGAGGCCGAACATCTCGGCGAAGCCAATGTCTTGGTCTTCGAGACCGAGGGGCTCATCGGCACGGGCGCCGCCGCCGCCGTGCTCGCCTATCTCTTCCACCGCATCGAGGACCGCCTCGACGGTCGCCCGACGCTGCTGATCGTCGATGAAGGCTGGCTGGCGCTGGACGACGAGGGCTTCGCTGGCCAGCTCCGCGAATGGCTGAAGACGCTTCGCAAGAAGAACGCCAGCGTGATTTTCGCGACGCAGTCGCTCTCGGACATCGACGGCTCGGCGATCGCGCCGGCCATCATCGAGAGCTGCCAGACCCGCATCCTGCTGCCGAACGAACGCGCGATCGAACCGCAGATCACGGCCATCTATCGCCGCTTCGGCTTGAACGACCGGCAAATCGAGATCCTCGCCCGGGCGATGCCCAAGCGCGACTATTACTGCCAGTCCCGGCGCGGAAATCGGCTGTTCGAGCTGGGCCTGTCGGACGTGGCGCTGGCGCTCTGCGCCGTGTCCTCAAAGCAGCACCAGGCGCTCATCGCGACCGTCCATGCCCGCAGCGGCACCGATGGCTTCCTCGCCGAGTGGCTTGCCGAGAACCGGCTCGCCTGGGCCGCCGACCTCATAGCCGACCTCACCAATGTCACCCCCCAAATCGATCCGGAGGCATGCTCATGACCCGTTCCGTTCGTTCCCGCTCGCGCGTCTTGCGCATGACCGCCGCGATACTTGCCGCGCCGGTCGCGTTGTCGCCGATCATCACGCCGCCGGCCGTCGCGCAGTGGATCGTCTACGATCCAACCAACTACGCGCAGAATCTCCTGACCGCCACGCGCTCGCTCCAGCAGGTCAATCAACAGATCACCCAGCTTCAGAACGAAGCGACCATGCTGATCAATCAGGCTCGCAATCTCGCAAGCCTTCCGTTTTCGTCTCTCCAGCAGCTCCAGCAGTCCGTCCAGCGGACGCAACAGCTTTTGGGCGAAGCACAGCGCATCGCCTACAATGTGCAGAACATCGACCAAACGTTCCGGACGACCTACGGCAACGCCTCGATGTCCGCCTCGGACCAGCAGCTCGTCGCCGGCGCGCGCGAGCGTTGGCAGAATACCGTTGGCGGCCTGCAGGACGCGATGCGCGTCCAGGCCGGCGTCGTCGGCAACATCGACACGAACCGGACCCAGATGTCGGCGCTGGTCGGCCAGAGCCAGGGCGCCACCGGCGCGCTGCAGGCGACACAGGCGGGAAATCAGCTTCTCGCCCTGCAAGCGCAGCAGCTCGCCGATCTCACGGCCGTCGTCGCCGCAAACGGTCGCGCGCAGAGCCTCACCGAAGCCGAGCGAGCGGCCGCGGCCGAGCAAGGTCGGGAGCAGCGCCGTCGCTTCCTGACGCCGGGCAGCGGCTACCAGCCGGGCAACGCCCGCATGTTCCCGAACGGCAACTGAGGGCGCGGCCATGGACGGCAAGATGCTCGCCCGGCTAGGCGCCGTCGTGTTCGTTGCGGTCGCGATCACTGCGACCGCGATCGAGATGAGCCGAAAAGAGGAAGCGCCCGAACCGTGGCCGTCCGGCCGCGCTGCCGTGACCGCGGCCGACCCGTTGCGGGACGAGCTGATCCGTTGCCAAGCGCTCGGCGAAGCGGGGCCTCGCGATCCGGCCTGCCTGCGGGCTTGGGCCGAAAACCGCAACCGCTTCCTCGCGCCCGGCGCGCGACCTGCCGAGCGACTGCCGGACATGCCGCCAGCGCCGCGAAACGACGTCACTCCTCAACCGGGCCGCATCGATCAGCCGGCCTTGGAGCCCGCCGCACCGATCGCGCCGCCGCAGCTCGACGAGGCGAGATAACATCATGGGCGGCACCGGCGTCATCGACCATTTCCTCGAGGTCTTCACCCGCTACATCGACAGTGGCTTTGGGTTGCTCAGCGGCGAAGTCGCCTTCATCGCCACCACTTTGATCGTCATCGACGTGACGCTGGCCGCACTCTTCTGGAGTTGGGGCGCCGCCGACGACATCATGGCCCGCCTGGTGAAGAAGACGTTGTTCGTCGGCGTCTTCGCCTACATCATCGGCAACTGGAACAACCTCGCCCGCATCATCTTCGAAAGCCTCGCCGGCCTCGGCCTGAAAGCCAGCGGGACGAGCTTCACCACGGCTGACCTGATGCGCCCCGGCAAGGTCGCGCAGACCGGTCTGGACGCCGGGCGGCCGCTGCTCGACTCGATTTCCAGCCTGATGGGCTATTGGTCGTTCTTCGAGAATTTCATCCAAATCGCCTGCATGTTCCTCGCCTGGGCGCTGGTGCTGCTGGCCTTCTTCATCCTCGCCATCCAGCTCTTCGTCACGCTTATCGAGTTCAAGCTGACGACGCTGGCTGGCTTCGTGCTTATCCCGTTCGGCCTGTTCGGCAAGTCGGCCTTCATGGCCGAGCGCGTGCTCGGCAACGTCATCTCCTCCGGCATCAAGGTCCTGGTGCTGGCCGTCATCATCGGCATCGGCTCGACCCTCTTCTCCGAGTTCACGTCGGGCTTCGGCGGCGCAACCCCCACCATCGACGAAGCGATGGCGATCGTGCTCGCCGCGCTGTCGCTGCTCGGCCTCGGCATCTTCGGTCCGGGCATCGCGAGCGGCCTCGTCTCCGGCGGCCCGCAACTCAGCGCGGGCGCAGCGGTCGGCACGGGCCTGGCCGCAGGCGGCATGGTCGCGCTCGGCGCTGGCGCCGTTGGCGCCGCAGCGTCGGGTGGCGCCGCGCTGGCCGGTGGCGCTGCCGCCGCCGCCCGTGGTGGCGCGGCAATAGCTGGCGGTGCATCCACCGCCTACAGCCTTGGCGCAGCCGGTCAATCCGGCGCGGCCGGAGTCGCTTCCGGGCTCGGGGGCGTTGCCCGTGCCGGCGGTAGCGCCGCCGTTTCACCACTGCGCCGCGCCGCTTCGCGTGCCGCCGAAAGCATGCGCTCCAGCTTTAACGCTGGCCGCAAGGCCGCCTTCGAGGCGACGGGCGGCACGTCCACCGGGGGCTCGATCGGCGGTGACGCTGCCGGTGACGGCGCCACTGCCGCCGGTTTCGCAATCGCTGGCGGTCCGCCGGCCTGGGCGCAGCGGATGCGGCGCTCGCAGCACATGACCCATGCCGTCCAGGCCACGGCCCATGCCGTCCGCTCAGGCGACGCCCATGGCGGCGGCTCTTCCGTCAATCTTTCCGAAGGCGATCGCTGATGTTCAAACGACCAACCACCCATTACGGCAAAGTTTCCGAGCCGGGGACACCCTATCAACGCGCCGCCCAGGTCTGGGATGAGCGTATCGGCGCCTCGCGTGTTCAGGCGAAGAACTGGCGGCTGATGGCCTTCGGTTCGCTGATCCTGTCGGCCGGCTTTGCCACCGCGCTCGTTATGCAGTCGGCGCGGGGAACGATCGTGCCCTGGGTGGTGCAGGTCGATCGGCTCGGCCAGGCGCAGGCCGTCGCGCCTGCCGTCGCCGACTATCGGCCAACCGATCCGCAGATCGCCTTCCACCTCGCGCGGTTCATCGAGCAGGTCCGCTCGATTCCGGCCGACGCGATCATCGTGCGCCAGAACTGGCTGCGGGCTTACGACTTCACGACCGATCGGGGGGCCATGGCGCTGAATGACTACGCCCGAGCGAATGATCCTTTTGCGAAGGTCGGTCGCCAGCAGATCGCCATTGATGTCTCCAGCGTCATCCGTGCCTCGCCCGACAGCTTCCGCGTCGCCTGGGTCGAGCGCCGCTACGAGAACGGCCAGCTCGCCGAGACCACCCGCTGGACCGCGATCCTGACGATCGTGCTGCAGACCCCGCGCAACGCCGACCGGCTCAGGGCGAACCCGCTCGGCATCTACGTCAACGCCATCAACTGGTCACGGGAGCTTGGGCAATGAAGCCGTATTTCCGTAATGCCGGAAACCCGGCTTCGCACACACTCGTATTTCCGGCTCTCCGTAGATCCGCTTTCCCCATGGTCCTGCTGGCGACAACCGCGCTCGCCGGCTGCGCCACCACCACTCCACCCCCGGAGATCTCCTACGACAACGCGGCTCCGGCGGTGCAGACGGTCGACCCGCCAGCGCCGGTGACCGTGGTCGAACTGCCCCGGCCGCTACCGCTGCCTGGCCAGTTGCAGCGCGTGCCGGAGACGCGCCGCGCGCCAGAGCCCACCGATCCCACCGCCCGAGTCAACCAGGCCAATGCCGCTGCGCGTATCCAGCCGGTGCGGGATGGCTTCATCAACTCGATGCAAGTCTATCCCTTCACGCAGGGCGCGCTCTATCAGGTCTACACCGCCGTAGGGCAGATCACCGACATCGCGTTGCAGCCCGGTGAGCAGCTCGTCGGCTCAGGGCCTGTCGCAGCCGGCGACACCGTGCGCTGGATCATCGGCGATACCGAGAGTGGTTCAGGCGCGACCCGCCAAATCCACATCCTCGCGAAGCCTACGCGCGCTGATCTGATGACGAACCTCGTCATCAACACCAACGTGCGCACCTATCACATGGAGCTTCGCTCGACCGAGCGGACCTATATGGCGTCCGTCTCATGGCAGTATCCACAGGACCAGCTCATCGCGCTGCGCCGTCAGAACGCCGAAGTGCAGGCCGCCCAGCCGGTTGCGAGCGGTGTCGATCTCGCCAACGTCAACTTCCGTTATGCGATCGAGGGCGATCGAGCGCCTTGGCGGCCACTGCGCGCCTTCGATGATGGCCGGCAGGTCTTCATCGAATTCCCGCGCGGCATCGGCCAGGGCGAAATGCCGCCGCTGTTTGTCGTCGGACCCGAGGGCAACACCTCCGAGCTGGTGAACTACCGGGTTCGCGGCCACCACATGATCGCCGACCGGCTGTTCGCGGCCGCCGAACTTCGCTTCGGTTCCGGCGACCGCCAACGGCGCGTGCGCATCACGCGCACTGACGGGAGGCCCGCATCGTGAGCGAGCGTGATTCCCGGAATGAGGAAGTCGCGGACGACACGCAGCCGCTGACCGGCGAGCCGGTCGGGCCCGGACCGATGAGCCTGCGCGCGGAGCCCCCGCGCGTGACGCGGCTGTCGCGCAAGGTTCTCGCCGGCCTCGGCCTGTTCGCGAGCGTCGGGCTCGGCGGCGCACTGATCTATGCCCTTCAGACCCGCGATGCAGGTAGGCCGAACGAGGAACTCTATTCGACGGAGAACCGCTCGACCGCCGACGGGCTCGCCGGCTTGCCGCGGGACTACAGCGGCGTCCCTCGACTCGGTCCGCCGCTTCCAGGCGATCTCGGCCGACCGATCCTCAGCACCCAGGATCGCGGCCAGCCCGTACCTACTCCGGGCATCGCCACGCCCAACCCCGGCATTAGCCAGGAAGAGCAGCGCCGTTTGCAAGAGATCGAGACCGCGCGGACCAGCCGTTTGTTCTCCGGATCGGAAAGCCGGGGCGCGCCCACTGCGGCAGCCGCCGCCCCAGCACTCCCGCCAGCGCCGGACTTGGCGAGCCTTGGCCTCGCGCCACCGCCTGCCACACCCTCGGCGCAGGATCGGCAGAATGCGTTTTTGAACGCGGCGGTCGACCGACGGACCGTGTCGCCCGATCGCGTCGCTGCGCCGGCGTCGCCGAACATCCTTCAGGCGGGCGCAGTCATCTCGGCGGCGCTGATAACCGGCATCCGATCCGATCTTCCGGGCCAAATCACGGCGCAGGTCACCGAGAATGTCTACGACAGCCCGACGGGTCGCATCCTTCTCGTGCCGCAAGGTACGCGGGTGATCGGCCAGTACGACAACAACGTCCAGTTCGGGCAAAGCCGGGTGCTCCTCGTCTGGACTCGGCTCATTTTCCCGAACGGCCGCTCGATCATCCTTGAGCGGCAGCCTGGGGCCGATGTCGAAGGGTTCGCCGGTCTGCAGGACGGCGTCGATTATCACTGGTGGGACCTCGCCAAGGCAGCCGGGCTATCGACGCTGCTCAGCGTCGGCGCTGAACTTGCGGTCGATGACCAAGACCGGCTTCTTCGAGCCATCCGCAACGGCGGCCAGGACACGATCAATGACGCCGGTCAACAGATCGTTCGCCGCCAGCTCAATGTCGCTCCGACGCTCACGATTCGACCCGGCTTTCCTGTCCGTGTCATCGTAACCCGCGATCTCGTGCTCGAACCCTATGGAGGATGAGGATGTCGATGCTTAAATTAGGGCCCATCACCGACGAGAAACCGATCAAGGTTCAGATTGAGCTTCCTGCGGCTCTCCACCGAGACCTTTCCGACTACGCAGATCTGTTGGGCCGCGAACAAGGTCAGCCTGCTGTCGAGGCGGCCAAGTTGATTGTACCAATGCTGCAGCGGTTTATTGCGACCGATCGCGGTTTCTCAAAAGCTAGACGAGCAAGAACACGAAGGCCCAATATTTAGAGCCCAACCTGAATATAGTTGAGCGCTTTGAGTAGGTTGTGATTCCATCAGGTTACGAGACAGGATGGAGCCGATGACGTGCTCCCCTGAACCAAAACCGGTCGGCGCGATCATGCGCGCCGAGCGAAGCGTTATTCAAGTGACCTCAGCGATCGGGAATGGGCGCTGGTCTCGTCGTTCCTGCCCGAGCCACGGCCGATTGGACGTCCCCGGACAACGGATCTTCGCGAGGTCGTCAATGACATCCTATAGCTCGCGTCGAGCGGTGTGCTTGGTCGCTAATGCCTCGAGAGTTTCCACCTTTTACGACGCTCCAACGCTACTTCTATGACTGGCGGCCCGTGGCTTGCTGCGCAGGATCAGCAGCCATCTCACCATGGCTGCGCGCAAGTTGGAGCCGAGCCCGACCGCCGGCGTCATCGACAGCCAGAGCGTCAAGACCGCCGAAAGCGGCTGAACCCGCGCCTATGTCGCCGAGCTCGCGCCGGTTCTCATCGGCTCGGCCCGGCCTCAAACACCCGCGAGCACCGCCACCGCCGCCCACTGCGCGCGGCTCCGCTGTTCGTCGCGCGCTCGAGCGACATGCGGACTTTGTCGGTGCTCATGTCCGCCGGCTGGAGGCGCTGCGTCGTGCCGGGATGGTCGAGCGGATCGACGCCGGCCAGTGGTATATCCCCGGCTTTACCGTATAGGCATGCCGCTTTGGTCGGCGGATGCAAATTTCTCGCCAAGCCCTTGGATCTCGACCGTTTTCGAAGTCAACCACCACTTACTCGGCCACGTGGGGCCGAATGCTATAAATGCAGGTTCTTAGGTGCGAGTTGCGCCACCAAATAGTCCAGCAGCACCCTGATCTTACTGGCCATCAGGCGCTGATGTGTCATCAGCGCGTAAATTGGTCTGGGCGGCATTTCGCACTCGGGAAGCAAAATCTGCAGATGTCCGGATTCGACGTAATCATTCACGGCCCATGCTGGTGCCAGTGCAATCCCGGCGCCTGCGACGGCGGATGCCACAATACCATCCAACGTATTAGTCCGCATGCGGACCTTGGGCCGCACCGTGACGGAGCGCCCCGCGCTGTTAAGCGTCCAACTCGCGGCGTTGGTGTAATGACTAATAATTAGCCCATCATGCTGAGACAGTTCATCCACACAGGATGGCCGGCCTCGTTCCGAAAGATATTCCGGCGAAGCGGCCAATACCCAGCGAATTGCGCCGAGCTGGCGGGCAATGGTATTCGAGTCAGGTTGTTCTCCTACTACAACAGCAATGTCGATACCTTCTTCCATCAAATTCACAGGCCGGTCGATCAGCGAGACATCCAATATCAACTTGGGATACTGTACTAGAAAGTTCGCAAGGACCGGAAGCATATGAACGCGACCGAACAGCGTTGGCCCGGTAATCTGCAACCGGCCGACAGGTGCTGTGTCCCCGGCAGTCAGTTCTGCCTCCATGTCATTGATTTCGGAGAGCAGCCTTTTTGCAGCGGCGTAATAACTCTGCCCCGCGTCGGTCAGCATTAAGGCGCGGGTCGAGCGAACCAGCAAACGGACTCCGAGGCGCTCTTCGAGCGTACTGAGATGCCTGCTCACAGAGGGAAGCGACATACTCGTGAGCCGCGCGGCGCCGGAAAGGCTTCCTTGATCCACGGCGGCGACGAAAAGGGCCATCTCGTCTTTACGGTCGACCATTGCTCCGCCATCAACTCGAGACCCTTTCATATATGAAAGGGTTTCTTTCAATTTTGTCAATTCCTGAAATAGCCGTGACGCCGTATGAGTCCGAGCATATTGGAAGCAATGACAGGTCAAACGGCACCCAGATGGTGGAGAAATCAGCCGATCGAAGTGCAAGGCTACAAATTGACCTCAGCACTCAACTGGTCTCGATATGCAATACCAACCAAACGACCATGACCCTGCCGATCGATCCCCTGGATCAGAAGAGGCCAATCCCACGAACGAGCTTCATCTCTGGCTGCTGACGGTGATGGCCCTAGCCTGCGGAATCTTCGTGGCCAATGTTTATTACAATCAGCCAATTCTCGGACTTTTGTTGCGCGCATACCCTGGTGCGCCGGGCACTGTTGGCCTGATCCCGACGGCTACACAATTGGGCTTCGCCTGTGGTCTTTTTCTGCTGATCCCACTTGGAGACAGGATGGACCGCAGAAGGTTGATCCTTTGGCAAGCGGCGGCGCTTTGCTTGGCTCTCATCCTCCTTGCCGTTGCTCCGAACGCTAGGGTTGCTGTTATAGCGTCGGCGGCGGTCGGCATCACGGGTTCAGTTGCCCAACAGATCGTGCCGTTTGCGGCTGGACTGGCCGCGCCCAATCGCCGGGGGCAGGTGGTGGGCACAGTCATGAGCGGCGTGCTATGCGGAATCCTGCTGGGCCGTGCGGTTGGCGGATTTGTTGGCGATCATTGGGGCTGGCGCGCCACCTTTGGCCTCGGTGCCGCGCTCAGTGCTCTTGTGTGGGTTCCTTTGTGGGTCTGGCTTCCTTCAAGTCGCCCTGAGACCCGTCATAGCTATGCTGCCCTCATGAAGTCCTTGGCTGTGCTGTGGCGGGATGAGCCGCTACTTCGCCACGCGACCTATATCCAGGCTGCGCTTTTCGCCTCTTTCATCGGGCTGTGGACTGTTCTGTCGCTGCATATGCATGAGGCATTCGGACTGGGAGCAGAGGCCGCAGGCCTCATGGGGGTAGTGGGTGCGGTTGGTATCCTAATGGCCCCCCTGGCCGGGCGCATAGCCGATCGTCACGGTCCCTATGTGGTTATCGGTCTTGGTTGCCTGATCATGGCTCTATCCTATGTCATCATGGGCGTTTGGGGTGGCCTGATCGGCCTCGTCGTCGGTATCGTGCTGCTCGACCTCGGCGAACAAGCCGCGCTGATCTCCAACCAGCACGTGGTCTATGCCCTGCGGCAAGAGGCAAGGAGTCGGCTCAATACACTCTTCATGAGCGGCATGTTCGTTGGAGGTGCTGCAGGATCCTGGACGGCCAGCTTCGCATGGCAAATCGGTGGATGGCCGGCTGTTTGCACGCTGGGAGGTATGTTTGCCCTCCTCGGCCTAGCCATTCATTTTTATGGAAGACTTGGTCAAGCAAGATGAAGGGGCAATTTCGCTGGAAGCAGGCATACCGCTTGACGGCTTAGGTCACATCAACCTTGGCCCGTCAATCGGGAGAGAAGTGCGGTCCGGCCCGTCCCGACCTGAGGCTGCAAAACCGGCTTCGGATTGACCGCTGGCATACTTCACGTTCTTCATAGCCATCTTGTCACATCGCGCCAAAAGTCTGGCCGAGTGAAAACCAGACGGACGGCCGAAGCAGGCAGTGCCATTGCTGATACCTTCTTATCCCGACGCAGGAATGGCGGCCAGTAATGGGCCAAGCGTGGCGAAAGATACTTGATTCGAATGCGTCGTTGTTTGGATCGACCACTGACCGATTTTGCGCAACTGCGTCATCAAGCGCTCCGATCGCACCAAGGGCTTAGAGATCCCGCCGCGCCAATGGTGGTGGAGCGGACCTTCGCTTGGCCCGGCCGCTGCCGCAGGCTGGCCAAGGACTTCGAGTAAACCATCGCCAGTGCCGAGGCCTGGATCCTCGTCGCCAACGGTCGCCCGTTCACCCAACGCATCGCAATGTATTGCTTTCCCTCGTAGAGTTTTCAGTCGGACTCTAGATCGCGCAGTTGCACAGTCGAACGCCGGAAAGTGTATCAAAACACTTCAGAAGCAGTCGCAGAGCGGGATTCTCGTTGTAGCTGGACGATATCATCGCGGCGGTGGGAGGTCGCACTTTCGCAATCGGGGCCAACGCGATGTTCGGCCGCGAGATCGCGCTTGTAACAGTGATGCCGAATCCTTGTTCAACCATCGTCAATAGGGTGTCTCGGCTAACTTGATGGACTGAGAGTTGAATTGATCCTTCGAATTCGCCAAACATCTGGCGAAGCAAAACAGTAAGCTCACGGCCTGCGCCATCCGAGCGCACAAGGAATACCTCATTACAGATGTCGCCCCAAGCTAGATGAGATCGTGCCGCCAAGCTATGGAGTGGCGATAGTGCTACGAATAGATCTGGCTTGCAAAGCCATCGGACTCGAAGATCAGGATCGACGCTTTCGCTCAAGCTGATCGCCACGTCCAGCGACCCACGCTTAACACCATATGCGTTTTCTTCCGAGGTGTTTTCCTCAAGTTTGACTTCGATCGTGGGATTGCGGCTTCGGAAGGTGCCAACGAGACCCATGATCGGGCACGCTGGAAAAGCCTCAAGCATCCCTAGCCTGACGATCCCGGTCGTGGACCGCTTGATGGATCGGATCTCAGTTGCGGCGTCACGAAGATAACGCGCTCCGATCGAAGCCTGCTGGAGGAAGCGTTCACCCTCCAGCGTCATACTGGCTCCCGACCGCGAACGTACGAAAAGAGACACGCCCAGTTGACGTTCAAGCATCTGAACCCTGCGGCTGACGGTGGACTGCGAAATAGAGAGTAGATCCGCCGCGCGGCGGAAGCTCCCGGCTTCTGCAACCTGGAATGCATATCTCAGGTACCGAAGGTCTAGCGTCAGTTCAGGCATGCAGCCACTCAGACCTCCAAACCAGCAAACGTTAGTAGTTCTTTCAAAAAGCCAGACGGGTTCTCTTCAGGAATCCAGTGACCAGCAAAAGGTACTATCGATACCGCGACATCCTCGGCCACCTCTCGTATCATTGGCTCCATCAGCTTCGTGACAGCACTCGCCTCACCGGCCAAGGCAAGCACCGGCATCTTGAGCTTGCCATCCATCCGGAGCGCTTCGCGGTTGTCCGCTGCATCCTGCTGGAAGGCTCGATACCATTCGAAACCAGCACGCATACCTCCGGGAGCACGATAGTCGGCCAAATATGCTTCCCGCGTTGCTAGATCGATCGCACCCGTATCGTAGGCCAAGTGGCGCCAGAACCGCTCCAAGTAATAGCGCTCGCGACCACCCGTGAGCATCTCGGGCACGTCGGCCGCCTGATGAAAATGGAAGTGCCACAACGGCCCGTCGCGCCAGAGTTGGTCAAAGACAGCTGTGCCAGGCAACGGCGCTTCCATGACCACGAGTCGTTCCGTACGGTCCGGGTAGCGTCGCGCGAAGGCGTAGGCGATCATCAGGCCGATGTCATGGCCGACCACGATGACAGGTTTGTCTACTCCCACATCTTTCAGCACGGCCGCGCAGTCGGCGGCGAGCGTGCGCTTGTCGTATCCGTGTTGAGGACGAGAAGATCCACCAGCACCCCTGATGTCGGGAGCAATTACACGGAGTCCAGCCGCTGCAAGCGGTCCGACGACCTTCCGCCACGCGATCGCCGTTTCCGGGTAACCGTGGATCAGCAGGATAGTACGTGGACCGCTCCCCACGACGCCGTAGCGTATCCGCACGTCCCCGTCGGTCACAACCGACCGCCAATCGAACGTCGCTTCGCCGGCCGATGCTACTTGATCAGATCGGAACAAGTGGAAATCCTTCCTGAGAGCAATAACCGGTGCAGCCGCAAAGGATCATCGGATCATCATCGCAACGCCGATCAACGCCATCGCCGCCGCGGTAAGCTTGAGTACGCCAAGGCTCTCACCAAACAGCACGGCGCCGAGGATGAGCGCCAGAATGGGTGCGACGTAGGAGAAAGTATTGGCTACCGTGCTCGATGTGTTTCTGTTGAGCCAAGTGAAAGAACCGAATGCGGCGATCGCAACCGCTATTAGGACGGCGATGCCGCCGAGAGCCTGTACGCTCAACCCGGTCGGATCAATCCTTTGACCTGACACCACCCCCTCGGCTATAGCCAACGGCAGAACTGCAGCCCCGCCGATCAAAAGTTGAAGCGTGATTGAGACTAGCGGGTCCGATGATCCGCCGCCGCTACGGCCATGAAGTGATCCGGCGGCCCAGGCCGCAGCCGACACGAGCAGAGCGGTGATGCCAATTAGCGAGATCTCACCTTGCGGCGCGGACCACGCGAGCGCAGCGATGCCCACTAACCCGAACAGCACTCCAGCCAACTGCCGACGCGGAAGAGATCCGTGCGGGGTGAGCAAGGTGAAAAGGGCAATGAAGAGCGGCGCCGAGGATCCGATCACCGCCGCTACGCCAATTGGCATCGTCGCCACGCCCCAGATCAGTCCGGTCTGGCCGATGGTGAGCAATAGCAGCCCAGTGACGGCGGCGGCGCGTACTTCGTTCCAAGACGGTCTAGAGGACATTTGCCGCACCCGCCGGACTGCGAACGGGGCGAGTACAGTTCCAGCGCCAAGCAGCCGCGTTGCCGTCAACTGGACGGGCGGGATGTGGTGAGACACCAGCTTCAAGATGACAAAGGTTGTTCCTGACGCGGCATAGGCGATGGCGAGGGCCAAGGCCACCGTAGCGCCATTCGCTGTTGATCTGCGGGCGGTGAACGGCATAATAACTCCGCGTCAGATCGCGAGACCGCCCGCGACGTTGACCTGCTCGCCAGTGATATACCCCGCGTCCGGCCCGGCGAGGAAACAGATGGTGCCTGCAACCTCCTCCAGCGTCGCGATCCGGCGGATCGGATGCAGATCGAGGATCGCTTCACGATCGGGAAGTTCGCCTGCTACGTCTGATGCCATGTCGGTCGGCATGATACCGGGCTGTACGACGTTAACAGTGATGTTCCGACGGCCGAGTTCCCGTGCGATGCCCTTGGCATAGCCGGCCAGCGCCCATTTCGTCGCCGCATAGTCCGCCACGCCCGCGAACGGGACGTAGGACCCGAGCAGCGAGCCGACGAAGATGATGCGCCCGCCATCGCTGAGGTGAGGCGCCGCCGCGCGGGTGTTGGCGATCGAGCCCAGCACATTGACGTGCCACTGGCGATCGAACGCGGTTCCATCCAGATCGAGATCGTCGACCATCTTGCCCTGCACCGCGATGCCAGCGTTGTTGACGAGGATGTCCAAGCTGCCGAACTCGGCTAACACCCTCTCCACAAGCGGCTTGGCGGTTGCCGGATCCGTCTGATCCGCTTGGACCGCGATCGCTCGAACGCCTCGCGCGATCAGCCGCCGAACCACTGCCTCTGCCTTGTCCGCCGAGATAGCATAGCTAATCGCAACGCTGGCTCCGCGATCGGCGAACGCCTGAGCTGTGGCCGCTCCCAAACCGCGGGAGCCACCGGTAATCAGGACGACCTTACCATCAAAAATCGCGCTCATCGTGCATCACTCGCGTTTGCGCTACGATCAAGCGCGTTCTGCCAGGAGCAGAGAGCTTTCCGTAACGACCGTTAACATAACGGTTGTTACGATAAGATGTTGGTGGCTGTCAATTGCTGATGAATCCGATCTTGCGTTTAAAGCCGCTGCTCTGCGACCAACGTGTTCCCAGACCGCGGCCAGCCCTCGAGCGCCTGACGGGCTACCGCCATCAGCGTGTCCACGGCGAAGCCCGCCTTGGCTTGAACAGCGATGCCATGCGCGACGGCCAGCACGTACGCTGCGAGAGTGGCACAGTCCGAGTTGGCCGGGAGGTCGCCCTCGCTACGCGCTCGCTCAAAACGGCGTCGGAGCGCAGCCTCCCCATCCGCGCGCCATGCGATGAGTGCCGCCCTGGCCTGCTCAGCCTCGTCTGAACCAGCGAGTGCGCCATTGACGCCGAGGCATCCGGTCCGGTCCGAGAACCGGGTGCTCAGTTCGACCGCGCCGAACAACACGCCCTCGGCGACGTCTCTGGCGGTTGAGCGCTCAATGGCTGCTGGAACGTAGTTCGCGTAGTTGGAGGCGTATCGCTCTAGCGCGCGCAGGAACAACGTCTCTTTGTTGCCGAAGGCCGAATAAAGCGCCGGACGTTCCACGCCGGTCGCAACCACGAGATCGGCGTAGCTCGCGCCTTCGTAGCCCTTCCGCCAAAAGACACCCAAAGCCGCTTCCAACGCCTCGTTCACATCGAAAGTACGCGTACGTCCCATTGCCTTGCCACCTTTTCGTAACAAGCGTTATTATATCGCTTGACGGCCGATGTCCACACTCGTAATGATCGTTACGCTATGAACGTTACGAGTGTAAGGACATCCTGATGAGCAAATCTAACCGCCAGTTCACTCTCGCCGCGCGTCCCGAGGGCATGGCCAAGTTGAGCGACTTCAAGCTCGTGGAATCGTCGATTCCATCTCCGAAGGACGGCGAGGTGCTGTTCCGCAACACGCTGTTCTCGATCGACCCCTATCAGCGCAACCTGATGGGCAACGGCTCCTCCGAATGGCCAACCATCAATGTCGGCGATCCTATGGGCGGTCCGACGATCGCCACCGTCGAGGAGAGTCACAATCCAGACTTTGCAGTGGGCGATAACGTGCAGACATGGACCGGCTGGCAGGATTACGCGGTGTCGGACGGTTCCGACTTGCGCAAGCTTGACGCTAACGCCGTTCCGCTCTCCACCGCTCTCGGTCCGCTCGGACTTCCCGGCTTCACCGCCTGGTACGGCCTCACGAAGGTGCACGACTTCAAGCCGGGCGGCACGCTGGTGGTCACCGGCGCAGCGGGGTCGGTCGGCTCGATGGTGGTGCAGCTGGCTAAGCTGCGCGGCCTGCGCGTGGTCGGCGTCGCCGGTGGTCCCGAAAAGACCGCATGGCTCATCGACGAACTCGGCGCGGATGCGGCGATCGACTACAAGGCTCACGACGTCGAGGAGCAGGTTAAGCGCGCGCTGCCCAATGGCATCGACGCCTTCTTCGAGAACGTGGGCGGCCCGATGTTCCCCATCCTGATGGAACATTTCAACACTGACGCAAAGATGACCATCTGCGGCACGATCTCGGATTACAGCGACACCGAGCTGCCTCAGGGGACCAACTACCTGCCGCGTCTCATCACGCTGATCCACTACCGCTTCGTCAGCATCAAGGCGTTCGCGACGCCTTACGTCATGGACAAGATCCCCGAATTCCTGGCCGAGGTGACTCCGCTCGTGGCCGGTGGCCGGATCAAGTACGGCGAGGAGTTCGTCGATGGATTCGAGAAGCTGCCGGAGACGCTCCTCAGGCTTTTCGACGGTTCGCACAGCGGCAAGAAGCTGATCGTCCGCGCCGCCTGACCGATATGCCGCACCGCGACGATTTGCGGTGCGGCAACGGCCCGCATGTCGGCGGCACGGTCCCTGCACCTTCACGGAGACCCGCGCCATGAGCGTCGAGGACAACAAGCGCTTGGTGGCGGCGTTCAACAGCCACTTTGAGCGATCGGATATCGACGCCATTCTCGCACTGCTGTCGGAAGACGTGACTTGGTGGATCAACGGCAGCCCCGACCTGTTTCCAGTCACCGGCACCATCGACAAGGCGCGCTTCGCCGAAATCAACCGCCGCATGCATGGGGCACTGGACGGCGGCCTGCGCATGGAAGTGATCGGCATGGTCGCGGAAAGCGACATGGTCGCCGCCGAACTGTGCGCGCATGCTTTGACGAAGGATGGGCGCGCATACCGCAATCGCTATCACATGCTCTACACCGTCCGGGATGGCTGGATCGTTGCCGTGGCGGAGTATACGGACCTGATGGTCGTTGCCGAGGCGTTCGCCCTTCCGACCGCGCCGACGGGAGCGGAAGGCGACGCCTATCGATCGGACGCAGAGACCGCTCTACGGGCGTTGGACGCGGAACTGCTCAGCGGCAACAAGCGCATCGTCGCCGACTTCCTCGACCGTTTCGAACGTTCCGACGTCGATGCGTTGCTGGCGCACATGACGGATGACGCCACATGGTGGGTCAACGGCCGCCCCGACCTGTTCCCCGGTGCCGGCACCAAGTCGAAGGGCGAGCTGGGCGAACTGTTGCGCCGCATGTTCACATCGCTCGAACAACCGCTGCGCATGCAGGCCGATACGATGGTGGAGGAAGGCGACCGCGTGGTCGCGCGGGTCCGTTCCGACGCCGTCACCAGCAGTGGCCGAACTTACCGCAACGGCTTCCTGATGCACTTCGTCGTCCGCGGCGACCGGATCGCGGCCGTGCGTGAATACACCGACCTGCTGACCGCCGCCGACGTTTTCGGCTGAGCCCGTCCATCCCTCATCCACCATCAGTGCCGTGCATCGTACCGGCCATTGGTAAGGAAAGACACATGACAGAACTGACGGGCAAGCGCGCCCTCGTAACCGGCGGTTCGCGCGGCATCGGTGCAGCGATCGCACTGACGCTGGCGGATCGCGGCGCGGATGTGGCGATCAGCTACGAGCGTTCGACCGAGCGCGCCGAGGACATCGTCCAACAGATCGAGTCGAAGGGGCGCCGCGGCTTCGCACTCCAGGCGAACGGCGCTGATCCCGCAGCGGTGCGGCACATGGTCGACGCTGCGGTGGAGGCGCTAGGCGGGCTTGACATCCTCGTCAACAACGCCGGCACTTTCCGTCACGGTCTCATCGCCGAACTGAATCTAGAAGACATCGATACGCTGCTCCACGTCAACATCCGGGGAACTGTCCTCACGACGCAGTCGGCCATCCCTCACATGTCAGATCGTGGGCGGATCATCACAATCGGCTCAAACCTCGCCGAGCGGGTCCCGTTTCCGGGACTGACCATGTATGCGCTCACCAAGTCGGCCTATCACGGTTTCACAAGAGGCCTGGCGCGCGAACTCGGACCAAGGAACATCACGGTCAACTTGGTACAGCCGGGACCGATCGACACCGAGCTGAACCCGGCGGACGGCGATTCCGCGGCCGCCAACCGGAGCATGATGCCGATCGCGCGCTACGGCGACACGAGCGAGATCGCCTCGGTTGTCGCCTTCGCGGCCAGTCCGGCGGCGAGCTTCATGACCGGGTCCGTCCTGACGGCGGACGGCGGTTACAACGCCTGACGGAACGGTCACGGAAGGAGAGTGGATGGAAATCGGCATCGATAGCTTCGCGGCCTTGCTACCGAACCTCGCGACCGGGCGCAGGGCACCGCCGGCGGAGCGCATGGCCGAACTGCTCGCTGAAATCGAAACGGCCGACGGTGCCGGGCTCGACGTCTTTGGTATCGGCGAGCATCACCGCGAGGAGTATCTCGATTCCGCCCCCGCCGTGATCCTCGCTGCGGCGGCGGCGCGCACGACGCGCATCCGTTTGACAAGTGCTGTCACCGTGCTCGGCGCCGCCGATCCCGTCCGCGTGTTTCAGGAGTTTGCGACACTTGACCTTATCTCCGGCGGCCGCGCCGAGATGGTGGTCGGCCGCGGCTCCTCGACTGAGGCGTTCCCACTCTTCGGTCACGACATGCGAGACTATGACGCGCTGTTCGCCGAAAAGCTCGACCTGCTGCTACGCCTGCGCGACGAGACGCATGTGAGTTGGCGGGGCCGCTTCCGCCCGCCCCTTGCCGGTCAGGGCGTGTTCCCGCGTCCGCACCAGCCGAAACTGCCGGTGTGGCTGGGCGTGGGTGGCACACCTGAGAGCTTCGTGCGCGCCGGGATGCTCGGGCTGCCGCTGATGGTCGCGATCATCGGCGGTGGGTTCCACCACTTTCGGCCGCTGGTCGATCTCTATCGCGAGGCTGGGAGGCGAGCCGGCTATGCCGGCGACGTCCTGAGGGTCGGCGTCCACGCCTTCGGCTTCGTCGCCTACACCGACCGTGAGGCACGCGACCTCTTCTATCCGGGCTGGGAGTATACCTTCCGCAAAGTCGGCGGCGAACGCGGATGGCCGCCGCCGACCCGGGCACAATTTGATGCCGCATGCGCGCCGGATGGCGCCTATCTGATCGGCGATCCCGATACGGTGCTTCGGCGCATCCGTGCCATGGACGACGCGCTCGGCGGCGTCGCCCGCCTTACCTTCCAGATGACGTCCGCCATGCTGGAGCCGGTTGCGATGCGACGTTCGATTGAGATGCTAGGCAAGCAGGTCAGGACGCGTCTGCGCGACAACCGCGCCTGACGGCAGGAAGCCTTGTCCCTCCTCGTCAGGTAAATCCGCGTCGTCGGTCGTCCGCTTGCTAATCGAATTAGATGACTGGCGAACTCAGCCGCGCTCCCAGACAGCGAGCCATGCTGACGCGACAAGGGCTGCACCCAGCGCTAGGTTGAATGCTCTCATACCCGCTCCCGATCGCACAGTGGTTCCGGTCGTTGACCCGAGAGCCGCCCAGATTCCAAGGCACGGCAGAGACACAAGAGGAAGATGCCGGCTAGCAGAGCGTAACGGCGCGTATCCGGGTTGTCGCCGGCAAAAACGCCGACGACGGCAAGCGCCATGCCCCAGCCCCATGTCCTGGGATTGACGACCTGGAGCCCGCAGCGGTTATGCCGCTCGTGGGCCTATCGGGGGTGGGGCGATCGAACACCTTCTGCAGGTTGCGATACGATCTGCCAAACAAGGACACTCATCCAGATCGCCCCGGCCCAACTCAGCGTCTGATAATCAGGCGACCGAGGCGAGGAAAAGTTCCTCGAAAGAAGCGAGCCTCTTGATCGCTCGCGGTTCGGCATAGGGCAGAACAGTACCCCACATCAGCCGCATAGATGCAGTGCGGTGGTCTGCTTCCTCGATAAATGCGTCGCTGCTCACAGGTTATCACCATGGCGGGTGATCGCGTCGAGCAAGGCCAAATGCTGGCGACGGACGATCCTGAGAAAGGTCGCTTCCTCACCCAAGGCTCGCGCCAACACGATCGCACCCTGTATCCCGGACACCGTTTCTTCCGCGAGCTGCATGGCCAAAGACGGCGGAACGCCCCCCGCCTCAAGACAGTGAGTCAGCGCCGACATCCAGCGCGCAAAGTAGGTCTTCACTCGATCCCTGAACGCCCCTCCGGAGGAGTTGAGGCCGATGCTACCGACGAGACATATCCTGCCGCCGGACCGGAAGTATGCTGTCACGTCCTCGATCATGGACGTGATTGCCGCTGCCGGATCACGTCCATGCTCCAGTGGCGAGAAGATCGTCGTAGCGAACCAGCGGTTTATGTCGGCAAGGACCGCCTCCATCATCTCCTCCTTTCCGCCGGGAAAGAAGTTGTAGAGGCTCCCCTTACCGAGGCCGGACGCCTTCGACAGCATGGACAGGCTCGCGCCCTCGAAGCCATGCTCGCGGAACGCCTCCGCCAGTGCCGGCAGGGCGTCGGCACGCCCCGTCAGGATGCGCGTCGCGCTCAGAGGTCGAGATCGCTGAGCGAGGGATGATCGTCCGGGCGACGGCCGGGCGGCCAGTGGAACTTCCGCTCGCTTTCCGTAATGGGCCGATCGTTGATCGAGGCAATGCGGCGGGCCATCAGCCCAGCGTCATCGAACTCCCAGTTCTCATTCCCGTAAGACCGAAACCAGTTCCCGCTGTCGTCACGCCATTCATAGGCGAACCGCACTGCGATCCGGGCGCCGTCGTGCGCCCACACCTCCTTGATCAGGCGGTAGTCCAGCTCCTTCGCCCACTTACGCGTCAGAAGACCCACAATCGCGTTCCGGCCAGTGAGGAACTCGCCCCGGTTTCGCCAGACGCTATCGGGCGTGTAGGCCAGCGATACCTTCTCCGGATCACGACTGTTCCATGCATCCTCGGCCATCCGGGCTTTCTGCGCGGCTGTCTCAGGGGTGAAGGGCGGCAAGGGCGGTCGGGACATGGCTCTACCTGCAAACTAGGATGTACCGATCGGTACAAGTCCGCCGCGACGAAGTCAATCTTCCCCAAACACCATGCGACAATCCGATAAGCAATTCCCGAAGCAGACGGTCCAGCTCCGCTGCTTTGGGAATTGTCGCTGCTTGTTGCGCGGCGCCTACACCTCGCGCGGCATGTCGGTCATCCTCAGTCTCCCACGAGGCGCAGACCGCATTGCAGTCGAGCGTCAGCTGCTGCCGCAGAACGGAGAATCTGAGAGCCTGAACGGCACGGTCCGTCCGGAATGACCGGCTTATCCGCTGAGCACAGGTCTTTAATTTGACTACCAAACCGCAGCAAGGCTCCGCAGCCTTCCTTTGAATTGGGGGCTGGATCGAAATATCGCCCAAGCGCGACCGCAGATATCGTCGCAAGCAACTTTGCCTCCGACCGGAGCGAATCAACGGCGATACGGTCGCAGGCTGACAGTGTTCCGTAGGTGGAACAGCGTGTCCAGAATTTGCGGCTTACCGGGTCCGGGTGGATCGCTACCTTGGGATCACCACGAAGGAGGCAGCCATGATCGACACCGCAAACACCGTCCGCCGCAACATTCTGGTGCTCGGCGCCACCGGCGGCACGGGGCGGCACATCGTCGCCCAAGCCCTGGCGCAGGGGCATGCGGTGACCGCGCTGGTGCGCTCGCCCGACAAGGCGAAGGACTTGGCCGGCGCAAGGCTCGTCACCGGCGATGCTCGCGACGAAGCCGCGTTGCGCGCGGCCGTGATAGGCCAGGAAGCGGTCGTCATCGCGCTTGGCACCCCGGCCAGCCCGTTCCGCGAGGTGACGTTGTTGTCGACCGCAACGCGGGCGCTGATCGCCGCGATGAAGGCGGAGCGGGTGTCGCGCCTCGTCGCCATCTCCGGCATCGGCGCCGGCGATAGCCGCGGCCATGGCGGGTTCCTGTTCGACCGGCTGATCTTCCCGCTGCTGCTGCGCCACGTCTATGCCGACAAGGACCGGCAGGAAGCACTCGTCCGGAACAGCGGTCTCGACTGGACATTGGTGCGGCCGGCGATCCTGAACGACAAGCCCGGCCGCGGCACGCTCCGCGCGACGGACGACCTGTCCGGCTTCAACGGCGGAGTAATCTCGCGCGAGGACGTTGCACGCTTCGTCATCGGCGAAGTCGCCGATCCGAAGTGGATTGGCCGTTCGCCTCTCGTCTTCTGGTGAGCGGCTACTTTTCCAGGGCATCGGGGCGGCCGAGAGCTTGGCCGATCCGATCAGCGCACTCCCATGCTTTCAAGGAGCGAACAGATGCCCATTATCGATCACGACGAACATCTTCTGGATCGTGCCGCGATGGTCGCGATGCGGGGGTTCATGAAATTGGCGCCGGCAATGGCGGTCGGACCGGAGGGTCGCGAAGCCTATGACGCACTGATCGAGAAGACACCAACGCCCGAGGGGGTGGAGTGGGTGCAGGCCGAGATCGGCGGCGTTCCCGGCTGGCTGTGCCGCCCGGCAGATGCCGTGCCCGGCCGGGCCGTGCTGTTCCTTCATGGCGGTTGCTACGTACTGGGATCGGCGACCGCTTATCGCGGTCTCGCCAGCCAGCTCGCCGCGCGGGTGAAGGGCGCCGTCTTCGTTGCCGACTACCGGTTGGCGCCGGAGCATCCGTTTCCGGCCGCGTTCGATGATGCCCGCCAGGCGCTCGACGGCATGGCGGCGGCCGGCTTCGATGCGGTCGCGGTTGCCGGAGACTCGGCCGGGGGCGGGCTGGCGCTCGCTCTGGTGGCGTCGGGCGCTCCCGCCACCAGAGCCGTCGGTGCGGCGATGTTCTCGCCCTGGATCGACCTCTCTCTCACCGGCGAGACGATGCAGAGCCGCGCCGACGTCGACCCGATCCTTTCGCGCACGATCCTCCAGCAAGGCGCGGATCAGTATCTGCGCGGCGCCGATTCCGCCGATCCCCGCGTGAACGCCATGCATGGCAAATTGGCGTCGCTGCCGCCGGTGCGGATCGATGTCGGTGACGACGAGGTGCTCCTCGCTGACGCGTTGCGGTTCGAAGCGGCCGCTTCGGGCGTCTCGGCGGCATGCGACGTGCATGTCTGGAAAGGCATGGTCCACGTCTTCCCGTCGAACGTCGCGATGCTGAAAGCCGCGCCCGAGGCGCTCGATGGCGCCGGTGCCTTTCTCGAAGCCGCCTTTAGCAAGGGGCGTGCGCTGTGAAGCTCTACTGGGGACGCGGCACCTGCGCGATCGGCATCCACATCCTGCTGGAAGAAGCCGGCTTGCGCTACGAGCTGGAGGAGGTCGACGTCGGCCACGGCGCGACGCACAGGCCGGAGTTTCTGGCGATCAATCCCAAGGGCAAGGTGCCGACACTCGTGCGCGACGACCGCTCGGTGCTGACCGAATTCAGCGCGATCGCGACCTGGGTTGCACGGCAGGCTCCGGCCGCAGGGCTGCTTCCCCACGACGCCGAAGCCGAGGCGCGTGCGGTCGAAGTCCTCGCCTATGTCGAAGGTACGATCCACGGACAAGGCTACGGACGGCTGTTCGCGCCGTCACAGTTCGCACCGCGCGACGAGTTGGCGGATGCGGTCAGGCAGCGTGGTCGCGAGATCGTCGAGCAGGGCTTCGGCACAATCGACACGACGCTGGCGACGCACAACTTCGCGGCAGGCGAACGGTTCACGATCGCAGATGCCGCTCTCTTCTACGTCGAGCGTTGGGCGGCGAAGGTGGACATCACCCTCCCCCGCACGTCCAGCGCCACTTCGAACGGCTTCTCGCCCGACCTGCCATCGAGCGAGTGCGGGACGCATGGGGAGAAGCCTGAGCCGCACGCCCCACGGTCGCGCTGGTCACCGCGCGATATAGGCGGCAAGCTCGTCGGGCGTTCCGTTGGGGAACGCCTGCTTCAAATGGTCAAGGAAGGCGGCGACGCGGGCGCTGAGCAGGCGACGCGTCGGGTAGAGCGTCCACAGCGCGATGTCGGGCGCGTCCACCTCGCCCCACAGCACCAGCGCGCCGTCGGCCAGGTCGTGGCTGACGAGGGAGAGCGGCAGCCGTCCCGCGCCCACGCCCGCGCGCACCGCGTCGCGCACCATGATGAGCGACGACAGCCCCATGACAGGATCGACCGCGATCGCCGCGATGCCGTTCTCCGTCCTCATCCGCCATGTCTGGCGATCGCCGGTCGTGCGCACCACCGCGGGCACGGCCGCTTTCCCCGCCGGCCGGGCAAGCGCGGGATTCGCCACCACCACCAGCCGGTCGCGCAGGAAGGCGCGACCGACCAGGTTGTCATCGGGCGCGGGGTTGACCCGGATGACCAGGTCGTAGCCCTCCTCGATCATGTCGACCTCCCGGTCGTCGGTCGTCACCTCCAGCCGCACCGCCGGATGCTTGAGCGCAAAGTCCGCCGCCAGCCTTCCCATTGCCGTCTGTGCAAATAGCAGCGGCGCGCTGATCCGCAGGCGCCCCTTGGGCGCGCTGCCCCCTGCCGCGATCGCGGCCGCGCTCTCCTCCAGTTCCGTCAGCAGCATGCCGGTGCGCTCGAACAACGCGCGGCCTTCCTCCGTCAGCTTGAGGTCGCGCGTGCCCCGCTCGAATAGCCGCAGGTCGAGCGCGGCCTCCAGTTCCGCCACACGCCGTGACAGCGTCGCCTTGGGGCGGTTCGCCGCGCGCGCGGCGCGGCCGAAGCCGCCATGGCGGGCGACAAGGGTGAAGTCGGCAAGCGCGAGCAGGTCCATGGCGTTCCACCAGCGAGACGGGGAGTCCAGATATAGCGCCTATTCGCCGCGATGTGGATCGCTCATTTGTGGGTCAGCCAAACGGGCTCAATCAAGGAGTGAACCTCATGACCATCCTCGTCACCGGCGCCACCGGCAATGTCGGCCGCAACGTCGTCGACCAACTCGTCCAGCGCGGCGCCGACGTGCGCGCCCTCGTCCGCGATCCCGCCAAGGCGACCCTGCCCGCCGGCGTCCACGTCGTGCAGGGCGACCTGCTCGACGTCGATGCGCTGCGTGCCGCCTTCTCCGGCGTCTCCACCCTGTTCCTGCTCAATGCGGTGGTGCCGGACGAGTTCACCCAGGCGCTGCTGACGCTGGGCGTCGCGCGCGAAGCCGGCGTACGCCGCGTCGTCTATCTCTCGGTGATCCACAGCGACGTCTACGTGAACGTGCCGCACTTCGCCGGCAAGTTCGGCGTCGAGCGGATGATCGAGGCGATGGGCTTCGAGGCAACCGTGCTGCGCCCCGCCTACTTCATGGACAATGAGCACACGATCAAGGACGCGATCACCGGTTATGGCATCTATCCAATGCCGATCGGCGCCAAGGGCGTCGCCATGATCGATGCGCGCGACATCGGGGAGATCGCCGCGATCGAGCTTGTCCGCCGCGAAGCCTCGGCCGAGCCGCTGCCGTCCGAGCGGATCAACCTGGTCGGCCCCGATACGCTGACCGGCGCGGATGCGGCCGCGATCTGGAGCGACGTGCTCGGCCGTCCGATCGCCTATCCGGGCGATGATGTCGCCGCGTTCGAGCAGAACCTGCGCCAGTTCATGCCAAGCTGGATGGCGTTCGACATGCGGCTGATGGGCGAGCGCTTCGTCAGCGACGGCATGGTGCCGGAGGCCGGCGACGTCGAGCGCCTGACCACGCTGCTCGGCCGCCCCTTGCGCACCTATCGCGACTTCGTGGCGGAGATCGTCGGCTGAGCCCGCGACCCGAACCCCATCCCATCCAGGAGACGAACCATGATCTACTCGACCGCCACCGTTCCCGTGAACCTCGCCGGAGAGACCCGGCTCACCCGTGAACAGGCCTGGAAGGGGCTGGAGAAGAAGGCGCGCGACGCCCGCCTGTTCCTGCCGCCGGGCCTGTGCACCCGGTGCGACGTTACCGAGGAGAGCGCGACCCACTTCGTGCGCGAGGCGACGATCGCCGGCCAGGACTTGCGTGAGATCATCACGCTCGAGCCGCAAGCCAAGGTGACCTTTTTCCAGGCCACCGGCCCGCGCGAGGGCGCCGTCGTCAACGAATTGTTCGAGGACGAAGCGGGCGAACTCCAGCTCCGCTTCTACTGCTATCTCGGCCTGCGCGACAAACAGCCGGGCGGTCCCGAGGAGCAGGCCGAGCAGGCACAGTTCGACAGCGACAAGGGCTACAAGGCCGCGCTCCTGTCGACCCTGAAGCGCACCCGTGAGTTGCTGGCTGACGGCAGCCTCTGAGCATCAGGAAGCGACGGCGGAGCCATCCGGCGGGTAGTTCCGCCGTCCTCGGCTTTTTGGAGGCACTGTTGCCGATCAAACCCGTTCGCCAACTATTGGGAAGTGGGACTATCGCGCCGTTTGGCCGCGCTTCTGTTTTCAGTCATCGCGCAGTCGCATGAAGTCGACAAAAGCCCGAACCGCGGCAGGCATGCGTGTCCTGCTGGAATAATAGATGTGAAAGCCTGGAACGGGCCTGCACCACTCGTCCAGCACACTCTCCAGTGCGCCGGAGGCAAGGTGCGGCAGCGTAGGCGTCTCGGCCAGATAAGCTAGTCCCATCCCCTGCAATGCGGCGGACAGGAGCAGGTCGGTATCATTTGCCGTCAACAGGCTGTTGACGGCTACGGTCGTCCGGCCATTCTCTCCATCGAACTGCCATGGCATCAACACGCCGGTCTTCGCCCATTTGTAGGTGAGGCAACGATGGTTCGTCAGCTCTCCTGGAGTACTGGGCGGCGGATGATTGGCGAAATATTCCGGCGAGCCAACAACCACGATCCGCAAGTCTGTCGAGAGCCTCACCGCGATCATGTCGCGGCTGACCTGATCACCGGTGCGGACGCCGGCATCGAACCCTGTGGCCACCACGTCGACCATCTCGTTGTCCACGACAAGGTCGAGCCGGATCGCTGGATAGGCCGCGGCGAACGCACCGAGCTTGGGGCCAATCACCAGGTGCGCTGCTACGCTCGGCAGGTTAATGCGGACAGTGCCCCTCGGAACATTGGCTTCACCGCTCACGTCGCGCAGGGCGGCGATCATCTCCTGCATGGTTGGTGCCACACGGTCGTACAGCGTTTGTCCCGCCTCGGTCGGCGCCACGCTACGCGTCGTCCGGTTCAGAAGTCGTGCACCCAGGCGCTCCTCCAACGAGCGGATCATCCTGCTGAGCGCGGAGGGCGATACTCCAAGGCGTTTGGCCGCACGACGAAAGCTCCGCTCATCGGCAACCAGAAGAAATGCTTTCAACTCAGCGAACTCGCTCGGCGTCATGATTGTGCACCCTGCGCGCAATGAATCATGCCGATAATAGCCCATATTTATCTACAATCCGATGCACCATCTTCTGTGAGCGCGGCGTGGGGTCGCCGAGACAAAAGAGGAGATCCAGGATGACGACGATGCGACGGTGGGAAATCGATGCGATCGGGCGTGAGCATCTGAGGCTGCGCGATGTGCCGGTGCCGGTGCCCGGTCCGCGAGAGGTCCTTGTCCGCGTTGCGGCCGTGGGACTCAACTATCGCGACAAGATGGTGATCGAGTCAGGCCGCGGTCTGCCGCTCCGCTTCCCGTTCACGCCTGGCTCCGATCTCGCGGGCGAAATCGTTGAGTTAGGCGAGGAATCCTCGCGTTTCGCCAGAGGGGATCGCGTGATCTCGACCGCCACACCGGACTGGATCGACGGGCTCCGCCCCGGCACAGCCCGCACGCCGGCATACAGGACGCTCGGTGGACATTATCCCGGCGTGCTCGCCGAATACCTTGTTATGTCGGAGGACTGGCTTGTCCTGGCACCTGCGTCACTGGACGACCGACAGGCCTGCACTTTACCGATAGCGGGTCTCACCGCCTGGTTCGGGCTGGTTGAGCGCGCTGGCGTCCGCGCGGGCGATACCGTGCTGATCCCGAGCACCGGGGGCGTTGCCCTGTTCGGGTTGCAGATCGCGAAGGCGCACGGTGCCGAGGTGATCGTTTGTGGCCGGGCAGAGAATGAGGAGCGAGCGCGGCAGCTCGGCGCCGACCAGTTTATCGACGCGGGACGCGACGACTGGATGGAGCAGGTCTACCAGGTGACCGGCGATCGCGGTGCTGACGTGGTTCTGGAGGTGATCGGTGGTGCGCATCTCGGCCAGTCGGTTGAACTGACGGCAGTCGGTGGCAAGGTCTGTCAGATCGGTGCGCTCGATGGCTTCAATTTTACCGCGCCGGCGATGCCGTTGATGCTGAAGGATGTGACCATTCACGGTATCGGCACCGGCAGCCGCAGCGCTCTGGAACGGCTCGTCAGGGCCGTAGACCGCACCGGGATCAAACCCGTCATAGACTCATGCTATCCGCTGTCCGAGCTACCGGCCGCGCTGGACCATCTCGACCGGGGCCCATTCGGCAAGGTCGTCATCACTGTGGCAGCCTAGGGTCAGGACTCACTGATCAGAGCCAGAAGATGACGGTGGCGGCGAGCGCGATGGCGGAGAAGAAAGTGGTGGGGCAGCGGTCGTAGCGGGTGGCGACGCGGCGCCAGTCCTTCAGGCGGCCGAACATGATCTCGATGCGGTTGCGACGCTTGTAGCGACGCTTATCGTATTTGATGGGCTCCTTGCGCGATTTTCGGCCCGGTATGCAGGGCTTGATCCCTTTCTCCTCCAGAGCGTCCCTGAACCAGTCGGCGTCATAGCCGCGATCGGCGGGAAGGCAGATCGATCAGCTTGTATAACGCTCGATCCACCGCATCGACGAGCGTACTGAGATTCTGACGTTATTCTGCAATCTGCCGGGCGCCTTACAAAGAGAGACAGGAATGCAATTCGCACTTGGAGATCAGATGCAGAACCAACACGTCGCGCTGGTCACAGGCGCCAATCATGGTGAAATGGGAGCAATCGAACGTAGTGCAGAACTGATCGAGCGCGATGCTTGGCTCGACCTATTCGCTGCGGCACCCGATCATGTACGAGAGAGTCTCGGTTTGGCCAGCACAATGGTAGCGGGTATGGGGCTGTTGGGTTGTCGGGCTATCCCCATTACCGAGCTGAACCGTGCCATGGCAGTCGGGATTGAAGGCGAGCTGTCGCGCGACGATCTGGACGAGGCGGTGGCTTGGCTGGATTCGAACGCTACCGGCTGGGCTTTGCAGGTCGCGCCCTTCGTGACGGCTGACGTGGTGCAAGCCTTCATTGCCCAAGTGTCGTTGACCGCGACGGGAACCGGCTGGGCCAAGTTCGCCAGAACGGATGGAGCATCCGAACCCCTGCGTGGAACGATCGAGATCGCACGGGTGGATGCCGCATCGGCCGCTTCGTTCGGCAGCGCGGTGGCCGGAGGTTTTGGTCTGCCGGCCCCGTGTGCCGCCTGGTTCGCCGCACTCGTTGACCGGCCGTCGTGGCATTGCTTCCTCGCAATCGTAGACGGAGCCGTTGCTGGCGGCGGCACCATGTACGTTCGTGACGATGCCGCTTGGCTTGGCATCGCCGGCACACTCCCAGCCTTTCGCAGCCAAGGCGTACAACGCAGCCTTCTCCACCGTCGGATTGCGGCCGCTACCGAAATGGGTGCTCGCGTGGAATCCAGCGAAACAGGACAGCCTGGCGAAGGACAAGAAGCGGAGTTTCCATCGTTCCGGAACATGTCGCGGGCCGGATTCGAACGGCTCTATGTCCGCCCCAACCTCAAACGAGAGAGCTAACTGGCCGCCATCATACCGTTCCCAAAACACCATCCTTTGCGGGAGCGGCAGCTTCGCCACCCTTCGCCCGATATCTGCCGTTCCGTTTTCCACCCAAGATTACCGATACGAGCACGACGTCGGAGCGGGCTCAACGTGGCTTCCCTGTGCAGCGCTCAATCCCGCCGCGCCTACTCGTTGACGGCGCACCTATTCTGCACCTAGCCAAATTCAGCGGTTGGCAATCACTACTTTGCGAGCACCTTAAGGACCTGAGTTATTTAGAGAAACGGCTTGTCGCGATAACCGGTCGCTTGTTAGACAAACCACTTTTTGAAGGGAGTCGCGTCTACTGAATGCGTCCCCTCGTAGCGGGCCCCTCGCGTTTCGAGCTTGTCCAATAGCGCCTGTTCGCCCCTGTGCTGCACCTAGCAGTCAGGAAGAACCCGCCCATGTGTACGCTATAGCCCGAAAACACCGCACGGCGTTTCGAAGGGGCTTCCAGTATCAGCATCTATCATTCTCAATCGCCCTAACAACGCAGGAGATTGAGCATGGCAAAGATCGAAACCACACAAATTCGGAGAACAATCCGGCGGCAGCAGCTGCGCGAGATGGTGCCGATGGCTGACAGCACTATTTATGAAATGGAGCAGCGTGGCGAGTTTCCCCGCCGGTTTGCGCTCTCGCCACGTTGTATCGTCTGGGACCTGGCCGAGGTCGAGGCTTGGCTGATGGCCCGGCGGGCTGCGCCGATCCGGCGCGCCCAACACCCCGATGTCACCAAGCGTAAAACCCGCCCCGTCAAAGGGCGGGATCAAGCTCCATCAAGGGCATAGCTTGCGGCAAAAGCGTGGGGGCATACTTCCGGCCGTCGATCCAGGCGTCAACGGTATCCGCCCACTGCTGCATCATATGCCGACGCTGCGCCTCATACTCGGCCTTGTTATAGACGCCGCGCGACGAACGCCCGTCCTCGTGCGCCAGGCACTTCTCGATCCAGTCGCTGTTAAAGCCCAGCTCATTAAGTAGCGTCGAGCCCGTACGCCGCAGATCATGGACCGTGAATGGCTCCAACGGCAGCCCCTCCTTCTTGGCTCGCTCGACGACAGCGTAGGTGATCCGATTGAAGGTCGCGCGAGACATTGGCGCATCCGCGTCGTACCGGGACGGCAAAAGATATCGGGAGTTGCCGGAGCAAGTCTTAAGCGCGATCATGATGTCTAACGTCTGTCGGCACAGGTAGACGTTGTGCGGTTTCGATCGCTTCATGCGCTCCTTCGGGATGGTCCAGACGGCGTTGTCGAAATCGATCTCGTCCCAAACTGCATCCTGCAACTCGCTCTTCCGGACCATGGTGAGCAGGTAGAGCTTCATACCGAGGCGGATCGTTGGCAACGTCGCAACATGCTCGAGCTGCTTGAACATGATGCGGATCTCTGCCGGCGAAAGCGCGCGGTCCTTCGGCGTAAAGGTAGCGATCGAGGCTGGACCGACGTCATCAGCCGGATTGGCGACCTTCTCGCCGTGCAGAATGGCAAAGCCGTAGATCTGCTTCAGGATATCCCGCACATGGATAGCAGTTGCAGGCGCACCCCGTTCGACGATCTTGCCGCAGTGAGTGCGTAGATCATCCGGTGTGATCTCCGTCAGGAGACGATTTCGCCAGACGGGCATGAGTTCGCGTTCGAAGATGGAGCGACGCATCGCGCGTGTGCTGTCGGCCATGGTCGCGTTGGTCAGCCACTTCTCGCCGAACTGGCCAAAACTCTTTGCTTCCTTGATCCGGCGCTTCTCGCGCTGCTTCTCGATGGCGGGTGACCGCCCATCGGTGATTGCGCGCCGCGCGTCGATGCATAGCTCGCGAGCCTTGGCGAGCGATATTCCGTCACGGGCATATCTGCCGAGATAGACGGTCTCCCGCCTGCCGTTCAGCCGATAGTCGAGCCTGAATGAGATGGCGCCCGACGGCGCGACGCGCACATACATGCCGTCATGATCGGAAACCTTGTACATTTTGGCTTTTGGTTTCAAAGACTTGAGTGCTGCATCGGTCAACATTTCGGGCTTCCTCGCGGAAAAGTACCGTCACGCGGTTTTTGCAGGCCGATGGCGTCGAAAGTGCTTTTATATCAGTGCGTTATTTCGAAAAAAGTACCGTCATTGGCCTGATTTGACCTGACGGTACTTTCGTTTTTCCGGTTGATCAATGGGGGCGAGGCCCGTCAGAGAGGCCGCCGAACGCTATCTATGCCCACCGATAGATATCAATAGGCAAAGGATGGATTTATTTTAATTTCCAGTGTGTTAAGTCGTATCGCAGCGTAAAATCGGCGGCGTTCGGATGGGCCTGAATCATTCCCACTCGATCGTGCCGGGCGGCTTCGAGGTGATGTCGTAGGTCACCCGGTTGATGCCCTTCACCTCATTGATGATGCGGGTGGCGACGCGGCCGAGAAAGGCCATGTCGAAGGGGTAGAAATCCGCCGTCATCCCATCGACCGAGGTCACGGCGCGCAGCGCGCAGACATGGTCGTAGGTGCGGCCGTCGCCCATCACGCCGACCGTCTTCACCGGCAGGATCACCGCGAAGGCCTGCCAGATCGTGTCGTAGAGACCAGCCTTGCGGATCTCGTCGAGATAGATCGCATCGGCCTTGCGCAATGCGTCCAGCTTCTCGGCGGTGATGGTGCCGGGGCAGCGGATGGCGAGGCCGGGGCCGGGGAAGGGATGGCGGCCGACGAAGGCGTCCGGCAGGCCGAGCTCCTTGCCGAGCACCCGGACCTCGTCCTTGAACAATTCGCGTAAGGGCTCCACGAGCTGCATGTTCATGCGCTCGGGCAGGCCGCCGACATTGTGGTGGCTCTTGATCGTCACCGAGGGGCCGCCGGTGAAGGACACGCTCTCGATCACGTCGGGGTAGAGGGTGCCCTGGGCGAGGAAGGCCGCGCCGCCGATCTTCTTGGCCTCCTCGTCGAACACGTCGATGAACAGGCGGCCGATGGTCTTGCGCTTGATCTCCGGGTCGCTGACGCCCTCCAGCTGCCCGAGAAACAGCTCCTGGGCCTGAACGTGCACGAGCGGGATGTTGTAATGGTCGCGGAACAGCCGCACGACCTCCTCGGCCTCGCCCATGCGCAGCAGGCCGTGATCGACGAAGACGCAGGTGAGCTGGTCGCCGATGGCCTCGTGGATCAGCACCGCCGCCACCGAGGAATCGACGCCGCCCGACAGGCCGCAGATCACCCGCTCCTTGCCCACCTGCGCGCGGATCTTGGCGATGGCCTCCTCGCGATAGGCGCCCATGGTCCAGTCGCCGGTACATCCGGCGATGTCGCGCACGAAGTTGCGGATCAGCAGGGCGCCGTGCGGGGTATGCGCCACCTCCGGATGGAACTGGACCGCGTAATATTTGCGCGACTCGTCGGCCACCGCCGCGAAGGGCGCGTTCTTCGACAGGGCGACGGTGGTGAAACCGTCGGGGAGTTTGGTCACCCGGTCGCCGTGACTCATCCAGACCGGATAATGCTCGCCCACATGCCAGACGCCCTTGAACAGGGGACAGTCCGAAATGATCTCGATCTCGGCGCGGCCGAACTCGGCATGGTGCCCGCCCTCGACCTCGCCGCCGAGCTGGGCCGCCATGGTCTGCTGGCCGTAGCAGATGCCGAAGACCGGCACGCCGGAATCGAACACCACCTGGGGCGTGCGGGGCGAGGCGTCGCTCGTCACCGATTCGGGGCCGCCGGACAGGATCACGCCCTTGGGCTTCGACTCGGCGAAAGCCTCCGCCGCCTTGGTGAAGGGGACGATCTCGCAATAGACCCCCTCCTCGCGCACCCGCCGCGCGATGAGCTGGGTCACCTGGGAGCCGAAATCGACGATGAGGATCTTGTCGTGGTCGGTATTCATGGATCGGAGTTAGACGAGCCCCCGCCGCCGTGCAACGCGCAGGTTCCGCAGGACGCGCACCGCCCACATGCATCGGGCGCGCCCATCGCCCATGGGAGGCGACGGGCTCACGCGCGGAGGAAGCCGCGCCGCCGCATCCAGGTCAGGAACAGCCCGGACCACGCCGCCGCCGGGGAGCCCGGCACGCCGAGGCCGAAACCATGGCCGCCACGCTCGAACAGGTGCAATTCGGTGGGCACCAGGGCGCCGCGCAGGGCGGAATACATCAGCAGGCTGTTGTCCACCACGGCGATGGGGTCGTCGGCGGCCTGGGCGAGGAAGGTCGGCGGCGCCTTCTCGCGCACATGCGTATCCACCGAGTAATCCGCCGCCTTGACCGGGTCGGGCGGGTCGCCCGCGAGGATGCGCCGCGTCGAGGTGCGGTCGAAGGGCGGCCGCAGGGTGATGACCGGATAGATCAGGCCGGCGAGCTCGGGCCGTGCCGAGAGGGCATCGCTCGCATCGAGCGGCGTATAGGTCTCCGCCGCAGCCCGCACGGCCGCCTCCCCCATCAGGTGGCCGCCGGCGGAGAAGCCGAGCACGCCGACCCGCTCGGGATCGACGCCGTAGCCCACGGCGCCCGCCCGCACGAGGCGGAGCGCCCGCTGCACGTCCTGGAGCGGCGCGTCGGCGCCCGCGACCCAGCCCTCGCCGGGCAGGCGGTAGATCAGCACGAAGGCGGTGATGCCCACGCCGGCGAGCCACTGCGCCACCGGGATGCCCTCGTTGCCGATGTCGATGCGGCGATAGCCGCCGCCGGCCGCGACGACGAGGGCCGCCCCGTTGGGCTTGGCGGCGCGCATGACGAGGAGGCAGGGCCGGGCGACGTTGCTGATCACCCCGTCGCGGCTCTCGTCGAAACGCCCGTCCGCCGCGATGGGACCGCCGCCGCCGGGGGGCAGGCCGGGCCACAGGTCGATCACGTCGAGGTTCGTGCCCGGGGCCGGAACCGTCTCGGCACGGGCCTGCGCACCGCCGGACAGCATCGCCGCGGCTGCGGCGACCAATGTCCGGCGGTCGAGGCGCATCAGCCGCGTCGTTCCAGGTTGGCAACGTAGAACCCGTCCGTCCCCGTGAGCGCCGGGCTCATCTGGAGGCCGTGCCCAGTGAACCGCACCACTTCGCCGAGGCCCGGCGCATGGTCGGCGACGACCCTCTCCGCCGGCAGAACCGTCAGCCCGCCATTCGCCCGCGCGAGGATGCCGTCGATGGCGGCGTCGTTCTCCTCCCGCAGCAGGGAGCAGGTGATGTACGTGATCCGCCCTCCCGGCCGAACCAGGCGTGCGGCCCGGTCGAGCACCTCGGCCTGGTCCGTGACGCGGGCACTGAGGGAACCCGGGCGCAAGCGCCACTTCGCGTCCGGATTGCGCCGCCAGGTCCCCGAGCCGGTACAGGGAGCATCGACCAATACCCGGTCCACGGTGCCGTCGAGGTCGCCGAGGACATCGGCCCGCGCCCGTCCGCCGCGCGGGGTGCGGATCTCGGCCTCGGCACCGGAACGCCGCAGCCGGTCGTGGATCGGCGCGAGCCGGCGCGGATCGTCGTCGGTGGCGATGAGCCGACCCTCGTTCCGCATCATCGCCGCGAGGGCGAGGGTCTTGCCGCCGCCCCCGGCGCAGAGATCGACCACGGTCTCGCCCGCGCGCGCGCCGCTCAGGGCGCCGGCGATCTGGGAGCCCTCGTCCTGGATCTCGTACCAGCCGTCGAGGAATTCAGGTTCCACGTGCAGGGCGGGGCCGCGCCCGTCCTCGCCGAGGGGAATGCGCAGGCCGTTCGGCGCATGGGGCGTCGGCTGGGCCGCCAGATGCGCGAGCCCGGCCAGGGCGGTCTCGCGGTCGCGCTTCAGGGTGTTGATGCGGATGTCGAGGGGGGCGCGGCGGGCGAGCGCGCGCAGCTCCTCCAGGAGGGCATCGCCGAACAGGTGGCCGAGCGAAGGCAGGATCCAGTCCGGCACGTCGCCGGCCACATGGGCCGGGGCCTCGGCGAGCGAGCCCTCCACGATGGCCGTGCGCTCGGCATCGGTCAGGGGATCGGGCGCGAAACGCTCGCCGGAGAACAGCTCGGCGATGGTGGGCGCCGCGAGGCCGTGCTGCAGCCGCAGCATGCCGATCAGGATGGCGCGCGGGGTCTCGTCCCCCATCACCCAGGCGGAAGAGGCGCGCCGGCGCAGGGCGTCGTAGACGAGGCTCGCGATGGCGGCGCGGTCGCCGGACCCGGCGAAGCGGTGGGCGAGGCCCCAATCCTTGAGGGCATCCGCGGCCGGACGGCGCCGGCCGGCGATGTCGGCGAGCACTTCGATGGCGGCGGAGAGACGAGCGGGAGGGGTCAGGACGAAATCCTCAGGGTTAGGGAAGCATGACCGGTCATAGCCGTCGCCGCGATACGGTCACGCTTTGAGCCGGGGTCCGACACATTACAGCCGAGCTTCCGGCGCGATCGGCCGTCAGACAGGCAGGGCGCCAGACGTGTCTCGTGCCCTTGCTGCGCCCGAGCCCGCTGCGTCAACGTCCGGAGCCTCGCAATCGTCATGTCCCCCATCGTTCATCTCACTCTCGCGGGCCTCGTCCTGCTCAGCGTCGCCGCCTGCTCCACCGCGCCCGCCGTCGACCTGACGCCGCCGCCCCAGCGCCCCTACGATGCCAAGACGCAGCTCGAATACGGCAACCCGCCGCCCCCGCCCCCGGCTCCGCGCTACTGAGCACCCGCCTGTCCGGGGCCGCTCAGGCGGCCTCGCGGGCGCGGCGGTTCTCGTAGGCCTTGAGATGGGTGTAGACCCGGTCGAGCATCGGGTGTGCCCCGTCGCGGCTGCGGGCGATGAGATCGCCGACGATGTGATCCGCCTCGATCCGCGCCTTGTTCTCGATGTCGCGCAGCATCGAGGCGGTGAAGGCCGAGCCTTCCGCGGTGAGGCTCGTGCGCGTGTTCTGCATCACCTTCTCCCGCGGCGCGTAGCCGGCATCCTCCGCGATCCGGCGGCACTCCTCCATCAGCGCTTCGATGAAGGCGAGGCCGCCCGGTGCGGCGACGATATCGCCGATGGTGGCGCGCATCAGGCAGGTCGCCCCCGCGAGGGTGGCCAGGAACGACCACTTCTCCCACATCTCCAGCACCATCGCCTGGCTGAGGCGCGCCTGGAACGCCACGCCCTGCATCAGCGCCTCGATCCGCTCCACACGCTCCGAGCGCCCCCCTGCCCGCTCGCCGTAGGTGAGCGTGTGCAAGGGGCTCATCATGCGGATCTCGCCGTCCGCCCCCACCGTCGCCGCGATGGCGCAGGAGCCGCCGAGGACCCGCTCCGGCCCGAAGGCGGCGTCGAGGGCGTCGAGATGGCGCAGGCCGTTGAGTACGGGCAGCACCAGCGTCGCGGGGCCCACGGCCGGGGCAACGTCGGCGATGGCGGCGTCGAGGTCGTAGGCTTTGCAGCTGAGGAGAACGAGATCGAAGGCGCCGCTCTTTCCGGCCGCGAGATCGGAGGCGGTGACGGTCGCGGGGTCCGCGATATGGATGTCGCCGGCCGGACTCGTCACGCGCAACCCCGAGGCGGCGAGCTTCTCCGCCCGCGCCGGGCGCACGAGGAAGGTGACGTCCCGACCGGCCTCCGCGAGACGCGCCCCGAAATATCCACCGGTGGCACCGGCGCCGACGACGAGCACGCGCATGGAACGATCCTCACTCTCGATGAGCCTCCCTCTTTATCGGACGAGGGAGGCGGTTTTCCAGGCCGGTATTCAGAGTCCGATGGGAGCGAGAAAGATGCGCACCGCGAACACGATCCACATCGCCAGCAGGACTAGCGCCCCGAGGGCGTAGGCGCGGAAGCGGGAGGGGACGTGGTTCGACGTGACGTAGACGCCCGCATGGACGGCGCGCGACGTCACGAAGAGCCAGGCGAGGACGACGAAGAGCAGATCGGCCTTCTTGGTATAGAGCGCCAGCGGTACCAGGGCGAAGAACAGCATCGGCAACTCGAACTGGTTCGAGAACGCATTGGCCGATCGCTGCGCGCGGGGCGGCCAGTTGCGCTCGCCCAGGGAGACGTCGCCGGCGGCCACCGAACCCGCCTTGATCTCGGCGAAACGCACCCGTCCCATCCAGACCATCAGCACGAAGATCAGCAGCACCTGCGCGAAGACGGGGGCGAGGATGGCCTGGACGGTCATGGGGAAGTCCGATGCGGCGGCGTCACCGCCCGAGGGCGACGAGGCCGAGATGCGCGACGAGGATCGCACAGCCGAGGAAGTTGATGACGAAGACCCTGCCCCTGAGGGGCACGTCGTCGGTGAGCGTCTGGACGGCGGTATGGATCACCCGGCCGGCAAGGAAGAGCCAGGCGGCCCCAATATCGACCCAGGTCACCCTGTCGAGGGCCACGAGCAGGGCGACGCAGGCGAAGACGATGACGGGAAGTTCGAACTGGTTGGACAGATTTCGGGTGATGCGGGCGATCGCCGGCGGCTCGTCGCGACCGAACTCGAAACAGCCGAACTCCACTTCGCCGCGACGCACCGCCAGGAGGCGCGCCGCGGAAAGCCAGACATAGAGGCCGAAGGTGAGCCCGATCTGCGCCAGGACGGGCCAGAGCACGAGGTGGCGCGGATCGGACATCGGGTCGGGCTCAGGCGCGGCTGGGGTAGTTCGGGCTCTCGCGGGTGATGGTCACGTCGTGGACGTGGCTCTCGCGCAGGCCGGCATTGGTGATGCGGACGAACTGCGCCTTGTCCTGGAATTCGGGGATGGTGGGCGCGCCGACATAGCCCATGGCCGCACGCAGGCCGCCGGCGAGCTGGTGCAGCACCGCCGCCACCGGCCCCTTGTAGGGCACCTGTCCCTCGATTCCCTCGGGCACGAGCTTGTGGGTGTCGCTGACCTCGGCCTGGAAGTAGCGGTCGGCCGAGCCCCGCGCCATGGCGCCCACGGAGCCCATGCCCCGGTAGCTCTTGTAGGAGCGGCCCTGGTGCAGGAACACCTCCCCCGGCGCCTCGTCGGTTCCCGCCAGCAGCGAGCCCAGCATCGCCACGGAGGCCCCGGCCGCGATGGCCTTGGCGAGATCGCCCGAGAACTTGATGCCGCCATCGGCGATGACCGGCACGTCGGCCCGGTCGGCGGCCTCCACCGCTTCCATCAGGGCGGTGAGCTGGGGGACGCCGACGCCGGCCACGATACGGGTGGTGCAGATCGAGCCGGGTCCGATGCCGACCTTGATCGCGTCCGCGCCGGCATCGATCAGAGCCTGGGCCCCGTCGCGGGTGGCGACGTTGCCGGCCACCACCTGAACGGCGTTGGAGAGCTGCTTCACCCGGCGCACGGCATCCAGCACCTTGATGGAGTGGCCGTGGGCGGTGTCGACCACGATCACGTCGCAGCCGGCATCGATGAGGCGCTCGGCCCGCTCGAACCCGCTATCCCCCGTGGTGGTGGCGGCGGCGACCCGCAGGCGGCCCTGCTCGTCCTTCACGGCGCCGGGATAGGCCACCTGCTTCTCGATGTCCTTGACCGTGATCAGGCCGATGCAGCGGTAATGGTCGTCGACCACGAGGAGCTTCTCGATGCGGAACTGGTGGAGCAGGCGCTTGGCCTCCTCCTGGTTCACGCCCTCGCGCACGGTGATGAGCCGGTCGCGGGTCATCAGCTCGGCGACGGTCTCTGAGGGGTTGGTGGCGAAGCGCACGTCGCGATTGGTGAGGATGCCGACGAGCTTGCCGCGCGAGCCGTTGGGGCCCCGCTCCACCACGGGAATGCCCGAGATGCGGTTCTGCTTCATCAGCGCGAAGGCGTCGGCGAGCGTCTCGTCGGGGTGGATGGTGATCGGGTTGAGCACCATGCCCGACTCGTATTTCTTGACGAGGCGGACCTGCTCGGCCTGCTCGTGGGGCTCGAGATTGCGGTGGATGACGCCCATGCCGCCGTTCTGGGCCATGGCGATGGCCATCGGCGCCTCGGTGACGGTGTCCATGGCCGAGGCCAGGATCGGCATGTTGAGGTGAATCGTTCGGGTCAGTCTCGACGCGACGCTGACCTCCGTGGGCATCACCGAGGATGCGGCGGGGCGGAGAAGCACGTCGTCGAAGGTCAGGCCCTCGATGATGGAATCCGCGGTGATACGAGCCATGTGCCAACTCCCGAAACGGTGAGAGGCGCCGGGCTGGAACAGCCGTCGACGCCGAATGCGTTGGCACGGCGCAGTATCATGGGGCCGGACCCTGCGCAAAGGCAGGATCGCGGCATCGCAACGGGAAAACTCAATTGATCCGGTCGCGGGGGCCCTTGTCCGTCCATTCCGGGGGCAGGCCGATGTAATCGCCCACCATTCCGTCGATGCCCGGCGCCCGGCCGAACTGCTCGCAATCCGGGTCGAGGGGAGCCTCGCCGAGGGTCGTGATGCGAATGCGGTCCCAGCTCGGAATCGCCACCGGCTCCTTGAACGGGTCGCGCCCGGTGACGAGCAACGTGCCGAAATCCTGGCCGAACTCGCCCGCGAGATCGTAGGCGTCTCCGGCCGCCGAGAAGCGGGCCTGGTTGGTGAAGGCGTTGGCGCCGCCGCCCCAGATCATCGCCGCCCGCTGCTGGTGACGGCTATCGAGGGCCTCCGCCTCAATGGTGATGCTGCCGAGGCCGATCGGGATGCGCGGGATCGGCACACGGCCGACGGCGGTGGCGAAGCCGATGCCGAGCTGGGACGCGACGGTGATTCCCGCCGAGGTGGCGATCGTCGCGCCGGCCGCCGGGACGTTGGTAAGTTCGACGCGGGTGACGGCGGACCGGATCGTGAGGTCGGCCTTCTTCGTGGAGACCACGTCGTAGCGCAGCGACAACTCGTAGCAGAGCGCGCGGTCGGCCGCGTTGGCGATCAGCCGGCGCTCGACGCTGGTGAGGCCCGGGCCGGAGATCGATTCCGGAAACGCTGCCGGAATGATGCGGACCGTCCGCGTCGCCGCGAGGGTCTGCGGCTCCGCGTAGAGCTTCGCCCCGGTCGCCACTTCGGTGCTCCCGTTGAGGCGGTCGTAGCGGGTGAGCGACCCGGTCTCGTTGAGGATGACGGTGCCGCAACCGGCAATCATGAGGAGCAGGCCCAGAGCCCCACCGATGAGGGGCGAGCGTCGATAGGTTTCGGACCGCGAGGGCATTCAATAACTTTCACGCAAAATGGCGGCGGCGGCTCGCTCAGCCAGTGTGATGCGAGACAGCCGAATTGTTGCTGAGCTTAAGGCGGTATCGGCGCCCCCGGAAGCCGGCGCCGCCGCGCAGAGAACCCGTAGCCCGCGCCTGTGGCTCGCGGGTCACGGTCGTCGCCCACGTGCGAGACCGCACGCGTAATCCACAGACGCCATCGTTTTTGCGGGTCTTTCCTTCAGGAGTGAGCCGACGCGCCGTTCGCGCCCGTGACGGAACCGGGCGGCTTCGGCCGCGCTACTTACGCGATCCCCATGCGCCCATCACAGATCGTCCCCCTCGTCGTCGCCACCGCCCTGTTCATGGAGAACACGGATTCCACGGTGATCGCCACGGCCCTGCCGGCCATCGCCCGAAGCCTCGGCAGGGATCCGATCGCCCTGAAACTGGCGCTGACCTCCTATCTCGTCAGCCTCGCGATCTTCATCCCGATCAGCGGCTGGATGGCGGACCGTTACGGCGCGCGCACGATCTTCCGTGCCGCCCTCGTGGTGTTCATGGCGGGGTCTCTGGCCTGCGCCGCCTCCGATTCGCTCAGCGCCTTCGTTGCCGCGCGCGCGTTCCAGGGCATGGGCGGGGCGATGATGGTGCCGGTGGGACGCCTCGTCATCCTACGGGCGGTGCCGAAGAGCGAACTCGTGAGCGCCCTCGCCTACCTGACGATTCCGGCCCTGATCGGACCGATCATGGGGCCGCCCCTCGGCGGGTTGATCACGACCTATCTCGACTGGCGCTGGATCTTCTTCATCAACATCCCGATCGGCCTCGCCGGGATCGCCCTCTCGACGATCTATTTCGAGAACATCCGCGAGGCGTCCCGGCCGCCCCTCGACATGACCGGGTTCGTGCTCTCGGGGGCCGGCCTCGCCACCCTGATGCTCGGCCTCGCCTCCCTGGGGCGCCATCTCCTGCCGGACTATGTCTCCTGGGGATGCCTCGGCGGCGGCGCGATCCTGCTCGCGCTGTACCTCGCGCATTCGCGCCGGGTGCCGCATCCGGTGATCCGCCTCGACCTCTTGAGATACCCGACCTTCCGCGCGGCGGTGACCGGCGGCAGCCTGTTCCGCATCGGCACCGGGGCGATCCCGTTCCTGCTCCCGATGATGCTGCAGATCGGCTTCGGCCTCGATCCCCTGCAATCGGGACTGCTCACCTTCGCCGCGGCGGCGGGCGCCCTCCTCATCAAGATCATCGGCCCGCGCATCCTGCGCGCCTACGGGTTCCGGCGGGTGATGCTGTTCAACGCCGTCGTGGCCTCGGGCTTCCTCGCGGTGAACGGCGTGTTCACGGCGCAGACGCCGCATTGGCTCATCGTCGGCATCCTGCTGGTCGGCGGCTGCGTCCGCTCGCTGCAATTCACCTGCGTCAACGCCATCGCCTATGCCGATCTCGATGCGCGCGAGATGAGTTCGGCGACGAGTCTGGCGAGCGTCGCCCAGCAATTGTCCCTCAGCCTCGGCGTCTCCATCGGAGCCCTGGCCCTCGAGACCGCCGCCGCGCAGCATGGCCGCACGGCAATCGAGGCCGGCGATTTCTGGCCCGCCTTCCTCACCGTCGCGCTGATCTCGTTCGCCTCCCTCTTCGCCTTCCTGCGGCTGAAGCCGGATGCGGGCGCGGAGGTGTCGGGTCAGCGCCTCGCGTCCAAGGGCGTCTAGGCGGCAGGCCTCACGCCGCGCGGCTCGACGGACGCGCGGGGCTGCGCTTCGGCCCCTTCGCCGATTTCGCATTGGCGTTGGCCGATTGCGGCCGGGCGGGAGCGCGCGCGGGCGCCTCGTGGGTGGACTGGCGCCAGCCCTGCCAGCTCCAGGCACCGGGGCCTGTCAGGGCATAGATGAGAAACCCGCCGGCGAGGCCGAGATCGGCCAGGAACAGGGTGCGCTCGGTCATGCCCGCCCCGCCGGAATAGGCCCAGAACCCATGCAGCAGCACCGCCATCGCCATCGCGAACCCCGCCAGGGCAAAGCCGGTGATGCGGGGCAGGACACCGAGGATCAGCGCCAGCGGACCGAAGACCTGAACCACCACGGCCGCCGTGGCGACGGCATTGGGAGAGGGCATCCCGGCCCCGGCCAGGGCGAGGGCGAAGCCCGAGACGTTGAGCGCGCGCGCGATGCCCGTGGGCAGCAGCGCCGCCGCCAGCAACAGGCGCGACGCGAGGAGGATTCCGTCCTGGCTCCGACCGAACACGCGCGAACTCCGTCTCTGACCCATCGAGATCGGGACACTGCGCGAGACCGGCTGAAGACGGCGTTAAGGGGCGGAGCCGGCGCTCATTCACCTGGGGAGCGACGGGCGAGGCGGACATGCCTATGGGGAGGAGAACACGATCGGCCCATAATCCTGGGCACCATGCAGGATATGGACGACGTCGATCGTCGCGGGGCCGACGCGATAGAAGATCAGGTAGTTTCCGTACGTCCGGACCCGGATCCCCCTGCGCTCGTATCGGCGGACGAGGGGGAACCCAAGAGGCGCATCGGCCAGACGTTCACAACAGGCGATCAAGTCCTGGACGAACGTGGCGGCGCGAGCGGGGTTGTCACTGGAAATGTAGTCGCCGATCCGTTCGAGGTCCGCTTCGGCGGAGTCCGCGAAGACGACGATCATGCCTCGGTGACGGTCGACCGGTTGCCGTACCGTGTTGCCAGACGCGCGGCGACTTCGCTTGCCGGGCTAAGCCGGCCTTCATCAGCATCGGCAAGTCCGCGCTCGATGGCGGCGTCGAGCGCCGACAGTCGGTTCTCTCGCTCTTCCACGAGGCGCACGCCCTCACGCAACACGTCGCTACGAGAGGGAAAGCGCCCGTTCTCCACGAGTGTTGAAACGTAGCTCTCGATCTTTGGGCCAAGATCGGCACTTATCGGCATCGCCGCCGCTCCCTGTCTACCAGAGATCATGATCTACGACCGGTCATCGCCCGATCAACAATATCAGTTGTCCCGTGTCCGGCGAAGGACATTTTGCAGACGCGCCGCTCACCCCGACACCCCGCCCCGGAACAATCGCCCGCGCTCGGTCCAGGCGACGACGAGGAGGGCCGATCCGCCGAGGCCGGCATAGCCGAGGCCTAGGGGCAGCACCGTGCCGTCGAAGGCGTGGCCGATGACAAAGCCGCAGACGGCGCCGAGGATCGTGGTGTAGAATCCGAGGAAGGACGAGGCCGTGCCGGCGATCTCGCCGAGGGGTTGCAGGGCCAGCGCGTTGAAGTTCGGCATGGCGAAGCTGATCATGAACTGGTTGCCGGCCAGCACCGTCAGGAACAGCCACAGGGGCGGATGCCCGGCATAGGCGAGGCCGATTCCCACCTGGGCCAGCGCCACCGCCACGAACAGGGTCAGGCCCACATGCGAGAGGGGGCGCATCCCGAGGCGCCGCACCAGGCGGGCGTTGACGAGAGTGGCCGCTCCCATGGCACCGGCCACCAGGGCGAAGGCGAGGGGGAACAGGGCGCCGAGCCGGTAGAGCCCGGTATCGAAGAGCTGCTGCGCCGAGCCGACATAGCCCATGATGCAGCCGGTCAGCAGCCCGAGGGCGGTGGCGTATCCGACCGCCACGCGGGTGCGGAAGGTCAGGGAGACCGCCTGGGCGATCGACCGTAGCGACAGCGGGCGGCGGACTTCCGGGTGCAGCGTCTCCGGCATGCGCCAGGAGAACCAGAGGGTGAGGATGCCGGCCAGGGCCAGCATCGAGACAAAGACGTAGTGCCAGGAGCCGAGCAGCAGCATCGCCCCGCCGATGGCGGGCGCGACCATCGGCACGATGAGGAACACCATCATGATCAGCGACATGACGCTGGCCATCTCGCGTCCCGAATAGCGGTCGCGGACGATGGCGGTGGAGAGGACGCGCCCGCCCGCCGCGCCGATCCCCTGGATGACGCGGGCGGCCAGCAGCCATTCGAACGAGGGCGCGACCATGGCGAGGCCCGTGCCCGCGCCGTAGACTGCCAGACTCCCGAGCAGCACGCGGCGCCGCCCGAGGGCGTCCGAGACCGGCCCGTAGACGATCTGCGCCACGCCGAAGCCGATCATGTAGACGTAGACGAGAAGCTGCAGCGCGTTGGGATCGGCGACGGCGAACTGAGCCTGGATCGCGGGAAAAGCCGGCAGCAGATTGTCGATGGAGATGGCGGTCACCGCCATCATCAGGGCGACGATGCCGACGAATTCGCCGAAACCCGGGCCGTTCCAGACCGGACCGATCGCCGGGAGATCCCGGTCCGTTACCGGCCGGCCGCTCGGCGGAACCGGCCTCAAGGGTGCAGTCACTGGTCCAGAGCCTCGCTGCGGTCGCCGGCTCCAGCGCCGGCGACGTCGTGATGGAAAGTCAGCGGCCGGGCCTCCGGTTGCGCCGGCCCTTCGCGGGCCGGCATCCACGGAGGCCGGGTTCGGCCCGGCCGGGGCTACTGCCCGCCGCCCGCCATCTGACCGAGCTTGTCGATGTTCTTGGTGACGAGGGCGATGTTGCCGTCGGAGGGCTTGGTCGGCTCGCCGGCGGCGATCGCCTCGTTGATGTCCTTCAGCGCGGCGGCCTTGTCCTTGGGCTTCATCTTGGTGTCGGCCTCGATGGCGGCGACCTGCTTCTTCAACAGGGGTACGACGCCGACATAGGTCTTCGTCTCGGGGTCCACGCCGTCCAGCACCGCCTCGACGCTGTCGGCCGCGTCCTGCAGGTCGTCGACGCTGGCAAAACCGTTCTTCTTGGCGATGGCCACGGCTTGGGCCTGGACCTTCGGATCGGGCTTCGTCGCGTTGCCGGCAGGGAGTTTCGCCAGTTCGGGCTGCGCGGCCACGAGGCCGTCGATCAGCGCCTGGGTCAGGGCGACCTCCTTCTGCTCCTCGGCCTCGGGGGCCGGAGCGGGAGCGGCCGGGGCCGCCTTGGCAGGTGCCGGTGCCTTCTGCGGCGCCTGGGCGAAGCCGACCTGGGGGACCAGGGCGGTGGCCCCGAAAGCGAGGGATGCGGCCAGCAGGGCGCGAGTGGTGCGGCTCATGGATGTCTCTCTTCCTGTTGCATCGTGGGGAAGGACCGCCGTCGGCGGATCGGGTCCGGCCCCGACGGCTTGCGTCGCCCGGGGCACGACGACGGGCCATGTTGCCGAGCTTCGGGGCGAAACGGTGATCTCGGCGCCGATGGCGATCACGGTTTCGCGGGCAGGCCGATGATGCGGACAGGGGATGGCGCGTCCGCGCAACCGCGCCACATTTGTTCGCGACCCTGGCCCCGCGACCTCGACCGGATCGTCGCCGACGGATCATCGCGTCTCATGCTCTCCCGCCTTCTCGCCTGTGTTTGCGCCCTGTCGATGCTGTTCGCCGGCCCCGCCGGCGCGCAGGAGCGGGCCCCCGGCATGGCCATCGGCGGCGAGACGGAGGCGTTCACGCGCAAGGCCGCCGCGTTGATGGACTCCCATGCGGAGGGCGGCGTCTTCTCCGGCGCGGTGATCGTGGCGCGGGACGGGATTCCCCTGTTCCGCCGCGCCTATGGCCTCGCCGACCGGGAATGGGCGGTCCCCAACACGCCGGACACCCTGTTTCGCATCGGCTCGATCACGAAGCAGTTCACCGCGGCGGCGATCCTGAAACTGGCCGAGGCCGGCTCCCTCTCCCTCGACGATCCCGCCATCCGCTACCTGCCGGAACTGCCGCCGGCCTGGGCGCCGATGACGATCCGGATGCTCCTCAACCACAGTTCGGGCCTCCCCAACGTCACCGCCCTGCCGGGCTACGCGACGCAGCTCGGCCGGATCGAGCGCTCGCCGATGGAGACGGTGGCCCTCCTCCACAACGAGGATCTGCTGTTCCCGCCGGGGACCGGCCATGAGTACAGCAACACCGGCTACATCCTCCTCGCCGGCCTGATCGAGCGGGTCACCGGCCAGAGTTTCGCGGGCTACCTCACCGACGCGGTCCTGGCGCCGGCCGGATTGACCGCGACCCGGGACGCGGATCCCGGCGCGATCATCCCCCGGCGCGCCACCGGCTACCGCCGCGAGGCGGGCGAGTGGCGCCACGCCCTGCCCCTGGCCGCCAGCGCCCCGTCGGGCGCCGGCATGCTCGCCTCGACCCTCGACGACCTCGTCGCCTGGGACAGGGCCCTGTTCTCCGGCCGCATCCTGTCGGACGAGTCGCGCCGGGCGATGGTCACGGATTACGGCCACGGCTACGGCCTCGGCTGGTACATCGGCACGGCCTACGGACGCCGGCTGTGGTCGCATGGCGGATTCATCAGCGGGTTCAGCGCGATCAAGGATTCCTACCCCGATCTCGGGCTGACCATCGTGGTGCTCGGCAACACCGAGATCGTGCCGGCCCAGGCCCTCTCGCGCGAACTGGCGGCGCTCTATCTCGGCGAGCCGGCGCGCACCGAGATCAGCGTCGGCCGGACCGTCCTCGACCGCTATGTCGGCTTCTACCGGACCGGCCCGCGCTCGGTCCTGGGCATCACCCGCGACGGCGACCGCCTGGTGGCACAGGGCCTCGGCCAGGGATCGGGCGATCCGCGGATCAGTCTCACCGCCGAGAGCGACAGGGCCTTCGTGGCGCGGGACGGGGCGATCCGCGTGGCGTTCGACATCGAGCCGGACGGGCGGCCGACCGGCGTGATGATCCACCGCGACGGCATCGAGCGGGCCGGCCCCCGGATCGACCGGGCGATCGCCCGGAGGATCACCGCCCGACGCTTCACCCGGCTGCCGCCGGGACGGTGAGTGTCCAGCAGGGCCTTGGTGATCGAATTTCCAAGCGAATGCTCAGGCCGAAGCGGATCATCCCGGCGGACAACCTCAGGATGAGGCGAAGCCTTGGACGATCCCTCTAACGAACTCTCACCATCCTTACGCTTCGGCACCGTACTCCGAGGGAGCGCGGACGGTGATCGCCAGTTGTGCGAGTCCCTCAAAATCGCTTGCCCGCGGCATCGCCAGACCGCACCGGAAAGGCTAGACTACGCGTGCGCGTCGCTCCCCGCCACAGAAGCGGGACCACGCGCCGACCCGCTCGATGTCGTCGATCCGAGCCGGTTTGGCCAAAAGTCTACCTTGATTTGGCACCGCGTCCGGCCTCTGCTGGCGCTCACAAGAACAAGATGGAGGATACGCACATGAACAAGCCGGAATTCCTGTCGTCAGGTACCAAGGCGCCGTTCTCGGCCCGTTACGAGAACTTCATCGGCGGCCAGTGGGTCGCCCCCGTCAACGGCCGCTACTTCGAGAATACCTCGCCGGTCACCGGCCACGTCATCTGCGAGGTCGCCCGTTCGGACGCGCAGGACGTGGAGAAGGCCCTCGACGCCGCCCATGCCGCCAAGGAGGCCTGGGGCCGCACCGCTCCGGCCGAGCGCGCCCGCATCCTCAACAAGATCGCCGACCGGATGGAGGACAACCTCGACCTGATCGCCCTCGCCGAGACCTGGGACAACGGCAAGCCGATCCGCGAGACGACCAACGCCGACATCCCCCTCGCCATCGACCATTGGCGCTACTTCGCCGGCTGCCTGCGGGCTCAGGAAGGCTCGATCTCCGAGATCGACCACGACACGGTGGCCTACCATTTCCACGAGCCGCTCGGCGTCGTCGGCCAGATCATCCCGTGGAACTTCCCGATCCTGATGGCGGTGTGGAAGCTGGCCCCGGCCCTGGCGGCGGGCAACTGCGTCGTCCTCAAGCCCGCCGAGCAGACCCCGGCCTCGATCCTCGTCGTCGCCGAACTCATCGCCGACCTGCTGCCGCCGGGCACCCTCAACATCGTCAACGGCTTCGGCCTCGAATGCGGCAAGCCGCTCGCCTCCTCGCCCCGCATCGCCAAGATCGCCTTCACCGGCGAGACGACGACGGGCCGCCTGATCATGCAATACGCCTCGCAGAACCTGATCCCGGTGACGCTGGAGCTCGGCGGCAAGTCGCCGAACATCTTCTTCGCCGACGTGGCCAACGAGGATGACGACTTCTTCGACAAGGCCCTCGAAGGCTTCACCATGTTCGCCCTCAACCAGGGCGAGGTCTGCACCTGCCCCAGCCGCGCGCTGGTGCACGAGTCGATCTACGACCGCTTCATGGAGCGGGCGATCAAGCGGGTCGAGGCCATCGTCCAGGGCTCGCCCCTCGATGCGGCCACGATGATCGGCGCCCAGGCCTCCGGCGAGCAGCTCGAGAAGATCCTGAGCTACATCGACATCGGCAAGCAGGAAGGCGCCAAGGTCCTCACCGGCGGCGAGCGCAACACCCTCGAAGGCGATCTCGCGGAAGGCTTCTACGTGAAGCCCACCGTGTTCCAGGGCCACAACAAGATGCGCATCTTCCAGGAGGAGATCTTCGGACCCGTCCTCTCGGTGACGACCTTCAAGGACGATGCCGACGCCCTCAGCATCGCCAACGACACGCTCTACGGCCTCGGCGCCGGCGTCTGGACCCGTGACGGGACCCGCGCCTATCGCTTCGGCCGGGCGATCCAGGCCGGCCGCGTCTGGACCAACTGCTACCATGCCTACCCGGCCCATGCGGCCTTCGGCGGCTACAAGCAGTCCGGCATCGGCCGCGAGAACCACAAGATGATGCTCGACCATTACCAGCAGACCAAGAACATGCTGGTGAGCTACTCTGCCAAGAAGCTCGGCTTCTTCTGAGATCCACTATAAACGAGACCACCTTGCCCCGGCTGGAAACGGCCGGGGCCTTTTTTTGCGCGAGTGACAGAATCCAGGGCGACCATACCTTTTCCAGGGGTGCGTATCGGCACATGTGCCCCGGGAACAACCGCCTTTCGACAGTCTTATTGAGCCATGAACGGACCGAGAGCCGGTCCGCAGCCAATCAGGACTGAAAAAGAGCCATGACCACCCGTATCGCCGCCATCGTCACAGCTCTTGGTCTTGGCGTTGCCTCGATGACGTCTGCATCGGCCTTCGATGGGACACCGCGCCAGGACGAGCCGCGCTACATGTCCTACGAGACGGAGTATACCGGCTCCGTCACCGGCCGGGATGTTCCGTACTACACCGGTTGCCCGATGAGTTCAGCCGCCGAAGGCAATGCCAACCAGCAGACCCGGCCGGTGATGCAGTATGGTCAGACGTCCGGCGGATCGGCCGGCTGATCGTCGGAAGGGACCGCCGCCCGTGAAACTGAAATTCGTTTCCTACACCATGATCGCGGCCGCTGCCGGCATGCTGCTCGTGACCCTCCTGGGCTCGGCCAGCCTCCTCATCGGAGGCTGATACGGCTCGAAAGACAAAAAGGCCTCCTCTCGGGGGCCTTTTTCATGACCGAGCGGGATCCGTGGGCCCGATGCCCCGTCACCGGGTGCCGGTTATCCGACCCAGCCGTAATCCCGCGCCTGCGTCGCCGCCCGGTGGAACACCAGCCGGCGGTCGTATTCCAGCGGGTCTTTCGGCTGGACCAGGGCGCCGGGGGGCACGTTGAGCCAATCGACGAGGCGGGTCAGCAGGAAGCGCAGGGCCGCGCCCCGGCACAGGATCGGCAAGGCCTCGACCTCGTCGTCCTGCAGGCGCCGGACGGACTGGTAGCCCGCGATCATCGCCTCGCCCTTGTCGGGAAAGAACGTGCCGTCGGGCTCGAAGCACCAGGCGTTGAGGCAGATGGCGAGGTCGTAGGCGAAGGCATCGGTGCAGGCGAAGTAGAAGTCGATCAGGCCCGACAGGTCGTCGCCGATGAAGAACACGTTGTCGGTGAAGAGGTCGGCATGGATCACGCCGGAGGGCAGGCCGCGCGGCCAGCCCGCCTGGAGCACCGCGAGGTCGGCACGCACGCGCTCCGTCAGACCCTCGGAGACGGTATCGGCGGCGGGGCCGGCCGCCAGGAACAGCGGCTCCCAGGAGTCCACGGAGAGGTTGTTGGCCCGGACCATGCCGAAATCGCTCCCCGCCCGGTGCAGCCCGGCGAGAGCGACACCCAGGGCGCGGCAATGGTCGGCGGTGGGGCGCTTCACCGAGACGCCCTCCAGGAAGCTCACGATCACCGCCGGCCGGCCGCAGAGTTCGCCGAGCGCCACGCCGTCGCGCTTCGCGATGGGCTGCGGGCAGGCGAGGCCGCGCGCGGCGAGGTGCTGCATCAGGTTGAGGAAGAACGGCAGGTCGCCGGCATTCACCCGCTTCTCGTAGAGGGTGAGGATGTAGGAGCCGGCGGTGGTGTGGAGGAAGAAGTTGGTGTTCTCGACGCCCTCGGCGATGCCCTTGTAGGAGAGCAGCGTGCCGATCTCGTATTGGGAGAGGAAGGCGGTCAGCGCCTCGTCGGAGACCTCGGTATAGACGGCCACGGGCTTCGCTGACGTTGGAGGGCAGACATGAGAAGGGGCGCCCTTCGGCGCCCCCAGCGAGGAAAACCGGCGATGCGGCCTACTCGGCGGCTTCGCTGCGCAGTTCGCGCGGCAGCGGGAAGGACATGTCCTCCACCACCGTGGAGACCGTGTCGACGGTGACGTCGTAGCGGGCGGCGAAGGCGTCGATGATCTCCTCCACCAAGACCTCGGGAGCCGAGGCGCCGGCGGTGAGGCCGAGCTTGCGGATGCCCTCGAAGGCCGGCCAGTCGATCTCCTCGGCGCGGAGCACGAGGCGGGTGATCGGGCAGCCGACGCGTTCGGCGACCTCGCGCAGGCGCTGCGAGTTCGAGGAGTTCGAGGAGCCGACGACGATCACGGCATCCACCAGCGGGGCCACCTGCTTCACCGCTTCCTGGCGGTTGGTGGTGGCGTAGCAGATGTCGTCCTTGTGCGGCCCGGTGATGGTCGGGAACTTCTGCTTCAGGGCGGCGACGATGTGGCGGGTGTCGTCCACCGACAGGGTCGTCTGCGTGACCCAGGCGAGGTTGTCGCGGTTGTCGGGCTCCAGGGCGGCGATCTGCTCCAGATCCTCCACCAGGGTGATCGAGCCCTTGGGCAGCTGGCCCATGGTGCCGACCACTTCCGGGTGACCCGAATGGCCGACGAGCAGCACGTGACGGCCGCGCTTGTGATGGATCTCGGCCTCGCGGTGGACCTTGGTCACCAGCGGGCAGGTGGCGTCGATGGTGACGAGGCCGCGATTGTCGGCATTGGCCGGCACCGTCTTGGCGACGCCGTGCGCCGAGAAGATCACCGGGGCGTTGCCGTCCGGCACCTCGTCGAGCTCGCGCACGAACACCGCGCCTTTGCGCTTCAGGCTCTCGACCACGTATTTGTTGTGGACGATCTCGTGACGCACGTAGACCGGAGGTCCGTAGATCGCCAGCGCCCGCTCCACCACGTCGATGGCACGGACCACGCCGGCGCAGAAGCCGCGTGGCGCGCAGAGCAGGATCTCCAGGGGCGGCTTGGCCGAACCGTCGGGAAAGGTCTTCGAGAGAGGATCGCTCATGATAGCCGGGATGTGGCGAGGCGAGGCCGCCCCTGTCAACCTCCTATAGCGTAAAATGCGCTCCGATGTGGAGGGCTTCGCGGGTACACCTGCCCCACGATCGTCACGGCAGGGCGGGTCGACACCAGCGCGAGGCACGCTTCGCGACCACCAGGCAGGTCTCGCGCCTTCTCCCGCGACAGGGATCGTGGTTCGCGGGAAAGACGATGCCGCACGAAGGCCCTGAACAGGCTTTCGTGTCCGCCTCGATCCAGGGCCGCCCAACCAAGTGTGGCAAGAGCGGCCACCGGTTCCGCGAAGAAACCGTTGGCATGCTGAGGACACAACCAACCGAGGCGACCCTGCTTAGACCGCGATGAGGAAACTTGCATCGGTCAGCGCGGCCGCCACCACGTCGTGAAGGATGATCTTATGGGTCGAGTCGGCATCGCCGACGAAAGTGACCAGCGTGTCCTGTCCGCCGTGAATGGCGGCGACCCTGATGTCGTCGTGGCTGCGGATGAAGGCGGATACGTCGATGAAGTCGGTGCCGACGGTGAACCTGTAGACATTGTCCCGTCCGGAACTCGCCGCGAAGTGGAAGGTATCCGCGCCGGCGCCGCCGAAGAGCTTGTCCGCCCCCGTGCCTCCATCGATTGACCCGCCGCCCCCTCCCAGGACGATGCGGTCGGCACCGGCACCGCCCTCGAGCCGATCGCCGCCCTTGCCGCCGCTGATGCGGTCGGCACCCTGGCTGCCCGTGATGCTCGCGGATTGGCCTACGGTGCTTTGTGAGACAATGATCGAGCCGGGACTGCCTGGGTCCAGGCCGACACCGGACATGTCGAGGGTCGCGCCGTTGCGAACATAGACCTTCTCGATGTTCTGGAACGTCTCGTCGGTGAGGATCGCGGTGCCGCCGCCCTGGACGAAGAGCAAGTCCGTGTCGGCGCCGCCATCCACGAGGGTCGGGCTGCTGGTGATCACGAGGCGATCGTCGCCCGCGCCGCCGGACAGTGAGTCGGCACCGCCATTGCCGGAGAGGATGTTGCGGCCCCCGTCGCCGATGAGGATGTCGGAATGGATCGATCCCGTCAGGTTCTGGATGTCGGTGAAGGTATCGCCGGCCGCGTCGCCGGTCCCTGCGACGGTGCCACTGAGATCGGCCGTCACGCCGGCTGTCGCAGCCGCATAGCTCGCGGTGTTGATGCCGAGACCGCCATCGAGCAGGTCGGCACCGCCTCCACCCTCGAGGACGTCGTTGCCTGCGCCGCCGGACAGCGTGTTGGCCATCGCATCGCCCGCGAGACGATCGGCATGGTCGGTGCCGACGAGGTTCTCGACGTTGCGCAGGGTGCCGAAGGCGGCCCCCTCCACCGTGACGATGCCCGCATTCGCCCCGTCGAGGGTTACGGTCACGCCTTGGCCGAGCCGTTCGAACGAGACCGTGTCGGTGCCGGTCCCGCCATCGATCGCCCGATCGGCATCCTGCACGAGGAAGATGTTGTCGCCCGCATCGCCCGTGGCCGAGCCGGTGACGAGCATCTTGTAGGTCGAGCTCGCCGTGAGGCCGCCGGGATCCCGCATGGTGAAGGTGAAGACATCGGTCTGCGTCTCGCCCACCGCCAGCCCGCCCTCCTTGTCGGCGGTGTATTGGAAGCGGCCGTTCGACTGGACGGTGAGGGTGCCGTAGCTACCCGCCACCGTTGTCGTGCCCGATGCGGCGACGAGCGTCTCGACGCCGTCATGGTCGATGCCGGCGAGAGTGAGCGCGTCGCCGTCCGGATCGGAGAACAGGAAGTCGCTGTCCCGGCCGGCCGTGCGCTGCTCGACCATGCTCTCCGAAGGCGAGGCCGCGGGCGCATCGTTGACGGCGGTGATGGCCACGTTGCTCGTGCCGGTGGTGGTCTCGTTGCCCCCTGCCGCGCCGCTGGCATAGGACCAGTCGATCGCGACCGAAGCGGAGGGTGCGTTCGACGTGTTGGAGTAGGTGATGGCACGGGCCACCGCGTCGACGAGCGCGGCGGTGGCGATGCCCGTACCGGTGAAGTCGATGGTGAGCTGACCGCCGGCCTGCGTGGCGGTGGCGAAGACGTTGCCTCTCGTGTCGATCAGAAGGCCGGCGATGGCCGAGAAGACCCCCGAGCCCGCGAAGGCGAAGCGATCCTGCGCGTCGGCGCCGCCGGAGCGGGCCAGGGTCAGGCTGGCGCCGGAATAATCCCCGAGGCCGCCGTTGAGGGTGTCCAGGACGGTATCGGTGACGTCGACATCGGCGTCGAGCACGACGGCGGGGCCGTTCTCGGTATAGGCGACGGTGCCGCCGAGTGTGGAGCGGGCGTCGAAGCTGGTGTCGAGGGAGCCGTCGGCGTTGTAGCGCACCAGGGCGAAGTCGCCATTCGAGCCGTTGTAGCTGTAGCCGGCCACGAGGATCCGGCCGTCCGCCTGCACCGTGACGCTGTAGCCGTAGTAGGAGGACGGGCCGACCCGCGTGGTGACGATGCCGTCGCCGCCGCCGAAGCCGGTGTCGAGGGAGCCGTCGGCGTTGTAGCGCACCAGCGCGAAGCCGTCATTCGAGCCGCCGGTGTAACTGTAGCCGGCGACGAGGATCCGGCCGTCCGCCTGCACCGTGACGCTGTCGCCGATGTCATAGGCCGGGCCGACCGGCGTGGTGACGATGCCGTCGCCGCCGCCGAAGCCGGTGTCGAGGGTGCCGTCGGCGTTGTAGCGCACCAGCGCGAAGTCGTCATTCGAGCCGTTGTAACTGTAGCCGGCGACGAGGATCCGGCCGTCCGCCTGCACAGTGACGCTGCGACCGGAATCAAAGGACGGACCGACCGGCGTGGTGACGATGCCGTCGGCGTTGTAGCGCCCCAGCGCGAAGTCGTCATTCGAGCCGTTGTAACTGTAGCCGGCGACGCGGATCCGGCAGTCTGACTGAACCGCGACGCGGTCGCGCATGTCATAGGCCGGGCCGACCGGGGTGGTGACGCTGCCGGCGCCGCCGCCCAAGCCGGTGTCGAGGGTGCCGTCGGCGTTGTACCGCACCAGCGCGAAGTCGTCATTCGAGCCGTTGTAGCTGTAGCCGGCGACGAGGATCCGGCCGTCCGCCTGCACAGTGACGCTGCGACCGGAATCAAAGGACGGACCGACCGGCGTGGTGACGATGCCGTCGCCGCCGC
>NZ_JAKSYE010000014.1 GCF_022829685.1 Methylobacterium sp. E-045
TGCACGGCGCCCCTCGACGCGCAGACCCACCGGGCGGCGATCGTCATCGAGGAGCGCTACCGCTTCTCGTGGTGGGACAGTCTCGCCATCGCCTCCGCGCTCCAGGCCGGATGCCAGTTCTTCGTGTCCGAGGACATGAGCGACGGCCAGACCGTCGATACGCTTCACATCGTCAATCCCTTCACGACTCACGCCGGCGCGACGCTGGCACTCACCTGACGGACACGCGATCATGGGCTTCAAATGCGGCATCGTCGGCCTGCCGAACGTCGGCAAGTCGACCCTCTTCAACGCGCTGACGCAGACCGCGGCGGCCCAGGCGGCGAACTACCCGTTCTGTACCATCGAGCCGAATGTCGGCGAGGTGGCGGTGCCGGACCCGCGCCTCGACGATCTGGCGAAGATCGCCGGCTCGAAGGAGATCATCCCGACCCGGCTGACCTTCGTCGACATCGCCGGCCTCGTGCGCGGCGCCTCGAAGGGGGAGGGGCTCGGCAACCAGTTCCTCGCCAATATCCGCGAGGTCGATGCCATCGCCCATGTGGTGCGCTGCTTCACCGACGGCGACGTGACCCATGTGGAGGGCAAGGTCGACCCGAAGGCCGACATCGAGACCATCGAGACAGAGCTGATGCTCGCCGACCTCGACAGCCTCGAGAAGCGCCTCTTCGCCCTGGAGAAGAAGGCCAAGGGCGCCGACAAGGAAGCCAAGGAGATGCTCGACCTCGTCCAGCGGGCGCTGCCGCTCCTGCGCGAGGGCAAGCCCGCCCGCCTAGTGAGCCGCAAGCCGGAGGAGGAGAAGCTGTTCCAGACCCTCGGTCTGATGACGGCCAAACCCGTCCTCTACGTCTGCAACGTCGACGAGGGCGATGCCGACAAGGGCAACGCCTATTCCGAGGCGGTGATCGCCCAGGCCAAGGCCGAGGGCGCGCGCGCCGTGGTGGTCTCGGCCAAGATCGAGAGCGAGATCGCGGTGATGCCGCTGGCCGACCAGGGTGACTTCCTCGAAGCGGTGGGGCTTGTGGAGCCGGGTCTCAACCGCGTCATCCGCGCCGGCTACGAGCTCCTCGGTCTCATCACCTACTTCACCGTGGGACCGAAGGAGGCGCGCGCCTGGACCGTCGAGAAGGGCACTCGCGCCCCGGCGGCGGCGGGCGTGATCCATACCGATTTCGAGAAGGGCTTCATCCGCGCCGAGACCATCGCCTTCGCCGACTACACCGCCCTGAAGGGCGAGAGCGGCGCCAAGGAAGCCGGCAAGTTCCGCCTCGAGGGGAAGGAGTACGTGGTGCAGGACGGCGACGTGCTGCATTTCCGCTTCGCCAATTGAGGGGTCGATACGTCCTCGCCTCTGCGGCACCGAGGGGGATATCCCCTCTCCCCGCGCGCAGGGCTACTGGATCGAACAATCTGTTGTTTCAGGCAGACCGCGTCCCTCTCCCCCTTGTGGGGAGGAGGGCTGCGCATCCCGCGACATGTGTGACCATCGCAGACGGGCGAAGGGAGGGGGCTGCTGCCATCGCCAGTGTGGCTCCATCCATCGATGAGAGGTTCAATGACCGGCATCACCTTCGAGGATTTCACCCCCGGCGACGTAATCGAGGGCGGCCCGCTCGTGGTCACCCGCGATGAGATCGTCGCCTTCGCGACGGAGTTCGATCCGCAACCGTTCCATCTCGACGAGGAGGCGGCCAAGGCGACGCTCGCGGGGCAGCTGATCGGCTCCGGCTGGCAGACGGCCGGGTTCGGCATGCGCCTGCTCCAGGCCCATGTCTTTCGCGGCGCCACCTCCATGGGCTCGCCCGGCATCTCGCAGCTGCGCTGGCTGCGCCCCGTCCTGCCGGGCGACGCCCTGCGAATTTCCACCAAGGTGGAGGAATGCCGGGCCTCGAACTCCAAGCCGGATCGCGGCTTCGTGCGCTTCACCCTCACGGTCCTGAACGGCCGCGACGATGTGGTGATGATCCAGGCCTTCACGGTGATGTTCGCCCGGCGCGGGGCCGATCCCCTGCCGCCGCGCGCGGTAAATCCGGCCGAGCCCTCGCCCGTCGTCGAAGGCGAGGACGCCGAGACGCTGCTCTTCCTGAAACAGGCCAAGCTCGGCACCGTCCGCGACCTCGGCCGGCACGTCTTCACCCCGGAGGCGATCGTCGCCTTCGCACGGGCCTATGACCCGCAGGCCTTCCACCTGGACGCGGACGCCGCGAAAAAAACTCATTTCGGCGCGCTCTGCGCCTCCGGCTGGCACACGGCGGCGGTCTGGATGAAGCGCCTGCACATCACCCGCCAGAGGGACATCGAACGGACGGAGCGCGACGGCCCGGTGCCGCAGCTCGGCCCCTCGCCGGGCTTTCGCGACATGCGCTGGCTCGCCCCGGTCTATGCCGGCGACACGATTCGCTATGCTTGCACCCTCCTCGACAAGCGCGAGTCGGCCTCACGCCCCGGCTGGGGCGTGGCCACCCATCACAACACCGCGCAGAACCAGCGCGGTGAGCGGGTGTTCGAGTTCACGGGGTCGGTGTTCTGGCAGTGGGCGCCGGCGGGCTGAGCGGCGGCGCCCCAACATCGAAGGCAGACGTCTTTGGCATTCATGCTTGGGCGCGGTAGCATGACGCCACAAGCGTTGAGGTTTGCCGTGAGCGCTCCACCGAAGCCCGAACCGATCATAGAGACCATTCGTCAGCGTCACGCCCGCCTGCGCCGCCAGGGATTACGGCTGGTGAGGATCTGGATTCCGGATCCAAGCTCCGCTTCGTTCGCCGAGGAAGCACATCGTCAATCGGCGGCGGTCGCCACGAGCCATCACGCCAAGGACGATCAGAGCTTCATCGATGCCGCGTCGAATTGGGACGAAGCGTGAAGCGTGGTGAAGTCTGGACGAGGACGATATCGCCTGGCTCGACCGCGCGATCTTCGTTTTCCTCGGTCTAGCCTCGATATGACCGGCTGAGTCCACAAAGGGCTCTCAGCCGCCGCCGGAGACGGCGGGAAGTCGTCCCTCGCTAAGCCTCCGAACGCCGCTCAGGATACAGCGACAGCAACCCCTCCGCATCCGCCGAGGCCACGCCGCGCTCGGTGATGATCCCGGTCACCAGCCGGGCCGGCGTCACGTCGAAGGCGGGGTTCGCCACCGGGCTGCCGGGCGACACCACCTCGATCGTGGCGAAGCCGCCATCGGCGAGGCGGCCGGTGAGGTGCGAGACCTCGCGGGCGTCGCGCTCCTCGATGGGGATCTGCGCGACGCCGTCGTCGAGGGTCCAGTCGATGGTGGAGAAGGGCAGGGCGGCGTAGAACGGTACGCGGTTGTCGGAGGCCGCCAGCGCCTTCAGGTAGGTGCCGATCTTGTTGCAGACGTCGCCCGAGGCCGTGGTGCGGTCCGAGCCGACGATGCAGACGTCGATCTCGCCATGCTGCATCAGGTGGCCGCCGGCATTGTCGGCGATGACGGTATGGGGCACCCCGTGCGCGTTGAGCTCGAAGGCGGTGAGCGCCGCGCCCTGGTTCCGCGGTCGGGTCTCGTCCACATAGACATGGACCGGGATGCCGGCCTCGTGCGCCACGTAGATCGGCGCGAGGGCGGTGCCCCAATCGACGGTGGCGAGCCAGCCCGCGTTGCAATGGGTCAGCACGTTGAGGCGCCGCCCCTTGGCCTTGTGGAGGTCGGCGAGGATCGCGGCGCCGTGGCGGCCGATGGCGTGGCAGCTCTCGACATCCTCCTCGGCGATGCGCCCGGCCTCGGCGAAGGCAAAAGCGGCCCGCTCGGGAAGCGCGACCTCGCGCAGCTTGGCGGCGACACGGTCCAGTGCCCAGCGCAGGTTGATCGCGGTGGGGCGGGTGGCGGCCAGGGTCTCGACGGCGTGGTCGATCCCGGCATCGGAAGCGTCCCGGCGCAGGCCCAGGGCCAGTCCGTAGGCCGCAGTCACGCCGATGAGCGGCGCGCCGCGCACGATCATGGTGCGGATGGCGACGGCCGCTTCGTCCAGGGTGGCGAGCCGCTTCAGCTCGAAGGCGAAGGGCAGGCGGGTCTGGTCGATGACCTCGACGGAGGCGCCGTCGGCGGCGGGAAGGATGGTGCGGTAGGGTTTGCCGTCGATGTTCATGGGCGGGCCTCTCGCATGTTCCGGGCGCAAGGGCCAGTCCTTGGGCCAAGCGCCATGCTTCCTGCTTCGATCAGGAGCGGGTGCAAGACGTTGACGGCCAGCCGGTGGAAATCCCGCCCAACCTTCCCTGGCTCGCCGGGCAAGATTCACGGGAAGCGCGATGCCTTGGCATGAGACAGCAAGCGCGAGCCCTCTCCCCTCAGCGGGAGAGGGTGGCCTTCGCGTCAGCGAAGGTCGGGTGAGGGAAGCGACGCCTCCGGAAAGACCTGTGCCGGCCCCTCTCCCGCCCGCTCCGCGGGCACACTCCCCCGCAGAGGGGGGAGGGTGGGCTCGCCCCGTTCAGAAGTTCACCGGCCGCGCCCGCTTCACCTGCGGGATCGTCTCGATCTCCGCCCGCACGCCCTCGGAGATCGGCGCATCCACGGCGCAGAAGCAGATGGCGTTGCCGCCCTCTTCCTCGCGCCCGAGATTGAACGTGGCGACGTTGACGCCGGCCTCGCCGAGGATGGTGCCGAGCCGGCCGATGAAGCCCGGCTTGTCGAAGTTGCGCACGTAAAGCATGTGCGGCGCGAAGGCGGCGTCGATGGCGATGGAGCGGATCTCGATAATCCGCGGCTTGCCGTCATGGAACACCGTCCCGGCGGCGTCGCGCGGCATGTCCTCGGCATCCACGGTGATGCGGATGACGGATTCGTAGTCGCTCGCCCCGCCCTCGCGCTTGATCTCGTCCACCACGATGCCGCGCTCGCGCGCCAGGGCGGGGGCGGAGACCATGTTGATGTCCTGCAGGAACGGCCGCAGCGCCCCCGTCACCGCCGCCGCGGTGAGCGCGCGGGTGTTCATCCCGGCGACGGCGCCTTCATAGGTGATGCGGATGCCCTTGATCGGCGCGTCCGTGAGCTGGCCGAGGAACGAGCCGAGCTTTTCGGCCAGCGCGACGAACGGCTTCAACCGGGGGGCCTCATCCGCCGAAATGGACGGGAAGTTGATCGCGTTGGTGATGGCGCCGGTCATCAGGTAGTCGGACATCTGCTCGGCGACCTGCAGGGCCACGTTCTCCTGAGCCTCGTTGGTGGAGGCGCCGAGATGCGGCGTGCAGATGACGTTCGGGTGGCCGAAGAGCGGGTTGGCGGTGGCGGGCTCCTCGATGAACACGTCGAAGGCCGCCCCGGCCACATGGCCCGCATCGAGGGCGGCACGGAGGGCCACCTCGTCCACGAGGCCGCCGCGGGCGCAGTTGACGATGCGCACGCCGGGTTTCGTCCGGGCGAGGTTCTCCGCCGACAGGATGTTGCGGGTCTTGTCCGTCATCGGCACGTGGAGCGTGATGATGTCGGCCCGCGCCAGGAGGGCATCGAGCTCGACCTTCTCGACGCCAATCTCGAGAGCGCGCTCGGGGGAGAGGTAGGGGTCGTAGGCCACGACCTTGAGCTTCAGGCCGATGGCGCGGTCGGCGACGATGGCGCCGATATTGCCGCATCCGATGACGCCCAGCGTCTTGCCCGTGAGCTCGACGCCCATGAAGCGGTTCTTCTCCCACCTGCCGGCCTGGGTCGACAGATCCGCCTGGGGGATCTGCCGCGCGAGGGCGAACATCATCGCGATGGCATGTTCGGCGGTGGTGATGGAATTGCCGAAGGGCGTGTTCATGACGATGACGCCGCGCGCCGTGGCGGCCGCGACATCGACGTTGTCGACGCCGATCCCGGCCCGGCCGATGACCTTCAGCCGGGAGGTCTGCGCCAGCACCTTCTCCGTGACCTTGGTGGCCGAGCGGATGGCCAGACCGTCGTAATGGCCGATGATCGCGGCGAAGCGTTCCTTGTCCTTGCCGAGGTTGGGGAAGAAATCGACGTCGATTCCACGGTCACGGAAGATCTGGACAGCCGCGTTCGAGAGGGAATCGGAAATGAGCACCTTGGGAGCAGCCATGATGGCCTCCGGCTCTTGAGGACGGGAATTGTTTCGGGGGTGAGGCGTGACCTATCATTCCCTCCTCCCAGCGAGGGCGCTCGTCTCCACGTGTCCGTAGGTCACGCACGGGTTCCCTCTCCTGAAAGGAGAGGGACAGGGTGAGGTGTGTGACCTTTCCCGAGATGGACCACACCTCACCCCAACCCTCTCCTTCCAGGAGAGGGGGCCATGGTGCCTTACGCGCACATCTTCTGCGGGGCGAGGCCTAGCTTCTTGGGTGGGGGACCGTAGTGTCGCCTCACGCAGCCTTGGCGAGCTTGGCCTTCTCAGCCGCATAGGCCCAGTCGAGCCACGGCATCAGGGCCTCGAGGTCCGAGGTCTCCACCGTGCCGCCGCACCAGATCCGCAGGCCGGCCGGGGCGTCGCGATAGGCGCCGATGTCGAAGGCGATGCCCTCGGCATCGAGCGTGTCGGCGATGCCCTTGGCCACCGACGCCACCGTGGCGTCGCCCTTGGCCAGCACGTCCGGATCGGTGATGACGAGGCAGACGCCGGTGTTCGAATACGTCGCCGGATCGACGGCGAGGTGCCCGATCCACGGGGTCCGCGCCACCCAGTCGTGGACGACCCTGGCGTTGGCGTCGGCGCGGGCATGGAGCGCGTCGAGACCGCCGATGCCTTGCGCCCAGCGCAGGGTGTCGAGGTAATCCTCCACCGCGAGGAGCGAGGGCGTGTTGATCGTGTCGCCCTTGAAGATGCCCTCGATCAGCTTGCCGCCCTTGGCCATGCGGAAGACCTTCGGGATCGGCCAGGCCGGGGTGTTGCTCTCGATGCGCGCCACGGCGCGGGGCGAGAGGACCAGCATGCCGTGCGCGGCCTCACCGCCCATGACCTTCTGCCAGGAGAAGGTGACGACATCGAGCTTGGCCCAGTCGAGGGGCATGGCGAAGGCGGCCGAGGTGGCGTCGCAGATGGTGACGCCGTCACGGTCGGCGGCGATCCAGTCGCCGTTCGGCACGCGGACGCCGGCGGCGGTGCCGTTCCAGGTGAAGATGACGTCGTTGTGCCGGGTGTCGATGGCCGACAGGTCCGGCAGCACGCCGTAGGCGGTCTGGTGGACGATGGGCGCGATCTTCAGTTCCTGCAGCGCGTCGGTGACCCATTCGGAGCCGAAGGCTTCCCAGGCGGCGACTTCGACCGTCTTCGGGCCGAGCATCGACCACATGGCCATCTCGACGGCGCCGGTATCGGAGGCGGGGACGATGGCGATGCGGTAATCGGCGGGCACGCGCAGCACGGTGCGGGTCAGCTCGATGGCCTCGACCAGCTTGGCCTTGCCGGCGGGGGAGCGGTGCGAGCGGCCGAGGGCGGCGTTCTGAAGGGCCTGGAGGGTCCAGCCGGGACGCTTGGTGCAGGGGCCGGACGAGAAGTTCGGCACGCGGGGGCGCGTGTTGGGACGTGTCATGACAAAGTCCATCCTTACAGATGAATGCTCCTCGTTGGGGAGGAGTGGCCCGGTGCTGCCAATGAACCTCTCGCAGCGACTTAGCAAGATGCTCGCGCGAGAAATTCAGTCCCGCCCAGAACAGGGGTGCCCGGTTTCCCGATCAAGTCTTTGAGAATGGGACCTTTGTCGGGTGAGACTTTCCCGTGTCCAGCAGGTCGGGCCGGCGCTCGCGGGTGATCCGTTCCGCCTCGTCCCGGCGCCAGCGGCCGATGGCGCCATGGTTGCCGCCGGTGAGGATGTCGGGGATCGCACGGCCCTCCCAGTCCCGCGGCCGGGTGTAGTGGGGATATTCAAGGAGGCCGCCCTCGAAGCTCTCCTCGTCGCCCGAGACCGCCTTGCCCATGACGCCGGGCAGCAGGCGCACGCAGGCATCGATGGCGACGAGGGCCGCGACCTCGCCGCCCGACAGGATGTAGTCGCCGATGGAGACCTCTTCGAGTTGCCTCGCCGCGATCACCCGCTCGTCCACCCCCTCGAACCGGCCACAGACGATGACGACCCCCGGCCCCTGGGCGAGGTCGCGCACGCGGCCCTGGGTCAGGGGGCGGCCGCGCGGGCTCATGAGCAGCCGGGGGCGGGTATCGCCGGGGGAGGCGGCGGCATCGATGGCCGCACCGAGCACATCGCAGCGGAGCACCATGCCCGCGCCGCCGCCGGCGGGGGTGTCGTCCACCGCCCGGTGGCGGCCGATCCCGTGCTCGCGGATCTGACGGGCCTCCAGGGTCCAGGTTCCCCGCGCGAGGGCATCGCCCGAGAGGGACATCCCGAGGAGCCCGGGAAACATCTCGGGGTAGAGGGTGAGGATCGTGGCGGACCAGGGCGCGCTCGTCATGCCGCTTGATGGCGCGTGTGGTGAGGGCGGGTCAACAATGCCCTTCTCTCTTACGCCGCGACAGACTTCGCCGATACGCCAACGCGTTGCAACCGGGGGAGGGCACTTCCCGGGGGGCGACCTCGTTGTCCCGCCATGTCCCGTCGTCTTGCCATGTCCCGTCGTCTCGCCCTCGCGGCCTGCCTCGCCCTCATCGTCCCGGCCTTCGCCGCAGAGCCGCTGGCACCTCCCGGCGCCCCCGCCTCCGCCTTTCCGAGGCCGGACCGGCCGGTGGCCGAGATCATCGCGCCCCTCTGGGCGTCGGAATCCCAGCGCGACCGGGTCGACGAGGTCGGACAGGTCGCCCGGCTGATGCGGATCGCGCCCGGGGAGACGGTGGCCGATATCGGGGCCGGCAGCGGCTATTACACGGTGCGCCTCGCCGAACGCGTCGGGCCGCAGGGCCGTATCCTCGCCGAGGACGTGACGCCGCGCTACCTCGCCGACCTGACGGCGCGCATCGCGCAGGCCAAGCTCGGGAACGTCACCGTGGTACGGGGCGAGCCCCACGACCCGAGGCTCCCGTCCGGCTCCCTCGACGCGGCGGTGCTGGTCCACATGTATCACGAGATCAGCCAGCCCTACGGCCTCCTGCACAACCTCGCCGCCGCCATGAAGCCCGGCGGCCGTGTGGGGATCGTCGATGCCGACGCGATTCCCTCGCGGCACGGTACGCCGCCGGCCCTGCTGCGGTGCGAACTCGCGGCGGCCGGCTACCGGGAGACGGGGTTCTCCGTGCTGGAGGGCGGGGTCGGCTATCTCGCTATCTTCGAGGCGCCCACGGCCGATGCGCGTCCCGCCCCCTCCTCGATCATCCCGTGCAAGGATGGGGCGACACGATCCGACCGGCGATGATCGCGCACGGATTCACGGTTCGGTAGCGGCGAACCTCTAGGGTGGCCCCGCCTCGAAGACCGAGCGGGAGAATGCGTGCGTGGTCCTGACGTTTTGGCTCGATCAGCCTGTCTGGCTGATGTTCGTCCTTTTGAGCGCGGTCTTCGCGGTCTGCATGGGTGCGATCAGCATCCTCTCGATCTGGTCCGCGACCCGGCCGGGCATGCACAAGCTCGGGATCGGCGTCGTCGCCCCCTACTTCAACGCCATCTCGGTGATGCTGGCGCTGCTCACGGGCTTCGTCGCCAACGACGCCTGGGAGCGTCAGCGGCAGGCGACCAAGATCGTCCAATCGGAGAAGACCAACCTCCTCGCCGTGCATGACCTGAGCCTCGCCACGGCATCCGACATGTCCGCCATCCGCGCGAAACTGGTCGCCTATGCCAATGCGCTGATCGACGACGAATGGCCGAAGATGACGGTGGGCGAGTCGTCGGCGACCGCCAACGACGCCCTGGGCCAGCTGATGCAGTCCGTGGCCGATCCCCGGCACAGCGCCGAGGCGGGAGCCGCCGCGCACGGGAGCCTTCTCGACGCGGTGATGAACCTGCGGGCCGAGCGCGGCACCCGCCTCGGCCTCGCCGATGTGCAGGGCGACCAGTCGAAATGGCTCACGCTGATGGTGCTGGCCCTGCTCACCCTCGTGTCCATCGGACTGATCCACGTGGACAAGCCGGTGCCGCAGGCCGTGGCGATGATCCTGTTCTCCATCGCCACGGTGACGACTTTGGGCATGATCGGCCTGCACGAGCGGCCGTTCGACGGGCCGATGCCGGTGACGGCGGCGCCCTTGGAGACGGCGCGGACGGCGATGACCAGCGTCAAGCCCTGACCGGTGCCCCAGTCCGGGCGCGCTCGCCTCAGGCCGGCTCGTCGGGCGGCTTCGGCCCGGCGGGCGCGAACAGGTCGTCCGGCGGATCGACGACGACCCGGCCGTTGGCGACGTCCAGGGTCGGGACGAAGAGTTTGGTGAAGGGCAGGAGCGCGGTGGGACCGCCGAGGGCCGGCTTGATCTCGAGGAGATCGCCGCCGCCGTAATTCGGCACGTCGGTGACGGTGCCGAGGAGCGCGCCGGACACATCCACCACGTCGAGGCCGACGAGGTCGGCCGTGAAGAACTCGTCTTCGTCCTCCGCGGTGCCGAGGCGTTCGCGCGGCAGGTAGATGGCGAGGCGGTTCAGGGCTTCCGCGCCGTTGCGGTCGGACACGCCCTTCACCCGCACCACGAGGAGGTCGGGAGAGGCTCCGCCGGCTCGGCGCACGTCCGTGAGTTCGATACGCTGGCCACCGGCGCCGATCAGCGGCCCGTAGGAGCCGATCGCCTGCGGATCGCCGGTATAGGATTTCAGGCGGATCTCGCCGTTGAGCCCGTGCGCACGGCCGAACTCGCCCATCTGGACGAGGCTCGGATCCGTGGAGGGAAGCGGGACCTCCGGCATCGGCCGGGGCCGATGCGCGGAGGTCGCCGAGCCCGAGCCGATACGGCCCGGGCGGTCGCGACGGCCGCCATCGCCGGTGGGGGTGCTGCCTCCGGGACGGCGCGCCATCGCGGGACCGCCTTAGGCCGCGGCGTCTTCGGCCGGGGCGGCGGCCTTCTCGGCGCGCTTGGCGGCGCGCTCCTTGGCCTTCTCGCCCGGCTCGGCCTTCTGCGGGTTGTTGCGCGCAGGGCGCTTGGCGAGGCCGGCGGCGTCGAGGAAGCGAAGGACGCGGTCGGTGGGCTGGGCGCCCTTGGCGAGCCAGGCCTGGATCTTCTCGGACTCAAGCACGATGCGGGCCGGATCGTCCTTGGGCTTCATCGGGTCGTAGACGCCGACCTTGTCGATGAAGCGGCCGTCGCGGGGGGCGCGGGCGTCGGCGACGACGATGCGATAGTACGGGCGCTTCTTGGCGCCGCCACGGGTGAGGCGAATCTTGAGGGACATGGTTGTGCTCCTAGAGGTTACTGGGTCTGGTCATGAGGCGAATGGCGAATGGTAAGTGGCGAATGGAGCTCCGAACCGCGCCCCACCTCTTCGCCCTTCGCCATTCGCCATTCGCTCAATTCATTTCTTCTTCCCGAATGGGAAACCGCCGAGGCCCGGCAGACCGCCCGGCCCCTTCGGTCCTCCGAGCCCCGGAAGGCTCGGCATCTTTCCGCCGCCGAAGCCCGGCGGCATGGGCGGCAGCTTGCCGCCCATCTGCTTCTGCATGGCCTCGATCTGCTCCGGCGTCGGCTCCGGCATGCCGGGGGGAAGGCCGGGCATGCCGCCCATCCCGCCGCCGCCGAGACCGAACATCGAACCGAGCGCCTGGCCGATGCCGCGCTTGCCCGAGCCCATCGCCTTCATCATGTCGGCCATGGTCCGGTGCATCTTGAGGAGCTTGTTGAGCTCCTCCACCTTCGTCCCCGACCCCGCCGCGATGCGCTTCTTGCGGGAATTCTTGAGGATGTCGGGATTCTTGCGCTCCTGCGCGGTCATCGAGGAGATGATGGCGCGCTGGCGCTTGAACATGTTCTCGTCAAGATTGGCGCCCTCGACCTGCTTCTTCATGGCGCCCATGCCGGGCAGCATGCCCATCAGGCCGCCGATGCCGCCCATCTTCTCCATCTGGGCGAGCTGCATCGACAGGTCGTCGAGGTCGAACTTGCCCTTGCGCATCTTCTCCGCGGTGCGGAGCGCCTGCTCGTGGTCGATGGTCTCGGCCGCCTTCTCCACCAGCGAGACGATATCGCCCATGCCGAGGATGCGGTTGGCGACGCGGGAGGGGTGGAACTCCTCCAGGGCGTCGACCTTCTCGCCGGTGCCGACGAGCTTGATCGGCTTGCCGGTGACGGCACGCATGGAGAGGGCCGCGCCGCCGCGCGAATCGCCGTCCATGCGGGTGAGCACGATACCGGTGACGCCCAGGCGCTCGTCGAAGGCGCGGGCGGTGACCACCGCGTCCTGGCCGGTGAGCGCGTCGGCCACCAGCAGGACCTCGTGGGGCTTCGTCGCCGCCTTCACCTCGGCGGCCTCGGCCATCAGCGCCTCGTCGAGGGTGATGCGGCCGGCGGTGTCGAGCATCACCACGTCGAAGCCGCCCAGACGCGCGGCCTCCATGGCGCGACGGGCGATCTGCACCGCAGACTGGCCCTCGACGATGGGCAGGCTGTCGACGCCGACCTGACGCGCCAGGATCGCCAGCTGCTCCATGGCGGCCGGGCGGCGGGTGTCGAGGGAGGCGAGCAGCACCTTCCGCTTGTCGCGGTTGGTCAGGCGCCGGGCGATCTTGGCGGTGGTGGTGGTCTTGCCCGAGCCCTGGAGACCGACCATCAGGATGGCGACGGGAGCAGGCGCATTGAGATCGATGAGGCCGGCTTCCGAGCCGAGCATGGCCACGAGTTCGTCGTTGACGATCTTCACGACCATCTGGCCGGGGGTCACCGACTTGACGACGACGGCGCCCACCGCCTTCTCGCGCACCTTCTCGGTGAAGCCGCGCACCACTTCGAGGGCCACGTCGGCTTCGAGCAGGGCGCGCCGCACCTCGCGGAGCGCCGCGGTGACGTCGGCCTCCGTGAGCGCACCCCGGCGGGTGAGCCCGGAGAGGATACCGGACAGGCGGTCGGACAGGCCTTCGAACATCGCGTGTGTCTCCGAACCTACTGGAACAGGCCGGCGGACGAGACGCGGCGCGCCTGTAGCGCGGCCTCGAAACCGCTGATCGCCGCCGCGAATTTGTCCCGGCACTCGGGGTTGCAGAACCCGACCACGGCGCCGTTGTAGAGCGTCAGGGAATCGGCCGCGATCGGCTTGCCCGACCAGGGGCAGACCTCGTTGACCGCATCCTCGATGCGAAGGGGTTCATGGACTGGCGACAGGGCGAGACTCACTCGACTGGATCGGCGGAGCGACGACCTGTTCCCAACGCGAAACTCGCCCGAGGGCGCATCGCGCTGTCGGGCGTTGACCTCCGGCCTCGCAGGGCCGGTCGGCGTTCGAATTGACGACATGTCGTCGAATGAAGTGTGAGGCGGTTAGTCCGATGACGGCGGCAAGTCAAGTTTTCGCGGTTGCGGCCTGACCTTCCACTCGGCAGCCGGCATCGTGAGACTGCCGCATCGACGGACCGGTCATACCGTTCGGACGGACATCGGACGGGGGCGCCATGGATGCCGAACGCGATGGATGAGAGAAACAATGGGTAACGGGAACGATGCCGGCTCCCAACTCGTCGCGAACGAGCGCGCGAAGCTGACGGCGGCCTATGTGAACGGTGTCGCCATCGCCGTCCTGGCCGTCGGAGGTCTGGCACCGCTCTTCGCCCAACGCACGGCCGCACCGGGTTCGCCCGGTCAGCCTTGGCTGACACCCGCTCTCTCATTGCTTTGCATCTGAGTCAGCGGAGTCCTACATTGGGCGGCAAGAGGTTTCTCGCGGGAACTCCGGTGATGGACGCGCACACCCTGACGTCGCTGCTGTTTCCCATCGGCGCCCTGGCGCTGGGACTCGGAACGCTCTGGTTCGCGCGTCGCGCGCATTGAGCAGCCTGCCCCGAGGGAACCGCTTCGCCCCGGGATGACCGGGCGCCCCCGGCAGCGTCTCCGGCGCGGGATCGGCCGCCGGCACAGACGAGCGACGGCAACACGATCACCGGGCCTCGAATTTCGGCTTTCGCAATTCCGCCTGGAGTTTCAGAACCTCGTCGAGGGTCATCGAGCGGCTGCTCCAGTTCGTCTCCATGATGTTGATGGCGGTGAAGCTATAATGGGCCTTGCCGCCATAGGCGTCGAAGGCCGTCCCGTCCGGGTCCGGCGCCACCGGCTTCACGTAATCGACCCGGTAGGACGGGTGGCCGCCCTTGCCCGTCACCGCGATGCGGACCGACGCATTCCCGTGCCGCTTCTGGCAGAAGCGCATGTTGGTGAGCAGCCGGCTCAAGTAGGCATCGGCCTCCTCCAGGTTCGGAACCACGTCCGCGAGGGTCGCGTCGGAGGGAAGGTGCGTCTTATTGATCATGTCGGCCTATAGGGTTGGTGGCGCACCATAGGCACACCATTCCGGCGACGCGAGACCCCGCCGGCGCAGCTGGGGTCAGCCCGCGACGAGTTCCCGCGCCGGCGCGGTCCGGACCGGCGCCGCGGCCACATCCGCCAGGATCTCGTAGGAGCGCACGCGCGCGGCATGGTCGTGGATGGCGCTGGCGACCATGAGTTCGTCCGCGCCGGTCTCGGCGATCAGGTCCGCCAGCCCCCGGCGCACGGTCTCCGGCGACCCGACGATGGCGCGGGCGAGCATCCCCGAGGCCTGGCGCTTCTCGGAGGGCGACCAGTAGGTCTCGATATCGTCGATGGGCGGCGGCAGCAGGCCCCGCGTGCCGCGGAACATGTTGGCGAATTGCTGCTGCGCCGAGGTGAACAGGCGGCGTGCCTCGGCGTCGGTCGCGGCCGCCACGACGTTGACGCCGACCATGGCATGGGGCGCGCTCGACTGCTCGGACGGGGTGAAGCGCTCGCGATAGACGCCGAGCGCCTGGATCAGGGCATCCGGCGCGAAATGCGAAGCGAAGGCGTAGGGCAGGCCGAGCATGGCGGCGAGCTGCGCCCCGAACAGGCTGGAACCGAGGATCCAGAGCGGCACCTTCGTGCCCGTCCCAGGCACCGCCTGGATCACCTGGCCCGGCTGCGCGTCGCCGAGAAGCGCCTGGAGTTCGAGGACGTCCTGCGGGAACTGGTCCGACGTCTCGGGCGAACGCCGCAGGGCGCGCAAGGTGCGCTGGTCGGTTCCGGGCGCCCGGCCGAGGCCGAGATCGATCCGGCCCGGAAACAGGGTCTCCAGGGTGCCGAACTGCTCGGCGATGACCATGGGCGAGTGGTTCGGCAGCATGACCCCGCCGGCCCCGACGCGGATGCGGCTCGTGCCCGCCGCCACATGGCCGATCACGACGGAGGTCGCCGCGCTGGCGATGCCCACCATGTTGTGGTGCTCGGCGAGCCAGAACCGCCGGTAGCCCAGGCGTTCGGCGGCCCTGGCGAGGTCGAGGGTGTTGCGCAGGGCGCCGCCGGGGGTCGAGCCCTGCGGCACGAAGGCGAGGTCGAGAACCGACAGAGGGATCATGAATCGCGTGTCCGTTTGCATCGGCGACCGGCTCGCGCCGGCCATGAACGTCCCCATAGCTAGGGAAGATCGAGACGGGACCGCCGCTTCGCAAGCGGGCCGACCGGCGCGGGAGCCATGCGTTCAGGCCGGCTCCGGGGTGAGGCGATCGTCACCCGACCCGCGACAGCGCCCCGCGGCGACCTATATGGCTGTGCCCCGACGTCCCGCCCCGAACCCGAGCAACGCCGCCGTGTCTCCCGGATACCTGCCCTTCGCGGGCGCCCTCGATCTCCCCGCCTATACCTGTGACAATTGCGGGTACTGGCAGCGCCATTTCGAGCCGCCGCCCTCGTGCCCGATGTGCCTCGACGCACGTCACGTGGTGCCGCAGAAGGGCTGGCAGTTCTGGAGCGAGCGCGAGGCGCAGGAGCGCTTCCCCTGCCATTGGGAGGAGCTGGAGCCGGGAATCTGGCGGTTCTGGAACGATCCCGTCTCGGGCATCGGTCCGAGCGCCTACCTGATCCAGACGCCTCACGGGAATATGGGCTTCGAGGCCTGCCCGGTCTTCAGCGAGGCGGCGCTGAAGCACATCGCTGCCCTCGGCGGCATGCAGGTCCTGTCCTCCTCGCACCCGCATGCCTATGGGGCGCTGGTGCAGCTGCAGGACCGGTTCGACCCGGAGCTGTGCCTGCCGGCCGCCGACTTCATCTGGAGCGCGGCGCTGCAGGTCTCCTGGCCCTATGACGACTTCCTCGAACCGCTCCCCGGCCTCGAACTGCACCGCACCGCCGGGCATTTCGACGGCCACGCCGTGCTGTTCGACCGATCGCGAAAGATCCTGTTCTGCGGCGACGCCCTCAAGTTCGAGCTCGACCCGAAGGATTTCCGTCGGGCCGAGACGATCTCGGCCCACAAGGCCTTCGTGCGCGGCGTGCCGCTCACCACCAACGAGTTGCGCCGCTACCGCAACGTCTTCGCCCAGCTCGACTTCACCCAGACCTGGACGCCGTTCGAACCGGCCGCCAATTGCGGCCGGGCCGAAGTCCTCGCCCTCATCGACGGCATGCTGGCGACCCGCCCGCATGCCGCTCCGGTGAGGCTCGACAGCCTCCGGCGTTAGATCAACCCCGCTTGGGTCAGACGCGTTTGGCGGTCTGGCCGAACATGACCTTCTTGGCGTCCTCGCTCATGGTCTTGCCGTGGTCGGGATTGACCTCCGGGGCGCGGGCGTAGGCGGCCTTGGTCGCCGGGCGCTCGGCGATGGCCGTGAACCAGCGCTTCAGGTGGGGGAAATCGTCGAGGTTCTGGCCCTGCTTCTCCCAGGGGACGATCCACGGATAGGAGGCCATGTCGGCGATGGAATAGGCGGGACCGGCGACGAACTCGCGGTCGGCCAGCCGATGATCGAGGACGCCGTAGAGGCGGTTCGTCTCCTTCACGTAGCGCTCGATGGCGTAGGGGATCTTCTCCGGCGCGTATTGCGAGAAATGGTGGTTCTGGCCGAGCATGGGCCCGAGCCCGCCCATCTGCCAGAACAGCCATTGCAGCACCTCGGCCCGCCCCGGCAGGTCGGCGGCGATGAAGCGTCCGGTCTTCTCGGCGAGATAGAGCAGGATCGCCCCCGATTCGAAGAGGGTGATCGGTGCGCCGCCCCCCGGCGGTTCGTGATCGACGATGGCGGGCATCCGGTTGTTGGGAGCGATGGCGAGGAAGTCCGGCTTGAACTGCTCGCCCTTGCCGATGTTCACCGGCTTGATCGCGTAGGGAAGCCCGGTCTCCTCCAGGAACATCGTCACCTTGTGGCCATTCGGCGTCGGCCAGTAATGTAGATCGATCATCGAAATTCCTTTCAGCGCGCCGCGCGTGCCGGGGAGCGCCGAAGGTCGAGTTGGCGACCGGCCGCACGGAGGTCAAGCCGCGCCGTTCACTCGAATGCGAGGGATTGTTCGAGCGATCGATTCAGAGGTATCGTGCTTGCATGATCCTTCACGGGGAGACCCGAGCGGGAGAGTGGCAGGATGAGCAGCGCGATCTCGATCACCAGCGGCGGGATGGTGGCGGCGTCCCAGCGCTTCGGCAACGCGGCGGAACAGATCGCCGCGGTCGGCATGACGCTTCCCAGCCCGACGCAGGTGGAGACGAACCTGCCCAGCGCGACGCAGGTGGACCTGTCCAGTTCGGCCCTGCAGCTGATGGAAAGCAAGGCGGGCTTCGATGTCGGCACGGCCGTCCTGAAATCGACCCTCGACACCGAGAAGCGCGTCCTCGACATCCTCGTCTAGCATCCCGCTCGTGTAGCGTCCCGCGCCACGAGGCATCGCAACCCCATCCATCGACGGAGGCCCCTCCCGATGACGATCACGGTTTCGCTGAACTCGCTCGGACTGTTGAAAGCCCTCGACGTGGTGACGAGCGCCCGCATGGAGGCCCTGCGCAACCGGGAGACCGAGACGAAGCTGGTCTCCGTCAATGTGGGCGCGCCCACCGCACCGACCGTGAGCGCCCGTCCGACAGGCCAGGACCGCGTCGTCGACGTGTTGGTCTAGCAGACGACCGAAGGCCTGAAAATTAACCGGCGTCGATGACAGTCGATGTCCGGTTAGAGCGGGATCCATGACGTGACTACCAATCGTCGCAGTGCCTCACGCAAGGATGCCTTTCGCATCGGGGCGCTTTCCTTCGGGGGCAGCCGGGCGGATATCGACTGCCTGGTCTGGGACCAGTCCGAAACCGGCGCCCAGATCGAGGTCGAGGCGCCGGAGGCGGTTCCGGATCAGTTCACCCTGGTGATGACGGCCTACGCCAAGCCCCGCGCCTGCACCGTGGTCTGGCGACGGGATCGGAAGCTCGGCGTCACGTTCTCCGTCTGATCCGCATCGCCGTCGACGTGGGGGGGCGAGGGAAATCCGGCCCTCCTTCACCATCGTGGCGGTTATCGCTGCGGCGCGCTTGCTGTTTGCTCCCAAAAACCGTACCTCCGCACTGCGCGCGAGCGTGTCGGGGTGTAGCGCAGCCTGGTAGCGCATCTGGTTTGGGACCAGAGGGTCGTAGGTTCGAATCCTATCGCCCCGACCAATCGCCTGCGTATCGGCCGTCCCCTCCTGCTGGAGCTATCGACCCCACGATGCCGAGTGCCCGAATCTTCCAGCCCGCCAAGGATGCCTCGCAATCCGGCACGGCCCGCACCAAGGCATGGCTGCTGGAATTCGACCAGAGCTCTCCGCGCGACACCGACCCCCTGATGGGCTGGACCGGGTCGTCGGACATGCTGCAGCAGGTCAGGCTGTCGTTCGACACGCAGGACGAGGCCGTCGCCTACGCCACCCGCAACGGCATCACCTACCGGGTCGAGCAGCCCCAGAAGCCCGCGATCCGCAAGGGCCTGTCCTATTCGGACAACTTCAAGTTCAACCGCACGGCTCCCTGGACGCACTGACGGGTCTTCGGAGCCGTCAGCCGAGCGCCCGGCTCAGAGCTGAATCAGGATCGTGACCGCGCCGAAGATCAGGACCGACGCAACCGCGACGGCGAGCAGGATCAGTGCGGCGCGTGATTCGCGCATGTCATCATCGGTCATCGAACCCATGCTACAACATCGGGTGACATTCTGGGAGTGGGACCGGAGAAGGCGGATGGTCGATCGATAGCGGCACGAGACCTGCTTTTCAGATCGGAATGGACCAGATCACCTTCATGCTATCGCGGACCTCCCTGTGGATGAGGTCGTGATCGCGGCGCAGAGAAACTTGATTGATTGTGCGGCCATGACATTGAGAGTGGTTGCACATACGATCCAGAGGACGATCGGATTGATTGTAGGTCTCGCAAGCGTCACTCGCTCCCATACCGACTATTGGACGCGAGAAATCACCGGAGACGATAGCCTCAGTCATTCATCAAGACTTCATAATCGCGAACTGTTGGGCGACAGTCGACCAATTTACGCCGCAAGGTTATGACAAATGGATCGCGATACGACATTGATGAATAATTCGCTTATTATAGGATCGCCCGCCAATGAGAGCTTCCACCGAACAATGCGCAAGCTGAAAGGTTTCGCTTCTGCGGGGCGCTGGCTCAAACTTCTCCTGACCGCCAAAAAGAGCGAAAGTCCAGTCGATCATCCCTATTTCCTCGATTATCAACTGCGCGCTGCTCTCGAGCTCGGCGATGAGGCCGAGATTAAACGTTGCTGTGCCGAAAGCCGACAGATCGATGATGCCGGTCGTGTCATCAAACTCGTGTCACTGGCCACGAAGTGGAAGCGACCACTCGACGCCGCTGAGATGCTAAATGGGCTTCCTCCTGATTTTAAATCAGACAAGGCCCGGCGGCTCGCAGTACGCCTCAAGAAGATGCCGAAAGACCGCGTTACACGCCGCGAAGTCCATCGGCTGATCTCAAGATTCATAGCGCCGCAGGCCGCACGAACGGAAACCGTGACACATCGTTTTCCCACCGACTCGGAAAATTTCAGCGTGCCCCCGTCGCGTATCGAGGTCGTCCGCCTCGAAGGTATCGAACCGGCGATAGAGGAACTCGTCAAGACTCTGTTTACCAAGTTCGAAGAGCGCCTCGAAGAAAAGAAGTTTCCCGTCGTCACGGAATACAGAGACGTTTTCACCAATGAATTGGGAATGATCTGGTCCGCGGACGGAAGCGTCTTCCAGGCATCGAACCGCGGCGGACCAAGTGTGACCGACCCAACCTCCGTACCCATCTTCGAAGCAGCCTTCAGCTGCGCCGGCCGGCACAAAGGCTATTTCGAGTGGATCGTGCGACGGCTGAGCGGCCTCGCCTGGCGCCTTGATCCCAGCACGCCCGACTGCCCAATCCTGCTCCGGAAGCAACATCTGAGCTTGGCCAAAGACGCGCTGGGCGTGCTCGGTATTGCCGAAGACAAGCTCATTGCAATCGAGAGCCCGGTATTCTGTCGCCGGCTATACGTGGGACACGCGGAGATGGGCGTACTGCCTCGCAGGGATGCCTTCCAGAGGACGTACGGCGACCTTATCGCCGCGGCGGAACACCGGAACGATCGCGACGTGCCTCGCCGCTTCTATATTTCCCGCCGCGATTCGGCACGCCGCTCCATGGCCGGCGAACTGGATTTCGAGACGGCTCTCGCCGAACGCGGTATCACACCCATCGTGCTCAGCGAGCTTGGCTTGCTCGAGAAAATCAATCTCTTTCGCGACGCGGAACTGGTCGTCGGCGCACATGGCGCCGGCTTGTCGCATCTTGTCTTCGCTAAGCCAGGCGTGAGGGTCATCGAGATCGCGCCCACCACGTTGGCCAAATCCAAGATGCTGGGCGTGCAGACGTGCTTCACGCGGTTGTCAGCCGTCTACGGGCATCATCATACGTTCGTGCTCCAGCCCATGGACCCGGTGACGTTCGAGTGGTCGCCCAATATCGCGGATATCGATAGGGTGCTGGCCGCCGGCTGATGTCGCTCAATAACATTTCTGTTCAGACAGATTCCGAGGAGAGACTATGAAGGCGATTATTCTCGCAGGCGGACTCGGTACTCGTCTCAGTGAAGAAACATCGGTGAAGCCGAAGCCCATGGTGGAGATCGGTGGCAGGCCGATCCTGTGGCATGTCATGAAGATCTATGCCGCTCATGGCGTGAACGATTTCGTGATCTGCTGTGGATACAAAGGCTACATCATCAAGGAGTACTTCGCCAACTATGCACTGCACAACTCCGACATGACCATCGATCTGTCGAGCGGCGAGATGGTGTTCCATCGCCGTTGGGCTGAGCCGTGGCGCGTGACGCTGGTCGATACCGGCGAGGACTCGATGACGGGCGGCCGGTTGCTGCGCACAGCGGACCATGTCCGCGACGAGCAGGAATTCTTCTTCACCTACGGCGACGGGTTGGGCGACGTGGACATCACCGCCAGCCTCGCTTTCCATCGCGAGCATGGCCGTCAGGCGACGCTCACCGCCGCCTACCCGCCCGGTCGTTTCGGCGCGCTGGGCATCCACGACAAGGTCGTCACGAATTTCGAGGAAAAGCCCAAGGGTGACGGATCGATGATCAATGGTGGCTTCTTCGTACTGTCGCCCAAGGTGATCGAGCGCATCGCCGATGATCTCACCGTCTGGGAGCAGGAACCGTTGCGCGGCCTTGCCAGCGATGGGGAGTTGATGGCGTTCGAGCATCGCGGATTCTGGCAGCCGATGGATACGCTCCGCGACAAGCACATGCTCGAAAGCCTGTGGGCGTCAGGCAAAGCACCGTGGAAGGTGTGGGCATGAGCGCCGTAGCCAGCGCCGCATCCGAACGTGGTGGCGCCGCATGGTGGCGCGGCAAGCGTGTCTTCGTCACGGGTCATACCGGCTTCAAGGGCGCATGGCTGTCCCTGTGGCTCACCCGCTGGGGAGCCGAGGTCACGGGCCTGTCCCTGGCGCCGCCGACGCAGCCGAGCCTGTTCGAGGAGGCGGAGATCGCGAAGCGGATGACGTCGCATATCGGCGACATCCGTGACGCCGAACTCGTCAAGCGCCTGATCACGGAGGCGCAGCCGGAGATCGTGCTTCACCTCGCGGCCCAGCCCCTGGTGCGCTTGTCCTATCGCGAACCGGCCGAGACCTACGCCACCAACGTCATGGGCACGATCCATGTACTGGAAGCCGTCCGCGCCACGCCGTCAGTGAAGGCGGTCGTCTCGGTGACCAGCGACAAATGCTACGAGAACCGCGAATGGCCCTGGGGCTATCGGGAGAACGACCCGATGGGCGGGCACGATCCATACAGCAGCAGCAAGGGCGCGTGCGAGATTGTCATCGCATCCTGGCGCAAGTCGTTCTTCTCGACGCCGGATTCGGCCCGGGTCGCCTCGGTGCGCGCGGGCAACGTCATCGGCGGCGGCGACTGGGCGGAGGATCGCCTGGTTCCCGACATCCTGCGGGCCTTCGAGGCGGACAAGCCGGCGGTGATCCGCAATCCGGGCGCGACCCGGCCGTGGCAGCACGTGCTCGAACCGATCGGCGCCTATCTCCGCATCGCCGAGCACCTGTACGAGGACGGCCACGACTGGGCCGAAGGCTGGAACTTCGCCTGTGACGGGGACGACATCCGCCCGGTGGGTTACATCGTCGACCGGATGGTGACGCTGTATGGCGGCACGGCGCGCTGGGAGCTGGACAAGGACGGGCATGTCCACGAAGCGCATGCTCTGTCGCTGGATTGCTCGAAGGCACGCCAGCGGCTTGGCTGGCGGCCCACATGGCGCCTGGACCGGACCCTGGAGCGGATCGTCGACTGGTCGCAGCGTCGGCTCGCGGGCGAACCCGTCGGCGCCTTGAGCGAGGCCGAGATCGACCTGTTCCTGGCCGATATGGCCGCTCGCGCGTAGCGCGGTGCTGCTCCGTTCGGGCATGGGAAGGTTTGGATGTGGCAAGGAGGCCGGCACGGTGCGGGTAGCGATAACCGGAGCGTCCGGCTTCCTGGGCAGGAGAGTGACCGCCGCCCTCGTGGCGCGGGGCGACGACGTCGCCCTCCTGGCCCGTCCCTCCTCGGTGCTCGAGTCGGGCGGGGCCTTGATCTTCCGATTCGCCGGCTCGGATGAGGCGGCACGGCATGTGAGCGCGATCGCGCCCGACGTGCTGATCCACCTCGCAGCCGCCCAGGGGCGGCGGGGCGAGAGCCCGGCGATGATGGTGGATGCCAACGTGACGTTGAGCGCGGCGCTGCTCGGGGCGATGGGTGACGGAACGCTGTTCGTCAATACCGCGACGACCCTGCCGCCCACGGTGAACCTCTATGCGCTGACCAAGCGCCACTTCGTCGATCTCGCCCGCCTGCTCGTTGCGCAGGGTCGAACGGGCGTGCATGTGGCGAATGCGGAATTGCAGATGATCTACGGTCCGGGGGACGATCCGGACAAGTTCGTTCCCGGCCTCGCCCTGCAACTGGTTCAGAACCTGAAGCCGCTCGTGACCACGCCGGCAACGCAGCGCCGCGATTTCGTCCATGTGGACGATGCCGTGGCGGCCATCCTCGCCCTGATCGATGCACGAGGGCGGCTTCCCTCTTGGCAGGATGTGCCCCTCGGGTCCGGTGTCGCGGTGCCGCTCGGTGACTTCATCGAGCGCGCCATCCGGGCGAGCGGCTTTGATCGGCCGTGGCAGCGGTCGCTTCCTCCCCGTACCGGAGAGCCGCCCGAAATGGTGGCCGATACGTCTGTCCTGCGAGATCTGGGCTGGACCGCTCGAATGGACCTCGACGACGGGATCGCCCAGTTGATCGCCGACGCCCGCCGCCGCCTGAGCGTCGGCGGCGACTAAGCGTATTTCGCTAGGGCGGTTTCCGATTCTGTTCTTTGACGCGAGCGACCCTGCGAGACCGCCTACAGCCGCGCCAGGAGTTCGGCCTTCTTGGCCGAGAACTCCGCTTCGGTCAGCACGCCCTTGCGATGGAGGTCGGACAGTCTCTCGAGGGTCGAGATCACGTCCCCCGACGGGGCTCCGGCCTGATGGGAGTCCGGCTCCGGGGCCGGGCGCGGGCGGTCTTCGGTGCGTGTCGGGGCTGCGATCGGGTCGGGGTGGAACGGCTTCGGCTCGAGGGAGCGTTCCGGCGTGGGGGCTACGCTGACCCGCTGGAGCGATTCGAGGTCGACGTCACCGTTGCGGCCGCTGAAGCGAAGGCTCTGGGTATCGCCCTGCTGCTGCGAGACGCCGGAGATGTCGTAATGCCCGGTATCGTAGAGCACCAGGGTTCCGGCGGTCTCCACCGCAAGCAGCCGGCTATCCGGGAAATAGGCGTAGCGCATGCTATTCTGCGAGCCCGACGTCGCCGGCCTGCCGAGTTCGGCCGGCCACCAGTCGGCGGACGGCGAACCGCTGTCCCAGCCGCCGGGGGGCAGGGATTGGGCCAGATCCGAGCAGATCGCCGCCACGCGCGACTTCAGACTGGCGTCGAACATGTTGCCGATCATCGTCATGCCGCCGGACGACCATTGGCCGAACCCTCCGAGTTCGGGATGGTTGAACTGAGCCATGGTCCCATTGCCCGCTTCCAGCGCGCGCATGAGATGGCGGACGGCGTCGATGCTGACGCCGTGCCGGTCGGCGACGGTCTGTAGAACGGACGATCTGTCGGGCATGGGCTGGCTCCGGGACGGCGACGATGTCGAGGGCGGCAAAGCAACGCGATCATAGAACGGCACTGACGCGAAAAGGCGTCTCGCAGCGCAAAAAGTTTCCGCGCTGGCGGACCCTACGGTCAAGCATGAACGTTCACTCGGCAGAATTCATGTCGTCGGGCGCCGCCTCACGCCGCGAGCCCCCCTGGAGTGATCATGGTCGCCAAGAACCCCCCGATGCAGCAGGCCGCCGCGCAGACAAAGGCGGTGCGATCGCGCATCAAAGAGGGATCACCGTATCCGCTGGGCGCCAACTGGGACGGACTCGGCGTCAACTTCGCCCTGTTCTCCGCCCATGCCACGAAAGTCGAGCTTTGCCTGTTCGACGATGCCGGAGAGCAGGAGCTCGAGCGGATCGAGCTTCCCGAATACACCGACGAGATCTGGCACGGTTACCTGCCCGACGCGCGGCCCGGCACGATCTACGGCTACCGGGTCCACGGTCCCTACGAGCCCAAGGCCGGCCATCGCTTCAACCCCAACAAGCTGCTGATCGACCCCTACGCCAAGGGACTCGTCGGCTCCATCACTTGGAACCCGGCCCTGTTCGGCTATCAGATGGAGACGGGTGACGACCTCACCTTCGACGAGCGCGATTCCGCGCCGTTTACCCGTCGCAGCCGCGTGATCGACCCGGCCTTCACTTGGGGACGGGACCGCAAGCCGCACGTGCCGTGGGAGAAGACGATCTTCTACGAGACCCATGTGAAGGGCTTCACCAAGCTGCATCCGGCCGTGCCGGAGAAGCTGCGCGGCACCTATGCCGGCCTCGGCAACCCCGCCGTCCTCGACTACATCAAGAGCCTCGGCGTCACCTCGGTGGAGCTCCTGCCGGTCCATGCCTTCGTGCAGGACGACTATCTCCAGGAAAGGAACCTGGTGAATTACTGGGGCTACAACACGATCTCGTTCTTCACCCCGGCGCGGCGCTACGCGGCGGTGCCGGACTTCGCCTTCTCCGAGTTCAAGGAGATGGTGGCGCGGATGCACGGCGCCGGCCTCGAAGTGATCCTCGACGTGGTCTACAACCACACCGCCGAGGGCAACGAGAAGGGGCCGACCCTGTCGTTCAAGGGCGTCGACAACGCCTCCTACTATCGCCTCATGCCGGGCGACGAGCGCTACTACATCAACGATACCGGCACCGGTAACACCTTCAACCTGTCGCACCCGCGCGTCCTGCAGCTCGTCACCGATTCCCTGCGCTACTGGGCGACGGAGATGCGGGTCGACGGCTTCCGCTTCGACCTCGCCACCATCCTCGGGCGCGAGCCGCACGGTTTCGACGAGGGCGGCGGCTTCCTCGATACCTGCCGGCAGGACCCGGTGCTGAACTCGGTCAAGCTCATCGCCGAGCCGTGGGATTGCGGTCCGGGCGGCTATCAGGTCGGCGGCTTCCCGCCGGGCTGGGCCGAGTGGAACGACCGGTTCCGCGACGACGTGCGGGGCTATTGGCGCGGGGATTCCGGACTTCTGCCGAGCCTCGCCTCGCGCATCACCGGATCGGCCGACAAGTTCAACAAGCGCGGGCGCAAGCCCTGGGCCTCGGTGAACTTCCTCACCGCCCATGACGGCTTCACCCTGAACGATACGGTCTCGTACAACGAGAAGCACAACCTCGCCAACGGCGAGGACGGGCGGGACGGCCACTCGCACAACCTCTCGAACAATTACGGCGTCGAGGGACCGACCGACGACGAGGCCATCCGCGCCGTCCGCACCCGCCAGATGCGCAACATGATGGCGACGCTGTTCCTCTCGCGGGGAACGCCGATGCTGCTCGCCGGCGACGAGTTCGCCCGGAGCCAGGGCGGCAACAACAACGCCTATTGCCAGGACAACGAGATTTCCTGGCTCGACTGGGAGGGGATCGACGATGCCGGCCGCGACCTCGCCGAGTTCACGCAGCGCCTCACCATCCTGCGCGAGGCTCTGCCGATCCTCACCCGGGGCCGGTTCCTGACGGGGGCCTACGACGAAGACCTCGGCGTCAAGGACGTGACCTGGCTGCGGCCCGACGGCGAGGAAATGTCCACGGAGAACTGGACGGATGGCGGCGCGCATTCCATCGCCGTCCTGCTCGACGGCCGCGCCCAGGCCTCGGGCATCCACCGCCGGGGAGGCGATGCGACTCTGCTGATCCTCTACAACGCCTACAGCGACCTCGTCTCCTTCACCCTGCCGGGTTCCGTCGGCGGCGTCGGCTGGACGCGGCTCCTCGACACCAACCTGCCCGACAGCCAGGAGGTCGGAACCTGGGCGATCGGCGATCGCTACGACGTCACCGGACGCTCGATGCTGATGTTCGTGCTCAAGCCCGAGGAGACGCCGGACGGCGAGGTGACCGAGATGGAGCGGTCCTACCAGCACGTGATGCAGGCCTTCGAGCGTGCCAATATCGAGAGCGTGCGCTTCGCCTCGCCGGCGACGTAGGCGTCCGGTGCCGGTGACGACGCGGGTGAACCCCGCACCTGCGTCGTCATCACGGGGACCGTCACGGAAACGAATGCGATGCGGACCGTTGATCAGGGCGGCCCGCTTCGTACTCCATGGCTGAAACAATCGACCGATGATGATCACCCCTCCCGAGACACCGCCCGCAGGTCGTTCGCCGCGCGTGAGAACCGGGGCGGAATCTGAGATCGCCGAGCGCACCAGCGACATCTTCTTCACCGCCGTCGAAGCGACCCGCATGCCGATGGTGGTCACCGACCCGCGGCAGGACGACAACCCGATCATCTTCGTCAACGACGCCTTCACGGCCATGACGGGCTACGACCGCGAGGAGATCATCGGCCGCAACTGCCGTTTCCTCCAGGGACCCGATACCGACCGCGAGACCGTGGGCGAGGTGAGCGACGCGATCCGGGGCAAGAGGGACCTCGCCATCGAGATCCTCAACTACCGCAAGGACGGGTCGACCTTCTGGAACGCGCTGTACGTGGCGCCGATCTACGACGCGGCCGGCGAACTGGTCTATTTCTTCGCTTCGCAGCTCGACGTCTCCCGAAGGCGGGATGCCGAGGAGGCCCTGGGCCAGGCACAGAAGATGGAGGCGCTCGGCCAGTTGACCGGGGGCATCGCGCACGACTTCAACAACCTCCTCCAGGTCATCGTCGGCTACGTCGATATCCTCAGCACCGGCCTCGACCAGCCGGACGCGGACCGGAACCGCCTGCGGCGCGCCACCGACAACATCCGCACCGCCGCCGAACGGGCGACCACCCTGACCCAGCAGCTCCTCGCCTTCGCGCGCAAGCAGCGGCTCGACGGGCGCGCGGTCAATCTCAACGCCCTGGTGAAGGGCATGGAGGATCTGGCCAAGCGAACCTTCAGCGATGCGGTCAATCTGCGCCTCGACCTGCGCGAGGGCCTCTGGAATTGCCGCGTGGACCCGGCCCAGGCGGAGGCCGCCCTTCTCAACATCCTGATCAACGCCCGGGACGCCATGCCCGACGGCGGGGACCTCGTGATCTCCACGGACAACCAGGATATCGCCGCGACGTCCTCGCGCGGGTCGGGTCCCCTGAGCGAGGGCCGCTACGTCACCGTGACCGTCACCGACACCGGAGCCGGCATTCCCCCGGCGATCCTGGCCCGGGTGATGGAGCCGTTCTTCTCCACCAAGGACGAGGGCAAGGGGACGGGTCTCGGCCTGTCCATGGTCTACGGCTTTGCCAAGCAATCCGGCGGCGCGGTCCAGATCGACTCGGTGGAGGGCAAGGGCACGAGCGTGCGCCTGTCCTTCCCGGCCGCCGCCGAGGACGACCGGCGGCCCACGCCCGTGGTGCAGCAGACGGCCGACCGTCAGGGCACCGAGACCATCCTCATCGTCGACGACCGCGAGGACGTGGCCGAACTGGCGCGCACCATCCTGCGGGATTTCGGCTATACCCTGTTCATGGCGCGGAACGGCCGCGAAGCCCTGGACATCCTCGATTCGAACGGTTCGGTGGACCTGCTGTTCACCGACCTCATCATGCCGGGCGGCATGAACGGCATCGTGCTGGCCCGCGAAGCCAAGCGGCGCCAGGCGCATCTGAAGATCCTGCTGACCACCGGTTACGCCGAGGCGAGCCTCGAGCGAACCGATGCCGGGGGTTCGGAGTTCGATCTCCTGAACAAGCCCTATCGCCGGACCGACCTGATCCGCCGCGTTCGCGCCATCCTCGACGGCCCGACCGCCGACAGCTGAGGCGGCGGCGAGGGGCTCGATACGGGAGGCTCGCCGTGCCGCAGGGTGACAAGTCGAAATACACCGACAAGCAGATCCGCAAGGCCGAGCACATCGCGGATTCCTACGAGGAGCGCGGCGTACCGGAAAAAGAGGCCGAGGCGCGGGCCTGGGCGACCGTCAACAAGGACGACGGCGGCGGCAAGCATCCGGGCGGGTCGGGCAGGGGCAAGGCGAGCGCCCATCCGGCGGCCCACACGGGCGGCGCCAGGGGCGGCAAGGCCTCGTCCTCCCGCACCGCCGAGCAGCGCTCGGCATCAGCGAAGAAGGCCGCCGCGACCCGCAAGCGGAAGGCGGAGGCGGCGAGGCCCGCATCCTGAAGCGGCGGAGACCGCACGGCTCATGACCGTATTCCCCTCTCCCCGCCCGGCGGGGAGGGGGGAAACCCGCACATCGTCCGGCTGCATGCCTCGGAACGATGCGCGCACCGTCCTCAGGCCATGGCGAGCTTGAGGTTCGCGTCGACCTTGTCGAGGAAGCCGGTGGTGGAGAGCCAGCGCTGGTCGGGGCCGACGAGGAGGGCGAGATCCTTCGTCATGAAGCCGGCTTCCACCGTGTCGACGCAGACCTTCTCAAGGGTGTTGGCGAACGTCGCCAGATCGGCATTGTCGTCGAGCTTGGCGCGGTGGGCGAGGCCGCGGCTCCAGGCGAAGATCGAGGCGATGGAGTTGGTGGAGGTCTCCTTGCCCTTCTGATGCTCGCGGTAGTGGCGCGTCACCGTTCCGTGCGCGGCTTCCGCCTCCACGGTCTGGCCGTCCGGCGTCATCAGCACCGAGGTCATTAGGCCAAGCGAGCCGAAGCCCTGGGCGGCGGTGTCCGACTGAACGTCGCCGTCGTAGTTCTTGCAGGCCCAGACGTAGCCGCCCGACCATTTCAGGCACGAGGCCACCATGTCGTCGATGAGACGGTGCTCGTAGGTGATGCCGAGCGCCTGGAACTTCGCCTTGAACTCGGCGTCGAACACCTCCTGGAACAGGTCCTTGAAGCGGCCGTCATAGGCCTTGAGGATGGTGTTCTTGGTAGAGAGGTAGACCGGGTACTTGCGGGCGAGGCCGTAGTTCAGGGAGGCGCGGGCGAAGTCGCGGATCGACTCGTCGAGGTTGTACATCGACATGGCGACGCCGGCGGCGGGGAACTTGAACACTTCCTTCTCGATGACGGTGCCGTCGTCGCCCTCGAACTTGATCGTCAGGCGGCCCTTGCCGGGCACCTTGAAGTCGGTGGCGCGGTACTGGTCGCCGTAGGCGTGGCGGCCGATGACGAAGGGCTGCGTCCAGCCCGGCACGAGCCGAGGGACGTTCTTACAAATGATGGGTTCACGAAAAATCACGCCGCCGAGGATGTTGCGGATCGTCCCGTTGGGCGAGCGCCACATCTCCTTGAGCTTGAACTCCTCGACGCGTTGCTCGTCGGGGGTGATGGTGGCGCACTTCACGCCGACGCCGTGGCGCTTGATCGCCTCCGCCGCATCGACGGTGACCTTGTCGTTCGTGGCGTCGCGGTGCTCCACGCCGAGGTCGTAATAGTCGAGGTCGAGGTCGAGATAGGGGTGGATGAGCTTGGACTTGATCTCGCTCCAGATGATCCGGGTCATCTCGTCGCCGTCGAGTTCGACGACCGGGTTCGCCACCTTGATCTTCGACATGATCCTCAGAACCTTTCTCATCACGCGGCCGGGGCCGGCCGCGCTCCCGCTCGCTCGCGGTCATAGCGCGCTGCAACAGGACGCGAAAGCCGTGCCCCTTACAGATCGCGCAGGGCGTCGGCAGGGTCGAAAATCGCCGATCACCCTGGACATCCGGCGATGGGGCGGGAATGTGCGGGCCATTCCGACATCGAGAAGGACATGTCCATGAGCGAACGCATCATCCTGCGGGCCGGCGAGGCCCTGGTCGCCGGCGGCCCGCCCAACACCGCCTCCGAGCCGGAGGTGATCATCGGCGAACTCGACGGGCCGGTAGGCACCGCCCTGGCCACCCTCACGGGCGACCAGGTCGTCGGCCACAGCCGCGTCTTCGCGCTCCTCAACACCGACATCATGGTGCGCCCGGTAACGCTCTGCGTCTCCAAGGTCAGCGTGACCGAGAGCAAGTACACCTCGATCCTGATGGGCACGGTCCAGTTCGCCATCGCCAACGGCGTCCTCGACGCCGTGCGCCTCGGCTACATCCCCAAGGAGAAGGCCAACGATCTCGGCATCATCTGCTCGGTCTGGCTCAGCCCCGGCGTGATCGAGGCCGAGACCGTGGACCACAAGGCCCTGTTCGAGATCCAGCGCAAGGGCATGACGGAGGCGATCCGCAAGGCCATGACCAACGAGCCCTCCATCGACTGGCTCCTGGAGAACCAGGACAAGATCATCCACAAATACTACCAGATGGGCCTCGACGGTAAGATCTGAGCGGGTCCGCAGATAGCGGGGGAGCCGTTGCACCGGCGGCTCCCCCCATCGTGTCCATGACGGACTATGCGTCGGGGCCGACCCGTGGCAGAGGGCGACGATGATCGCCCCCGTCGTCATCCTGGTCGAACCGCAGCTGGCCGAGAATATCGGCATGGTCGCCCGCGCCATGGCCAATTTCGGCCTCTCCGAACTCCGCCTCGTGGCCCCCAAGAACGGCTGGCCGAAGAAGGGCGTGCGCGAGGCCGCCTCCGGGGCGACGCATGTCCTCGACGGCGCCACCGTCCACGCCACGGTGCCGGAGGCCATCGCGGACCTGAATTACCTTTTGGCGACCACGGCCCGCGAACGCGGGCAGATGAAGCGCGCCTATGCCCCCGACGCGGCGATGGCGGATGTGGCCGCGCGGGCGGGACAACGTGTGGGCGTGATGTTCGGCCGGGAGCGGATCGGGCTGACCAACGACGAGGTCTCCCTCGCCGACGCCATCGTCACCTTCCCCGTCTCGCCCGACTTTCCGTCGCTCAACCTCGCGCAGGCGGTGCTCCTCGTCGGCTACGAATGGCGCAAGGCGTCGGGTCAGGCCCGCCTTCCCTTCACCGGCGAGATGCAGGCGCCCCCCGCCACGCGCGAGGCGATGGCATCCCTCGTGGCCAGCCTGGAAGGGAGCCTCGACGCGTGCGGGTTCTATCCCCCCCAGAAGCGGGACATGATCGCCCGCAACATGCGCGACATGCTCCATCGCATGGCCCTGACGGAGCAGGATGTCAGGACGTTTCGCGGGGCGTTGCGCGCCTTGACAAGGATCAGCGAGAAAGACTGATAATTGTTATTGCGGCAGCCGGTTCTTAACGCCTGCGCGACGATTGCGTGAGAGTGTCATGCACCATGTGGAAGCATCGTCTCAGGGCCATTGGCGGCGAATTCGTCTCGGTCGAGCGGGAAGGGGCGTTCCAGCAGGAGCGACTGTCCGAGACCCTGCGCCATGCGCGATTGATTTTTCTCGGCGGCGTTCTCCTCAACACTCTCTTCCTGCTGAGCGACTGGCGCTTTGCCGGGCAGACCCATTTCTGGGTCGCCGTTCCCGCCCGCCTCGGCATCATCCTGGTGTCCATCCTCAGCCTGCTGGCGACGTGGAACGTCGCGAGTTTCGGCAGGCTCCAGGTGGTCATGGTGACATGGGAGATCCTCGTCGCCGGAGCCGTCGCGCTCCTGTGCTCGTCGCGATTCGACATCGCGCTGTTCGTCATCCTCCTGCTTCCGGCGATCTACATGGTCGTCATGCCGACCCGCTTTCTGTGGAGTGTGACGACGAGCGCGATCGCGTCCGTCGCGCTGACGGCGGGCTATTTTCTGCCCGCGCCCCTGCCATCCACGGCATTCGGGATCTGTCTCGCGGTGCTGACGTCCAACACCGCGATGCTGTTGTTCGTCGTGCGGTCGAACCGCCTCCGGCGTCTGGAATGGATGGCGACCCAAGCGGAGCGCCGCGCTAATACCGAACTGGCGGACAGCCGCCGCCTGTTCGAGACGATGTTCAAGGCGGTTCCGATCCCGATCGTCGTATCGCGCGCGGATGACGGCCAGATCGTCGATGCCAACGACGCCGCCACACGGTTCTACGGGCTCCACGACGGCGATCTGCTGACCCGATACACGACGCACGATCTGCTCGATGGGCCGACACGGCGCCTGATCCAGGCGGAACTCGACCGGACCGGCACCGCCAACGAGATCGAGGTCACCACGGGTGCCTCGGGCCGGGTACACCGGGACGCCATGCTGTCGGCGGTTACCGTGGAGATGGAGGGGGCGACCCGCATCATCTCGAGCCTCGTGGACATGACGAGCCGCAAGGCGGTGGAGGAGCGGATCCACCTCGCCGCGCAGCGCGACGTCCTCACCGGCCTGCCGAACCGCGCCTTGTTCCAGACCACCCTCGATGCGGCGCTGAGTCGGGCGGAGGCGTCCGGAGAGCGCGTCGGCCTCATCCTCATCGATCTCGATGCGTTCAAGGAAGTGAACGACACCCTCGGTCACGACGCGGGCGATGCAGTGCTCAAGGAGGTCGCCCGGCGCCTCGGCAAAGCCGTCGGCCCGCAGGATCTCGTCGCCCGCCTCGGTGGCGACGAGTTCGTCGTGATCGCATCCTGCGAGAAGGACCGTCATCAGCCGAGCCGGCGCATCCATGCCCTGTCACGGGCGATCCTCGATGTCCTGAAACCGGCGATGGGGGTATCGGGGCGCGTGGTCTCGCCCCGCGCCAGCCTCGGCCTCGCCCTCTACCCGGAACACGCCGCCAGTCCGACCGACCTCTTCACCAACGCGGACCTCGCCCTCTACGCGGCCAAGGCGGCCGGACGAAACCGCGCGACGCTCTTCGTTCCGGCGCTCCGGGCGGATATCGAGCATCGCGTCTCCGTCGCCCGCGAGATGAGGTCGGCCCTCGAAGTCGGCGGCTTGATCCCCCACTATCAACCCAAGATCGACCTCGCCACGGGCCGGATCGTCGGCTTCGAAGCCCTGGCGCGTTGGCAGCATCCGAGTCGCGGCCTCCTGTCACCGGCGAGCTTCGCGACGGTCTTCGACGATGCGCAGATCGGGATCGCTGTCGGCCAAGTCCTCGCGCGCCAGATCTTCGCCGACATCGCGGGATGGATCGCGCAAGGCTACGATCCCGGCCGGGTGTTCCTGAACCTGTCCTCGGCTCAGTTCGCCCAGGACAACCTCGCCGAAGGCCTGATCGCCGATCTCTCCGCCGCCGGGCTCGCCCATGACCGCATCGGCGTCGAGGTGACGGAGACGGTGCTCCTCGGCGGCCACGGAGACCGCGTTTCGGCGATCCTCTCGACCTTGCACCGCGCCGGCGTCCGCGTCGCCCTGGACGATTTCGGAACCGGTTACGCCTCCCTCACCCACCTGAAGCAATATCCGGTGGACGAGATCAAGGTCGACCGCAGCTTCGTGCGCGATCTCGAACGAGATCCCAACGATGCCGCCATCGTGACGGCGGTCGTGCAGCTCGGACAGAATCTCGGCCTCGACGTTACCGCGGAGGGGGTCGAGACCGAAGCGCAGGCGGCGTTCCTGCGCGAGCAGGGCTGCGCCTATGCGCAGGGCTATCTGTACAGCAAGCCCATGCCGCAGAGCCGGGTCCCGTGGTTCCTCAACAAGCACGCCGGCAAAGCCGCCTCCCCGGAAGCGGAGGGCTCGGCCGAACTCAAATTCGCCTGATCAGGCGGCGGCCTGATCGAGGGCCTGGGCGATATCGGCGATCAGGTCCTCGGCATTCTCCAGGCCGATGGAGAGGCGGACGGTCTCCGGGCCGACCAGGGCCGCGGCCTTGTCGGCATCGCTCAGCTGGCGGTGCGTCGTGGTGGCCGGATGGATCGCCAGGGATTTGATCTCGCCGATATTCACGAGGTGCGAAACGAGCTCCAGGCTCATGATGAACTTCACCGCCGCCGGCTGTCCGCCCTTGAGCGCGAAGGTGAAGATCGATCCCGGCCCCTCCGGCACGTAGCGGGCGGCCAACGCCTCGCCCTCCTGGCCGGGGAGGGCGGGATAGCTCACCCATGCCACCGCCGGATGGTCCTTGAGGAAGGCGGCCACCGCCTTGGCGTTCGAGCAATGCCGCTTCATGCGCAGGGGCAGGGTCTCGATGCCGGTGAGCGTCAGGAACGCGTTCATCGGCGACAGGCCGGGGCCGAGATCGCGCAGGCCGAAGAGTCGACAGGCCACCGCGAAGCTGAAATCGGGGAAGCGGTCCGAGACGACGAGACCGTCGTAATCGGCCCAGGGCTCGGTGATGAGGTTGTAGCGCCCCGCCGCCGCCGGCCAGTCGAACGTGCCCGCGTCGCAGATGATGCCGCCGATGGTCTGGCCGGAGCCGCCGAGGAACTTCGAGGTCGAGTGGAAGACGATGTCGGCGCCGTGCTCGATGGGGCGGATCAGGGCCGGGGAGGCGAGGGTGTTGTCCACCACCAGCGGCAGATTGTGGCGCTTGGCGACCTCGGCGATGCCGGCGATGTCCATCACCGTGGCGCAGGGATTGACGATCGATTCGCAGACGATGGCCTTCGTCTCCGGCGTGATCGCCGCCTCGAAATCGGCCGGCGTCAGGCCCTTGGCGAAGAGCGGCTTGAGGTCGTAGCGCGCGTCGAGGCGGTTCATCAGCCCCAGCGAGCCGCCGAACAGGCGCGGCGAGGCGACGTAGGCGTCGCCGCTCTTCATCAGCGTCATCAGCACGAGGAGGAGGGCCGACTGGCCCGACGAGACGGCCACGGCGGCCTTGGCGCCTTCCAGGGCGGCCACCCGGCGCTCCAGGGCGGCCACGGTGGGGTTCGAACCGCGCGAATAGGAGAAGCCGGTGCGCCGCATGGCGAAGATGTCGGCGGCCTGCTCGGTGGATTCGAACACGAAGCCGTTGGTGAAGTAGATCGGCTGGACGCGCGCGCCGGTGGCGGGGTCGGGGGCCGCGCCGGCATGGACGGCCTGGGTGGCGAAGCGGAGCGGGCGGGTCTCGGTGGCCATGATGGGCGTCGCGATCTTCGAAAGAGGTGTGACGGTCAGGCAGCGCGCCTGGCGAAGGCCCGCAAGGTCCGGACCAGGGTGGAGGGTGCGTAGGGTTTGGGGATGAACCGCGCGCCCTCAGGCATGTCGTGCGGCCCGGGCGTCCCCATGCCGGAGACGACGAGGACGGGGATCGTCGGCCAGCGGTGGGCGACGAGGCGGGCGAGGGCGAACCCGTCCATGGAGCCCTGCGGCATGTCCACGTCGGTCATCAGCAGGTCGATCTCCTCGTTCCGCTCCAGGATCGTCAGCGCCTTGTCGGCCTGCGGCGCCTCGAGGACGCGGAACCCCGCATCGACCAGGGTGTCGGCGGCCTCCATCAGGAGAAGGCCGTCGTCTTCCACCACAAGGATGACCGGGGGCTCCCCGGAGGTCTCGAAAGGATCATGCGTCATGCGAAGCGAACGATCTGGATGAAGGAATAGTTCGCGGGGTAGTCCCCGTCCCCCCGAGCGTCAAGGTCGCGGGGAGGCGGGCAGGGCCGACGGTCGATTCCAATGAAATCAAGCCTTTAAGGCCTGGTCGAGATCCTCGATCAGGTCCGCCGGGTCCTCGATGCCGATGGAGAGGCGCACCACCTCCGGCCCGGCGCCGGCCGCGGATTTCTGCGCGTCGGTGAGCTGGCGGTGGGTGGTGGAGGCCGGGTGGATCACCAGCGAACGGGTGTCGCCGATATTCGCCACGTGGGAGAAGAGCTGCAGGTTGGCCACGAGCTTCACGCCGGCCTCGTAGCCGCCCTTGAGGCCGATGGTGAAGACCGCGCCCGAGCCCAGCGGCGTGTAGCGCCGGGCGAGCTGGTGGTACTTGTCGGTCTCCAGGCCCGGATAGCTCACCCAGTCCACCGCCGGATGGGTGCTGAGATGGGTGGCGACCTCGAGCGCGTTGTCGCAATGGCGCTGCATCCGCAGGGGCAGGGTCTCGATGCCGTTGAGGATCAGGAAGGCGTTGAACGGCGACAACGCCGGGCCGAGATCGCGCAGGCCCAGCACCCGGATGGCGATGGCGAAGCCGAAATTGCCGAAGGTCTCGGACAGGACCATGCCGGAATATTCGGGGCGCGGCTGCGACAGCATCGGGTAGCGGTCGTCGCCGGCCCAGGGGAAGGTGCCGCCGTCGACCACGAGGCCGCCGATGGAATTGCCGTGTCCGCCCAGAAACTTCGTCGCCGAATGCACGACGATGTCGGCCCCGTGCTCGAACGGGCGGATCAGGTACGGCGTCGCCATGGTGTTGTCGACGATGAGCGGGATCTTGTGGCGCCGGGCGATGACGCTCAGGGCCGCGATGTCGGTGATGACGCCGCCCGGATTGGCGATGGACTCACAGAAGATCGCCTTGGTGCGCGGCGTGATCGCGCGCTCGAACGAGTCCGGATCGTCGGTATCGGCCCAGACCACGGTCCATCCGAAGCTCTTGTAGGAATGGTTGAACTGGTTGATCGAGCCGCCATAGAGCTTGTTGGCCGCCACGAACTCGTCGCCCGGCTGCATCAGGGCGTGCATGGTGAGGAACTCGGCCGCGTGGCCCGAGGCCACCGCCACGGCGGCGGTGCCGCCTTCGAGCGCCGCGATGCGCTCTTCCAGCACCGCGTTGGTGGGGTTGGTGATGCGCGAATAGATGTTGCCGAAGGCCTGCAGCCCGAACAGCGAGGCGGCGTGGTCCACGTCGTCGAAGACGAAGGACGTGGTCTGGTAGATCGGGGTCGCGCGGGCGCCCGTGGTGGCGTCGGGAGCGGCGCCGGCATGGATCGCCAGCGTGTTGAAGCCTGGGATACGGTCGGTCATCACTTCCTCCGGGGGCCGGCGGGCACGCACTGGCCGTCGTTCTAGCGCCTGTGCCGGGCCGGACGGAAGAGGTGCCATGCCCCCGTTCCGCTTAAACGAACAGAAGTTCTTTATGGCGGACGAGAGCCGTGGGTCAAGGGTGGGCACTCGGCATTATGGCCGGGTCGGGGTGTCGCGAGGGCGGCGCGAACGTCCCTCCCCCCTCTGCGGGGGAGGGTGGTCGCGGAGCGACCGGGAGAGGGGAGCGACGCTTCCGGATAGACCGCTCCCCTTATCCGACCCGCTGACGCGGGCCACCTTCTCCCGCAGAGGGGAGAAGGAGAGCGGCCGGCACGATCCTGCACGAATTCGCATGGAACTCGCCCGCGCCTGCGGCTATAGCGCCGCATATGCTCCAGCCCGCTCCGCCCCCTCCCGTCTCCGCCGCGAAGATCCTCATCGCCAGCTTCGTCGGCACGGCGATCGAGTTCTACGACTTCTACGTCTACGCCACGGCCGCCGCCCTGGTGATCGGGCCGATCTTCTTCTCGGCCGACGATCCCTCGGTGCAGACGCTGGCGGCCTTCGCCACCTTCTCCATCGCCTTCATCGCGCGGCCCCTGGGCGCGGCGTTCTTCGGGCATTTCGGCGACCGGGTCGGGCGCAAGGCGACGCTGGTGGCCTCGCTGATGATCATGGGCCTCTCCACCGTGCTCATCGGCTGCCTGCCGACCTATGCCACCGCCGGATGGTGGGCGCCCTTTGCCCTCTGCGTCCTGCGCTTCGGCCAGGGCATCGGCTTCGGCGGCGAATGGGGCGGCGCGGCCCTGCTGGCGGTGGAGAACGCCCCGCCGGGGCGGCGCGCCCTCTACGGCATCTTCCCGCAGCTCGGCGCGCCGGTGGGCTTCATCACCGCCAATCTCGGCTTCCTCGGCCTCGCGCTCGCCCTGACACCGGCCGATTTCCAGGCCTGGGGCTGGCGCATTCCGTTCCTCGCCTCCGCCGTGCTGGTGGGCGTGGGGCTCTATGTCCGGCTGAAGCTCACCGAGACGCCGGTGTTCAAGGCGGCGATGGAGAAGGCCGCCCCCGAGCGGGTGCCGCTGGCCGTCATCTTCACCAAATACATCAAGGCGACCCTGCTCGGCACCTTCGCCATGGTGGCCTGCTACGCGGTGTTCTACCTCTCCACCGTCTTCGCCCTGAGCTACGGCGTCTCGAAGCTCGGCTTCGACCGGCCGACCTTCCTGCTGTTCGAATGCGTCGCCGTGCTGTTCATGGGCTTAGGCATCCCGCTCTCGGGCTGGGCAGCCGACCGCTACGGCCGCCGCCCCGTCCTCCTCACCGGCCTCGCCTTCACCGCCTCGCTCGGCCTGCTCCTCGGCCCGATGCTGGGAAGCGGCCAGGGCGGCCTCGTCCTCGGCTTCCTGTGTCTGGGCCTCTTCGCCATGGGCTGGCTGTTCGGACCGATGGGCGCCCTCCTGCCCGAGCTCTTCCCCACCCGCGTCCGCTACACCGGCGCCTCGGTGACCTACAACCTCGCCGGCATCCTGGGCGCCTCCGCCGCGCCGTATCTGGCGCAGCGGTTGTCGGACTGGGGCGGGATCGGTTGGGTGGGGTTGTATCTGGCTGTGGCGGCTGGGGTTAGTTTTGTGGCTGTGGCGCTGATGGAGGAGACTGGGAAGACCGCTATCTCATGAGACAAGTGAAACTGTTGGTGACGCCAAGCCATTGACTAGTGTATCGGTCACGAGAGAACATGGCTTCTACTCGAAGCGTTCGTCACGGGCTTTGTCTCGCTGGGTCTCCCGCTGCCGCTCGCTGGCTGCTTCTCGTAAAATTTTGCCCTTCTCTTCGGCAACAAATTCCGCGAAGCCCTCAGTGGCGACATCCAACTCCGAGCTGTCGAGCAAAAGAGCATTCGCTTCCATTATAGCGGCTCGCGAATCGCTCCAGCGCATCGGTCGAAACCTTCGAATAAATACGGCGAGGACACTTCTCGGATCGGGTGATTTCGCGAGAAGCGCTTTGGCATGATCTGACCAAACTAAAGGGCCGCCTTCTTTAGGGCGATGTGTGAATGAGACGAAAGAGGCTGCGAGAATATATCGAGCCTTCCATTCTTGATCGCACCAAATAACAAGCTTCTCGCAAGAAATTTCGTCTGCCGGATTTGGCCGATGACCACCAAGGTGATCGAATACATTAACATCTGTCCGCCCATCGTCCTCGTGCCCCGCAAACAGCGTATCTAGAACAGCGACTGGCTGAACGCTAAGTAGGGCCTTTAGCAGGTCGTCGTTCTCGAACGCGTAGGCCTCGCGCGCCGCTACCGCGGCACTCAGCCGCCCTGCGATTTCCGCGGCGAGTGGAGCAGCCTCGGGTCCTATCAGAGAAGCTCGCACAACCACCGCTAATTTGTAATCGTCACGCCGCTTTTCCTTTCGGAACCTTACGCTTCTCAGAAGCTCACGCCCGGCACTTAGCAGCTTAGGATCGTGCTGGAGTTTTCCCGATTTGTCTGCGTGAAAGCGCATGAAGAGAATATCCACCGCTACCTCTAGACCATCAGGCCGCGCGGCAATGAGAAGGAGCAAATCTCTCAGTTCTTTGCCCGACAACTGCTCAGTCGCTCGGCCATTCGCCAAGCTCCGATAAACCCAAACCGGAACTTGATCTGAATTCAACGACCGCTTCAGCCGCTCGACGCTGCGATCATCGAGTCGAAGTGCCGACTGTAGTAAGGGGACAACGGCAATCATGTCGGATTGATCAAGCGCAACGTCGAGCAGTTCATGTACTAGGTCGCGATCATTTTCCCAGATTTCGGCTAGGAAGCCCCTGAGCATGTTGATGTCACGCTGCTCCAGCGGAAGCTGTCCAAGACCGAGCATAAAGCTCGCCCAAGTGGCGCGCCGATCCTCGGATGCCTTGGCGAGGCCACCGCCGAACGCCCATGTCCTGTTGCCTCCACGAAGGAGGTCAGAAAGCAGCTCGGCAAAAATCTCTTTGTCTCCTGCTACCGCCTCGCCAAGCTCGGAGGCAACTGCCTCTTGCCGCTCGAACGTATTCGTGATGTCGCCCTCAAGATGTATCTCCTCAAGATCGAGCCCCCCCAACCTATCTCCTAGAACGACTGCCCGGACGCGTGCGGGAAGGTTGGAAGGCTTCAAATCCGATAACAGACTAGCTAATCGAGAAGATCCGTCCTGAGTCAGACGGCTTTTGTCAAAACTCATTGTCTGGCTGCATGCAACCCAGCCTTCGCGCCAAAAGCCGTCAGCGGCGAACCGCCGAGATAAAATTTCAAGTTCACTATACATTTGCGCGGAGGTCCATAGGCCTCGAAAGTTTTCCGCAACCAACCCTCTGAGCTTGTCTTTGAGGTGTTCCTCAGTGAACGCCAGCCTTTCTAACATTTCGAGCGCACAACCGTACCATTGACGCACTTCTTCATCGCCCTTAGGCGAGTAGCCATAATCCCTAGACCGAGCACCAAATTCGAAAATATGTGAAGACGTAAAATGTGTCGCTTCCAGAACCTGACTTAGGGATAGCAGCCCAAGGCATAGAACTTTTTCTTCACTCGATTTGAGCATTTTTTCGATAAATTCAAGCCTTTGATCTATAGAAGCGTGAGTTCCCGAAAGATGAATTGTGAATAACGAGATAAAAATATCGGATGCTTCCTTGGCGTCACGCTCAACCGTGCTTTGCGTTGATGCTCGTGCTAGCAGTAATGCACTTCGTTCAAATAGGGACTTATCGTAAGCTAAGGAGTGCAGCAAAGATCCATGTCGGCGCCAAGCCGCGACTGCTACCTCAGGATCGCCATTGCCGAGCCGTTCAAGAGCGGCGAGCGTTGCTTCGGGCGACACGGGCGCGATATTCTCAAACATCGCGCCGCCGATTTCGCCATGAGCCCCCACGTCGCCCAGAAGGCCTGCGGGCGCGAGCCACCGTTCGACGATAGCGACGGCACGAGGATGCTCATGAAGGAACGCCTGTCGCCGCGAGAAGGAACGGGCCAAGCGAGGCATTCCGCCTGTAACGAGTTGCTGGTCGATGAGGTCATACGGCGTGTCTTCGAGCGCGCGAGCTGCAAGTCGGTTCGCAATGGCATGCGGGAGCACAGCTCGCCATACGCCGCGCTGCTGGACAAGATCTCTTCGCAGCAACTCTCCAACATGCCGATAGAGCTCCCGAGGTTTTTGATCCGCCAGTAGAGCTAGGCGTGATAGTTCTACATCGTCGCCCGCCAGCGCTTCGCCTTCGAAAGAATATACCAACGAACAGACTTGAGCGGCGATAAGCAGGGCGTTGTCATGAACATGCCGTTGGCGAAAGAGGCGCTGGAAGAGTTCGTCGTCGGAAAGGCGCGCGATTGTTTCGGTACGCCCCACGGTCCCGGCAAGCGCAATCGCGATTCGCGCGTTGCCGCCAGATGCATCGGCGATGGTGCGGGCATTCACCTCGGACAGGTATGGGTAGCGCCGGCGGATCAGTTTCTCGATCAGCTCAGGTGATGAGGTATCAAGAGTGACAACTTGAGTTCCCTCGGGCTGGTCGTCGCGGACATCGTACTCAACGGTCAGGACGCTGACTGTACTATTAGCAGCCGCACATAGATCCGAAAGTCTATGGTGAAGTTCTATAGGACAGTTATCGACAATTAATACTGCGCGCATGCGATTCGCCAGGAGGTCTGACGCCAGGCCCATCGGCTGTGGGTCCGGGTTGTCTGACATGTTGGTGTAAACGGCGAGCGAGGGCGCAAGAGGGCGTGATCCAATTCGGGCATCAAACAAGGCCTGAACCAGGCGAGTTTTGCCAACACCCGAAAGCCCCACCAAGCGCACTATCTTACCGTTTCGCATAAGGACATCACGTAGGACATCGATTGCGTCAATTACCGGCCGCGAAGTTATGCTGTGGTCAATACCGAGGTTAAGGCGCAGCTTGTCGTCGAGAAGGTATTCCGCTCCGACGTCCTCCGCTGGTCCGCTCCATGGTCCATAAGGACGCCAACCGACGAAGGCCCGGCCCACCCTTTCCTTTACCCACGTGATTAAGCCGGGGTGGCACCGCACCCAGGTGGCTAAGCGAGTGCGGTCGTAGAAATCCGTGAATAGCTGATCGCGGTTTTCGACACCCGCAAGCGCCTCGCGTAATGCATTTCGCCGGCTGCGAAGAGCGATGTCGGCTGTAGAGCCATGAGAGCTGACTATAATATAGGCCCCAGCTCCGTCGGCCAGCTCCCGAATGACTGGCCGGATCGCACCCATTGGTCGCATCTCGGCCAGTATGTCAGCTCTGGCCATACTTGGGGTCTTAACTTGAAACCCCGTGGAGGCGCGGGGTAGAAAACCGTCGATGATTGTGCTTGCAGGCAAAGTGACACGTACGTCGAGGCCACCATCCGCCGCCGTCTGACTACCTCCCCATGTTACTGCAGCAGGAGATACCCCACGCCTTGCTAGCTCGGCTTCACAAAGCCGCCCGACCAGTTCCCGAAGATCTCTATCGTTGAGTGCTGCTATTTCGTCAGCATTAACATCAAACATGGACTTGCGTCACAATTAGCGAACCATGAACCGGCGTAAAATACCCATCCAACTCGGACATCGATATTATCAACTCCTACTATTTGCCACGAATAAATTTGAATTGACATACATTTAAGAAAACCGAAAAATACAAATCGATTTAGTGCTGGGAAGGAGATTTACTTTATATACGATCTAAGCAACATTACCCCCGCTCAATCGTCAACCGCTGAACCCCCTTACCCCCCAAAACCGGCCGCTTCGAACTCAAGATCCGGGAATTCACCCCGGTCCAGCCGATCTCACCCGAGATCCGCCCGTACTCGATCTTGGGGCAGCGGTTCATGATCACCTGGATTCCCGCCGCCTCGGCGCGGGCGGCGGCGGCATCGTCGCGGACGCCGAGTTGCATCCAGACGATCTTCGGCAGCACCGGCAGGGCGAGGGCCTCGTCCACGAGGCCGCCGGCCGCGTCGGAATTGCGAAAGATCTCGACCATGTCGACGGGGCCGGGGAGGTCGGCGAGGCGGGCGGCGACGGGCTTGCCGAGCAGCGTCTGCCCGGCGAGGCCGGGATTGACCGGGATCACGTCGTAGCCCCGCGAGAGCAGGTATTTCAGCACGATCCAGCTCGGCCGGGCCGGGTTCGCGGACGCGCCCACGAGGGCGATGGTCTTCGTCTCCGTGAGGAGCCGGCGGATCAGCGCGTCGGGATAACGGTCGTGGCGGGACGGATCATGGCGGACGGGGTCGGTCATCGGGACTCTTGCGTGACGGGCAGGTTCTTGCCTGACAGGGTCCGGACTTGTCCGCCATCGCGCCCCGTGCTGCAAGGCGAGCCATGACGACGACCATGAGCCTGCCTGAGACCATCGCCTTCCTGGAGCGGGACTTTCCGCAGATGAACCATGACGGGCGCGTCTTCCATCTGGAGGCGGTGGGGCCGCTCTCCGCGCGGATGCGCCTCGACCATCACGAGCGCTTCCTGCGCCCCGGCGGCACCCTCTCCGGCCCGGCCATGATGGCGCTGGCCGATTACGCCCTCTACGCGGCGATCCTCGCCAATATCGGCCCGGTGGGTCTGGCCGTGACGACGAACCTCTCCTTCAACTTCATGCGAAAACCCGGCCCCACCGGGCTCGTCGCCGAGGCCACGCTCCTCAAGCTCGGCAAGCGCCTCGCGGTGGGGGAGGCGCGCCTCTTCGCCACCGGCTCGGACGACCTCGTCTGCCACGCCACCGGAACCTATTCGATCCCGCCGGAGCGGTGAGCCGCCACCTTACCCTCCCCCCTCTGCGGGGGAGGGTGCCTGCGGAGCAGGCGGGAGAGGGGGCGACCTCTCCGGAAAGCGCGCTCCCCTCACCCGACCCACTCCGTGGGCCACCCTCTCCCGCAGAGGGGAGAGGGGGAGGCAGTGGTGGATACATCGAGCTTGGAAAACCTCGATCCCGCCGGAGCGGTGAGCCTCCGACCCTCCCCCCCCTCTGCGGGGGAGGGTGCCTGCGGAGCAGGCGGGAGAGGGGGCGACCTCTCCGGAGAGCGCGGTCCCCTCACCCGACCCACTCCGTGGGCCACCCTCTCCCGCAGAGGCGAGAGGGGGAGGCGGTGCTGGATACATCGAGCCTGGAAAATCTCGATCCCGCCGGAGCGGTGAGCCTCCGACCCTCCCCCCTTTGCGGGGGAGGGTGCCTGCGGAGCAGGCGGGAGAGGGGGCGACCTCTCCGGAGAGCGCGCTCCCCTCTCCCGACCCACTCCGTGGGCCACCCTCTCCCGCAGAGGGGAGAGGGGGTTTCGTGTTGCGGTATCCTGATACCGCATCTCCGAAACACCTCGTTTCCTTGAGGTTTTTGCCGATTCCGCTTATCCGAAATGCCTTGACGACTCAGCCGTCGCCCCGTATTGCAGCCTCCAGCGCCGCTGCGTGTCTCACGTGGCGGCGCATCGTTTTGCAAGACATCATACGGAACGCCACGGGATGAAGACCTTTTCTCTGAAGCCCGCCGACGTCGACAAGAAGTGGATCATCGTCGATGCGGAGGGCCTGGTCGTCGGCCGGCTCGCCTCCATCGTCGCCATGCGCCTGCGCGGCAAGCACAAGCCCGCGTACACGCCCCACGTCGATTGCGGCGACAACGTCATCGTCATCAACGCCGAGAAGGTGAAGTTCACCGGCCGCAAGCGCGAGCAGAAGGTGTACTACCACCACACCGGCTACCCGGGCGGCATCAAGGAGCGGACCGCGAAGTTCATCCTCGACGGCCGGTTCCCCGAGCGCGTGGTCGAGAAGGCCGTGGAGCGCATGCTCCCCCGTGGACCGCTGTTCCGCCAGATCATGGGCAACCTCCGGGTCTACAAGGGCACCGAGCATCCCCACACCGCCCAGCAGCCGCAGGCGCTCGACGTCGGCAGCCTCAACCGCAAGAACGTGAGCGCTTGATCATGGCGACCCTCCAGTCCCTCTCCGACCTGAACCGCGCCAACGTCGAAGATCCCGAGAACGCGGCCCCCGTCCACGTTCAGAAGCTCGACGCGCAGGGCCGCGCCTATGCCACCGGCAAGCGCAAAGACGCGGTCGCCCGCGTCTGGATCAAGCCCGGCAACGGCACCGTCGTGGTCAACGGCCGCACGGTCGAGACCTACTTCGCCCGCCCGGTGCTGCGCATGATCCTGCGCCAGCCCCTCACCATCGCCAACCGCGTCGACCAGTACGACATCACGGTCACGGTGCATGGCGGCGGTCTCTCCGGCCAGGCCGGCGCCGTGCGCCACGGCCTGTCCAAGGCGCTCACCTACTACGAGCCGGAGCTGCGCGCGCCCCTGAAGCGCGAAGGCTTCCTCACCCGCGACAGCCGCGTGGTCGAGCGCAAGAAGTACGGCCGCAAGAAGGCTCGCCGCAGCTTCCAGTTCTCGAAGCGCTGAGCGTTTCGGTTCTCTCACGGTTTGGAAAGGGCGGCCTCGTGCCGCCCTTTTCGTTTGTCGCGACACAGTCAGAGGTCCCTCGATGCCCAACGTCTTCCGGCGCGTTCACGCCCCCGTCGTCACCGCGGTCACGCTCTGCCTGTCGAAGGCCGGCGACGAGGTGAAGGGCGAGGTCAAGCTCGCCGACGGACGCCAGTTCAGCACCACCGGCGTGATGCCCGTCGCCCAGGCCTTCGGCATCGCCGTCCATGTGGCCAACGAGGGCGGCCTGGAAATCGTGGTGATCGATCCGCAGAGCGCCTGGAAGCCGAGCTGGGGAACGCTCGAGGGCTGAGGTCGTACGAAACACCGCCACGTGCCGCAGGAAACCCTGTCGCGTGGCGCTCGAAGACCCGTCGCGTGGCGCTGGAAGACCCCGTCGCGTGGCGCATGAAACGGGGGTCCGATTCCGCATGGCGGCGGTCGCCATTCCGGGGGAATCACCCTAGTTTCGGGGCATGATCCAGCCGACGCCCCCCTCCTTCGACCCCCGTCCCACCCGCGCCGATCCGGATGACGACCCCCATCTCTGGCTCGAAGAGGTCGAAGGCCGGGAGGCCATCGCCTGGGTCGAGGCGCGCAACGCCGAGACCCTGGCGCGCTTCACCGACCCGACCATGGAGCGCGACCGCGAGGCGGTGAAGGCCATCCTCGACCGGCCGGACAAGATCCCCCTCGTCTCCCGGCGCGGCCGGCTCCTCTACAACGTCTGGCGCGATGCCGAGCATCCCCTCGGCCTGTGGCGGCGCACGGACGAGGCCTCCTACCGCGCCGGCGCACCCGCCTGGGAGACCCTCCTCGACATCGACGCCCTGGCCAAGGCGGACGGGGTCGACTGGGTCTGGGGCGGCGCGACGCTGATCCCCGGCACCCGCGACCGCGCCCTGCTGAAACTGAGCCGGGGCGGGGGCGACGCCACCATCCTGCGGGAATTCGACCTGCCGACCCTGAGCTTCGTCGCCGACGGCTTCACCCTCCCCGAGGCGAAGGGCGGGGCGGATTGGCTCGACCGCGACACGCTGATCCTGTCGAGCGCCCTCGGAGACGGCATGGCCACCCGCTCCGGCTATTCCCGCACGGTTCGGCTCTGGACGCGCGGCCAGGACCCGCTCGCGGCCACCGTCCTGTTCGAGACCGCGCCGGACAACATGGGCCTCTGGGGCGGGGTCGACCACGACGCGCCCACGGAGCGGGTGGTGTTCATGGAGCGCACCGGCTTCTTCGACGGCACCGTCCATATCGGCGACCGGACGGGGCCGACCCATCGCCTGGACGCCCCCACCGACGCCGAAATTTCCCTCCACGGGGACGATCTCGTCATCCGCACGCGCTCCGGCTGGGAGGTGGGCGGCAGCGTTCACGCGGCCGATACGGTGCTGGCCATCGCCCTGCCGGCCTTCCTCGACGGCGACCGCGCCTTCACCGTGCTGTGGGAGCCTTCGGAGCGGCGAGCCCTGCAGAACGTGTCCTGGGCCGGCCCGCGCCTCATCGTCGATGCCCTGGACGACCTGCGTCCCGCCTACAGCGTGTTCGAACCGGGGGAGGGCGGCTGGAAGCGCCTGAGTCTTCCGGGCCTGCCGGAGATCGGCACGGTCTCGGTCTGGCCCTTCGATGCCGAGCCGAGCGAGTCCGACGGTTCGCTCCTCGCCATGGTTCAGGATCCGCTGACGCCGCCGACGCTGCTGTCGATCCCCGGCGATCTCTCGGCTCCCACCATCCTGCGCACGACGCCATCCGCCTTCGACACGAACGGCCTGACGGTCACCCGCCACGAAGCCGTCTCGGTGGACGGGGAGCGCATTCCCTATGTCCAGGTCGGCCCCGCCGGGGCGACCGGCGACGCGCCCGTGCATCTCTCGGCCTATGGCGGGTTCCAGATCTCGCTGCTGCCGACCTATCAGGCGGTGCTCGGCAAGCTCTGGCTGGAGAAGGGCGGCACTGGCGTCGTGGCCAACATCCGCGGCGGCGGCGAGTTCGGCTCGCGCTGGCACCAGGCCGGACGGCGCGAGGGCAAGGCGCTATCGCATGACGATTTCGCGGCGGTGGCCGCCGATCTGGTGGCGCGCGGCGTGACGAAACCCCAGCGCATCGCCGCGCAGGGCGGCTCGAATGGCGGCCTCCTCATCGCCAACATGCTGACCCGCTACCCCGAGCGCTTCGGCGCCCTGTTCTGCACGATTCCGCTCATCGACATGCGGCGCTATGCGAAGCTGCTGGCGGGCGCGAGCTGGGTCGCCGAATACGGCGATCCGGAGGTGGAGGCGGATTGGAGCTTCCTCGGGGCCATCTCGGCCTACCATGTGGCGGAAGCGGGCAGGCCCTATCCGCCCATCCTCATCGCCACCACACGACGGGACGACCGGGTCCATCCGGGACATGCCCGCAAGATGGCGGAGAAGCTGCGTCACCTCGGCTACGACCCGGCCTTCTTCGAACCGGCGGCCGGCGGCCACGGCTACGGCAAGGACAATTCCGAGACGGCCGCCTTCCTCGCCCTCGGCATGGGATTCCTCCGGCAATCCATCGGCTGGGTTCCGGAGGAGGAATGACCGGTCAGGTGTCGCGCCGGCGCATCCCGTCGCGGATGACGTAGGCCCCGCCAGCGGCCGCCATGATGGCGAGGGCGAACCAGGTCAGCGCATAGACGAGGTGGTTGTCGCTGAAGGCGACCACGGTGAGCCCGCCCACGGGATACCCGCCGGGATTGGGCGTCGCGTCGGCATCGATGAAGTAGGGCGCGGTCGGGCCGAGGCCCCGTGCGGCGGCGATGGCCGCCACATCGCGCGAGTACCAGCGATCGCCAGAGGGGTCGTTGTGGCGCAGGAAACCGCCACCGGGCTCCGACATGCGCAATAGGCCGGTGACGCGGGTCTCGCCCGCTCGCCGGCCGATCTCCCGCGTAGTGGGATCGCGCTTCTCAACCGGCACGAAGCCGCGATTGACGAGGATGGTGGAACCGTCCGTGCCGACCAGCGGCGTCATCACCCAGTATCCGCCGCCGAGTTCGGTGACCGCCTGGACCAGGGTCTCCCGGTCATCCGCGAAGGTTCCGATGGCGAAGACTCGCCTGTAGGCATCGCCTCCGGCATCGAGCGCGGGCCAGTCCGCGCGCGCCGGCGCGGGAACCGCATCGGCGTGGATCCGCGCATCGACGCGGGCAATCAGGTCATGCTTCCATGCCCGGCGCTGGACCTGCCACGTGCCGAGCGCCGCGAAGGTGACCACGGCCACGAGTGTCAGGACGCAGATCGCAGCGAGCGTCAGGGACGCCCGCCGCGAGGATTTTCTCGTGCTCATCGAGAGACGAAGACACCGACGCCATGGCCCCGTTCTGGATCTCGCATCCGGGACGGGGCCCTGGGTGTCCGGTGTCGCATCATCTGTCCCGCGAACAGCTTATCCGTCCGGCGTGATCCGCTAATGGTGCTGATGCAGGCTGGTCGGCGTCATCGGCATCATGTTGGTGTTGAGGTGATACATGACCCAGACGGAGCCGGTGAGCGTGATGACCACGAGCGTCAGGGTGAAGATCAGCGCCAGGATCGTCCAGCCGCCCTCGGACTTGGTGTTCATGTGCAGGAAGTAGATCATGTGAACCACGATCTGCACAACGCCGAAGCCCATGATGACGAGGCCGGTGAGACGGGGATTTCCGAGCACGTCCCCCATCACCAGCCAGAACGGAATGGCGGTGAGGATGACCGAGAGCACGAAGCCGGTGACGTACCCCTGGAAGGAGCCGTGACCGCTCTGGTCGCCGTGGCCCTTGACGTCCTCTTCATGGTCCGCGGCGTGGGCGGACTGGCTGGCGGCGCTCATTGCAGCACTCCCATGAGATAGACGAAGGTGAACACGCCGATCCAGATGACGTCCAGGAAGTGCCAGAACATCGACAGGCATTGCAGGCGACGCTGATTCTCGGGAATCAGCCCCTTCTGCTCCGTCTGGACCATCAGGACGATGAGCCAGACGAGGCCGAGGGTTACGTGCAGGCCGTGGGTTCCCACCAGGGTGAAGAACGACGACAGGAAGGCACTGCGCTGCGGTCCGGCGCCCTCGTGGATGAGGTGCGCGAACTCGTAGACTTCGAGCCCGATGAAGGCGAGGCCGAACAGGCCGGTCACGGCGAGCCAGAACTGCATCCGCCGTTGCTCGCCCTTGGCCATCTCCAGCATGGCAAAGCCATAGGTGATGGACGAGAACAGCAGCATCGAGGTGTTCAGCGCCACCAGCGGCAGGTCGAACAGGTCCTTCGGGGAAGGACCTGCCGCGTAGTTGCGACCGAGAACGGCGTAGGTGGCGAAGAGGGCCGCGAAGATGAGGCAATCGCTCATCAGGTAGATCCAGAAGCCGAGCATGGTGCCGCCTTCGGGATGGTGATCCTCCTCCATGTAGAAGGAGGGTGCCTCGCCGTCCTTGGCGAGGGTGGGGGAATGCGACGCCATGGTTCTCAGACCCGACCTTCGAGCAGCCGCGTCCGTTCAGTCTCGGTACCGATGACGGCATCGGCCGAGATGTAGAAGTCGCGGTTGTAGTTGAACGTGTGACCGATGGCGACGACGGCCATGGCGATGAAGGTCAGCGCCGCAAGCCACCAGATGTACCAGATCATGCCGAATGCGAAGCCGATGCTGAGGATACCCAGGATCATGCCCGTGCCGGTGTTCTTCGGCATGTGGATCGGACGGAAGCCCTTGAGCGGTCGCGCATAGCCGCGGCGCTTCATGTCCGACCACGCATCGTGATCGTGGATCACCGGCGTGAAGGCGAAGTTGTAGTCCGGCGGCGGCGAGGAGGTGGACCATTCGAGGGTCCGCCCACCCCACGGATCGCCGGTGTGGTCCCGCAGGGCTTCGCGCCGCATGAAGCTCACCACGAGCTGGATGATGAACGAGAGGATGCCAAGCGCGATCAGGCCGGCGCCGAAGGCGGCGATGATGAACCAGATCTGCAGCGACGGGTCGTCGAAATGCTGCACGCGGCGGGTCACGCCCATCAGGCCGAGGACGTAGAGCGGCATGAAGGCGAAGTAGAAGCCCGTGAGCCAGAACCAGAACGACATCTTCCCCCAGAACGGGTCGAGCCGGAAGCCGAACGCCTTGGGGAACCAGTAGGTGATGCCGGCCAGCATGCCGAACAGCACGCCGCCGATGATGACGTTGTGGAAGTGGGCGATGAGGAACAGGCTGTTATGCAGCACGAAATCGGCCGGGGGCACGGCGAGCAGGACGCCGGTCATGCCGCCGATGGTGAAGGTCACCATGAAGCCGATGGCCCAGAGCATCGGCTCCTCGAAGCGGATGCGCCCCTTGTACATGGTGAAGAGCCAGTTGAAGAGCTTCGCCCCCGTCGGGATCGAGATGATCATCGTCGTGATGCCGAAGAACGAGTTCACGGAGGCCCCCGAGCCCATCGTGAAGAAGTGGTGCAGCCAGACGAGGTAGGACAGGATCGTGATGACCACGGTGGCATAGACCATGGACGCGTAGCCGAAGAGCCGCTTGCCGGAGAAGGTCGAGACGATCTCGGAGAAGACGCCGAAAGCCGGCAGGATCAGGATGTAGACCTCCGGGTGACCCCAGATCCAGATGAGGTTCACGTACATCATCGGGTTGCCGCCGAGGTCGTTCGAGAAGAAGTGCGTGCCCACGTAGCGGTCGAGGGTAAGCAGCGCGAGAACGGCCGTGAGGATCGGGAAGGCGGCGACGATGAGGATGTTCGTGCAGAGCGCGGTCCAGGTGAAGATCGGCATCTTCATCATGGTCATGCCGGGGGCCCGCATCTTCACGATGGTCGCGATGAGGTTGATGCCCGAGAGCAGGGTGCCGATGCCGGCGATCTGGAGACCCCAGATGTAATAGTCGACGCCCACGCCCGGGCTGCCGGCGGGGCCGGAGAGCGGCGGATAGGCGAGCCAACCGGTACGGGCGAACTCGCCGACGAACAGGGACGCCATGATCGTCGCGGCACCGCTGACGGTCATCCAGAAGCTGAAATTGTTGAGGAACGGGAACGACACGTCGCGCGCGCCGATCTGCAGCGGCACGACGAAGTTCATCAGGCCGGTGACCAGGGGCATCGCCACGAAGAAGATCATGATCACGCCGTGGGCGGTGAAGATCTGGTCGTAATGGTGCGGCGGCAGATAGCCCTCGTTGGCGCCAAAGGCCATGGCCTGTTGCGAACGCATGAGAAGCGCATCGGAGAAGCCGCGCAGCAGCATCACCAACGCCAGCACCACATACATGATGCCGATCTTCTTGTGGTCGACGGAGGTGAACCAGTCGCGCCACAGCGGCCCCCACCAGCGCATGTAGGTGATGAGGCCAAGCAGCCCGACGCCACCGATGGCGACGCCGATGAAGGTCACGAGCAGGATCGGCTCGTGATACGGGATGGCTTCGAGAGTCAGCCGCCCGAAGACGAGCTTCTGAAGATCGAGATTGGCAAACATGGGATCGCTTCGTTCCCGGTTGTCGGCGAGGGGACGGTCCGATCGCTTCGGGCCCCGTCTCTCATGGGTTCAATCTAATGGTGCCGTCGCCGTGACGCGCCTGTCCCGAAGGCCGCGCGTCATCGCGTCGGCCTAGCGGTTCAATTGCACCGGGGCAGGGTCGCTTTGGTTCGTGTCCGGCCCGGAATGGTCGTGGTGATGGTCATGCCCCTTGGCGGGGTCGACCTCCTGGGTGCGTGGCTTCTTCTCGGAAGCGGGGAACGTCGCCCCCTGTGCTTCCTCGCCGCGGACGGCATGACGGTTGTCATAGCGGAGCCGCTCCTGGTTGGCGTGGCTCTCCTTGCCGGCGCCACCCTTCGAATCGATGCTCATCATCTCGCCCATGCACATCTTGCCCTCGATGACGCACATGTTGAGGATGGCGCTGTAGAGGCCGGGCGCCACGGAGGAGTAGTAGCTCACCGGCTCACGCTCGCTCGGCTTCTCCAGGGCGACATAGGCATCGCGAGTGAGCTCCTTGCCTTCGGCTTTCGCCTTGGCGACCCACTGGTCGAACCCCTCCTGGGTTACGCCGTGGAACTTGAAGTTCATCCGCGAGAAGCCCTCGCCGCTGTAATTGGCCGAGAAGCCCTCGTAGACGCCCGCCTTGTTGACGACGGCGTGCAGCTTCGTCTCCATGCCGGCCATGGCGTAGATCTGCCCCGCCAGAGCCGGAATGAAGAACGAGTTCATCATCGAGGCCGAGGTGATCTTGAAGTTGATCGGCACGTCCACCGGTGCCGCCAGTTCGTTCACCGTGGCGATGCCGAGATCGGGGTAGAAGAACAGCCATTTCCAATCGAGGGCGACGACCTCGACGGTCAACGGCTTCACATCCGCCGGAAGCGGCCGCGAGGCGTCGATGCGGCTGAGGGGCCGGTAGGGATCGAGCGTATGCGTGCTGATCCAGGTCAGCGCCCCGAGGGCGATGATGATCACGAGGGGGGCGGACCAGATCAGCACCTCGAGCTGCGTCGAGTGGTGCCAGTCCGGATCGTACTCGGCTTCGGTGTTCGACTGGCGGTAGCGCCAGGCGAAGAAGAGCGTGAATGCGATCACGGGTAAGATGATCAGCAGCATCAGCCCCGTCGAGGCAACGATCAGGTCACGCTGCCGCGTGGCGATGTCGCCCGCAGGTTGCATGACGACCATGTTGCAGCCCGACAGAAGGGCCACGAGAGGCAGGATAGCGAGAGCGCGCAAGGATCTGGATGACATCCGACCGGCTGCAGTGAGACGTCCGCGGACGGAACGTCGGGAGGAAACATCTGGTTTACGAGAGGCGGCGGTTCGAACCGGACCGCTTCCCGCGAGACCGGTTCGATACGGGCTTCTCCTGCGCAGCGCAAAGGCGCCGTGGCAAGTGCCTGCGGCTTCAATCAGCCGGGCGTTTAGAGCATAGCTGATTTGTCTCGCGAGAGGCAGTAAGAGGGGGAGCATCATCCGCGGACAATATGCCATAGCGGACCGCGAATCGTGCCGTTGCATCGCTTTGCCGCAGTGCAACACACGTCCATAATCGGAACACAGGGGCGCGCCAAGTGCGGCGTGTCCTCCCACCCTTCAAGCAGCGAATGGCCGTCCATGAGCCAAGATTACGCGTTGCAGACCCCGCCGCATCTCAGTGCAGGTGCCCGGGCCGGCGCCACCGAACCCGAAGTCGCCCCCGGCGACATTGCCGTGGGCGTCCTCATCGGCCGGACATCGGAGTTCTTCGACTTCTTCGTCTTCGGCATCGCCTCGGTATTGATCTTCCCGAAGGTCTTCTTCCCGTTCGTGCCGCCGCTGGACGGGACGCTCTACGCCTTCGCCCTCTTCGCCCTCGCCTTCGTCGCGCGGCCGATCGGTTCGGTGATCTTCATGGAGATCGACCGCCGTCACGGGCGGGGCGTGAAGCTGACGATCGCCCTGTTCCTGCTCGGCGGCTCGACGGTGTCGATCGCCTTCCTGCCGACCTATCACAGCATCGGGATGGCCTCGATCTGGCTGCTTGCCGCCTTCCGGATCGGACAGGGGCTCGCCCTCGGGGGAGCCTGGGACGGCCTGGCTTCGCTCCTGTCGATCAAGGCCCCCAGCGACCGCAAAGGCTGGTACGCGATGATCCCGCAGCTCGGAGCGCCCATCGGCTTCGGGCTCGCCAGCGCGCTGTTCTCGTTCTTCCTCGCCAATCTGACGATGGACGACTTCCTGGATTGGGGATGGCGGTATCCGTTCTACGTCGCCTTCGCGGTGAACGTCGTCGCGCTCTTCGCCCGGCTTCGTCTCGTTGCGACGGAGGAGTTCACACAGCTCCTCGAGACCCGTGAACTCGCCCCGACCCCGGTCTGGGAAATGATTCGCGCGCAGGGACGGACCGTCCTCATCGGTGCCTTCGTGCCACTGGCGAGTTTCGCCCTGTTCCACCTCGTGAGCATCTTCCCGATCAGCTGGATCACCCTGTTTACGAAGCGCTCGGCCGGCGAATTCCTGCTGGTGCAGTTCGTCGGTTCCATGGTCTTTGCTGGCGCGATCGTGATCTCGGGAATCGTCGCGGATCAAGTGGGACGGCGCCGGCTGGTGGGGATCGCGGCCAGCCTCATCGGCCTGTTCAGCCTCGCCAGCATCCTCGCGCCGCTCCTGTTCGGCGATAGCGAGACCGGCCAGACGATCTACGTCCTCGTCGGTTTCGGTCTTCTCGGCCTCTCCTACGGCCAGACCTCCGGCTCGGTGACCGAGAATCTCGGAACGCGCTACCGCTATACCGGCGCGGCGCTCACCTCGGACCTCGCCTGGCTGATCGGAGCCGGCTTCGCGCCCCTCGTGGCACTGAGCCTGTCGAGCCGATTCGGCCTAGCCTGGGTCGGCGTCTACCTCCTGTCCGGCGCGGTCGCGACCCTGAGCGCGCTCGCCGTCAACCGGAAAATCGCCGCTTACTGATCGCTGAGGTCAGAGGCTCTACGCAAAAGGCCCGCATGCCATGCATGCGGGCCTTTCTCGTTCGGGCCGGTCGGTTCAGCGGATGGCGGCGCAGGCGGCAATGGACGGACCAAGGGCGAGATCGCCCTGTCGCGGATTATTAAGGGCAAATGCTCCGGCATCCTCGCGCGGGAAGAAGCTTGGACCGAGCTCGCGCTCGAAGAAACCGTTGCCGACCTCGTAGAAGCAGCGGTCCTTCACGGCGGTCACCGCGAAGCTTCTTTGAAGGACGGGTTGTCCGAGGGGCACGCCACCGCGCAGCACTCCGCCGCAATAACCGGAGATATCAACAGGAGCCGGCCCGTCGAGCCTGATCGTCCGCGAGGTACCGGGGCGAACCGTCACGGCCGGACCGCCCTCCTGGCCCACCACCAAGGTCAATGTGGACCGGTTGGCGACCTGTCGCAGGCACGACGCTTCGGCCGTGCTCATGCCAGCCGTCAGAACCGTGAAAGATGCGAGACCTGCGAGAACGAGCGTCGGGTGGATCGGCATGTGGAAGCCCTTCGAGTTTCGGGATTGCGGGAAGCGCGACGAGACGGTTGTTCCGGTCGGGTCAGCGGTTGATCCCGCCCGGGCCGCCCGAGGTTCCACCGGTGCCGGGCAGGGCGCCGGTTCCGGGCGGACCGCCGACGCCGGTGCCGACGCCCGCTCCGGACGACGTGCCCGATGCCGCGCCCGCGCCACCGACGGGAGCCTTGCCGGCAGGAGATCCTGTCACCGCCCCCTCGACCGGAATTGCCCCGCTGGACGGCACCTCGCCACGGACACCTTCCGATGCCGCCGCCTCACCGCGGCTCGACGGAACGGTACCGATACCAGCCGGCGCTTCGATGACCTGCGCCACGACGGCTCCCGTTGGCGAGAGGGCGAGGCATAGGCTGAGAACGAGGGGTCTGGCGATCATCGAAATGAAATCCTGAACGGCGGGTGATGTCTGGGGCAGAACTCCGCGCGGTTCGGTTCCGTTCAAAACGGAGATGGACGACGAGGCCGAGCACCCGCTCATCCATGCAATCACGCACTCACGCAGAGCTGAGCGCCTTCTCAAGCTCGCTTTTCGACATGGTGGACCGGCCGCGAATATTCGCCGACTTGGCCTTCCGCATCAGTTCCGCTTTCGTCGGGCCGCCGGACGCCCTTCCTTGCTTGGCCCCGGCATTCCTGGCGGACGCGGATTTCTCGGCCACGTCCTTCGGCTGAGGGGAGAACTGCTTACCGTCCTTGGTATCCGCACGTTTCTTTCGGGTGGAGCGGTCATACTCGTCCTTCGACAAGGATGCTCGGGCCTTCTTTGGAAGATAGCGCTCTCCAGTCTCACCGCTCGGCTTGCCGGATTTCGTATCCCATTCCTCTTCCGACCATTGCGTCAGGCTGTTCTCGTCGGACTTCTTGTCCTTATAGCCGCCCCCGGCGTCCTTGTAGGCCTTCGTCGCGGCCTGCGCCTTGCGGGCGGACCATTGACCGGGCTTGCCTCCCTTGTCGGAAGCGGTCACCTCCGACTTGATCTTGTCCCACAGCTTAGGGTCGGCTTTCTCTGCGCTGGCCGTCATCGTTCGCGCCTATGCTTGTTTCCGTGCGATCAACCTGCACCAGGGGGGGCAGTTCCCGGTGGACGGCGTGTCATCCATCCGTGAGAAACCAACACGATACAGGCGACACGGTGAGAGACGTCATCAAACCGTGATGTTGACTTGAGAGGCCACAGCCTCCACCTCGCGAACGCGCAGGGCGGCTTCCATCCCAGGCGAGACGAACGGGATTTTTGGAATGAGCGAGAGCGGAGTGGCGAAGCCCACGATCTTCATCGATGGGGAGGCCGGCACCACCGGCCTCGGCATCCGCGAACGCCTGGAGCGCGAGGGCCGCGTTTCCCTGAGGAGCATCCCGCACGAGAGCCGCAAGGACATCGCGGTCAAGCGCGCCCTTCTCGCGGATGTGGATCTCGTCGTCCTGTGCCTGCCGGACGATGCGGCGAAGGAGACGGTGGCCCTGGCCGACGGCCTGCCCCGTGGCGGACCACGCATCCTGGACGCCAGCACCGCCCATCGCGTCACCCCCGGCTGGGCTTACGGCTTTGCCGAATTGAAGCCCGGTCAGGCACAGGTGATCCGGGAGGCTCGGCGCGTCGCCAATCCCGGCTGCTATCCGACCGGTGCCATCGCCCTCGTGCGGCCCCTGGTCGATGCCGGATTGCTACCGCCCGACACGCCGATCAGCGTCAACGCGGTCAGCGGCTATAGCGGCGGCGGCAAGAGCATGATCGAGGCCTATGAGGCCCGAGAGGCACCGGCCTTTCAGCTCTACGGTCTCGGCTTCGCTCACAAGCACCTGCCGGAACTGCAGACCTATGGCGGCCTGACCCGCCGGCCGATCTTCATCCCGTCCGTGGGAAACTTTCGCCAGGGCATGCTGGTGAGTATCCCGCTCCACCTCGATACCCTGCCGGGACATCCGGATGCGGCAGCTCTCCAAGCGGCCCTTGCCGCCCATTACGCCGGAAGCACGATGGTGACGGTGGTTCAGACCAGCCCGGACGACAAGCCGGACGCCGAGGCCTTGAACGACACCGATTTCCTTGAATTGCGGGTCTATGGCACGCCGGACCATGCACAGGCGCTGCTCGTCGCCCGGCTCGACAATCTCGGCAAGGGCGCATCCGGCGCCGCCGTGCAGAATATCGGCCTCATGCTGGGTTTGGATTAGAAGCTCGGTGCGGATTGGGGCAAAGGCCGATGCACCTCCATGTCCTTGTTGTCGGACATGCCCCAATCCCCCGGCTTAGAAAGTTCCCGCGCCGCCCCTAATCTACGCGTCGCGATGCCGCAGGCTTGGGTCATGGCCTCTGTGGGCAGGTTCAGCACCCTGAACCAGGGTGAATCTGTGCTTTTAACTTTGAAAAGCAGGCGGTGCGACAAGATCGCAGGTAAAGGCGGTCCGACGATCGACCGAATCCACGAACGGGCAGTGCGACATTCGCCAACAGCACGCCTCAAGCTGAAAGCACGAGCGAACCATCTCTATGCGCCCGAGCTGCGTCTGCCCCAATCCGTTGAAGCGACGTCGGCGCTCGTCGATCCCATCTCGGCCAAGCTGCTGAACGCCGCTCTCACGTTGCGGTCTGGTTTCCCGGTGCAGAAAGGCCGGAAATAGGCGAAATATTCAGCAAATCCTAAAACCGCGGGCAGCAAGTCCGAGCGATTTTATTGTCCAACCTGCAATTTTGCATGTTCGTCCCCGGAACTGTTCACCGTCGGGCAAGTTAGGCGTCCGTGCTTGATGATCGCGAGATGACGCCGGCGCATTTGCGTTGAGCGGAAGCGACATCATCCTTCGGCGACTCGCTGATCTGTGTTCCTTGGCCATGTTCAGTGCCCGAGAACATGACGATCATTCGTTCAATGGCGAGGGCGATGCATTGCTGCAGGGATGCTCGGTGGGCCTGCCGGCACCGTCGGAGGGCTTCAGATTATAGTATGGTGGGAGTGCATAGATACGACTTTATGAGAGTATACTTTCGGGCGGACCACGTGCAATCTGCGGGTCCGATCGGCCAGATCGCGATTCGATATGTAACCGGGCGTCACAGTCGGTCGTATACCGGCATCGATGGGCGGGGGTGGCAATAGGAGCATTCTGTTGCACACTTGAACAGAATTGCCAACGGGCGGCTTGAAACCGTTGCTGTCTCCAACGGGATGATTTTTGCAAGCCGGCCTTCGTCGACGGTGGACCGTAATGGCGACCGGCCATCATGAATACCATGCTCGGCCGACCGGGCGTTCAAGGCTGGCGAACCTGCAAGGAGCGGTTGAGACCGTTTTTATCGATACCCCGTGCCAGTGGCAAAGTTCTTCACGACCTCCTTCGCTTGACCCGATGTTGAGCGGGCTCCCACGACGCTCTAGTGCGGCAGAACGAACGACAAACTGTGCTTGCCCCACCGCCCAAACGTTCGGGCAACGGACGATGTGGGCTCCGCACACCGCCAACACGCGAAACATTTGAACGAATGATCCTTAAACCGGTGAATTTCTTCCAATAACATCTTGCTAGATGCGCAAACAGTGCATAGGCTTGCGTACAGTTTCAACATAGCGAACCGATGGCGTGAATTTCATGAGTGAATCAGACACCGACTCAGCCCGTCTCATCACCTTAGCGGCGGACATCGTCTCGGCGTATGTCAGCAACAATCATGTGCAGAGCGCGGAACTGCCTAAGCTCCTCAGTGACGTGCACGAGGCCATTCGTTCGGTGAGCACGAGCAGCGCACCGGCCGCGGAAACCGGCCCGCCGAAGGCGACGCCACAGGAAATCCGCCGCTCGGTGACGCCCGATTACTTGGTGAGCTTCGAGGACGGCAAGCAGTACAAGACGCTGCGTCGGCACCTCACCCTGCGCGGTCTGACCCCCGAACAGTACCGGGCCAAATGGGGCCTGCAGCCGGATTACCCGATGACGTCGGCCGCCTATTCCGAGCAGCGTTCGGAACTGGCTCGCGCCCTTGGTCTCGGTCAGCAACGTCGCAAGACCGCCCCCCCTGTATCCAAGGCAGTGCCCGAGGAAGTCGTCAGCGAGCCGGAGGAGGAAGCCGTTGTGGCTCCGCCGGAGAAGAAGCGTCGTGGTCCCCGCAAGAAGCAGGCGGCCTGAACTTCCCCCGACGGCACGTGCTTGCGCGCCGTCCGGTCTATCCGATCACTGCTCATGAAGCCCATTTCCGGCGCGTTGCTGGGAGTGGGTTTTGCCGCGACTATGCAAAGTCCTATTGAGTGACATCACGGCCGCCGCACGGCTCGATGATCTGTCAGCGACGGACGCGTTGCAGGCCCATGTTCCACAACCGACATGGTCTTGGATTGTTAGAGTGCCTCACAGAGCTCCCGCTCACCCTCGGTTTCCGCTCTGAGCACCGCGGCGCAGCGGGAGTTTTGTGAGAAACACTGAGGCAGCGCGGCCGGCACGTCTGCCGGATATCCGACGATGCCGGTTCAGCACCTCTCGCAAGGTGGCCTCGATCATGAGACCGTTCGGTTCGACTGTTCCGATCGGCCGTATGACGGCAAGCGTCCGCGCACCATCGTCCGTACCGAGCCTTATCAAAGAGCGGTCTTCCGCATCCTTCTGTGGCTTGTCGGCTCCATTCCGGCCCTCGCTTACAAGTTCACGGTTGCATCACGATGCACGGGGCGAGATTCGGCGGTGAACGGGAGGAGTGCGATGCAGCCCACATCCACTCCTGAAGAGGCTGAAGGCTGCGGGATCCTTGACCGGCCCCGACGTGGCCATCGAGCGAGCGTCGTCATCCTCTTCGGCAAATTCCCGTTGTGTGACGGCAGCGCTCGCCTGAGGCTAATGACAGCTCGGGAGGGGGGTGTTAGGAGAGGCGCGGCACCCCCGACTCCGTAGCTCAGCTGGATAGAGCAGCCGCCTTCTAAGCGGCAGGTCGTTGGTTCGAGCCCAACCGGGGTCGCCATGCCCTCTCTCTCTGTGACGCCGCGAGATCGCTCAGGGCGCTTCGGTCACCAAACCCTCCGGACATGAGAACGGCGCCTCCACTGGTTGGGAAGCGCCTTGTGGATCGTCACGGGATGCCCGTGGGGCCTTGCCGGCGGGCAGGGATGCTCCCGGCAGGCCGGGAGCATCGTCCTTTATAGTCAGTAGCCGAACCGCACGTAGGGGCGGGGCGCATAGGCGTAGGGCCGGTAATACGGACGGTAGTACGGCCGATACCCGTAGCCATAGCCGTAGACCGGCACCGGACGGGGCGCGTAGTAGCCGAACGCGCGGGACGTGGCCCGGCATCCGAACGCGGACGGATAGTAACCGTAGCCGCAGCCGCCGGCGGCCTCGGCCGTCGTGGTGGTGGCGGCAGCCATCGTCAGGCCGCCGATGACGGCGCCGATGAGGCCCAAAGTCTTCACGTGCTTCATGACAGGAACTCCAGATCGCATCCCCTCGGGACCACGGCTTCACCTCGGGGCGTGACGCATCTAGACACCCGATCGCTGAACGAATTCTGACATTTCCGGCGGCGGAAGCCCCTTCCGACGCCGGCGAGCTTGAGCGCGCGATTTCGTGATTGAGAAAGGGTTATCGCGCGCTTCCCGCCCCCGGCCGGGCGCGCGTCCCCGCCGCGACGGACGGGATTGACGCCGCCCGCAGATGAGGTCTCCTCGCCCGACACCCGTCCATGTCCTCGACAGAGCGAAAGTCCGCCATGACAGACCTCAAGACCCTGCGCGACGTCTCGGGCCTGAGCCCGGCACCGGCGAGACTCCGGGCCTCCGCCCTGATCATGATCGACCTGCAGAACACCTACCGCGAGGGAATCATGCGCCTCGAGCAGGTGGAGCCCGCCATCCGCGCCGCGCGCGAACTTCTCGCCCGCGCGAGAGAGGCCGGCATTCCCATCGTCCACATCCAGCACGATGCCGGGCCGGGTTCGCCCTACGACATCTCCGCCGCCATCGGGCGGATCAGCGCCGAGGTGGCGCCGCAGGCGGGCGAGACCGTCATCGTGAAGAACTATCCCAACGCCTTCGTGGGCACGAACCTGCAGGCGCATCTCAAGGAGTCCGGCGTGCAGTCGGTGCTGCTCGCCGGCTTCATGACGCATATGTGCATCAACTCGACGGCACGCGGCGCTTTCAACCTCGGCTTCAGCCCGACGGTCGTGGCCTCCACCACCGCCACCCGTGCCCTGCCCGGCCCCGATGGTTCGGTGGTGCCCGCGAGCGCCCTGCAGGCCGCGAGCCTGGCCACCCTCGGCGATCTCTTCGCCGTGATCGCACCGAGCGTCGGCGACATTGCGGACTGAGCCGTTCCGGCGCCTCATATCCGCTCACCGGGAACGTGTGCGGCGCAGCATCGTTCGGCTTCTGAAGCAGGAGCCGAACCCATGAAAATCGACATCGTCGCGGATCTCGTCGTCGAAACCTTGCAGCAGGTGGGTGTCCGGCGGATCTACGGTGTCGTCGGCGACAGCCTCAACGCCATCACCGAGTCGATCCGGGCGCGGGGCGTCATCGATTGGGTGCATGTGCGCCACGAGGAGGTCGGTGCCTTCGCGGCCGGAGCGGAAAGCCAGATCACGGGGGAGCTGGCGGTCTGCGCCGGCTCCTGCGGTCCCGGTCACGTCCATCTCGTCAACGGGCTGTTCGATTGCCACCGGAGCCGGACGCCGGTCCTGGCCATCGCCGCGCATATCCCCTCCGCCGAGATCGGCTCCGGCTACTTCCAGGAGACCGACCCGAAGGCTCTGTTCGCCCAGTGCAGCCATTACTGCGAACTCGTCTCGGACCCGTCGCAGCTGCCGTTCGTTCTCGAGAACGCCATCCGCGCCGCGGTGGGGCAGGGTGGTGTCGCGGTGGTGATCATCCCCGGCGACGTGGCGTTGAAGGATGCGCCAACCCGCGCCATCGCGCCCAATGCCGGCCTGTTGCCGGCAAAACCGCTGATCCGTCCGGTGGAGGCCGAGCTCAACGCTCTGGCCGAACTCCTCGACGGCTCGTCCAAGATCACGCTGCTCTGCGGCCGGGGCTGCGCCGGCGCCCATGCCGAACTGTTGCAGCTCGCCGAGGCCCTGAAGAGCCCCATCGTCCACGCCCTGGGCGGCAAGGAGCACGTGGAATACGACAACCCCTACGATGTCGGAATGACCGGCCTCATCGGGTTCTCGTCCGGCTACGCGGCGATGCGCGACTGCGACACGCTGCTGATGCTCGGCACCGATTTTCCCTACAAGCAGTTCTATCCCGCGAATGCCAAGGTGGCGCAGATCGACCTGCGCTCGAACCAGCTAGGCCGGCGCACGAGGCTCGATCTCGGCCTCGTCGGCGACGTGCGCGACACGATCACGGCGCTCCTGCCGAAGCTCGGCGTGAAATCCGACCGGACCTGGCTCGATGCCAGCCTGAAGCACTATGCCAAGGCACGCGAAGACCTCGACGATCTCGCCACCGGAGCCCCGACCAAGGGCTGGTTCGGCCTGAAATCGGCCAAGTCCCCGATCCACCCGCAATATCTCACCAAGCTCCTCAGCGAGGCTGCGGCGCAGGACGCGGTCTTCACGGCAGATGTCGGCACGCCGACGATCTGGGCGGCGCGCTACCTGAAGATGAACGGCAAGCGCCGGCTCCTCGGCTCCTGGGTCCATGGCTCGATGGCCAATGCCATGGCGCAGGGCATCGGCGTGCAGGCGGCCTGTCCCGGACGGCAGGTGGTCTCCCTGTCCGGAGACGGCGGCTTCACCATGCTGATGGGCGACCTGCTGACCCTGCGGCAGGAAAAGCTGCCCCTGAAGGTCGTGATCTACAACAACGGCTCCCTCGGCTTCGTCGAGATGGAGATGAAGGCCGCGGGCTATCTCGAGACCGGCGTCACCCTGGAAAACCCGGACTTCGCCGCCATGGCGCGCGCCGCCGGCCTCCACGCGGTGCGGGTGGAAGACCCCGCTGAGTTGGAGGGCGCGATCCGCGAAGTGCTCGCCCATGACGGACCGGCGGTGCTCGACGTGGTGGTCAACCGCCAGGAACTCTCGATTCCCCCGAAGATCGACGGTCAGCAGGTGAAGGGGTTCAGCCTCTACGTGCTCCGTGCGGTGATGAGCGGCCGGGGGGATTCGGTTCTCGACCTCGCCAAGACCAACATCATCCGATAGATAAAGAGCGACCTTCGAACGTATCCAAACTGTACCGCGATGCGGCATACGCTCCCGAGCGCTGCCGCATCCCAGGAGAGAAGACCGCTTTCCATGCGCATCGGACTGTTCGTGCCGTGCTACGTCGATGCCTTCGAGCCTGAAGTCGGCATCGCGACGCTGGAACTGCTGGAACGCTTCGGCCTCGACGTGGCCTATCCTTTCGACCAGACCTGCTGCGGCCAGCCGATGACCAATACCGGCTGCCATGCGGAAGCCGCCGCGACGGAAGCGCTCTTCGTCCGAAACTTCGCCCCGTTCGATTACATCGTCGCCCCGTCCGGCTCCTGCGTGCATCAGGTGCGCGAGCATCTCACCGCGATCCCGCAGACGGACGAGGTGAAGGACGTCCGCGCCAAGACTTTCGAGCTGGTGGAGTTTCTCCACGACGTGCTCAAGGTCGATTCCTTTCCCTGGGCCGAATTCCCGCACAAGGTCGGGTATCATTCGAATTGCAACGCCCTGCGCGGCATCCATCACGCGCGGCCCTCGGAGCTCAACAAGCCGGCCTATTCGAAGCCCCTCGACCTCCTGGCCAAGGTGAAGGGGATCGAGATCGTCACCCCGGCCCGGCCGGACGAATGCTGCGGCTTCGGCGGGACGTTCAGCGTGTTCGAGCCGGCCGTGTCGGCCAAGATGGGCTACGACAAGGTCAGCGATCACAGTCGTGCCGGGGCCGAATACGTCGTCTCGTCCGACTCGTCCTGCATGATGCACCAGAAGGGCTGCGCCGCGCGGATCGGCGTGCCGCTCAAGTTCATACACATCGCCCGCATCCTCAACGGAGTCTCGGCATGAGCGCGCATGAGGACAGCGCCCCCCGCGAGCGCATGATCCATCCCGACGTCGCCAGGGCCGACGACGAGGGCGAGCGCGGCCAGGATGGCCGCCGCCTCGATCACGCCGAAGCGACGACGAGGCCGATCAGCGCCGAGCCCCAGGCGAAGGCGGTGCGGGAGCCTCAACCGCGCGGCGCCAAGATCCGCGGCAACCGTCCGATCGATCAGGCCGAGGCCGCCGAGCGCTTCCTCGCGGCCCCCCTTCACCAGAAAGCCCATGACGAGCGCCTGTGGGATCTGCGCAAGAAGCGTGACACGGCGGCCTTCGGCATTCCGGAATGGGAGGAGCTGCGCGACCTCGCCTCGCGGATCAAGGCGCACACCCTGTCGAACCTCGACCGCTATCTCGAAGAGTTCGAGGCCAATGCGAAGGCCAACGGCGTCCATGTCCACTGGGCGGCGGATGGGGCCGAGCACAACCGCATCGTCCACGGCATCCTGAAGGATCACGGCGCCAAGTCGCTGATCAAGTCGAAGTCGATGCTCACCGAGGAATGCGGCTTCCGGCATTACATGGCCGGTACCGGCATCGAGGTGATCGAGACCGATCTCGGCGAGCGCATCCAGCAGCTCGACAACGAGGAGCCGAGCCACGTGGTGGTGCCGGCGGTGCACAAGACCCGGTTCGACGTGGCCGCCGTCTTCGCCAAGACCATGGGCACGGACCCGGAGAACGACGACGCCCATTACCTGGCCGAGAGCCAGCGCATGCATACGCGCCCCCTCATCCTGGAGGCGGATGCCGGCATGACCGGCTGCAACTTCGCCATCGCCGAGACCGGCACGGTGGTGACCTGCACCAACGAGGGCAATGCCGACCTGTCGGGCAACGTGCCGAAGCTGCAGATCCACTCCATCGGCATCGAGAAGCTGATCCCGCAGATCGAGCATCTGGGCGTGTTCCTGCGCCTGCTCGCGCGCTCGGCCCTCGGCTCGCCCATCACCCAGTACACCTCGCATTTCCGAAAGCCGCGGGCCGACTCGGAGATGCACTATGTGCTGGTCGATAACGGTCGCTCCGAGCGGCTCGGGATGGAGGAGTTTTGGACCTCGCTCAAATGCATCCGCTGCGGCGCCTGCATGAACACCTGCCCGGTCTACCGGCGCTCGGGCGGCCTCTCCTACGGCGCCACCTATTCCGGCCCGATCGGCCTCATCATCGACCCGACCTTCAACAAGCGGAAATACTCGACCCTGCCGTTCTCCTCGACCATGAACGGCAGCTGCACCAATGTCTGCCCGGTGAAGATCAACATCCACGAGCAGATCTTCGCCTGGCGCAAGGTTCTGGCGGAAGAGCACCAGATCCCGCTGCTGAAGCAGGGCATGATGAAGGCCGCCGGGCAGGTGCTGAGCCGGCCGGCCACCTACCGCGCCGCCATCGGCGCCGCCGATTCCGCCCTCAAGGCATTGCCGCGCTTCGCCGTCTACAACCCGCTCAACACCTGGGGGAAGGGTCGCGAGATGCCCGACAGCCCACGCCAGAGCTTCCACAGCTGGTACAAGCAGAACCGGATGGACAAGAAGCCGGAGACGGACGCGTGAGCAGCCCAAACGTCATGCTCCACGGCTCACTCCAGCCGGCACGCATGCCCTCTCCCGGCCCGGCGGCTACTGGATTCACCTATCGGCGCGTACGCTGTTCGCCCTATCCGAGAGGGGCCGACATGAGGCGCGACCGTCTCCCTCTCCTGGAAGGAGAGGGCTGGGGTGAGGTGTGGTTCCTCTCCGGAAAGCTCGCACACCTCACCCTGTCCCTCTCCTTCCAGGAGAGGGGACCCGCGCATCCCGCCGGATGTGTGAACATATTAGCCCGGCAAGCGGGGCGAGGGACGTGCACAGCCTCGGCTCGGCAGGACGATCGTCTTCGGAGTGCTGCTCGATGAGCGCCCGCGACGACACCCTGGCCCGTGTCCGAAAGAACCGCCCCGCCGGGGATCATCCCTTGCCGGAGATCCCGAACTTCGAGCCCTTGGTCGGCGACGATCTCGTGGCGGAGTTCGGCGAGCGCCTGAAGCGCATGGGTGGGCGCATCGCGGCGCCGGTTCCGGGCGAGGACCCGTTCGCCGCCGTGCGCGAGCGCCTGGACGAGAGCGCGGTGATCGCCTCGGCGGTGCCCGAGATCGCCGGAAACCGCGATCTCTCCCGCGTGGCGTTGCCGGGTGATCTCGCCGATGTCGACGTCGCCGTCGTCCGCGCCGTGTTCGGCGTGGCCGAGACCGGGTCCGTGCTGTTCACGCAGGAGGAGCTCAAGGTCAACGCGGTCGCCTATCTCGCCCAGCACCTCGTCGTGTTGCTCGATCCCGCCGACATCCTGGTCAACATCCAGGCGGCCTACCGCCGGCCGGATTTCGCCCGCGCGGCCTATGCCGTGCTCCATACCGGACCGTCGGCCACCGCCGATATCGAGGGCGTGCTGATCCATGGCGCGCAGGGCGTGCGCTCGCTCACCGTGATCCTGCTGCCGCACACCTGACACGAACGGCGCGGGAGGCAGCCGGCGAGGCACGCCTCGCATGGCCCTATCTATCGCGAAACGGCCGAACCTGGCCTTTTCCGCAGGATCCCGTTGCTACGGCGGGCGTAATCCTTGCTAGGACATCCCTAACGGAGGAAGGAACGTCCATGCGCTACACGCTCGGCTGCAGTTTGTCTTATAACATACTCTCGGACACGACCTTCATCTTCAACATCGAAGTGGCTCGCCTGAAGAGCCTCGACGTCCTCAGCGAGACCCTGACGCTCAAGCCCGACCTCAAGCGGGAAATCTACATCTCGCCCGACCTGCAGAACCGCTATCTCGGCGTGAACGTCCCCGCCGGCCAGTTCTCCCTGGAATACAACGCCGAGGTGGAGCTCACCGTGCACCGGGCCGATCCGGCCACGATCAACGAGACCCCGATCTCGCAGCTTCCCCTCGACATCCTGCCCTTCCTGCTGCCGAGCCGCTTCGTCTCGTCCGACCGGCTGACCCCCTTCGCGCAGGCCGAGTTCGGGGCGCATCCCAAGGGACATCAGCGCGTCAACGCGATCTGCAACTGGATCCACGATCACCTGACCTACCAGCCCGGCACCAGCGACGGCGAGACCACCGCCGACGAGAGCCTGCTCAAGCGCGCCGGCGTCTGCCGCGATTTCGCGCATATCGGAACGGCCTTCTGCCGGGCCCTGGGCATTCCCGCGCGTTTCGTGAGCTGCTACGCCCACGGGCTCGTGCCGAGCGACTTCCACGCGGTGTTCGAGGCCTATCTCGATGGCCGCTGGTGGCTGTTCGACGCCACGCGCCAGGCCGATCTCGACGGGCTGGTGCGCATCGGCGTCGGCCGGGATGCGGCCGAGATCGCGTTCTCGACGCCCTACGGCAACATGCAGCCGGTCAACCAGCAGATCCGCATCGCCCGCTCCGACGGCCTCGGCAGCCCGCCCCAGCGCACGGTGGACGCGATCTCGACCGAGCTGCCGGCCCCGCATGCGGGTGCGGCCTGAACGAGCGGATCACAGGATGACGGCATCCTGCGATCCACGTCCGTCGTCCGTCCGATCCCGTGGGGCCGGCTGGATTTGTCTTGGACAACCTTGTGGATGACGCCGATCCGATCGGCGTGATCGTCGGTTTTTCAGTCGAAGGAAGACATTGCCATCTATAGCTGCCTGCGTCCCATGCGGATCCCATGATGGAACGAGGCGCGATGGCTATCCCCCTTCAGACCCGCGGAACGTCGTCCGCGGCCTATGAGGCATCGTTCCAGGCCATCCGATCGCTCTGGCGCGAGACGAGCGCCGTCGTGGCCCTCGTCATGGTCCAGGGACTTGTCGACGCCGCCACGTCGGCATCGCGACGTCCGGCACTCGCATCCCTGGAGCTCATCGTCGATGTCGTGGTCACCGTCCTCCTGACCCCCTACACGATGGCGATCTATCGCCACGCCCTGGGCTTGCCGGTGGGCAGCCTTCGACGCTTGCTCGAGGATGCCGTCCGGCGGAAGGATTTCCTTGCCTATCAACTGGGATGGTTTCTCGTCGGCCGCCTCTGGACGACGATCCCGATCACGTCGTTCCACGGCATGGTGTCCGTTCTCCTGTTCATCCTCTGCTGCTGGCTGACGCTGCGTCTCTTCGCCGTCGGACCGGCCCTCGCCATCGAGGAATCGCAGGCCACGGCCAGGGGAGCGTTCGAGGCCACGGCCGGTCGGGTCTGGACGATCGTCTACATCTGTTTCTGCACGGCATTCCCCCTCGTTGCCGCGGTACTCATCGCCGGCGTGGCGGTCGTCCTCGTCGTCGGCTCGGGGACAGGGAAACCGGCGGCCTCATCCTTGATCCTGACCGGCATCTTGCTCAGCCCCTTGGTTATCTTCAGTCTGGTCCTCCGCGCCGTGCTCGAAGCTCAGATCTTCCGGAACCTCGGTCTGTTCGCCCCGCAGCCCGAGGGGGAACACCGATAAGTGCCGATGGCTCGATTTTCGCGACGGCGATGCAGGAGCGTTGAACCATGACCTATCGGCACGTCGTCGGCCCCAAGACCCATGTCTTCGCAGACCTCGCCGCCCTGATGGCCAAGGCCACGCCCCTGCGCTCGGGCGACCGGCTCGCCGGCATCGCCGCGGAATCGGCGGAGGAGGGGATGGCAGCGCGCTGGTGCCTGTCCGAGGTGCCGCTGTCGGAGATTTTGGCCAAACCCCTCATCCCCTACGAGGAGGACGACGTCACGCGCCTCATCCTCGACACGCACGATGCGGTGGCCTTCAAGGAGATCGCCCATCTCACCGTCGGCGATTTCCGCGAGTTCCTGATCAAGGCGTCCTCCGAGACCCTGGCCCGGATCTCGCCCGGCATCACGCCGGAGATCGCCGCCGCCGTCTCGAAGATCATGCGCCACCAGGACCTGATCCTGGTGGCCCGCAAATGCCGGGTGGTGACGAAGTTCCGCAACACGATCGGCCTGCCCGGCCGGCTCTCCGTCCGCCTCCAGCCCAACCACCCCACCGACGATGCCGCCGGCATCACCGCCGCCATCGTCGACGGGCTGTCCTATGGCTGCGGCGACGCCGTGATCGGGCTCAACCCGGCCTCCGACTCGGTCTCCACCCTCGGCGGCCTGCTCCACCTCTTCGACGACCTGATCCAGCGCCTCGCGATCCCGACGCAGGGCTGCATCCTCACCCACGTCACCACCACCCTGGAAGCGATGAACCGGGGCCTGCCCGTGGACCTCGTGTTCCAGTCCATCGCGGGCACGCAGAAGGCCAATGCCAGTTTCGGCGTGACCCTGCCGATCCTGAAGGAGGCGCACGAGGCGGCGCTCGCCCTCAAGCGCGGCACGGTGGGCGACAACTGCATGTATTTCGAGACCGGACAGGGCTCGGCGCTCTCCGCCAACGCCCATCACGGCATCGACCAGCAGACCCTCGAGGCACGGGCCTACGCCGTGGCGCGGCCGTTCCGGCCGCTCCTCGTCAACACCGTGGTCGGCTTCATCGGGCCGGAATATCTCTATGACGGAAGGGAGATCATCCGGGCCGGGCTGGAAGATCATTTCTGCGGCAAGCTCATGGGCCTGCCGCTCGGCTGCGACGTTTGCTACACCAACCATGCCGAAGCCGACCAGAACGACATGGACACGCTCCTGACCCTGCTGGGAGCGGCCGGCTGCACCTTCGTCATGGGCATTCCCGGTGCCGACGACGTCATGCTCAACTACCAATCCACCTCGTTCCACGATTCCCTCTACGTGCGCGAGGTGCTGGGCCTGAAACGCGCGCCGGAATTCGAGGCGTGGCTCGAACAGATCGGTCTTACCGACAGGGACGGGGCGCTCCTGCCCGAGGGGCCGAGCGCCCGGCTCATCGCGGCGGCCCCCGGCCTGTCCGACCGGAAGGGGATCGCCGCATGAGCGCCGAAGATCCGACCATGGACGACGCCGCCATCGACCCCTGGGCTCGACTGAGCCGCCTGACGCCGGCGCGGATCGGTCTCGGGCGCGCCGGGACCGGCATGCCCACCATCGAGGTGCTGCGCTTCGGCCTTGCCCATGCCCAGGCGCGGGATGCGGTCCACACGCCGATGGATGCGGCGGAGGTGGCATCGGGGATCGAGGCCCTGGGCTATCCCACCCTCGTCCTCGACTCGGCGGCGCCGGACCGCGCCACCTACCTGCGCCGCCCCGACCTCGGCCGCACCCTGGGCGAGGACAGCGCGAAGATCCTCGCCGAGCGGCCCTCCGAGCCGGTGGACCTCGCCATCGTCGTGGCGGACGGCCTGTCGGCGCGGGCGGTGCACGAAGGGGCGGCCGGTTTCCTCGCCGCCTTCAAGGCGCATATCGACAAGGCCGGGTGGAGCGTGGCCCCCGTCGTGGTGGCGAGACAGGGTCGCGTCGCCCTCGGCGACGGGATCGGCGCGGCGTTGAAGGCCCGCGCCGTCGCCGTGCTCATCGGCGAGCGCCCCGGCCTGTCCTCGCCCGACAGTCTCGGCATCTACCTCACCCTCGACCCGCGCGTGGGGCGTTCGGATGCGGAGCGCAACTGCATCTCGAACGTGCGCCCGGCCGGGCTCTCGCACGACCTCGCCGCGTTCAAGCTCGACTGGCTCCTGAGGGAGGCCTTCGTGCGCGGAATCACCGGGGTGAACCTCAAGGATGGCAGCGGGCCGGCGCTGGAGCCGCCACCGCGTCAGCAGGCGCTGGAAGACGGAAGCGACACCGCATCCCGGACCTGACGGAACGCGGAACGGCCTACGCCATCCGCGAGGCCCGAGCGGCCCGCGCCCCCTCGGCCCGCAGAACCCGCCTCGTCGGGCCGTGTCACGGCTCCCGGCGGGGCGCGTCGTCCTGCCGGACGCTCCCCGACTCCGATCACGCCCGCCATCCTTTCCGGGGAAAAGCGTGGCTGTGGCGGGGTCGCAACACCGCGAAAGCATCCCGACTTCGCCTTGGGACACGCCCTCATTCGCCGCGATCCCGCCATAAACCGGGACCACCTCAACATCCGCGGTAAACGACAGTTTCCCCAACGCTTTACCGCTGAATTCCGAGACTGCGTTTCACGGTGTCGAACGACGCTTCACCGGCGTCGCGTGCCATCGCTTTGAGAGGCGACAGCCGGGCTTCACCCGAAGCGCCTGAGACCGGGGCCGAGAGAGACGATGGACGTGCGTACCACAGACAAGTCGAAGCTTCCGAGCCGCCACGTCACGGAGGGTCCCGAGCGGGCGCCCCACCGTTCGTATCTCTACGCCATGGGCCTGACCAAGGAACAGATCCACCAGCCGCTGGTGGGCGTCGCGTCCTGCTGGAACGAGGCCGCGCCCTGCAACATCTCGCTGATGCGCCAGGCGCAGGCGGTGAAGAAGGGTGTCGCCTCCGCCAACGGCACGCCGCGCGAGTTCTGCACCATCACCGTCACCGACGGCATCGCCATGGGCCATGCCGGCATGCGCGCCTCGCTGCCCTCGCGCGAGGTCATCGCCGATTCGGTCGAGCTGACCATGCGCGGCCATGCCTACGACGCCCTCGTGGGGCTGGCCGGCTGCGACAAGTCCCTGCCGGGCATGATGATGGCCATGGTGCGCCTCAACGTGCCGTCGATCTTCATCTATGGCGGCTCGATCCTGCCCGGCTCGTTCCGGGGCAAGCCCGTGACGGTGCAGGACCTGTTCGAGGCCGTGGGCAAGCACGCCGTCGGCGACATGTCCCTCGACGATCTCGACGAGCTGGAACAGGTCGCCTGTCCCTCGGCCGGCGCCTGCGGCGCGCAGTTCACCGCCAACACCATGGCCACCGTGTCCGAGGCCATCGGCCTCGCGCTGCCCTACTCGGCGGGCGCCCCGGCCCCTTACGAGATCCGCGACAGATTCTGCATGACCGCGGGCGAGAAGGTGATGGAGCTCATCGCCAAGAACATCCGCCCGCGCGACATCGTCACCCGCAAGAGCCTGGAGAACGCCGCCGCCGCCGTAGCCGCTTCTGGCGGCTCCACCAACGCGGCCCTGCACCTGCCGGCGATCGCGCATGAATGCGGCATCAAGTTCGACCTGTTCGACGTGGCCGAGATCTTCAAGCGCACGCCCTACATCGCCGACCTGAAGCCGGGCGGACGCTACGTCGCCAAGGACATGTTCGAGGTCGGCGGCATCCCGCTCCTCATCAAGACCCTGCTCGACCACGGCTTCATCCACGGCGACTGCATGACGGTGACCGGCCGGACCATCGCCGAGAACATGGAGCACGTCGCCTGGAACCCGGACCAGGACGTGGTCCGGCCCGCCAACGCGCCCATCACCGTCACCGGCGGCGTCGTCGGCCTGCGCGGCAACCTCGCGCCGGAAGGCGCCATCGTGAAGGTGGCCGGCATGTCGGAGGACAAGCAGGTCTTCACCGGCCCGGCCCGCGTGTTCGACGGCGAGGAGGCCTGCTTCGAGGCGGTCCAGAAGCGCACCTACAAGGAAGGCGACGTCCTCGTCATCCGCTACGAAGGCCCGAAGGGCGGCCCCGGCATGCGCGAGATGCTCTCGACCACCGCCGCCCTCTACGGCCAGGGCATGGGCGACAAGGTCGCGCTCATCACCGACGGGCGCTTCTCAGGTGCGACGCGCGGCTTCTGCGTCGGCCATGTGGGGCCCGAGGCCGCCATCGGCGGCCCGATCGGCCTGATCCGCGACGGCGACCTGATCACCCTCGACGCGATCAAGGGCACCCTCGACGTGGCCGTGACCGACGAGGAATTCGCCAAGCGCCGGGCGGAATGGACGCCGCGGACCAACACCGCGACCTCCGGCTATCTCTGGAAGTACATGCAGACCGTCGGGCCTGCGGTGGACGGCGCCGTCACCCATCCCGGGGGCGCCGAGGAGATTCAAACCTATGCGGATGTCTAGGACTGACCTTCGCCGGCCCGTGCGGCCGGCAGGGGCCGATCCCGGTCGCGCCGCTCGTCGGGTGAGGCGGATGGGGGCGGCCCTCGGCCTGCTCCTCGTCGGCGCCACCTCGGCGCTGGCGCTGGATCCCGCCGCGCGCACGCCCGTGCCCGCGACGGGCGGTTACCGCACGGCGCGCGAGGCCCTCCGCTCGGGCGTCCGCGACTACAATGCCGGCGACAAGGAAGGGGCCGCCCGCGCCCTCGAATACGCCGCCGGCCAGGGCCATGCCCTCGCCTTGTGGAAGCTCGGCCGCATGTATGCCGAGGGCGACGGCGTGCCCCATGACGACTTGAAGGCGTTCGAGTTCTTCTCGCGGATCGCCGACGACAACACCGATGACGGGCCGGACACGCAGAATTCCGGCGTCGTCGCCAGTGCCTTCACGGCTCTCGGCACGTATTTCCTCGACGGGATCAAGGGCACCTACGTGCGCCCGAACCCGGAGCGGGCCTACGACATGTTCAACTACGCGGCGTCGTATTTCGGCGACCCGAACGCACAGTACAACCTCGCGCGCCTCTACCTCGAAGGGACCGGCGTGGATGCCGACCCGCGTCAGGCGGCGCGCTGGTTCAACCTCGCGGCCGAGAAGGGCCATGCTCCGGCCCAGGCCCTGCTGGGCGACCTGCTGGTGAACGGCCAGGGCGTCCCCGCCCAGCGGGCCCGCGGGCTGATGTGGCTGTCCCTGGCGCGGGACTCGGCGCAGGGGCGCAAGGACGACTGGATCGTCACCCTGTCCGACAAGGCGTGGGCGACCGCCACGGAGGAGGAGAAGGCCCAGGCTCAGGCCCAGGCCCTCCAGGCTCAGTCGCAGGTCACGGGATCGTCGCGCCGCCGGCGATAGGCGATCGCGGATGGGAGCCGCGGACGGCTCCCGGACGGCTCAGTTGGTCGCCGCCGCGATGGCCGTCACGAAGGACGGACGCGCCAGCGTCGCGTCGATATAGGCGGCGAGCTTCGGCCAGCGACCGGCATCGACTGGCTCCTTGGCGAGCCGCAGGTTGTGGAAGGTCGTGGCGACCGCGATGTCGGCGATGCTGAAGGCGCCGCCCACGAGGTAGGGGCCGTCGATCTGGCTCTCCAGGTAATCGTAGAGCTTCGGGAACTCGTCCGTCACCGCCTTGACCGCCACGGCCTCGTCGCCGGGCTTTCCCATTAGGACGGGCTTCACGACGCGCTCCGCGAAGGGCTTGATCAGCACCGGAAACAGCTCGGTATCGCCGAACTTGTCGAACCAGACGGCGCGGGCCCGCTCCTTGGGCGCCTGAGGCCAAAGGGCCGGATCCGGGTGCTTGGCTTCGATATAGGCAGAGATCGCCGAGGAATCGGCCAGCCGGAACCCGTCATCCTCGATCGCCGGGATCTTGCCGAGGGGGCTGCAGGCCTGGAACGACTCGTCCGGCGCATGGAAGAAGACCGGCTTGTGCTCGAAGGCGACGTTTTTCTCGGCCAGCGTGACGAGAATCTTGCGGACGAAGGGCGAATAGCTCGTGCCGTAGAGAATCATGCGGGGAAACAACCTGTTGTGGCGGGAGGAGGGGCAGGCCGTGATGGCTCATGCCGTCCGACGGGTCAGATAGGGCCGCGATCCCGTTCGATCACCCCATGCACGGCGTAACCGCGAAACCGCTGCACGATCCGGGCGCGCCGCCGCGACGATCGTGCGATCTCGCCGAGGGCGTCGGCGAGTCCCTGCCGCGGAGTCACGTCGAACCCCGCGAGCCATCGGTTGAGCAGCCCTCGGGCCGGCCTGGGCAGCCCGCCCTGATCGCCGAAATCGACCACGTGCAGGGCGCCGCCGGGCGCGAGGTGACCGGCGGCCTCGGCGAGGACGGCACGCCAGGGCGGGATCATGGAGAGGGCGTAGGAGATCACGATCCGGTCGAACTGCGCCTCCCCGAACAGGGCGGCGGGGTCGAAGGCGGTGGCGTCGCCGCGGGTGAGGCGGATGCGGTGGGCGAGGCCCGCGCGGGCGGTGGCGCGGGCCGCCGTGTCGAGCATCTCGGCCGAGACGTCGAGGCCGAAGCAGCGGGCCTCCGGGTAGGTCCGCGCGATGCGCACGAGATTGCGCCCGGTGCCGCACCCGATCTCCAGCACACTGCCCCCGGCGGGGGGACGAAGATCGGCGATCATGCCGTCGCGGCCGAGGAGGTAGAACTTTCGGCTCGCATCGTAGATGTGCCGCTGGTGCCGGTACATCCGGTCCATCAGCCGCGCGGCCTCGCTCATGACGCGGCCAGCCGGTAGAGGTGGAACGCGCCGTAGATCGACGAGCGGTCCTGCTCGCCGAAGCGGCGGCTTTCCTCCTCGGCATAATCCCAGGCGCCCAGGATGGAATCCGGGACCCGGCCCGGCAGCCGGCGCTCGTCCGCCGCCGTCCGGAAGATCACGCGGGCGCCGGGCCGGGCGGCGCGGGTGATCTGGGTCCAGAGATCGGTGAGGTCGGCATCCGTCATCCAGTCCTGCGCGTCGAGGAGAATGACGGCATCGACGCTCGCGGCCGGACTCTCGCGGAGACATTCGGTCATCGATTGCTGGCGGAAGCTGAGGCGTCCGGCGCGCTCGCGCAGGGCCGCATGGTTCCCGGCCTGGAGATAGGGCGGCAGCGAAGCGTCGGGCGCGGTGTCGTAGCCGCGTCCGAAGGCCTGCCAGGCGAAGTAGTTGGACCGGACCGGGAAGCCGCAGGCGAGGCGCTCCAGGCGGTGGCGCAGGATCGCCGCCATCCCGCCCGGACCATCCCCGGCGAGGGCGAGGTATTGCGCGGGCGGGATGCCGAGGCCGTAGAGGGAGGCCGGCCGGCGGATCAGCCAGCGGATGAAGGCCTTCTCGAACAGCGGCGCCAGTTCGGCCTCGAAGATCGCCCGCTGCTCGGCCATGTCGCGCGCCGTCAGCACGGCACCGAGGTCGCAGCCGTAGCGGCGGGCGAGCCAATGCCCCGCGCCGATGAAGCGGCCGAGCAGGCCGCAGCGGTAGAAGCCGTCCTCGAAGGCCGAGATGCGGCGGCGCCCGTCGAGGCGCCGCGCCTCCCAGTAGGCGCGGGACGTGGCGTCGAGATGCGGGCTGATGCTCTCGTCATAGGCCGCGACGTTCTCGGGCCGGGTGGGGCGGCCGAAGAAGCCGAAGAAGGCGTCATAGTCGGGCAGGTGCCGGAGGGCGGCGAGCTTCAGCTTCCCCAGGGCCACATGGGCGCCGTTGAGGTCGACGGCGCTGATCCGGCCGGGATTGGCGGTGAGATAGGACAGGGCGTTGCAGCCCCCCGAGGCGATGGTGACGACGTGGTCGTCCGGCTGCAGCCGGAGCGCCGCCATGTCCACCACGGGGTCTTCCCAGATCTGCGGATAGACCAGCCCGCTGAAGGCCGCCGTGAACAGGCGTTCCGACACGCCCGCCTTCGAGAAGGCCCGGTTGCGATGGACGGCCTGGGTGAGACCCAGATTCGTCTCGCGGCGGATGGCCCGTGCTGCGCGCGTCATGCGGGGTCTCGCGTCGCTGGTTGGCGTGGTCGACACAAGCGCCGTTACGGCATCCGCATGACCGCCCGGTGACGGAGGATCATCCACGGGCGGCCCCGGCCAAGGGGAAATCGCGTCCTCCCGTCGGTCCCGCCCGGCGGGTTCATCCCATGCGGGCCCCGTTCAGCGCGGTCGCAGCTCGATCGTCACGGGCACGTGGTCGGAGGGCTTTTCCAGGCCGCGCAGCTGCTTCTGTACGGAAGCCGACACCAGGCGGTCGGCGGCCTGGGGCGAGAGCAGCAGGTGATCGATGCGGATACCCTGGTTCCGCTGCCAGCAGCCGGCCTGATAATCCCAGAACGTGTAGAGGCCGGGGGAGGGGTCGCAGGCGCGCAGGGCCTCGGTGAAGCCCTCCGCCAGGAGCGCGCGGAAGGCCGCGCGGGTCTCGGGCAGGAACAGCGCATCGTTCACCCAGGCGGCCGGATCCGCCGCGTCTTCGGGCTCCGGGATCACGTTGTAATCGCCCGCCAGCACCAGGGCTTCCTCGTCGGCCAGGAGCGCGCGCGCATGCGCCCTCAAGCGCGTCATGAAGCCGAGCTTGTAGGTGTATTTCGGTCCCGGCGTCGGATTGCCGTTGGGCAGGTAGATCGAGGCCACCCGCACGGGCGCCACGTCCTCCCCCGAGATCAGCGCCTCGATGTAGCGGGATTGCTCGTCGGTCTCGTCGCCGGGCAGGCCGCGACGGACCTCGCTCCTGCGGAGCGGCGCCCGCACCAGCAGCGCCACGCCGTTATAGGCCTTCTGCCCCAGGGTCTCGACGGCATAGCCCGCCGCCTCGATCTCGGCACGGGGAAAGCCCTCGTCCTGGCATTTCAACTCCTGCAGGCAGACCACGTCGGGCTTGGCCTCGTCGAGGAAGCCCACGAGATGGCCGACCCGTTGCTTGATCGAATTGATGTTCCAGGTGGCGATCCGCATGGGCTCTGAGATCCGGTCGGAGAGGGCCGACCGTCATCGGGCCTTCGTGCCGGGCTGGCAAGGCGTGAGCACGGGAGGAATACGGGATGTCCGACGGCTGGTTCACACCGATCCGGGCCTATTGCGAGCGCGGGGATGCGGGCTTCTGGGCCGAACCGCTGAATGCCGCCTCCAACGCGGCCTTCCTCGTCGCCGCGTTCCTCGCCTTCCGCCTCGCGGGATCGGGTGCGCGGCGCGACCCGGCCGGGATGGCGCTCGCCGGGCTCGTCGCCCTCGTCGGCATCGGCTCGTTCCTGTTCCACACCCTCGCCGTCCGCTGGGCGATGCTGGCCGACGTGATCCCCATCGCCCTCTTCATCTACGCCTATTTCTTCCTCGCCCTGCGGCGCCTCCTCGGGCTCTCCATCGTTCCGGCGATCCTGGCGACGCTCGCCTTCGCCGCCTTCGCCGCCGGGCTGGAGCCGGCCCTCGACGCGCTCGCGGGCCAATCGGTCGAGAGGTTCAGCAATGGCTCCATCGCCTACGCGCCCGCCATCCTGGCCCTGATCGGTGTCGCGGCCGGCCTGCTGATGCCGCAGGCCTGTCCCCTCGGCCCGGCCCGGCGCCGCGCCGGCCTCTCGCTCCTGGCCATCGCCGCTCTGTTCGCCCTCTCGCTCGCTGTCCGCACCCTGGACGCCGCCCTGTGCCCGAGCCTGCCGATCGGCACCCACTTCCTCTGGCATTGTCTCAACGCCGCCGTCCTGTACGGCCTCGTCGCCACCGCATGGCGCTTCAAGGCCGAGGTGGATGACCGACGCTCCGCACCCTGAGAGGGACGGCCCCCTCGGTCTCCGACATGTCCGCTCGACGGCACGCCGCGAGGAACCGCGGACTTTCTCGCGCGACCAGGTTTTCTTGCACGGCCAGGTTTTCTTGCACGGCACAGGGATTCGTTGCAGAAGAGCCGGCCGTTCGAAGGAGCGGCGTCACGCACAGGCTTGACCGACGGGTTGCCCGCGCTCGGCCGAGCGAAGTCAGATACGGATCGCGTCCATGTCACAGAGCCTCCGCCTCGGCGTCGCCGGTCTCGGCACCGTCGGCGCTTCCGTCGTCCGGATGGTGGCTCGGCGCGCGGACGCCATCGCCGCCGCCACGGGGCGCGCGGTGCGCGTCACCGCCGTCTCCTCCCGCGACAGGACCCGCGACCGCGGCCTCGATCTCTCGGGCGTGACCTGGTTCGACGATCCCGTCGCCCTGGCCTCCTCCGGCGAGGTCGATTGCGTGGTGGAACTCATCGGCGGCTCGGAAGGCCCGGCCAAGGCCACGGTGGAAGCCGCCATCGCGGCCGGCAAGCACGTGGTTACCGCCAACAAGGCGCTGCTCGCCCATCACGGCGCGGCCCTGGCGAAGGCTGCCGAGGCCAAGGGCGTCACCCTGGCCTACGAGGCCTCCGTCGCCGGCGGCATCCCGGTCATCAAGGTCCTGCGCGAGGGGCTCACCGGCAACGCCGTGTCGCGCGTCTACGGGATCATGAACGGCACCTGCAACTACATCCTCACGCGGATGGAGCGCGAGGGCCTGACCTTCGAGGCCTGCCTCAAGGACGCGCAGGCCCTGGGCTATGCCGAGGCCGACCCGACCTTCGACGTCGAGGGCTTCGATACCGCGCACAAGCTCGCCATCCTCGTCAGCCTCGCCTTCGGGGTCGAGATCGACGCGGACGGCGTCTCGGTGGAAGGCATCTCGGCGATCCAGCCCCTGGATCTGACCATGGCCGAGGAGCTCGGCTACCGGATCAAGCTGCTCGGCGTCGCGCAGGTGGCCGAGGGCGGCATCGAGCAGCGCGTCCACCCGACCATGGTGCCGAAATCCTCCGCCATCGCCCAGGTGATGGGCGTCACCAACGCCGTCACCATCGATGCGGACGCGGTGGGAGAGCTCACCCTGATCGGCCCGGGAGCCGGCGGCGAGGCGACCGCCTCGGCGGTGGTGGCCGACATCGCCGACATCGCGGCCGGCGTCGCGCGCCCGACCTTCGGGCGCCCCGCCACCAGCCTCGCCCCCTCCGAGAGGGTGGCGATGCAGCGGCACGAGGGCGGCTACTACATCCGCCTCACGGTCCACGACCGGCCCGGCGTCGCGGCCGGCGTCGCCACGCGGATGGCCGAGCGCGACATCTCTATCGAGAGCATCCTGCAGCGCCGCTCGGAGAGCGCCGCCACCAAGGATCCGCACGGCCGCTCCGGCCAGCCGGTGCCCCTGGTGCTGATCACCTACGCCGCCACCGAAGGCACCATCCGCGCGGCGCTCGACGCCATCGCGGCCGATGGCCTCCTCGCCGAGGCGCCGCAATTGATCCGGATCGAACGCGAGTAAGAAGGCCGCCCATCGCGGCCCAGACACAACCAGGGACGGGACCAGGATGGCGGACGGAACGATTGGGCAGACGGGACGTCCGGTGTCCCGCACCATGAGCCTCGAACTGGCGCGGGTGACCGAACGCGCCGCCATCGCCGCCGCACGCCTGCGCGGGCAGGGGCGGGAGAAGGAGGCCGACCAAGCCGCCGTCGACGCCATGCGGCGCGAGCTCAACCTTCTCCCCATCAACGGCACCGTCGTCATCGGCGAGGGTGAGCGCGACGAAGCACCGATGCTCTATATCGGCGAGCAGCTCGGCACCGGCGCCGGCCCGAAGGTGGACATCGCCGTCGATCCCCTGGAGGGGACGACCCTCTGCGCCAAGGACATGCCCGGCGCCATCGCGGTGATGGCCCTGGCCGAGCACGGGTCGCTGCTGGCGGCGCCCGACGTCTACATGCAGAAGATCGCCATCGGCCCCGGCTATCCCCAGGGCCTCGTCGATCTCGATGCCAGCCCGGCCGACAACATCGCCGCGCTCGCCCGGCACAAGGGCTGCGACCCGTCCGAAATCACCGCAATCATCCTCGACCGGCCGCGCCACATGGCGCTCGTCGCGGCCGTGCGCGAGACCGGCGCGGGCATCCGCCTGATCTCGGACGGCGACATCGCCGGCATCATCCACACGACGAGCCCCGACGAGACCGGCGCCGACATCTATCTCGGCATCGGCGCGGCCCCCGAAGGCGTGATCGCGGCCGGAGCCCTGCGCTGCATCGGCGGCCACATGCAGGGCCGGCTGATCCTCGACAGCCACGACAAGCGCGAGCGCGCCGCGCGCATGGGCATCAGCGATCCGAATCGCAAATACGAGCTCGCCGACCTGGCGCGGGGCGACGTGATCGTGGCCGCCACCGGCGTCACCGACGGCGCGCTCCTGCAGGGCGTGCGATTCAAGTCCGGCATGATCGTGACCGAGACGGTGGTCTATCGCTCCGCCACCGGCACGGTCCGCCGCATCGTCGGCGAGCATCGCCGGCCCGAGCGGTTCGAGGCCTGACCGCCGTGCCGGGCCTCGCGATCCGCGCCGTCCGGCCCGACGAGCGCGCGGCCTGGGAGGGATTGTGGTCGGCCTATCTCGACTTCTACCGGGCCACGATCGGCCCGGAGATGCGCGACCTGACCTGGTCTCGGCTTCACGATCCCCTCGTACCGCTCCATGCCTTCGTGGCCGAGGACGAGGGCGCGCTGGTGGGGCTCGTCCATTACATCTTCCACGCTTCGGCCTGGACGCGCGGGCCCTACTGCTACCTGCAGGACCTGTTCACGGCGCCGTCGTCGCGGGGCAGGGGGATCGCGCGCGCCCTCATCGAGGCGGTCGCATCGGAGGCCCGTCACGCCGGCGCCGACCGGGTCTATTGGCTGACCATGGAGGACAACGCGCCGGCCCGCGCCCTCTACGATACCCTCGCCGACCGGTCGGGCTTCATCCAGTACCGGCGCTTCCTGACCCGGGGGTAAGCGGACGGCCCAGCAGCTCTAATCCCGGCCCGGCCCGACACTGTCGGCGGCGAAGGCGTCCCGGCCGCCGAGGGGTTTCGGCCTTCCCTCGGTGCTGTCGCGGGCGGTCTGGCGTTCCATCTCCGAATTGATCTCGGCACCGAGCAGGACGACCACGATCGACAGCCACATCCACGACATCAAGCCGATGCCGGCGCCGAGCGACCCGTAGATGCGGTTGTAGCTGTCGAAGCTCGCGACGTACCAGGAGAACACCCCGGAGGTGCAGACCCAGAGAAACGCCGCCAGGGCACTGCCCCAGGTGACCCAGCGCCATTTCGCCCGGCGCCGGCTCGGGCCGTAGCGATAGATCAGCGACAGGCTCAGGCTCACCACGACCAGGATGACCGGCCAGCGCGCCACGGACAGGATCCTGTCGGCCAATCCCCCGAACCCGACGCGCTCCATGATCGCGGGAAGGACGACGACCACGCTGATCGTCAGGAGGAGAAACGCGGCGCCGCCGAGGGTGAACAGGAAGGTCGTGGCATAGAACCGGACGAGGGTCCGGTCCTCCCGCTCCCGGTAGATGACGTTGAGGGCATCGAAGAGGGCGCTGACGCCGGAATTCGCGCTCCACAGGGCGATGAGGAGGCTGATCGTCGAGGTGAGGCCGAGCGACCCCGTGCTGCGTTCGGCGATCCGCACGAGCTGCTCGGACAGAAGCTCGAGGGCGGCGGCGGGGAGGATGTAGGTGAGGAGCCCCACGTGCTGGCTGATCACGGCGGGATCGGAAAACACCCCGTAGATCGAGACCACGGCGACGAGACCGGGAAACACCGCGAGCAGGGCGAAGAAGGCGACGCCGCCGGCGGTGGTCAGCACGCGATCCTGCGGCAGGGCCCACAGGACGCGCCAGAGGATGTCCTTCCATCCCGCCTCCGGAATGTCGGAGGGACGGCTCGCATCGCGGCCCCGGTCCGGCTCCCGCGCCCGCTGCCGTGCCGTCTCGAGGGCGGCGGCATCCTGCGACCGCGTGCCCACCGAGCGCCAGTCGTCTCCCTCGTCGACGTCCTCAGCCATGGCTACGTCTCTGTGGTGGCCGGCGACGCCAAGGGACCGACCAATACGTGTCCCAAGCCGACGGTCAGCCGCGAACCCAGCTTATGGCATCGGGCACGCAGGTGCATCGGCTTTCGAAACGGCCGACGCAACGGCGAACCGCTCAAGGGCAGAACGGTCTTCGGGCCTGCTGCGAACGCGTGTGAGGGGGCGGCGGCCCCTCATCCATCGGCCTTGGACCACGGCCCCACAACTATCGTTCGGTCAGCGCCGCCTTGATCCGGTCGAGGTCGAGGGCGCGTCGGCCGGTCTGGATCTGCAGGCATTCGCCGCTCAGCGGGCCGATGATCGAGCCGCCGGGATAGACGAGGGACGGCCAGTCGCAGGCCTTGTCGCGGAAGGCGATCCAGGCACGCTGGGCGTCGCGCAGGGAGAGGTCGGCGCTCTCGCTCATGGCGGCGCCCACATCCTTGTAGGTCCGGTTGAGGCGCGTATCCCAGGCCGCGATCTCACGGGCGTAGCACCCGTTCATGCCCATGGTGGACGAGCCCGAACCGTCCGGCGCATCGATGCAGGGCTGGGACACCCGCCCGATGCAGGACAGGCGCGCGCCGTCATCCTTGGCGAATGCGACGCAGCGCTCGATCGTCGCGAGATCGGACGAGGCCTGGCGCCCCGTATCCGTCTGGGCGACGGCGCCCCCGCCCGAGGACAGCGCGAGCATCGCCAAGGCGACGATACCGTTCGGGACACCTCGGCGCATGGCGCGACGCCTCAGTTGAACAGCGACCCGACGCCGCCGGAGACGCGCCCCAGCCCCTGCTTGGCCACCGGGTTGCCCGGCTCCAGCTGGGCGGCGCGCTGGTAGCTCTCCATCGCCTCCTTCTTGCGGTTCGTCTTCTCGTAGGCGAGACCGCGATAGGCCCAGGAGCTGGCGTCCTTGTTGTTGACGTTGAGGGCCGCGTTGTAGTCCTCGATCGCCTTGTCGAACTGGTTCGTGGCGATGAGGCTCTGGCCCCGCGCGGCGTAGGGGGCCGCGACGAAGGGATTGCGGTCGATGGCGGCGTCGAAATCGCCGATGGCCTGGGTGTTCTGGCCCTGGCGCTGACGCACGAGACCGCGGGCATGATACGCCTCGGCCGATTCCGGCGTCAGGCGGATCGCCTGGTTCAAGTCCGACATCGCCCCGTCGAGATCGCCCTGGGCGCGCAGCACGTTGGCGCGGCCGATATAGGCGGGGCCGTAGTTCGGATCGGCCGAGATGGCCTTCGAGAAATCGGCGAGCGCGGCGTCGTTGCGGCCGGTCTGGCGGTAGGCCAGCGCCCGGTTGTTGTAGGCGGAGGCCGAGTTCGGATCGATCTGCACGGCTTTCGAGAAGTCGCCGATGGCGTCGTTGAACTGGCCCGAGCGGGCATAGGCCGCGCCGCGGGTGACGTAGGCGCCGGCATCGGTGGGATTGCGCTGGATCACCTCGGTGAGGGAGGCGATGTTGACGTTGGTGGCGCCGGTGGCGTCGCTCTCGACCACGGCGAACTGGCGCGTCGCCGCCGCCCCGCCACCGCCATAGGTCTCACACCCGGCCAAAGCCGCCGCGATCGCCACGGCCCCGACCAGACCCGCCTTCGCGCGCGGCACTACAAACGTCATTGCCCCTCTCCCCTCGGGATCGCCATGCCCCCGAGGCACGCTCCCGTCCGCTACTGTCGGCCATCCCATCGCCGGCACGCCTCGAAGGGGCTCGGAACGGCAGGGTGACGACGAATCCCGGCACGATCCCGCATCGCGGTGAACACGCGCTTAAGGAGCGCCGGCCCACCCGCTGAAGCGGCGCGATGTGGCGAAGGTATGGCTCGGTCCGGGGCTGGGCCGAGATGGCGCCGGGAGGGGTGGAGGCGGTGCCCTGGTGTGGCAGATAGAGCGCAGTTTCGTGACCCCGGCCGCGCGCGAGACGGGGTCGGGCGCCGCCCCGTCTAGGCGGCCGGGATCACCCGTGTGACGTGGCCCATCTTGCGGCCGGGCCGTGCCTCGCCCTTGCCGTAGAGGTGGAGATGCGCGCCGGGTTCGGCGAGCAGGGCCTGCCAGGCGTCGATGTCGTCGCCGATCAGGTTCCGCATCTCGACGGAGGCGCCGGCGACGCGGGAGGCATCGCCCAGGGGCCAGCCGCAGACGGCGCGGACATGCTGGGCGAATTGCGACGTCACCGCCCCTTCGATGGTCCAGTGACCGGAATTGTGCACCCGCGGCGCGATCTCGTTGACGATCAGGTGCTCGCCGGCCTCGTCGCGCACCAGGAACATCTCGACGGCGAGGATTCCCACGTAGTCCAGCGCCTCGGCGATCCGGCGGGCGATCTCCACCGCATTCCGGGCGGTCTCGTCCGACAGGTTCGGGGCCGGCACGCGGGTGAGGGCCAGGATGTGGTCGCGGTGCTCGTTCTCGCACAGGTCGAAGGCCGCGAAGCTCCCGTCGGGGGAACGGGCGGCCACCACCGAGACCTCGCGCTCGAAGGGGACGAACCCTTCGAGGATGAGCGGCGCGCCGCCGAACTCGGCGAAGATCGCGTTGCGGTCGCCCTCTTCGGCGGTGCGGATGATGCGCTGGCCCTTGCCGTCGTAGCCGAAGCGGCGGGTCTTCAGCACGGCGGGCAGGCCGATCGACTCCAGGGCGCGGGCGAGGTCGTCCGGCGTGTCGACCTGCCGGAACGGCGCGGTCGGAATGCCGAGACCGTTGATGAAGCTCTTTTCGGAGAGCCGGTCCTGCGTGGTGGACAACGCATCGGCGCTCGGGCGAAGGGGGGCGTGGTGCGCCAGCAGGTCGGCGGTCTGGCGCGGAATGTTCTCGAACTCGTAAGTCACGGCGTCGACGCTCGCCGCGAACCGGGCCAGGGCCTCGGCATCGTCATAGGCAGCGCAGGTCGTTTCGGCCGCCACGTCGAAGGCCGGGCTCGTCGCGTCGGGGGCGTAGACATGGACCCTGAGGCCGTAATTGGCCGCGGCCAGCGCGATCATGCGGCCGAGCTGGCCGCCGCCGACGATGCCGAGGGTGGAACCGGGCGCAAGGGAGATATGGGTCACGAAATCTGTGTCTCCGGCCTCTCGGCCACGGATGCGGTCTGCGCGGCCCGCCACGCGTCGAGGCGCCCGGCGAGGGCGGTGTCGGTCAGCGCCAGGACGGCGGCGGCGAGGAGGGCCGCGTTGACGGCCCCGGCCCGGCCGATGGCGAGGGTGCCCACGGGAATGCCGGCCGGCATCTGCACGATGGACAGCAGGCTGTCCTGGCCGGACAGGGCCTTGGATTCCACCGGGACGCCGAAGACCGGCAGCGGCGTCATGGAGGCGGTCATGCCGGGCAGATGCGCGGCCCCGCCGGCGCCCGCGATGACGACCTTGTAGCCCGCTTGTCTGGCACCCTTGGCGAAGGCGACGAGGCGGTCCGGCGTGCGGTGGGCGGAAACGATGAACGCCTCGTGCGGCACGCCCAGGGCGTCGAGGGTGTCGGCGGCATGCTGCATGGTCGCCCAGTCCGACTGGCTTCCCATGATGATCGCGACCGGGGGCGCTCCCGCCATCGTCGTCACTTCCTTCCCGAGACGATCACGGCCGCCTGATCCTGCACGGCCGGATCAGGGCCATGAACGCTCGGCGGCGCGATCCCGGGAAGCATCTGGCGACCCGATCTTGCCGCATACGCGGGCGGGCGCCCGCCCGCAAGCCGGCGCTCGGGCCAAGCCACAGCTCAGGCGATGATGTCGGGCGTGATCTGGTCCTCGAGATAGGAGATCCTGTCCCGCAGCCCGAGCTTGCGGCGCTTGAGGCGCTGGATCTGCAGCTGGTCGCCGGCGACGCTGAGTTCCAATGCGTCGATGGCCCCGTCGAGGTCGCGGTGCTCCTGGCGGAGCCGCGCCAGCTCCTCGACGAACTCCGCCGTCCCGTTGTCCTCGAACTCGCCCGCCATCGCACCTGCAGCCTCGACACGCCCTTTAGCGAAACCATGCGGCACCGGCGCTTCTGCGGCAAGGCAGTGCCCGTAAATGGCGCTGGAAGACGCTTCTTCCACGCGGAAGGGATCCGCCGATCGTGATTAACCAATGTTGGCCCGAGGCCGATTTCGGTTTCGACAGCCGGCTCATACTATGCCACTCTGCCTGAGTCGGAACGAGACAGGAGAAACGACTCATGTCGCTGCAGACGCATCTGAGCCAGCTCGCCCTCAAGCACGAAGCCCTCGAGCGGGAAATCCACTCCGCGATTCAAAGCCCGTCCGAGAACGATCTTCGGATCGCGGAATTGAAGCGACGCAAACTTCACCTGAAGGACGAGATCAATCGGCTGCGTGCCGAAACGGACTCGGTGCATTAGCCAGTTCCCCATCATTCCCCTTCCTTGACTGACCTTTGCCGCCGCGCTGCCCAGCGCGGCGGTTTTCGTTCGTGTCGACGACGCCCGTCTCGCCTTGGACGCGGCCTGAGCTACACTCCCTGATCAAGCCGGCATCCTTCGACCGGCCATCCGGGGACGAACCGCCATGGACAGTGCCGCAACACCTCCCGAATCGGCTGGTGCACCTGACGCCTACCGCCCGGTCCATGCCGCCTCCCTCGCCGATCCCGAGGGCTTCTGGCTGAAGGCCGCCGCCGCCCTCGACTGGGAGACCGCCCCGTCGCGCGCCTTCGACCCGGAGGCGGGCGCCTATGGCCGCTGGTTTCCCGACGCAAGGCTGAACGCCTGCCACAACGCCGTCGACCGGCACGTGGCGATGGGGCGGGGCGAGCAGGCGGCGATCCTGTACGATTCGCCCGTCACGGGCACGAAGCGCACGATCAGCTACGCGAGCCTGCAGGACGAGGTGGCGACGCTGGCCGGCATCCTCGCCCTGCTCGGGGTGGAGAAGGGCGACCGGGTCGTCCTCTACATGCCGATGATCCCCGAAGCCCTGTTCGGGATGCTCGCCTGCGCACGCCTCGGCGCGGTCCATTCCGTCGTGTTCGGCGGGTTCGCCGCCAACGAACTCGCCATCCGCATCGCGGACGCCGCCCCGAAGGTGGTGCTCGCCGCCTCCTGCGGCATCGAACCGAGCCGGGTGGTGCCCTACAAGCCGCTGCTCGACGCGGCCATCGCCGCCTCGCCGCACAAGCCGGACGCGTGCCTCGTCCTCCAGCGCCCTTAGGCCGAGGCGGGACTGGTGGAGGGGCGGGACCGCGACTGGGCCGAGACCGTGACCCGCGCGAAGGCCGCCGGGATCAGCGCCGAATGCGTCCCCGTCGCGGCCACCGACCCGCTCTACATCCTCTATACCTCGGGCACGACGGGCAAGCCCAAGGGCGTGGTGCGCGATACCGGCGGCTATTGCGTGGCGCTGTCGTGGTCGATGCCCAACCTCTACGACGTGAAACCGGGCGAGGTGTATTTCTGCGCCTCCGATATCGGCTGGGTGGTGGGCCATTCCTACATCGTCTACGCGCCGCTGCTGCACGGCTGCACCACCGTGCTCTACGAGGGCAAGCCGGTGGGCACGCCCGATGCCGGGGCGCTCTGGCGGGTCGCGGCGGAATACGGCGTCGCCTGCCTGTTCACGGCGCCGACGGCGCTTCGCGCAATCAAGAAGGACGATCCCCGCGCCGAACTCGTCGCCTCCTACGACCTCTCCGGATTCCGCTCCCTGTTCCTCGCCGGCGAGCGCGCCGACCCGGATTCGGTCGCCTGGGCCGAGCGCGCCCTGGACCGGCCGGTGATCGACCATTGGTGGCAGACGGAAACCGGCTGGGCCATCGCCGGCAATCCGGTGGGGATCGGCATGCTCCCGGTCAAGCACGGCAGCGCCTGCGTGCCGATGCCGGGCTACGACCTCGCGGTGCTCGACGAGGCCGGCAAGCCGCTGCCCCCCGACACGATGGGCACGATCGCCCTGCGGCTCCCCCTCCCGCCCGGCTGCCTGCCGACCCTGTGGGGCTCCGACGAGCGCTTCCGCCAGAGCTACCTCACCACCTATCCCGGCTGGTACGACACCTCGGATGCCGGGATCGTCGATGTGGAGGGCTACGTCACCGTGCTGGGGCGCACCGACGACATCATCAACGTCGCCGGGCACCGGCTCTCCACCGGGGGGATGGAGGCGGTTCTGGCCGCCCATCCCGATGTCGCCGAATGCGCCGTCATCGGCATCCGCGATGCGCTGAAGGGCGAACAGCCCTGCGGCTTCGTCGTTCTGAAATCCGGGGTCTCCCGCGACACCGCCGAGATCGAGCGCGAGCTCGTCGCCTCCATCCGCGAGCGCATCGGCCCCGTGGCGGCGTTCAAGCTAGAGCGGTGTCCGACCGATTTGAATCGTCTGGGGTTTCGAGAGCGGCGCAGATGTGATTCGATGCCTGGCTTTCCAGGAGGAGAGCCGAATGCCCTCAGCCCTGTCAGCCGATCTGCGTGAACGCGTCGTGGCAGCG
>NZ_JAKSYE010000016.1 GCF_022829685.1 Methylobacterium sp. E-045
GCTGCAGGCGGTGCGCGTCCCAGATCCGTTGCACGGCGCGCAAGGAGATCCCGACGCGCTTGGCCAGGGCGCGCCCGGTCCAGTGGGTGACCTCGTCCGGCGGCTCCGAACAGGTCAGTGCGAGCACCTCCGCCACCGTCCGCGTGGAATGCGGCGGGGTGCCGGGTGGGCGGGTCTTGTCGCGTAGCAGACCCTCGACGCCCTCCTCGGCAAAGCGCTGCTGCCAGCGCCAGACCGCGGGCCGACTGACGCCGGCTTGCCGAGCCACCTCTTGCACGGTCAGGCGCTTGCCTGAAAGCAGGACGATCCGGGCGCGCAGAATGTGCTGGAGGGGACGGGAGCGGTCACCCACGATCCCGGCCAACTTGGACATCGTGGCGGCATGGGGGAGTACACAGGCAGCCTGGGCCATCGCCCAGACTCGCACGCCGCACGACCCGCGTGAAGCATCGGTCCGCGTCACTGCACTAGAGGCCTGACCTCGATGTACGGTCCTGAGTGAGAACACCCTGCTGACGAATACGGCTCGGGACGCGGCGCCGGACAGTCGAAACGCCTTCACGCTGTCATGTATCGCTTGTCGGACCTCGTGGGCGGGCGGCGTGGGTGCGACGGCACCGTGAATGGCGGACCCTGTCCCTTGCGAGCCTAAGCGATGCGACCGGCCGGGAGGGCAATGTAACGTTTTGTGACAATGGACTTTCCCCCGTTGTCGCGGCGGCCGGCCCTCGTATGTTCGGG
>NZ_JAKSYE010000017.1 GCF_022829685.1 Methylobacterium sp. E-045
GCCGAGCCTACACCAAGCGCGAGCCCGCCAAGGATGGTCATAGCGGCAAGCGTAAAAGTAACTTTCTTCATTTTTCATCTCCTAGAATACTGTGTCAGCAGTCTTTATAGAAGCAGAAAAATGTTCTCTAAGTTCCTGTGATATTTAGATAATTTCTGCCTAATGGCAGAGAGCTCATGTCTATAGAAGCGTCGAGGCGATGCCGTCGCGCTTTTGCCCTCGAATGAGCACACGCCCTCCTCTACGGAAACGGATCTCAGGAAGTTTCAGAAAATCGGTGGGGGGAGGTTGCGCTAGCCCCCATTCGCTAACGGCCGATGAATTCAGATCGCATAGCTGGCTTTGGGAAAGTTCCGCTGACAGGCAGGTTATTATTTTTGGAACAGGGGCGTAGCTTGACTATTATGGAAGCAATATTTCGCTCCGTCTCGGGCCGCCGTCATGAAGATTTCCCTGGTTCTCTCTCTCACTGTTGCCACCGTATTTTCTTCGCTCTTCCCCGCTTCAGCCGAGGATCGGCAGGTTACGGTTTACTCGGGCACCAGCTCAATCACGATCCCTGCCTCAACCCTTGCAGCCACGCAGCCGTCGCAGCAGACAGCCAGCTTCAATGCAGCTTCCGCCCGTAAAATCCGGGTCGTGCTGGCTTCTCCCTTCCGCGCCACGAACTGAGTACCGCCCGTCTATAAGTGGGACGGTTGAGATTTGTGGCTTTGCGGCAGAGGCTGGAACGGCATGAAGCGAGCGTTTGGCGGACTGATCGGCTTCCTCGCAGTCCTGGCCTCACAGACGGGTCCTGGCTTAGCCTTGGAGGTCTCCCGCAGCCTCAAGATGTCAAACAGCGTTGAACATTGACCCTGGATCGGCGTCGAACTTTGACCCCCTGGATGGGGATGCCGGGACGCCCCTGATCAGCCCGGCGCAGCGGGTCGGGGTGGCGCAGCCGGGCTTATCAGGGGTCCAGCAGGCCCGACGTGCGTGCCGGCCTCAGGCCCGGGTCGTGCACCGCCAGCCCCCGGTGCCGGTCCCGACGCTCTCGCCATGGCTGGTTAGCCGGGACCGCCGCGGCGTGGTCCTGTTGGCCGCGCCACGCTAGCCGCTTGGG
>NZ_JAKSYE010000018.1 GCF_022829685.1 Methylobacterium sp. E-045
GCCGAGCCTACACCAAGCGCGAGCCCGCCAAGGATGGTCATAGCGGCAAGCGTAAAAGTAACTTTCTTCATTTTTCATCTCCTAGAATACTGTGTCAGCAGTCTTTATAGAAGCAGAAAAATGTTCTCTAAGTTCCTGTGACATTTAGATAATTTCTGCCTAATGGCAGAGAGATCATGACTATAGAAGCGTCGAGGCGATGCCGTCGCGCTTTTGCCCTCGAATGAGCACACGCCCTCCTCTACGGAGACGGATCTCAGGAAGTTTCAGAAAATCGGTGGGGGGAGGTTGCGCTAGCCCCCATTCGCTAACGGCCGATGAATTCAGGTCGCATAGCTGGCTTTGGGAAAGTTCCGCTGACAAGCAGGTTATTATTTTCGGAACAGGGACGTAGCTTGACCATTATGGAAGCAATATTTCGCTCCGTCTCGGGCCGCCCTCATGAAGATTTCTCTGGTTCTTTCTCTCTCTGTTGCCACCGTATTTTCTTCGCTCGTCCCCGCTTCAGCAGAGGATCGGCGGGTTACGGTTTACTCTGGCACCAGCTCAATCACGATCCCTGCCTCAAGCCTTGCAGCCACGCAGCCGTCGCAGCAGGCAGCCAGCTTCAATGCAGCTCCCGCTCGTAAAATTCGGGTTGTGCTGGCTTCTCCCTTCCGCGCCATGAACTGAGTACCGCCCGTCTACAGGTGGGACGGTAGAGATTTGTGGCTTTGCGGCAGAGGCTGGAACGGCATGAAGCGAGCGATTGGCGGACTAATCGGCTTCCTCGCAGTCCTAGCCTCACAGACGGGTCCTGGCTTCGCCTTGGAGGTCTCCCGCAGCCTTGAGATCCAAGCACCCCCTGCCACTGTCTGGAAGCTCATTGGCGGCTTCTGCGCCATCGCGAAATGGCATCCGATGGTTGA
>NZ_JAKSYE010000022.1 GCF_022829685.1 Methylobacterium sp. E-045
GTGGATGTCGTGCGAGAGTGCCATGACTGTAGTCAGCAAGCCAGGTACCAGCACGCGCGTGACGCCTGCTGCACCCACACTAAGCCGGGCAGCGCCACCCCGGCCCGCTTCGCCGTACTGGTCAGGGGCGCACCGCGATACCCATCCAGGGGGTAAAAGTGCGACGCCGATCCAGGGTCAATGTTCAACGCTCTTTGACAGCCACTGACGGCGGTGATCCAGCAGGCTTACATCCAGGGCATCTCGACCCGCTCGGTCGATGATCTGGTCCAGGGAGGGCCCCATCGCGGCAAGCCGCGATGGGAACCCGCGATGGGCGGCACGGGCGTATCGAAGAGCCAGGTCTCGCGCCTGTGCCAGGAGATCGACGAGCGGGTTGGCGCATTCCTGGACCGCCCCATCGAGGGCGAGTGGCCGTATCTCTGGATCGACGCGACCTACGTGAAGGTCCGCCAGGACGGGCGCATCGTCTCGGTGGCCGTCATCGTGGCGGTCGGCGTGAACACCGACGGTCGCCGCGAAGTCCTCGGCATGGATGTCGGCCCGTCGGAAGCCGAGACGTTCTGGACGGACTTCCTGCGCAAGCTCGCCCGGCGCGGCCTGCGCGGGGTCAAGCTCGTGATCTCGGACGCCCACGAGGGCATCAAGGCCTCGGTGGCCAAAGTCATGAACGCGACTTGGCAACGCTGCCGTGTGCACTTCATGCGCAACGTGCTCGCCCATGCCGGCCGTAGCGGGCGGCGTGTCGTGTCGGCCTTCATCGCCACCGCGTTTGCCCAGGACGACGCGGAGGCGGCCCGGCAGCAATGGCGACGGGTGGCCGATCAGCTCCGGCCCAAGGTGCCCAGGCTCGCCGTCCTGATGGACACGGCGGAGCCCGACGTGCTCGCCTACATGGGCTTCCCGGTCGCCGACCGGGGCAAGCTCCACTCCACGAACCCCCTCGAACGACTGAACGGCGAGATCAAACGCCGGACCGAGGTCGTGGGCATCTTCCCCAACGAGGCTGCCATCACTCGCCTCGTCGGCGCAATCCTGCTGGAGCAGAATGACGAATGGGCCGTCCAGCAGTCCCGCTACATGACCCTGGAAAGCATCGCCCCAATCGGCGATGATCCCCTCGTCAGCCTGCCGACCCTGGCAGCCTGATCCTCCCGGCCCAAGCCGGTAATCGTGGTGGCCCTCAGCGAGCTACACCACGCCGAGGGACACGACCTGTGGCGATGCGACGGAAGTCCTTGATGCGGCCGAACATGCGCTCGATGGCATTGCGGCCCTTGTAGAGGACCGGCGAGAAGCACGGCTTCCACCGCCGATTGGATTTCGGTGGGATGTTGGGGGCGGCTCCCGTCGCCTCGATCTCACATTCGAGAACGAGGTGTCGAGGCGGCGGCAGAAGTCTGCAGGGTGAGCGATGCGGTCGGTAGCCCCCCCTCTGATCCAAAGGAATGCGACCACTCCCGCATAAACCGACGAAGAGGTCGGTGAGCTACGGGTGGGTGAGGGGTGCTTGTTCCGTGTTGATCCAGAAGGCTGACGTGGCGCGGGCACGGCAGGGGTGACATCCGGGCGTGTCCACTTCCAGGCACGGCTGACTGGCAGGCTTGGCAGATGTGGATGAAGCCAGCGACACAGGCTTGGCTGATAGCCCTGGCATCGACGGCCGTGCGATGCCGCCGGCAGATTCGACATCTCGCCTTCATTCCCGTGACGCGGCCGCATCGAGCACTCGCGCTCCGCAATGACGACGGTAAAGACATCATGCAACATGGAGCGATCCAGCGTCAGGTCGGCCATCAGCCACCTGAGCTGCTGCTCTCGTCCTCCGGCTGCTTGCCCCATCGGATCTCCGGCACGCCATCTTTCGGCAGCCCCCTCCACCGTCGCAGCATTCTCTGCCTGCCGCATGGCAAGGGCGATCGGCTCGCTCGTAAAGCATTTGAAAGGCACGGCATCCACCCCCCCCAGGGTTCAGGATGCCCGAAAAACTTGCGCTCGGCATGGAGCGGTTTGATGGGTGAGGACCACCGCGTCGACTGCGCCAGGATTTGAGGCGGTAGCAGTCGCCGTTCAGGCTCAGGATGCTGACGTGATGAGTCAGCCGACCGGCACCCTGGTCAACGACGGGGCGACGTTGCTGTACCGGGCGAGCAAGTTCGACTGCGCGGCATGCCCCCTAAAGATGCGGTGCTGCCCTAACAAGTTGGTGCGCAAGGTACCCCACTTTGAGAAGCGTAAACCTCACAGCGCGAGCGCTAGAAGGTCGAGATGCTGTTTGCCCATCTTAAGCGCATCCTAAAGCTGGATCTCCTCCGGTTGCGCTGACCCAAGGGAGCGAGAGACGAGTTCCATTTCGCAGCCGCCGCCTGAAACCTTGGGAAGCCTGCCAAGATCATCCCGCTCCCGTAGCCGAGCCCGGCTAAAGGACACGGGCCCTTCCCTCCCGTTGCCATCTCGGCCGGCATCGACTTTTTCCAAAGAAATCGGTCGAAAGTGGAACGTGAACCGTCGGCAGACGATCAGATCACATCACAAGGAGCATAGGGGAACTAGCTAGCGGTCAGCGTATGGCAACCGGATTAACGTTGACCTGAGTCGAGCCTCTGTAGAGGGGCTGGCCTAACACAAAGAGAAATTCGTAGGCCTTATCGCGGACGAGCGCACGCGAATCGATTAGTTCGAGGTTGTAGATGCCGTTCTTGGCGAGCATGAATTGGTTGATTGGGAACTCCTGCCCATCTTTGGCGGGATAGATCTCTGAAGCCCAGGTATCCCCGCCGAACGCGACAATTTCTTGAGCGGCGAGCCATTCGGCTGCCGGCATTCCGATCCCGGGCTCCACTTCCAGGAATTTCTTGTTGTCTTTCCCGATCATGTCCAACCACCCTGTGTTGAAGAGAACAACATGCCCTTGCGCAGGGTCACGCCTTCCTTCTTCAGAACGGCCTGGATGTCCGCAACGGTGAACTCGGTATCCGCAGGCACAATCGGCTTGCCGTAATGCTCCACCATGTCAAGAACCACGCCTCGCGTGACCAACGGGGGGACCTTCTCAATCCCAAGCTTGGTCACACCTTCGATTGTCACGAAATCTTTGGCCTTGTTCCCGTTGTAGTATGTATAGTCGATTCCAATATGGCCGATGCCGTTGAGTTGCGTCCCGACCCCAGTCCAGCCGTTGACGACCTCGTCGTTGAAGGTGAACTTGTTCTGGGCCTTGCTCGTACCGCCGGCTTCACCAGGCTGCACCGTATAGAGGTGGAAGCTACGGTGACGGAACGCAGGCAAATTCTTGTCGATGGGAACGCCCAACGAATAAACTTTGCCGGTTTTGACGAGTTGCAAGGCTTGTAGGACAACGTCTGGGGTCAGCAGGTTCGCCGCACCGATCTCATCACCGGCTCCATATTTGGAGGGGTACCAGTTCGGCTCAGCGGCTTGCGCGGGAGTTCCTGCCAGCGCCAAAGCGGTGGCGATTGCTCCAGTGAACGATGTTTTGTTTAACATTTGGCAACTCCGTTTTTTGCGCAAGTCCGCACCCTGCGGGATGCCGGTTCTTCGTTGCGAGGGATTGATCGTCGGAGGATCGAGACGTCCCGAGCGCTTCCGGCGAGCCGGACTTGCGCGATGGACGCGACGACGCGGGGGTCAGGCGATGGTTGGAACGATGCCGCCTTCGACGCGTAGCGCCGCACCATTCGTGGCCGCCGCTAGCGGGCTCGCAAGGTAAGCTACCATCGTGGCAATCTCGTCGGGCTCGATCATGCGCTGGATCAACGACAAGGGCCGGTGAACGCGGAAAAACTCCGCCTCCATTGCTTCAGGCGACACGTTCGGGTCCGAGGCGACGCTCCTTAGAAAATCGCCGATCCCATTCGAGCGGGTTGGACCGGGCATCACCGTATTGACCGTGACACCAGTGCCTTTGGTGAGCTGCGCCAACCCCCGTGCGATCGTCATCTGAGCGGTTTTAGTCACCGCGTAGTGAATCATATCCGGCGGCGGCACGAGCCCCGATTCACTCGACACGAACACGACCCGGCCCCAGCCGCGCGCCTGCATTCGCGGGAAGTAGGCTCGGGTTAGGCGGGCACCGGCCACCACGTTGACCTCAAAGAGGCGATGCCAGTCTGTGTCGCTGATGGCAGCAAACTCCTTCGCCTCGTAGATCCCGAGGTTATTGATGAGAATGTCGATCTCGGTTGCTTCGCGGACCAGCGTCTCGGCTCCCTCCGCCGTACTGGCATCCGCCCCGATCGCTTGAACTCGCCCAAGAGCCGCGATCTCTGCAGCGGCGGCGTCGAGCTTTGCCCCTTGCCGCCCTGTGATCACCACGTTCGCGCCTTCCGCTGCTAATCGTCTGGCGATTGCAAGGCCGATCCCCGCGGTCGACCCAGTGACAAGCGCTTTTCGTCCTCCCAGCTGCAGATCCATGATGACCGTCTCCCAGGTTGCCTGCTCGATACGGAGAAGATGTCTGCTGTTGCGATTGATGACTAGCGCGCACCTGTGCAAGATTGTCGTGCTTTTGATGCACGAATGGCGTGAGTATGGATAATCGGCTCGGTGAAATAGAGGCCTTCCTTCAGGTCGTACGACACGGCAGCTTCGCGGCAGCTGCCAAAGCGCTGCGTCAGACACCGTCCGCTGTCAGCCGGTCGGTTGGTCGTCTTGAGGCCCGTCTCGGCATTGCCCTGCTGCGTCGAACCACCCGTTCCCTGATGCTAACGCCGGAGGGGGAGGCATACCGGGAGCAGGCCACCGAGTTGATGGATGGGCTCGAAGCCATCGAACGAGGCTTTACGGAGCGCACCGCTGAGCCGAGCGGCAAGCTACGGGTGAACGCCTCGGTCCCATTTGGTACCCACGTCATCCTGCCGATCCTGCCCCGTTTCCTGGCCGAGCATCCGCGGATGAGCCTTGAGCTGGCACTGACGGACGAAGTGATCGATCTGGCGTCGACACAGGCCGATGTCGCCATCCGTATCGGCCCCCTGCGCGATACCCGCTTACGGGCGCGACGGCTCGGATGCAGCCGGATGGTAGTGGTAGCAGCCCCCTCCTACCTTGCGATGCACGGAACCCCCGGACACCCGGACGACCTTTCCGAGCACAACTGCCTCAACTTCAGCTTCCGCCGCTCTATCGATACATGGCCGTTCCGCATCGGATCGAGCGTAAGCCAGCGGCCGATCCAGGGTAACTTCTTCGGCAATTCTGGTGAGGTGGTGCGACTCATGGCTGTCGGGGGCGCGGGTATTGCCCGCTTTGGTCATTTCCATGTGGCGGCGGACCTCGCTGCCGGACGCCTCGTGTCCGTATTGGAGGTCTTCCATCCCGGCGATGCAGAAGAGATCCATGCTCTCTATGTCGGGCATGAGCGATTGTCAGGACGTACGCGAGCGTTCGTAGATTTCCTTGCCGTCCGTGCGACCGTCAGCGGCTGAACCGTCTCGGCCTCAATCCATACCCCCACGGCGCCCAATGCTGCGGATATCGGTAGTGTCTCAGTCTGAAATTCTATCGAATTTCGCCCTGGGGTTCCGCTCCTTTCAGAGCGCGGGCCTACTACGGCCCGGTGCGACTTAAGTCGCTTCGGCCAGCAGCTTCTGCCGCGCACGCTCACGAATGATGAGCGCTGCGTTAGCGGTCGATGCATCGCCAAGCGCAAAGCGCTGACGATGCCTTTCTTCGACAGACGCTGACAATCGGCATCGAAACGAATGCCGGAGAATTCAGCAAAGCCGAAGTATTTATAGCGCTTCCTCGCGCGGAACCGAGGAAAGCCAGCCGGCTTTCCGGCCTTCACGCGGCTGAAAAAGCCGCGCATAGCCAGATCGAGACGATCAAGAGTCCACCGCGAAAGATTCGCGGGACGAGCACCGTAACCCCCCGGGTCATCAGCGCGAACCCATACCCGGGAACTTGGGACACGGGTCGCGGCGACATGCGATCAGGCAACCCTACACCATGTTGCTGGCGAGCTCGGGAAGGCGATCCATCGGCAGTCCCGTCAAGGGTACCGCGATGGGCCCTATGGTAATGGAAGCCGCCTCTCAAGGAGAGGTGTCAGCTTAACTGGATCACCGATAGTCAGAGATCAACACCCATGATTTGAGAGCATCGGTTTTGGCTTAGTTGCAAGTACCGCTTCACGGTTGAGCTACCCGCGCCATCTTTGCCATCGTCTCAAAGAAGGAGGGCGACTACCTCTAACCCATTGATGGACTGCTGTTATTTGCGCTGGCCCGTACTTGATTCCGCCCACCTGCCTTAGCCTTATAAAGCGCCTGATCCGCGGCCGCCATCAAAGTTGTTGGGTCAACGACGCTCGTTTCGAGAATATGAGCTAAACCACCACTGATGGTCAGCAAGGCATGAGGGTTCACCGCATGCGGAACTTTCCAGCCTAAGACAGACGTGCGGATACGTTCAGCTACAACTATTGCACCAGCGGCATCCGTGTCTGGCAGTACCACCGCGAACTCTTCTCCGCCAATCCGACACGCAATATCATGGCTGCGGTCGATAGCGGCCTCGATTGAGCGGGCGATCAACTGTAGCGCTTCATCTCCTTTCTGATGTCCGTAACGGTCATTGAAGCCCTTGAAATAATCAGCATCTAGAATAAGCAATGAGAGCTGATGGTGATTTCGTACTGCTCGACGCCATTCCCTTGAAAGGGATATATCGAACTGCCTCCGGTTAAAGAGGCCCGTTAATGCATCCGTGGTAGCCAGTTTCTTCAATTCGATATTGAGAGCTGCGGTAATCTGCTCAGCTTGCGTCCTATGGAAAAGCTCCCGGCCAAGTCGCCATATGAGCGCAATAATCGTTGCACTGAGGGCGAGTACGACAAACCCAAGCGCCAAAGCTTTCCACCACCATCCGGCGTAGATATCATGTAAGGGCAGCGCTACGCTCAGATAGAGTGGTAGATCCTGAATCTGCGTGAAGACGAAGAGCCTGTCACCAGTGCCGAGCATCGCAGGTCCGGTAAAGCTGCCACTTTTGGTTTTTATGATATCTTTATAGCTTACGGTTTGAGAAATGCTTGTGCCAATTTGTTTTGGTTCATAAGGCTCCCGCATAACAATCGTTCCACCAGGCCCAGATAGGGTAACTGTTCCTGGATTATTGACATCGACACTAGAGAAAAGGCTATGAAAATAGCTGAGATAGATGCCGCCTGTAACAACACCCTGAAAAGCGCCCTCGGCATTCGAGATCCGCCGGCTTAGTGTAAGCATCCATTGCCCACTGACTCGCGAAATCACCGGAGCGCTCACATGCAAGTTGTCATCCGCATTGGCAGCGAAGTGCTGAAAATATTCGCGATCGGCCACATTGATTGAGGTAGGACCAAGAGTCTGTGAATTCGCGATGACGTTCCCATTTTGGTCTAGTACTAAGATGTACCCAAATCCTGGAGCAGTTGTGATACGATCGAATAGCAGCATATGCCGCAATTGAGGAGCGGCATCCATGACCTCTGGGCGCTGAATGCCCTCAATCACGGTGCGAAGCGCAATGTTGTATAGATCAATATTGCGATCAATATCGCGGGATAGTACTTGCACCAGACTGCGTGAGGTAATCTCTGCTTTCCGTGCTGTGTCCCAGCGCATCTGCCAGAGCATGAGGGCAGAAATTACGCATAAGCCAACCACTGACAGAATGCCAAAAGCGCTTAGCCACGCTGAGGAGGGGTTCCACTTCGACAGCTTGCCAATGGGGGCCCCCTCTACCATTACGATTGGTGGTCCTCGTGATTTTTGAAAAGAATTACGATCAGCATAATAGGGCTCTCTAGGCTTTGCGAGGGAATTAAAATTTTACTGTTGGCAGTTGGTTGTCATTGTTATTGCTTTTAAATATGAAGGGAATGATAATTGCTAATCTACTTACTTCAGGAAGTCGCCCCAAGTGGTAGCCCAGCCACAATGCCGAGAAATTCTCGGGCTGGCGTAGGTTTGCCGAAGAAGTAGCCTTGGGCTTCATGACATCCATAAGACGCCAGCAGCGCTGCCTGCCCACAGGTTTCAATCCCTTCGGCAATGACCTCAAGGTCGAGACTGACCCCAAGGGCCAAAACTGCTTTGACGATCGCCGCATCGTCTGGATCGGTTTCGAGATCGCGGATGAACTCGCGGTCGATCTTAAGGCGCGTGAGCGGATAACGCTTCAGCAGGCTCAACGAAGCGAAGCCGGTGCCATAATCATCGAAAGCGATGCCGACGCCCATCTCTCGGATCTGGCGCAGCGGCGCTAAAATGCTTTCGTCGTGGCCTAGTACGGTGGTTTCGGTGATTTCCAGCTCAAGCTGCGTTGCACGAAGCCCGAAGGTGGTCAGCACATCCGCAATCTTCTCACATAATAAGGTGTCCCGCAGCTGTGCTGCGAACAGGTTTACGCCGATGCGGAGCGGAATGCCTGACGTAGCCGCTTCAGCGGCAAAGGCACAGGCGGTACGTAAGATCCAGTCACCGACCGGGATCGCGATAGCGCTGCTTTCGAGTACCGGAAGGAAGATAGCGGGTGATAAGAGGCCCTGCTTCGGATGCCGCCACCTCAATAAGGCCTCAGCACCGACGATGCGATGATCCGGGAGCCGCACCTGGGGCTGGAAATAAAGTTCGAACTCTTCCCCGTCCAAGGCGTTTCTGAGCTCTTCCTCGATCCGGTGGCGCTCGTCCGCGAGTTCACCAAGTTCGGACCGAAACAATCCATATTGCCTCCCGCCTGCAAGCTTGGCCTGCTGAAGAGCAAGCAAGGCCCCTTTCAAGATTGCGTCTGGCTCATCGAATTGTGACGTCTCGGAGCAGAGAACGATACCAACGCTAGCGCTAATGTGGCAGGCAATTCCTTGTATTGTAAAAGCCAAACTGAGACCTGCGAGGATACGATTGGCGATGGCCTCTGCTTGAACTAGATCATTGCTTCCGAGGAGGAGGATGCCGAACTCGTCTCCTCCCAGGCGCGCTACGAATGCTTCTGGTCCTACGATATTGATGATCCGTTCACTGGCGGCAATGAGGATATTATCTCCGGCTGCCATTCCCATGGAGCCGTTGATGGTCTTGAACTGGTCGAGACCGACTTTGAGAACGGTGTATTGGCCGGCCTGCTTCAGAGCATGCGAGATCTTCTCCAGAAAGCTCACCCGATTTGGCAGACCGGTCATCCGATCGAATTGCGTGAGGTATCGCAGATACTTCTCGCTCTGATGTCTCTCTGAGATATCTCGGATGATCGAACCGAACTCTGTGCGAGGACCATCCTGCCAGCTTGCGAGGGAGATCTCTACGGGGAACGACGTTCCGTCCTTTCTCAAACCGCTGATTTCAAAGGTTGTCCCGGCCAGGTCGCCTCCCCCCCCTGTTCGCAGGCGCTCGATCTCAGCGTGATAGGCTTGTCGATGCTTCGGAGGAACGATCAAATCGATATGACGGCCCATTGCCTCCCTGCGAGAGAAACCGAATAGGTTCTCGGCCGCCGCATTCCAGAACGTAATCACGCCGTTCTCATGGGAGCATACGATCGCATCTGGGGTAGCAGCTGCCATCTTCATGGCAGCATTCTTCAGCACGTTCAGGCGCCGCTGCTCCAGATGATCCATGACGATTCTACCGAGGCTTTGCAGAAGCTTCTGCTCGTGCCCACTCAAGGATGGTCGGGGTTTATCATCAATGATGCAGATCGAGCCGATCCTATGCCCGGCTGGCGTGCGGAGAGGGGCTCCGGCATAGAAGCGGATGAAGGGCGAGGCGGTGACGAGTGGGTTGAGCCGGAACCGTACATCCGCCTGGGCATCTGGGATGACGAGCACCTCATCACTTACGAGTGCATGTGTGCAAAATGAATTGGCGCGTGAGGTCTCACAGGCTTCAAAGCCTAGCCGTGCCTTGAAGAACTGCCGATCCTCTCCGACAAAAGAAACCAGGGCAGTCGGAACACGAAACAGATCGGCGGCGAGCTTCGCCACATGATCGAACTCAACCTCGGGAGGCGTGTCCATCACCCTGTAGCGTTTCAGGGCCTCCAGGCGCTGGGGCTCATCGAGTAGGGTGGGATACTCACGATGTGGCATGGTGGTCACTATTTTATGCTGCGACGAGAGAGCCGCAGCAGGTGCTACCAATTCGTTGTGATCGAACACGGGTTTTAGAGGCATGGCAAGTTTGTCGCATCCTCGGCATGCTTGTGGCCGCGGTCGTCGTTACCTCACACTTGCTCGATGACTTCGGCTGGATCGTCTCTAAGCGTGATCCGGCGGCAGTCTGCCATGTTTATGTTAGCCTATGGATAATCGCCGGCTCCCACCGCCTGCTCTGCACACTAATCCTACACCTCGGCGAGCTGGGCGCCTAGCTCGGCATCCTCGGTCGTCATGGCGAGGAGGAGCACCTCGCGTGCATCGGAGTTCAACCCCATCGGTCTGACCCTGCCGTCAGGTAGCATCACCCTTTCAGCAGATCCTGCATTCCCTTGCCGACCCTGAAGGTCAAAACCGTCTTCCTCTTCACCGATACGACTGCGCCAGTCTTTGGATTGCGGCCCTCGCGCGCATCGCGAACCGTAGTCGAGAAGGACCCAAAATTTCGCAATTCCACTCGATCGCCCTCCACCAACGCATCGGTAATCCGTCCGATGATGGTGTTCACGATGCGCTCGACGTCCCTGGCGTAGAAGTGCGGGTTCTGTTCGGCGAGACGGGCAATGAGCTCGGATTTGACCATGGTGCGCGTTGGAACATCAGACCGGGCCAGCTTCAACCCTGCCGCCCGCCAACCCCTTACCGTTGACTTAACGGTGTCACCCGGCCGACATGCCATGTCCGGCCGCGTATCGCCCAAGCGAGTCGTGAGCCGGCATCAGGAGAGATCACCGCCGCGAGATAGACCCTGAAACGACTACGGCCCCCCTGTCGCCAAACAGGAGGGCCGCGAAATCGAAATGGCCTATGGAGGCCCGTTGCAATCCCCCACAAGCCATATGCCCCCCTCGGGAGTCAAGCGGGAACGCCAATTCCCGCATCGAGAAGTCGTGCCTTGTGCCTGCCGCGGCCCGAGAGGGTTGGGGACGATGTTTCACGCGACCATGGCCGCCGCGATCGACGGCGCGCGGACGCTTGCGCTGATGGACGAGCTGTCCCGCCATGTATGGCAGGGGCACGGGGCAGGGGCTTTGGCCGAGGAGGAGGGCCCAGACCCTGGCCGAACGGCTCCACGGGCGCCGCAGCTCGATCCGTGAGGGCATCAAGCCCATAGGCATTCTTGCCAGCCGGGCGAGCCTGTTCCCACTACGCGGGGCGTCACCAGCCCCGATAAGGCCATGTTGCGGGACCGAAGGCGCCTGCTGGCCTGGTCTGGTCCTATGCTGCCAATCGCCTTGCGCCGCTCGATAGGCTGGGGATCCTTGAGAGCTTCACCCACTTATGCACCCCGAACAAAAGGACAATGCCATGATCCGCCCCTATACGACCGGGCATCTCCCTGGATCCATCAGGCAGCCAGAAGCAGCGGCGAAGCCCTCGTCGCAGGAGAGCGCCGACCTGATCGGCCAGGCGCTTCTAGCTCTCATCATCGTAGTTGAGAACCAACCCCTCGTTGGGCCGGCCGTGACGGCCTACCAGACTGCCATCCGCCACAATGGCGAGGAAGCGGCGGCCAATGGTGGTCGTGAGGCGATGGATGCCACACTCCGCTTCGTCATGGATGCAGATCCGGGCCACGCACAGCGCTGCCAGAGCATTATCGACAAGGCTTGGGCCGGCCTCGCAGGTTGGAGAGCATGACATCGGCTAAAAACTTTGGAATGATTATTCCCGGCATTCTTAATCTAGTGGTTGAGCCCTGGCGGTTGAGTCCGTCTGGGGTTTCGGTTTGAGGTCGGGCCTGCGAGTCTGGTGGGATGCGCAGCGGCATCTTTTTCACGCTTTCCGCCGCGGAACGCCCTCGGCTGGAGGCCCTGGTCGCGGATCGAAACACGCCGCAGAAGCACGTTTGGCGCGCCCGCATTGTGCTGCTGAGCGCCGATGAGCTCGGGACGTACGCGGTCATGTGTGAGGCGGGCGTGTCCAGGACAGCGGTCTGGCGCTGGCAAGACCGCTTCGCGCAAGAGGGCGGCGAAGGGCTCCTTCGGGATAAGACGCGACCAGCGTGCATCCTGCCGCCGAGACCGGAGGTGGCGGCGCGCGTGGTTGCTCTGATGCAAGAATAACCACCCGGCGAGACCACGCATTGGACGGCCGCCGCCGCCATCAGCATCTCGTCGGTGCAGCGGATCTGGCGCGGGCACGGTTGCAGCCGCATCGGGTCCGGGAGTTCAAACTCTCCAACGACCCAGCTTTCGCCGCCAAGCTGCGTGACGTCGTCGGGCTCTACGTCGACCCGCCCGCCCATGTCGTCGTGCTCTCGGTCGATGAAAAGAGCCAGATCCAAGTGCTTACCCGTACGCAGGACCCGTTGCCGATGAAGATGGGCCAGCCAACGAAGCGTAGGGCATTTTATAATGATGGCTACAGCATCAATGCAAGTTTCGGCGCCGCACACGGTTCAGCGCCAGCGCCACGAGCGTACACACCGTGCCCGAGAGAAGATAAGCGCCCACCGAGCGGAGCCCAAAGGTGCTTGCTAGTAGCAATGCAACAAGCGGTGCAAACCCAGCGCCAATGAACCAAGCTGCCGTCGCGGTCGTACCCGCGCCCGTGTAACGGTGCTTGGATGAGAAGCTGCCGTTTAGCGCGCCCGACGATTGACCGAAGGCGAACCCAAGCAGTCCAAAGCCGAGCAGCACGTAGGTCCATTCGCCGGCAGGTCCTTCACCGAGCAGCTGCGGCGCGAAGCAGCTGTAAGCTCCAATCAGGACAGCGGATACGGCAAGCACCGTTCGGCCGCCAATGCGATCTGCAATCACGCCCGACAGCGCCACGGTCACGAGGCCTATAGCTGCTCCGACCAGTTCGATGACCAAAAAGCGTAAGGGAGCGTCGCTTTTTGTGAGTACGACCCATGATAGCGGGAACACGGTGACGAGGTGGAAGAGCGCGAAGCTCGCTAGCGGGGCGAACGCGCCGAGCACAATCGTTCTTCCCTCATCGCGGATCAGATCCGACAGCGGGGAAGGTTGCAAGTCCTGGCTCTCGTAAAGACGCGTGAACTCAGGGGTCGAGATTAGGCGCAGCCGGGCAAACAGCGCCACGACGTTAATGACGAACGCAACGAAGAACGGGTAACGCCAGCCCCAGTCGAGGAAATCCGCGGGCTTCAGCGTCGACAGCAGAAACGCGAACAAGGCGCTGGCGACGAACATGCCAATCGGCGCGCCGAGCTGCGGGATCATTCTGAACCAGCCGCGCCGCTCCCGTGGCGCGCTGAGTGACAGGAGGGCGGGCAGCCCGTCCCAGGTCCCACCCTGCGCAAAACCCTGCCCGATGCGCAGGACAGCCAGACAGATCGCGGCGAGACCACCGACCTGTTCGTGACCCGGCAGGAACGCCATGGCCGCCGTCGATCCTCCGAGCAGGAAGAGCGCCGCCGTCAGCTTGACGCCCCGTCCATGCCGACGGTCGATCCGCATGAAAAGGAGTGCGCCGAAGGGCCGGGCGACAAAGGCAAGCGAGAATATGGCGAAGGAGTAGAGGGTTCCAGTCAGGGCGTCGGTGTAGGGAAAGATTAGCGACGGAAACACCAGCGCCGAGGCGATCGCGTAGACGAAGAAGTCGAAGAACTCCGACGATCGTCCGATGATGACGCCCACCGCAATTTCACCAGGCCGGATCCGGTGATCCCGCGCATTGATGAGACGGGCGTCGCGCTCCAGCGGTGTCGAGCTAGCAGCTCCGGCGGGTGTGACTGCCATGCGTTCTTTCCTTTTGTCCAATCCGAAGCGGGCGTTTCGGTCTGGGCGGCCGCGCGGCCATCGAACCTGCAAAGGGCCATAGCGGCTCATGAACTGAGGCGGTTTGATCGCGGTCAAAGTCGGCGGAGCCGGGGGCGGCTATTCCGGCGGCCATGTCCCAGCCATGCCCAGCCCAGGATCGCGCCTCATGAAACGGGCCTACGGCCTCCCCGTCCTCTTGCCGCTCGCCGTCCTGCCGTTCCTGCTCGGCGGCTGCAACATGGTGGTGATGAACCCGACTGGAGACATCGCCCTCCAGCAACGCAACCTGATCCTGTTCTCCGTCGGCGTCATGCTGCTCATCATCGTTCCGGTGATGGTTCTGACGGTGGTGTTCGCTTGGAGGTACAGACGCGGCAACCCGAACAAGGTCTACGACCCAGACTTCGACCATTCGACGACGCTCGAACTGGTGATCTGGTCCTGCCCTCTCCTCGTTATCATCGCGCTAAGCGCAGTGACCTGGACCAGCACCCACCTGCTCGATCCGTTTCGCCCGCTCGAGCGCCTCGCGCCAGGCGTGCCCGTTCCACCCGATGCCAAGCCCCTAAACGTCCAGGTCGTGGCGCTCGATTGGAAATGGCTATTCATCTACCCGGATCTCGGCGTGGCAACGGTGAACGAGCTCGCGTTGCCCGTGAACGTGCCGGTGCGCTTCTCGATCACCTCCACGGACCAGTTCAATACTTTCTACGCGCCGACACTCGCCGGCATGATCTACGCCATGCCGACCATGCGCTCGGAGCTGAACGCGGTGCTCAACAAGTCCGGCGACAGTTGGGGGTATTCGGGCAATTACTCGGGCCGCGGCTATTCCGACATGCGCTTCAAGCTGCGTGGCGTCGAAGAAGCCGAATTTAACAATTGGGTAACGCAGGTGAAGGCAGGCGGCGGCAGCCTGGCCCTCTCGGACCTCGTCGAGTTGATCAAGCCGAGCGAGCGGGTGCCGGCGATGCACTTTGCCTCCGTTGAGGAGGGGCTGTTCGACCGCGCCGTCAACCGCTGCATCGAGCCGGGCAAGCCCTGCATGATCGATGTCATGCGCCGCGACATGGCAACGGGCGCCGGCCACACGCATCCGCATGCGGTACCGACCATGCCCCCTGGCCACGCCGCAGAGCCGCTCATCGGCGGCAAACCCAAGCCTGCGCTGCAGAAGGCGCCCGAAGAAAAGGGCTCCGGCCCGAACGTCACCAAGCCCGCGCAATCCGATCCCCCCGGCGGCCTTGAACCGGGCAGCGTGCACAACCGCGACCACCAGTAATCTGCTCCGACGCCGTCTCTCCTGCAGGCCCGGCGTGAGTGGCAAGACCGATCCTTCCCATTGGGACCGTCATGACAGACATCCATCTCAAGATGATCTTCGGCCGTTTGACTTGGGAATCCTTCCCGATCCACGAGCCTATCCTATTCGGCACGTTCGTCGTCGTCGTGCTGCTCGGGCTCGCCATCGTCGGCGCAGTGACGTGGTACCGGCTCTGGGGCTATTTCTGGCACGAATGGTTCACGAGCGTCGATCACAAGCGGATCGGTATCATGTACGTCATCCTCGGCATCGTCATGCTGCTACGGGGCTTTGCCGACGCACTGATGATGCGTGCGCAGCAGGCGATCGCCTTCGGAGCGAACGAGGGCTATCTGCCTGCGCACCATTACGATCAGATCTTCACCGCCCATGGGACGATCATGATCTTCTTCGTGGCGATCCCCTTGGTGGTGGGCATCATCAACTACGTGATGCCGCTCCAGATCGGGGCGCGCGACGTCGCCTTCCCCTTTCTGAACAACCTGAGCTTCTGGCTCACCGCCGCCGGGGCAGCGCTTACCATGATCTCGCTGTTCGTGGGTGAGTTCGCGCGCACGGGCTGGCTGTCCTACGCGCCGCTGGCTGGGCTCGCCTACAGCCCAGATACGGGCGTCGATTACTATCTCTGGTCGCTTCAGATCGCAGGCGTCGGGACGACGCTGTCGGCGATCAACATGGTCGCCACGATCATTAAGATGCGTGCGCCCGGCATGACCATGATGAAGCTGCCGGTCTTCTGCTGGACCGCGCTCTGCTCGAACGTGCTGGCGATCGCGATCTTCCCCGCACTCACTGCAGCCTTCTTCCTCCTGATGCTCGATCGCTACGTCGGCACCAACTTCTTCACCAATGACCTCGGCGGTGCGCCGATGATGTACTGGAACATGGTCTGGATCTGGGGTCACCCGGAAGTCTACGTCCTCGTGCTGCCCGCGTTCGGCATCTATTCTGAGATCACCTCGACCTTTTCCGGCAAGCGTCTCTTCGGCTACTCGTCGATGGTCTACGCCACCGTCGTCATCACAATTCTGTCCTATCTCGTCTGGCTGCACCATTTCTTCACGATGGGGGCCGGCCCTGCCGTGAACAGTTTCTTCGGCATCGCCACGATGGTGATCTCGATCCCGACGGGCGCGAAGATCTTCAACTGGCTGTTCACGATGTATCGCGGCGACATCCGATTTGAACTGCCTATGATGTGGGTGGTCGCCTTCATGCTGACCTTCGTAGTGGGCGGCATGACCGGCGTTCTGCTTGCGATCCCGCCCGCGGATTTCGTACTCCACAACTCGCTCTTCCTCGTGGCGCACTTCCACAACGTGATCATCGGCGGCGTCGTGTTCGGCCTATTCGCCGCCATCGTCTACTGGTTCCCCAAGGCCTTCGGCTTCAAGCTCGATCCGTTCTGGGGCAAGGTCGCCTTCTGGGGCTGGGTCGTCGGCTACTGGGTCGCCTGGACGCCGATCTACGTCGTGGGGCTGATGGGCACCGCCCGCCGCGTCCGGCACTTCGACGATCCGAGTCTTCAGCCCTACTTCGTCATCGCAGCCATCGGCGGCCTCATCATCCTCGTTGGTATCCTCGGCTTCGTGATGAGTATCGTCATGGGCTTCGTGAAGCGTGCCGAGTTGCGCGACACTACGGGCGATCCCTGGAACGGCCGGACCCTTGAATGGTCCACCACCTCGCCGCCGCCCGCCTACAACTTCGCATTCCTACCCGTCGTGCACGATCTTGACGCCTGGTACGACATGAAATCCCGAGGCTACCAGCGGCCCGCGGACGGCTTCCGCCCGATCCACATGCCGAAGAACACCGGCACGGGCGTGATCCTCTCTGCCCTCGCGTTCACCCTCGGCTTCGGCATGGTCTGGTACATCTGGTGGCTCGCACTCCTGAGCTTCGTCGCCCTGCTCGCGGTCTCGATCGGCCACACCTTCAACCTCAACCGCGACACCTTCATCCCCGCCGACGAGGTTGCCTCGACGGAGGACAGGCGGCAGCCGCAACTGGGCATGGGGGCCTGACATGACCGATCGCATGGGCGACATCCGCGAGACCGACATCCGCTGGCACCCGACGGAGATGGAGGAGCACGACCACGGCGGAGGCGCCACGGTCCTGGGGTTCTGGATCTACCTGATGAGCGACGCGCTCATTTTTGCCTCGCTGTTCGCGATGTTCGGCGTGGTCAGCAGCAGCTATGCCGGCGGCCCCGGTCCACGGCAGCTCTTCGACCTGCCGCTGGTGGCCCTCAACACCGCCCTCCTCCTCGCCTCATCCATCACCTTCGGGCAGGCCATCCCGCACATGGAGGCCGGCCGGGTCGGCCCAACACGGACCTGGCTCGCAGTCACGGGGCTCCTGGGAGCGGCTTTCGTGGGCATCGAATTCTACGAGTTCGCGCACCTCGTCCAGGAGGGAGCTGGCCCGCAGCGCAGCGCGTTCCTCTCGGCCTTCTTCACCCTGGTCGGGACCCACGGCGCGCACGTCACCGTCGGGCTGATCTGGATTGCCACGATGCTGGTCCAGCTCGGACAGCATGGGCTAACGGGCGAGATGAAGCGCCGGATCATCTGCCTGTCGATGTTCTGGCACTTCCTCGACATCATCTGGATCGGCGTCTTCAACTTCGTCTACCTTTTTGGAGTGATCCGGTGAGCACCCATTCCCTCCACACGCCGCGCGACACCGATATTGGGACGCCCGGTTCTGCTCATGGGCACGACAGCCGCCGCAGCTACCGGATCGGCGTCGCGCTCTCGATCCTGCTCACCGTGGTTCCGTTCTGGCTGGTCATGTCGAAGGCTCTGCCGAACCCGACGGCGACGGCGGCGATCATCTTCGTGCTCGCCATGATCCAGATCGTCGTCCATGTCGTCAGCTTCCTCCACCTCGACACACGCTCCGAGGGTGGCTGGACGCTGCTCGCCTTCCTGTTCACGGCGGTGATCGTGGTGCTGACCATCGCCGGGTCGGTCTGGGTAATGTACCACCTCAACGCGAACATGATGCCGATGCCGGACGCCGCCATGGGGCCAATGCACTGACGGCGACGGTACGGATACGGGGTACCGCTGTCGCTCCTCCGTACCCGGCACCGATGTGATCAACGAACGTTTCGCAATCAGGATCACCCCATGATCTCGCTGGAGCCTTCCGTCCTCCCCGCGCCTCCCGCGGATCCTTCCGGACTCATCGCTGAGGCGGAGCTCCTCCGGCTCATGGCGCGGCACGAGCGCCTAGCCTGCCTGTGCGACCACCTGGAAGCCTGTGCCGACATACTCCCCACTTGGCCGGTCGAAGGCCAGGCCAAGCGGCTCCGCGCGGCGCTCAGCGACTTCATCATGCATGAGGCGCAAAGCAGTGCCTTCGTCGCCGAAATGTTCGGCCCAGGGCTCCAAAATTCCCTGGCAGCTGTTCTGCTTCGCCACGTCGAAGCGCGCCGGACCAACGATCTCGTCCATGCCGAAGACCTGATGGCGGTGCTCGACGTGAAGCCGGGTGCGGCCGGCAGGATCTCTGCCGACACGCTCGCCTACATGCTCCGCTGCTTCTTCGCGGCATGCCGACAGAGGATGGCTTTCGAGATACTGGCGCTCCTGATGCTCGCCCAGCACCGCCTGACGCCGGGCGGCAGATCCCTGCTTGTCGACAGCCTGAGCCGCCGGGCGGCGTGACTTACGCCGCCATAGCCCGCTTCTTGAGCGCGTTCCCATCGACAATCGTGATGGTACGGGCACCGGATAGGACGACGACCTCGGCGCTCTTCAGCTTCGTCAATTGTCGACTGACTGTCTCGATCGTCATTCCCAACACGTCTGCCATGTGTCCGCGCGTCATTGGCAGGTCGAACGTCACCGGCTCGGACTGGTCCGGCCGGTAGCTGTGCCGGCCTGCCCGGACGGCCATGTCGAGTAGGAGGCCGGCTACTTTTTCTCCCGCGGAGAGACGGGCCAGGGTCAGCATGCGGGCGCGGGCGTCCTTCAGCGCTCCGAGTGTGCGCTGGAGCAGAAGATTCCCCATTCGCGCATGCTCCTCTAGGAAGCGTTCGAATAAGAGTCGCGGGAATGTGCACAGCTCAGCGTCTGACAAGGCAGTGACCGTGAAAGCGATCTCGGTTGCGTAGGGCTCGCCGACGAAATCGGCCGGGTAGACAAGGCTGACGATCTGCTCGCGCCCGTCTGTCGTTGCAGCAACGACCTTCAGGACGCCAGACTGGAGGTTGGCGCAGATCCGGCTCTCGTCGCCCGCCCACATGACGGTCTCACCCGCCATAACGCGGCGACGCTGGGAGAGACCGTTGAGAACGATGCGTTCCTCATCGTTGAGACAGCTGCATAAGGCGTGTTCGCGCACGGGGCAGAGTGCGCAGATATCGATCGACACGGATCCGTTCCTTGGTCTTTCTGCACAGTTCCACATCGTGCGTGAACTGTGCGGCCTCGATCGCCAGAGCTCTGGAGTGGTCACCCCGCCCGACGGGTCGCACCCTGGCGCGTACGAACGGCATCAGGGGCTTCCGGATCGACGCCTCCCAACTGGTCCCCTCGACATTGCAGATCCTTGATCCAGATCAAGGCGGTTCCGCATGGCTAGAAGACGGGCTCCCTCACCCTCCGAGACGTTCGAGCCGAGGCAGATCGAGCAGGCGCACACCGCCCGGCACGATGAGGATAGCCTTCTCCCGGTCGAGGCGCGTCAGCGTGCGGCTCACCGTCTCGATTGTGAGGCCGAGATGATCCGCGATGTCCTGCCGCCCCATCGGCAGCTCCAGCGTCACGGAGGTTAGGCCGATCCGTACGTAGCGCCCACGCAGCGTGAGCAGAAAGCTCGCGACCTTTTCCTCAGCCCCGCGGCGGCCAAGCAGGAGCATTTGATCTTGCGCGAGGCCAAGTTCATAGCCCGCGCGCTCATGCAGACGCTGCAGGAGATGAGGCTTTCGTGCCACCAGTTCCTGGAACGCCCGGCGCTCGAAGCGGCAGACCGTGACGGGCGATAGGGCCTCGGCGGTGATGGTGTGCCGCTCGGGCATGGCCAGGCCAAGAAAGTCGCCGACAAGGGCAAACCCCATGACGTGGCGCCGCCCGTCCGGCAGCAGACGTAAGAGGCGAACCGCTCCTTCGGTGATGTTGTAGACCGCGCTTGCCTCCTCGTCCTGTGCGAACAGGGTCCCGCGTGGATTGTAAGTGACGCGACGGCTCAGGGATTCGAGTTCGGCAAGCTCGTCGCTCGTAAGCGCAGCGCAAACGCTGACGAGGCGGACTTTGCACTCGGCGCAGCCGCCTTCGGACCGACCGTGCCGGCAGGACTGCCCATTAGGGGCGCAGGTCTCGCTCGACATCAGGCAGGCCTCGTATTCCCATTCTGGATGAGAACCTTACTCATTCAGAACGGGAACGCCCACCCGCATTCTGCGCGCTGCCTCCTAAGTGCCGACCGTTTGTCGAGCCTTCCTGTCGGGGGATCGCAGGACGATCGACTTTAGGCGGAGGAGCGTGCCAGCTCGACGGCCTCGCAAGTATCGGCGCGAAGCCGCCAATCCGCGATGTTCGCGATCTCGCGAAAAAGGGCCTTGGCCTCGTAGAGCGCCCCCACCTCGGAATTCGCACGCACAACCGTCCGATGCTGCAGGACGCGACGGTCGTGGCCGGCGCCATCCGTGATCACTTTATGGAACATGACCATGTATCGATGCATCTTCGGCTCCCGTTAGGTCTCTGAAATGTCTTAGCCTCGGAACTGAAGAGCGGATTCTGTCCGAAGCCCTGCTCATAGAGTCGGAATTCGCACGACCGTGGCGGGCCGGACGCTTCCATGGGGTCGATTCCGTCAGAGCATGGTCCAGAGCAGCACGGTCACCATGACGGATGCCGCGGTGGCCAGGCCGAGAGCCTGAAGGCCGCCGATGGCCTGATAGCTATATCCGTCCTCGATGACGGGCCGCGTATCCGGGGGCCTCAACGCCGCCCGCCCGGCCATAGCTCTTGGCATCCCGACACTGCGCACCGCCGGCCCATAGGCCGTTCCCATCACCATGCTCATGGCCGTCTCCCGTTTTGGTTACGGCGGCCATGATGCCCGGACTCCGGGGGGAATCCTTGATCCATCTCAAGGAAGAATTCGCCCTATGCGGGCGGACGGGAGAAACAAGCGGTATCGAACTCTCCGTCGGCAGCGTCGGCGACTCGTACGATAATGCTCTCGCCGAGACGATCATCGGCCTATTCAAGGCCGAGGTGATCCAGCGGCGCGGCCCGTGGCGCTCATCGGAGGCTGTTGAGTTTGCCACCCTCATTAAGTCGACTGGTTCAACACCCGTCGCCTGCTCGAACCCATCGGGAATATCCCTCCCTCCGAGGCCGAAGCGCGCTACTATGCCCACACCGAGGTGCACGCCTTGGCCGCTTGACCCAAACCAAATGGCCTTCGGGAAACCCGGAGCGGTTCACATCGACCTCTACGAGCACATCGACGCCCCCGCCTACCTTAGCAAGACCGAGATTTTCGAATGCTGGTACGAAAATCCAATCGATTTACCGGGCAGGTGGTATCTGCAGGTAATCAAAACAATTTTAAGGAAACCCGGCTCGCCAAGGTTGAGTTTGTTGCATTGGGTAAAACGTTAAATCTAACATCTATCACCTGCCCGACGTATCTCCTGGATGGCGAAAGTGACGACATCACGCCCAAGGAGCAAGTATTCGCAGCCAAGACCCTGTTCGGAACTCCGGCCGCTCGGATAATGGAGAGACTAGCACCGGGCGGCCACATCGGCCTCTTCATGGGATCCAGCACCCTGCGCGAGGTGTGGCCGGGCATCGCTCGCTGGATCAACTCGGCAACGTGAATCCACTCGATAATGTTGCCACAGCCCAGGGTTCCTGGCCGGGCGGCCAACCGCTGTTTTGGACTCGTTCGATCGAGGCCACATACATCTGCTTGAACGCTCAAGAAGCGGCGGATCGTCAGGTCAGCGTCGGGACGATCCGCCAACGAGGAAGTGCAGCGCGGTAGCTTGCTTGGCCCAATCCTGCGTCGCTTCCGCGAACCGCCGATCTTGTGCTGATGCCTGCGCGACGCACAGCCCTTTGCGAGCGGAGAGCGTTCGCCGCTCTCCAGCTTCGGGGCTTAGCGGCCTGCGACAAGGCGACCGGCTCTCTTGTTCAAAGGATGGCCCGAAATAAACATAGCACCTAATAAATAATGAATCTATGAACTTATGCAATTTTTATTCAAGAAATTGGGCTCGTAATTCAAGAGCGGGTTAGCCATTCGCTTCTATCACCGTCTGGGCCGCCTTATCTCCCGACCGAATGGCCCCCTCGATGCAGGCGGGAAGACCCGTGTCGGTCCAGTCACCGGCGATGAAGAGGTTTCGGAATTCCGTGCGCGTCCGGGGGCGAAGCCGGGCGGCCTCAGGCGTTGGCGCGAAGGCCGCTCGTTTCTCGCGGATGACCTGCCAAGGCGGAGGGATATCCGACAGGCCCGTCATGTACCGCCCGGTGACGTAGGAGACCTCGGTCCAGATCTGGTGGGCGATTTCCTGTCGGCTCATAACGTCCAGATCCGTTGCGCTGACAGTCACCGAGATTCGGTCCGGATAGGCGAAGATCCAGTCCGACAACCCGTTTAACACACCCATCAGCCGCGGCGTGTCGGCAGGGCAGTTCACAGCGAAGTGGACGTTCACGATCCCCCGGTGGTCCGTCGGGGCAACCAATCCCGGGATGGCGTCGGCCGTTGCTTTGGGAGGAAGCGCGAGGATGACCTGATCCCAAGGCTGCAGCTGCACCGAGCCGTTGCCGAGGACCAGGCCAGCGACGCGGCTCCCTTCATACGCCAGGCAGTGCAGACGATCGTTGTGACGGACCACCGCCCCACGCTCCTCCAGGAAGCGCAATGCCGGCTCGACAAAGGCCTTCGAGAGGCCGCCCTGGGCTATGACAGGTCGACAGGCATGCCCGCCCTCGCCGAAGGTCTCGCGCAGGACCTGGGCGGCAAGGTTCGCATCGGCATCCCGCGGGTCGATGTTCAGCGCAGCCAGGAGGACGGGGCGCCAAAGCCGCTCGTAGAGTGTCCCCTCACAAAGGAGCACGTCCGATACCTTCGCCCCCGGCCTTGCCGAGAGGAGGCGGAGGATCGCTGCGTAATCGGTAGCCTGGGTGCCCGGAACGCGTCGGGCTGGATCGAGGATCCACCACGGCACGCGCCCCTTGTTGAGGCGCAGCGTCCAGCGCTCGCCCGCGGCGAGGTCGATGAAAGGAAACTCCGCACGCGCATGCACGGAGACCGCATCGCCGCCGCCGATGCGGTCCAGGAAGGCGAAGGTCGTCCCGTTTCCCGACAGGACAAGGTGGTTGCCGTTGTCGATGGTCATCCCGAGATGTGGGTCGTGATAGGACCTGCAGCGGCCGCCGGCATGACCAGCGGCCTCGTGGACGATCACCGTACGCCCAGCTTCCGCGAGGCGCACGGCCGCGGAGAGCCCCGACAGCCCCGCGCCCACGACGTGAACGACATTCGGCATCGTGTGCCCTCCCATTAACGGACGAGGACGTTGCGGAACTGCCAGGGATCGGTTTCGTCGATGTCTTCCGGGAAGAGGCCGGGCCGACCGGCGAGTGGGGTCCAGTCGGTATAGACGCCGATGACGGGGCCGAGATACGGGCTCTGCACCTCAAGGCAGCGGCGGAAATCCATTTCGTCGGCCTCGACGATGCCGGCCTCCGGGTTTTCCAACGCCCAGACCATGCCGGCGAGAACCGCCGAGGTCACCTGAAGGCCCGTGGCGTTCTGGTATGGGGCAATGCGCCGGGTCTCCTCGATGGAGAGCTGCGAGCCGAACCAGTAGGCGTTCTTCTCATGGCCGTAGAGGAGCACGCCGAGCTCGTCGATTCCGTCGAGGATTTCGGTTTCGTCGAGGATGTGGTGCCTCCCCTGCACCTCGGCCGCCTTGCCGAACATCTCGTGCAGGGACAGCACGGCGTCGTCGGCCGGGTGATAGGCGTAGTGACAGGTCGGCCGATAGGCGGCGCGCCCGCCCTCCGGCACTGTGTAGTAATCCGAGATCGAGACGGCTTCGCTGTGGGTCACGAGGAAGCCGAACTGCGCCTGGGCCGTCGGCGTCCACGAGCGCACGCGGGTGTCGGCCCCGGGCTGGAGCAGGTAGATCGCGCAGCGCGAGCCCTTCTCCTGGTCGTGGGCGTTGTCCGGACGCCAGGTCTCGTGGGTGCCCCATCCGAGCTCGGCCGGCTGGTTGCCCTCGGAAACGAAGCCTTCCACCGACCAAGTGTTCACGAATACCCCCTGCGGTTTCGGGGTCTTGGCGCGCTGGGTGTCGCGCTCGGCGATGTGGATGCCCTTGACGCCGACCTCGCGCATGAACGCGGCCCAGCCGGCGCGGTCCTTCGGCTCCGGGGTCTTCAGGCCGAGATCGCCGGCGACGTTCAGGAGCGCCTGCTTCACGAACCAGGAGACCATGCCGGGATTGGCGCCGCAACACGACACCGCGGTGGTGCCACCGGGGCTGGTAGCGCGCGCATCAAGGATCTCCTGGCGCAGCGCATAGTTGGTGCGGTCGCCCTGGCTCCGATCCTTGTCGAAGTAGAAGCCCGGCCAAGGCTCGGCCACGGTATCGATGTAGAAGGCGCCGAGCTCTCGGCAGAGTTCCATAATAGCACGGGACGAGGTGTCCACGGAGACGTTGACGCAGAAGCCCTGGCCGCCGCCCTCGGTGAGGAGTGGGGTGAGGACGTCGCGAAAATTCTCCTTCGTCAGGGCCACCTGCTCGAAGCGCAGGCCATGCCGGTCGGCCAGGGCCCGGTGCGCATCCGAGGGCTCGACGACCGTAAAGCGGCGCTTATCGTACTCGAAATGGCGCTCGATCAGCGGAAGGACGCCGCGTCCGATGGACCCGAAGCCGATCATGACGATGGGGCCGGTGATGCGACCGTGGACTGGCCAAATGGGTTCGGTCATCGTTCTTATTCCTTTGCGGAGGGGAAGGTTCGGTGAGGCTTGAGCACCGACCGCGAGGCCGTCCGTTCTAAGGACGGGAGTGACGTAGGATGGTGGGAGGACCGCCTGAATCAGACTAAGCCCTTGGGTGCCCCGACCCGTCCTGGATCGATGGTTGGATAACTAGGCAGTTCGCGAAGTCATCGTGCCGCTGAGGCTAAGCACCCGGAATGGAACCGGCTACTCTACCCGAATTCGAAGACCGAACGCGGCGTGCTGCGAAGAAATTCGCATGATGTTTAGGTCCGACCGGATGACCACGACGGCAATCAGCTGAAGCGGCCGCCTCGTGCCGATCCCGGCGACGCTGCGCGCTTCGGCCAAGTCTGCCGGAAACGGTGCCTGGGAAGGACTGAACTATTCTGGAAATCTACCCTGGAACGGGCCCCGCCTTAAAAGGCTGGCCAAGCGCCAGGGCTTAGGAGCCTGCTTGCAGGCTGCCCGCACGCCCTAAGAGGCGAATGCTCTGTAAAAGGTTCGACATGATAACGGAGAGCATAGGCTAAGCCATACGGGTGTCAATCAACGTTATTTCGTATTTCGAATTTCCTACGCTGGAAGGTACGGCGACCAGGAATTGACAAGTGGGTCGCCTTCCGGGAGAATAAATCATGCGCAATTCTTGGCCTTCCCATCGTAACCTGCTCCGGGCAGGTAGATTTATCGCGGGCGAATAGCCCCGAGCCGGAGGTGCCTGTGTGCACGGACCGCTCGGGGATTGCGTGCTGGCTCAAGTCAGGACCAACCGATATCACCAAGTATCTCACCGGCGGGTAGGAGACTGTACGGCTCGCCTGCTGGCAAACCTATGTTGTGTAACCACTGTTGAATCACCAGTAGACACGTACTTGCGGAGCAGAAGTCATGGAAACTTCCAAATCCGACCTGCCGGCGCCTGCGGCGACCGAGACCCACGTCGATAGGGTTGGGGGGAGCGGGGCGGAACCTGCGGCCAACGTGGTTCCGATGGCACGCACCGTGATCCCGTTCTCGCGCGGGAATTACCCAAGGCCGCAATCCGGGCTGGGCAACAATCGGTCCGACGCAACCAGTACAGACAAAGACGACGACCCGGGACCAAGCGCTGCTTGATCGATCCAGGTCGAAATACAGCGAGGATTGACGATTATGTCACAAAAAATGACGAAGCCGCACATCAGGATGCCGCCGGACGACCATGAACGTCTGGCGCGGCTGGCTTCATCCGCCATCAACCGTGCCCCCGAGGTTGCCTCCTTGCCTTGCCGATGAGGTGGACCGTGCGAAAATCGTCGGTCACAGGGCGTGCGTGTCCGGCCTCGTCCAGATGGGGTGCAGGGTCGAGTTCAGGGACGATGCGACGGGCAAGGTTCAGATCGTCACGCTGGTGTACCCGGGCGAAGCGGATATCGAGCAGGGGAGAGTGTCCGTTCTGACGCCCATCGGGGCGGCGCTGATCGGGTTGAGCCTTGGTCAGTCGATGGATTGGCAGACCCGGACGGGGGCGGTGAAGCGACTGACGGTCCTCGATGTAAAGGTTCCTGAACTCATTTAGCAGGGCCCGCGCCTGAGGAATTGGGAGCTTGTCTCCGGTCAGCGTGCGTTTGAGGATGGCATAGCGCACCACGGATGTGGGTCCTGCGCCGAGCTAGTCGGCCAGGTTGCCTACGTCCGGCTATGCCACGCGCGTATGCTGTTCGTACGGGCCTACCTAATCGGTTCCTGGCTACGTTCCACCAAAGCGATATGGAGGGAGCGACCTTAGCGCAGCTTGGGTGGATTCCGATCGCCGAAGTCTGTCGTAACCATTTGATCGGTCAAGGCAGGCGCAGGGTTCGCTGGCATGCCCGAACAGACTTGCCGGCCATAAGCGAGCGAAACGCAACGGTCCTTGCAACCGGATCGAGCCTGACCTGAGTGGCGTCAGCTTGGTTGCCTGTTTCATCCTCGGGCATGGGCGAAACCGAGCAGGCCTTGCCACGGGTCGTTCGTACAACCTTTCCGTCCTGCAGAAGATCGACACGAGCCGGGCAGATCGCAGGCTCGGCGACAGCATTGCGACCGTTGGCTCCCATCGAGCATATCTCGCCGGCGAAGACGATACTCACGAGATAGGTCTGACCACCCGCCTCGAACCGGGCAGCATGGATCTGATGGAACGGTTTGCCGGCGATCTCCCGCTGCCACAGGGGTGCGACAAGCGGTGTAAACTCCGATGGATGGCGCGGATCCGAATAGACCATCTTCTGCCAGGGCTCGGCGGCTTGGGAAGCGGCAGCTGCCGCGGTGAGCGCGAGGACGAGCGAGAGGACGCCACCGACTGAGCGAATCATATGGAATTCCACTGTGTATGAGGAGATGAGTACGGTCGCCGGACTGCCCGGCGGCGCTTTCAGCCGAAGAGGGACATCAACTGGCGGGTCAGCAGGGTCTCGATGGCTTGGCCGGCCCTTCGCTGACGTGCGCTCTGTACGAATGCGAGCAGCAAGCAGAGGACCACATAGGCTGCGATGCCACCAAGGAGGTACGGCAGAGCCAGCATGACCGTCAGGTAGAGGGTGTACCCCAGAAACGCGTAGACGAGCATTCCCACGAGGCCGAACAGCAGCGCCGGAACCAAAAAGAACGTGAACGCCTGGATGGCGGTCGTGAAGACGGCTCCCACCACCGTCAGGGTGGCTCCGCCGAGACCGGTCACCAGCTTGAGCAGCCACCCGCCGCCGACATAAGAGCCGACGAACTCGCTCCAATAGTCGGCATCTCCAACGTCGAGGCAGCGACGGTTCGCATCATAGTAGAGCACATTGGCGTAGTACCGCCGCTTGCCGTTTACGAGGCCGATCGGCAGGCAGCCGGTCCTGGCATCGAGCATGCCGAGCACGACCCCGACGCCGAACCGCCCGTCATTGAAGCGATACTGCGAGCCCGTGAGTTCCAGGAGCGTCTCGTAATGCTGGAGCCCGGTGGAGGCCACCGGTGACATCGTCGGCAGGGACATCCGATTGTCTCATCTGAGAAGGGCGCGGGGCCGTGGAGGTATCTCGCGTGTCGGCACAGGACCGACACGCGCCTGGGTGCGAGTTGGGCGGCTCAGAGGCCGGTGAAGCGGTAGTTCAGGCCAGCGCGAACGAGGCCGAAGCGGTTCGATTCGCGCACCGTGTAGATGTCGGTGGGCTCGGTGCTACCGGTGCCGGTGTAGCGGGCGGTCACACTGGAACGGCCGAGGTCGCCGTAGAGGCCCTCGATCTTGGCGCTGAGGCCATCGGTGATCGCATACCCGGCCCCCGAGAAGCTGGAAATCATCCGGCTGGTCGAGCAATCCCACCTGCCGGTGCGTGCCACCCTGGACAAGCTCGGCATCACGCGCTCGACGTTTTACCGCTGGTACGACGCCTACCAGCGCGGCGGCCCCAAGGCGTTGAAGGACCATCCTTCGCAGCCGAGCCGGGTCTGGAACCGTCTACCTGCGGAGATCCGCGAGCAGATCGTTGCCTTGGCTCTGGAGCAGCCTGAACTCAGTCCGCCTGAGCTGGCGGTGCGCTTCACCAACGAGCGCCGCTACTTCGTCTCGGAAGCGACCGTCTACCGGTTGCTCAAGTCTCAGGACCTGATCACCAGCCCGGCCTATATCGTCATCAAGGCCGCCGACGAGTTCCGCGATAAGACCACCGCGCCCAACCAGCTTTGGCAGACGGACTTCACCTACCTGAAGGTCGTTGGCTGGGGCTGGTACTACCTGTCGACGGTCCTGGACGACTTCTCACGCTACATCGTCGCCTGGAAGCTGTGCACGACGATGCAGGCCAGCGACGTCACCGCCACGCTCGACCTGGCGCTGGGTGCGGCTGGGCTCGATCAGGCGCGGGTGATGCCGCGGCCACGCCTGCTCTCCGACAACGGGCCGAGCTACGTCGCCAGCGACCTGGCTGACTGGCTCGCCAGCCGAGGCATGACCCACATCCGCGGTGCGCCTTGTCATCCGCAAACGCAGGGCAAGATCGAGCGCTGGCACCAGACGCTCAAGAACCGCATCCTGCTCGAACACGTTTACTTGCCCGGCGAGCTGGAGACGCAGGTTGCCGACTTCGTCGAACACTACAACCATGCCCGAGCCCATGAGAGCCTGAGCAACCTCACGCCCGCTGACGTCTACTCCGGACGCGGCGAAGGGATCCTGGCCGAGCGGGAACGCATCAACCGCCAGACCCTGATGGATCGCCGCTTGCGCCACCATGCGCAGGCCGCCTAACCTCTTACCCCAGATGGACCAGAGCCTCCGCTCCTGAACACCGCTGAATGTCCCAAATCATCTGACGACGGACAATGGTCCTTCATCACCGTGTAGCCTCCGCCGTAGCCGTGTTCGTCGCGGAGACGCTCGAAGATCCGCTTGGCCGTGTGCTGCTGCTTGACGGGCGCGGTCCGATCCGCCTCCAGGATCGCATCGATCACCGGTAGCGGCGGACCCAGCTTCGGCATCTTGACCGGCTTCGAGCGCGTGTAGCCCGGCGGCAGCGAGAACCGGCACATCTTGGCAATCGCATCGCGGTTCAGCCCGAACACCCGGGCCGCCTCGCGACGAGAGTTGCCGTCGATGAAAACGAACTGCCGAACGGCCGCGTAGACTTCCACGGCAAACATCCTGGGCCCCTCCCGAAAGAGAAGCCTCTCAAACTGGCCGACTTTTACGCCGCCCGCATCAGCA
>NZ_JAKSYE010000024.1 GCF_022829685.1 Methylobacterium sp. E-045
GCAATCGTGTCCACGCCCTTCATCCCCCTACACCACCCTCCGGTCGTACCGGAGGGCAGTCTGCGAGAACGAGGTTAGGGGGTCAGAATTGGACGCCGATCCCCCGCCTCACGGGGTCAAAGTTGCACGCCGAAACACAGCCACCGCATCGAGCGTGTCCGCTTCCAGGGCCTGCTTGGCCCGCGCGGCCATTCCACTGAGCTGCGCTCGGTCCGAGCCGGCATTGGTCACTTGGTGCGCCACGATCAGATGATGCTCGGTCTCGACCGCCACCTGGACGTTGTAGCCCGCCATGCCCGACCCGCGCCCGCTGGTTGCCATCGATCGTGCGTCGGGATCGGTCAGTGAGATCTGCCGGTCGGGCGCCGCCTTCATCTGCTCCTCCAGACCGGCCAACCGCTCCATCTCCTGCCCGAGGCGGGCGATCTTCTCCTTCAGCCGCACCACCTTGGCAGCCAGTTCGGGTGTGGGATCTTGACGATCGGCCGTGTCGAGCTGCGAGAGGTAGCGCGACACGCTCTCCTCGATCTGCTGGCGGCGCCGGTCGAGCTTCCCTTGCGTGAAGTTGCGGTCGCGGTTGTTGACCGCCTTGAACTTCGAGCCGTCGATCGCGACGCGTGTCCCCGTCAGAAGGCCCATCTCGCGGCACAAGGCGACGAAGCGGGCACAGACACGCCCGATGGCTGGTCCGTTCTGCCGGCGGAACTCGGCAATGGTCTTGTGATCGGGCGACAGCTGGCCCGTCAGCCACATGACCTCGACGTTGCGGCCCGCTTCGCGTTCCAAACGTCGGCTCGACGGGACCCGGTTAAGCTAGCGGTAGACGTAGAGCTTCAGGAGGGCCGCGGGATGGTAGCCCGGTCGTCCCGTCGCCGCCGCATCGACGCCCGTGAAGCCGAAGGCGCCAAGATCCAGCGCATCCACGAAGGCATCGACCACGCGGACCGGGTTGTCATCGGCGATCCAGTCTTCAAGACACGGCGGAAACAACGTCGTCTGATCGCGCTCGGCACCGACAACAAACCGTCCCATGCCAGCCTCCGGACAACCCGAAGAAAGATACCATCATCGGGGTTTTGACACATCCAGGGTCGACACCGGACGGCTCCAGCCGTCGGGAAAACGGTCGGATTTCTTGCAAGCGTACCAATAGGACGATTTTTTTTCTTGGGTTAGCGTCAGGCTCGAATGCTTATGCCTAGCGCACAGTCGTGGTCGAAATTTTAGCTGCTCCTCTCATCTCGCGGAGTTTTACACAGAGCCAGAGACAGTGTTGCATCTTGGCCTCATATCCCCAGCATTTGGTATGCTTACAAGATTCAATTTTTGCGGGAGCAGGGCGTAGACCCGTTCGGGCCGATTAGTTTTACATCGCTCTCATCCAGGCTCTCGTTCTACAATCCAAGAGCGAGCACCTCTATCAAGGGGCAGCGAGAAGCAAAATCATCTTAGAAGCATTCCATAAGATAATTGTTGGGCTATGCCGTCGATCGCACGATAAGCGGATCACATCGCCGTGATCGATAAGCATAGCGGCGATATTTTGCACGGGTGGACAGCAGTGTGATCGGCAAAATGGCTCTCTATCGTTTTAATAATGCACGCGGCCTAGTTCGTCCTTTGTGGCACGGCTCTCTTTACGCTGCGCTGCTGTCAACAACCTGTGGCATGATCGCGCCGACTATTGCAATCGCACAAGCTACTGCTTCAACAGATGTCGAGCTCGCTGATTTGAGTGTAACGTCGGAAGTCGCTGGTCGAAGCCTCGGCGGTGCTCTCTACGGGACTGGTGGTGCCGTTGGCGCTGTCCCCGGCTATGTTGCTAGCCGCAGCATCGTTGCGACCAAGACCGACACTCCAATTCTTGAGACGGCTCAATCAATTTCTGTCATCAGTCGCAAGCAGATTGAAGACCAGAACGCGCTCACTATCAATCAGGCTCTGCGCTACACCCCCAGCGTGACGACGGAACAGCGTGGCGCAGGTTCCACCCGCCTGGAGCAGTTCTCAATTCGTGGGTTTGCCGCGCCGCTCTTCCTAGATGGGCTGTCGCTGCCCGGAAGCCGTGATGCTTCGCCCACTGTCGATCCCTACCGGCTTGAGCGTGTGGACGTGATAAAGGGGCCGGCGTCAGTGCTCTATGGGCAGTCGGGTCCAGGCGGCATCGTCAATCTTGTATCGAAGGTGCCGCAATTCGTCCGTCATGGCGAAATCTTCGTCCAGGGTGGTGGCTTCAGCGAGGTGCGCGGCGGTTTTGACGTTGGAGGCCCGCTTGGTGATGGTACTGGTGGGGTCGCGGACCAGTTCGCCTACCGGGTGGTTGGCCTGGGTTGGAAGGGTGACGGGCCGGCGGTGACCACAGAGGTTGAGCGCTTCTTCATCAATCCAAGTTTGACCTGGCGGCCCGACGCAGACACGCAGCTAACTATCATTGGCAATTACGAGCGCGATCCGTTCTCCGGCTTCTATGGCGGCTTCCCGGCAGTGGGCACTGTAAAGGGCGGACCAATTCCAGGCCGCTGCGGCGGAGCAAAACCAGGCCAATGGCCGCTGGCCGTTTGAACGATGAAGGGGCCCGATCGGGCCCCTTCATCGTTCGTCGCCGATCGTGAAGCTCAAGTTGGCAGGATCTCGCCCGTCTCGGGATCGTGGGGGTCGGCCGTGGCCTGGTTTTGCTCCGCCCTGCCGTCGGCGCGACTGCGCCGGCTGCGGGAGGATTTGAGGCGGTAGCTGTCGCCGTTCAGGCTGAGGATGCTGACGTGATGGGTCAGCCGGTCGAGCAGCGCGCCGGTGAGCCGCTCCGATCCCAGAACCGAGGTCCAGTCCTCGAACGGCAGGTTCGAGGTCACCACGGTGGAGCCGCGCTCGTAGCGTTGCGAGAAGGTCTCGAACAGCAACTCGGCCCCCGTCGGCGACAGCGGCACGTAGCCGAGCTCGTCGACGATCAGGAGCTTCGCGCAAGCGAGTTCGCGCTGCAGCCGGAGCAGACGCCGCTCGTCACGGGCCTCCAAAAGCTGGTTGACCAGAGAGGCCGCGGTGATGAACGCGACCGAGAAGCCCTTCTGACAGGCCGCCAGGCCGAGAGCCAAGGCGATGTGGGTCTTTCCGGTGCCGGAGTTGCCGAGCGCGATGACGTTCTCCCGGCCAAGGATGTAGCCGCAGCGCGCCAGTTCCAGGACGAGCATCTTGTTCAGGCTCGGGATTGCGGTGAAGTCGAAGGTGTCGAGGCTCTTCACCGCCGGGAAACGGGCCGACCGGATCCGGCGTTCGACCATGCGCCGTTCGCGATCGATCAGTTCCAGCTCGACCAGACGGAGCAGGTAGCGCGGATGGTCGATGCCGCCCTGGGCGCACTCCCGGGCGACCTTGTCGTACTCGCGCAGCACCGTGGGCAGCTTCAGCTGCTTGAGGTGGTGGGCGAGCAGGATCCCCGGCGTGCCGCCGGTGGTGCCGCCCGGCATCGTCTCGTCACGCGCCGTACTCATGCTGCCACCTCCGGCACCAGCACCGTGTAGTCGGCGGCCACGGTCGTCCTCACCATGGTCCTGGGCAGATGCGGATAGGCCGCCAAGTCGAGCCGGGGCGGTCGTCGTTCGAGCCGGGCCAGCGCGATCAGCTTGACCGCGTCGAAGCCGATCGCCCCGAGCCGGATCGCGTCGGTGACGGCCGAGGCCACGACGTCCTTGGGCATCGCCTCCATCAGGCGCAGCACCTGGATGAACTCGCGCTTGCCGCGGTTGCCCATGCGTGCCTCCAGGAGGTGGCGCAGGTGCTGGAACGCCTCGGGCAGATCCCAACCCCGGAGCGCGGCCGCCTGGTCGAGAGCGTTCGGTTTGGTCTCTATCAGTGTGAGGCAATGCAGCGGATCGAAGACAAACATACCGGTGCCGTAGCGACGCGGGTGCCGGGCGATCTCGATCCCCGCACACAAGATCACGACCTCCTCGACGAAGCCCTTCACCAGCACGTCCCGGAAGCCGTAGGCGGTCGGCACCGAGTAATCGTTGCAGCGGTAGCGAACCAGCGCGGTCGAGGAGACGCGCCCAGCCCGCTTCTCGCACGGCTCCTACGGGACCGCCGGCAGGGCACGCAGGACGGCACGATCGGCGACCAGTCGCGTGCCGATGCTCTCGGCATGCTGCCCGGCCCGTTCATCCTGCCGGGTCCGGCAGGGTCGCTCCAGATCCGCGTTCAGCGCCTCGAAGGACGCCGCCACCGGGGCCGGGGTCATGAAGTTGGACCGGGCGTACTTGACCAGGCCTTCGACCTTGCCCTTGTCGTTGCCCTTGCCTGGACGCCCGAAGCGGTCTCGGAACAGGTAGGGGCTCACAAGCTCGGTGAAGGCCCGGGTGCGCTCGCGTTGACCCCCGCCGCAGATCTTGGCGACCGCGATCTTGGTGTTGTCGTAGAGGATCGACAGCGGCACGCCGTCGAAGAACCCGACGGGGGCGACATGCCCGTCGAGGAACGCCTCCGTGGTCTCCCGTGGATACGCCTTCACGAAGCAGGCGTCGGAATGCGGCAGGTCCATGCAGAAGAAGTGGATCGCCCTGTTCACACCGCCGATGGTGGCGACCGCCTCACCGAAATCGACCTGGGCATGACCCGGCGGGTGCGCCAACGGCACGAAGGTCTCTCGCCCGCTCGCGCGTGCGATCCGGACTTGGTCCTTCCAAGGCCGTGTAGCCTCCGCCGTAGCCGTGCTCGTCGCGGAGACGCTCGAAGATCCGCTTGGCCGTGTGCTGCTGCTTGACGGGCGCGGTCCGGTCCGCCTCCAGGATCGCATCGATCACCGGTAGCAGCGGACCCAGCTTCGGCTTCTTGACCGGCTTCGAGCGCGTGTAGCCCGGCGGCAGCGAGAATCGGCACATCTTGGCAATCGTCTCGCGGTTCAGCCCGAACACTCGGGCCGCCTCGCGACGAGAGTTGCCGTCGATGAAAACGAACTGCCGAACGGCCGCGTAGACTTCCACGGCAAACATCCTGGGCCCCTCCCGAAAGAGAAGCCTCTCAAACTGGCCGACTTTTACGCCGCCCGCATCAGCA
>NZ_JAKSYE010000036.1 GCF_022829685.1 Methylobacterium sp. E-045
GCAATCGTGTCCACGCCCTTCATCCCCCTACACCACCCTCCGGTCGTACCGGAGGGCAGTCTGCGAGAACGAGGTTAGGGGGTCAGAATTGGACGCCGATCCCCCGCCTCACGGGGTCAAAGTTGCACGCCGAAACACAGCGAACCTGCGGATTCGGGAAGTTGCGACAGACATTAGTTTGACGAGTTATAAGGCGAAGGTGCTGGATAATACTGATCTCCCGCGTATCATTGTTGACCCGTTTGGCTGGGCTCAGAACCAAGCTTCGCGACATAAGATGCATATCATTGTCTTGTCGAATGGTCGCCGTTTAAATTAGGAGCATGTCAAGTACCCCACCCTGAAGGGAGGGGCTTGTAGATTCTCTTGTAAGCCGGATTGACCAGCGTTAGCCCGCGGCGCACGCGCTACGGGCTCCGTCCCGGACAGAACATCAAGACTGATCCTGCTGTGCTTCCACAGCCGCAGGCGCTCAAAAACCTCGATCACAGCCGCGAAAGGCAAAGCGCGGGAGGTCGAGGTCAGACGGGCCACCAGCCCGTCACCCAGTCCGGGACGTTGGCGAGGGGAGACGGCGGCCATCGCCACCTGGATGAAGTGGGTGACCCAGTGGGTGTTGGGGCGTGACGCCTTGAATTGCCGATTGACCCGGTTAAGCGGGCAGGCCGGATCGGGATCGTCGTTCGGATAGTCTTACCCCGCACGACGCCCCGTAGGCCCATCGCCCGCATCAGCCGCACGCCGATGCGCTGCGCCCCCACGATCACCTCCCGACTAAGCGGCAACACAATGTCGCGGCCCTATCGACCCACACAATCCGGCTAACGCATGCCAATGTGTGTCCAAAGCCAGGGCCAAGTCCGCACACCATCCAAAGATAAATTTTATTCATATTGCACTTTTATAGAAACAAGCACCCCTTGCTACGGAGAATAAAAACTAAATATTGCTTTTGACTACGAGGACCGTTCATTTTATACACAGTACTTCCTGGCACTGGCTGACGCCTCCCTCTCTTAAAATCAATACGGCGTCGGCTGTGAAAAATTATGGCACGTTCCAATAAAATGGAGATCGAAAGCGCTTTGTGTTCAATTTCGTGAACGTTAGCAAAAGCTACCCAGAACGCGGAGCGCTTAACGGCAATCTGGCGATTTCAAATATAACATTTGAAGTGCGGGATGGTGAGTTTCTCTGCTTGATTGGTCCATCGGGGTGTGGGAAATCAACTTTACTTAATATGATGGCCGGCTTCGATCGGCCGTCAAGCGGCGATGCGCGCTTTCGGGGGGCACCAATCGAGAAGCCCGGGCCCGACAGAACGGTCATTTTCCAAGACTATGGTCTGTATCCCTGGATGACCGTGGCCGAAAACATAGGCTTCGGCTTGAGCGCGAAATCGGTTGCAAAATTGGAGCGACGTCAGACCATCGCTCGTCTCGTCGAATTCGTGCGCTTGAGTGGATTTGAGGACCGTTTCCCCGACGAACTGTCAGGCGGGATGCGCCAGCGCGTTAGTTTGGCTCGTGCCTTGGCGCCTGATCCAAGTGTCGTTCTGATGGACGAACCATTTGCGGCACTCGACTCGATCACGCGAGATGCATTGCAGGAGGAATTGCTTCGCATCTGGGCAGTCTCCCATCAGACGTTCGTCCTCATCACCCACAACATCGAGGAGGCCGTCTTCCTCGCCGATCGGGTGCTAGTCATGAGCGGCCGGCCCGGGCGCGTCGACACTGTGGTCGACGTCGATCTCCCCCGGCCTCGGACGAACGCCGTCCGCGTTGATTCGCGCTTTGTTGCCCTCAAGGAGGAGATTTCGCGCCGTTTGCGCATAGGCGTCCTAGCACAGAATGGCGAGAGGTTTTGAACCATGCCGGAAGTATTAACGACGGCCAACGGCGCCTCACCCCTATCTCCGCGCGTGAAAGCGTCGCTATACACAGCGAGGCATTTGATCACGCGCAGCGCCCACGCGGTTAAACGCTTCATCCTTATACCCATACTCCTAGCCAGTTGGGAGATGGGGGTGCGCACCGGATGGCTGAACGGAAACCTAGTTCCCCCGCCGTCGGCTGTGCTGAGCGCACTTCGCGACCTCGCCTCGAGCGGTATGCTCTGGGAAGATACCCGTGCGAGCATTCAGCGCGTCACGATCGGCTTCGGTATCGCCGCGGCTTTCGGAAGTGCGTCTGGGCTGCTCCTCGGGCGTATTCGATGGCTGGCCTTCTATATCCTGCCCCTCATCGACCTCGTCCGTCCGATCTCGGTGATTGCCTGGATCCCGCTTGCAATCCTGTGGTTCGGCCTCGGCGACCAGCCGGCTTGGTTCATCATCGCCCTCGGCGCCTTCTTCCCGATCTTCAGCAATGCTTATCGGGGAGCGCTTTCCGTCGCCGAAATCCACCTGCGCGTGGCACGGTGTTTCGGTGCCGGTCGATGGCTCACGCTGCGGAAAGTGCTTCTGCCATCTGCCCTTCCGTACATCTTGACGGGTCTGCGCGTCGGGTTGGGAGTGGGATGGATGTGCGTGATCGCTGCCGAACTTATTTCGTCGACTTCGGGGCTTGGTTACCTGATCCAGCTCGCGCGCACGACGATCGAAACGGAGAAGGTTCTGGCCGGCATGGTCGTCATCGGGCTGGTCGGTCTCTGCATGAATGGCATCATGCTCGGACTCGAAAATTTCCTCATTCGTCGCCGTTGACGTCCCACACTCCATGCCAACTCTGAAGCGGATCAAGGTCAATGCAGCGTAGGCAATTCCTCGTCGGCTCGAGCCTCGCGGTCGGGGCTTTCTCAGGCCTTGCACCAATCCGGTCTCGCAGCCAGGAGCGCATCAAGGTTACACTCGGCTACCAGTCACTTTGGGCAGGAGGCGGCAGCGTCTTCGAGACGCTCAAGCACACCAATATCCTTGAACTGCACGGCGTGGACGCGAGCTTCAAGACGTTTACCTATGGCGGTCCCTTGGCGGAAGCTGCGGTGGCCGGCGCAATCGACAACATTTTCGCGGCGGATGCCCCGACGCTGCGGGCAATGGCGAGGATTCCAGGATCGAAGGTCCTTCAGCGCACGCATGATCAGCGTTTCGCCGTGATCGCACGGCCTGATTTCATAGGCGACCTCGCCGACCTGCGGGGCAAGCGCCTCTCCGGCCCATTCGCAACAACAGTCTTTCCCCGCTGCATTCAGGCCATCATCGCCGCAGGGGTGAGGGAGCCGTTCAAGGAAATTCGTATCGTAAACCAAGATGTGGCTGAGCAGGCCGACGCGATGCGAGCCGGAGCGGTCGATGCCGTGACAAGCTGGGATCCCACCTTCGAGAACCTGATACGGCAGAAGCTTGGCCGTGTCGTCTGGCAGGCCCCCCTCGGGGCTGGGTCTGGCATACAGGGGTTCTCGGGCCCGTGGCTGCAGCGCTACGGCCAGGACGGAGCGGTGCAACTCCTCAAGGCCTGGATCTCTGCCACTTGGTGGACCTCACGAAACATTGACCAAGCAGACGCTTGGTTCAGCAAGACGTCACGCCTCGACCCTCAAATTCTGACTGCGGCAGATAAAGCGGACCGTTATCTACGGTCGCCAGTGGCTGAGATTAAGACGCTTGATTTCTTGATTTCCGCGCAGGAGATTCAAGACACCCAAGGTGTTATCGACTTCCTGCATGACCAGAAGCTCCTGACTAATAGAATTGAAGCCGCACCCTTCTACGACATGGCCCCCCTGGAGCGCGCCCAGCGGGAGATCGCTGCAGGCGATCACGTCGATCTCAGCCGTATTACCATCACCGCCTGAGGCAAGCGAAATGGATCTACGGCTCGACCTTCCGGAACCTCCGGAGCCAGCAAGCTTCGCTGAAAGCCCGCTGTCCCATGCCCTAGCGCAGCCTCTGATGTTGGGATTGTTTCTTCCAATTCAGAGCGGTGCGTGGTCCCCGTCTCTCGAACCCCGCTCGACGTCATGGACCTTCGACTATAACGCCGAGCTCACGTTGCGAGCTGAGGCGCTGGGATTCGACCTAGTCTTCGGTCTGGCAGAGTGGGTCCGTCACCGCGGTTACGGCGGTGTATCCAGGTTTCGAGAAGAGTCGCTCGATCCGTTCATCACTGCGACGGCTTTGGCCGCGCTGACAACACGGATCATTCTCATCTCGACGATCCATATCCTCTACGGCCCGTGGCATCCGCTACACCTAGCTAAGTTCGGGGCCACACTCGACCACATTGCGGCCGGCCGTTGGGGCGTCAACATCGTCACCGGCTACGCTCCGCGCGAGCCCTCTATGTTCGGTATGAAGAAGATCGAGCACGACCTGCGCTATAAAATGGCCGATGAGTTTGCAACCATCCTGAAACAGCTTTGGCGTTCGAGCGAGGATGTCACAATCTCGGGAGATTATTGGCATCTAGATGCTGCCTTCGCGCGGCCAAAACCGCGCTTCGGTCGACCCATCCTCGTCAGCGCTACAGGCTCCCCGGCCGGCTTTGACTATGCGGGCCGGCACTCCGACATCGCTTTCATCACAAGCCCTGCCGGTGCCAAGTTAGTGAACGCGTTACCTGCGTTGCCACAGCACATAGCAGCGATCAAAGCGGCCGCGGGGAAATACGGGCGCAATCTTCGAACGATCATCAACCCCATGATCGTCTGCCGGGAAACCGATGCGGAAGCATGGGCTTATTACGATCGCATCGTCACGAACGCGGATCACGGGGCGGTCGAGGGCTATGCCCGACATCATGCCCTCGCTGACAGCAAAGCATGGAAGAACCACCTTCCGCAGGATCGAATTCTCGGCGGCAATGTCCATATCGTCGGTGGCCCGGAATACGTCACGGAGCAACTCTGTAATCTAAAGCGCGCCGGTTGCGACGGCTTGCAAATATCGTTCTTCGACTTCAAACCCGATCTCGAATTCTTTGGAACGCGCGTCCTTCCACTGATGCGTCAGGCAGGACTGCGGAAGTGACTGGCGCGTCCCCGAACCCAGAAGGGACAGGACTTCTGCAGGGCGTGAGGCATCCGCATTGGGACGGCTGCCCTGAGATCAGGCGCGCCACGTTGGGTCTTGGCCAAATGTCACGTGAATCAATCCTCCAGTTCTAAGGGGCTCACCTGCGCTTCAGCGCTTTCCTTCCCAGTGAATAATTCGCCCCCTGAGGGCGACGAGGACCAGGTCGCTTACGAAGCCGATCAGTCCGATGAGAATGATACCGGCGAACACGTAGGTCGTTCGAAAAAAGCTCGAAGCATCAAGGATCAGGAAGCCGAGACCGCGATCCCCGCCGAGCAACTCGGCCGCGACGAGAATGGTCAGGCCGGTGCCCATCGCGACGCGCAGCCCCGTCATGATCTGAGGCAGCGCGGTGGGAAACACCACGAAGCGGAACGTCTGCCAACCGGACGCTCCCATGGATTGAGCGGCCCGAAGCGTGTCGAGCCCACACGCCCGTGCGCCGGCTTGGGCGTTCACCATCGTGATCAGGAAGATCGAGAGGAACATCAGCAGGATCTTCGAGGTCTCGCCGATTCCGAACCAGAGAATGAACAGGGGTATGAGGCCCAGCGGCGGGATCGGACGGACAATTTCGGAGGGCACCAGGAACAGGGCATCGATCTCGATCACACGGCCCCGCAACAGGCCGACCATGGTGCCGCAGACGGCGCCGGCGACGAACGCGATGCCGACGCGACGCAGGCTGGAGACCACATGCGTGCCAAGATCGACGCCAGAATAGCCTTCGGCGACCATGTCCTTCAGGGCAGCGAGCACGGCCAGCGGAGGCGGCAGCAGGATCGGCGTTACCAGCTCCTGCATCGTCACGAGGGCCCAGAGAGCCAAGAGAGCCAGCGGTGAGAGCACGGCCAGAATCCGGTAGCGCCACGGAACCGTGTTTCTGTTCAAGGGAGCCTCGCCGCGCGGATGTTCAATGGGAATGCCGCATGGTCCGGTAGATCGCTTCGCGCAGTCGGAGGAAGGCGGGAGCAAGGCGGTTCTCGGACGACGCGCGAGGGGCGTTCAGTTCCACCGCGAACGCCTCGAACTGGCCCTGACGGAGGTTGTCGATGAGGAAGACACGGTCTCCCAGAAACACCGCCTCGTCGATACTGTGCGTCACGAAGACGATCGTGCACCCGGTGCGGTCGCGCAGCCGCAGGACCTGCTCCTGCAGGTCCTCCCGCGTCTGCACGTCGAGCGCCGAGAACGGTTCGTCCATGAGCATCACGCGCGGGCGGGCGGCGAGCACGCGGGCGAGGCCGACGCGTTGGCGCATGCCGCCGGACAACTCGTACGGATACGCATCCTCCCGGCCTGCGAGGTCGACGAGGGCGGCGGTTTCTTCGGCCACCTGTCTCCGCTCGCGCCTGGGGCGCCCGGCACAGCGCAGGCTGAACGCGATGTTCTCCGCCACCGTCATCCAGTCGAACAGGGCCGCGGCCTGGAACACGACGCCTCGATCGGGGCCGGGGCCGGAGATTTCGGCCCCGTCGACGAGGGCCCTGCCTTCGGTCGGGCGGAGAAAGCCGGCGATGAGATTGAGGATCGTCGTCTTGCCGCAGCCCGACGTTCCCAGGAGCGAGACGATCTCGCCGGAGCCGATCCCGAAGGAGACGTCGCGCATCACCGTTCGATCGCCGTACGCGAAGCCAACCCGGTCGAACGTCAGGACCGGCCGCTCCGTCGCCGCTCCCGGCTCGGTCGTGCCGACGGATTTCGACGTAGTACCGATCACCTGGCGTCACCGATCACTTGGACGCGCCCGATCACTTGGACGCACCGGACAATGCGGTCTGGATCGGCCGGGTGTCGAACAACCCCGTCCAGTCGGCAGGCAGGGCCTGGATGCGCTTCTCGGCGACGAGGAAGGCACCGATGCCCTGGAGGTGCTTCATGAGACGCGAGTCGATCTCCTGTCCCGGCGCCCCGAGAAAGTCCGCGGTCAAGGTCTGCCGAAAGGTCGGATGCGCTACGTTCTGACCGGCGACGAGGCGGTCGAAGTCCGGGTCGTCCATGCCGATCCGCTTCGCCTCGGCGGCCCGAACGGCGGCCGGGTCCCTGCCGTAGGCCGTCTGCGCTTGGTCCCAGGCCCTGAGGAAGCGCTGGACCGTTTCGGGGTTGCCCGTCACGAAGGGCTTGCGCCCGACCCAGACGCCTCCCGTTATCATGCCGAGGCTCCGGGTCGAAGCGATGGGCTTCGCACCCTGACGCTCCATGGCACCGACGTTGGGCTCCCAGACGAAGGCGGCATCGATCTGGCCGGCCGCGTAGGCCGGGGGCATGTTGGCCGGGCTGAGATTCACGAGGCGCACGTCGTCGGCCTTCAATTCCGCCTGAGCGAGGGCCCGCAGCAGGTGGTAGTGGCTAGTTGAGCCGATGGCGACGCCGACCCTCTTGCCCCTCAGGTCCGACGGAGTCTCGATGCCCGCGCCCGGGTTGACCACCAGCCGGACATTCGTCGCATCGATCCGTTCCATGAACAGAATCGCGATGGGGAGCCCGTTCGCGTAGCCGGTCACCGCCGGAAACTCGCCCATCCAGGCGAGATCGACCTCGCCGGCCGCCAGGGCCGGCAGCATCGCCGGGCCAGCCGGGAACTGAGCCAGGGTGACAGCGAGCCCGTTGGTCTCGAACAGACCGGCCTTGAGTGCGTGAGAGAGCAGGACGTTCACCTCACCGGTCTGAAAGCCGATCCGGAGGGGCAGCGTCTCCTCCGCTCGCCCCCCCGTGGTTCCGAGGAACAACGAGCCGAAAAGGGCGAGCCAGAATGCAAGGCGGGTCATGGACGGAATCTCCGCGAGACGGTCGAGGGGTTTCATTCGCTACCGAGTAGGTCGAGAACCGTGAGTGCCAGGATACGGGTGGCGGCCACGGCCTTGGCGATGTCGATGTACTCGTTCACCGGCGGCCAACCGTCCTCGCCGGGGCCGAACGTTACGGCGGCGTGGCCGCGCTCCGCGAACCGGATCGTGTCGTTGAAGGCGTTCTTCCGATAGATCTGCGGCGCTTCGCCGAGCAGGCGCTCGTAGGACCGGGCGATGGCCGCGGTGGGCTGGGCCGCTTCGTCCTGCTCCAAGGTTCCGTCGACGAAGAGCGCACCCGGATAGGGACGGGTGCTGGCCCGTAATTCGGGGTCCGCCGCCGCCGCCGATGCAATCACCGCGTCGATGTCGGCCATCACCGTCTCGACGCTCATGCCGGGAAGGATGCCGACGACGGCCATCACGGCGCGACAGAGATCGGGGGTGAACTGCATCTCTCGCGGCAGTCCCCCCGAGACCCGCAGGATCGTCGTGCGGGGCGGCGTACCGCCGGCGAGACGAGCGGGCTCGTGAGCGAAGGTCATCGTCTCGAGGGCCGGGAGCAGGCGGGCCATCTTGGCGACGGCGTTCACGCCCGTGTCAGGCCGCCAGAGATGGGTCTTTACGCCCCGCGTCTCGACTTCGACGAGGACGTGGCCGCCATTGGCAACCGCGATGCCCATGCCCCAGGAACGACCCGCCCCCTGGGAGCCATCCGGCTTCGACCAGCCCGTCGGCTCGCAGACGATGGTGTAGTCTGCGCGCAGGCCATGCTCGTCGAGGAGAAAAATCGAGCCGTCCGGACCGTTCTTCTCCTCGTCGACGGTGTAGACGCAGCTCAACGACCCCTTGAGCCGTATACCGGCCTCCTGGATCGCGCGGACCGCGAGGAGGGTGCAGGCGAGGTTGCCACGGGTGTCCGATGTCCCCCGGGCGTAGAGGCGCCCGCCATGGCGCGTCGGCTTGAACGGGTGGCCGTTCGTCATGGTCCAGGCCGACCAGTCGCCCGCCGGGTAGGTGTCGAGATGATCGTTCAGAATGAGAGAGGGGCCTTGCGGGTCCGAGCCCGGCAGGACGGCGATGACGTTGGGCCGTCCCGGGCGCTTGGCGACAAGGTCGACGGACAGGCCCATGTCCTCGAGGAGACCGGCGATGAACAGGGCCGCCGCCTCCTCCCGGGCGGGCGGCTCGTCCGGATCGAGGGGGTTCTCGGCTTCGGGCTGGCCGGCAGGGATCAGGGCACAGGCGAGAGCGAGCCATGCATGCTCGTCGATTTTCTCGAGAACCCGTCGCTCTGTGTCGGAGAAATTATCCTGCTCCATCGAAACTAACTCCATCACCGATACCGTCACTCTATTTCCAGACCGTTTTTCGGTGCATTCGCAGTTATATCGAGACAAATCCCCCGAACGGCGGGGTGTCATAGCTTGGATTGCTATGGACGCCGCAGATGAAGCCGCCAGTTCGACCTTCAGATGGACGCATGAGAAACCGAAGCAATTAATTGACGCGCTTACGTCGAAGGGCGCCCTTTTTCCACGGTGGACATTCGCTGGGCAGCATCGTCGTGCCTCGCCCATGTGATCGGCCCGCCGTCGAAGCGGTGAGGCCGGTCCTGCGCCGTCGCCCGCTCGATGGCCGCCGCCACGCGGATTACGAGCGCTTCCCCCAGGGCCGGCCCAACGACCTGAAGACCGATGGGCGATCCGTCGGCGGCGGTGCCAGCGCACAGGGAGAGCGCGGGTTGCCCCGTCAGGTTGAAGGGATAGGTGTACATGGACCACGAGATCGGTCCTCGCCCGGCCAGACGGGCGGGGGCATTCCATCCGATGCCGAGGCTTGAGATCGGAAGCGTGGGGGTGATCAGGACATCGAAGTAATTGAGCCAGCGCGCCATGCGGTCGCGGAGCGCGAGGCGTTCGGCGGTACGGTTGCCGTCTCCCTCACGACCCTGTCGCTGGGCCCAGTCGAGCCGCTCGGCGACGGCGGGATCGAGGAGCTCGCGCTGGTTCAGGAGGATAGGGCGAAGGTGGGTGCCGACACCGCCGTAGAATTCGGATGACCAGATCGGCTCCGGGTCCGTGTCGAGTATCTCCTCCACCTCCTCGACGCGCGCGCCCTCGTTAGCAAGGGCCAGGACGCGGCTCCGGCCGATCCGCACGATGTCCGCATCAGCTCGGGCGTATCCGAGGGTCGCGCTCCAGGCGATGCGCACCCCCTCGACGGAGGACCGCAGGGCGGTGAGGAGATCGGGCGTCGGACCGGCGATGGAGAACGGGTCGCGCGGGTCGTACCCGGCCAGAACCGACGTCAGCAACGCCGCATCTCCGACCGTACGGGCCAGGGCGCCGACATGGGCCAGGGTCGGCGTGGCGGTCGGGGGCCAGACCGGCACGCGGCCGAACTGAGCCTTGAATCCGACGAGGCCCGTCAGTGCGGCGGGAATCCGAAGCGATCCGCCGCCATCCGTCCCGACAGCGAGGGAGGTGATGCCGGCCGCCACGGACGCCGCGGCGCCTGCGCTCGATCCGCCAGGGGTCTTACTGAGGTCCCGGGGATTTCGCGTGATGCCGGTCGCAGGCGAGTCCCCGACCGCCTTGCACCCGAACTCGCTCGTCGTCGTCTTCCCGATGAGAATGGCGCCCTGAGCCCGCACTCGTTCGACGACGGGCGCGTCCACCGTCGCGGTGATCCCGGCCCTCGACCGGGAGCCCATTTCCCAGGGCTCCCCGGCCACCGCAATCAGATCCTTGACCGAGACCGGCAGGCCGTGAAGCGGACCCGTCGGGTCACCCCGCAGGATGGCCGCTTCCGCCCGCCTTGCGGCTTGGCGCGCGGAGACCGGCATCAGGCAGGAGAAGGCGTTGATCGTGGATTGCGTGGCTTCCGCCCGGCGAAGGGCGCGTTCGGTCAGTTCGACCGGCGAGACCTGCCTGGCGGCGAGGAGCCCGCGCAACTCTATCGCCGACAGGAGGTCGAGGTCGCTCGCGTCGTCCAGGACCGCCATCATGCGGCCCCGCCCCGGTGGGCATCCATCGCGGACTCGAACCGTGCCGCGAGGCCGGCGACGGTCCCGTCGTGTCCCGCGAGGCCGATGAAGGACAGGGAGGAGGGCAGGCCGTCGGTGCGGACCGATCCCGGAACCGCGACCGCGCACAGGTCCATGGGATTCACGAAATAGGTGTAGCGGCCCATCACGGCATTACGCGCGACCGGCTCGGCCAGCATGTCGGCGATCGTATAGAGTGTCGGCACGGTCGGCACCACGAAGGCCGCGAAGGGGGCCAGCGCTGCGCGGGCCCATCGCCGGGCCTCCGTAAGTTGGCGGATCGCGTCGAATGCGTCCTTTGCCGAGTAGCGCAGCCCCGGCTCGATGGCGGCCCGGACGACGGGATGGATGGTCTCCGGCCGCCCGGTCACCACGTCCCAGTAATCCACCAGCCGCTCGGCCACGAGGGCGGATTGGAAGACGAGGCGGCCCGCCGCCGCGAACGGATCGAAATCAATCTCGACGAGCGTAAAACCGAGAGCTTCGAGGGTTTCGAGATTGGCACGATGCGCCGCCTCGGCAGCGCGATCCGTCTCAAAATCGAGCTGGTCAAGCCGTGGAACGGCGATCTCCCGCGGGAGATCGCCTAGAGGCGCGGCCACCGGGGGAGGGAGATCCCGCCGGCTGGCGGGGTCGAGGGGGTCGAACCCCGCGATGGTCTGGAGAATCTCGTTCGCGTCGGCGCAGGTGCTGGCGAAGACCGGAATGCAGTCGAGGAAGCGGCTGTTGTACAGGAGGCCCCGGCCGCTCACGAGACCGATGCTCGGCTTCACGCCGACGATGCCGTTGCAGGCCGCCGGCACCCGGCCAGAGCCCCCCGTGTCGCTCCCAAGAGAGAAGGCGACGAGGTCGCGGGCGACGGCGACCGCCGAACCCGAACTCGACCCGCCGGGAATGTACGAGGGATCGATGGCGTTCCGGCACAGCGGCTCGGGACTGCGCGTGCCGTTCAGGCCCGTAGCGAACTGGTCCATGGTGTTTTTGCCGACCAGCACGGCACCCGCCGCCTCCAGGGCGAGGACGGCGGCGGCGCTGGCCTCCGGTTCGAGGGAGAGGCCGGGACAGTTCGCCGTCGTCTTCATCCCCGCGACATGGAGATTGTCCTTCACGCAAAAGGTCAGGCCGAGAAGCGGCCGGTCCGCGCCCGCGCGAGCCTCGGCGGCGGCGGTACGGGCCCGGTCGACTGCGATCCCCGCCGGGACGAGGGCAGTGAAGCAGCCAGTTCCATAAAGTAAGACCCGACGGCAGCTCTCCGCGACGATCGCCACGGGATCGGCCCCCTCTGACAAAGCCGCACGCACCGAAGCCAACGTCATGGCGAGGGTCTGAAAATCACTCATCGCTGTTCCGTTAGGTTCACCTCAACGGCCTGGCCGGGCTTCGTCAGCCTCGAACACATGCCGGCTCTCCTGCCTGATCAGGTCCAGGCATTCCTTCTTGAGCGCCAGGAAATGCGGATCGACGGCAAGGTCAACGGAGCGGGGGCGGGGAAGATCGACGGCGATCTCCCTCAGGATCCGGCCCGGCCCGGCGCTCATGACCAGGATCCTGTCGGCTAACAGGATCGCTTCCTCGATGTCGTGCGTGACGAAGACGATCGTCGCGCTGATCCGCGGCCACAGCCTCAAGAGGTTATCCTGCATGATGGAGCGGGTCTGCGCATCGAGGGCTCCAAAGGGTTCGTCCATGAGGAGGATGCCCGGCCGCGTGGCGAGCGCCCGCGCAATCGCCACGCGCTGCTGCATGCCGCCCGACAGTTCATGGGGATACGCGCCCGCGAACCGGCCAAGGCCGACCATGTCGATCAGCGCGTCGGCCTGCCTCAGGGCCTCGGCCTTCGAATGCCCGGCCATCCGGGGACCGTGGGCGATGTTGTCCCGGGCGGACTTCCAGGGGAACAAGTTCGGCTGTTGGAACACCACGGCACGATCTGGACCCGGACCAACGACCTCCGACCCGGAAACCCGTATCGTCCCGGACCGGAGCGGTTCGAAGCCCGCGATGGCGTTGAGGAGTGTCGACTTTCCGCAGCCGGAAGGCCCCAGCAAGCAGACGAATGCGCCGCGGGCAATCCGAAGCGAGACAGCGTCTACCGCGATTGTGGATTTGCCTCCCCGCTCAAAAACGATCGAGGCCCCCTCGATCTCGATGGCAGGCTCCGCCGATCCCAGGGCGGCTTGGCCGTACTGTGACGGCATCATCGCCACCAGACCAGGCGCGCGGCGGCTGCAGCAAATGCGCGATCGGCCAGGAAGGAGACGAGCCCGAGTACGACGAGGCCGCCGAGCACCAGGCCGGTCTGCATGTTCTGCTGGGCAAGGGCGATCCGGTAGAAGACGCCCGAAAAGGCCCCCGCGAGTTCGGCGGCCACCAGGGTATAGAACGAGATGCCGACGGCTGTGCGAAGGCCGACGACGATGTAGGGCAAAGCACCGAGGAAAATGATCTCCCAGTGCAGGCGCAGGCGCGGGGTGCCAAGCATCTGCGCTGCTCTGATTAGGCCTCGATCCACTTTTTGAACCCCAAGATGGGTCGACAGCCAAACGGTGAAGAACACGCCCCAGAAGATGAGAAAGATTTTGCCCGACTCCGCAAGTCCGAACCACAGGATGACGATGGGCACGAAGGCGATCGGCGGGATGGGCCGCAGGATTTGGAAGACCGGGCCGAGGAGCCGAGCAACAAATGAGATGCGTCCGGTCAGAATGCCGACCCCGACGCCGCAGGTGGATCCCAGCAGGAAGCCCACAGCAACCCGCGCAAGGCTCGCGGCTAGGTCCGACGGCAGTTCACCAGAGATCAGCCATTCGTGCAGCGCCTGCGCCACGACAGTCGGCGGCGGGAAGAGCACGGTGTTGACGATGCCCGCCCGCGACACGGCTTCCCAGATCAGGAGGAACAGCGGGAGCGACAGGTATCCCACGGCAGCATTAAGGAGCGAACCGATGCGACGGGTTACTGCGCTCCTACCGACGGGAGATGCCTCGAGCGAATGACCCGTTGACATCGCCGCGGGTGAGGGAGCTTGAGAACGTGAGACAGGAAATGCAGCAATACCCGTCACGTCTCAGCCCCCCGTATAGGTGACGCGAGACGGATCGAGGCTCCGCAGGGGGGCGGGGATTACGAACTTGGAAAAGTCCGGGACCGCTGTGACGCCTGGTGGATGGTTCTTGGTATCAAGTCGCCATTGGGCGTGGGTCTTTAATGCGTCGATCTGCTTCTCACCAATCGCGACGTGAAACACGTAGTCGCTCCAGATCTCCGTCAGATCCTCGGCTTTCATACCGACGGCCTTTGCAATGATCCTAATCGCCTCGTCCGGGTTCTGCTTTAACCAAGTCTCAGATTCGATCAGAGCGGCCAGGAAGCGATCAACGACCTGACGATGTGTCGTGAGGTAATCCTGCGTGACGACAATGTTGAAGGTCTCGGCATAGACGCCTCTCGTGTCGAGCGGGACGACCTTGTCGCCCAGGGCCCGGCGGCCGTTGGCGATATGCGGCTCCCAACTGTTGAATGCATCAATGCTGCCAGATGCCAAGGCGGGCAGCATCTCTTGTGGCTTCAAATTGACAAGCGTTACGTCTTTGCTCGTAAGGCCGGCCTTTTTGAGAAGTTCCGTTGTATAAACTTCACTGCCCGTGCCGGCGGTGTAGGCGATGGTCTTTCCTTTCAACGAGGCCGCTGTCTGGATGCCCGACGATCGGAGCGTCAAGGTCTTGTCGTCCGAATACTCCATTCCAGCAACAAACGCGATGCTTTGCTGGGCCATAGCCGCAGCTGTCACGGGCGCTTCGGCTGTTGTCGCGATATCAGCGCCGCCTCCGATCACCGTGTCCAGACATTGCTTACCGCTGGTGAAGTTGCTGATCGATATGTCTAGACCATTTTTCTCAAAAAGCCCTTTCGCCTTCGCGACAATGGTCAGTCCTGAGATGGGCGACAGGTTCTGCGCAAGGCGTGCCTTAATGAGTTCGCCCGTCTGCGCGTGAGATGAAGACGTGAAGACGAGACTGATGAAGACGAAGGCAGCAGCTTTTCCGAATACGCTCATGATTTCTCCGGTTTTGTTGGCGAACTCGGGTCTGTGAATGCGCGGAAGCACACGGCTCGTAGCGCGTTGCATAAACGGCTTTGGCGGGTTCGGCCGGCAGGACGTGTTGCAGACAGCTTCAATGGCCAATTAGGTATGGTCATCCGCCCGCCTGGAGCGAGCAATTAATTTCATCTCAAGCGCACGATAGATTTGCTAATCACAGCGTATGAGAGAGAATTTGGATCTCCGAAGCATCGTAAGAATGTCAAATCTACTTTTTGCTTTCAAATGCTGGGGTTGCGACTGAGAATTGTGAACCTCCAGTCTGTCGCTAGCCCGGCTGAAAAAGGGAGGGTCTCACAACCGTAGAGTAACTCATTCACTGAAGTGCTGAGGAGCAAGAATGAAGCAAAACTCGTCCGAGGTGGAGGCCGGAGGAGGCCGTAATTAAAGACGTCCGCCTGCCCGAGCACCGGGAGGTCTTGGATGAGCAGGAGATCTGCATCGTGCTGAAGGCCATTCCGGTGAGGGGTGCATCACCAAACTTGCAGTCGGGAGGGGATCTTTGCCGCGATGACCGACGGCCGTAGAGGAGTCGCTTGAAGGGCGCAAAGAGGCCGCTGGCCGGCGACAGGGGCTGAACCGCTACCGCCGACAAGGTCAAGGAGCTGCGCCACGAGACGCTACCGCTGAATGGGGCGGTGACGTTTCTTTCGCGTCGATCCAGTTGAGTAGGAGGTTACCGAAAGACGGGTGCTGGGCTTCAGAGCTGAAACCAAAATCTATTTACAATTTAAGCAGCAAATTCCCCTGTTGCTCTTGCTCCGTTTGTCGCCCCCGACGTCATTCGATGATGCAAATTGGTCCCAACTTCGACGATCGCGCGAATGGCTGGAATGAGTTCTTTTCCCAGATTGGTCAAGGCATAGTCGACGCTTGGTGGGATGGTCGCTCGAACGGTGCGTGAAAGTACTCCGCGCTCTTCCAGATCTTTCAATCGCGCACTCAGTACCTTGGCGGAGATTGCCGGCATTGCGCGCCGCATCTCAGAGAAGCGGCGCTGCCCCTCGCTGAGGTTCCAGATGATCTCCGGCGTCCACACGCCGCCGAGCAGGCTCATACAGGCGGACATTGGGCAGCCCGGAGGGGGGGGCAACTTTCTTTCTCAACTTTAGAAACATGACCCTCTCCTGGGCACGGCGCCGCAACCTGGTTTCCCGGCGGATACCGGAAAATGATAGTCACCGGAAGTTACCGGGTTTCATCGGGTAACGGCACCCCCTATTGCAGTGACGCGGACAGAGGATTCACGCGTACGATGAGACGTGCGAGTCTGGGCGATGGCTCAGACGGTATGCGTGCTCCTCGATGCGACCGGCGCGGCACGGCTGGCTGCGATTGCCAGCGACCGCTTCCGCCCGCTCAAACACACCCAGCGCGCCCGCATCGTCCTGCTCTCGGCCGAGCGCTTGAGTGTCCAAGACGTCGCTCGGCGGGCGGGCGTCAGCCGCCCGGCCGTATGGCGCTGGCAGCGGCGCTACGCCGAGGCGGGCGTCGAAGGTCTGCTGCGCGACAAGACGCGTCCTCCCGGGACAGCACCCCATTCGACCGAGACGGTGGCCGAGGTGCTGGCGCTGACCTGCTCGGAGCCGCCGGGTGAGGTCACGCACTGGACCGGCCGTGCCGTGGCTCGCGCTGTCGGGATCTCGTTGCGCGCCGTGCAACGGATCTGGGACGCTCACCGCCTCCAGCCGCATCCACTGCGCACGTTCAAGCGCTCGCGCGACCCGGCCTTCGCCGCCAAGGTCGAGAATGTCGTCGGCCTCTACATGGCTCCACCCGCCCACGCGGTGGTGCTGTCCCTCGATGAGAAGAGCCAGATCCAGGCACTGGAGCGGACCCGCCCTGACCGTCCGCTCGCCCCAGGCCATCCCGTCGCCCAGACCCACGACTATACCCGTCACGGCACCACGACGCTGTTTGCCGCCCTCGACGTCCTGGCGGGCACCGTGCTCGGCCGCTGCATGCAGCGCCACCGGAACGGTGAGTTCATCCGGTTCCTCAACGCCGTCGAGGCTGCCGTCCCGCCCGGCAAGGCGATCCACGCGATCCTCGACAACGTCGCCACCCACAAGCATCCGAAGGTGCGCGCTTGGCTTGCCCGCCACCCGCGCTGGACCTTCCACTTCACCCCGACCTCGGCCTCGTGGCTCAACGCGGTCGAGGGCTTCTTCTCAGCGCTGACCCGTCGTCGGCTGCGGCGAGGCTCCTTCACCGGCGTCGTCGACCTGCAGGCAGCGATCAAACGCTACATCGCCGAGCACAACCGGAACGCCAAACCCTTCGTCTGGACCAAGCCAGCCACCGACATCCTCGCCGCCGTCAGCCGATCCCCTGAACCATCCGTCTGAGTCAGTGCACTAGTTCTTCCGGCGCAATACCTCATTCCTTCATCGTCGGAGATCTCCGTGAATACAAAGCTTGCCTCCGCCCTGGCCGTGACCCTCGCGCTTGCCACGTCAGCACTGTCCCAAACTCCGCCGACACGCGATCCTGCTCAGATCCAGGCTGGCACATACGCTGTCGATCCCGGCCACACACAGGTGGGATGGAAGGTCTCGCACATGGGATTTTCGAACTATCACGGTGGTTTCTCGGACGTGTCGGGCTCCCTGACCCTCGATCCGAAGAGCCCGGCCCAGTCGAAGCTCTCGATCAAGATCCCGGTGGCGTCGGTCTCGACCACCAGCGACAAGCTCACCGGTGAGCTCAAGGGCGACCAGTGGCTCGACGGGGCCAAATTCCCGGCTCGACCTTCGTGTCAACGAAGGTCGAGCCGCATGGCAAGGACAAGGCGAAGGTGCTCGGCAACCTCACCCTGCACGGCGTCACGAAGCCCGTCACCCTCGACGTTACCCTGGTGGGCGTAGGCGCCAATTCAATGAGCAAGAAGTACACGGTCGGCTTCGACGCGACCGGCACAATCAAGCGCTCCGAGTTCGGTGTAAAGACCTACGTCCCCCTTATCGGCGACGACCTTCACCTCACCATCGCGGGCGCCTTCGAGCTTCAGGACTGACACCAGGGTCCGGGGAGCGGAGGGCGGTCATGTTGGAGGTAACGCGGCGCTACACCCGCGTGGCGATCCTGCTGCACTGGGTCAGCGCGCTCTGCGTGCTGGGTCTGCTCGGGATGGGCCTGCTCATGGTGCATGGGGACCTGGCGCCGATGCGCCGGTTCCAGCTATACCAGTGGCACAAGTCGGTTGGCATCACTGTCCTTCTGCTGACCGTCCTGCGTCTCGCCTGGCGCCTCGGCCACAAGCCGCCGCCCCAGCCGGACGGCATGCCAGCACGTGAGCGCCGGGCGGCCTCGGCGGCTCACTTTGCCCTGTACGGGTTGCTGGTGGGGCTGCCGCTCGTTGGCTGGGCCCTCGTGTCGCTCTCGCCCTTCAACATTCCGACCGTGCTTTTCGGCCAGATCCCCTGGCCGCACCTGCCCCTCTCCGAACTCGTCGACCCCGCTGTTGGCGAGGCCGTGATGAAGCGCGTCCACGCCTACGGTGCGTGGTTCCTCGGCCTGCTCGTCCTGCTGCACGTGGCGGCGGCGCTGCGCCATCACTGGGTTCTCCGCGACGGCGTCCTGCGTCGCATGTCACCGGTCCTGCGCGGCACGGGCAGCCATTCCCTCACGAGATCATCGTCATGACCGTCCGTCACCTGCTCGTCCTGATGGCCCTCCAGGCGGTCCCCCCCCAGGTGTTCGCGGCCGAGTGGCAGGTCGATCCCGCGAGAAGCGCGATCAGGTTCTCGGGTGTACAGGTCGGTGTGCCGTTCACGGGGGGATTTCAGCGATTCGAGGCGGCGGTGAGCTTCGATCCCGCCAAACCCGAGACCGGCCATGCCACCGTGCAGATCGACCTGGCCTCCGCCAAGACCGGAGACGTTCAGCGCGACGAGGCGCTGCCGCAGAAGGACTGGTTCGACGTGAAGGCTGAGGCGAAGGCCCGCTTCGAGGCGACCCGTTTCGTGGACAGGGGCGACGGCCGCTACGAAGCGGTCGGTACCCTGACCATCCGGGGCAAGACGAAGACCGTCACGTTGCCGTTCCGTCTCACCCTCAACGGGGGGAAGGCCCACGCGGTCGGGCATCTCGACCTCGTCCGCACGGAGTTTGGCGTTGGCCAAGGCGCTTGGACATCGGGACAGTGGGTTGCACTAGAGGTTGGCGTCGACGTTGAACTTACCGCATCGCTTAAGCCGGGGACTTGACCTCCTCGCCACGGACGAATCCAGGAATTCACCTGATTCGCCTACCAAGGTCTTGCTGTGCTTATGCGGCCTGGCTCCACGGGCCGTGTTAAAACGTACCGATGGATCAAGGCGCGAATGCAGGAGGCGGCTTCTCGGACCTCGATCCGCCCTGAGCAATCTCCTAAGAGGCTGTTTGAGCTTTTTTAATCTGGGTCGTTGAGTGCATTGGCGGCCATAAGGCTGGCGGCACAGGCGAGACGCCCAGTTGCGACGTCGAGGCGGCCAGCGCGCTCGCGCTGCAGGCCACCCCAATGGGTGAGTCAGTCGAAGGTCCTCTCCACGACCCAGCGCCGCTCCAGAACGACGAAGCCTTTCTGGTCGGGCCGCTTCTCGACGACGCGGTGGCGCATGCCGTGGAGGTTGCACCACTCCTGGCAGCGCTGGGCCGTGAAGGCACCGTCGAGGAGGGCTAGACGAAGGCTGGGCCAGTTCTCCTTGCCCGCGTCCAGCGCCAGCAGCGTGTCGCGATCCTGCACGTTGGCCGGCACGACGGCCAGCGCTAGCAAGTGCCCCTCGGCGTCGACCAGCGCGCGACGCGTTTGCGCCCGACCAGCTTCTTGGCTCCGTCGTAGCCACGCGGCCCCCGCACCCCGATGCAATTGACGCTCTGCGTCTCGATGATCGCCAGCCTCGGATCGGGCCGACGTCCGCAGCGCCGCCGCTGGCGGCGGGCCAGAGCCCGCATCAGGCTCTCGAACAGTCCCTTTTCAATCCAGCGCCGGAACCAGCCGTAGACCGTGCGCCAGGGCGGAAAGCCCGCAGGCAGCGCCCGCCACCCTCCGCCCGTCCGCAGGTGCCAGGCGATTCTTGCCAACACGTGGCGCGCCGCTGTCGCGTCCGGTCGGCCTGGCGGATCGGCTCGTTCCAGGAAGCCGGCCACCTCGTCCAGGCATGCTTGCAGCACCACGTCCTTCAGGCGCGCCTCATGGCGTGTCCGATGTCGGTCCGTCCAACTCTGCTCTCCACTCCGCCCCACTAGGCGGAATTTGTGTTTGCACAGGAGACAGATGGGGACGGCCGGCGGAGGACCTCAAACAGTCTCTTAGACGACTACACCACATTGCTTGTGGCCGCACTCACTGAAAGCCTGCTTTGAGGACCGGAAAACTTGGCGTAATGTGCCAGTATGGCGCCGCGAGGAGGTTCTCGTGACGTCCAATGCCTAGCAAATGAAACCCGGCGCAACTGGAAATAGCGAGATACGGCCAATCATGTATCCTTCCCGGAAAACCGAAAGGCCGTCTTAATGGAGAGGGTAACCGTTGAGCTTGATAAGAGTATGTTGGAGGCGACTATCGAAGAACTTGAGCCCGATTTCGTGTCACAATGGGAACAACTGTGGCGTGGTAAGCTGCCTAATGAGGAGGATCATGATTGGAACTGGCCCGATCTCGTCGAGAATGAGTGCTCCAAAGAGAAAGGATACACCCATTTCGGTCTTAAATTTAACGGAATATGGCAATGCTTGATGATTACGCGCCCTAACACTGCCATGCGTGCAGGAGGCCCCGGAGAGCCCGGGATATATATCGAGTACTTATCATCCGCTCCTTGGAACCGCAAACGCGTTCGCGACCAAATTCAGTTTGAAAATGAAAGGATAACGCCAGCCGGCAGATGGATGGTCTGGAAAGCGACGAAGCAGAGCCGAGACATGGGCTATTATGGTCGAACTGCATGGCACAGTCTCCACGGGGCGGTAGATGACTACACACGGATGGTTCAAGGTCTAACCAACTTAGGTCCCGACGAGGACGAAGATGGTCTCCCATGGTTAGAGCTTCAACCAGCCGTAGCCGGCGCTTTTATTGAAAGCGCATCAACAGAAGCTGAACTATACAGATTTCCGGGTAGATAAAATGAACGATGCATTCGACGATACGGAGTTCTCCATTGGGAGACGTGTGCGCCTCGCATCCGATCGCTCTAGCCTATGGACAAGAGGGGGGTCAGCCTCCGGGCTTTCGTATGAGCTCGAATGGGCTGACGACAGTTCAATGGTTGCTGTATTGTGGCTGCGCGTCGCCGGCAAGGCAGTTTGGGGGAACGACGAACAAGGCGTCCGCTTGGATCTAACAGGTTTTCTCGCTCATTTATCGTCAAATTGGAACGTATTGCTGCTGGAGCAAGCGTATCCTGCGGGATTGTCTGCTTCCGCGCCTTCTAAAATTTCGAAAGAAATTAACGGCTCAGAGTTGGGCTCAAGTGCCATTAGTCTTGTGGAGAAATTTCTGTCCGGTCATAACATCGGGGCTTGGACATCTAATCCGAGCATTATTTCTGTGTGGTTATTGCGGCAAGGCAATAATATGATCATCGACGCCGGTTTCAATGATTGGACTTGGCCCATCGCGGATGTATTTCGCACTCTTTCGTCCCTTGGGAATGTAATTTCATCTAGGCTCGAGAAAATAAATGGAACAGAGTCAATTGTTGGCGCTTGGCATGCGAGAGATAAAATATCAGATATTGCAGCGGCGTCGATTTCGACAGGTTTGCCTGAAGATTCACTGCGGGGCTGGGTAAAAAAGGGTATTCTTAAGAGCATGCCCAGTCGCGACATACTCATCCAAGACATGAGTGAAGTTATGGCTGCCGCCAGAATGATGGGGCAGGTTGCAGATGAAGGAGCCTTATTTAAGCTTGCGAAAGTCATTGAGAGTATTCCGCCGCGTGAGACTTTGGCTTTGGATAGCTTAAGTGCTGAAGCTGTTGTGCAATTGGACCAGGCGCGTGATCGTCTTCCATATGCACAGGGCCATGATTTGGCGAAATGGTTACGCAAACAAATCGGCATGTGGCGCGAAGGAAGCAAGGTCGATCTTTCTAACCTTCTGTCAGATTGGGCTGTTGATCAACATGACCTTATCTTGACTCCTGCGATCCAAGCAGTAAGTATTTGGGGGCGGCATCATGGTCCGGCCATTATAATCAATCCAAATGGCAGTAGAAATATTGCTGGAGGCGATCGTGCCAGTGTCGCGCACGAGATATGCCATTTGCTCGTTGATCGGCATCGCAATCTCCCAGTCATTGATGTCCTTAAACATGACAATAAAAATGACAGTAGGGGAAGAATCGAAGCGCGGGCCAACGCCTTTGCAGCCGAATTTCTAGCGCCGATGGAATGGGCGTATAGTGTATATAGAGCATCGACAAGTGTCGACGACGCTTTGGGGCTTGTTATGAATACGTATGGAGTTACGAGAATGTTAACAGCCCGCCAGCTCTTAAACGCCCGAATAAACATCGGTGCGCAAATTAATCCTGAGGATGTTAGCTATCTTCAAGGGATCGTTTAAGGGAGCCTGGGCGTCCGCACGGCCACCAAGATATTTTTCGGCTGTAAAGTGAATATTCTACGTGAGCAAACGTAGATGAATCCCAAGCCGTCGTCGATCGCCGCTCGTGCCTTTGCCGGCAAACTGTCTAACCCCTCATTCCAAACGGACGGGGGCTCTCTTCCTGAGCGCCCCTGTTCGTCTCAAATCGTTTGGCAACAGACCAATAGCCCAGTGCGTCCGCTCTACCGGCTACGGAGTTCTTTTAAAACTTCCCGTTTGATTTGAGTAAAAATAGGATCCGCGAGAAGCGCTTCGTATTTACGCTGCCGGCCGAACGGCACCACGATCTCCCTCGCGACGCGGCCGGGTCGCCTCGTCAAGACGAGGATGCGGTCGGCCAGGAACAGGGCTTCCTCGATGTCGTGGGTCACGAAGAGGACCGTCGCGCTCGTCGCCTCACGTGCGACCAGTAACTGCTCCTGCATGGAGAGTCGCGTCTGGGCATCCAAGGCGCCGAAAGGCTCGTCCATCATCAGCATGCGTGGCTCAGAGATCCAGGCCCGCGCGATGGCCGCCCGCTGCCGCATGCCGCCAGATAGTTCGTAGGGCGCGTGGCTCTCGAACCCGGCGAGGCCCATGAGCGCGATCAGACGATCCGCTCGGGGACGATAGATAGCAGCCGGTACACCGGCGAGGCGTGGCGCAAAAGTGATGTTGTCCAGGACCGTGAGCCAGGGGAAGAGCAGCGCTTCTTGGAAGACGATGCCCCGATCCGGCCCAGGCGCCTTCACCGGGGCGCTCTCGACCCGGATGTGCCCCTCGGAAGGGCGCTCGAAATCGCAGAGTAGATCGAGAACGCTGGACTTGCCGCACCCGCTCGGGCCGAGCAGGCAGACGAACTCACCCTCCCGGACTGAGAAGGTGAGATGTTCCAGCGCCGTCGTCACGCGCCCTGTCCGCCCTTCAACGAAGCGCTTCGCGACGTCCTCAAAGACGATCAGGGGCTCTGTCAGCGGCGCTGCTTGGACGGGTCGAAGGCCGGGTGATGCCGTCATTTGGATCGTCATGGATCAGCCCCTCCCGGCCCAGGGCGTCACCCAGCGTTGGATACCGACGAGCGCGAGGTCGAGGGCGTACCCGGTCGCGCCCAGCAGGACGATGCCCAGCATGACCACGTCGGTTCGGAGATACGCCCCGGCATTCACGACCATCCAGCCGAGGCCGGCCTCCGAGGCGATCATCTCTGCGGCGATCAGAGTGGTCCATCCGATGCCGAACGCCAGACGCACGGTGACGAAGAGATCGGGTAGGATTGCCGGCAGGATCACGAACCGGAACATCGTGAAGCCGCGCGCACCGAGTGCCCGCGCGGCGCGCAACTGCAGCCGCCGGACCTGCTCCACGGCAGCGGCCGCCCCGACGATGATCGTGAGGACGGTGGACAGGTAGATCAGGAGAACCTTGGAGGTCTCGCCGATGCCGAACCACAGCACGACCAGAGGGATCAGGGCGAGCTTCGGCAGCGGGCGCAGGAACTGCACGAACGGATCTATGAGGGCGCTGAGAACGGGTGACATGCCCATGGCGATGCCAAGCGGGATTCCAGTGACGATCGCCGCGCCGAAACCCGCTAGAGCCCGGGCAAGGCTGAGGAGCAGATGGGCCCAGAGCGGCGTCTGCCGGTAGCCGTCCTGGAGCAACTCCCGCGTCGTCGCCAGGATTTCCGACGGCGGAGGCAGAAGCAGGGCGTCGACAAGCGACAGCCGCCCCGCGGTCTCCCAGATACCGATCACGAGCAGCACCGAGACAGTGCCGAGGAAGACGCGGCGCGACAGGGACGATTGAGTCACGCCGGAAACGCGCGGTTGAGCAACTCGTAGTTCACGTGCGGCGCGAAGGCGGACGGAACCCCGCCGCGCTTGATCTCGCCGGACTGCGCCAGGAAGTCGGCGGTGTCACCCAGTGCCTTCAAGAGCGGCGTGACCGCTCCTGTTCCGCCACGGCCCCAGTAATCCGGTCCTAATTGCTCTGCGAACGTCGGATAGGACAGGCCGGCAAGTGTATCCCGCACGGCCTCGAAAGGAGCGCCGAAATCCTGCGCCAGGATCCGCGACACGCCCTCGGGATCTGCCTTGTAGCGGTCGACCTGGGCCTGCACCGTCCGCAGCCAGGTCACCACGGTATCGGGGTAGCGTTGCGCGAACTCCGTGCGCACGATCGCCGAGTTCCAGAAGAAGAAGCCGTGGGGCTGAAGATCCTTGGACACCACCAGTTGCCGGGCGCCCGAGCCGATCAGCTCGGCCCAGAAGGGACCGTTGATATAGGTGCCATCGATGTCGCCCCGCCTCCAGGCCGCGATCGTCTCGGGCTGGTTGAGCGGCAGACGTCTGATCTTCGCTGGATCGAGGTTGTTGACCTTGATGACGGCTTCGAGTGCGAAGGCCATGGTGGAGGACGGCGCCACGGCGATGCGCTTGCCTTCCAGCTGCTTCGGCTCCGTGATCTCTGGCCGGACCACGAGGCGCTCGCTCGTCGCCACGATCTCTGGCGATCCCAGGATCTGGATAGGCAGATTGCGGGAGATGCCCGCCACGATCGGCGTGCTGCCGAAGATGGCGAAGTCGATTTGGCCGGCCGCCAGCAGTTGAAGTGCCGGCCCGCCGGCCGGAAATTGTACCCACTCGACACGGGTCCCGAGGGCGGCGTCGAAGGCGCCGTCGTGCTTGCCGATCACCCAGGCCCGCGGCGCCGTGAGGTAGCCGATGCGTACCACGTCAGGCTTTGCGCCCTGCTGCGCCCAGGCCCGGCCAGCGAGTGCGGCGGTCCCGAAAGCGGCCGCGCCGAGGGCCAGCAGGTGCCGGCGGGAAAAAGGTGGAGGATCGACTGTCATGGGAGCCCGTGATGTGATTCAGCCATGGTGCCCGAAGCCTTGACCTTCGAAGTCTTGGCTTTGCTCGGCACCGAAACCCCGGCGTCCTGGAGGAGAAGACGGCGATGCACCTTGCCGGACGAGTGTGGCGATGCAGCCGTATTCGTCAATCAAAATGTTCTTTTTAAAGAACGTTTGGATGTAGAAACACCTTCACTTGAACTGGCCTTGCAGCAGGATTTCGTTCCAACCAGGGACTGCCGGTAAAGTGGCGGTCACGATCGTGGCGGTACATCAAGCCCGCCCGCCCGCACGTGTGCTTTGCTCGCCAAAACTTCATCCAAGCATCATCGCGACTAAGAATTCGCCCGGCATTCGGATCGCACAACACAGGGGCGGAGACCGCAACGCAGACAGAGCCACCTGGGCCTCTGGCACATTCTTCCCAGAAGATCAGAGTTCGCCATAGTTCACATCCTCACAGTGTCGTTCTGTAAAAAGAACAATTTCATTGACTGGAGGAACGGCACTCTGCACTCTCTGAGGGCTCGGCCGTCGCCCATTGCGACCGTCGAACAGTCCACGACCTTTCAGACGGAGCTTCAAGTCCGATGGCCTTTCGACCCCTGCACGATCGCGTGCTGCTGCGCCGCCTCGAAGGTGAGGAGAAAACTAAGGGCGGCATCATCATCCCGGACACCGCCAAGGAGAAGCCGCAGGAGGGCGAGGTCGTCGCCGTCGGCCCCGGCGCCCGCGACGAGGCCGGCCGTATCAATGCCCTCGACGTGAAAGCGGGCGACCGGGTGCTGTTCGGCAAGTGGTCCGGCACCGAGATCAAGGTCGACGGCCAGGATCTGCTGATCCTCAAGGAATCCGACATCCTCGGCGTGATCGGCGCCTGAGCAAGTTTCGAACGCATCGACAACGGGAGTACTGGAATGGCTGCCAAGGACGTGAAATTCGCAGGCGATGCACGCGAGCGCCTGCTGCGCGGCGTCGATATCCTGGCGGACGCGGTGAAGGTCACATTGGGGCCGAAGGGCCGCAACGTCGTGATCGAGAAGAGCTTCGGCGCGCCGCGCATCACCAAGGACGGCGTCACCGTCGCCAAGGAGATCGAGCTCGAGGACCGCTTCGAGAATCTCGGTGCCCAGCTCCTGCGGGAGGTCGCCTCGAAGACCAACGATCTCGCGGGCGACGGCACGACGACCGCCACGGTGCTCGCCCAGGCCATCGTCCGCGAGGGCGCCAAGGCTGTCGCGGCGAACTTCAACCCGCTCGACCTGAAGCGCGGCATTGACCTCGCCACGGCCGCCGCCGTCAAGGACATCACGGCCCGCGCCCGCAAGGTCACGACGTCCGACGCCATCGCCCAGGTCGGCACGATCTCGGCCAATGGCGATGCCGAGATCGGCCGGCTGATCGCGCAGGCCGTGGAGAAGGTCGGCAACGAGGGGGTGATCACCGTCGAGGAGGCCAAGACCGCGGAGACCGAGCTCGACGTCGTCGAGGGATTGCAATTCGACCGCGGCTATCTCTCCCCGTACTTCGTGACCAACACCGAGAAGCTGATCGCCGAACTCGAGGATCCCTACATCCTCATCCACGAGAAGAAGCTGTCCTCGCTCCAGGCACTGCTACCGGTGCTCGAGGCGGTCGTTCAATCGAGCCGGCCCCTGCTGATCATCGCCGAGGATGTCGAGGGCGAGGCGCTCGCCACCCTCGTCGTCAACAAGCTCCGCGGCGGCCTCAAGATCGCGGCCGTGAAGGCGCCGGGCTTCGGAGACCGCCGCAAGGCGATCCTCGAGGACATCGCGATCCTGACCAACGGCCAGGTTGTGTCCGAGGATCTCGGCATCAAGCTCGAGAACGTGACGCTCGCCCTGCTCGGGCAGGCCAAGCGCATCCGTATCGACAAGGAGAGCACGACGATCGTCGACGGTTCGGGCGACAAGGCGCTGATCGAGGCCCGTGTCGGCCAGATCAAGGCGCAGATCGAGGACACCACCTCCGACTACGACCGCGAGAAGCTCCAGGAGCGCCTGGCCAAGCTCGCCGGCGGCGTCGCGGTCATCCGCGTTGGCGGTGCCACCGAGGTCGAGGTCAAGGAGAAGAAGGACCGCGTCGACGACGCGCTCAACGCCACCCGCGCCGCGGTGGAAGAGGGCATCGTTCCCGGCGGCGGGGTTGCCTTGTTGAGGGCCCAGAAAGCCGTCTCCGCACTGAAGAGCGAAAACGCGGATGTCCAGGCCGGCATCAAGATCATTCTCAAGGCGCTCGAGGCTCCGATCCGTCAGATCGTCGCCAATGCCGGCGTCGAGGGCTCGATCATCGTCGCCAAGATCCTCGAAAACCCGTCCGACACCTTCGGCTTCGATGCACAGACCGAGACCTACGGTGACCTCATCGAGGCCGGCATCGTCGATCCGGTCAAGGTCGTGCGCACGGCGCTGCAGGACGCGGCGTCCGTGGCCGGCCTCCTGGTAACGACCGAAGCGCTCGTCGCCGAACGGCCGAGAGAGAAGTCGGCGCCGCCCGCCCCGGGCGGCCCGGACTTCTGATCGTCTCCGGCGAGGGGCCGGCTATGCGGTCTCTCGCCGCCTCGGCAAACGGATGGCCGATTGACTCGGCCAGCATCCTATCGGGGGCGCCTTCTTCGCGAATGAGGAAGGCAACGCCCCTTAGAGAAGACAGACTACCGGTCGCAAAGGCGTTTTTCTGCCACGTCCTTCAATGAGGTGGGTTTATGGCTGTTTCGCAGGAGTTTCGCCGTCAGCTCGAAGGGTACAGCCTCACTACCGCCGAGGTGCTGTACCATCTTCCCGATCACCCCCATCTGCTGCAGGTCTTCGTCTGGCAGCAGCACGACATCTTCCCGCTGTTTCCTGAACTCAAACGCTTCCTGGCTTTCTGGCAGGAAACGCTGGATGGACCGCTCCATTCGGTCAGGGTGATGCACAGTCGTCTGATCAAACCGGCCGAGTTGAAGACGATTTCGGGCGAATTCAACCTCCACTAAGCTTACCTTGGACCGAGCACCCACGACGTCGGAGAGGCCGTGCACCTCGTCCGCCGAAGGAGCGAGGCTGTCCTTTGGGCCGGGGCGGAGACAATCGCGGCGCGGCTCGTGATCGGGCAGGTGACGTGGCGTCTGGGCTGATCCATGACGGACGATCCGCAATGATGGCGCCCCGCGCCTGTTAGAGCCGCACCCGTTCGGTTTGCAACCGCGACGGCGCGGGCATGAACGACCAGACATGTGCCGCTTCTGTCGCTCAGCTCAGGCGAGATGGCAGGCCACCTGATGCCTTGCTTCTGCGGTTGGGCGGAGTGCTGGCGGCTCGGAGCGGCAGCGTTCGACCGCGATCGGGCAGCGGGGATGGAAGTTGCAGCCCGCCGAAGGGGCGTAGTGACTCGGCAATTCGTCGGGTTGCCCGGAACCCCTCTCGATCCTGTGCCGCCTGCGCTCCTGTGACGGTACAGCCGCGAGGAGCCTGCGGGTGTAGGGATGGGTCGGCGCGCGCCACAGCGCCTCGCGGGACGCGATCTCGACGATCCGGCCGAGATACATCACGGCGACCCGATCGGAGACGTACTCGACCACGGAGAGGTCGTGGCTGATGAACAGGAGAGCGACACCGCGCTCCACCTGGCAATCGTGCAGCAGGTTCAGGATCTGCGCCTGGACCGAAACGTCGAGGGCCGAGACCGGCTCGTCGCAGACGACAAGGTCGGGTTCCAATGCCAGAGCGCGCGCGATGCCGATGCGCTGGCGCTGACCGCCCGAGAAGGCATGCGGATAGCGCCCGGCGGCATCGGCGGGCAGGCCGACATCTGCCAGCAGCCGCGCCACCCGCGCCCGACGCTCGGCGGCCGAGCCGCGCCCGTGGATGCGCAGCGGCTCCTCGATCAGCCTGCCGACAGTCCAGCGCGGGTCCAGCGCCGCTCCGCTGTCCTGGAACACCATCTGGAGGCGGGCTCGCTCCCTCCTCAAGTTGCGGGCGGACAATCCGACGAGGTCGCGCCCGCCGAGGCGGATCGCTCCTCGGGTCGGGTCCACGAGGCGGAGGATGGCACGGCCAAGGGTGGATTTGCCACAACCCGATTCGCCGACGAGGCCGAGGGTCTCGCCAGAGTAGATCTCGAACGAAACGCCATCCACCGCCCGTACCGTACCGCGGCCGGTCCGATAATGAATCGCGAGGTCGTCGACGACCAGCAACGGGGGGCCGTCAACCTCAGGCGCCAAGCGATGCAGTGAATTGCTCTGAAGCACGGATTTTCTTCCAACGGAGGCAGGCGACCTGCTCGGTGGCTGACCCGGCCGCGTCCAGGGACGGCAGAGTCTCGCGGCAGAGCGCATCTACGGACGTACAACGGGGCGCGAAGGCGCAGCCGGGCGGCATGGCGCCCAGCGGCGGGACCTGGCCGGGAATCTCGGCGAGGCGTGGCCTCGGACTTGTCCCAAGGCGCGGACGCGCCGCGAGAAGGCCGCGCGTGTAGGGGTGGAGCGGCGCCGCGATCAAAGTCTCGGCGGAGCGTGTCTCGACCACGCGGCCGGCATACATCACCGAGACCCGGTCGGCATGTTCGGCAACGAGGCCGAGATCGTGGGTGATCAGCACCACCGCCATCCCGGTCTCGCAGCGTAGGTCGTCGAGCAGGTCAAGGATCTCCGCCTGCACCGTGACGTCGAGGGCCGTGGTCGGCTCATCGGCAATGAGAACAGCCGGCGTGCAAGCCAGCGCCATGGCGATCATCACGCGCTGGCGCATGCCGCCCGACAAGCGATGAGGATACTCGCCGAACCGGTGCTCTGGATCGGGGATGCGGACACGCGCGAGCAGGGCGAGTGCCCGGGCACGAGCCTCGGCGCGGCTCACGGCCTCATGCTCGCGGATCGCCTCGACGATCTGCGCACCCACGGTCAGAACCGGATTGAGGGCCGTCATCGGCTCCTGGAAGATCATGGCGATGCGGGCGCCCCGCAGGCGCCGCATCGCCTCGCCTTCCAGGCCGAGGATGTCGCGTCCTTCGAGACGGACGCGGCCCCTGGCGCGGGCGTTGCCGGGAAGCAGGCCGAGCAGGGCGTAGGCGGTGAGCGACTTGCCGCAGCCGGATTCGCCGACGAGCGCCAGGATCTCGCCCGGCGCAACAGCGAAACTGACGCCCCGCACGGCGACGAGTTCGCCGCCCCGGTCGTGGAAGGCGACGGACAGGTCCTTCACCTCCAGAACCGGCCGTTCGTTGTGCGCGCTCACCGGGCCGCCCGCTTCAGGTCGAGGGCATCGTTGAGGCCGTCGCCCAGGAGATTGAGGCCGAGGACGGCGGCCACGATGGCGAGGCCAGGCACGGCGGCCACGAACCAGTCGGTGCGGATCACCTCGCGGCCGGCCCCGACCATGCCGCCCCAGCTGACGACGTTGGGATCGCCGAGACCGAGGAAGGCGAGGCTCGACTCAGCCAGGATCGCGTTCGCCACAAGGATCGAGGCGGAGACGATCACCGGTGCCAGCACGTTGGGCAGGATGTGGAGCCCGATGATGCGCGCATCCGAGGCGCCGATGACGATGGAGGACTGGACGAGCTCGCCATCCCGCAGGCGCAAGACCTCCGCGCGCACCAGACGGGCGAGCGCCGGCCAGCCGGTGAGCCCGATCGCCAGCACGATGGTCGAAATGGAGGGCTGCAGCACCGCCACGATGGCGAGAGTGAACAGGAAGGGCGGGATGGTCTGGAACAGCTCGGTGAGCCGCATCAGGGCAGCTTCAATGCGCCCCCCGTAATACCCTGCCACCGCACCGATCCCGACGCCGATGACGAGGGCCACGAGGGTGGCGACGGCGCCGATCAGGAGCGAGATCCGGGCCCCGTGAGCGATGCCGGCGGCGAGATCGCGGCCGAGCATGTCGGTTCCTAGGGGAAAGTCCGGATCGGCGCCGGGCCATTGCAGGGGAGCGCCCACCATGTCGAGCGGATCGCCCGGATAGAGGACCGGCGCGGCGAGGCCCGACCCAGCAACGAGGCCGAGAAGAATGAGGCCGACAAGCGCCGACGGGCGTTGCACCAGGCGGGCGAGTAGCCCGGCCGGATTCCGCCGCGACGCGGCCAGGGGAAGGGCAGACGCCATCGGCTTAGGACCGGGTGGTGCGCGGGTCGAGCACCCCGTAGAGCAGGTCGACCGCTAGGTTGGCGAGGACGACCACCACCGAGCTGCAGAGCAGGATGCCGAGCAGTAGGTTGAGATCACGCTGGAACAGGGCCTCGAAGGCCAGGCGCCCGAGGCCCGGCCAGGCGAAGACCGTCTCCACCAGAACGGCGCCGCCCAGGATCGAACCGAGCTGTAGCCCAAGCTGTGTCACCACCGGCAGGAGCGCGTTGCGCAGAACGTGGCGGCGGGCGATCCGGTGCGGCCGCACGCCCTTGGCCACCGCCGTGCGCACGTAATCCTGCCTGTAGGCCTCCAGCATCGCGGCGCGGGTCAGGCGGGTGTAGACCGCGAGGTAGTACAGGCCGAGCGTGAGGGCCGGGAGCAGGAGATGCCGTGCAACGTCGGCCGCGTAGCCAAGCCCGGTAAGGCCGGCCTCCACCTGCGCCATGCCGCCCACCGGCAGCCAGTCGAGCCAGACCGAGAACACCACGATCAGCATCACCCCGATCCAGAACACCGGCGTGGCGTAGAATAGGAGCGCAAGGATCGAGATCGCAGTGTCGAGGGGGCGGCCCGCGTGGCGCGCGGCGGCAAAGCCCAACGCTCCGCCAACGAGAACGGCAAATCCGATGCTGGTGCCCATCAGGAGCAGCGTCGGCCCGACCCGCTGGAGGATCAGGGTCGCGACGGGCAGGCCCTGTCGGAAGGAGAAACCGAGATCGAGGGTGACCACGTTGGCGAGGTATCTGGCGAATTGTACGGCCATCGGCTGATCGAGGCCGAACTGCGCGCGGAGCGCGGCGATGTATTCGGGCGTGGCCGAGCCGGCTTCCCCGGCCAGGACCTGGACGGCGTCGCCGGGCGCCAGATGCAGCAGGCAGAAGTTGATGACGGCGATGCCGACCACCACCGACGCCATCTGGAAGAGGCGCCGGCCGAGGGTGCCCAGTTTCGCCGTCGACCCGCTCATCGCCCGCTCAATTGGCATTGGCGCGCGATTGCCCCGGTACCGGCCCGTCGAAGCGGAAGTCGCGCAGGGTGCCGTAGACCTGATCGCCCCGGGCGTCGTGGCGCAGGTTGGACGCCTCGACGGTGAAGAACTTAAGTTCCAGCAGTGGCAGGGTCGGTAGGTCCTCCAGCACGATCTGCTGGAAGCGCCGGAACAGGTCGCGGCGCTTGCCCGCCTCCGCCTCGCCCTGGACCGCTGCGATCAGCCCGTCGACCTCCGGGTTGCGGTAACCCGAGCCGTTCGTCCATGGAATGTTCTTGCCGATCGAAGCCGACCAATAGGCCCGGGTGACGCCGACCTGCGGATCCGAGAAGGCGGCGAACCAGGTGATCGCGATGGCGAAATCGCGATCCCCGTAGATGCGGCGCGTATAGCTCGGCGTGTCCTGGCTCCGGATATTCGCTTCGACGCCGACGCGGCGCAGGGAGGCTTTCAAGAATTCGGCCGTTCGTTTGAAATCGTCGCCATAGGGAATGTAGTCGATGTCGAGACTGAAGCGCGTCGCGTTCGCATCGCGCTTAAACCCGGCCTCGTCGAGGAGCGCCTCGGCCCGTTTTGGGTCGAACGGATGGGCCGGAACGTCCTTGGCGTGGAAATCCGTGAGCGTCGAAGGCACCGGGCTTGTCGCCGGCTGGCCGAAGCCGAACCAGACGACCTTGGCCAGAGCTGCACGATCGATCGCCAGGGCCAGGGCGCGGCGCACCCGCACGTCCTTGAGGGGGCCGCGCTCGACGTTGAAATCAGCAAACAGCCACGGCGAAAGCCATTCGTAGCCGGTGGTCGCGACGCGGAGGTTCGGCAGCGCGCCGAGGCGGGCGGCGTCTCGCAGGGGCACAGGGCTCAAGGGTGCGTATTGCGCCTCGCCCTTCTCCAGCGCCGCAGCGCGGGCGGCGGCATCCGGCAGGACACGGAAGACGACCTTGTCCAGATACGGCTTGCCCTGATCCCAGTAGCTCGGGTTGCGCTCCAGGACGATGTGGTTGCCGCGGTTCCATTCCTTGAAGACGAAGGGGCCCGTGCCGACTGGCTTGTTGTTGTAAGGGTTCGAGAGCACGTCCGTGCCCTCATACAGGTGTTTGGGAAGCACCTGCGCGCCGTTGCTGTTGAGGGACGACAAGATCGCCGGCGAGGGCTGGCTGAGGCGCAGGATCACCGTGAGCGGATCCGGTGTCTCGACGGTCGTCACCTTGCCGAAGGTGATCTGGTTGCGCGGATGGATCTTTGTCCAGACGTTCTCCAGGGTCCACTTGACGTCCGCCGCCGTGAAGGGCTTGCCGTCATGCCAAGTCACGCCGGAGCGCAGGTGCAGGGTCAGGCTGAGCCCGTCGGGTGCTGTCTCCCAGGCGGTGGCGAGAGCGGGAATCGGCTTGAGATCGCGGTCGTAATCCACGAGCCCGTCGAAGATCGTCCCACTCACCACGCCGGTCGGGGCGGCGGAACTGACTGCCGCGGTCAGGATCACCGGCTCCGGCTGCACGATCGCCGTCAAGGTCCCGCCGTTCCGCTCGGGCTCGGCGCATGCCGGGCCCACCGTGAGTGCGAGCGCAAGCATCACACCTGCGATGCCTCGAACAGACCCTGATACCATCCCGCCGCTCCCGTCGTACACGCCGAAGGCTAGGACAGCCGACCTGTCCCGCCACACCACGACGGCTGTGTATTGGATAATGGGACTGTCAGTACCAGCATGATCCGTTCGGTTGAATTCTCTATTTTTTCTCGGTGAGAGATGATCGTTTTACCAGAGTCGGCAAGATCAGGATTTATATTCGCCGCATTCGATGGCGGGCAATGCTCCTCGCGGATGTCAATCTAGCGGAGTGCCGAACGAATTCGCATTTGGCGGGTTACGCTGTTCTTGAAGGCGCTTTATCCCCGCACCGGATCGAGACTGCCGTGCTCAGGAGTGCGGCCGGGCCCATACTGCGTCGCGCACCGAGATGGCGCGGGAGATTAGGCCAAGGCGAGGGAAGCGTTGTCGCTTGCCGGTTCGCTCGTGGTCAAAATCTGAGGGATGATCCCCGCCTTGAGCGTCCGAGATGGGTGCCAACCAGACCTTAGCCTTTCGGCCGGAAGCGGGCGTTCCGCCTCCGACCAAACTTGTTCGTTAAGCCCACCTTTGTGCTCGCCGGAAGTGGGCGTTCTCCGTCCGGACGCCATGGAACGGTGTACGTGCGATGGCATATCTCATGTTGAAGGGTGCGCAGAACTGCATCAGGAATTCTAAATTCCATCTGTATCCTCATAAATATTCTATAGCCAATAACGAATTCCATAGGTCACAGACATCACAATTCCCGCAAGAATTACTGTCCAGCGAACCCACTCAGTCGGCAGAACCTTTACGAGATATCCGCCGAGAAATCCGCCAAACAACGCCCCTGCCAGCATGACGAGCGTTTCTGGCCAACTTACGGCGCCTTGAACGATAAAGATCGTTGTTGCTGCGACACTAACGGTGGTCGCGAGCAGGTTCTTGAGTACCTTGACCGTGCGAATGTCTCGACTGCCACTGATTGACAGGAGTGCCGTCAGGATGACACCGAGCCCCGCACCGAAGAAGCCGCCGTAGATGGATGCCAAGCTGATCATCGCAGGGCCGGTCAGCGCGTCCTTGGGCCTAGGGCCGCGTTTCGCTCGGTGGGCCTGGATCGTTGGTGCAAACGCAAACAGGACTGTGGCGAACGCGATGAGCACCGGCACTGGGCCCGTGAACAGGGCTTCGGGAAGCCAGAGCAGGAGAAGCGCACCCGACGCGCCCCCGAGGAGGGATGCAGCAGTCAGCCAGCCGAGGCGGCGGTCAATCGGTGGCCATCGGCCAGGATCCGCAAGGAAGGCGATGAGATGACCTGGCATGATGGCCACGGCATTCGAGGCATTGGCGATTACGGGAGGCAAACCGACCTGGAGCATGGCCGGAAACGTGATGAGCGTTGCCCCGCCGGCTACCGCGTTGATCACACCGCCAGCCGCTCCAGCTGACATCAGAAATATCGCCGTCATCCAATCCATCGTGCACCTCCAGCGTGAGCTGTGATGACTGCGAGGCGAGATGTCTGGAACGTTTGTGACTGCTCTCAGCCAAGCTGGTAGCGGGAGGGTGTGGTGCCGAAGGCACGCCTGAACCAGCGGCCGAGATGGCTCTGGTCGGCAAAATTTGTCGCCGCAGCCACCTCTGCGGGGGGCGTACCTGTCCGCAGCATCTGACGAGCACAGTTAAGCCGAAGCATGCGCCTGTACGCATGAGGTGGCATACCGTGACAGCGGGAGAAGCGGCGCGTGAAACCCTCTCGGGTCAAGCCGGACCGAACCGCGACGCAAGCGATTGTCGCGTCCTCGGCGAACGAAGGCATATCCGGGAAGAGTTCCCCCAGCGGCCTCGTCATACTCATCAGAGCTAAGGAATGCTCGGCAGGGACGTAGAGATTGAGGCACACGGTGTTCGGCGCGCAATCGATCGCTTGGTGCGGCACGCCAGCAGGCAGGACGCAAGAGCTTCGTGCCGGCACATCGATGTAGCAACCATTGACAAGGAACTGACGCCAACCTGTCAGAACGAAACTGATTTGCGCTTCTTCATGGAAATGTGGGACGAGGGCTTCGCTACAGCCAACAGGGCAAATCGCCAGCTCAACGTCTTGGCCAATGACCGCCCGCACGTAGCGCCATGACATGGATCCTCACCCTCTCGCCCAATCGAACCATCCACACCTGTGGAGATCGTCAGCCGCTGCGGCAAGGACGCCGCCCTTCGCTGAACGTTATCTTCACAAGCTATCTCCTCCAAAAGCGGATCGTCGCCAAACCACCCGTCCCGGTCGTAGGTCTTCGTCCACCAGGCTGCCGGGAAGAAGACCTTCCCAGAGTCCGAGAGCGGTCGAAAGCAGCCCCGGCAACGGGTACCAAACGTCAGATTTTCACCACCAGGATCGCTTTGGGGAGCGGCCCCACGCCGAACTGCGTCCGGTCGGCGGTCACCTTCAAGATTGCCAGGGGAATGCCGCTCATCCTTGGGACCGAAGGCGGCGTGAATCGGCACCACTATGGTGGCGCGAGCTAGGAGCGAAGTGGTATCGGTGATGCTCGCCGATCGCAGACTGAAAGAGGAGAAAACTTATGTCAGAGCCTGCACCACGGCCCGTGATCACCTATTATTTCAGCTTCATTTCGTTGTGGTCCTACGTTGGCAGTCGGGCTTTCCAGGCGCTTACCGAGCGCCACACCGCCGAGATTGACTATAGACCAGTCAACCTGCTGGAAGTTTTCGCGGCTGGCGGCGGCAAGCCGGTCAAAGAGCGGCCTTTGCAACGCCAAGCCTACCGGCTTGTCGAAATGCAGCGCTGGCGAAAGATCCGCAACATCCCGCTGGTCTATCACCCGAAATTCTACCCTGCCGACCCCTCGCTTGCGCACCGCGTGCTGCTTGTTGCACTAGACGAAGGCGCCGACGTCGCCAATTACATCCATGCAGGTCTGTCGGCGGTCTGGGCAGACGAACTCGATATTGCCGATCCGGATACTATCGTACGGCTCGCCAATGCGTCCGGGCTCGATGGTTTACGTCTTCTGGAAGGTGCATCTGCGCCTGGCTTGCTCGCGCGAGAGCAAGCCCTGACACACGAAGCGATTTCCCGGCAGGCCTTCGGGGCGCCGTTTTACTTCTACCTCGAAGAGCCGTTCTGGGGTCAGGATCGACTCGATCTGCTCGCTGCGGCGATATCGGAAGGTCGCGAACCAATCCCGCTGCCCAAATTGTCCGTCCCGGCCTGATCAGCGATAGCGTGCTTACCCGCGCCGTTGAATAAGGCATTGAGAGCTAGGGCCGCGAGTGCGGTCAGCAGGATCGGGTCCTTGACGATAGGGTTCCACGCCTCGGGCACCAGCTTGAAGAACTGCGGCTGCACGATGGGGATCAATCCAATCCCGAGTGAGACCGCGATGATAAGCGCATCTCGGCTGCCTGGCCGGCCGAAGTCGACCTGCCCCAGGATGCGAATGCCGGTCGCGGCAACCATCCCGAACATGACAAGCGCAGCGCCACCCAGGACGGGTTGGGGGATCGAGGCCGCGACGAAGGCCACCTTGGGCACGAGGCCGAGCAGCAGCATGATTCCCCCGGCCGCCGCGCAGACCCAGCGACTGTGGACGCCCGTGAGACCAACTAATCCGACATTCTGCGAATAGGACAGGTAGGGGAAGGTGTTGAACACGCCGCCGATCAGCGTGCCAAGCGCGTCCGCACGCAGGCCACGGGCGATATCGCGTGTGCCAACGGGGCGGCCCGTCATGACCGAGAGGGCCAGGAACATGCCGGTTGCCTCTATGAAGACGATCGTCATCACGAGGCAGAGGATCAGGGAGGGCACAAGGTGAAAGGTCGGAAGGCCGAATGCGAAGGGCAAGACGACGCGTAGCCACGGTTCGGCACCCAGCCCGTCGAGATTTGTCCAACCCATCGCCGCGGTCACGGCATAGCCGACGAGAATGCCAATCAGCACAGCGACATTGGCGACGAAGCCGCGAGCAAACCGGGCGAGTAAGAGGATGACGCTGAGCACGAGGCCAGCGACGAGGATATGACCGGTCGCACCAAACTCGGGCGTGCCCGCGCCGCCGCCCGCCCACCCAACGGCTACGCGCGTGAGCGCAATGCCGATCATCGTTAGAATCGTTCCCGTTACGACGGGCGGGAAGAAGGGCATCAGACGGCCGATAAAGGGCACGATGGCCAGCCCGAACAGGCCGGCGACAATCACCGCGCCATAGATCCCATCCAGTCCCACTCCAGGCATCGCGGCGATCGCTAGGAGCGGCTGGATCGCGACCGCGGTGACGCCCATGATGACAGGCAATCGGATACCGAATGGCCCGATTCCAATAGTCTGGATCAACGTCGCGATGCCGCATGCAAATAGATCAGCGTTGACCAGCAAGGCGATCTGATCCTTTGGCAATTTGAGTGCCCCGCCAACGATCAGCGGTACGGCAATGGCGTTGGCGTACATAACAAGGACGTGCTGAAGGCCGAAGGCAGCAAGGCGCGGCGCTGGAAGAAGCTCGTCTACCCTGTCGGCAACGGCCACAGATTGTGCGACGGTAGGGGGCAGATCATCCATTTATGAAGCCATTTATAAATATGCAGCACGAGTGACTCGTTTCCTTTTTCGCATTGCCGTAGTCAATAGTAAAACATTACAAAATACCCGGTAAAAAGAGATGGTCTTTTTATGGCGATCCATTTTATTGCCACCGATTTGTACAATTTCCTTAGTAGATGAACTCTGCGTTGCGCCAAAAAAATTGACAGATTGTCGCAGTTGTGAAGTGCGGCCGTATGTCCAAGCCTGTCGATGGCGTAAGCTTTGTGAGGTTGGCAAAGGGCGTCCAAATCTTGTTGTCAGGCTATGGCACTTCGGATGTGCAACGGAGGGGCCTTGGTCTTGAATGTGTCTTTTCGTGTGCCTTATGGAAGTGCTCTCCCAGGCAACGGGGCATCGGGCTTGCGCCCTCCGCCCGGGCCCGTGTCCGGGCTTCTACGACGTTCCGGTGCTAACGCGGCCGCACGGTTGTTTACTCCGTGCGGCTCCCTTACGGGGCCGGGCTATCGATACGTCATTGGAGCGGGGAATGTGACGGTCACACCATAGGCGTTGACGTGCATGTTCGTGGCACCGACGACGTCGCGGTGGCCGACGAATCCGCACGCTTTGCAGTGCCAATGCTTCGAGCAACTCGCCGACGATCTGCATGCGCTCCTACGCCTGGCCTCCGGGCGTGACCCCGAGCCGAGCGAGGCCATCCTCGACAGTCGAACCCTGCGCTCGACGCCCGAGAGCGGCGAGCGGGCCGGGTACGATGGGGCGAAGCGCAATAAGGGTTAGAAGGTCCACCTGGCCGTCGACACCCTGGGCCATCTCCTGACCCTGCACGTCACCCCTGCCGAAGCCGACGATCGCGCCCCGGTCGGGCATCTGGCAGAAGCGGTGCAGGCCGCCACCGGGGACAACGTCGGTCTGGCCTATGTCGACCAGGGCAACACCGGGGAAACGCCAGCCCAGGCCGCCCGCGAACGCGGGATCGAACTGAAGGTCGTCAAACTCCCGGGGGCCAAGCGCGGTTTCGTGCTGCTGCCGCGACGCTGGGTCGTGGAGCGCTCCTTCGCCTGGGCAACGCGCTTCCGCCGCCTCGTCAAGGACTACGAGCGCTACCACAGCACGCTCGTCGATCTCTAAATCCTCGCCTTCGTCTGCCTCATTCTCAAACAAGCCGCTCGATTGGCGAGTGGTTTATAACAACCTCTAAAGATTTTTGACCCAGGACAGCAACTGCGAGGTTTGCTGCTGGCTCAAGGCCGCTGCCGCCGTCCCATCGATATCTTTTGGGTTCACCCCGTACTTGCGCTTGAAGGCACGGCTGAATACCCGCTCGTTCTCAAATCCGGCGCTGAAAGCGAGTTGGGCGATCGTCGGTCGCCTGCTGCCTGGGGCACGCAAGAACATTTGCATAGCATGCGAGAGCCGCCGATCCCGGATGTAGGCGTAGACACCACCTTCGGCCTCGAACAGCTTATAGAGAGGGCTCCGCGACATGCCGAACCGGACCCTCAGCATCCCGACGTCGACCTTCGTTAGGTTCTCATCGATGAACTGACGGATGGCGATACCGGTGACCGCTGGCCGGTTGTAGGCGCTGTCGGTTTCGGACAGGAACAGCGCGTTGCACAGCGCGGTAGTCGCCGGCACGATGTGGTTCATCTGCGCGGTCGTCGCCGTCCTCAGGCTGGCGCTGACATTGCGAAAAAGGTCGGCGAGCAGCTTCGTGATCGGACTGCGCGCGGATGGGAGGATCTGCCCGTGCCAGGACGAAAGATCGCCGCCGCCCTCGATCAGGCGGCGCGGGACCGCGAGGTTGAGGCCCGTCATCCCCTTGGTCTCGGATAAGATTGGCTGTGACAGGTCGAACAAGACGAAAGATTCCTGGGTGATCTCGCTCGTGTCACCGCCGGTCGAGATGTTGGTGCGTCCGGACGTGTAGAGGCGCAGCACGACGTGATCGATGTTCTGGGCCGCCACCAGAGCCGGAGTCCGCTCAATGGTCTGCGGCGACGCTTCGATCTCACCGAACACCAGATGGTTCATGTGGTGGTATCTGTGGAACGCGCTCGCAGGCACGACCGCGTCCGGATTGATGTGGGTGACGAAGAATGACGAAAGGCTATCGATCCAAGCCCGGCGGCGGGCCTCGTCGTCCGCGATGTGATCGAAGCGGTGGTCGATGATCATCGAACAGCCCTCGCGCCGCTCAAGTCGGGGCGTCGACTGTGGTGTGGGCGGGCGGGGGGCGCCTCTCGTTCTCGGTGCGATCCACTCAGAGCGCGGGCGACCACATCCGGGCGGCGATCGCGCGCTCTTCGGGACCCATCGCGTCGGCATAGATTGCAGTCGTCGCGATATCGGCGTGGCCGAGCCAACGCTGAAGGAGATTGAGGGGCACGCCCGAGCGTAGGGCATGGACGCCGAAGCCGTGACGCAGGCCTTTTGGCGAGGCTGCTGTCGCTCCCACGCGAGCGGCGATCATCGCCTCCTTCACCTGTCGCCACGCGGTGCAGCGCGCGATTGGCCAGAGCCGGTCCTCCGGCCGTCCGTGGCCGTGGACCTGCCGGACGTGGGCCAGGAAAGTGAGCGGCACCGGTACCTCTCGCACGATCCCGGGACGGCGCTTCTTCAGACAGTGGACCGATACCGTGCCGCCCTCGACGTCGAGGTCGGCCATGGTCAGGGTCAACGCCTCGGAGATCCGGCATCCCGTCCAGACCAGCATCAGGCAGAGTGTTTCGATCTCGGGGGTACTGGAGGCGGCAGCAGCGACGAAGCGCTCTCGCTCCTGCGCCGTGAGGTATTTCCGTCGCCCTCCGCCCGTGTAGAGCGAGGGAGGCGCAGTCGGCATCGCTCGAGCCATCGCGACGAATCCTGGAGCCGGCCAACGGCATGGAGCCGCTGGCGCGCTGAAACGCTGTTTCCGATTGTGTTGCATGCCCTGCCCAAGGCGCATTTCGCCTCCGGCCGGGCCAGCAACATTCTGGCAGGTAGGCAGCGCCCGTCCGATGATCAAGCCTGATACCGTAGATAAATCAGTGGTCTATACAGTATCGGAAATTCTGTTTCACGAATCGCTGTTTATCGAGCGATTCGCAAGATAATAAATCTGCTCCGCTGATCGTTGGCGGTTCCGGACCGTGTCGCGGGATTGCATACCAATTTCAGCCCCGGCGGCATGCTGCGATGCTCCTCGGCACCAAAAAGGACGGAACGTCCCTTCGAAAGGACGCATCGTCCGTTGATCCCTCGGATATGGCCGAGCTAATTAGTAAATTGTACAGGCGATTCGCTGAGTATCACCATCAAGCGGAGACGCCGCAGTCACAGCATCGATCAATAAATATCGAGCTGTATTACGGCTTAACATTGATCATTCTTGTCATGGCCTTCTGTCCGAATGGGCGGGGCCGAACTTCGCTGTCGGCTGCCTGCAGGTGAGTAGGGCGGGCACAGCACATGAAATGCCGAACGGGGTCCCCCGGGCGGATGCCATCGACTGTCGTCACATGTGGAGTGAGTTCGTGAAACACCTTGTCGTGCTGGGATCGCTGCTGGCCGGATCGTTCGCGGGTGCCGCCCAGGCCGCGGATCTACCGTCGACGCGCTATGCACCGCCCGTCGTCACCCTGCCGGTCTTTACCTGGACCGGGTTCTACGCCGGCGTGAACGCCGGTGCGGCCTTCTCCGGCTCGGAACAGCCGCGATACACCGAAGGCCGTGGCTTCGTCGGGCTCAACCCAGGCGTCCTCGACGGCCTCCAGAAGTCGCGTGAGCAGACGGGCTTCGTCGGCGGCGGGCAGATCGGCTACAATTATCAGGTTGGCGGCATCGTCCTCGGGGCGGAGGCGGACTTCCAGTATGCCGGCATCGAACGCGGTCGCACGGGAACCGGTGCGCTGACGAACTTGGCACCCGGCCACACGGACACCGACATCCTGACGTCGCGGACGCGCATCGAGACGCTCGGCACGGTGCGCGGTCGGATCGGCTTCCTGCCGACGGAGCGGTTGATGGTCTATGCCACCGGCGGCCTCGCTTATGGCGACGTCAGCATGCGCACGGCCTACACGGACACTGGCACCGGTCCCTTCTTCCCCGGCGGCATCAACGTGATTCCGTATGCCGCCTCGCGCTCGTCGATGCAGGTCGGCTACGTCGCCGGCGGCGGCATCGAGTATGCGATCACCGATCGCCTCAGCGCCAAGATCGAGGGCCTGTACGGCGACCTCGGCCGTTCCAGTGTGACCGCCCGCTACACCGGCAACGGCAGCACCGAGCCCACCGACATCTATACGGTTCGTGAATCGAACCGCTTCGGCCTCGTCCGCGCCGGCCTGAATTACCGCTTCACCGGCCTCTGACCCCTCCCGTCAGACAAGGACAGGTGCGCCTGCCGTCGCTCGAGCGGGCGCACCTTTCGGATCAGGTTTCACATTCTCAAAAGGCACCTTGGATGGCCCGGCGCTCGTTTCGTCGTCTCTTACTCGCGTCCATGGCTTCGCCGTTGGCAATCGCGCCTGCTGCCTGGGCCGCACCGGCCAGCAACCCTGAATGGGTCGAGGCCTATGCGCTCGAGGCGATGACGGCTCCTGTCACGCTGGAGAACGCGAAGAAATACCGCTGGTACCAGATTGCCCAAAGCGTCCGGTCCGAGCGTCCGAGAACGTACGATATCGACATCGAGCCCGTTCAGAAGCGGCTTCGCCAGTACGGCGATAGCCTTCTCGATCAGCTGAAGCGGCAGCTCGACCAGAAGGAGGCGGCGATCTCGACGCTGGAGGATGCGGGACCGTTTCCCACGCATTGCCGCTGGATCATGCCGACTAAGCAGGGTGATATCCGAACCCCTCTACAGGATAATCTAGAGGCCTATTGCCGGACGAAGCTGGTTCCGACGACCTACCGGCGGCTCCTGGGTGAGTTCGTGGAGCGGCTGAGTGTGAGCCTGCCGCATCTGCGCAACCTCGACGTGACCTATCCCGCCCAACTCGTTGGGACTGACGCCATGATCACGGCTCAGAATCTCTATCGCGAGTACGGCCAGGCTCTAGATGCCCGGCTGGCGGCGGCCCAGCCGCAGGTCGTCGGCGAGATCACGCAGCTGTATCGGGACAAGCCTCTGGGAGAGGGACCGCTACGAACCGGGGCGGCGCAATGCCGGGAGCTACTCGGTCCGTGGTTCCCGCAATCCGACGTCGTCCGCGATATGGCGATGAACGATCCGCTCGGTGGCGGGTCGAACGGAGACGCCGCGGTGCTTCGCTTCAAGCAAGGCGTGGGAAACGCCTGCAAAAGGGAGGCGAATGCCTGGCTCCTACGCCAGCAGCCGGCGCTTACCACCGCGATCTCCGCGGACATCGCCGCCTCGGATAACCCGCGCGGCCCCGTCCTGTCGGTGCAGGCCCGATGTGACGTCGTCCTCGGTCGCTGGTTCACATCCTTCGACGGCTTCGATCTCGGCTTTACCGGCCCGCTGCGGCAGGGCTGTGCGAGCGAGGCGAAGGGCGTCATCGATCGCGCCCTGGAGATTCGCGCGAAGACGGTTGCGGTTGGCCTCCAAGCTGCGCCTCGCACCCTCGAGGGTCTCGAACGGAATCGCTGGTTCGAGCCATCGCAGGAGGATCTTGCGGCAGTTGCCGATCCTCGGGACGCCGGTCGCGACGAGATCGTTCGTCTGATGAGCGAGAAGACGCTGGCGTTGACCCGTCCTCTCCGAGACGAGGCAAAGGCCATCGCCGTCACTGGGATTGCGAAGGCTTACGCCGAGAGTGGTTCATCGGATGCGGGTCTACGATCCGCGAGGGACCTGTGCGCGCCCTACCTTGGCAGTGGATCTCGGTCGGTACCGCCTGGTGGCGGACTTGTCCGCTCATCTATTGAGGCCGCCTGCCGGGACGAAGAGAAAAAGATCATGGCCAAGCGCGTCGTTGCTGCCGTGACCGCTTCCAACGTCGATGACGTGCTCGGCAAGGGCATGCTGGCCGTGGTTTTCCCAGAGGGTACGACACAGTCGGTGGATCCGCGGATGCTCGTCGTGGCCGCCGCCGCAAACGGCTTCCAGGTTGCCTTCAGCCAATCCCGGACCCTGTTCCTTTCGCGGAGCTATGCCCTTCGGATCACGCCGCTCGGCCAGGACGCTCCCGCACTCGGCGGCGTCCTCGTCCCCGAGCCCCGTGCCGACGGCGTCGAGGTCTGGCGTGTCACTGAGTTCGACCGTCTGCCTGCCCTCGATGGCCCCCTCGCGACCCTGTCCTGCATTGCTCGGGGCCGGGGTGATGGCCAGGACATCGCGGCGCTGGCGGCTGCCGCTGGGATTGCGGCCGTCGTCTTCGACGCCTCCCAAACCGCCGGCACCCTGCTGGGAGCGGCACTCGAGGGGCTCACCTCGGCATCGATCTGCCAAGCCGCTCGCCAGAGCTTCATCGGCGGCACGCCGTAGCCCTGGTCCAGAGATCACGTCCGGACGACCGAGTTCGTACCGGGCGCTCCTTTCTCGCCCTTCCCATCGAAAGATCCCATCATGCTGAAAGTTCGCTGCCCTCTCGGGCTCTTCGCCCTGCTTGCCTTCATCCCCGTCGCTCAAGCTGCGTCACAAAGCCTGCTGCCTTTGGAACGCGGCGCTTACGCACTGGAAACGACCTCCTGCCCGCAGCGCTCGCGGGCCGAGATCATGACCTACTGGGGCGATCGTCTGAACCAATCGACGGCGGATTGCGCCATCAGCAACGTGAAGAGCCAGGGTTCGGTCTACACCTTCACCTCGCGCTGTAAGATCGAGGGCGAGCGCAAGCGGCAGATCGAAACGGTGGTCCTCAGGATCGCGGACAAGAAACATTTCGTCGTCGTCTCGACAGTCAACGGGAAGCCTGACGAGACCGCCTACAAGTGGTGCTCGTACAGCGCCTTCGATTGAGCGGAGGCGGGATCATGAACCGTTTTCGGATTGGCGGCCTCGCCCTGATGCTGCCCCTGCTCGCTGGCTGCTACCAATCGAAGATGAGCATCATCGAGGACGGGGTAGCGCTGCCATTCGGCGAGATCGCGAGTTGCCGAATCAACGACAAGCCGTTGAGCTTCGACCTGACGAAACCGGACAGGACCGCCGCGGGCGGTCTCACCTACCGTGCGAACAATGAGCTGCTGGCGTTCAAGCGCATCAGCGATACGCTCTATCTCGCCCAGGTGTTGACCGGCGGCGTCTACAAGTTCGGCTATCTCATGAAAGCGGGTGACGGGGTCGACGTCCTTTCGCTCAAACCCGGATCCCAATCGGATGCGGGTCATCAGAACCGGGCCGCCAACATCCTGTTCAAGCCCGCCGGCGATTGGGCGGAAATGGCCGGCGACCGTGCGGATATCGAAGCGTTCCTCATGGGCGCGAAGCTCGGCTCGATGCAGAGCGTGGGACAATGCCAGTTCCGCAAGGCGATTCCGCGCGATGCGGCGATCACAAACCTCTTGAAGCTCTCCACGACCCGCGATGAGGCCCTGAAGCTGCCAGGCGCAGAGGAGTGCGACCTCGGGGACATTTGCCTGCCGCCCTCGTCGGTCCTGGCCTCCAAACTGTCTGCGGAAGAGAAGGCGGGCTACCGGTACCAGATCGCTTTCCATCCCGATCGCGTGCGCTCGATCACGGTCACGGCCACAGCTGTCACAGCCGCGAGCATGGCCGCCATTCTCACAGAATCGAATGTCGTCGTTTCCAGCGTTGGCCCCTACGAGACGCCCCTCTCACTGCGGCTGAACGACTTTGAGGTTGACATGTTTCGGATGAAGCAGCTCGCCGCTGATCCGAAATGGAAGTTAGAGCTAAGCCGCGTGGTAGAGAATCTGAAAGATTTCGTCGTGATGGTTTCCGATTCAACGTTCAGAAACAATCAGATGCTGAACGTGCCCGCTGAGACGTTCATCAAGCTGTCAGGCGTCGCATCCGCCGGTGCAGCTTTCAATTTGATATGGCAGCGTGACTATCCATATTCTCGCCTCGTGCTGGACCGGTCAGGCCGCGACAAGGTCAATATCAGGATCGAGTATGTGCTGTGACGGCAAATGTGATGCCGTCTTGATGCACAAACCGAATTTGGGGCGTCCACAGCGTCTATGCTCCGACGGATTTTGAGCAGGCCTCTATCAGCCACCCGTCGTACCCAAAACCACATCATCCCAGTGACGATGCCCTAACCGCGGAGCCTCATCCCATGTGGTCGTACATGCGAGCCCGCCCGGGCGCCGGTGCTCAGAAAGGTCCACGATCTCGGAACGAGCATCCGAGCTGCTCGCCACGTCTGGGGATGCCAGCTACTACGAGGCCTGCAAACGGGCACGGGCAGTCCAACGACGGTCCTATGCCGCAGACGCCCGGGTTTGGTCGAAGGTGGTACTTAAGACCCGGAAACGACGTTGAATGATGAAGGCGTCTCGATCCGACGTTGTCGCCGGTGGTACGGAATCAGCGGCTGGCGCGGTAGCTCGCGACCATCTCTGGCGTGATGTCCTTGGCATAACATAAAGGGGCAAAGCCCCCGGGCCGTGAGTAGGCACTGCGGCGTCCGCAGGATCGTCCACCGCGATCCGACTGGTAGGGGCAAGCGCAACTGCTGGGATAGGCGTCGATCGAGGCGGTGATGAGTAGCTTCGCGATCGCGGCCGTACCGAGGGCAACGCTTGGAGAGATGGTCGGCTTTACCGGCTTTTCGATCTGTTCCGGTGCCTCATCGCGCAGACGCTTTTTGGTAATCCACCCTTCGCGCTGTGTCCGTACATTTCGGACCTGAACCCATTCATTCAACCTTGCGAGGACGGTTACGGCTTCGCCAGGGCCGAAACGGTCGAGGATGGCGGCTTTGCCATTGGCTTCAGCGCGGAGCGGAACTTTGTGGCCGGACACGTAAAGTGTCTCCGGCGGCGCAACGACGACGGCAGAATGCTGCAACGGGGCCGAAGGCGTTGATATCGTTACCAAAGGTTCGACCCGAGGCGGATCTGCGGGCAACGAGACGTACCGAGTTGGCGGTGGAGAGCTTGTTCTGGAAGGACCTAAGCCTTGCCCGAAGATGAGAGCAATCAGACCCAGCGAGGCTACCAGCAGCAGTGTCCGTACGGAGTCAGATGCGCGTCGCCGTCCCATGATCGCTCTCGTGCATGATTCTCGCCGAGGTTGCGTATGGGGAGGCACTGGTCAAGTCGCTTGCGGAAAATGTCTCGCATTCGATCGCATCGTCACATGTAAACTGATCGGCCCCCACGAGGTGGTCCAAGGGTAAAGTTAGTGTACGGTTGGCCGCTCCGCCACGGGAAGCTTGGCCGGCGGAGCTGGTCGAGCGAGCGCAGCTGGCCAAGCGGAGAAGGCTGGCATGAACAGCTCCGGTGCC
>NZ_JAKSYE010000044.1 GCF_022829685.1 Methylobacterium sp. E-045
CTTGGTGAAGCGGCCGGCGAGGCCCGGATTGGTGTCGATGAACCGGCGCATGTCGTTGGTGTAGCCGGCGACGATGACGATGATCCGGTCGCGGTTGTCCTCCATGAACTTCAGCAGGGTGTCGATCGCCTCCTTGCCGAAATCGCCGCCGCCGGACCCGCCCGCGAGGGTGTAGGCCTCGTCGATGAAGAGCACCCCGTCGAGGGCCTCCTGGCACTTCTCCAGGGTCTTGGCGGCGGTCTGCCCGACATAGCCCGCCACCAGCCCGGCGCGGTCGACCTCCACGAGGTGTCCCCTGCGCAGGACGTTGAGGGCCCGGAAGATCTCGCCGATCGCCCGCGCCACCTCGGTCTTGCCGACGCCGGGAGGGCCGGTGAAGATCATGTGCTGGCTGATCGCCGAGACCGGGAGGCCTTCCGCGCGGCGGCGCTGCTCCAGTTCGAGCCGGGCGATGAGGGCGTTGACCTCGCGCTTCACCGGAGCGAGGCCGACCATGCCCTCCAGCGTGGCGATCACCTCTTCGGGGGACCGCACCTCGACGATGCGGCGCGGGGCGAAAAGCAGGCGCGGGAGACTCTGGCCCCCGGCCGGCTGCCCGAGACCCGCCTCGGCCCGCCGCGCCGCCGTGGCCGTCACCGCGAGGCCGAGGGCGGCGAAGAGGGCGGCGGCCGAGCCGATGGCGGCCTGCCAGCGCAGCTCGCTTCCGGCGGCGTTCCACCATGCCACCGGCCCGTAGTCGGTGCTCATCAGCAGCGGCGTCAGGATCGCCACGAGAAGTCCGGAGACGACGAACGGGATGATGGCGGATTTCGACATGCGTCAGCCTCCGCAGGGCTTGCGGGTGTTCCAGATGACGGGAATCCGCTGGACGCCCCCCGTCGTGTCGACCTTCAGGCCCGGCGTCAGCTCGAAGAAGACGTCCTTGGCCGCCCCTTCGACGACGATCTCGCCCTTGCCGACCTCGTAGGGGGCGGGGAACGGGACCGCGATGTTGATCGGCCCCTCGGCGACGTTGAAGGCCGGCGAGAGGTAGTTGCCCGACCGGATGCGCACCACGCCGCCGGCATTCGCCGTCATCTTCGACAGGCGCATGTTGCCCAGGGGCGCCGTGCAGGCCTTGGCCTGCGCGACGATCTTGTCCTTCTCCTCGGGGACCAGCGTCTCGGCGGCCTTGTCGATCGCGCTCGTCTTGACGAGGTTCAGGGCCGGTCGCTCCACCGTCCCGGCCGTCTCCCCGCCGCCGCCCAGGAGCAGGAACCCCGCGACGGCGCCCGCCGCCACGACGCCGCCCGCGAGGGCGATGATGCTCGGGGGAAGGGCCGGCTTCGACGGACGCGGCCCGGACGGGGCGGCCTTGCTCTCGGCGCCCTTCACCTGAGCCTGCGTCTGGTGCTCAGTCTTCGACATGAGTCCGGTCCCTCATCTTGACTGGATCAATCTATGGTCTGCGTTTGACTGGGTCTTGTCTTTCTCTGAATAAGAGCTCATCGCAAGAATTAGAATTATTCTAAAAATTTCTTGGCAAATGTGCGGTCGTTTATCGGTCGAGCTTCTAGGCACCCGCCGAAAATCGGTCTACTAGTACATATGACCTATGGCTTGCGCCTTGACCCCCGGTGCCCCTTGCCTGGCACTAGAGCGCTCTCGGCCGAAGCGGATGCCGGTTCGGCGAAAAAAAGCGCGGTACAACAAGGGCCTGGAGACGTGTCCCGACCCGCCTTGGTCGGGCGCAGCCCTCGGCGGCCGGTCCGTTCGCACGGGGGCTGATTCCGACATCGTGATCGGGAGTGGAGTGAGTGGAACGGTGAAAGCGACGATCATCGTGGCCGATGACCACCCCCTGTTCCGCGCGGGGATGGTGCACATCGCCGAACGGCTCAACCCGGATGCGCTCGTGCAGGAGGCCGCCACGCTGGAACAGGTTCTGGCGCTGTCGCGCGCCGGGCTGCCGCCGGAGATCGTCTTCCTCGACCCCCTGTTTCCCGGCCTCGATCCCCATCGCGCCGTCGGTGCGGTGCGCGAGGCGTTGCCGGGGGCCTCGATCATCGTCGTCTCGATGATCGAGGACGAGGCCGTGATCCGCGCGGTCATGGCCGAGGGCGCCGACGGGTTCATCCGCAAATCCCTGCCCGCGAAGGAGATCGCCCAGGCGATCTCGGCGATCCGCGATGGCGAACGCGTGATCCGGGGAGGCCTCGCCGCGGGCCTGTCCGCGCCGCGCTCCCCCCTGCCGGCCCTGACGCAGCGCCAGAGGGCCGTCCTGCGCCTCGTCGCCCTGGGGCACACCAACAAGGAGATCGCCCGGGAACTGGACATCTCCCCGTTCACGGTCCGGGTCCATGTCTCGGCGCTCCTGCGGGCCCTCGACGTCACCTCCCGTTCGGCGGCGGCGGCGAAGGCGGCCAATGCCGGGGTCTGCGGGTGACCGGCCCCTCCCGGTCCCGGTCATCGTACACCTGTCCTGGTGTCGGACCGGCGGCGCCCGTGGCATGGCCCTGCCGCATGAGGCGATTGGGTGGATCGTGCGGGCGTTCGGCCCATCTGGGCGTGGTGGCGATGCTGGCTCTGGCGGGCTCTCCCGCGGCGGCCGATCCGGACCTCGTCGGGCCGCCCAGGGAGACGGTGCTGGCGGCGATCTGCGGGAGTCCGGCGCGCTCGGAGAGCGGAACCTGCCGGATGAAGGACGGCCGACCGGTGGAGTTCTGGCACGGGGCGATGATCCCCGCCGCCGCCGGGACCTGGTTCACGGGGTTCGCGACGATGCCGGCGCCGGGGGAGGACGCGGACGCGCCCGACCGGCGGACCGTCGCGGCCGCGACCTTCGCGTTCGAGGACGCGCGCTGGCGCCTCAAGGGCGTGCAGACCGAGATCGGGCGGATCGGCACCGGCAACCGCAACGGCGACGCTCCGGAGGTGGACGAGGCCTTCGGGGCGGTGACGAGGCCGGTGAACCGGGTTCGCCTCGTGATGGGCCTGCGCCTGACATCCCATGGGGCGGCGGGCGCGCGCAGCTTCTCGTTCCTCCTGCTGCATTTCAGCAGGGTGCCCGTGCGCTGGAGCGTGGCGGGGGAGGTTCCGGCCGGGTCCGACGAGACCGCCGCCTGCGATACCGATGGCGGGGAGCCCTGCCGGATGGGCAAGAGCGAGGGCCGCCTCGAGATCCTGCCGGAGGAGTCGTTCAGGCCCCTCGCATGGCCGCCCGTCCGGGTCACCCTCACCGGTACGGTCCTCGGCGAGGATGGAAAGCTGCGGCCTGCGACGGGCCGGGATGCGAGGACCTACGCGTTCGACGAGGCGAGCGGCGCCTATCGCTGAGGCCGGACTCCACCATCGCCAGGAACGTCTGGGGCACCGCCGCCGTCACCCGTGCCACGAAGGGCTCCCCTTCGCGTCGGGAGGCTTCGAGGGCCCGGGCGCGGGGAAGCATTGGCGTGCCGATGCGAACCCGGTTAGTTTCCTCTCCTGGACCTCGCGGGGAGAGTGGAGACCGAATGCGCGTCATCGACCGTATCGTGGGCAGCCGGCTCGATCCCGAGATCGCACACCGCCTGCATCATCTCGATCACCACCATGCCGTCGATATCCTGGCCATCGACAGCGCCGACACCGCCCGCCGGCGTCTCAGGGCGACCACCGTGGGCGGCGAGGACATCGCCATCGCCCTGCCCCGCGAGGAAACCCTGTTCGACGGCGCCGTCCTGGTCCTCGAGAGGGACCGTGCCCTGGTGGTGCGGGTCGGTGCGGAGCGATGGCTGCGGCTGGCGCCCGGGGACAAGGCCGCCGCCCTCGAACTCGGCTACCACGCGGGCAACCTGCATTGGCGCGTGCGCTTCGATGGGGACGACCTGCTCGTGGCCCTCGAAGGCCCGCCGGAGGATTATCTGGCGCGCCTCGGCGATCTCGCCGCGTCCGGGCGCGTGGCCCACGGCGTCGACGGGCGCAACGAGGCCGCCTGATGCTGCAGCGGCTCGTCGCCCTCCAGCAGGCGGATTCGGCCTTCCCCAGCGGGAGCTTCGCCTTCTCCAACGGGATCGAGGGGCTCGCGGCGCTCCCGGACGGCCTCGGCGGGCCGGAGCTCGGCCATGCGGTCGAGGTCATCCTGCGCCACCGCTGGGCCGGCAGCGACCGGGTCGCCCTGGTCCTGGCCCATCGCGCAGAAGGGGATCTCGCCCGCCTCGCCCGCATCGACGCCGCCGTGGAGGCGGCCTGCCTGGCGGAGCCGATGCGCACGGGCAGCCGCCGCAACGGCGGCGCCCTGCTGGCCGCCCATACCCGCATCGGGACGCCGGGTGCCGAAGACCTGCGCAGGGCGGTACGCGACGGCCCGCTCCTCGGGCATCTGGCGGTGATGCAGGGCGCGCTGTGGCGATCCCTCGGCCTCGACGAGACCACCGTCACCGAGATCGCGGGCTACCAATGCGCGGCGGCCCTCGTCACCGCCGCCGTGAGGCTCGGGCGGGTCGGCGCCATCGAGGCGCAGCGCATCCTTTCCGCCCTGATGCCGGTGCTGGCGGAGATCGCGGCCCGGCCTGTGCAAGGGGGCGGGCAAGAAGCCCAGCAAGAGGCTGGGCAAGGGGCCGAAGAGGGGGGCGAGACGTGGGGCGAGGACGAAACGGACACCGCGGACATCAGGCTCGTCGCCTTCACACCGCTCATCGAGATCGCCACCATGCGTCACGCCCGCGCCGATCTGCGCCTGTTCGCGAATTGAAACAGACCGGCGGACGATGAGGCCCGGTTCCGGGAACGGACGAGGCCGTAGGGACCACCAATGCTGCTGACACCGACCGAACTCGAACGGCTGACCATCTTCACGGCGGCGGAGCTGGCGCGAAAGCGTCGGGCACGCGGCCTCAAGCTCAATTACCCGGAGGCCGTCGCCATCATCTCCGACGAGATCCTGGAGGGGGCCCGCGACGGGCGCAGCGTCGCCGACCTGATCGGGTGGGGCTCGACCATCCTCACCACCGGGGACGTGATGCCCGGCATCGCCGCCATGCTGCCGATCCTGCAGGTCGAGGGCGTGTTCCCCGACGGGACCAAGCTCGTCACCGTGCACGAGCCGATCCGGCCCGCCGAGGGGGCGCCGGCCGATACGCTGGAGCCCGGCGCGATCCTGCCCGCCGAGGGGGAGATCGAGCTCGCCGCGGGCCGTCCGCGCACCACCATCGAGGTGGTCAATACCGGCGACCGGCCGGTGCAGATCGGGTCGCATTACCACTTCTTCGAGGTCAACCGCGCCCTCGATTTCGACCGCGAGGCGGCGCTGGGCCTGCGCCTCGACATCCCGGCCGGCACCGCGGTGCGGTTCGAGCCGGGCCAGCGCAAGACCGTGACCCTGGTCGGGTTCGGCGGCGAGCGCCGGCTCACCGGTCTGAACGACCTGACCCAGGGGACGGTCGATACGCCGGCGGACCGCGCCGCCGCCCTGGCGCGGGCCAGGGCCGGCGGCTTCAAGGGCGCATGAGGAGACCATCATGGTGACGATCCCCCGCCGCGACTACGCCGCCCTCTACGGCCCCACCACGGGGGACGGCGTGCGCCTCGCCGACACCTCCCTCGTCGCCGTCGTGGAGAAGGATTACGCCGTCTACGGCGACGAATGCCTGCATGGCGGCGGCAAGACCTTGCGCGACGGCATCGGCATGGCGCCGGGCGTCACCTCGGCCGAGGGCGCCCTCGATTTCCTGCTCTGCAACGTCCTCGTCATCGATCCGGTGCTCGGCATCGTGAAGGGCGATCTCGGCATCCGCCACGGCAGGATCGTCGGCATCGGCAAGGCCGGCAATCCGGCGATCATGGATGGGGTCGATCCCCGGCTCATCGTCTCCGCCGGCACCACGGTGCGCGATTGCGAGGGGCTGATCGCGACGCCGGGCGCCATCGACGTCCATGTCCATTTCGATTCCGCCGGCCTGCCCGATCACGCCATCGCCTCGGGCATCACCACCCTGCTGGGCGGGTCGCTCGGGCCGATCACCGTCGGCATCGATTCCGGAGGCCCGTTCAACACGGGTAAGATGCTCCAGGCGGCCGAGCAGTGGCCGGTGAATTTCGGGTTCCTCGGCCGCGGCAACACCCACAGGCCGGCAGCCCTCAAGGAGCAGCTGGAGACCGGCGTGCTGGGCCTGAAGATCCACGAGGATTGGGGAGCGATGCCCTCGGCCATCGATGCCTGCCTCGGCTTTGCCGACGAGCACGACTTCCAGGTCCAGCTCCACACCGACACGCTCAACGAATCCGGCTTCGTGGAGGACACGCTGGCCGCCATCGGCGGCCGCGTGATCCACATGTATCACACGGAAGGGGCCGGGGGCGGGCACGCGCCGGACATCATCCGCGTCGCCGGCCTGCCCCATTGCCTGCCCTCGTCGACGAACCCCACCAACCCCTACACGGTGAACACGTTCGACGAGCACCTCGACATGACGATGGTGTGCCACCACCTCAACCCGGCCCTGCCGGAGGACGTGGCCTTCGCCGAGAGCCGCATCCGCGCCCAGACCATCGCCGCCGAGGACGTGCTGCACGATATCGGCGCGATCTCGATGCTCGGCTCCGACAGCCAGGGCATGGGCCGCATCCACGAGGTGATCTGCCGGACCTGGCAGCTCGCCTCCAAGATGAAGGACCAGCGCGGCAGCCTGCCCGAGGACCGGGCCGGCTTCGGCGACAATGCCCGGATCAAGCGCTACATCGCCAAATACACCATCAACGCGGCGCGCACCTTCGGCATCGCCGCGCATATCGGCTCCCTCGAAGAGGGCAAGATGGCGGATATCGTCCTCTGGCGTCCCGCCTTCTTCGGCATCAAGCCCGAACTCGTGATCAAGGGCGGCTTCATCGCCTGGGGCGCCATGGGCGATTCCGCCGCCTCGCTGATGACCTGCGAACCGATGCTGCTGCGCCCGCAATGGGGCGCGTTCGGCCTCGCCAAGCAGGGGCTCTCGGCCTGTTTCGTCCATCCGCTGGCGATCGAGCGGGGCCTGGGCGACGAACTCGGCCTGCGCAAGGCGCTGCTGCCGGCCCACGGCACCCGGACGCTCAGCAAGGCCGACATGCTCTGGAACGACGCCTGCCCCGATATCCGCGTCGACCCACAGACCTTCGACGTCTTCGTCGACGGGGCCGTCGCCACCTGCGAACCGGCCAGGGTCCTTCCCCTCGCCCAACGCTACATGCTGCGCTGATGCCCGGCACCGCGATGAGCCTCACCCCCTCCCCGTCCCGCGCCGGCGCCGCGCGGATCGGCATCGGCGGACCCGTCGGCTCGGGGAAGACGGCGCTGATCGAGCGCCTGATCCCGGTCCTGGCGGGGCGCGGCGTCGATCTCGCCGTCGTCACCAACGACCTCGTCACCAAGGAGGACGCGGAGCGCCTGCGCCGGTCCGGCCTGATCGACCCGGCCCGGGTCTCGGCGGTGGAGGCCGGCGCCTGCCCGCACACCGTGATCCGCGAGGACCCGACCCTCAACATCGCCGCCGGCGACGCCCTCGAGGCGGCGTTTCCGAACCTCGACCTCCTGATCTTCGAATCCGGCGGCGACAACCTCGCCTCCACCTTCTCCCTCGATCTGGTGGATTGGTGGATATTCGTCATCGACGTGGCGGGGGGCGACGACATCCCGAGGAAGCGCGGCCCCGGCGTGCTGCGCTGCGACCTTCTCGTTGTGAACAAGACCGATCTCGCCCCCCATGTGGGGATCGACCTCCCCGCCATGCTCGCCGAGGCCACCGCCGTGCGCGGCGGCAAGGCGATGATCGCCACCAATGCCCGCTCGGGCGACGGGATCGAGGCCGTGGCGGATGCGATCTGCCGCGCCGTGCTCTTCGCGCCTTGAGGACCCTGGAGGAGGAGGTCCGGGGCACGACGCCGGAGGGAGCGGGCCGCTCGCGGCATCGCCAAGCCCGCCTCGTCTTCGTGCGCGGCGGCGGCACCACGGTGCTGTCGCGGCAGGTCGTGCCCTATCCGTTCCACATCACCCGGCCGTTCCGGATGTATCCGGACCATCCCGACATCGCGACGCTGTATCTCCAATCGGCCTCCGGCGGCCTCTATCGCGCGGACCGCCTGGGCCTCGACATCACCGCGAAGGCCGGAAGCCGGGCCCATGTCACCACGCAATCGGCCACCGTCGTCCATGACACCGGCGCCTACGCCGCGCGCCAGGACACGCGCCTCGCCATCGCCGGCGACGCGAGCCTGGCGCTGCATCCCGATCCGATGATCCTGTTTCCCGGCGCGGCGCTGGATCTCGACACCCGCATCGTCGTCGGCCGTGATGCGCGCGCCATCGTCAGCGAAGGCTTCGCCCACCACGATCCGACCGGCAGAGGCTGTCCGTTCGCCCGGATCGCCCTGTCGCTGCAGGTCGAGACCGAGGATGGACGCATCCTCGTCGACGAGCGCTCGACCCTCGACGGCGCCAGCCTGACAGGCCCCGCCTCCCCCCTGGGCGCCTATGCGGCCTATGGGTCGATGGCGATCCTCGGGGGGGGCGATGGCCATCCCGACATCGCTGCGCTGCAGGGCGCCGCCGAGGCGGCGGGGTGCCTGGGCGGAGCGAGCCCGCTGCCCAACGCCGCCGGACTGGCCGTGCGGCTCCTCGCGCCCAGCGGCGGCGCCCTGTCGGCGGGGATGGATGCGGTCTTCGCGGTCGCCTTTCATGCGCTCTTCGGTGTCGCCCCCGCGCGCCGCCGCAAGTGATGGTGGGCATTGCGCCTGCCCAGGAATGAGGCAGCGTGCAGCCAATTTGCTCTTTAAGAAACGTATTTTCTTCTCAATAGTAGATCGCGGTCAGGCTGGAGTGATCCCGCTCCGGGCAATGACCGTGGATCGACAGGGGCTTGCCCTCTGCAACGACGAGTGGAGAGAGAACCGATGGCGTCGAAGGACGAAGGCACCGCTTTTCTTCAGCTTCGTCGCCGGTTGCTGCTCGGGCTGGCGGCCGCCCCCTTCATCGCCACCGCGAGACTCTCGCCCGTCCTCGCCGCCGAGACCGCCACCGCCGCCGTGAACACCACGGGGCTCGCCGTCACCGATAGCGAGGTGACCGTCGGCATCCTCCACTCCGTCACCGGCACCATGGCGATCTCCGAGACCGGGGCCACGCAGGCCGAGAAGCTCGCCTTCGAAGAGATCAACGCCGCCGGCGGCATCCTCGGCCGCAAGATCAAGGTCATCCAGGAGGACGGCGCCTCCGACTGGCCGACCTTCGCCGAGAAGGCCAAGAAGCTCCTCGTGAACGACCATTGCGCGGCGATCTTCGGCTGCTTCACCTCGGCTTCGCGCAAGGCGGCGCTGCCGGTGATCGAGCAGTATAACGGGCTCCTGTACTACCCGACCTTCTACGAGGGATTGGAGCAGTCCAAGAACGTCATCTATACCGGGCAGGAGGCGACGCAGCAGATCCTCGCCAGCCTCGATTGGGTTAACAAGGAGAAGGGCGGCGACACGTTCTTCTTCATCGGCTCGGACTACATCTGGCCGCGCACCTCGAACAAGATCGCCCGCAAGCATGTCGAGAGCGTGCTCAAGGGCAAGGTCGTCGGCGAGGAGTATTTTCCCTTCGGCCACACCCAGTTCAACTCGGTGATCAACAAGATCAAGCTCACCAAGCCGAAGGTGATCTTCGTCACCGTCGTCGGCGGATCGAACGTGGCGTTCTACAAGCAGCTCAAGGCCTCAGGCATCGACCTGTCGAAACAGATCCTGCTCACCCTGTCCGTCACGGAGGACGAGGTCGAAGGCATTGGCGGCGACAACATCGCGGGCGCCTATTCCTGCATGAAATACTTCCAGTCCATCGAGAACGACAACAACAAGGCCTTCGTCGCCGCCTTCCACAAGATGTGGGGCGAGAAGACCGTCATCGGCGACGTGACCCAGGCCGCCTATCTCGGCCCGTTCCTGTGGAAGATGGCCTGCGAGAAGGCCGGTTCCTTCGACGTGGACAAGGTGGTGGCGGCCTCGCCCGGCCTGGAATTCAAGGCCGCGCCGGAGGGCTACGTGCGCGTCGATCCCAACCACCACCTCTGGTCCAAGACCCGCGTCGGCAAGGCCAAGGCCGATGGCCAGTTCGAGGTCGTCTATACGAGCCCGGACCTGATCAAGCCGGACCCCTTCCCCAAAGGGTACCAGTAGGCCACGCGACCCCGAGATCGGCACGTCCGGGCCCGTGGGGCCTTCCGAGATCTGACCGCTCCGCGGCCTCTCCGGACGGCCCCGCCGCGCTCCCCGCTCAGGCGGGGATTCCGGCCGTTGCGACGGTCTCCGGCGAGGGTGCGGCGCCGCCCCGTCCCTGATCGCCCTGTCCCTGGTCGCCCAGTCCCTGATCACCCTTGGCGGGCGATTCGGCCCGGACGCGCGTCTTCTTGGGATCGAAATGGGGAAACGCCACGATCGTCGCGGAAAGCCGTTTCTGATGGCCGTCGAGCTTGCCGATCTCCACCGACCGGCCGATGGCCGCCGCCGAGACGTCGAGGCGCGCCAGGGCGATGGTCTTGCCGAGGATCGGCGACTTCGTGGCACTGGTGACGATCCCGACCCGGGTCCGGCCGTCATAGACGGGATCGCCGTGCCCGACGGGCTCGTTGCCCGTGACGTCGAGGCCGACCATCCGCTTGTGCGGGTTGTCCCGCCGCCGCGCCACGGCCTCCGATCCGATATAGGCGTCGGGCTTGTCCTTGGGCACGGTGAAGCCGATGCCCGCCTCGAACGGGTCGGTCTGGTCGCAGAAATCGTATCCGGCGAAGACGAGGCCGGCCTCGATCCGCAGCATGTCGAGGGCGGCGAGCCCCATCGGCGTGAGGCCATGCGGCTCGCCGGCCGTCGTGATCGAGTCCCAGATCGCGGTCGCCTGACTCGGGTGGCACCAGACCTCGTAGCCGAGTTCGCCGGTATAGCCGGTCCGCGACACCAGGACCGGCACGCCGTCGATACGCCCGACCGTGAACCGGAACCATTTCAGCTCGTCGATGGTGGGCTCCTGGGGCGGGCTGACCACGAGGCTCGACAGGATCGCCCGCGATCTCGGCCCCTGGACGGAGACGTTGTGGAGCTGGTCGGTGGAGCTCTTCACCCAGACCTTCAGCCTGTGGTCCGCGGCGAGCTTGCGCAGCCAGATGCCGGAATACTCGTCGCCGCAGATCCAGCGGAAGTTGTTCTGGCCGAGGCGGAAGAGCGTGCCGTCGTCGATCATCCCGCCATGCGGGTTGCACAGGGCGGTGTAGACGATCTGGTTGACGGCGAGCTTGCGCACGTTGCGCGTCACCGCGAGCTGCATCAGATCCTCGGCATCGGGTCCGATCACCTCGAACTTGCGCAGCACCGAGAGGTCCATGATCGTGGCCCGCTCGCGGCAGGCCCAGTATTCCTCCAGCGGTCCGGCGGCGTTGAAGCAGGTCGGCACCCAGAACCCGCGATACTCCTCCATCTTCCGGGTCAGGGCCGCGGTGCGCGGATGAAAGCCCGACTGACGGGTGAGGCGCGGTTCGGCATCGGGGGTCATGCGGTGGCTCATACCCTTGGAGAAGGCGCTGTCGGCATCGTAGACCCGGACGTGGATGTCCGTGGGGCACCAGCCGTTGGCGGGATCGATGTCGTCGGCGCAGGACGAGGTGGCGCAGACGAGGTCGGTCAGCGCCCGCAGCAGGACGTAATCGCCCGGGCGTGACCAGGGCTCGTCCATGGTGATCCGGTCGTCCGACCCCGCCACGGTGTTGTAGAAGAAGTTGATCGCCGGCCAGCCTTTCTTGGGCCGGACCCCGTGCGGGCGCAACACCGCGTTGAAGTTGTCGGTGCAGTTCGAATGGCCGGGATATCCCATATCCTCGTAATACTTGGCCGAGCAGGCGAGCATGAACGTGTCGTGGCGCCCGACCGTATCCTGGACGATCTCCACCAGGGGGACCATGCGCGCGTCGAAATACTTCGACAGCAGGCCGGGCTTGGGCGCCGTCGATCCCATCAGGGTATGCGTGGTGGTGGCGTCGAGGCCGTATTCGTCACCCGCCTGGAGGGCGACGGCATCGAAGGCGAGGAAATCCGCGCATTGGCGCCCGTCCACATCGATGATCTGGATGTACTGGCCGGCCTTGACGGTGAAGGCCTCGGCGGTGGCGGCCTTCACGCGCAGGTCGAGGAGCGGCGGGGCCAGGGGCGGCGGCGCCCTCCCCTCCAGGGATGTGGCGGGCTCGATCTCCACCCGCAGATCCGTCGGGGGATCCTGCGCGTCCGGCGCCATCGGGCCGCCGGGAACGACGAGAACGCAGACGGAGGCCGCCGCCGCCGCCGCCTCGAACGTCGAGCCCGGCTGGGAATCGCCATGAAACAGCGCCTGCGCTTCGAGATCGGACGGCGCGAGGCCGCCCGCCGCGAGGGCGGCCTCCACCGCGCGGCCGCCGGCCCCGTCTCCTCGTTCCCGCAGGGTATCCACGAGGGACGGGGCGCCCTGTGCCGCCGGTCCGAACGCGCCGGGGGCGGCATGGAGCCAGGCGGGCTGGCGCCCCTCCGGGTCGACGATGCGCAGGCGATCCCCGGCCTCGACCTTGAAGACGGCACAGGCGCCTCCCCTCGCCGAGAACGAGAGCGTGCGCGGCGATACCGCTCCCCACGCGCCCTCGGGCTGCATCCAGATCTGGTTCATTCGACTATCCAGGGTGAACGGGTCGCAACGGATGCGGGCCGACGCGGCCCGCACGGGGCCGTCATCGCCATCGGAGGCCGCTCGCCGCCGATGGCGGCCGGGGAACGGCATGAGTCTCAAGCGGGCGACGCGTTCACTCCGCGGCCTGGGGCAGGCCCATGAAGGCCTGGAGCGAATCGTCCATGGCCTTCATCCAGGTGGTGTGGTGCGGGGGCGAGACCGTTCCGGTGATGGTCGAGCGGTAGGACCGGTCGCGATAGGTGAGGATGCCCTCCATCTTGTGGTGCTCCCACTCCTTGAACAGGTCGGCGACCTTGTCGACGTCGAGGGGCGGATAGTCGGTTGCCGCCAGGAGTTCGCGGACGTACTCCGTCTGGAAGTCGATCGCCTCGAACGGGTTGGTGAGCGTGTCCTGATGGGCCAGCCACTTGGCGATGTCGGCGGCCTGCTCGTCCGGGCCCGGCAGCGCGAGTTTGCCCATCATGTAGTCGCGGGCATACCACGCCTGGGCATCGAACATGTTGAAGGTATAATATTGGTCCTGCATCCCGAGATAGATCAGCTTCGGGTTGGACTGCCAGAAGATGCCCTTGTAGATCCCCGCCGGGTAGAGGCAATTATGCGATTTCAGCCGCAGCTCGTCCGGCAGGAACGGGTAGGTGTGCTTGTAGCCCGTACAGAAGATGATCGCGTCGACCTCGGCGTCGCTGCCGTCCTTGAAATAGGCCGTATTGCCGACGAGCCGCTCCAGAAGCGGCCTCTCCTCGAAACCCGCCGGCCAGGCGAAGCCCATCGGCTTGGTGCGGTAGCTGAAGGTGATCGATGTGGCGCCGTACTTGATGCACTGCGTGCCGATATCCTCCGCCGAGTAGCTCGCGCCGATCATCAGCAGGCGCTTGCCGGCGAACTCGTCGGCGACGCGGAAATCGTGCGCATGCATCACGCGGCCGGGGAAGAATTCCAGCCCCTCGAAGCTCGGGACGTTGGGGACCGAGAAATGGCCGTTCGCCACCACGACGTAGTCGAACTCCTCGACCTGATGCTCGTCCTTGATCAGGTCCTTCGCCGTCACGGTGAACCGGCCGGTCTCCTCCGAATAGCTCACCCAGCGGACGGGGGTGCAGAAACGGATGTACTTGCGCACGTCGCTGCGCGCGACCCGCCCGGCGATGTAGTCGTGCAGCACGGCGCGGGGCGGATAGGACGGGATCGGCCGGCCGAAATGCTCCTCGAAGGAGTAATCCGCGAATTCGAGGCACTCCTTCGGCCCGTTCGACCAGAGGTAGCGATACATGCTGCTGTGGACCGGCTCGCCGTTCTCGTCGAGGCCGGTCCGCCACGAGTAGTTCCATTGGCCGCCCCAATCGGACTGCTTCTCGAAACAGACGAGCTCGGGAATCTCCTCGCCCGCGCGCCGCGCCGCCTCGAAGGCGCGCAACTGGGCGAGGCCGCTTGGACCCGCGCCGATGATCGCAACACGCTTCTTCATGATCAGATCCCCGTTCTGTGTCTCGTGAGCCGGGCGGACCGGGCCTCCGGCTCGCCCGGCGCCTCGATCACGTGTGAGGAGAGGAGCCTCGGCCCCGGCCGCGGTGGGCATCCCGATCGGGACGGGCGCGATCGTTGCCGGACGTCCGCCAAAGACCAGTCTCCCTCGATGATCGATCCGGCGAGGGTGAAACCTCGTCGAAACATTCCTGTCGAGAAAATTCATACGCGTGGGAGAAAGGGCGGTGCAATAGTGACTGTTGGCACTACTGTCGTCGTTCGGTTGTGCACTGCAAACGCAAGGGGGGATACTATAGAGCGAGAACCGTGCCAGGCATCGTCCTTCCCGCGTGCCGGGCTACGGCCTTCACGTCGTTCGCGGCCCTGCCCTCTTCCCCACGAGGGGGAGAGGGACACGCTCTGCCGGAAAGACCGGATGGGTGAATTCAGTCGCCCGCGGGGCCGGAGATCGTGCTTGTTCCGGCGTCAAAGGAGCTTGGGGCGGGGCTCCTGTCGCCTTAACGTGCGCTCCATGGGGAATGGCACCGTTTCAGGATGAACGACGAACCGATCCGGAGCGGACCCGATCCGCTGGCCACCGCCGAATGGTACGATCGCTTCGGCGACGTCGCCGCCTCCATCGGGACCGAGCGCTTCCACCGGACCCTGCTGTCCCTGTTCGCCCTCTGCGTGGAAAGCGATTCGGGATGGATCATCCGGTACTCGCGGGTGGCCCCGCCCGACGTGCTCTACACGACCGGGGTTCCGAGCGAGATCGTCGAGTTCTACAACAAGAAGTGCCTGCGCATCGATCCGTTCTCCCTCTACTGGAAGAACGGCGGCAAGCCGGGCATCCTCACCCTGTCGGAGATCGGGAACACCAGCCCGGAATCGATCCTCTACAGCAAGATCTTCAGGCCGGCCGCGAACATCTCCGACGAGCTCGGGATGTTCTTCTCGACGGTCGGGCATTGCTGCTTCGGATTGTTCCTCGAACGGGAGCGCGGCGTCTTCTCGCAGGAGGATATCCGGCGGGCCAAGCTGGTCTTTCCCGCCATCGAGGGATGCCACAGGAGCCATCTCGGCCATCTGTTCAGCAATCTGCGCTACACCAACGGGACGCAGGCGGACGGGTTGGTCAACCGCCCGACCCTGATCCGCGACCGCCACGACGTGGAGGTGTTCGCCAACGACTCCTGGACGCGGGCGGTCCAGTCGGATCCCTCGATCCTGCCGATGCTCGAGACCCTGGCGCCGTCGGACGCCATCCGGACGGTCCATGCGCGGGATCACGTGATCACATCGGAGGTCTTCGACCGCGACTTCGCCCTGGCGCCGGGCGGCCGGATCTTCATGCTCGGCCCGAAACCCGCCATGCCGGACGAGACGGTGGGCTATCGGGCGGCGGCGGAGGTGCTGGTGGCGCTGACCCCGCGGGAGCGGGACATCCTGACCCTCACGATGAAGGGCCAGGCCACGGGCCAGATCGCGCAGACGCTGGGGATCAGCAAGGGGACCATCAAGAACTGCAAGATCCGCATCTACCGGAAGGCGGAGGTCACCTCCGAGCGCGATCTCATCAAGAAGTTCAGCCCGTTCTTCCCCTCGGCCTGAGGGCCGACGCTGTCCACACATCTTGCGGGATGCGCCGCCCTGCCCTCCTCCCCAGCGGATCTCGGGCTTGCCCAAGATCCGTCGAGCTTGTGGGGAGGAGGTGGAGGTGGGGGTGGTTGGGCGACCCTCCTGCTGCTGTGGAGGCTGGCGGAACCACCCCCACTCCTGACCTCTTCCCGCAAGGGGGAGAGGGACGCCGCCTGCCCACGCAACCGCACGGCGGCGGGAATCCGCCGCTCCGCTCAGGCGGTGCGTTCGTCGGCCGGATGGGTGCGCAGGCGCATCGGGTCGTAGAACGGCGTCCGCACCACGTTGGCGACCAGCGGGCCGGTCTCGGTCCGGACCTCGACCTCCGTGCCGAGGGCGGAGAGCTCCGGCGGCAGGTGGGCGAGGCCGAGGGACTTCATCAGGTGCCGGCTGTAGGTGGTGCTGTTGACGGTCCCGATCTCGCGGCCGTCCTTGAAGATCTTGGCACCCGGCGTCACCGCCTCATGGTGCAGGATCTCGAGGCCGACCTGGCTGAAGCGCTCGGTGCCCCTCCGCGCCAGCAGGGCGGCCTTGCCGCGGAAGTCCGGCTTGTCGAGGTCGACGGTCCAGGCGAGGCCCATCTCCCACGGCGTGGTGTCGGACTTCGGCATGTCGAACGGGAAGAACAGCAGGCCGCCCTCCACGCGCACGATGTCCAGGCAGTCCCAGGAGGCGGCCACGATGCCGAAGGGCTCGCCGGCCTGCATGATCGCGTCCCAGAGGGCGACGGCGTCCTTGGCGGCGCAGAACACCTCGTAGCCGCGCTCGGCCGAGTAGCCGCCCCGCGCCAGGGACACGTCGCGGCCGAACAGCGTCGTGCGGACATGCTCGAAATAGGCGAGCGTCGGCAGGTCGAACGGCGTGTGCGGCGTGAGGATCGCGAGGGCCAGCGGTCCCTGCAGCGACAGGATGTGGACGTCGTCGTCGCGGGCCGCCTCCACGGCGCGGCCTTCGGTGAATGCGGGAAGGACGTCCTCGAGGCTGCCGCCGCCATGCGAGACGCGGAAGGCCTGCGGCCCGTCGCGGTAGACCAGCACGTCGTCGATCAGGGAGCCGTTCTCGTCGACGATGTTGCTGATGGCCGATCGGCCCTGCGCGATCTTGCCGACGTCGCTGGTGAGCATCGCGTTCAGCATCGCCTCCGCGTCCGGGCCGGAGACGTTGACGATGCGAAGGCCGGTGACGTCGAACAGGCCCGCCCGCGAGCGGACGATGGTCGTCTCCTCGTAGCGGTCGGTGCGGTAGGATTGGGGGATGGGCATCCCGTTCCACTCGGCGTCGAGGGTCGAGCCCAGGGCCAGATGGCGCTCGTTGAGGGCCGACTGGCGGGGGAGGTCTGTGTAGCTCATGGCGGCGATCCCTAGCGTTCCGTTTTTTGATTGGGCGGGACCCTGTCTCGTCCCGCGGGCGGGCTGCCGGGGCGAACGGCCCCGGCAGCCCGGTTCGATCAGAGCTGGAAGAACCAGTTCGAGAGGAGGAGCACCACGACGCCGGCGGCCAGGGTGAGGTAGGGCAGGATTCCCGCCCGGCGGCGGCTCACCATCCCCTCGGGGCCGACATGCAGGTCCTCGTACATCTCGGCCGGGAACTTGCCGCCGTCCTGGACATAGTGGCGGTAGCAGAAGACCGGGATGATCAGGGCGGCCGTCACCAGGCCGGCCCAGAGGGCGATCGGGTTCCAGACCTTCGCGCCCGCCCCCATGAAGATCACGTTGACGAAGGCGAAGACGCCGCCGAGCACCAGGACGAAGGTCGGTGCCCGGTAGGGGCGCGGGATATGCGCCGAGTCGATCCGGTGGATCCAGGCCGAGTTGAGGTTGAGGAAGTTGAAGATGATGTAGCCGCAATTCGACACGGCCAGGATGAAGAAGAAGCTCGTGGCATCGGCACAGGCGATCGCCAGGATCGCGAGGTTGAAGACGAGATCGGTCCACATCGCCCGCGTCGGCGCGCCGTGCTCGTTGACGTGGCTGAGATAGCGCGGCAGCCAGCCGTCGGCCGAGCCCTGGTAGAGGGTGCGCGAGGATCCCGCCATGGCCGTCATGATGCAGAGCACGAGGGCCAGGATCATCAGCATGACGAGGAAGTTCTCGACGATGGGACCGCCGCCGACCATGTGAGCCAGGGCCGCCGCGACGCCGGACCCGTCCACGATGGAGGCCTCCAGCATCCCCTCGACGCCGAGCATGCTCTGGAAGGTGAAGGGCACGAGGGTGAACAGCAGGAGGCAGAGCACGCCCGAATAGAAGATCGCCTTGAACGTATCCTTGGCGGGGTCACGGAACTCGCTGGTGTAGCAGATCGCCGTCTCGAACCCGTAGGTCGACCAGGCCGCGATGAACATGCTGCCGAGGACCAGCGTCCAGCCCGTGATGTTCCAGGCGCCCGGCGCGGGAGCGGCCGGCGCCGCCAGGGGGACCAGGGGCGAGAAGTTCTCCCAGTTCACGCCGTGGATCAGCAGCGGCACCACGCCGACGATGAACATCGGGATGATGACGAGGAGGCCGATATACTTCTGGACGTTGGCCGTTCCGAGAATACCGCGGTGCTGCACGGCGAAGACCCCGAGCATCAGGGCGGCGCCGATGAAGAAGGCCAGGTTCAGGGAGAGCGAGACCGGGCCGAGGGTGGTCGAGAACAGCGTCCAGGTGCGGATGCCGGGCGCGACGGCGGCGATGGCCGCCGTCACCTTGTCGGCATCGGCCATCTGCAGGCTGGCCCCGTTGGTGGCGAGCCATTGCACCACGGCCGGCGACGTGGCCGTGGGCTGCGGCGCCACCGCGTTGATGATGTAGGAGGCCGCGATGGAACAGCCGAGGGACAGGACCGGCGACCAGGCGAACCAGTTGCACCAGACCGAGAGGGGCGCCACCAGCTTGGTGTAGCGGACCCAGGCCGCGGCCCCGTAGACCGACGCGCCGCCCGACTTGTTCGGAAACAGGCCGGCGATCTCCGCATAGGTGAAGGACTGGATGAAGCCCATGATCATGGAGAGCGTCCAGATCAGGAAGGCGAGTTTACCGGTATTGCCGGCAATGCCGCCCACGGAGAACAGGACGAGGGCGGGAACACCGCTCGCGACCCAGAACGCGCCCGTCCAGTTGATGCTGCGATGCAGCTTGCCGTCGTCGGCCGTCCCGGTGGCGGGGGACGTGAAGCCCGCCACGGGCTTTGCCGAGGATGCCAGTCCGGTGCTCATGATTCAGCTCTCCATTCGTCGTGTCGAGGGTTCGGGCCCGTGCCCTCGTCGAGGCTGTGATCCCGGGGGATCTGTGTCCGCGCGGTATCGGCAGGGTCGAGAAGCACCCGGAGCGTCGTCTGTGTCGGGGCGCCCTTCCCGCAGGTTTGGGGGCGCCGCAGAAGAGTGTCTGACGGGCGTTCCAAGTGTCTCTCACGAAACGCCCGCCGCACCGTCGTGCCGGGAACGGGAGACGGTGCCCACCGGGAGTTTCGTGAGAGGCCCCGGAGCTGCGCCCGACCCCATTGGTCCGGGACACGGCTCTAGACCCTCGTTGTGCCACGCTCTGTTTCGCCGGACTGGGATCCACTTCGGCGGAAAGCGCTCTAAGCGTGGGGCGTCATTGTCGAGACGTCGTCGACAGCATGGAAATCTCCCATTTTGGCGGAGATCGTCACGCGAAGGATGTCCGTAAAACCCATGGTGTCGGGGCATGACGCGGGGCGCCGGTCATGTGGGTCCAGCGCGCCACGTGAGCGGGAGGCGACCGGTCGAGCTCCTCAAGTTCTCTACAGGAACAATCATTTCTCTTCGGTTGAGCCGCTGTCAAGCGCTATCGTGGCTCTCCCGTGAGCGAACAGTGGAATTGCATCGAAATTTTTCAGGAGATTTGATTTTCGAGCAACGATGACCAGTAAATAGGCATGAGTGCTTGTCGATTGTGCGCATGACGCGCGATCGGGCCGATCCTTCTTGATTCGAGCGGGTCACCGCCGCCGCCCGCTCGCTCGCGCGTCCCGCCGCCCTGCACATCCCGCACGGGATGCGCGGCCCGGGAGGGCGACGGGGGATGAAAAGGTCGCCCGTCATTGTTCGAATCCGCCTCCGACCTCTTGGCTCGGGCTGCGGTCGAAAACGGTGATTGACTTTACGGTTCTCTTGGAGAAAATGAAATTCTCTTAGAGAACCAGCCTGCCGCGCAAGCAAGACAGGTCGGTCTTCGGGGGCTTTACCAAGGTCGCTTGCAAGGTCGCCTCCGGGGTTCGGTGCGGTCCGCTCAGGCCGCCGCCGGCAGGGATCGGGCCATCGTCGGCTCTGAGGGCCGGCCGCCGTTGAGCCCATTGTCGAGACGAGGTCGATGTCAGATCAGTCCATCAAGAGCCGACCGGTCTATCAATCGCTGGCGATGGATCTGTCCGGTTTGCGCCACCTGCTGGTGTCGGATTCGCCCGCCTACCGCTTCGAGGCCCCACCCGACAGGGAGGTGGAGGTTTGGTTCGTCGCGGCCCCCGACCAGGAGGGCCGGATCCCACCCTCCGGGACGGTCCGGGAGCGAGGGTTCCGTTCGCCGCGACACCTCATCGACCGCCTCGACCATCGCCTCGCGCAGGAGCGCATGGGTCTGCGGCTCTACGTGAGCGGGACGGAGGGCTTCCTGTGGGACGTCTTCAATACGGCGCAGCGCGCCGGGATGACCAGGCAGGAGATCTTCCAGTGCCAGTCCGGCACGCAGGCGCGGCGCGTGGCCTGCGTCCATTGCCGGACGTTCAATCACGGCGTCACGACCACCATCGTCCGATGCGACGGCTGCGGCGCGAACCTGTTCGTGCGGGATCATTTCTCCCGGCGCCTGTCGGCCTTCATGGGGGTCAAGATCGATGCCGAGGTCGCGGGCGAAGTCCCTCCGGCGGAGCAGGCCTATTCATGATCCTCGACGGCAAGCTGTCGGCGCGCGTCGCCGAGATCGACCTCCTGAACCCGACGCTGAAGCGGTTCCGCTTCGTTCCCGAGAACGGCGGGGCGTTTCCCACATCGCCCCCGGGTGCCCATGTCCTCGTGACGCTGCAGGGGCCGGACCGTGTCTGGCAGAACGCCTATTCCCTGGTGACGCCGCCCGATCAGCGCGATCACTACGCGATCATCGTCCGCCGTGTTCCGGACTCACGCGGCGGCTCCCACTTCCTGCACGACAGGCTGAAGACCGGCGACGCCGTCGCGTTGAGCGCGCCGGCCAGCCTGTTCCCGATCGCGTCGCTCGCCCGCAAGCACATCCTGATCGCCGGCGGCATCGGGCTGACGCCGTTCCTGTCCTACCGGCCGGTCCTGGCGTTGCGCGGCGCCGCCTACGAGCTGCATCAGTTCTGCGCCCCCGACGAGGTCGAGACCTTCCGCGCCCTGATCGGTGCCGATGCGGCGGGCGTTCACGTCCATGGCGTCGGCCGTGGGGAGCGGCCGGATCTCGCCGCCCTCCTGGCCGACCAGCCTCTGGGAACGCATGTCTATACCTGCGGGCCGCAGGGCCTGATGGACGCGGTCGAGGAGACGGCCCGCGGCCTCGGCTGGACGCCGCACGCGATCCACCGCGAGAGTTTCGGCGGGGACAAGGGCGGCGTGCCGTTCATGGTCACCCTGGCGCGGTCCGGCCGGTCGATCGCGGTCGGGGCCTCGCAGACCCTGCTCGAGGCGCTGGAGGGCGAAGGCATCGAGGCCCCGTGCCTGTGCCGGGGGGGCGCCTGCGGCGTCTGCCTCCTGCCCCTCGTGGAGGGCATCCCCGATCACCGGGATCACGTCCTGTCCGAGGCGGAGAAGGCGGAGGGCCGCCTCATCGCGACCTGCGTCTCCCGGGCGAGATCCGGGACCCTGGTGCTCGATTTTTAAAGGTCGGACGACCGCGCGGCGGCGGGAATCCGTCGAACGCGCCGATGCCGGCCATCGGTCGGGATCGGCGCCGCTTGGGGAAGGGACGCTGAGATGGGTATTCAGTTCAAGACCGACGAAACCTTCCGGGACGACTTCTCCTACCGGAACAGCGACGCGGCCATCCTCCGCTTTCCGTTTCCGTTCGGCGAAGACAAATACATGTACTCGGTGAATATCGAGCCGCATGGGAAGGCGGGCGGGTCGCCGGCCTTCGATCACGCGTTCGACGTGGACGAGCATTACGTCGCCGAATGCCGGGAGCGGGCGATCGTCCTCGATCACGATCCGAAGCGGTGCCAGGTGCTGCCGCACATGATGCCGGCGGAATGGGACACGCTCGAACTCCTGATGGAGAGCCTGTCCACGGACTACCCCGAGCATTTCAGCCTGACGCGGGACGGCACCGCGTGGCACTGGATCAACCGTCCCCTGGGTCTCGACCGGCGTTTCGTCTTCGGCGACGCGTCCACCCTCCCCTGCGGACCGTTCGAGTACATCACCCGGCAGGCTCAAGGGGACTTCACCCTGCAGGACCAGCGGGACGACAACCTCTACGTCGATGGCGGCATGGTCACCACGCAGGCGGATTGGTCGCTGGAATTCGATATCGGCATGAGCTTCCACGAGTGGCACGGGCCGGTGCCGCTGGCGCACGAGATCGGGGTGTTCGACCGGGCGCTGCAATACCTCCTGCGCCTCCAGTACGGGCATCCCGTCCGCCGGCTGAACTGGACGATGACGATCAACCCGCGCCTCGACACGTCGCCCGAGAACTATCCCGATTGGGGGCCCGACCGCACCACCGTGACGGCGGAGAACATCGCGGGCAAGCTCCACCTGCGCGTGGAACTGCAGACCCTGTTCCGGCTGCCGCGCTCCAACGCGATCCTGTTCGGGATCCGCTGCTACCTGATCAGCCTGCAGGACATCGAGCGGGTGGAGAAGTGGCGCAAGCGCCTTCACCGCGTCCTGGCGACCCTCCCGCCCGAACTCGTGGAGTACAAGGGCCTGACCCGGTTCCACCACATGGCGGTGTCGCGCCTGGCCGCCATGGACGACGGGGCGCCCCTGTCCCTCGGCATCCAGCCGGACCAGGCCCGATTGCCGGCCTGAGGCGGCCCCGCGCGCCGGGCGGCCTCCAGGCCGGCGATGCACCCCTGTCGGGAATGGGCCACCGCATGGAATCAGGCCACGGGAGACCTCCCCGTGGACAATCCCGCCGCTTGGTTCGAGGGTCGGGGGGACGGCGCATGGCCGCCGGACACCGACCGATCCCCACCCCTCGCGGAGAGCCGATCCCATGACATCACGCCACTATCGCATCGCCGTCATTCCGGGCGACGGGATCGGCAAGGAGGTCGTGCCGGAAGGGGTGCGCGTCCTCGAGAAGGCCGCCAAGCGCCACGGCTTCACCCTCGACTGCGACTGGTTCGACTTCGCCAGCTGCGACTATTACGAGCGGCACGGCCAGATGATGCCGGAGGACTGGAAGGCGCAGATCGGGGGCCATGACGCGATCTTCTTCGGGGCCGTCGGCATGCCGGAGCGGGTGCCCGATCACGTCTCCCTGTGGGGCTCGCTGATCCTGTTCCGGCGGGAATTCGACCAATACGCCAACCTGCGCCCCGTGCGACTGATGCCGGGGGTGAAGTGCCCGCTCGCCGACCGCAAGCCCGGCGACATCGATTTCTGGGTGGTCCGCGAGAACACGGAGGGCGAATACTCCAATGCGGGCGGGCGCATGTTCGCCGGCACCGACCGCGAATTCGCCCTGCAGGAGACGATCATGACGCGCCACGGCGTCGACCGCATCCTGAAATTCGCCTTCGAACTGGCGCAGGGCCGCCCGAAGAAGCACCTCACCTCGGCCACCAAGTCCAACGGCATCTCGATCACGATGCCCTATTGGGACGAGCGGGTGAAGGAGATGGCCAAGGCCTACCCGGACGTGGCCTGGGACCAGTACCATATCGACATCCTCACCGCGCATTTCGTCCTCAACCCCGACCGGTTCGACGTGGTCGTCGCCTCGAACCTGTTCGGCGACATCCTCTCCGATCTCGGGCCGGCCTGTACGGGCACGATCGGCATCGCGCCCTCCGGCAACATCAACCCGGAGCGGCTCTTCCCCTCTGTGTTCGAGCCCGTGCACGGGTCGGCCCCCGATATCGCCGGACAGGGCATCGCCAACCCGATCGGCCAGATCTGGTCCGGCTCGATGATGCTGGAGCATCTCGGCGAGCACGAGGCGGCCCGGGAGATCGTCACCGGCATCGAGCGCGTCCTCTCCGAGCGGACCCTGCGCACCCGCGATCTCGGCGGCAACGCCGATACCGAAGCCTGCGGCAGGGCGGTGGAGGACGCCCTCGGATAGGCGCGTCTTTTCGGACCGCGTCTCGGTGACCCGGACCCAGGGGTCGGAGTCGCCGAGGTCCGGGATCAGACCTCGGGGACGGCCTGCAGCTCCGCCGAACTGGCCAGGATCGTCTCCTGCAACGCCGTCGCCGCGGCATGCTGGCGGCCCGCGCCGAGCACCACGAACGCGACGTCGCCGATCGGCGGCAACCCGGCCGTGATCGGGATCGGGGCCAGTCCCGGCGGCATGACCCTGGCCGAGTGCGGCGCGATGCCCAAACCCGCTTCGACGGCCGCGCGCACCCCCATCAGGCTGCCGCTGGTGCAGGCGATCCGCCAGGGACGGCCCGCCGCTTCGAGGGCATCGAGGGCGAGGGTGCGCGTCATCGAAGGCGGCGGATACAGGACCAGGGGCAACGGCAGCGCGGGATCGGGCAGGAAGCCCGGTCTGCCCGCCCAGATCAGCGCCTCCGCCCAGGCCAGCTCGCCGCGGGGGTCGCCCCGTCGGCGCTTGCAGAAGATCACGTCCAGTTCGCCCGCGTCGTAGCCCTGATAGAGGGCCCGGCTCAGCCCGACCGTCAGCTGCAGATCGACGGAGGGGTGGCGCTCGGCGAAGCGCGCCAGGACCTGGGCCAGGGCCGACAGGGTGTAGTCTTCGGAGACCCCGAGGCGGATACGGCCGCGCAGGCCGCCCGGCGAGAAGAAGGCGCGAAGCCGGTCGTGCGCCTCCAGCATCTCCCGCGCGAAGCCGATCAGGGCCTGGCCGTCCGCCGTCGGGGCGACCCGATGCGTGTCCCGCATGAGGAGCGAGCGGTCCAGCGCCCGTTCCAGCCGCGCGATATGCCCGCTGACCGTGGATTGCCGCAGGCCGAGCGCCTGCGAAGCGGCCGTGAAGCTGCCGTTGTCGAGCACGGCCAGGAAGGAACGGATGTGGTCGACGTTGAGGTTGCTCATCACGGTTCATGATAGCCGATATTCCGACCGCCCCGGAGGTCGGCGGGCTAAGTGTCTCTCGCACACCTCCCGGTCACGGTCGGCTTTCGCTCTGGCGATCCGTGCACCGCATCGCCGTCCTCCTCCGCAAACCAGGGATCGTCTCGTGACACCGCAGATCGCCGGTGGCGGCACCTCCGCCGGAACCGCCCTTGCCTTCGTCGCCGGCTTCGTCGATGCGGCGGCCTTCATCGCCTTGACCGGCCTGTTCACGGCTCACGTCACCGGAAATTTCGTCCTGATCGGCGCCGAACTGGTCGCAAGCTCGACCGGCGTCCTGGCGAAACTGCTGGCGCTGCCCGTCTTCATGGGGGCGGTGGCGGGGGCCCGCATCCTCGGGCTGCTCCTGGAGCGACGGGCGGCCGATCCGCTACCCTGGCTGCTCGCCGTCGAGGCGGCCCTCCTCGCGGGCTTCGGCCTGTGCGGGACCGTGGTGTCGCCCCTCGATGCGCCGGACGGCGCCCCGGCTCTGGCCGTCGGCATGCTCGCCGTTGCGGCCATGGGCGTGCAGAACGCCATCGGCCGTCTCTCGCTCGGTCATCTCGCCCCGACCACGGTGATGACCGTGAGCGTGAGCCAGGCCGTCATCGACGCGACGGATCTCGCTCTCGGAACGGCCGGGAACCCCGCGCAGACGCGCGCGCGGTTTCTGCGCGTGCTGCCGGCCATCGTGGCCTTCGCCGCGGGCGCCCTGTGCGGAGCCTTCGGGATCGCTCATCTCGCGTTCGCCTGCATCACCCTGCCGATCGTCGTGCTCCTCGTCCTGACCGTCCTGGTGATGGCGCCGGCCGATGCGGACACGGCGACCTGAGACGGTCGGGCTGGTCCGGACGTCTCTCCTCCGCCACGCCGCGGGCGATGGGACAACCTCCGCGTCTTCCAGGAGGTGGACTGGTCTTTGGCTTTACTGTCCGTACTGCTATAGCGCGGCCATGACGAACCAACCCACCCGCGTGATTCGGTGCTTGTGGCGCGCTCTCTGAGCGCGGCCCGTCATACCCTCGTGACCTGTGCCGCTGCGTTCGGCGGCGCGGTGACGATCCAGGTCTCTCCTGACCCGACGAAGACGCAGCGGCTCCCACCTCAGGAGCTTCTCCATGCCTTCGGACACCGCCCCCCGCCCCGTCATCCTCACCGGCGACCGCACCACGGGGCCTCTGCATCTTGGCCACTACGTCGGCTCGCTGCGCAACCGCGTCGCGCTGCAGGCGACGCATGCGCAGTACCTGCTCCTCGCCGACACCCAGGCCATGACCGACAACGCCCACGATCCCGAGCGGGTGCGCCGGAACGTCCTCGAGGTCGCCCTCGACTATCTCGCGGTCGGGATCGACCCGGCTCTCTCGACGATCTGCGTCCAGTCCGCCCTGCCCGCCCTCGCCGAGTTGACGCTGCTCTACCTGAACTTCGTCACCGTCGCTCGCCTCGAGCGCAACCCGACCATCAAGGAGGAAATCCAGGCGCGCGGGTTCGGGCGGGACATTCCCGCCGGCTTCCTGTGCTACCCCGTCGCCCAGGCCGCCGACATCACCGCCTTCAAGGCGACTCTCGTGCCCGTGGGCGAGGATCAGGCCCCCCTCATCGAGCAGACGAACGAACTGGTCCGGCGGCTGAACCGGCAGGCCGGCCGCGACCTCCTCCCCGAGGCGGCGGCGCTGATCCCGGCGATCGGACGCCTGCCCGGCGTGGACGGCCGGGGAAAGATGAGCAAGTCCCGGGGCAACGCCGTTCCACTCTCAGCGAGCGATGCGGCGATCGAGGCCGCCGTGCAGCGCATGTACACCGATCCCGACCACCTACGGGCCTCCGATCCCGGACGCGTCGAGGGGAACGTCGTGTTCACCTACCTCGACGCGTTCGACCCCGATCTCCAAGCGGTCGCCGACCTCAAGGCGCATTACCGGCGGGGCGGTCTCGGCGACATGGTCCTCAAGCGTCGGCTGACCGGCCTCCTCCAGGCGACGGTAACGCCGATCCGCGAGCGTCGCGCCGAGCTCGCCCGCGACCCGGACCTCGTCATGGACATTCTGCGGACAGGCTCGGCGAAGGGACGCACGCTCACGGAGCAGACGAAGCGGGAGGTCACGGAGGGGTTGGGGCTCTTCAGCCTTTAACCCTTCGGCCTGCTTCCGCGACGAAGACCGATAGCCATCCCGACGTCCGGCCGGGATGGGCGGGATGCGCGACGACGGCTTCGGGACGACGGGTCTGGGTCCGCCGTCCACCCTTAGCAGCCCTTCCGGAATCGACCCCGTATGCGAAAAAAATCGCACCATCGCCCCCGGAGGCCGTTGCTGCCGCTTACGTCCCGAAATCATACACGGATGAGCCGGTCACCGCCCGGAACGAATGAGCGAAACTCGACAACGAGGTAAAGCCGACAAAACCTGCCGCCGAAAGCATCGTGTCTCCCATCGCCAGACGGTCAATTGCCGCGATGATGCGGGCGCGTTGACGCCAGGACTTGAAGGTCAGCCCGGTCTCGTCCGGAAACAGACGGCTGATCGTGCGCGGCGATGTCGCGGCGAGGGCCGCCAGCTGTGAGAGGCTGAGGCGGCACATGGGATCGGCCAATGCCAGACCGGCCAAACGCCTGCCGATGTGGCTCGTTGGCAGAGGTAGGAAGGTCGGGGGCGCTGGAACCTCGATGAATTCATGCAGTATGAGCCGAACCATCAGCTCGGCTTTCTGCGACGACGGAGAACCTTCAAAAAGGCCCCGCAGAAGTTCCCTCAAGATCGGGGTCATGCGGAGCACGAAGGGTCTTTCCGGAAGACCTCGCGGCGCCCAGCGGCGGCAAGCCTGATCGTCGTAGTAGATCGACCAGCTTTCGGCATCCGAGACCACCTCCACGCTGTGCGCCGCATTCGTCGGGGCCCAAACCGCCAATTGAGGCGGCACGAGCCATCGTCCCACGTCTGTCGCCACCTGAATGGTGCCAGATACGGTAAAGATGAGTTGCGCCTGCTCGTGGACATGCTGCTCATACACGAAGCCGGCAGCAAACTTCCCTTGCATTGTTCTAAATCTAAGACTGGTCGATTGGCGTTTCATCGGCGGATATTGGCGGCTCCTCGATTTGATCCTGTGATACTTGCTCATGGACCGCAGCGAAAGATGCCATGTGCATCCGAGCCTGCGAGGCCTGGGAGTCAAGATTTAACATGTACGGGTTCGTGAGTCGGGAGACATGCCATCTGCTTTCCGGATGTATCTCGCCGCGTAAATCATGCGGGCTTTGCAGATCATCGATGGGACGCCACCGCTGTGCCAGCATGTACCTACTGTCTGGCCTGACTCTGATGGTCATGGTCACTGACGGCCATGCGCAGAACATGGTTGCGCAGCAGCGGCCTGTCACGACCTCCGCGTCGGCAGAGGCTGCCGTATCCCTGGAGACCTTGTCGGTCACCGGCCAAAGTTCACATGACGATCCGCGCGGACCGATCGATGGCTACGTTGCTCGGCGCGCAGCCACGGCGACGAAAACAAATACCCCTCTCAACGAAACGCCGCAGTCGATCACCGTGATCGGCCGCAAGCAGCTGGACGATCTACGCCCTCACACGGTGTCGGACGCAATCGCCTATACCGCAGGCGTCTACAGCACACACGGACCGGCGACGGTTGGCGATTTTTTCAGTATTCGTGGGTTCGATGCAACGGGAACCGGTGTCTACAAAGACGGGCTGCAACTGCTTGGCTACAGTTTTTCTGGGTTCCAAGGCGAAAACTTCGGCCTGGAACGTATCGATGTCTTGCGTGGCCCCGCCGCGGTTCTCTTCGGACAGGGAGGTCCCGGGGGAATCATCAATTTGATCACCAAACGGCCGACCGAAGTACCGTTCGGCCATGTCGAAGCTGGCGGGGGATCGTTCGGACAGAAGTACCTCGCGTTCGACCTCGGAGGCCCCTCCTCGACCGATCCCCACTGGTTCTACCGCGTCACGGGCCTAGGTCGGCAGGGCGGCACCCAAGTGGACGGGGTCGATGATAACCGCGGGTACATCGCACCCGCCATCACGTACAAGCCCGACGGGGCAACGTCGTTCACCCTTCTCGCCGGCTTCCAGTATGACGATACGGGTCGACTGAGTCCGTTCCTTCCCTACTACGGAACCGTGCGGCCGCAGGCATTGGGGCTTCGCATCCCACGATCGTACAATATCGCCGATCCGAAACTCGACACGTTCAGACGAACACAGTTTCACGTCGGCTATGAATTCGAGCATGCGTTCAATGACACATTCACGTTCCGTCAAAACCTTCGATATTCTCAGGTCGAGAGCCTGGATACCCTGCTCTTCTCAGGGCAAGGCTACTCGGATGCGCGTCAGACGATCATTCCCCGCGCCCGGTACCGTTTGACGTCGCAAGCACGCCTGTTCAACGTCGACAATCAATTGGTCGCCCGATTCAACGATGGTTTCTTCGCGCATACGTTCCTGGTCGGTTTGGACTATAAGCAATACCAGCTTCACGATACGCAGGCCGGTAGCGGTCCCGCGACCAGCTTCGATATCCTCGCGCCGAGATACGGTGTCCCCGCGCCGCCCGTGTTCCCGTATCTGGTGAACCGAGACGCCTTCCAGCAGATCGGCCTCTATGCCCAGGACCAGATCGATCTGACCGATCGGCTGAAGCTCGTCGTCGGCGGACGCGGCGACTTCACCACGAATGACGTCGACGACAAACTCAGGGCCACCCGCACCCGCCAAGAGGCCAATGTCGCGACACAGCGTTACGCGCTGATCTATAACTTCGATCACGGGCTTGCGCCCTATCTGAGCTATTCGACGTTCTTCAACCCTCAGGTCGGGACGAACTTCGGAGGCACACCCTTCAAGCCGGTGACCGGTGACCAATACGAGGCAGGTCTCAAGTATCAGCCCCCGGACAACAGGTTCTCGGCCACTTTTGCGCTGTTCGACCTCACGCAATCCAATACCCTGACGGCCGATCCGACAAATCCCTTCAATCAACTCCAGATCGGCGAGACGCGGTCCAAGGGATTCGAGACCCAGATCGTTGCCAATATCAATCGAGAGTTGAGCTTGGTCGGCTCCTTCACGGCCTTCGATATTGCCATCACGCGCGGCCTGGACAGCCAGATCGGGAAGATCCCGGTCGCCACACCGAGCACGCTGACCTCTGTCTTCGCCGACTATACGATCGCTACGGGGTCATTCGCGGGTTTTGGTGTTGGTGCCGGACTCCGATACGTGGGGAATTCCTATGCCGATGCCTTCAACACCCTCAAAGTTCCGGAATATGTCTTGTTCGACTCGGCAATCCACTACGCCAGGGATGGCTGGCGCTTTGCCTTGAACGTATCCAACATGGCCGACCGCCGCTATGTCGGGTCCTGCAGTTCCATCTCTTCCTGCAACTACGGTGAAGAACGCCGCTTCACGGCCAGCGTCGGGTATCGCTGGTGATCGCGCCGCTTGCGCGGCAACAAATCCAAGATGCTGAAGAGATCCAACTGGATCTTCCTGATCGGCTGCCCGTGATTCGTCCTTGAGCATGTTCAAGCGAGGTGGATGCCGGCTCGCGTGAAGACACTGCAACCCCACAGCAGAGCGCATTTTTCGGGATCCGGAGATCATGGAAAATGCTCGAGATGGTGAAAATCATGAAACCTGTCGACTTGAAACTGTCGATTGCCTGGCTCGTCACCGCTGCCGGATCTTCGATATTCGTCGCGATACAACTATTCACGTATCTGAACTCACGCGTCTCGCCCGATGGCGGGTTGCCTGCGATCGTTTTTAGCCCGGCTCAGATGCTGTTCGTGTCGGCCTATTATGGATGCTGGGTCATTCCGCCCCTGCTCGCTCTGTCGAACCGCACGGCGGCACGGTGGTCCATGCTCATCCTCGGCGGGCTTCTCGTGACGTTGAACACGTTGTCCGGCGTCATCGATGGTATTCGAGATGGCTATAATCTGATTGCCGTGGCGATCATTGCCATTACCGTGCCGGGTACACTGTCCATTTTCCTATCATGGCGCGATATTCGATCCAGGTCGGCCCGGTAAGTCTCAATAAGGACGCCTGCAATGACGATGAAGTGTGACACTTTTCCATTCGTGTGGATGACGTTTACGGAAGAGCCCGGCCACGACCACGAAGACGAATTGGCGGATTTCGAGGAGCTCCTCGGACGCGGCACGCGGTTCGTCCTTCTGACGGAGGATGCACCGACGAAGGAGCACGAGCATACGCATGACGAGAGGAAACGTATGGCGCTGTGGATGAAGAAACATAAAGGCAGTCTGCGCCATCTCGTGGCGGCCATGATCGTCGTCGAACAAAAACCCCTGAAACGCGTGGCGATCAAATCGTTCGGTCCCGCGTTCCAGGCGTTTTGGGGATACCCCATCGTTGTCGCCTCCGGCCGTGAGGAGGCTTTGGCTGTCGCCTCTGATTTACTGAGTGACCGATGAGGAATCACCCAAACGGGCGTGATGTCGTTCTGCTTTGGGAGGGGAAACAGGCGGCACGACAATGTCCGCTTCCATGCGTGTCCGGGCGGAAGCGGTTCGTCGCATCTCCACCCGACGCAGGCATTCCGAAAATCCGCTGACCGGCACACTGCCCGGCCCTCACAGACACGGTTTGGCTGGAAGACGGGCATTCCCGAGTCATTGCGCGCCGCCCTGGAACAGGGTGATCAAACACTGCGCTCACGGCCCTGCGCGCCTTCTTCGTCGCGACAGGTCAGTTCGGCGTCGACCGGGCAGCCGATGCAGGCCTCGTAATCACATAGCCGGCAGACCGCGTAGGCGTGATCGAGATCGGTGACGAAGCCCCGCAGAACCTTCTCTGCCAAGATCCCGAAGGTCTTCCGCTCCTCGACGGTCAGAACTGTCAGCGCCTGTGTCACCGCATGATCTCTGGAGGCAATCACGGCCCGACACGTCACTCGGCCGGCGGCGGTCAGTTGGAGCGCGACGGTCCGCCGATCTTTGACGGAGGGGGTTCGGATCACGAGCCCGTCGTCAACCAGCCGGTCGACCAAGCGGACCGTGCCCGGATGCGACAGCCCGAGGGACCGGCGCAGCCGCTCGATCGTCATGCCGGGATCATGACCCAGGAGGGCCAACGCCGCTGCTGCGGGCCCAAGCTCCGGAGCCTGTGCCTGCGCCTCGCGCAGCATCGCATCTGAGAGACCCAGCGCCAGCGCGCCGATCACGTTGTCGCTTCGATCGACCATGTCGCGAAAATATATGCTCCGCGCATAGACATCAAGGTAGAGAGTGATTATATGCACGGCGCATACATTGGAGTGCCACGATGCAAACGCCGTCCCTTCAGAGCCTGACGCGCCGAGCGCAGAACCGTGCGATCGCCGTCACCGGCATCGGCCGCGTTCTCGCGCTGGCAGGGGTCGTCCTGCCGCTCTTCATGATCGGTATCCTCAAGTTCACCGCGGTCGAGGTCGAGGCGCTCAAGCCCGTCATCGGCGGCACGCCATGGCTCGCTTGGCTGTACTCCGCCTTCGGCGAGCCGGGCGCCTCCTACCTGCTCGGCACCGTCGAGATCCTGACGGCGTTGCTGTTCGTGGCGTCGCCCTGGTCGGCGCGCGCAGGCACTGTCGCCGGCGCGATCGGGTCCCTGACCTTCGCAGTCACCTCCTCGACGCTCCTCGCGCTTCCGATCTGGGAGGAGGGATCGGGTGGCTTCCCCTGGCTGAATGCGCTGGGCTCATTCCTCATAAAGGACGTGGCGCTCCTCGGCGTCAGTCTTGTCGTGCTCGGCGAAAGTCTTGCACGGCTGCGCGCGACGGTGTGAGGGGGCAGACGTCGTGGGAGCCGTGACCGACGAACAGCGGATCCTACCCGTCTCGGTGGTCGCCACCGTGGGCCTTGCGGCCGGCTCCACCGCAATCGTTTTCGACGGCATCTCCTCGCTCGCAGACGCGGCGATGACCGGGTTCCGCATCCCACCGAGGCGGTGTGAAAAGAGCGCTTGGCGATCAGGCTGACCTGACATCGCGGAAGGTTGCCCTGAGGTTTTGCAGGACATACGAGTCGTTGGTGGCGACCTCGTAGAAGCTGCTGTCGATGGCACGCACGATCAACACGGGCACCGTAGCGCTCGCATCCGCGTAAGCCTGAAACTCGCCCCAGATGACCTGCTGGGTTCCGTTGGCGAGGTCTCGCAGCCGATCTCCCCTGATCCGCCTGCCGGAGGTCGCAAGCTCGTCGAGACGTCCGGCCTGTTCGCCCGTCGCATCGAAAGCCGCATCGTATGCAGCGACACCGCTCACCATCCATGAGTATTCGATGGCCTGCGTTCCGAGCGCTGCCAGAATATGACGCAGGTCAAAATCGAGCATGCTGTCAGCCATGTCGTAGATGCGAACGGTGTGCATGGGCGATCTTCGTGTTCAGGGTTCGTGCTCATTATGATAGTCTTTCTCCCAAGGCGGGAGATGAAAGATGGCACGCTTTGTCCAAGCGGCAGACCGTGATCAGGTCACGTTGCTTCCTACCTGTCTGGACGATTACGTCGCCCAGGATAACCCGACCCGCGTCGTCGATGTGTTCGTCGACGAGCTCGATCTCACGGCCCTCGGCTTTGTCGGCGTGACGCCCGCCGCCACCGGTCGACCGGGCTATCATCCCGCGACGCTGTTGAAGCTCTACCTGTACGGCTACTTGAACCAGATCCCCTCCAGCCGACGCTTGGAACGGGAGGCCGGCCGCAATGTCGAACTGATGTGGCTGATCGGCCGCCTCGCACCCGACTTCAAGACGATCGCGGACTTCCGGCGCGAGAACGGGGATGCGCTTCGCGCGACCTGCCGGCACTTCGTGATGCTCTGCCGACAGGTCGGTCTCCTGGCCGGAGGCGTCGTGGCCGTTGACGGCAGCCGGTTCAAGGCCGTGAACACGCGCGACCGGAACTTCACCCCGGCCGCGGTCCGCAGGCGCATCGAGCAGGTCGAGACGAGCATCGTGCGCTACCTTGCGGCCCTCGAGACCGCCGACCGTCAGGAGGCCGAGGTGGCAGAGCTTCGGACCCCGCGCCTGAAGGAGCGGCTCTCTGCACTCCGGGATCGGCTGCGCGCGCTGCAGGCGATGGAGACGCTCGTCGAGGCCGCTCCGGACCGACAGATCTCGCTGACCGACCCCGATGCACGGGCCATGGCGACGAACGGCAAGGGCACCGGGCTCGTCGGCTACAACGTCCAGGCAGCGGTGGACACGAAGCATCACCTCGTCGTCGCCCATGAAGTGACCAACGTCGGCGACGACCGCACCCAACTCGCCAATATCGCGGGGCAAGCTCAGGCCGCCACGGGCGAGGAAGCCATCCAGGTCCTGGCGGATCGGGGCTACTTCTCCGGTGAGGAGATCCTGGCCTGCGACCGGGCGGGGATCGCGGTCACCCTGCCAAAGCCGATGACGTCCGGTGCGAAGGCCGAAGGCCGATTCGGCAAGCAGGACCTTGTCTACCAGGCGAGCGACGACACCTATCGCTGCCCGGGGGACCAGACGCTGACCTATCGCTTCGAGAGCATCGAGAACGGGATGACCCTACGGCGGTACTGGGCGTCGGCCTGTTCGAATTGCCCGATCAAGAACCTTTGCACGCCCGCCGAGCATCGTCGCATCACGCGTTGGGAACACGAGCACGTGCTGGAAGCCGTGCAGCGTCGGTTCGACAAGAATCCGAACGCCATGCGTGATCGCCGTCAGACGGTCGAGCACGTCTTCGGCACCTTCAAAGCCTGGATGGGAGCGACCCACTTCCTGACCCGGGGGTTGAGGAACGTGGCCAGTGAGATGAGCCTGCAGGTTCTCGCCTACAACATGAAGCGGGTGATCGCGATCCTCGGTGCCGGCCCCCTCATCGCAGCCATCCGAGGCTGAAAGCCCTGACCCTCTGCGCGATGCGCTGTCAGATCTCTCCAGGCCGCAAATACGTTCTCACACTGCCTCCACCCTCAGCAGCCCTTCCGGAATCGACCCTTAGCGGGCTCTGGGAAGGTCCGCTTTCAGGCTGCTTAGCGGGACACGGCGTACGACCGGGTTGGGTGGGAGGCGGAACTGCAGCCGATTATGCCTCGCTCAGTGGCTTGCGCATGTAGACCCGCCGTAGACCATTCTCTTCAGCCCGGTGTGTCTCCGCGTATCCGATGCGTGCGTAGAGGGCGATGTTCTCCGTCATCGCCTCGTTCGTGTAGAGTTTGATCGCTCCGTAACCTGCCTGAAGCGCCGCACGCTCCGCGAACGCCAACAAGAAGTGGCCCAAGCCCGAGCCCTGCGCCATCGGTGCGACGGCTACGTTGTCGAGTAGCATCGCGTCGTCCTGCGGGATTAGAACGACGATGCCCTGCACGCGGCCATCGCGCTCGGCGACACACATCCGCCCCTCGTTGATCAGCGCCGCATAGTCGTTAAGCATCGGTCCGGGTTCGCGACCGATACGGGCGACGTAGTGGGTGTAGGCGGCCTGGACGATCTCTTTGACGGCGGTGAGGTCGTCGCTGGTGGCTGGTCGAAGGCTCGGCGTCATAAACCCATGCTGCCATAGCCAGTGCAGTTGAGGAATGACCGCTCTGGGACGAAAGGCCAGGGTCCGGTTGCCACCCCTCTCGGACGTTCCGGGGTAGGTACCCAGGGTCAGAGGTTGGACACGGGCTAGCGGCTCTGCCTGGGGTGCCGCATCAGTCGGTCTTCTGAAGCCAGCAATGAACTTGGCGCCGTTGCGGAGTCTCGGTCCTTGCCCGCGAGGTCGATCCCCTGAATGCTGCCGGTGTCGACGGAGCTCGATCGGGAATGACAGCTGTCGCGCGGCGCCATCCGGGCCGGGGAGCGCGGTCTTCCCGTCGCTCGGGTCGACCCGGCCCCGCACCGGAGCCTTCGCCAGGGCGCTGAAGCGCCGGCATCGATCGAGGACGGGAGCCGGGGCGTGTCGAGCCCCGTGCCGATGCCCGGCGCACCGGCGATGCCGTCCCTCCTCGGACGCTCGACCACGCCCGGTCGACCCTGCCGCCGGCGAAGCCGCAGGCCGGCACCTGGGGCAGAGACCGACGGGCCGGGGGCCGCGTCCGGTTCCGAGGGGGAAGGTCTCTCGAACCTGCCCCCGGGTCCGGTGTCAGACCACCAGCACGTCCGAGGCGGTGAGCGCCGGCTTGCCGAGGAGCGTCGCCAGGAGGACCGCATCGTGGGCGCTGCCGGAGCCGTCGGCGTCGTAGAAGAGATGGCCCTTGGCCGCGTCGTAGACGATGCGGTGGTCTTGCGTGGTCGCGGCGCCGAGGGCGAAGGCCTCGTCCGGCAGCCGGCCGGCGGTCAGGGCCGTGAAGACGCCCGCGTCGAGGGCGAGCCTGTCCTCGCCGTGGCTGAAATCGACGATCCGGTCCTTCGTGCCGGCCGCCGGCACGACAGCGAACACGAAGGTGTCGGCCCCGGCATCGCCGCGCAGGACATCCGTCCCCGCGCCGCCGGTGAGGGTGTCGTCGCCGCCGCCGCCGAACAGGCGGTCGTCGCCCGCGCCTCCGAGGAACCGGTTGGCCCCGTCATCGCCCCGCATCGAATCGGCGAAGGCCGAGCCTTTGACGATCTCGAAGCCGGCGACGCCGCCGGTGCCCGTGGCCCGGCCGCTGTCGATCAGCACCCGCGCCGACGCGCCGAACTCCGCATAGTCGAGGGTGTCGGTGCCGTCGCCGCCCAGGCTCACGCCCCGGATGGCCGACCCCGTCTCGATGGCCAGCGTGTTGTCGCCGGAGCCGAACTGGATCGCGGTGCCGCCGGTGCCGAGGATGCGGCCGCTGTTGGTGACGACATCGTCGAGGGCGCTGACGATTCTGACGGCGATGCCCGACCCGCCCTGGATCAGCCCCGCATTGTCGATGTGGGTCACGAAGGGCGCGTCCCCCTGCGACGAGTCGTCGATGAGGATTCCGAGGCCGGCGCCGTAGATCCGCGCGCCGGCGAGGTTGACGATGTCGCCGCCGCCCGCCGCGATGCCTTCCGCCGTGTTGGGCAGGCCGTCGGAGCCGGTGCCGCCGGCGCCGAGGCCGCGGATGGTGCCGTGGTTCTCGATCGTTGCCCGGAGATCGATGTCGATCCCGTCGCCGTCGCCGTCATGGATTCCGTCCGGGCCGCCGCCGTCCTCGGCACCGGGCGTCGCGCCGTTGACGTCGGAACCGTCCGCATCGGCGAAGGAGCCCGTGATGGTGCCGTGGTTGATCACGGTGGCCGTGCCGTCCGAGCCGATGCCGGAGCCGTTGCCGCCGAGGATGCGGGCACCGGCCTCGTTCGTCACCTTGACGAGGCTGTCCTCGCCCATGTTGATGCCGTGGCGGTCGCCGAGGATGGCGCCGCCGGCCGCGTTGCGCACCGTCCCGCTCGCCCCGTCCTCGAACTGGATCCCGTCGGCGCCCTGGACGTAGCCCGCAGCCGAACCGCCCTGGAGGGTGCCGCTGTTGACGAGATCGAGGGTCGCGCCGATCCGCACGCCGTCGGAGACCAGCGCCAGCAGCGATCCCGCATTGTCGATCTCGGCGAGGAACGTGCCCGAGGTCGAGGCGAGGTCGAGGGCCTGGCCTTCGGCGGAGACGAGGGTCGAGCCGATCGCCGTGGTGATGGTGAGCGTCCCGGCGGCGACGGAGCCGGACTGGACCTGCACGGCGTCGTCGATGCTGAGGATGTCGCCGCCATTGTCGAGGGTCGCGGTGAGATCCGGTCCGATGGCGGTCTCGAAGCGGATCGCGCGGCCGCCGCTGGCGGTGTTCTCGATGAGGCCGTCATTGTGGATCTCGGCCCCGTCCGGGGCGGCCTGGAAGCGCACGGACTGGCTCTTGTCGGAGACCGAGAGGGTTCCGTCCACCTGCAGGCTGTCGCCGCCCGCGAGGTCGAGGCGAGCGGTCTGCGTCATGCCGGTCGCGACGGAATAGGCGGTCATGCGGTCTCATCCCCGCCCGGACGCGTCCGCCGACGAGCGGACGTCAATGCGCCGGGCGTGGCGGACATTAGGGGGGTCGGATGACGCTCGAACGACGGTGCGCGTGGCGGTGGATTGTTGCCGGATTCCGGGGGGATCGCCCCTACACCACGGGCACGCCGCGTCCCTTGGCGTGCTCGGCCGGCTCCACGTGGATGACCACGACGGCCCCCTCGATGGCGCCCTCGATGGCATTCTCCAGGCGGTCGCAGATGTCGTGGGAGTCCTTCACGGTCATTTCGCCGGGCACCACGAGGTGGAAGTCGATGAAGGTCGCCTGCCCGGCATGGCGTGTCCGGACGTCATGCGCCTCCAGCGCCCCCTCCCCGTGATCCGAGATCAACGTGCGGATCTGGGTCACCATTTCGGCGGGCGCCGCCTTGTCGAGGAGGCCGCTCACGGAATCGCGCACCATGGTCCAGCCCGACCACAGGATGTTCATGGCGACGAGCCCGGCGATGAGCGGGTCGAGGATCAGGGTTCCGGTGACCGCCACCAGGGCGACGCCGATCAGCACCCCGCCCGAGGTGACCACGTCCGCCATCACGTGACGGGCATCGGCGACGAGGGCGGGCGACCGCCACGCCTTGCCGCGACCGAGCAGCGCCACGGCCCAAACCCCGTTGACGGCCGTGGCAAGACCGTTCACGGCGAGCCCCAGCATCGGTGCATCGAGGGGCTTGGGATCGAGCAGGCCGTAGAACGATTCGCGCAGGATGAGGATCGCGGCCACGATGATGAGGGCGCCCTCGATCACCGCGGAAAAGTACTCGGCCTTGTGATGGCCGTAGGGGTGGTCGTCGTCGGCCGGTGCCGCGGCCACCCGGAGGGCGACGAAGGCGAAGGCCGCCGCCGCCACGTTGATGATGCTCTCCAGCGCGTCGGAATAGAGCGCGAGACTGCCGGTGAGCCAATAGGCGGCGAATTTGAGCGCCATCACGAAGGCGCCGATTCCGGCGCTCGCGAGAGCGGCTTTCTGGGTGCGGTCCATTTCCGGTGCCGATCCGTGACGAGCCCGCCGGGTGAAGGAGCAGGGCGTGGCGCTAGGCGGCCCCGCCCATACGATCATCCCCGTCGAGAAGGCCACGGCAAAGGTTGAACCCACCGGTGAAGGGTTTAGTCGCGGCTATGTCTCGGGCTCGCCCTCCTGCGGTCCGGGCACTGCGCCCGTCCGACGCTCCGCCTCGCGTGCGGCGCTGCGTGCCCCCTGGGCCCGTGCCCGCTCGGCCTTGCGCAGATAGGTCCGGGCCATCCACCCCCAACGGGCATTGGCCGCCATCGCGTCGAGACGCCGGGCTTCGCGCTCCCAATAGGACACCAACTGCGAATCCAGTGTGACCCGACGGCGCGGAACCTTGGTATTGGTCGTGCCGGTCTTGGAATTTTCAGTCATCACACGAACCGAGTTTGGACACGATTGTTTCGATACCACGCCGCTTCGCTTCGGTGCGGTCAAGGTTGTTTTCAACGTGATCTGTAACAATGCGATGCATGTGAAGGTTGTAGGCACGTAAAGAACCGCGAGCCATGCAAGCCACGCATCGTCGGCCGCTATCCGTCATGCCGTTTCCGCCTGCACGACGACGTCCCCCCGACCCGGCATCGGGCTGGAGGCCGTCATCGGCCATTGATCCCGAGCCAGGAACCGTGCTGTTGGCGCGCGATGCGCGTCGACCTCTTCGATTTCGATCTGCCCGAAGCGAGCATCGCCCTCAGGCCCCCCCAGCCCCGCGATGCCGGGCGACTGCTGGTGGTCCGTCCCGGCGAGGCGCTGGAGGACCGGGCCGTGCGCGATCTCGCCGATCTGCTGAGACCGGGCGATGCCCTCGTCTTCAACGACACCCGCGTGATCCCGGCCCGTCTCCGCGGCGTCCGGCATCGCGTTGGCTCACCGGGCCTGCGCATGGAGGCGATGCTCCACCTTCGCGAAGCGCCCGAACGCTGGCGCGCCTTCGCCCGGCCGGGCAAGCGCCTCGCCGTCGGCGACAGGGTCCGTTTCGGGCGGGATGGCGAAAGCGAAGCCTGCGCCCTCGGCTTCCTCGACGCCACCATCGCGGAGAAGGGGGCGGGGGGCGAAATCGTGCTGCGCTTCGACCTCTCCGGTCCCGCCCTCGACGAGGCCATCGCGCTCGCCGGCGAACTGCCGCTGCCGCCCTACATCGCGGGCAAGCGCAGCACCGACGCGCGGGATGTGGTGGATTATCAGACGATCTACGCCCGCGAGGCCGGAGCCGTGGCCGCCCCCACCGCGGGCCTGCACTTTTCCGACGACCTCCTCGCCCGGATCGACGCTGCCGGGATCGCACGGCACAGCGTGACGCTGCATGTGGGCGCGGGCACCTTCCTCCCCGTCAAGGCCGACGACACCGACGACCACCGGATGCATGCCGAGATCGGCTACCTCGATCAGGCGACGGCCGAGGCCCTCAACGCCGTGCGCGCCGACGGTGGCCGCATCGTCGCGGTCGGGACCACGGCCCTGCGCCTGCTCGAGAGCGTGGCGGATGGGGACGGCCGGCTCAGCGCCTTCGCCGGCCCCACCGACATCTTCATCACGCCCGGCACCCCGATCCGCGCCGTGGATGCTCTGATGACCAACTTCCACCTGCCGCGCTCGACCCTGTTCATGCTGGTCTCGGCGTTCTCGGGCCTGGAGACGATGCGGGCGGCCTATGCGCATGCCGTCGAGGAAGGTTATCGATTCTACTCGTATGGGGATTCAAGCCTGCTGTTTCCCGCGCCACCGACGTGAAGGCCGGCGGCGGCAGCGCACCGTCGCGACCCGCCCTCGCCGATCGGAGGCTCATTCCATATGGGTCGTCATCATGCTCTTGGCACGCTCAAAGGCACCGGGACCGAGGGCGAAGGGGCCGTCGAAGGGCCGCTCGTGGAGCGCGATGACAGACAGCGTTCCGACCATCGCCGTGGAGAAGATGACGAGCGTGATCACCTGAGCCCGCGGCTTGTCGACATGAACGATGCCGATGGAGATGAGCGTCAGGGTGCAGAGAAACAGCAAGGTCATCCATTTCGAATCGTCGCTCTCGCTCGCGGTCAGGGCCAGCCGCTCGCCGCGAGCCTCCCGCAGATTCATGACCGTGGTCATCAGGGCGGTATGAGCGACGATACCGGATGCGCTGGTCTGAACCGGGTCGGCCACCATCTTCATGAGCCTGCTGAGCGCGGCGCCCGCCTCGCTGGAATAGGGGGTCTTGGTTCCCATCTTCGGGAACTCGTCGGAGATTACCGCATCCGCATAGGCGAGCAGCGCCTTCTGAATGTCCGACATGTCCGAGACCGTGGCCTCGCTGAGATCGTAGGCGGCGATCAGATTGGCCCGCTCGGTCTGAACGATGCGCGACGCCTTCCCCTGGCGCTCCCAGGCATCGTTTGCCACGAAGCCGGTCAGCAGTGCGAGCAGGATGCCGATCGAGCTGAAGAACGACGCGACGATGCCGCCGACATTGTTGAGCAGATGGGTCCGGGTGTAGGGGACGTTCGTCAGGACGACCAAGGCGATCGAGACTGTGGCAAACAGGGAGGCGAGGATGACGATCATCAGCCATATCGGCTGATCGAGCCAGAGTCCCAGGAGCATCGATAGACCTCTCGATCGCGTGGGTCGCCTCATGTCGAGGCAATCGATTTCTCGATTTCCCGGGCGACCGATGGATGGCCGATACGCGCTGAGATCGGTGCGGGCCAGTGCCCCTGTGAACGATCACACGGGTTCGCGACCGAGCTACGATAGGATGATGCTCGCTGTCGTCGGCTGGATTGAATCGCGGATGCGTCACCCCTGTCCGGGACGCATGACGCGAAGCGGGCGATGACCCGAAATGAGCGCATCTCGGGCCGCGCCAGCCGCTCATCCGTGGAGCCTGTGGATTCCGGTTTCCGATACGCGCCCCCGAACAGGCGGAGCGTTTCTCGTCTCCCTCCTTCCCGATGGCGTGACCCTGGAACCGGGACCATGGCTGCGAGAGTTGCGACGTTTCATGAAGATTGGAATGCGGGGGGCGTCGTCCAATGTTTGAACTACGAAGTGGCTCGTATGCCCATTGGTCATCCTCGCCGTCTCGGCGTTCGGATCCATTGTCCTTCTGTTTTCGTTCGACCATCGCTACGTCGGGTCGAGCGATAAATTTGCGGTTGCTCGTTTCGAAGTGATATTATCGGTCCCGGGATCTGTGATTAGCGTCGCGGCCATTGCGATGGCGCCTGCATGCCGCGACCTGTTTCCCCTCCTCAAGGGAGTGTGTTCCGGTAAGGTCGGCCCACGCGCGTAGACGGCATTCCGGGTACTGGCGCGGGGGTCGACGATCGTTGCGATGGTCGAGGGGCACTCTCCGGAATGTCGCTTTCGTGACGCGCCGATCCGGCGGCTGCGGGACGGGATACCGCGAGGTTGCCATGGCAGTGGACATCGCGAGCATGACGGCGTTGCTGCCGGCGGCGGTCGAGCACCGCCTGCACACCTATCGGACGCTTCTTGGCGAGGCTCCGGCAGTCCCAATGATAGGGCTCTACCTCGTGGGGTCGCTGGCGCTCTGCGACTTTCACGACGGAGTCAGCGACATCGACGTCGTCGCGCTCCTTCCACAGCCGCCGGAGCCGGAGGCTATCGCCCGGCTGAGGCAGATCCATGCCGTCCTCGCGCAGCAGGCCGGCGGCCCCTCCGTCGATGGTCTCTATCTGTGCCCTGAGCACTTGCGCTCGCCACCCGCCGTGCCGGCCATCGTACCCTACAGCCTCGACGGCGTGCTCGTCGCGGACAGGCCGTGTCAGGAGTTTGGCCCTGTCACATGGCGTTGCCTCGCCCGGAACGGGCTGACGGTATCGGGGCCGCCTCCGTCAGCGCTCGGCATCGCCGACGATCCCGACCTCCTGCGGGCCTCCCAAATCAAGAATCTCGACACCTATTGGACCGCGCGGATCGCACGATGCGAAGCGGATCTCGCCGCCAAGCCGGCGGGGACTGACGCCAATGCTTTGGCTCTGGCGTGGGGTGTGCTCGGCGTGTGCCGCATCGCCTGCACCCTGGAGACGGGACGGATCGTCTCGAAATCCCAGCCCGGGATCTGGGCCCGGACGCGGATGGAACCGGTCTGGCACCCCGTCATCCGGGATGCGCTATCGGCGCGGACCGGCGCCGTCACTCGCCTTCCCCTTGATCGCATCGGCCCCGGCCTCGCCCTGATGCGGCTCGTCATCGCCGAGGCCAGGGGGTATCAGGCCCTCGATCCGGCCTCACCGGCCGGCCACCCCTGACCTTAAGAACGGCGCGCCAGCGATGTCCGATCCCCGCTCCCTGTCCACGCCGGACTTCACTTTCCGCGTCGACGCCACCGACGGCCAGGCCCGCACCGGGGCGATCTCGATGCCGCGCGGGACGATCCGCACGCCGGCCTTCATGCCGGTGGGGACGGCGGCCACCGTCAAGGCGATGTATCCGGGCCAGGTTCGGGACCTCGGCGCCGACGTGGTGCTCGGCAACACCTATCATCTGATGCTGCGTCCCGGCCCCGAACGCATGGAGCGTCTGGGGGGCCTCCACCAGTTCATGAACTGGCCGCATCCGATCCTCACCGATTCCGGTGGTTTCCAGGTGATGTCTCTCTCCGCCTTGAGGAAACTCGACGAGCAGGGCGTGACCTTTCGCTCGCATGTGGACGGCTCGGCCCATCACATGAGCCCGGAGCGCTCCATCGAGATCCAGGGGCTCCTCGGCTCGGACATTCAGATGCAGCTCGATGAATGCGTGCGGCTCCCCGCCGAGCGGCCGGCCATCGAGAGCGCCATGCGGTTGTCCCTGCGCTGGGCCGAGCGCTGCCGGCTCCAGTTCGGCGAGCAGCCGGGCAAGGCGATGTTCGGCATCGTCCAGGGTGGCGACCTGCCGGACCTGCGCGTCGAGAGTGCGAGGGGGCTCGTCGATCTCGATCTCAAGGGCTACGCCATCGGCGGCCTGGCCGTGGGCGAGCCGCAGGCGGTGATGCTGGCGATGATCGAGACGGTGGAGCCGCATCTCCCCAGGGACAAGCCACGGTACCTCATGGGTGTCGGCACGCCCGACGACCTGATGCGCTCGGTGGCGCGCGGCATCGACATGTTCGACTGCGTGATGCCGACTCGCGCCGGCCGCCACGGCCTCGCCTATACCCGCTTCGGACGGATCAACCTGCGCAATGCCCGGTTCGCCGAGGATACCCGTCCCCTCGACGAGACCTCCACCTGCCCGGCGGCGCGCGACTATTCCCGCGCCTACCTCCACCATCTCGTCCGCACCGACGAGATTCTGGGCATGATGCTGCTGACCTGGAACAACCTGTCCTACTACCAGGACCTGATGGCCGGAATGCGAGGAGCTATTGCCGCAGGCCGCCTCGCGGATTTCTCCGGCGAGACCCGCGAGGCCTGGGCCCGCGCCGCGGCCGAGCGTGCCAGCGTGACTCTGGCCGGTTGACCCCTTCCGCCCAACCCCCTATTGCGAGCCACGCTTCTCACGACAGCAGGCCGGACCGCCCCGTCGGGCCCGGCGCTTCAGAGCAAGCGAGCGCGTAGCTCAGCTGGTAGAGCAACGGACTTTTAATCTGTAGGTCCTGGGTTCGAGTCCCAGCGCGCTCACCACTGTTTTTGCCCGCCGGGTCAACGACTTGGCGGGTTTCTTTATGGCCTAGTATCAAGCTTGTCGGTTTGCGGCGAACCGCAACACGAGTCGAGTAATTACAAAGGGTCACGACGCCCTGAGATCCGTGCTAGCCAGCTCCACGCAACACGGCCAACTGGGCACAGGTCCAAGCTCCTGCGTACGTGCTGCGGGGTCTGACCGGCCACGTCTTCCGCGCCCGCCAAAGTAGCCTGGATGCCGATCTACCCTAGGTGTTCAGTCCCGAGGTGAGATGGGTTGGATCGTATCTGAAGCGGCTTCGATCGTCTGCCCAGGCTCGGCATGTCGCTTCGTATGGGGTGAGGCCGCGTAGGGTCTTGAGCCGCCGAGCGAAGTTGTAGGCATCCAGGAAGGCGGCGAGGTGTTCCCTCAGCTGATCGTGGCTGTCGTAGTGGTAGCGCTTGTCCTGTCGATGGCCACCCAGAGGTACAGCTTGCCTTCGCCGGTGCGAATCTCTGCGATGTCGATGTGGAAGAAGCCGATCGGATAGGCCTTGAAGGCTTGTTTGCCGGGCTTGTCGCCGCCGACCTCAGGTAACCGGCTGATCCCATGCCGCTGCAGACAGCGATGCAGCGACGAGCGGGTCAGGTGGGGGATGGTGGCCTGGAGCGCGTAGAGGCAGTCGTCGAGCGGCAAGAGGGTGTGCCGGCGGTGGGCAACGATGATCGCCTCCTCTTCGGTCGTGAGCACGGTCGAGCGCGGCGTTTTCGGTCCCATCGCCGCGTCATGCACGAAGGCACGCTTGCGCCACGTCGCGACCGTCTTGGGGTTCAGTCCATGCTGTGCCGCAAGATCTTTGAGCGAAGCTTTCGATCGCTGTAGCGCTGCTCTGACCGCGTGCGTGGTCGTGGCGCAGCCGTGAAGAACCTGTCCCATAACGCCTCCCGATGTATGCCGGCCCTCAGCTAAACTGATGCCACCACACCGCGGGACTGCACACCTAAGTTCAAGAAAGCAGCCTTCGTGTAGCAGAGACAGTCGACGGCTTCGCACTCTTCACGGTCATACGAAGGCGTTTCACGCGTGCTCCGAGCTGGAACTCGAGGTTTCTTGTGTCAGCGAACAATACTGGCGAGTAAAAGCCGCCTGCACTCGTTCAGGCCAGCACTCTAAGGACAATTACAGATAAACGTCAAAACACGACGGCCAGTGCGCTTGCGAAGACTAGGACCGGTCGCGTGATGGGCGATGTCGCGGCGTGATCGCCATAGGTCAGTCCGTTGTTGAGGAATACGCCTCTAGCGAGATGGATCGAATAGGAGACGGTGAGATTGTTGATCCGATCGACGGCAGGAAATCCCCGTGCCTGCGTGATGGCAAAAACCCGATCGCTGAACTTGTTGTGCGTGTAGACGAGGCTGATGAAGTCCTTGGGCCGCTGCGGGATCACACCAACGCCGTAGAGGCGGCCTTCGTAGTATTGATCCGTTCCGTCAACGTTGGGGTCGCCCTTCAGGAAGCTGACGCCGCCGTAGATGCCGCGCTCAGGGTACACCGGATCGGTCTTCAGCAGTTGTGTATCCGCCAGGAGGGCGAAAGCAGCGTTCGAGGATGTCCGCGTCGTTCCGAAGATCGTGTACGGGCTGTCGTTGTATAGAAAGCCGCCGCGGACCCAGAGCGACAGCTCGTCGCCGGAAGCCAGGCGCTTGTAGCCGACCTCGTTGATGAAGAGCGCGCTCGCCTTCGGTGTCCGGAAACGAAACCCGCTGGGGTTGGCGTCGTGCTCCGCTTCGGAGCCGTCCGGGCTGATGCTGCGCTGAACGCCGGATTTCACGTAGATGTTGTCGGGCCCATTCCAGCGTACGTTGATCGCGGGCGCGGTCAGTGGCGTGCGCGCCATGCCGGCCTGATAGAGGATGTTCGCGTTCGGGCCGAGCGTGCCGGAGATGATGTTTCCGCCGACCGACGTGCCGAAGAATTCATAGTTGTTTGTCGTGTAACCGACCTTTAATTCGAGCTTGCCGTTGAAAAAAGACTGGTAGTAATTCAGTCGCTGCAGACTGAACGCCGGCGGCCCGAACGGCCTCCAGGTGGTCGTCAAACGTGTGCCGGCCGCCGTGATCTGAGCATTCGGAACGCCGTATAGATCGAGATTGAGACTGGCGGCAAAGGTCGTCGAGGAGCCGAATGTCGGCTGCTGGCCGTTGTAGACCTGACGTCCGCCGGACTGCTGCAGCGTGTCCACGAAGAAGGAGTAGCTGCCGAGGCCGAGGAAGCCAATTCCGTATTCGGCCAGCGCGCTCCGGACGCCGCCGGTATCGGCGATGACCGATTCAGCGGTGCTGGGACGAGGCACGATCCAACCCTTTTCGCCCAAGCTGTCGAAGTACTTGAACTTGGCAGTCTCGTCGTCCGCACCGGTCCCCGACGCGGTCTTCGCAGCCTGAGCCGCTGCGACCGCCGGCGCGAAGGCCGACTTGATGTCGGATGCCTGAGCTCGCGCCGGGTTCGTAGCGAACGTCAAGGCCGCCGATGCGACTGCGAAGACCGAGCATCTCACAGCGAGCCGCGATGCGAGAGTTCCGTCTGCCCGCGCCTGGATGCGCGATGCCCTGCCGACCGTCTGCATGATATGCCCCTCTTGCGATTGTTGGCCGGAATCCAACTATTTTGTCGACAGATGCCAAATCTTCGTACCAATGCGGCCGCCTCTTGCAATAAATCTCGCTGCTGTTTCATTTGTCATGAATATTAAGCAAAACATAAATTGCTCTAAAAGAAATATTGAGCTTGTTATAAGAAATAACTAGAGACGCTAGTGTTCCATTATGTGTAAGATCAATATTTTTATATTAATTAAATAATTGACTCAAGATAGAAACGATTATTATCTGTTGGGTCAGCAGAGAGTAGGATGCTTCCCTTTGTCGTGCCGATATCCCGAGCGCCAACTCGATGCATCGCACGAACCAAGCCGTGCCCGGATCGGATGGCCCGGCGGTATGTCCTGCCGCCGCCTCACAGCCGGTGGGCCTCGGGATCTGCCGCCGTCCGCCTGCGGCGGCTCGCCAGGAGGGTCAGGCTGAACATCAGGGCGCCGGTCGCCAGCAACGCCGCGGCGACGAAGACCGCAATCCCTGCCCTCAGGACATGACCGAGAACGAACACTCCGATCGCGGTTCCGGCATGCATCGCTGTCGTATTCCAGGCACTGGCCAGCGAGCGGGATCGATCCGACACGCTCGTGACGATCGCCTGGCTGTCGGTGACGTAGGCTCCGCTGGCCACGAACCACAAGCCAATCGCGACGAGAGCCAGCGGGAGGGTCGGCGCGAGGCCCGTGGCGAGAAGGGACAGGGCGAGGAGCCCACACCACAGCGGCAGGCGCCCTGCAGCGGAGCCGTGACTCTGCCGCGCCCGGTCGCTCAAGCGTCCGGCGAGAAGCGCACCGGCGATGCTGCCCGAGCCGACAGCGATGCCGACCGCGCCGATCTGATCGACGGCCAGCCCGTATCGGGAGGCCAGAATCGCGCCGGCATAGGCATAGGCGCCGAGATTCGCCGCGTGGAAGGACACACTCAGCAGGAGGACCCGCGACGCCCGCTCATCGCGCCAGAGTGAAAAGACGTGGAAGCCGGAGGCCGCGGGAGGCGGTTCGGCGGATGCGCCACGTCTCGACACCCAGCCGATCGCCACAGCGGCGAGAGCGGTCGCGAAGGCTATGACGACGAACACCGCGCGCCAGCCGAAGCCGGACGTGAGCAGGCCGCCGGCCGGCACTCCGGCGACCTGGCCGAGCGAGAACACCGCCATGCCGAGGCCGATCAGCCGGCTGCGCGCCTCGGGCGGCGCCAGGGTGACGATCGACGCCCAGACGGCGGGCCCGGCGAGCGCCGCCCCGAGACCGTTCGCGGCACGCGCCGCGACGAAGCTCTCGATACCCTGGCTGTGGGCGGCCAGCGCATTGCCGAGGACGAAGGTCGCCAGCCCGCCAATCAGGGTGGCGCTGCGGCTGACCGAGTCGGAGAAGTAGGCGAGGAACGGCGCCAGGCTGGCATAGACGATCACGTAGGATGCGGCCGCCACGGCCGTCGCAGGTACCGTCGACCCGAGATCGCCGGAGATCTGCGGGAGGATTGGCGAGATGACGAAGGTCTCCGTGCCGAACAGGAACAGGACCCCGTAGAACGGAAGCAGCCTGCCCAGGAGCGGCACGGTTTCGCGAAGGCGGATGGAGGTCATACGACGTCGATCCGCTTGTCCTGGGCGTTGACGGTCCGCCAGATGCGGACCGGCATTTCCGTGACATGGCCGCGCTCGGCCATGCGAGTCATCGCCTCCTCCCCCAACGCATCGAAAAAAGCTTCGCGGGTGTCGACATCAAGCCGCCCCGAATAGTATCCGCCGAAAGTCGCACTGTGGTACTTCAAGTATTGATCGGCGCTGTTTACGCACATTGCCGCATTGCGATCGACAACGCAGTCGATTTCGAAATTCGGCGATAGCGCATCCTTGATCTCGCGTTTCGATCGCGTTCGCTTCGAGATCGGCAGGGCGTCGGGGCGGTCGAAGAACGCTGCGGCCTCGTCGCGGGACCAGCCCAGGTGGAGCAGCGCGGCATGCACGACGTCGTCCGTGCCGCCCAGCCCGCTGTCCGTGATCAGCGGATGATAGGTCGACAGAATGAAGACCCCTTTGGGCTTGGCATGCCGGCCGATGGCGCGGAACACCTCGGCTTCCACCGGATGGAGCCAGTGCAGCACCGACGTCATGAGGATGCAGTCGAACGTTCCGACGGGCGGCGTGCCGACCCTCAGATCGGCCGCATGGAACTCGGACCGGACCGGCTTCGCGGCGAGTTTCGTCCGGGCGATGGCGACGCGCTCGTCGGAAAGATCGATGCCAACCAGCCGCTTGAGACCCCTGAGCCGCGCGGCGGCACGCTCCAGGAGATCGCCGGTTCCGCAGCCGACATCGAGCAGATCGCGTGCCGACGACGGCACCATCGCCAGGACGGGCTCGATGTCGAGGGCTTGGCGCAGCGGCGAGACCTCGTCGTAGCGGACGCGATAGCGATCGGTGGTTGCGAGACCAAGGGTCATACGGTTTTCCTGTTCGAGATCGACGATGTCCGGGATGTCACCGACGCGTCAGCACGGCCGGAGCTGCGAGGCCGTCCAGATGCAGCCCGGGCCGTCAGCGGCCTCGGTGAGCTCGTGCGTCGCGTGAAGTCCCTTGTTGGTGATCATCGCCGTCGTGGCGGGAACGCAGTATTCGCAAGGCGCCTTCAAGGTCAGCTCGACGCCGCGGCTGCGGGCCTGCTCGCGGTAGTCCCAGATCGCGCAGTGACGGATCCGCAGTGTCGATATCCCACTGCCGTACTCGACCCACGCCCTCTCCGACCCGTAGAGCGTCGCCTGCTCGTCGAGGCGTCGGAGCGGAACGGTCGCGTCATGCTTCGGCTCGGCATCGACGGCCGCGTAGATCGTGCTGTTAGCAGCCGCCCACGCCGCCAGTTGCTCCAGCCCGAAGCTGCGGACGACGAACCGCTCCATGAGCGCCTGTCCGCGAAAGAAGGCCGCCTTCCACTCGGCCTCGTCCTCGTCTTCGGGCAACTGCTCGAATATGGCCCGTTTGGTCTGCAGAAGTTCTTCCATCTGGGTGCCGGCCCGCATCTCGGCGACGAACCGCGTGAGTCCGGCCTCCGCCTCGAACAGACGCCGGCGCCAGAGGCGCGTCCCGTCGAGGTCGTCCGACACGGGTTGGAAGTCCGATCGCAAGGATGAGTTCAACGTTCCCAAGGTCACAGACGGAACTCCATCGATGATCATAGAAGGCTGCAGATTCATGCTGATTTCAATGAAGACGATGTTCATTGCGCAGATATTCATCGGACTACGCTGAGAAATCAGTCAAACAACTGCAGATCGCATCTGATCGGCCCCCACGAGGTGGTCCAAGGGTAAAGTTAGTGTACGGTTGGCCGCTCCGCCACGGGAAGCTTGGCCGGCGGAGCTGGTCGAGCGAGCGCAGCTGGCCAAGCGGAGAAGGCTGGCATGAACAGCTCCGGTGCC
>NZ_JAKSYE010000055.1 GCF_022829685.1 Methylobacterium sp. E-045
GCTCATGTCCTCGGACACGAAGAACTGGCATCCGGCCTGGAGCGCGGAGGCGATGGCGAGACTGTCCCACCACGAGAAGCGGTAGCGCTCCTCGATGACGATCGCCGCCCGGTGGGTCTGCGCGTCGAGGGGCGCCGTGCAGGCCGGATACAGGGCCGCGAGGTAGGATGCCGCCACGAAGGCCGATACGAGACGACGCTTATGGACGAGGACGGCGTAGCACTCGTTCACGATCTGCGGGCTGATGACCATACGGCTCTGCCCGAAGGCCTGCTTCAGAAGCCGCACGCTCCGGGCCCGCTTCGTCCCATCCTTCGGATCCATCGCGTAGATCAGCAGATTCGTGTCGACGAACAGCCGGCCGGTCATAGAGATCCTCGCGGGACGGCAGGTTCTCGGTCACGCCGGGCCATCCCGGACCGTCGAGGAAGACGTTGAGCGCCGCCAACCGGTCGGCGACGTCCGGCGCCCTGCGCTCGATGAGAGCGTGGCTGACGAAACGCGACAGGTTCTGACCGCGTCTGGCCGCCTCGACGCGAGCCCAGGCGAACAGGTCGTCGTCGAGGGTGATGGTGAGGTTCTTCATGAGCGATCCTCGCGATGGCCGAGATATCGTGTCCCCGTGTTTTCGTGTCAATCACGGCCGGTGGCCGCGGCATTGACCTGCTTGACGTCGTCCCAGCCGCGGCCCGCCAGGGCGAGGTGGACCTTGTTCTGGAAGCTCGCATCCTCGCCTGCCGCCAGCAGGGCGGCATGGTCCGCGACGGCGCGGCAGAGATCCTCCACCCAGGCCCGCTCGCCCTTGCCGAAATCGTTCAGGACGTAGGCATGGACCAGGGCCTTGTCGCCCGGATGACCGATCCCGAGGCGCACGCGCCGGTAATCGTTGCCGCATTGGGCCGTGATCGAGCGCAGACCGTTATGGCCGGCATTGCCGCCGCCGAGCTTCACCCGGAGCTTGGCCGGGGCGAGGTCGAGTTCGTCGTGCAGCACGATCACGTCGGAGAGCGCGATCTTGTAGAAGCGCTGCGCCTCCGAGACCGAGCGGCCGGACTCGTTCATGAAGGTCTGCGGCTTCAAGAGGACGACCCGTTCGGTGCCGAGGGTGGCCTCGGTCACCTCGCCCTGGAACTTGCGCCGCCACGGCCCGGCGCGGTGGACGCGTGCCATCTCGTCGAGGGCGAGAAAACCGATATTGTGGCGGTTGCCCGCGTAGCGGGCCCCTGGATTGCCGAGCCCGACGATCAGGCGCATGGCATCATCTCCAAGAAGGCTTCGTCACGAAGACGGACGAGCGGCGTCAAACGAAAAGATGCCCCGACCTCGCGGCCGGAGCACCTTTTGACAGGGACGGGACCGGGGCGCGAAGCCCCCGGGCCTCAATCCTCCTTCTTGTCGTCCTCGGCTTCGGCGGCCTCTTCGGCCTCAGCCTCGGCCTTCTCCTCGGCGGCTTCGTTCGACTGCGCCTCGGCGATCGCGGCCTCTTCGGCCTCGACCTCGGCGCCGAGCACGGTCGGCGGCACGATGTTGGCGACGACGGCCTCGGCCTCGCCGGTGAAGGTCGTGTTGGCCGGCAGCGTCACGGCTTCGATGTGGATCGAATCGCCGATCTGGAGACCGGTGAGATCGACCTCGACCGCATCGGGGATCGCGTCGGCGGGGACTTCGAGCGAGAGCGTGTGCAGGACGACGTTCAGGGTGCCGCCATTCTTCTTGATGCCGGGGGCCTCGTCCTCGTTGATGAAGTGCACGGGCACTTCGACGGTGAGGTTCTGGCCGGCGACGACACGCAGGAAATCGACATGCAGCGGCACGCCGGTCACCGGATCGAGCTGGAAGTCGCGCGGGATCGCGCGGGTCTTGCGGCCACCGGCGTTGATCTCGAACAGGGTGGTCTTGAAACCACCGGCGTAGATCAGGGTGCGGGTGCGGACGAGGTCGATGGCGATCGATTGCGGAGCCTGGCCACCACCATAGATGACGGCGGGAACGTTGCCCTGGCGACGAACTTCCCGGGCGGCCCCCTTGCCGACCCGGTCGCGTGCCACGGCCTCAAGCGGCTTTACTGCGCTCATGGCGTGATCCTTCAAAAAACAGAAAAATGCCGCGCAACGCCAAAGGCCGCCCGAAACGGACGGCCCTCACCGATCCACGACGCGCCCGTGCCTCCAAGGGTGTCTGGCGAGCGCGTGAGGTGCATACCCGCAAGAGCCGGCGAGCGCAACAAGAGCCGCGGAGCGCAACAATCGCCGTGACGCGATGGGGAGAATGCCCGGCATCTCGCGCATGCGGCGTTCATCATCCGGACGGTCGACTCCCGGCTCATGCGGACGGGCGAAGACTTCGTTCATTCGTCCCGGACGAGGATCGCACCCCGTGTGGCGAGGGATCCATCGATGGCGCATCCGGTCCTCTGGGCGTTGGGAACCACGTCTTTTGTGGCGAGCGTCAGCCTGGCCCTGGTGACGCAGTTCGAGAATGCCTCCCGCCCTCGTGACCGCGGCGCCGCGGTCCTCAACCTCGACCAGGCGGGCCTCGGCGGGACGAACCCGACCCGCTTCGCGCCCAACTCCGTCACCCTGGCGGCCGATTCCCTCGGGCATTTCTCCACCGAGGTCGACGTGGCGGGGCGCAGCCTGCGCATGCTGGTGGATACCGGGGCGAGCATCTGCGCGTTCAGCTACGAGGACGCGCAGCGCCTGGGGCTCCATGTCTACGAGCGCGATTTCAACCGCCGCATCGACACCGCCAACGGTGCCGTCTCTGCCGCCACCATTCGGGTCCCGGTGATGCGGATCGGGACGATCGGCGTCCGCGACGTCGAGGCGGTCGTTCTGCCGAAGGGGCGTCTCGGCAAGAGCCTCCTCGGCATGTCGTTCCTGAGGCGTCTCAACGACTTCAAGATGTCCGACGGCCGCTTGACGTTGCGCGGCTGACGCGGCCCGATTCTGCGCCGGCCTACTTCTGGCCGCCTGCCCCGGTGGCGAGGTTGCGGCGGGTATCGGCCTGTCCGCTGACGTCTCCGAAATACTTCGTCGCGTCGCCGAGTTGCATCGACGGCATGCAGTTCGGCGTGCACGAGTAGGATTCGCGGTCGAGTCCCCGCTGGACCGTGACGATCGATCCCTGCGCGGCCTGCACGCTGATGGTCGATTCGGCGAGCATCGTGCCGGACGCGTCGAGGGCGATGAGGTTGGTGGAGCCGAAGCTCTTGCCGGTGAGGATGACGATCCCGCTCTTCTGGAGCGCCACGTCCGCCACGAGGGGGTTGCCGACGATGACCGTCTGTGTCCGCTCCGGCAGGCGGATGACCTTGGCGTTGTCGACGTTCACCGCCACGATGGCCGGTGCCGTCTCCGCGAGGGACGGGGCCGCACCGAAGGCGAGGCAGAGAGCGATCCCGGTCGCCCTGGCGCATCCCTTCAAGGGCGAGGGTCTCGGCATTGACCGGTGGCCCATGGCTCGGGTGCTCTCGGTTGCGACGGTCGGGTTTCGAGACGATCGCGCGCGCCGGAACGGCCGGCGACCTTTGTCGTCACGAAAGTCCTAACGACGTGTTGGTAAACGAACATGTAACGTCGATCCTTCGTCGGCGGCCGTCGTTCGAGCTTGGCGGACGCCGGCTTTTCGTGTTTCGAGCGCTCACCGCGCGAGCGAAGGTTGCAATCCGTAATATTTCCCCGATTTCTCACGGTATTTCTGTCCGACAACTACTAACAAATGTCCGTTTACCATTTAATGTTTTTTTACCACATGGCAAACGAGAGGCATACGATCCCATTTTCAGACTCCGCTTAACGCAATTTCAAGATGAAGCGGGCCAACGTCATCCTCAGTCGCCGGTCGAAATATACCGCTCCTCGACGGCAACTCCGCAAGACGAACCCTCAAGGAATACGATCATGTCGAACCTCTTCAAGCGTTTTGCCGCCGACGAGTCGGGTGCAACGGCGATCGAATACGGTCTCATCGCGTCGCTCATCGCCGTCGCCATCATCACGGTCCTGACCACCCTCGGCGGCAATCTGACCAATACCCTCAGCAAGGTTGCGACCAACCTCAAGGCAAGCTGACGAGGTGGTCTGAAACGGGTCGAGTTCCGGCCGATCGTTTCAGGCTTGTGCACATGTTTCGCTCACGCGGGCATCGCGTGGATCGAACACCTCGCCGGACGATCCGACCCGATCGTCCGGCAGAGCACGTTGCCTGTGTCCCGCTTCCTGCGGACGGTGACGACGCGGTCCGACGGGTTCCCGACACCGCCTCTGTCGATGCGACCGAGCCCCCTGCGGCGAGGGTGTTTCACCGGCTGACCATCTGAATTCCGACCCCAGACCGAGACGGACCCGATGGCGAGTGTCACGCTCCTGATCGTCTTCCCGTTCCTGATGGCCTATGCGGCCGCTCGGGACCTGCTGACGATGACGATCCCCAACGCGGTGTCCCTGCTGCTGCTGCTCGGCTTCGCGATCTTCGCCGGTGCCACCGGCATCTGGGGCTGGGATCTCGTGGGCCATCTCGGAGCGGGAGCGGCGACCCTGGTCGTGACGTTCGGCCTCTTCGCCTTTCGCATCATCGGCGGAGGCGATGCCAAGCTCGCCGCCGCCACCGCCGTGTGGATCGGGTTCGACCGATTGGGCGAGTACCTGGTCGTCGCGTCGCTCGCCGGCGGCGCACTCACATTGGTGATCCTCGTCGCGCGGGCGCATCCCCTGCCGCGATGTCTCGGCCGCCTCCCCTTCGCCCTGCACCTTCATGACGCCAAGACCGGCGTACCCTATGGGATCGCCCTCTCCCTCGGAGCGCTGATCGTGATCCCGGAGACGATGATCTGGGCAAGGATGATGGCATCGTGAAGTCGGATGCACGCAACGGATGAACTTCCCGACGCGTGTCCGTAGCTTGCCGCACACGGTACTTGATCCGACTGACCTATCGTGGGTCGGACATCATTTGCATGCGTTAGTTTTCGTTAACCGTAATTTGAGGAATCCCGGCGAAGCCTAGACGGCGACGGCAGCAGGCCGTTCTGTCAGGTTCGAACACGGCGATGAAACCAGCCCGCCTTGCCGTCATCGCCATCGCGCTCTCAGCCGGTGCGGGCGCCGCATTCCTGATGAGCGGCGGAGATGCGCCGCCTCCGGTCCAGACCGTGGTCGAGGTCCCTCCTCCTCCCCCGCTGCCGGTGACGGATGTGCTGGTGGCCGCCGCCGACCTGCCGATGGGACAGAACATCCAGGCGGCCGACCTGCGCTGGCAGCCCTGGCCCGACCAGGCCATCACCGTCGGCTACATGACGCGCACGGCCTCGCCCAACGCCATGGACACCATCATCGGCTCGATCACCCGCAGCGCCTTCCTGGCGGGCGAGCCGATCCGCCCGCAGAAACTTGCCCGGTCCGACGGCGGCTTCATGGCGGCGATCCTGCCCTCCGGCATGCGCGCCGTCGCCATCGTCACCGATACGCGGGGGTCGAGTTCGGCCGGCGGATTCATCCTCCCCAACGACCACGTGGACGTCATCCGCACCTATCGCGACGAGGAATCGAGCCGCACCGGGGGTGGCGAGGTCCAGATTTCGGAGACCCTGCTCACCGATATCCGCGTGCTCGCCGTCGGCCAGATCGTTCAGGAGCGGAACGGGACCAACGTCGTCACCGGCGAGACCGCCACCCTCGCGCTGACACCCGCCCAGGCCGAAACCGTCACCCTGGCCCAGAAGGTGGGGCAGCTCTCCCTCTCCCTGCGCAGCCTCATGGATGCCGGCCGGACCGTGGATGCTCCGACGGAGACTCAGCAGGACACCGCCCTGACGGTCGTCCGCTTCGGTGTCGCCAAACAACAGCCGCGTCGCTGAGATGCCGAACCGCGCGATCATGAAAGATTTTCCGATGACCACGAGACACCGGGTCCGCGTGGGCAGCCTGTCCGTGTTCGCGGCCCTTGCCGGTCTGGTTCTCGCCGCCGCCTCCGCCGGGGCGGCGCCGCGGGACGGTTTCACCGCCGCCCCGATCGTCGATGTGGGCGGCAACGAATCCGGCACCTCGCGCCGCATCGAGCTGACGACGGGGCGCTCCCTCGTCATCGACCTGCCGCGCGACGCCAAGGAGGTCTTCGTCGCCAATCCGAAGGTGGCCAACGCCGTCGTGCGCTCGACCCGCAAAGTCTTCGTCATCGGCATGGAGGACGGCGCGACCTCGATCTTCATCATGGACGCCGAAGGCCGCCAGATCACCGCCCTCGACGTGACGGTCGCGCGGGACCTCAAGCTCGGGACCCTGCGGCAGATCCTGCTCCAGAGCATCGCGGGGGGGCGCTTCGACATCCGGACCGCCGGCGACTCGCTGATCCTGTCGGGCTCCGTCGGCTCGGCGGCCGAGGCGGCCCAGGCCATGGACATCGCCACCGCCTTCGTGGGCCAAGCCGGCGGTGCCGCCGGCGGCGGAACGGTCGCCAGGGGCGCCGTCATCAACAACCTCACCATCCGGGGCAAGGATCAGGTGATGCTCCGCGTCACCGTGGTCGAAGTGGCCCGGACCGTGCTGAAGCAGTTCGGCGTCAATCTCAGCGGCAACTGGTCCGGCCTCAACCTCGCGAACGTCGCGCCCTTCGGGCTCAATGGCGGCCAGTTCCCGAACGGGAACGAGATCAAGGCGACGATCAACGGCGGCGGCGGGGCGAGTGTCTCGGCCACCCTGCGGGCCTTCGAGCAGGCGGGCGTCTCACGCATTCTCGCCGAGCCGACGCTCACCGCGATCTCGGGGGAATCCGCGAAATTCACCGCCGGCGGGGAAATTCCCGTTCCCGCCTCGCAGAACTGCACGGGCGGCGTCTGCTCCATCGGCATCGCGTTCAAGACCTATGGCGTGACCCTGAACTTCACCCCCGTGGTGATGGCGGAGAACCGCATCTCCGTGCGTGTCGCCACGGAAGTCTCCGAGATCGACCAGACCAACTCCTTCACCTTCACTCAGGGCGATTCCGCCGTCGCCGTGCCCGGCTTCACCCTGCGGAAGACCGAGACCACCGTGGAACTCGCTTCCGGCGGGACCATGATGACCGCCGGCCTGATCCAGCAGCGCAACAAGGCCGCCGTCAGCGGACTGCCCGGCCTCGTGAACCTGCCCATCCTCGGTGCCCTGTTCCGTTCGCGCGACTACCAGCGCCAGGAGACCGAGCTCATGATCATGGTCACGCCCTACATCGCCAAGGCGATGGAGGCGAAGCAGGTCGTGCGGCCGGATGACGGCTTCATCGATGCCCAGGACGGTCAGGGCATCCTGCTCGGACGCCTCAACCGGGTCTACGGCGCGGGCGGCGCCGCGCCGCTGGGCGCCGGTTACCGGGGCCGCGTCGGCTTCATCACGGACTGACGCGACGATCCGAGACCGCGACACGACGACCTCCCGGGACGAAGCGGCCCAGGCACCATCAGGACCCGACCCCCATGTCATTCCCCCCCTTCCGCTCCCCCGCCGCAATCGTCGCCTCGATCGCCCTGGCCACCGCCCTGGGCGCGTGCCGCGCCGACCGGGCCGAGACCACCGGCTCGCTCTATCCGGCGGACTACCGGGTCCGTCATCCCATCGTGCTCGCCGACGCCACGCGGTCCCTGGACGTCTTCGTCACCGGCACCGGTCATATCGATCCGCGCCAGCGCGCCGAGATCGAGGCCTTCCTGCTGGAGTTCCGCCGCTACGGACGCGGCACCGTCATCCTCGACATGCCGCGCGGGGTCTCGCCGTCGCAGGGGGGCGCCGTGGAGCGGACCGGCGCGGCGATCCGCAGGCTCGCCGTCGACAACGGCGTCGGCGGACCGCAGATGATCGTCACCGGCTACGCGGTGGCGGACCCGTTCCTCGCCGCTCCGCTCCGCCTCAGCTTCCAGCGCATGGAGGCGAAGGTCGCCAGCCAATGCGGTGTCTGGCCCCAGGATCTCGGCGTCGGAAGCCCGGCCTTCTCCGCGCGCAACGAGACCCATTGGAATCTCGGCTGCGCCATGCAGGCCAATATCGCGACCCAGGTGGCCGATCCGGTCGACCTCGTCCGCGGCCGGCCGGAAGGGCGCATCGACTCGATCCGCCGCACCGTCGACATCAATAAGCTGCGGGAGGGCAAGGATCCGTCAACCATATGGCGTCAGGATGGGAAGACGTCGGTGAAGGCAGCCATCGACAACTGATCGGCCCGTCCCTTCCCGTCGTTCGACAGAGCTTCGGCCCTCGTTGTTACCCAAAGACCGGACCCGCCCCATGCCTGACTTCATCGAGTCACCCGAGCGCGTCATCGCTCCGGTGCCGCGGATCACGATCCAGGCATTCTGCGAGACCGGCGAGACCGCCGCGTCGATCGAGGCGGCGGGAAGCGACAGGCGGCTGCAGAAGGCCCAGATCAAGATCCAGATGGGCGGCGGCCCCGCCGCCGTCGAGGCCTTCCGCCACGCCCCCACGCCGAACGTCGTGATCCTGGAGACCCAGAGCGCGAAGTCCCGTCCCCTGGAGATCCTCGATTCCCTGGCGGAGGTCTGTGACGAAGGGACGAAGGTCGTCGTCATCGGCCACATCAACGACGTGCATCTCTATCGCCAGTTCATCCAGCGCGGCGTGAGCGAGTATCTCATGGCGCCGGTGGAGCCGATCGTCCTGATCCAGGCCCTGTCCGACCTGTTCGCGGCCCCCGGCGCCAAGCCCCTCGGCCGCACCATCGCGGTGGTCGGCGCCAAGGGAGGCGTCGGCTCCTCCACCATCGCCCACAACCTGGCCTGGACCGTGGCGCGCGAGCACGGGATGGCGACGGTCATCGCCGATCTCGACATCGCCTTCGGTACGGCGAGCCTCAACTTCAACCAGGACCCGCCGCAGGGGATCGCGGAGGCGGTCTTCGCCCCCGAGCGCCTCGATTCCAACCTCCTCGACCGGCTGCTCTCGAAATGCAGCGACAACCTCTCGCTCCTCTCGGCGCCGGCCATCCTCGAACGGACCACGGACCTGACCGAGCCGTCCTTCGACAACCTCATCGACCTCCTGCGCGCGGCCGTGCCCTGCGTGGTCCTGGACGTGCCCCATACCTGGTCGGCCTGGACCCGGCGCCTGCTGATCTCCTCGGACGAGATCATCGTCGTCGCCCAGCCGGAGCTCGCCTCCCTGCGCAATGCCAAGAACCTGCTGACCCTGCTGCAGCAGAACCGGCCCAACGACGCCCGGCCGCGCATCGTCCTCAACAGCGTCGGCGTGCCCAAGCGTCCGGAAATCGCGGCGGGCGAGTTCGCCAAGGCCCTGGACGCCACGCTGACGGCGACGATCCCGTACGATCCGGCCCTGTTCGGCACGGCGGCCAATAACGGTCAGATGATCGCCGAGGTCCAGGCGGGCGCAAAGGCTTCGGACGTGTTCTCCGAACTCGCCGCGCGCATGATCGGCCGTCCCGAGACCCGCCGTGCCCGCGGGAACCTGTTCGAGCCTCTGCTGTCGCGACTGTCCCGCCGCAAGGCGTCGTGATGGCCGCACCCCGCCTGGAGGTCCGTCATGTTCGGTAGGAGGAGCCCGGCCTCGGAGGTCCCGACGGCGATCGCGGTTCCGTCCGCGCCCAAGCCGCAGGTTCCGTTTCCCGTCCTCGACGACCAGCCGGGCGTGGCGAAGCCCCCCCGGGCGGAACGGCTTGTTCCCGTCCGGGAGGCGGTGAAGTCGGAGGATTACTTCCGCACCAAGAGCATGATCTTCGGCGCGCTGATCGAGGCCATCGATCTGGCGCAGCTGTCGCGCCTCGACGTCGAATCGGCGCGCGAGGAGATCCGCGACATCGTCTCGGAGATCATCGGCCTCAAGAACATCGTCCTGTCCATCGCCGAGCAGGAGGAACTCCTCGACGACATCTGCAACGATGTCCTCGGCTACGGACCTCTGGAGCCGCTGCTGGCCCGCGACGACATCGCCGACATAATGGTCAACGGCGCCAACCGGGCCTTCATCGAGGTCGGGGGCAAGATCCAGCTGACCAACGTGCGCTTCCGCGACAACCAGCAGCTGATGAACATCTGCCAGCGCATCGTCAGCCAGGTCGGCCGGCGCGTCGACGAATCCTCGCCGATCTGCGACGCGCGCCTGCCCGACGGGTCCCGCGTCAACATCATCGCGCCGCCGCTCGCCATCGACGGGCCGGTCCTCACCATCCGCAAGTTCAAGAAGGACAAGCTCACCCTCGACCAGCTCGTCACCTTCGGGGCGATCTCGCCGGAAGGCGCGCGGATCTTGCAGATCATCGGCCGCGTCCGCTGCAACGTGGTGATTTCCGGCGGCACCGGGTCCGGCAAGACCACCCTGCTGAACTGCCTGACGCGCTACATCGACGAGGACGAGCGCATCATCACCTGCGAGGACGCGGCCGAGCTGCAACTGCAGCAGGCCCATGTCGTGCGCCTGGAGACCCGGCCCGCGAACATGGAAGGGTCGGGGCAGGTCACCATGCGCGACCTCGTGAGAAACTGCCTGCGCATGCGGCCAGAGCGGATCATCGTCGGCGAGGTTCGCGGCCCGGAGGCGTTCGATCTGCTCCAGGCGATGAATACCGGCCATGACGGCTCGATGGGCACGCTCCACGCCAACTCCCCGCGCGAGGCGCTGGCCCGCATCGAATCGATGATCACCATGGGCGGGTTCAGCCTGCCCTCGCGGACCCTGCGGGAGATGATCGTCGGGTCGATCGACGTCATCGTCCAGGCGACGCGCCTGCGTGACGGCTCGCGCCGCATCACCCACATCACCGAGGTGATGGGCCTCGAGGGCGACGTCATCATCACCCAGGACCTCTTCGTCTACGATGTCCTCGGCGAGGACGCCAACGGCAGGCTCCTCGGGCGCCACCGCTCCACCGGCATCGGCCGTCCGCGCTTCTGGGAGCGCGCGCGCTATTACGGTGAGGAGAAGGCCCTGGCGGCCGCCCTCGATGCGGCGGCCTACGACGCCGGCAATACATGAACGCCGTGCAGATGCCTCTCGCCGTCGGGCTCGCGGCCGTCGCGGCCGGGGCCGTCGCCTATGCCGTGCTGACCCCCCTCCTGTCGGGGGAGAGCCGGGCGGCCAAGCGCAGGCAGGCGGTCAGCATGGTGACCTCCCCCGCTCATCGCGCGGTCACGGCGAACCGGCGCGAACAGGTGGCCAAGAGCCTGAAGGAAGTCGAGGCCAAGCGCGGCGGGACGACGGTCACCCTCGACCTCAAGATCGCCCGGGCCGGACTGGACTGGACGAAGCAGAAGTTCCGGGTCGTCTCCGCGCTCATGGCAATCGTCACCGCCCTCGTCATCTTCGTGATCACCTCGCACAAGCTCGCGACGCTGGCGGCCCTCTTCGCCGGCGGGTTCGGTCTGCCCCTGTGGATGCTGAGCATCCTGCGCAAGCGGCGCATCAACGCCTTCATCACCGAATTGCCCACCGCCATCGACATCATCACCCGCGGCGTGCGCGCGGGCATCCCGGTGGGCGACTGTTTCCGCATCATCGCGCGGGAAGCCGAGGAGCCGATCCGCGGCGAGTTTCGCCAGGTGGTGGAAGCCCAGACCCTCGGTCTCAGCCTCGGCGATGCGATGGTGCGGATGTACGAGCGGGTGCCCGTTTCCGACGTCAACTTCTTCGCCATCGTCATCGGCATCCAGGGCCGGTCCGGCGGCAACCTCTCGGAAGCCCTGAGCAACCTCTCCAAGGTGCTGCGCGAGCGCAAGAAGATGGCCGGGAAGATCCAGGCCATGAGCATGGAGGCCAAGGCGTCCGGCGGCATCATCGCCGCCCTGCCCTTCATCGTCGCGGTGCTGACCTACCTGTCCAGCCCCGACTACATCTCGCTGCTCTGGACGACGGATACCGGCAAGATGGCCCTCGTCGCATCCGCAATCTGGATGTCGATCGGGATCTTCGTGATGAAGAAGATGATCAGCTTCGAGGTCTGACCGCCCATGTTGTCCCTCATCGGCGAAAAGCTCATCGATCCGCGCTTCATCGGCATGGTTCTGGCCGGGGTGGCGGCTGCGGCGACCGCGTTCGCCCTGCTGCAGCCGCTCATCGAGCCCGACAAGCTCAACAAGCGGATGAAGCTGATCGGTGACGAGCGCGAGGAATTGCGCCGGCGGGAGCGCGACCGGCTCAACAACCGGTCCACCCTGCGGGTGGCGCCGAAGGCCTACATGAAGCGGGTCGTGGATCAGTTCAACCTGAGCCGCTGGCTCGGGACCGATACCGCCCGACGCCAGCTGATCATGGCAGGATACCGCTCGCCGGGGGCGGAGACCGGGTTCCTGTTCTTCCGCATGGTCACCCCGATCGCGGTGGGCCTCGCGGCGATCTTCTACCTCTTCGTCCTGAAGGTGCTGGACTACTCCGTCACCATCCGCCTCATGATGGTCATCGCGGCGCTCCTGCTCGGCATCAAGGCGCCCGAGCTCTACCTGCTCAATGCCACGAAGAAGCGTCAGGCCGAGATCCAGGCGGCCTGGCCCGATGCCCTCGACCTCGCCCTGATCTGCGTCGAATCCGGGATGTCGGTGGAGCACGCCATCCGCCGGGTCAGCATCGAGGCCGTCACGCAATCCGTCGCGCTGGCGGAGGAACTCGCCGTCACGGCGGCGGAACTGTCCTACCTGCCCGATCGCCGCCTGGCGTTCGAGAACCTCGCCAACCGTGTGGGCCTCGATTCCGTCAAGGCGGTCGCCACCGCGTTGATCCAGGCCGAGCGCTACGGCACGCCCATGGGCCAGGCCCTGCGCGTGCTGTCCCAGGAAAGCCGCGACCAGCGCATGAACGCCGCGGAGAAGAAGGCCGCCGCCCTGCCGCCGAAGCTTACCGTGCCGATGATCCTGTTCTTCCTGCCGGTGCTGTTCGTCGTGATCCTGACGCCGGCGATCATCCAGATCTACCGCTGAGGCGCCGCCGCGCCTCTTTGATGGCCCATCGGATCGGCAATGCCGGCGACATCGTCGGCACCCGGGGCGACGATGGCATCGCCGACGCTGGGGGATACGTCTCGATCGAGGGCCGAGACGACGACGTCATCGTCTGAAAGGGAGGGCCGTTTCGCTCGTCGTGGCGCCGCCGTTCAGCCGCGCGGCATCTCGCCGGCGAGGGGGCGGCTCGAGGCTCTCGGTGGTTTCTGCGCCCGGACCTGGGCGGTCATCGCCCGCAGGGAGGCGGCATTGGCCGCCGCCTCTTCCGGGGTCAGGTCACCCCGGGTCACCTCCTCGGCCTCCGCGAGCTTGCCCCTCAACCCGAGGACCAAAGCGAGGTTCTGGCGTACGCGTGCATCCGCGCGCGGCTGCGCCACGGCGTTGCGCATCACGGCCTCCGCCTGGTCGAGCTGTCTGGCCAGGGCATAGGAGAGCCCGAGATTGGACAGGACCATGGGGTCGTTCGGCTGGATCTTCAGCGCGGCCTCGTAGAAGCCCTGCGCGCGGGCATGGTCGCCCATCTGGTCGGCCACCGCGCCCTGGGCGGACAGGACGCGCCAGTCCGGCCGGGCCGGGGTATGGGCGTTCTGGAGCACTTCGGCGGCTTCGGTGAAGCGTCCGACCTCCGCCAGGGCCTTGCCGTAGGCCGCCAGCACGGCCGAGTTCTTGGCGTTGCGCAGGGCCGTCTGCTGCAGCACGGCCACGGCCTGCGGCTTCTGGTTCGTGGCCTTGAGCGCCTGCGCGTAGCGCAGGGCGAGGCCGACATCGGCCTGGTCGGCATTGTATTTCTGGCCGAGGGTGTCGACGTCGCGCAGGGTCACCACCTCGCGGCTCGGCGCACGCCCGAAGCTCTTGAGGGAGGGGCCGCCGATCGAGCCGGTGGTCTCCGGTGAGCGCGACTGACAGGCGCTCGCCAGGAGGCCGAGGAGCACCACACCGGCCAGTCGCAGCGGCAGCGACGGAGAGGATTGGGGCTGGTCTGAACGCAACGACACCATGACGTGCTCCCACGAGCCTGCCGGTGGACGCTTCACGCCGCCGGTCGGGCAGTGATAGACCGTTAACCCTAATCGCCGGTTAACCCGACGTCAGGGCTTCCAAGGGTCAGCCGGCCGCGCCACGCAATGCCCTCGAGTTCCGACCCTGCCCCATTTCAGCGCCGACGATCCCGCCGCCCTTCCGATCTTCTGCATCCGGAGCGAGGAGTGGAGCCGCTTCGAAACCGACCTCGCCGCGCGGCACAGGGTCTTCGCCAAGGCGATCGACTTCGCCCCCAAGGCCGGACGGGTGGCGCTGCTTCCCGCCGAGGATGGCAGCATCGATCGGGTCCTGTTCGGCCTCGGAGACGGAGCCGATCCGTTCCTGGTCGGCAAGCTGCCCTCGCTCCTGCCGCCCGGGACCTACCGGCTCGAACCCACGCCCTCCCTCGACAGGCAGGCCGCGTCCCTGGCGTGGCTGCTCGGAAGCTATCGCTTCACGCGCTACCGCAAGCCGTCGCCGACGGGGCCCGTCCTCGTGACCCCGGAGGGGGTCGACGCCGCCGAGATACAACGGATCTCCGAGGCCGTCGCCCTCGGGCGCGACCTCGTCAATACGCCCTCCAACGATCTCGGCCCCGAGGAGATCGAGGCCGTCGCCCGAGCGCTGGCCGATCGCCACGGTGCGGCGATCTCCGTGTCCCAGGGCGCGGAGCTCGCCCGCGACTTCCCCCTCGTCCACGCGGTCGGCGCGGCCTCGCCCCGCGCGCCCCGCCTCATCGACATGACCTGGGGGGACGCGAACGCTCCGAAAGTCACCCTCGTCGGCAAGGGCGTCGTCTTCGACACGGGCGGCCTCGACATCAAGCCGTCGAGCGGCATGCTGCTGATGAAGAAGGACATGGGCGGTTCGGCCGCCGCCCTCGCCGCCGCCGCGATGATCATGGGCGCCGGCTTGAACCTGCGCCTGCGCGTCATCGTTCCCACCGTCGAGAACGCCATCGCCGGCAACGCGTTCAGGCCCGGCGACGTGTTCAGGAGCCGCGCCGGGCTGACCGTGGAGATCGGCAATACCGATGCCGAGGGGCGCCTGATCCTCGCCGACGCCCTCGCCCTCGCGGATGAGGAGAAGCCCGATCTCCTCATCGATTTCGCCACCCTTACCGGAGCGGCGCGGGTCGCCCTCGGTCCCGATCTGCCGGCCTTCTTTACCGAGGACGATGCCCTCGCCTCCTCCGTCTCGGAGGCGGGAGAACGAGCCGTCGATCCGGTCTGGCGGCTGCCGCTCCACAGGCCCTATGCGAGCCTGCTCGAGTCCAAGGTGGCGGACCTCAACAACGTCTCCGGCGGCCCCTTCGCGGGGGCGATCACCGCCGCCCTGTTCCTGCGGCGGTTCGCGCCGGGCACGCGGGCGCATGTGCATTTCGATCTGTACGGCTGGAACCCGTCGACGAAGCCCGGCCGGCCGGAGGGCGGCGAGGTCCAGACCGCCCGCCTCGTCTATGCCCTCCTGAAGGAGCACTATCCGGCACGGTAGGGAGGGGGGTCAGGCCGCCAGCTGCGCCTTCTCCGCGATATAGGCGACGCGGACGACGTCCTTGCCATAGGCTCGCTCCAGGCGGCGCACGGTGAAATGGGCGCGCGCCATCGCCTGGAAATGGTTCATGAAGGCGGTGTTCACGGCGGCCCCCCCGAACGCGCCGAGGATCGGCACCGCCTGCGCGGCGACCTTCTGCGAGACGACGAGGCCGAACCGCGCCGCGATCTGCGTCGAGAAGCGGATCAGGGCCGGGGCCGCCTCGTCGAGGAGGGCGCGGTTGCCGGCATAGCGCGCCGCTTCCGACATGGTCTTGGCCAGCGCCGCGCGTACGGCGAAATACCCGCTCTCCGTCAGCGCCGTCTCGGCGCCGCTGCGTCCGCCGAGTGCGAAGACCTGGACGCAGGCCAGGGCATTTTCCGGGTCCGACAGGTCCTCGCCCTCCTCCCGCGCGATCTGCGCGATGGAGCGCAGCATCAGCGTGGTCGAGACCGGCAGTTCCACCGGCAGGGTGGCGATGCCGAAGGCGCCGCCCACCGCGCCGGACAGGGCCGCCATGGCCTTGTGTCCGAAATCGCCGGTGGGCAGGAATCGCGCGAAGCGCTCGCCCGCCGTGGATGAGGCCACCGGCGCGGGAAGGTCGTCGATCACCGACGAGTCGGTGGCATCGGTGGCATCGCCGGCCGCTGCCGGGACGACGGTCCTCTCGGCCTCCGGCAGGGTGGCGAGGGCCACGCGCAGGGCCGTGCGCATCGCCCCTTCCGTGGCGCGCGACACCGCGTCGGTCACGGGCGCCGGAAGGCTGCGGCTGATCATGTCGAGGGGAGCCCCCGCCGCCGCGGACAGGCGCGCGGCGAGGCCCGGCGTCTCCAGCGTGCGGACGGCACGAACGAGGGCGGCGTGGTCGGCATCGGTGAGGTCCGGGCCGGCCGACGCTTCGGCCGGGGTGGAGCGGGTGTCGTCGACGAGGGAAATGTTGCTCACTTCTGCGGTCTCATTCGTGTTTCGGGCGCCGGCGCGCCGGGCCGATCGCTGGATGCAAGCGTGAGGCCCGCTTGATGGTTCCCGCTCACGGCCTCGGTGTCACCGGAGGCGGCGGTCTCGAACGCGGCGGTCTCGGCGGCGGCGCGGGCGGCGCTGCGCTCGCCGGCACGCCCGACGAAGAAGCAGAGGATCACCACCGGGATGCCCACCGCCGCCGTGAGGGCGAAGAAGACCGGGTAGCCGTAGCTCGCCACCATGAAGCCGGACGTGCCCGCCACGAGTTTTCCCGGCAGCGCGTAGAGCGAGGAGAACAGCGCGTATTGCGTGGCCGCGAAGCCCGGAGCCGTGAGGCTCGACATGTAGGCGATGAGCGCCATGCCGGCGAAGGAGCCGCAGAAATTGTCGATGGAGATCGCCGCCGTCAGGCGCCACACCTCCGGTCCGCCATAGGACAGCCACGAGAACGAGAGGTTGGAGGCTGCGCCCAGGAACGCCCCGGTGACGAGGGTGGGGAACAGGCCGAACCGGGTCATCGCCCAGCCGCCGACGAAGGCCCCGGCGATGCCGACCCAGATGCCGTAGAGCTTCGACACCGCGCCGATCTCGGTGAGGGTGAAGCCGACCTGCTTATAGAGCGGGCTCGCCATCACGCCGGAGATGAAATCCGGCATGCGATAGAACGCGACGAGGATCAGGATCGCCCACAGGCCGGGGCCGAGGCGGGTATGCAATTCGGTGAGGGGTTCGAGGACCGCGGCGCGGAACGACCAGACCTTCGCCGGAGCACCGGCCGGCGGCGCCGATGCGGCGCCCAAAGCCTCGGCGTGCTCTCTGTCGTAGGCGGGGGCCAGGAGCGCGGCGATCATGCCGACGCCCATGAGCCCGGCCATGCTGAAATAGGCCACCGACCACCCCGCCCAGTCGGCGATGAACAGGGCGCCGGCCCCGGCGCACATGAGCGCCAGCCGGTAGCCGAGGTTCGAGGTCGCCGCCATGACGCCCTGGAGATCGGTGCCGGCGGCATCGATGCGCCATCCGTCGATGACCACGTCCTGGGTCGCGGCGCAGATCGCCACCAGGAACGCCCCGAGGCCGAGGAGGACGAGGCTGGTCGCCGGGTTGGCGGTCGCCATGAGGGAGAGCGCGAGGGCGACGGCCACCTGTGTGGCGATCATCCAGGACCGCCGCCGGCCGATGCGGACGCTCAAGAGGGGAATGTCGAACCGGTCGATGAGCGGCGCCCAGAGGAACTTGAGGGTGTAGGGCAGCGCCAGATAGCTGAAGAGGCCGATCGCCTTGATGTCCACGTCGGAATAGGCGAGCCGCGTGGAGAAGGTGCCGAGCACGAGGAGCAGCGGTAGGCCGGAGGAGAAGCCCAGGGCCAGCATCAGGACGATGCGCGGATCCTCGAAGATATCCCGCAAGGCGAGCTTGCGCACCTTTCCCGATATCGCTGGACTCTGGGCCATTCGTGGAACTCCTGAAGGCTTATGACCCTTGAGGGTCGGCTGCCATGTCCGCCGGACGCTGGTTCGTCCAAGGGGGCATGACGACGCGGTCCGGCCCGTGCCGCCGCGCGTGACCGAAGGGAAGAATGGTCACCAGGAACTTAATGAGTGCGCGGAGTTTGTAGGTAGCTATTGGCTCGGAATGAGACATATTCCTAGCGGACGAGTCTATGTCACGAGGCAACGTCCTCGCGATCTATTTGCCGAGGCGATCGTTTCGGTCTGTACCGTCGACGTGCTGCTGTCATTCCGAGAGGGCGGTGGTGCAAGCGTGATGTCAGGATGATGGGTAGCAACAACAAACAGGTTTCGGCCGAACTCCGCCCGGTGGGCAACGCCTCCGTGGATGCCACGATGTTCGCCATGGCGTTCGACGCCAGTCCCACGCCCATGGTGGTGACCGACCCCCGTCTTGCCGACAACCCCATCGTCTGGGTCAACGACGCGTTTCTGAACCTCACCGGTTATGCACGCGCTGAACTGCAGGGCCGCAACTGCCGCCTGCTCCAGGGACCCGACAGCGATCCGCGGACGGTCGACGCCATTCGCGACGCCATGAGGCGGCAGGCACCCGTTGAGGTCGAGCTGTGCAACTATCGTAAGGACGGCTCCTCCTTCTGGAACGCCATGACGATCTCGCCGGTCCGGAACGATGCGGGCGAGCTGATCTATTATTACGCCGCCCAGGCCGACATGACCGGGAAACACGCTCTCGAACTCGCCCTGCAGGGAACGAACGACGAACTCGAACGGCAGGTGCACGAGCAGACCGCCGACCTGCGGGCCGCCTTGGAAGAGAAGACAGCCCTGCTCCACGAGGTCGACCATCGGGTCAAGAACAACCTGCAGGTCATCTCCTCCCTGGTGCTGCTGAAGGCGCGGCGAACCCCCCAGGGCGAGGCACGGGACGCCCTGCAGGGCATGGCCGAGCGCATCGGCGCGCTCTCCATGGTCCATCGCATGCTCTATTCGGCCGGGGACGTGAGCCGCTTCAATCTGGAAGAGTTCGCCGACGATTTCATGTCCGACCTCACCGCCGGCATCGATCCGGCGCGCACGGCGGTCACCGCCGAGATCGATCCGATCTCCCTGCCGGCCGCCATCGCGGCACCCCTCGCCCTGATGCTGCACGAACTCGCGACCAACGCCGTGCGCCACGCTTTTCCGGATGACCGCGAAGGGCGGGTCAGCATTTCCGCCCGCCGGTGTGACACCGGCCTGCGCCTCCTGATCGAGGATGACGGGATCGGACGGAAGGCCGCGCCGCCGAACCCGGCCGGGTTCGGCTGTTCCCTGGTGGAAATGGTGGTCAAGCAATTGCGCGGGGTCATCACCTGGCACGAACCCGGCGCGGGCACGCGCGTCGAGATCGTCATTCCCCTGCATGCGGAGAGCTCGCGGCCGGGCACGACTGCACCGCGCGAAGTCGCCCTAGGGCAGGCAGGGTGAGCGGCGGCGACGGACTTCGCATTCTCGTCGTCGAGGACGAGGCGCTCATCGCCCTCGAACTCCAATGTCTCCTGGAAGATCTCGGCTACGTCATCGCCGGCGTGGCGAGTAGCTCGGCCGAGGCGATCGAACTCGGGCGGGCGACCGCCCCCGACATCGCCCTGGTGGACATCCACCTCATCGACGGTCCGACGGGGATCGAGGTGGCGAGGATGCTGAGCCGCGATCCGCGCACCAGCGTCGTGTTCATGACCGCCAACGACAAGCGCATCCCCGCGGATTTTGCCGGCGCGCTGGGAGTCATCGCTAAGCCCTATTCGGAACGCGCGGTCGCCGGCGCCTTGCGCTACGTGGCGACGATCCGGGCCGGCGGCCAACCCGTCTCGGACGGATCGGACGGGTTCCGGCCGGCATCGCAGGATGTGGCGGAGGATGCTTACTGGGCGCGGAAACCCGGGGCCGGGCCTGGGCCCTGACGCCGCCGGGCCTCAGTTCATGCCATCCCGCGCCGCCTTCTTGAGGCGATAGAGCACCTCCAGCGCCTCGCGCGGTGTCAGGGCGTCGGGATCGATCCCGTCCAGCTCCTGTCGCAGGGGATCGTCCTTAGACGGAGCCTGGACCTCCGGCAGGGGCGGCGGCGCGAGGCTGGCGAAGAGCGGCAGGTCGTCGATGCGGGGACGGGTCGGGCGGTCGCGCTCGGCCTTCTCCAGGTTCTTCAGGATCGAGCCGGCCCGTGCGATGACCCCGGCGGGCAGGCCCGCGAGGCGGGCGACCTGAAGGCCGTAGGACCGCTCGGCCACCCCCGGCACGACCTCGTGTAGGAACACCACCTCGCCCTTGTGCTCGGCGACCTTCAGCGTCGCGTTGTCGAGGCGCGTGAGACGCTGGCTCAGGGCGGTGAGTTCGTGGAAATGGGTGGCGAACAGCGCGCGGCACCCGTTCTGCTCGTGGAGATATTCGAGGCAGGCCCAGGCGATGGAGAGGCCGTCGAAGGTCGCCGTTCCCCGGCCGATCTCGTCGAGGATGACGAGGGAATGCCGGCTCGCCTGGTTCAGGATCGCGGCCGTCTCCACCATCTCCACCATGAAGGTCGACTGCCCGCGCGCGAGGTCGTCGGCGGCGCCGACCCGCGAGAACAGGCGGTCCACGACGCCGAGATGCACGCGGGTGGCCGGAACGAAGGCGCCCATCTGGGCGAGGACGGCGATGAGGGCGTTCTGGCGCAGGAAGGTCGACTTGCCGCCCATGTTCGGCCCGGTGATGAGCCGGATGCGGCCGCGCCCTTCGCCGGAGAGGTCGCAATCGTTGGCGATGAACGGCTCGCCGGACCGCCTGAGGGCCGATTCCACCACCGGGTGACGGCCGCCTTCCACGACGAAGCTGAAACTGTCGTCGACGAAGGGCCGGCGCCAATCCCGTTCCACCGCCAGTTCGGCGTGGGAGGCGGTGACGTCGAGGCAGGCGAGGGCGTCGGCGATGGCGGCGATGGTCTCGGCCTGCGCCATGATCCGCGCCGCCAGGGCGTCGAAGACCTCGGTTTCGAGGGCGAGGGCACGCTCGGCCGCCCCGGAGATGCGGCTCTCCAGCCCATTGAGTTCCACGCTCGAGAACCGCATGGCGTCGATCATGGTCTGGCGATGGATGAACGTCTCGCGCAGGGCGCCCTTGAGGCAGGTCTCGCCCACCGCCTGAGGCACCTCGATGTAATAGCCGAGCATGTTGTTGTGCTTGATCCGCAGGGTGCGGCAGCCGGTCTCCTCGGCATAGCGCGCCTGCAGCCCGGCGATGACCTTGCGCGAATCCTGGCCGAGAAGGCGCGCCTCGTCGATCTCGCCGTCATAGCCGGCGCGGACGAAGCCGCCGTCGCGGCGGTTCAGGGGAAGGTCGTCGGCGAGCGCCGCGCGCAGATGCTCGACGAGGTCGGCATCCACCGTGCCGAGGCGCTGGACGAGGCCGGCGAGGTCCTCCGGCAAGGCCGCGACCTGCCCGCAGCGCTGGGAGATCGCCAGGGCCGCGTCGAGGCCGTCGCGCAGGGCCGCCAGATCGCGCGGGCCGCCGCGCCCGAGGCCGAGCCGCGACAGGGCGCGGGCGATGTCGGGCGCCCGGGCCAGGGCGTCGCGCAGGCTGCGGCGAAGGGCGCCGTCCTCGACCAGGAACGACACCGCCTCGTGGCGGCGCGTGATCGCCGACAGGTCGGTGAGGGGGCCGGCGAGATGCTCGGCGAGGAGGCGTGCGCCGATGGCCGACACAGTGCGGTCGATGGCATCGAGCAGGCTGCCCGTGCGCTCGCCGGACAGGGTTCGCGTGAGTTCGAGGTTGGCGCGGGTCGCCGCATCGATGGCCAGGGTCGCGCCGCTCGTCTCCCGCGTCGGCGGCGACAGGGCGGGCCGGGCACCGATCTGCGTGCGCTCGATATAGAGGAGCGCAGCCCCCGCCGCGGCGAGTTCAGCCCGGCCGAACTGCCCGAACCCGTCGAGGGTCGAGACGCCGAACTGTTCCTTGATCCGCCGCTCCGCCGAGGCGGGTTCGAGCTCCGCCTGCGCCAGGGGCGTGACGGGCGCCTTCACGTCGCGCCAGAGGGCGGCCAGAGACGGATCGGAATGGATGGCCTCGGACAGCACGATCTCGCGCGGATCGTGGCGGGCGATGGCCGCGCCGAGTTCGCCCTCGGGCACCTCGCTCAGGGAGAAGCGGCCGGTGGAGATGTCCACGGCGGCGATGCCGTAGGCGTAGCCGGATTCCGAGAACTTGCGGCGGCCGAGGGCCAGGAGGATGCTGGCCCGCGCCGGGTCGAGGAGGCGGTCCTCGGTGATCGTGCCGGGGGTGACGAGGCGGACGACCTCGCGCCGGACCACGGATTTCGGGCCGCGCTTCTTGGCCTCCGCCGGATCCTCGGTCTGAGCGCAGACCGCCACCCGATGCCCGAGGGCGATGAGGCGGCTGAGATAATCGTCCGAGCGCTCAACCGGCACGCCGCACATGGGGATGTCGGCCCCGCCATGCTTGCCGCGTTTCGTCAGGACGATGCCGAGGGCGCGCGATGCGATCTCCGCGTCCTCGAAGAACAGTTCGTAGAAATCCCCCATCCGGTAGAACAGGAGGCAATCCGTGTTGGCCGCCTTGATCTCGATGTACTGCGCCATCATCGGCGTCGCACCGGCGATGTCGAGGGGCGAGGTGCTCACCGTCTCCTCGGCCGGGACGCTGGTCTTCGGGCTGGAGCGGGCGGCGCGCTGGGACATGCGCCACCATAGCAGAGGCCGTGGGACCGGATCAGCGGCCCTCTCGGCATCATCTGGGGAGAACCGTCCCGCGACGAAAAAAGGCCGATGCGTCTCCGCACCGGCCCTCCTGACGATCGAGCTGCTCGTGTCTCAGTAGCGGGGGCCGCCCGACGTGGTGCCCTTGCGCTGCATGTAGCCCGGCTGCTGCGGGTTGCGCGAGTTCGGATCGCCGTGGCTGTAGGCGGCGGGGGCGCGGTGACGACGCACGCCGTGACGATGGTGGTGGTGGCGATGGCGCATGCCGCGATGGCTGGCGTAGCCCGGATGATGGCCGCGGGTGACCACCTCAGTGGTGAGCGACTCGCCGGCGATCACGGGAGCGGCCGGCATGGCCGGGGCGGCGGAAGCGGCGCCGAGGCCGAGTGCGCTGAAAAAGGTTCCTGCCGCCAGGGCAAGTGCAATCTTGGTCATCGAGTAGTCCATCCGTTTGGATCGCGCCGCGCGCGTCGAGGCAACAAGTCGTTCGCCCGGACTCCGTTCCCATTCTTTTCGCCGCAAGATTACGCAGCGAAAACACGGTGAACGCGGCAGAATCATGGGATGATTTTCGCATCGCGCACGTGATCCGCGCCGGCATGGCAAAACGGGGTTGCGCATCCTCCGGCTTGCCCGCACCACCACATCCGCGATGGCGACACACTCATCCCCCTCAGCGGCCCTCCCGATCGACTCGGCCCTGCCGGGCCTGCTCGCCGCCCTCGAAGGCGGACCGTCGGCGGTGCTCGTGGCCCCCCCCGGCGCCGGCAAGACCACCCGCGTGCCGCTGGCGCTCCTCGACGCGCCGTGGCTCGGCGCGAATGGCCGGATCATCCTCCTCGAACCGCGGCGCCTGGCGGCGCGGGGCGCGGCCGAGCGGATGGCCGCGACCCTGGGAGAGCGCGTGGGAGAGACCGTGGGCCTGCGCGTCCGCCTCGGCTCGAAGATCTCGCGGGCGACGCGGATCGAGGTCGTCACCGAGGGCGTCTTCACCCGCATGATTCTCGACGATCCCGAACTGTCGGGCATCGGCGCGGTGATCTTTGACGAGTTCCACGAACGCTCCCTCGATGCCGATCTCGGACTCGCCCTCGCCCTCGACGCCCAGGGCGGTCTGCGCGACGACCTGCGCATCCTGGTCATGTCCGCCACCCTCGACGGCGCGCGGGTCTCGCGCCTCATGGGCGATGCGCGGATCGTCGAATCGGAAGGGCGGGCCTACCCGGTGGAGACACGCCACACGGAGCGCGATCCGAACCGGCGGATCGAGGAGGCCATGGCCGACGTCATCCTGCGCGCCCTGCGGGCCGATCCCGGCTCCGTCCTCGCCTTCCTCCCCGGACAGGGCGAGATCCGCCGGGTGGCGGGGCTTCTCGCCGGGCGCGTGGACGCGCAGACCGAGATCACGCCCCTCTACGGCGCGCTTCCCCCGGCCGAGCAGGACCGCGCCGTGGCGCCCGCCCCGCCCGGAACCCGGAAAGTCGTGCTCGCCACCAGCATCGCCGAGACCTCGCTCACCATCGAGGGCGTCCGCATTGTCGTCGATTCCGGCCTGTCCCGCGTGCCGCTCTACGAGCCCGGCATCGGCCTGACCCGCCTCGTCACCGCGCGCGCCTCCCGCGCCTCGGTGGACCAGCGGCGCGGCCGCGCGGGGCGGACCGAGCCGGGCATCTGTCACCGCCTCTGGTCGGAGGCGGCGACCAGTGCCCTCGAACCCTTCACGCGGCCGGAAATCCTGGCCGCCGACCTCTCCGGCCTGCTCCTCGATTGCGCCGCCTGGGGCGTCTCCGATCCCACCACCCTGTCGTTCCTCGACGCCCCGCCGGCGCCCGCCCTGGCGGAGGCGCGCGCGATGCTGCGCGACCTCGCCGCCCTCGATCCCGACGGGCGCCTCACCGAGACGGGGCGGGCCTTGCGCGCCATCCCCCTCCCCCCGCGCCTCGCCCGGATGGTGGTCGCGGCGGCCGGGTTCGGGCGGGCGCGGGAGGCGGCCGACCTCGCCGCCATCCTGGTGGAGCGCGGGCTCGGGGGCGACGATGCCGACCTCTCCGTCCGCGCCGACCGGTTCGCGCGGGACCGCGGACCCCGCGCCTCCGACATGCGGCGTCTGGCGCGCGGCTGGGCCGAGCAGGCCGGCGCATTTGCGGGCGCGGGAACGACGGCGGAAGTCGGCGGGGCCGGGGCGCTCCTCGCCCTCGCCTATCCCGACCGCGTCGCCCGCTCACGGGGGCGGGACGGCGAGTTCGTCATGGCGAACGGACGCGCCGGGCGGGTGGACCCGGCCTCGGCCCTTGCCCGCGAACCCTTCCTCGTGGTGGCCGACATCGCCGGCACGGCGGCCTTGGGGCGCATCCTCGCCGCCGCCGCGATCACCCTGGACGAGATCGAGGCCGCGTTCGCGGAGCGGATCGATTCCGTCACCCAGGTTAGTTTCGACAAGGGCTCCCGCTCCCTGCGGGCGCGCGCGTCCCGCCGCCTCGGCGCGGCGACGATCGGCGAGCGGATCCTGCCGGTGCCGCAGGACGCGGCATCGGCCGTCATCCTGGCGCGGGGCATCGCCGGGCTCGGCCTCGAGTGCCTGCCCTGGACGCCGGCCCTTGCCCAATGGCGGTCCCGCCTGAGCTTCCTCCGCGCGGCCGAGGGCGACGCATGGCCGGACCTCTCAGACGCGGCGTTGAGCGCAGCGGTGGAGGCGTGGCTCGCCCCGGAGATCGAAGGACGCACGAGTCTGGACGCCGTCACCGCCGACGATCTCGGCCGCGCGCTCCACGCGCTCCTCCCCTGGGAGATGCGCCACCGCCTCGACGCGGAGGCCCCGACCCATGTGGAGGTACCCACGGGATCGCGCATTCCCATCGACTACGATGCCGAGGGCGGGCCGGTCCTGGCCGTCCGGGTGCAGGAGCTGTTCGGCCTCGACCGCCATCCCGCCATCGCCGGCGGCCGCGTGCCCCTGGTCCTCCACCTGCTCTCACCGGCCTCGCGGCCGATCCAGATCACGAAGGATCTGCCCGGCTTCTGGCGCGGCTCCTGGAGTGCCGTGCGCGCCGAGATGCGCGGGCGCTATCCGCGCCATCCCTGGCCGGACGATCCGGTGACCGAGCCGCCGACCCGGCGGGTGAAGCCGAAGGGGACATGATGGACACGCTCACTTGGCTCGCGGCGCTCTTCGATCCGCGAGGCCGGTCGTCCCGCCGGAGCTATCATCGCCGGTTGATCGGGATGCTGCTGCTCTTCGTCGTCTCCGGCAGCGTCGCCATCCTGGCCGCGTCGCTGGACGCGCGGTTCGCGGGCCTCGCCATCGTCGGTGTGACCCTGGCCGGGACGGCGGCCTTCCTCGTGGTGGCGACGATCCGGCGCCTGCACGACCGGGGCCGGACGGGATGGTGGATGCTGCCCGACGTCATCACCACCCTGGCGGGCTTCGCGCCGTTCGAGACCCTCGCCGACGTCTATCCGTGGCCCGTGATCGCCGCCACGCTGGCCATGACCGGGTTCAATCTATGGTTCTTCGTCGAGACCGTCTGCCGGCGGGGTACGCCCGGCCCGAACCGCTACGGGCCGGAGCCTGAGCGGTAAGCGGGTGTCAGTGGACGCGCGCCCGGTCCACCACCGCGCGGGCCGCCTCGAAGGCCTCGTCCGCATCGAGGTCTGTGGTGTCGAGGAGAACGGCGTCGGCGGCGGCCTTGAGGGGGGCCGTGGAGCGTTGCGCGTCACGCGCATCGCGGGCGACGATGTCGGACAGGATCGCCCCGAGGCTCGCCGGCTCGCCGCGCCGCAGGAGTTCGAGGTGCCGGCGCCGGGCGCGCTCCTCGGCGGCGGCGGTGATGAACAGCTTCACCTGGGCCTGCGGGCAGACCACCGTACCGATGTCGCGGCCATCGAGGACGGCACCGCTGGCGCCCCCGGCGAAGCGCTGCTGCCAGGCGAGCAGGGCCGCGCGCACGGCCGGGATCGACGAGATGCGGGAGGCCGCGTCTCCCATCGCCCGCTCGCGCAGCCTCGGGTCGGCTAGGCGGTCGGCGATCAGCGTCGCGGCGGCCCGTGCCGCGGCGGCGTGATCGTCGAGGTTGCAGCCGGCATCGATCACCGTGAGGGCCACGGCCCGGTAGAGCAGGCCGGTATCGAGATGCGGCAGCCCGTAATGCGCGGCGAGGCGCTTGGCGAGCGTGCCCTTGCCCGAGGCGGCGGGCCCATCGATCGCGATGACCATCGGCATGGGGCTCACTCCGCGATGCGGCCGCCGAGCGTCCGCATCGTCGGCAGGAAGCTCGGGAAACTGGTGGCGATCATGGCGCCGTCGTCGACGGTGACGGGCTCGCGGGTGGCGAGGCCCATCACCAGGAAGGCCATGGCGATGCGGTGGTCGAGATGGGTCGCCACGGTGCCGCCGCCGCGCGCGGCGGAGCCGTCGCCCTCGACGATGAGGTCGTCGCCCTCGATCCGGTAGGTCACGCCGTTCTCGCGCAAACCGTCCGCCACGGCGGCGAGACGGTCGGATTCCTTCACGGTCAGTTCGTGCAGCCCGTTCATCCGGGTGACGCCCTCGGCGAAGGCGGCGGCGACGGCGAGGACGGGGTACTCGTCGATCATCGAGGGGGCACGCTCGGCCGGCACGTCCACCCCCGTGAGGCGGCTGGCGCGGACATGGAGATCGGCCACCGTCTCGCCGCCCTCGTCGCGCTCGTTGCGGCGCTCGATATCCGCGCCCATCTCGATGAGCGTGGTGATGAGGCCGATGCGCAGGGGGTTCATCATCACCCCCTCGATCGTCACTTCGGAGCCCGGGACGATGAGCGCCGCCACCAGGGGGAAGGCCGCCGAGGACGGGTCGGCCGGCACGACGACGTCGGAGCCGCGCAGGGTCGGCTGGCCGGTGAGGGCGATGCTGCGGCCGTGGCCGCCGGGCCCGTGCGGGCTCACCGCCACCTCGGCCCCGAACAGGCGGAGCATCCGTTCGCTGTGGTCCCGGGTCGCCGCCGCCTCGATCACCGTGGTGGTCCCCGGCGCGTTGAGGCCGGCGAGCAGCACGGCGGATTTGATCTGCGCCGAGGCGACGGGGGTCTCGTAGGTGATCGGAATGGCTTCCCTCGGGCCGCGAAGGGTGAGCGGCACGCGGCCGCCCTCCTCCTCGCTGAGTATCTGCGTGCCCATGCGGATCAGCGGATCGAGGATGCGGCGCATGGGGCGCTTGCGCAGGGAGGCGTCGCCGTCGAAGGTCGCGGTGACGTCCTGGCCGCCGACGACGCCCATCATCAGCCGCGAGCCGGTGCCGGCATTGCCGAAATCCAGCACGCCGGCCGGGTCGGTCATCCCGCCAATGCCGACGCCGCGCACGACCCAGCGCCCCTCCCCGAGACGATCGATCCCGGCCCCGAGGGCTCTGGCGGCGTCGGCCGTGCGCAGCACGTCGTCGCCTTCGAGCAATCCCTCGATGCGGGTCTCGCCGATGCTCAGGAGGCCGAGGATCATCGCCCGGTGGGAGATCGACTTGTCGCCCGGCGGCCGCAGCGTCCCGCGCAGGGGCGCGCCGGCGGAAGCGGTCAGGGGTTGCGGTTCGGAATGATGCGACACGAGAATGATGACTTTTCGGCTTCTGGCGCAGTCGGGCCGCCGTGTCCGACCGTTCGGCCGCCAGCGACGTCATGAGGCCGGTTACCACGCAGGCGGGGCGGCGTCATCCGACCCGTCGTGGCCTGCGCGCGGTCGAATCCGGTTGAGGTTTGGGCCGAACGCGGCGGATCGCCCGCGCAAGGGCATTTGACAGGACCGTTTCACCCGACTAACGGGGCGCCTCTCCCAAATCCCTATCAGAGGTTCGCCCGTGGCCAGACCGGAACTCGGCTTGAAGCGTCAATGCATGAGCTGCGGCGCGAAATTCTACGATCTCGACAAGGATCCCGCGACCTGCCCGAAATGCGGGACCATCTATCAGGCCGCCGCGACGTCGCGCATCGCCGCTCCCGCCCTCGCCTCCCGCGCCGCAGCCGTCCCGGCTGACGACGACGAGGATACGGATGCTGAGAAGGGCGGTCCCGAGATCGTCTCCCTGGACGAGGTCGAGGCCGCCGAGGATGAGGCGGACACCACGACCGGCGACGACGATGCCGATTCGACCGACGCCGACGACACCTTCCTCGAGGAGGAGGATAGCGGCGATGACGACGTGGCCGATCTCATCGACGGCGACATCGAGAACGACGAGGAAAGCTGAGGCGCGCCCCCGCCTCGCTTCGCCTGGCCCGAGAGCCCCGGCCGAAAATTCTCGACGGGGAATGCGATTAGGGGCTTGAGTCCGGGCAACGGCCCGAATATAGAACCGCCTCCGCCGGACGCCGCAAGGCAGGTTGGCGGAACGACCACCGCGAGACGTGTTGCGGTGGTCCCAGAAGTGGGGCCTTAGCTCAGCTGGGAGAGCGCTTCCATGGCATGGAAGAGGTCATCGGTTCGATCCCGTTAGGCTCCACCATTTCTTTCCGTCCGGTTCGCGGATGTCGACTCGAGGGTCGGCTTTCAACGAATCGGGCAAGACCGATCTCGGTGAGGTTCACCGAAGATGACGACATTCGCGAGACGGCGTCGCGATTGTCCCGGAATGTGGGGCCTTAGCTCAGCTGGGAGAGCGCTTCCATGGCATGGAAGAGGTCATCGGTTCGATCCCGTTAGGCTCCACCATTCACTTTCAGCCGCCTGCCCATCCTCTCCAGGGTGGTGTGTCGTCCCGCCCCGACCACTGACTTTCCAAGATCGCCGGCGAGGCCGATGTCCCTCCCAGGTCGATGCTGCCACGCGCGTTCCCCGGGACACCGATGCGTCCTGGCATCGCGAATGTTGCGGCTCGTGGGGCGACAACGCTACCGCGCGGAATGGTGTCGCCCTTCGAAATTCAATCGTGCGTATGTCCGGTCGCAAGCTCGATTGCGGAAGACGTCGGCTCTGATCGATCCATCGAGATCATCCTGCCCGATACGGGAAGCTTTGACGTGAGGGCGATGCCGAGCGACCTGTTCGTCTTTGGCGCGTGACGGGTGCGCCTCGGCCCATGGGCTTCGTGAGCGGGCAATCCGCTTGCCCCGCCCATCGGTCGGGCAGGGACGTCGCCGCCCCGCCCCGGCATGGTCCTCGGATGCCCGTGTCCGATGCCGATCACGCCGCGATGCGCGGCGCCACCGCCCTGTGGGAGACGATCCCGCTCAGACGATGTGGAAATCCTGGTACGTGAGCGCGATCGGGTGATCGAGCACGGCGAACGTCACCGCGGAGGCGCTTCCGCTGCCGTCCTTGTCGTAGGATAGGGTCCCCGTGCTGCGGTCGTAGAGGATGCGGTCGGTGGGATCCGCCGAACCGGTGGAGAGATCCTTGAACGCCGTGGCGGCCAGCGTGCCCGTGGGCAGGGCCGGGGCGACCGCCTTCGCGATCTCAATCGTATCGGCGGTCTCGAAATCCGTGATGTGATCGACATTGGCGGCGGAGAAGGCGGTGCTGAAGCGGAACGTGTCGCTGCCCGCTCCGCCGGTGAGGACGTCCTTGCCGAGCAGGCCGTCGAGCCGGTCATCGCCGGCATTGCCCACGAGGGTGTTGGCGACCTTGCTCCCCGTGATGGCGTCGGCGAAGACCGAGCCGAGGACCGCTTCGATGGAGGTCAAGGTATAGGTGCTGCCGAAGGTGCCGGTCGCGGTGCCGGCGCCGAGATCCACGATGGCGCCATTGACGGCGCCGAAAAGGTCGTCGTTCCGGAAATCGAGGGTGTCGATGCCGGACCCACCGTCGATCGTGTCGTTTCCGGCGTGGCCGGTGAAGCGGTTCGCAAGGCTATCGCCGGTCAGGTGGTCGTCGAACTGGGTGCCGACGATGGCCTCGATCCCGATCAGCTTGTCGGTGGTGCCGAAGCCGTCCGTCGCCGTGCCGGCCGCGAGATCGACCGTGACGCCGGAGCCGCCGCCATTGTCGACGTCCCTGTCGTAGCGAACCTCGTCGAACCCCTTGCCGCCGTTGATCGTGTCGTTACCGCCGAGCCCGTAGAACCCCTCGTAGGCGGCGCTCGCGGCGTTGCCTCCGGTCAGGATGTCGACATATTGCGTGCCGCGCACGACCTCGATGCTGATCAGCGTGTCGTGGTTGCCGAACCCGTCGGTGGCGGTGCCCTTCGCGAGGTTGACGGTCACGCCCTGGAGCCCGCCGAAGCTCGCGTCCCTGTCGTAGCGGGCCGCGTCGTTGCCGCCGCCGCCGTCGAGGGTATCGTCACCGGCGAGGCCGATCAGGCTGTCGAAGCTCCGGTCGTTCGTGTCGTTGCCGTGCAGCTTGTCGGCGTATCGGGTTCCGCGCACGCCTTCGATGTTGCTGACCGTATCGGTGGTGCCGAACCCGTCGATGGCGGTCCCCGCCGCGAGGTTCACGGTGACGCCGCTGTTGCCGCCGAAATTGGCGTCCTTGTCGTAGCGCAGTTCGTCGTAGCCCGAACCGCCATCGATGGTGTCGTTCCCGCCGAGGCCGAGGAAGAAGTTGTTCGCGCTGTTCGGGTCGGTGTCCCCGCCCGAGAGCTTGTCGTCATAGGCGGTGCCTCGCACCGATTCGATGTTGCGGAGCGTGTCGACGGTCCCGAACCCGTCGACGGCCTTGCCGGTGGTGAGATTGACGGTGACACCCTGCGTGCCGCCGAAGGCCGCGTCCCGATCGTAGCGGACCTCGTCGAATCCGCTGCCGCCGTCGATCACGTCCTTGCCGGCGAGCCCGTAGAAATACTCCCCCGTGCTGTCCAGGGCGACATTGCCTCCCGTAAGCTTGTCGGCGAGTTGCGTTCCCATCACCGCTTCGATGGAGATCAGCGTATCGGCGTTGCCGAATCCATCCGTGGCCTTGCCGGTGGCGAAGTTGACGATGACGCCCTTCGTGCCACCAAGCCGAAAATCGTTCGCATAATTGGCGATATCGAATCCGGCACCACCATCGATCCGATCCTTCCCGTCGAGGCCGGAAATGACATCGTCGCCTGCCATGCCATTGATGGTATTGCTCTGGCCGAGGTCATCGACATAGGTGTCGTTATTAGGTGTGAGATTGACCACCGACATGTTCGCCCCGCCGTCAAATCAATGATTCGTGATGAATTTGGAGTGTTCGAAAAGGAATGACGGGTGTTGATACCTCGGACGGGTCCAAGATCAAATAGTCTTTGTGCGACGACGCAGTGATGGCCGCCATCCGGACGTGGGAAGATTGCGGTTTGGTCGTCCGGGCCGGGGTGTTGCTCGGCTGCCCCTGCCGGTCTTCGGCGCGGCACTCCATCCCCCGGCACAGCCCTGCCGGAGGCCGGCGATCCCGCTCCGCGTGACGATGATGCATGACCGGCGCTACGGCGACGGCGTGTGCAGGCAAGCGCCGCATGATAATCCGGGGTCATGACGCGTCCCGCAACACCGCTCGCCCTCACCTCGCGCTCTGCTTCGGACGCCGAGCTGCTGATCGAGACTCTGAGCGCACGGCTCCTGAACGGCGACAGCGCGACGACGGTGCTCGAGGGCTGGTGCGAGGAGCGTCGGCTCGCGTCGGCGGCCCGTCTGGTGGCGACGCGGGTTCCGGGTCCCGACCGGCTTCCGAACCCGGCGCAGAGCCGGCGGTTCGCCTTGCTCGACGGAGAGGTGGTTCGGTACCGGCACGTCCGCCTGAGTTGCGCAGGCCACGTCCTGTCTCAGGCCGAGAACTGGTACGTCCCGGCTCGCCTGACGACGGAGATGAACCGGTCCCTCGACGTGACCGAGGCGCCCTTCGGCCGGGTGGTCCACACCCTGTTCCCCAAACGGCGGAACCTCCGCCTGTTGAGATTGTGGGAGCGGGATGCGGGTATTCCCGGCCCGTCGGATCTCGTCTTCGCCATCGAGGCGATCCTCTCGGACCGGTCGGGGCGTCCGATCTGCGAGGTCAGCGAGACCTATACCGGCGCCATCCTCGCAGAAGGCAGCGTTTAGCCGCGCTCGTCACTCGTCGAGACGGAATTCCGGGTCGAGCTTCGACAGTTTCAGCAGGTTCTGGCCATAGGCGGTCTTGGCGAAGAGCTCGCCGCGGGCGATCAGCTGCGCCTTGTCGATGAATCCTTGGAGATAGGCGATTTCCTCCAGGCAGGCGACCTGGAGGCCCTGCCGGTTCTGAAGCGTCCGCACGAACTCGCCCGCCTCCAGCAGGCTGTCATGCGTCCCCGTATCGAGCCAGGCATAGCCGCGCGACATGCGCTGCACATGGAGTTCGCCGAGGTCGAGATAGGCCTGGTTGACGGAGGTGATCTCCAACTCGCCGCGGGCCGAGGGCTTCACGGCGGCGGCGATGTCGAGCACCCGGTTGTCGTAGAAGTAGAGGCCGGTCACGGCCCAGGGGCTTTCGGGCTCCGAAGGCTTCTCGACGATGCGAAGGGGGCGTCCGTCACGGTCGAGGGTGACCACGCCGTAGGCCTCCGGGTGGTCCACATGATAGGCGAAGATCGTCGCGCCGCTTGCCCGTTCGCGCGCCTGTTTCAGCATGGCGCTCATGCCCGAGCCGAAGAACAGGTTGTCGCCCAGTACCAGGGCGACGTCGTCCGAGCCGACGAAGTTGCGCCCGATGGTGAAGGCCTGGGCGAGGCCTTCCGGGCGCGGCTGAACGGCGTAGCTGAAGGAGAGGCCGAACTGCTCGCCGGTGCCGAACAGGCGCTCGTAATTGCCGAGATGCTCGGGGCTCGAGATGATCAGGATCTCGCGGATGCCGGCGAGCATCAGCACCGAGACCGGGTAATAGATCATCGGCTTGTCGTAGACGGGCAGAAGCTGCTTGTTGATCGACAGGGTCGCCGGATGGAGGCGCGTGCCGGACCCGCCGGCGAGAACGATGCCCTTCATGACTGTGTCTCTGCTGAATGAGGCGCGGGGCCGACAAGCCGATCGAGGATGTCGTCGAGGGCGGCCTGCCAGGGACGCGGCGTCAGCCCATAGGCTGTCGTCAGGCTCTCCGTCGACAGTTCGGAATTGGCGGGCCGCCGCGCGGGCGTCGGATAGGCGCTCGTGGGGATGCCGTTGACCGGAACGCCCCGCCCGCCGCGCGCGGCCGAGCCGGCGACGATGGCCTGCGCGAAACCGTGCCAGGTGGTGGCGCCCGCGTTGACGAAGTGGTGCGTGCCCGTGGGCGCGTCGCTGTCGGCGGAAAGACGCAGGGCGATGTCCGCGAGGGCGGCGGCGAGATCGGCGGCCGAGGTCGGGCAGCCGCGCTGGTCGTTCACCACGTTCAGCGCCTCCCGCTCGGCGGCGAGCCGCAGCATCGTCTTCACGAAGTTGCCCCGGTGCGGGCTCACGACCCAGGCCGTGCGCAGGATCGCGTGGCGCGGATTGGCGGTGCGGACCGCCATCTCGCCGGCGGCCTTGCTGGCGCCGTAGACGCTCGTCGGACGGATCGGTGCGTCGGGCGCGTAGGCGCCGGGCGCGGCGCCGTCGAAGACGTAATCGGTGGAGACGTGGACGAGGGGGATGCCCCGCCGCGCCGTCTCGGCCGCCAGGATGGCGGGGGCTAGGGCGTTGAGGCGCCAGGCCTCCACCACCTCCGACTCGGCCTTGTCGACGGCGGTATAGGCGGCGGCGTTCACCACCGCCCCGATCGTGCGCTCGGAGAACACCCGGGCCACGGCGGCGGCGTCGGTGATGTCCAGTTCGGAACGGGTCGGGGCGACGAGGGTCACGCCCGGGCCCCAGTGCCGGGAGGCCTGCAGTTCGGTGCCGACCTGGCCCGCCCCGCCGAGGATCAGGATATCCATGTCACGCCTTCGTCGCTTGTGCGCCGAGGCCGAGACGCTCGCCGGTATAGCGGCCCTCGCGGATCGGGCGCCACCAGGCCTCGTTGGCGAGATACCAGCGCACGGTCTCCTCCAGGGCGTCCTCGAAGGATTTGGTGGGGGTCCAGCCGATCTCGCGCTCGGCCTTACCGCGGTCGATGGCGTAGCGCCGGTCATGGCCCGGCCGGTCGGCGACGAAGGCGATCAGGCGCTCGTGCGGTCCATGGTCCGGCAGCAAGCGGTCAAAGGCGGCGCAGAGGGCCTTCACCACCGCGAGGTTGTTGCGCACCGAGCGGCCGCCCAGGAGATAGGTCTCGCCGAGGCGGCCCCGTTCCAGCACCGCCACGAGGCCGCGTGCGTGGTCCTCCACGTGGATCCAGTCGCGCTCGTTGAGGCCGTCGCCGTAGACCGGCAGGGGCCGGCCTTCGAGGGCGTTCAGGATCATCAGCGGAATCAGCTTTTCGGGGAAGTGCCGGGGGCCGTAATTGTTGGAGCAGTTCGTCACCAGCACCGGCAGGCCGTAGGTCTCGTGCCATGCGCGCGCCAGATGGTCGGAGGCGGCCTTGGAGGCCGAATAGGGCGAGCGCGGATCGTAGCGGCTGTCCTCGGTGAAGAAGCCGTCGGGGGGAAGCGAGCCGTAGACCTCGTCGGTGGAGACGTGGAGGAACCGGAACGCCGCCCTCGCCTCGCCGGTCAGGCTCTCCCAATAGGTGCGGGCGCCGTCGAGCATCACCTGCGTGCCGACGACGTTGGTGCGGATGAAGGCACCGGGATCGGTGATCGAGCGGTCCACATGGCTCTCAGCGGCCAGATGCATGACGGCATCCGGCCGGAACTCGGCGTAGAGGGCGTGCACGGTGGCGGGATCGCAGATGTCGCCGGTCACGAGCCGGTGCCGCGGATCGCCGTCGAGGGGCGCCAGCGAGATCGGATTGGCCGCATAGGTCAGCGCGTCGAGGGTGGCGACCTCATGGCCGAGATCCTGGACGAGGTGCAGGACCAGCGCCGAGCCGATGAAGCCACATCCGCCCGTGACCAGGATGCGCAGGGGTTTGGCCATCTTCACAAATCCTCGTGGTCACGCATGGGCGGGTCCGTATCCTATGGCTACCACGTGGCGTCGCGTATGGGGCGGGCGGTGGCTCGGCGTGCCTCACAAAACTCCCGGACGCGGTCCGGTCTCCCTCCGAGCGCGATGGTGCGGCGGGAGTTTCGTGAGAGACGCTCAGAACACCGTGCCGAGATCGGCGAAGGACGGTGCCACGCGATCCTTGTCGGACAGGACGGCCTCGTTCTCGCCGACCGGCCAGGCGATGGCCAGTTCCGGATCGTTCCAGGCCAGATTGCGGTCGTGCTCGCGGCTGTAATACGCTGACACCTTGTAGGCGACCATGGTGTCCGGTTCCAGGGTGCAGAACCCATGGCCGAACCCCACCGGGACGTAGAGCTGTTCGCCCGCGGCGGCGTCGAGCCGGACGGCGACGTGCCGGCCATAGGTCTCGGAGCCGCGCCGCAGGTCGACGGCGACATCGAGGATGGCGCCCGACAGGACGCGCACGAGCTTGGCCTGGCCCGCCGGTGCGAGCTGGAAATGCAGGCCGCGAACGGTCCCGCTCTGTGCGGAGAAGGATTGATTGTCCTGCACGAAGGTGTCGGCGATCCCGGCCGCTGCCAGGATATCGGCCCGGAAGGTCTCCGAGAACCAGCCCCTGTCGTCGCCGAACCGGTTGGGCACGACCCGCCTGACTGCGGGAATCTGTGTCTCGATCACACGCATCGCGATCCACCCTTCTGCATCGGGGGCCTCTAGGCGCGTGCCGGGCCGCCCTGTCAAGGCATCCGCCGGCGTTCTCGCCCGTCCCGACCGGGCGCTTGCCCCTCTGGCGCCCGGAGGGCTAACTCCCGCTTCTCGCGAGGTGGGACCGCCCCGGCGGCCGCCGGAACCGTTCTGGAGGACGTACGACGATGAAGACGTCACGAGAAATGCCGACACGATCCGCCGTGGCCGTGATCGCCCTGATCGCCATGATGGGGGGAGCCTTCGCGCAGAAGGGGGCTGACCCGAGCGGGGTCTGGCTCACGGAGAACGGGGCTTCGAAGGTTCGGATCGCACGCTGCGGCGGCGGCTATTGCGGCACCCTGGTGAGCGTGCCGGGCAAGGGCCTCGATTCCAAGAACCCCGATACCGCCCTGCAATCCCGCAGCCTGATCGGCGTCCAGATCATGAACGCGGCGACCCCGTCCGGCGACGGCTACGAGGGCTCGCTCTACAACCCCAACGACGGCAAGACCTATTCCGGCAGTCTCACCGTCAAGGGGCCGAACGTGGTCGAAGTGGCGGGCTGCGTCATGAGCGTGTTCTGCAAGCGCCAGACCTGGAAGCGCGTCAACTGACGGAGAGCGCCTGGGCGATGGCGTCGATCGCCGCCCCGGCGCCGGCCCCCTCCGGGCCACCGGCCTGCGCCATGTCGCGGCGGCCGCCGCCGCCCTTGCCGCCGAGATGCCCTGCCCCGGCGCGGACGAGGGCCACCGCGTCGAACCGGTCGATCAGGTCCTCGGTGACGCCGACGACGAGGCCGGCCTTGCCGTCCGGCGACACGCCGACCAGGGCGACGATGCCGGTGCCGATGCGGCTCTTGCCGGCATCGGCCAGGCTTTTCAGGTCGCGCATCTCGACGCCCTCGACGACCTTGGCCATCAGCTTGACGCCGCCGACCTCGACGATGCCGTCGTCGTTCCCCGACGCGCCGCCCATGGCGAGCTTCTTCTTGGCGTCCGACAACTCGCGCTCCAGGCGGCGTCGCTCCTCGAGGAGCCCGCTCAGCCGCTCGGGCACGTCGGCGCTCTGAACCTTCAGGAGCCCGGCGATCTGGCCGAGGGTGCGGCTCTCTTCGGCGCGATGGCGGCGGGCCGCCCCGGCGGTGAGGGCTTCGATGCGGCGCACGCCGGCACCGACCGCGCTCTCGCCGAGCACCGAGATCTGACCGATCTCGCCGGTGCGGCCCGCATGGGTGCCGCCGCACAATTCGATGGAGAAGGCCGGAAGCCTGCCCTCCTCCGCGAGTTCGCCCCGATCGTCGACCGGACGTCCCATGGAGACGACGCGAACCTCGTCGCCGTATTTCTCGCCGAACAGGGCGCGGGCACCGGAGGCGACGGCCTCGTCCTGGGCCATCAGCTTCGTCACCACGGGCGTGTTCTGCAGGAGCACCGCGTTGGCGATGTCCTCGACGGCGCGGAGCTCGGCCTCGTCCATGGGCTTGGGATGGCTGAAATCGAAGCGCAGGCGCTCGGCCGAGACCAGCGACCCCTTCTGGGCCACGTGATCGCCGAGCACCTGACGCAGGGCCTCGTGCAGCAGATGGGTGGCCGAATGGTTGGCGCGGATCGCCGACCGGCGGGCGTGATCGACGGTGAGTTCGGCCGCCTGCCCGAGGGACAGCCGCCCCCCGTCGATGGTGACGTGATGCACGAAGAGATCGCCGAGCTTCTTCTCCGTGGCGGTGACCCGCGCGCTCAGGCCCGACGCGGTCAGGCGGCCGGTATCGCCCACCTGACCGCCGGATTCCGCGTAGAACGGGGTCTGGTTGAGGAGCACGAGGCCGGTCTCCCCGGCCGACAGGCTCTCCACCTCCGCCCCGTCGCGCAGGAGCGCGGTGACGATGCCCTCCGCGCCCTCGGTCTCGTATCCCAGGAACTCGGTGGCGCCGACGCGCTCCTTGATGCCGTACCAGACCGTTTCCGTGGCGGCCTCGCCCGAGCCGGTCCAGGCGGCGCGGGCGGCCTTGCGCTGGCGCTCCATCGCCTCGCCGAACGCGTCCGTGTCGACGCCGATGCCGCGGGCCTTCAGGGCGTCCTGGGTCAGGTCGAGGGGAAAGCCGTAGGTGTCGTAGAGGGTGAAGGCGGTGTCGCCGGACAGGTTCTGGCCGGAGACCAGGCTGCGGCTCTCGGTATCGAGGATGGCGAGGCCCCGCTCCAGGGTGCGGCGGAAGCGGGTTTCCTCCAGGCGCAGGGTCTCCGAGATCAGGCTCTCGGCGCGGGTGAGTTCGGGATAGGCCTGCCCCATCTCGCGGATGAGGGTGGGAACGAGGCGGAACATCACCGGCTCGCGGGAGCCGAGGAGTTCGAGATGGCGCATGGCCCGGCGCATGATGCGGCGCAGGACGTAGCCGCGGCCCTCGTTCGACGGCAGCACGCCGTCGGCGATGAGGAACGAGACCGACCGCAGGTGATCGGCGATGACGCGGTAGGAGGCGACGGTGCCGGGCTCCGGCGGCCGGCCGACCGCGTGGCTCACCGCATCGATCAGGGCCTTGAACAGGTCGGTATCGTAGTTGCTGGTGACGCCCTGGAGGATCGCCGCCATGCGCTCCAGCCCCATGCCGGTGTCGATGGAGGGGCGCGGCAGGGCGAGGCGGTTGCCCGGCTCGATCTGCTCGTACTGCATGAAGACGAGGTTCCAGAATTCGAGGAACCGGTCGCCGTCCTCGTCCGGTGAACCGGGCGGACCGCCCTGCAGGCCGGGACCCTGGTCGATGAAGATCTCCGAGCAAGGACCGCAGGGGCCGGTATCGCCCATCTGCCAGAAGTTGTCGGAGGTGCCGATGCGGATGATCCGGTCGTCACCGAAACCCGCGATCTTCTTCCACAGATCGGCCGCCTCGTCGTCATCCGCATAGACGGTGACAAGGAGGCGGTCCTTCGACAGGCCGAACTCCTTCGTGATCAGGCTCCAGGCCAGCTCGATCGCCCGCGGCTTGAAATAATCGCCGAAGGAGAAGTTGCCGAGCATCTCGAAGAAGGTGTGGTGGCGCGCCGTATAGCCGACATTGTCGAGGTCGTTGTGCTTGCCGCCGGCGCGCACGCATTTCTGCGCCGTGGTGGCCCGGTTGTAGGGCCGCTTCTCCACGCCGGTGAAGACGTTCTTGAACTGCACCATCCCCGCATTGGTGAACATCAGGGTCGGGTCGTTGCGGGGAACGAGGGACGACGACGGCACCACGGCGTGGTCCGCCCTGGCGAAATAGTCGAGGAAGGCCGACCGGATCTCGTTGACGCCGCTCATCGTGAAATGACTCTGTCGTGGGCTTTGGGCGGTCGAGACGACGACCCGAGGCTTCTTCGTGGCTTGCGCCCTCATAAGGAGGCCGGACCGTCGAGTCACGCCCGGTCGATCGCGGTGGGTTCCGCTTTTTCACCACGGGGCTGCGAAACGGCGGCAGTGCCCGTCGCGTCCCCTCCGAAACGGCGGTTCGAGGATGACGTCTCGGACCCTTTGCGGGTGGCGCGGAGGCGCAACGCGCGAGCCGTGACGCCTCTCGTTGAGGTCCAGCCGAAGAGCGGATCGGTACTGCGCCGGTCCGACCATCAAAAAAGGCCGCCGCACGTGAGTGCGGCGGCCCCTTCATGTCAGTGCGAGGCGATCAGGCCTCGCCTTCGTCCAGATCGTCCTCGGTGGGCTTGGCGGTCTCGAGGATCTTGTCGGCGAGCAGGCCGGAATTCTGACGGATCGCCGCTTCGATCTTGTTGGCGATGTCCGGGTTGTCGCGCAGGAACCCCTTCGAGTTCTCGCGGCCCTGGCCGAGACGCTGGCTCGCATAGGAGAACCAGGCGCCGGACTTCTCCACGATCCCGGCCTTTACCCCGAGATCGATCAACTCGCCGACCTTGGAGACGCCCTCGCCGAACATGATGTCGAACTCCACCTGCTTGAAGGGCGGGGCGACCTTGTTCTTCACCACCTTGACGCGGACCTGATTGCCGATGGCCTCGTCACGGTCCTTCAGGGTGGAGATGCGGCGGATGTCGAGACGCACCGAGGCGTAGAACTTCAGGGCGTTGCCGCCCGTGGTCGTCTCCGGGCTGCCGTACATGACGCCGATCTTCATCCGGATCTGGTTGATGAAGATCACCATGCATTTGGAGCGCGAGATCGAGCCGGTGAGCTTGCGCAGGGCCTGGCTCATCAGGCGCGCCTGAAGGCCGGGCTGGCTGTCGCCCATCTCGCCCTCGATCTCGGCGCGAGGGGTCAGCGCCGCCACCGAATCGACCACGAGCACGTCGATGGCGCCCGAACGGACCAGGGTGTCGGTGATCTCGAGGGCCTGTTCGCCGGTATCGGGCTGCGAGATCAGCAGGTCGTCGAGCTGCACGCCGAGCTTGCGCGCATAGACCGGATCGAGGGCGTGTTCCGCGTCCACGAAGGCGCAGACGCCGCCCTTCTTCTGGGCTTCGGCGATGGTGTGCAGGGCCAGCGTGGTCTTGCCCGAGGATTCGGGGCCGTAGATCTCGATCACCCGGCCACGCGGCAGGCCGCCGACGCCCAGCGCGATATCGAGGCCGAGCGACCCGGTGGAGACGGTCTCGACCTCCGCCACCTTGTCGTTCTTGCCGAGCCGCATGATCGAGCCCTTGCCGAAGGCACGCTCGATCTGGGACAGCGCGGCATCGATCGCCTTCGCCTTGTCCTTGTCCACCATCGGGGATTCCACAACTTTCAGCGCGGGCTGGGCCATATCTCGGCATCCTTATGCATGGGGAGAGCTCAAGGCTCAATGCGCCTCGGATGCGATTGATGTACTCGTTTTGTTCTCATTGCGCAAGGAGGTGGGTCTGCAAATGGACAGGTCGCACGTCGAAATTCCGTCGGATGCGGGAGGAGTGACATGGTTCCAGGCGCCTCGAACGTGGTGACGATCAATCCCGACGATGACCTGGAGACGGGGAGCGGTCGGGTCTGGACGCCAGAACGCAACGCAAGAGCGTGGCAGCGGTCCTACCAGGATTTGGAGGAAGCCCTCAAACGGCTTCGCGACGCCCGGATCGTCGTGGTCTGTGGCGTGCAGGGTTCGGGAAAGACGACTTGGATCGCCGCCCAGCCTCGGTCGTCGCCGGTCATCTACTTCGACGCGGCCCTGCCCGGGATACGACATCGGGCGACGCTTCTCGGCATCGCGCGACGCCATGGCGCCGGCATCGATGCGGTGTGGATCAGGACGCCGCTCGATACGGCGCTCGAGCGCAAAGCCGGACGTCCGGCGGACAGGATCGTCCCGGTTGCGGCGATCCTGTCCGTGGCGAACCAGTTCGAGGAGCCGACGACCGCGGAAGGATTCGATCGTGTCCATATCGTCGATACGGGGTGAGGCGGCCCGGCCCCAGTGGGGACCGGAGGCCGCGGGGCCAAACATCAACGGGCGATCGTCTCCTTCACCGTCTCGACGAGCTGCTTGAGGCTGAAGGGCTTGGGCAGGAAGTTGAAATCCTCGCCGTCCGGCAGGTTCTTGCGGAACGCGTCTTCGGCATAGCCGGAGACGAAGATGACCTTGAGGTCCGGGCGGTGCTTGCGCAATTCGCGCAGCAGCGTCGGGCCGTCCATCTCCGGCATCACCACATCGGAGACGACGAGGTCGATGGGCTGGTCGACATCGCTGATGAGGGCCAGGGCGTCGAGGCCGGAGGCCGCTTCCAGCACCGTGTAGCCCCGTGCCGACAGGGCACGGCTGTTGACCGCGCGGACCGGGTCCTCGTCCTCCACCAGCAGGATCACGCCCTGGCCGGTATGATCGGGCGAGGGTTTGCGCGGGGCGGAGGGCCCGGCGCCTCCGGGCTTGTCGAGGTCGCGTGTGCCACGAAGGCGGTTGGCGGCGATCTCGGCGTTGCTCTGCGGGGCAGCGGAGGCCGGTGCGATCTCCGGGACGGGCTCCGCCGCCGGTTCGTGGCGCGGCAGGTAGATGCGGAAGGCCGTGCCGCTGCCCACGGTCGATTGCACGTCGATGGTGCCGCCGCTCTGCTTGATGATGCCGAACACGGTGGAGAGTCCGAGGCCGGTCCCCTTGCCGATGTCCTTCGTGGTGAAGAACGGCTCGAAGATCTTCTCCATCACGTCGGGCGGGATGCCCTCGCCGGTATCGAGCACCTCGATCAGGACATGGTCGCCCGCCGGTGCGCCGGGCCGGCGCTCGGTGTTCTCCAGGCCCTCGAGGATGTTGGCGGTGCGGATGAGCAGGCGGCCGCCATTCGGCATCGCATCGCGGGCGTTGACGGCGAGATTGACGATGACCTGCTCGAACTGGTTCACGTCGGCCTTGATCGGCCAGATGTCGCGCCCGTGCTTGAGGTCGAGGTCGACCCGCTCGCCGAGCAGGCGCTTCAGCAGCAGCGTCAGGTCGGACAGGGCCTCGCCGACATTCATCACCTCCGGGCGCAGGGTCTGGCGCCGGGAGAAGGCCAGCAGCTGCCGCACCAGGCTGGCCGCCCGGTTGGCGTTCTGCTTGATCTGCATGATGTCCTGGAAGGCCGGATCGGTCGGCCTGTGGCTCGCCAGCAGCAGGTCGGAATAGCCGATGATGGCCTGGAGGACGTTGTTGAAATCGTGCGCGATGCCGCCGGCGAGCTGACCCACCGTGTCCATCTTCTGGGTCTGGGCGATCTGCTGTTCGAGTTGGCGCTGCGCCGTTGTGTCGAGGGCATAGAGGATCACGCGCTCGCGGTCGGCGGGCGTGGCCGCATCCGCCGCCGCCGCGGTGTCGCCGCCGGCCGGGCTGAGCCAGACCCGCGCCGAGCGGTTCCCCGGCCCCGCCAGCGCCACCTCGATGGGTTGCACCTCGACGGTGCCGTCGGCGGCTTTCACGAGGGCGCTTTCGAGGGCGGCCCGGTCGCGGTCGACCAGCGCTTCCCACATGGTCGGCTCGGTGCCGAGTTCGCCGCGCCCGTCCGGCACGGCCTGGCGCGGCGTCCCGCCGAACAGCCTGGCGAAGGACGCGTTGGCGCGCGCGATGCGCCCGGTGGGGTCGAGGGTCGCGATGGCGATGGGGCTGTTGTTGAGGAAGCGGGCGAGGCGCACCTCGGCGGCGCGCTGCGGCTCGTCGCTCTCGGCCCCGGCCGAGCGGTTGAGCACGAAGGTGCGCGACGGCCCGGGCTTGCCGTCCTGGCCGAAGGCCACGCGGTGATAGAGCCGGGTCGGCAGGGGCTGGCCGTTGCGGCGGCGCAGGTCGAGGTCGAAGCGGTCCGTGCGGACCTCGCCGGGCAGGCCTTCGGTGGCGGTGAGCACGTCGGCGCTCGGCGCGATCTCGGGAAGGCGCAGCCCGCCCGAGCCCACCGTGGCGAGGTCGTAGCCGAGCCAGAAGGCCAGCGTCGCGTTCATGTAGACGATGGAGCCCGACGGATCGATGGAGAGGAATCCGGCCGGCGCATGATCGAGGTAATCGATCGCGTGCTGAAGCTCCTGGAAGACGTTCTCCTGGCGCTCGCGCTCGTGGGTGATGTCGGTGACCGTCCACAGGGTCGCCGGGAGCCGCGGCCGCTCCACCGCCCGCACGGCGATGCGGAACCAGGCGAAGGCCCGCTCGGTCTCGCCCTGGGGCGGGGGCGCCATGCGGATCTCCTCCACATGGCTGCGCCCGTCATGGGCCGCCTGGGCGAGGCGGTAGACCGCCTCCGACACGTCCGGCGAGCCGACGAAGACCCGCTCCACCGGCTTCAGGTTGGAGAAGGTCTCTCCCCCTGAGATCCGCAGATAGGCCTCGTTGGCGTAGATCAGGCGGCCGCCATCCTCGACCACGATGGCGCCTTCGGGCGAGGCGTCGACGATGGCCTTGGTGATGTCGTCGCGGCCGGTCTGGCCCGAGAGCTGGAGCGCGCCGATCGCCAGGGCGAAGAGGCAGAACACGCCGGCCATGGCGAGCAGGGCGAGAAGCCCCAGGATGAGCGGCTGCGCCTGCTCGTTGGCGACGAAGGACAGGCCCACCGCCGCGCCCACGAGAAGTCCGGCGAGAACCAGGAGCAAACCGACCCGCCCAGGCCTCTCCGACCGGTCGATGGCGCTCGACACCGGTTTCGTTGGTCCGCTCACCTCAGCCATTTCGGCGCCATTCCACCCTCGACCGATCCCGGTTAGCGCCCGGGCCGCGTCTGCAGCAAGGGTATCCTCGGAAGGTCACGGACAAGTCTCGTCAAAAAAGGTGCATAAAGCGTGGCGTTTTCACGCCGCGCGGCGCTTCAGCCGCATGACGAAGCCGATCACCTCGGCCACGGCGCGGTAATGCTCGGCCGGAATCTCGGAATCGATCTCCACCGTGGCGTGGAGCGCCCGCGCCAGCGGCGGGTTCTCGATGACCGGGACGTCATGCTCCTTGGCGACGGCGCGGATGCGCAGAGCCAGGGAGTCGACGCCCTTGGCGACGCAGATCGGTGCCGCCATGCCCGCCTCGTAGCGCAGGGCGACGGCGTAGTGGGTGGGGTTGGTGAGGATGACCGTGGCGGTGGGGACATCCGCCATCATGCGCTTGTTGCCCCGCGCAGCGCGGATCTGCCTCATGCGGCCCTTCACTTCGGGATTGCCCTCGCTCTCCTTGTGCTCCTGCTTCATCTCCTCCTTGGTCATGCGCAGCTTCGAACGCCAGCGGAAGCGCTGGTAGAAGGCGTCGCCCATGGCGATGACGACGAAGATGGCGAGCATGCCGCCCAGAAGCTTGAGGGCGATACCGAGGATCGCGGGCAGCATCGCGGCCGGGTCGAGGCGGGCGAAGACCTCCAGCCGGTCGCGCTCGTTCCACAGGATGGTGCCGGCGACGACCCCCACGAGCATCAGCTTGGCGAGGCCCTTGAGGAACTGGACCAGGGCCTCGACGCCGAAGATGCGCTTGATGCCGGCCAGCGGCGAGATGCGATCGAATTTCGGCATCAGGGCATCGGTGGAGAAGACCAGCGGGTGCTGGACGAGACCGCCGGCGAGGCCCGCGATGACCACGAGGCTGACGGGGATCAGCAGCGCCTGGCCGCAGATCAGCAGCATCCGCATCCCCATTTCGGTATAGGCAGTGGGGTCGGAGGGAACCTGATGCGCGTTCATCAGGAAAGCGCGCAGACTGACGAGGAGGTCCTTGGCGATCGTTCCCGACGCCAGTAGCAGCGCCATCATGAAGGCGGACAGGATGAAGAAGGTGTTAACCTCGATGCTGTTGGCGACGTTGCCCTGCTCGATCGCCTTCTCGACGCGCCGTTGAGTCGGTTCTTCTGTCTTGTCTTCCTGGTCGCTGTCGTCGGACACGGCTCAGCGCTCCCCTGTCCGGCGCATCGTCGGTCCGTTCGACACCGCCTTCATCGCCCGGTCAACTCGCCGAGATAGCGGCCGATATCGTCGAGGAAGACGCTCATCATGATGCCGAGGCTGCCGAACAGGATCAGCATCCCGATGAGCACGGAGGCCGGCACCGCGATGAAGAACACCTGCATCTGCGGCATCAGGCGCGAGAGCACGCCGAGGCCGACGTTGAAGAGGATGCCGAAGGCGATGAACGGCGCCGAGATCTGGACCGCCAGGAGGAAGCCGCGCGCCATCGCCCGGAGCGCGAGCTGGGCCGCCTCGCCCATGGCCAGAACGCCGTTGGGCGGCAGCATCACGTAGCTCCGGCCGATGGCATCGAGGGCCACGTGGTGCAGGTCGGTGGCGAGGATGAGGGTGATGCCGAGCATCATCAGGAAGTTGCCCAAAGCCGCCTGCTGGCCGCCCTGGGTCGGGTCCACGGTCATCGCGTAGGACAGGCCGAGCTGCTGCGAGACGATGACGCCCGTGGTCTGCAAGGCGGCCAGGACCATGCGGACGGTGAGCCCGAGCACGAGCCCGACCAGCAACTCGCCGATGAGGAGCGCGATCAATCCGGGGCCGGCAAGGGCCGCGCCCTGCATCGGCAGCAGCGGGCGCACCATCGGGAACAGGATCAGCGAGACGAGGAGCGCGAAGGCGAGCCGGATGCGCGGCGAGACGGATTGTTCGCCGAGCCCCGGCAGCAGCATCATCAGCGTGCCGATGCGCGCGAAGGTGAGCAGGTAGGCCGCCGCGATACCGGGCAGGAGCAGATTCATGAGTCTGCATAGCAGCGCCCGGCCCGGCGCGTCATCCGCCGGACACGATGCGGGCGGCGATGCGGGTCATGTAGCCGGCCAGGGCGTCGCCCATGAAGGGCAGCATGAACAGGAGCGCCGCGAAGACGGCGACGATCTTGGGTACGTAGATGAGCGTCTGTTCCTGGATCTGCGTCAGCGCCTGGAGCAGCGACACGATGAGGCCGACCACGAGGGCGACGATCATCAGCGGCCCCGCAACCTTGAGGAAGACGTAGATTCCGTCGCGGGAGACGTCGAGGATGGCGAGGCCGGTCATGGAAGTGAGCTCACGGATTGTATCGGGGCGGCGGCGATGTCGGGCGTCAGGCTCATCCGCGCCCCCGTCCCGGGGCGCCGGAGCGGAGGGAAGGCCTCAAAGGTGGGCTCCGGTTCGCCCGCCAGGCTCCGGAGGGCTCCTTCGGGGGGCGCCAACGCGGACACGTCAGGATGAGGAGGCGGGCTGGAGGGAAGACAAGGGCCGTGGCGACTAGATCTGCATCCGCATGATTTCCTCATAGGCGGAGATCACGCGGTCGCGGACGGCGACCAGGGTCTGCAGGGCCGTCTCGCTCTCGGCGACGGCGGTGACCACGTCGACGACGTTGGCCTTGCCCCCCGCCACCGACAGGACCTGGGCATCGGCCTTCGCGCCGCTCTCGCCGATCTTGTCCATGGCCGACGTGAGGAGCGAGGTGAATCCGCCATCCGCCCCCGAGGTCGGGGCGATCCTGGGTGTGCCGCCCTTCATACCGCCGATGTTCTGGACGGCGGCGTAGGCTCCTGCGGCGAAGGCGTTGGTCGGCATGGCGGCGGACTTTCGGGAGAAGAGGAGCGTCAGGCCTTGAGGATGGCGAGGGTGGCGTTGATCATCTTGCGGGTCGCGGTGACCATGTTCAGGTTGGCCTCGTAGGAGCGCTGGGCCTCGCGCATGTCCATGTTCTCGATCAGCCCGTTGACGTTGGGCATCCGCACCTCGCCGCGCGCATCGGCGCTGGGGTTTCCCGGATCGTACTTGGTGCGGAACGGCGAGGGATCCCGCCTCACCCGCCCGGCCTCGACCATCGACGCGCCGGTCTCGCGGTCGATGTGCTGGGTGAAGGTGGGAATCTTGCGCCGGTAGGGCTCGGCGCCGACCCCGCTCGGGGCCGAATCCGCGTTGGCGATGTTCTCGGCGATGATCCGCATCCGGCCCGACTGGGCCTTGAGTCCGGATGCCGCGATGGTCAGGGATTTCAGGAATTCCACGGCGCGTCCTCCGCGAGCTTAAGGGGGGCGGTACGATCAGCGCTTGCCGATGGCGATCTTCAGCTTGTCGAGGCTCTTCTGGTACATCGTCGCGGCGAGCTGATAATCGGCCTGGTTGTCACCGGCCTTCATCATCTCCTCCTCGAGATTGACCCCGTTCCCGCTCGGCCTGATCTCGAACCCGTTGAACCGGCGCGGTTCCGCGCCCGGGCCTTCGGGGCCGCCGTTGAGGGCGGTGTGAGCCGGGCTGGTGACGGCCAGGCCCGAATTGCCGCCCGTGGATCCGGATGGCTGGGCGAGGTCGCTGGTCCCGACGCCGAAGCTGGGGCTCGCGAGATCGCGCGGCTTGAAACCCGGCAGGTCGGCGTTGGCGACGTTCTCCGCAAGCAGCTTCTGGCGCGTCTGATGCCACTGCATCCGGGTGCGAAGCATGGAGAGGATGGGAAGATCGGTGACGGACACGGTGATCGGAGCCCCTCGGCGCCGCCGGACGACTCCGGAGCGGTGGGCAAAATCTGCCGCCTCTATGGTTAACGTTCGGTTAAGAGCCTGTTTGCCAGCAGCGGATGCTCGGCGCGGAAGTTGCCTGTTAACGAACTCTTAACGTTATTGCCTACGGCCGCCCCGACCGTGATATCAAGATGGTCTGTGCTGCGTAGGGCCTCCGGCCCGAAACCCGAAAGAGCCCGATCTTGTCAGCGTTCTTCAATTCGGACGGCTCCTTTCCGCTCCAGTTCCTGATCATTTTCGCCGTCATCTTCGCGGTTCTGGCTGCCATCGTCCTGGTCTTCCGGCGGTTCTCGGGCAGGGGCATGGCCCTGTCGAAATCCGGGCCGCGCGGCCGTCAGCCCCGTCTCGGCATCGTCGACATCTACGAACTCGACCGGCAGCGGCAGCTGATCCTGCTGCGCCGGGACAATGTCGAGCATCTGCTCCTCGTGGGCGGTCCCAACGACGTCATCGTGGAGCGCAACATCCACCGAGGCGCCGGTGCGCGGCTTCCCCTCGACGAGGCGGCCAGGGTCGAGTCGCTCCTCGAAGAGCCGGTCTTCGAGCCGGCGCGGCCAGCCGATCCGCCCGCGCCGGCCGCTCCGCCGGTCATGCAGCCTCCCATCTTCGACGAGCCCAGGGCGCCGGCCCCGGAGCCGGCTGCGGTCGTCAACCCGCCCGCCGAGCCGCGTGGCGATGTCCCCCCCGAGACGAAGCCGGCTTCCCGCTTCACGAAGGCCGATATGCTCGCGGCAAAGGCGGCGCGGCGCAGCCCGCCCCCGCTGGCCAACCTGAAGCCCGAAACCCCGGACCGGCCCCGGCCGACTGACACCCGGCCGGACGCGGCCGCCGAACCGACCGTCCCTGCCGTGGAGCTTCCGAAGCAAGCCTCAGTCCCGGAGGCCCCACCCGCCCCGGTCCCGCCCGCTCCGGTCCCTCCCGCCGTGATCGAGGCGCCGGGTCTCGAGAAGGCGGCCCGGCCACAACCTGCGATCAAACCCGTGCCGGTGGCGGAGCAGGCTCCCGCGGTTCCGCCGCCCCTGGTCCGCCCGACGAGTTCCCGTCCCGTGGACGCGGCCATCCTGTCGGACATGGCACGGCAGCTCGAGGAGGCCCTGCGTCGGCCATCGGCCGCGATCTCCCCGTCTTCCCAGGCCATTCCCGCGACACCGCCCACGACACCGCCGAAGACGCCCCTCGTCGAGCCTTCCGTCGCGGCAAAGCCCGAACCGCGTCCCGAACCCGCTGCTGCCGAGACGGCGAAGGCGGACCAGCCGATCGACCCGATGGCGGCCGCCATGGCCGCGCCTTCGGACAGCGTCCCGGACGAGGCGCCCACTCCGAAGGCCCAGCCGGTGACGGCGCAGCCCGCTCCCGCCGGACCGGTATTCGCCGAAACCGGGCCGAGCGAGGCCGCACGGCGCGAACCGGCGTCAACGGCTCCGGACGAGTTCCTTCCGGCCCCGCCGCCTCCGCCGATCCCGCAGACGGTGCCTGCCCCGAGCCGGACCGCGCCCGCGAGCCAGAATCCCTTCTCGGTGGAGGAGATCGAGGCTGAGTTCGCACGGCTGCTGGGACGCCCCCTCGATCGGAAGGGCTGAGAGGGTCGCGGCTACTCCGCGGCGGAGCGTGACGGAAAGCCCTTTCCGTCATTGGCGAGTGCCGTCGGCAGGGCGAAGCCTCCCTCCGAGGGTTCGTCCTTCCGCCCGATGAAGCGAGCGAAGATCCGGACGAAAAAGCGCGACAGGTCGTCGACCAGGACGAAGATCGCCGGCACGAAGATCAGGGAGAGGCCGGTCGAGACGATGAGGCCGCCGATGACCGCGACCGCCATGGGTGCGCGGAATTCGCCGCCGATGCCGAGCGCCATGGCCGATGGCACCATGCCCGCCGCCATGGCGATGGTGGTCATGACGATGGGCCGCGCGCGCTTGCGCCCGGCGTCGATGATGGCGGTGGCGCGGTCGACGCCCCGTGCCATCTCCTCGATGGCGAAATCCACCAGCATGATCGCGTTCTTGGTGACCACGCCCATGAGCATCAGGATGCCGATCACCACCGGCATCGAGATCGGCATGTGGAAGATCAGCAGCCCGAGGATCGCGCCGCCGATGGACAGAGGCAGCGAGAACAGGATGGTGAGCGGCTGAAGGAAGTTGCCGAACAGCAGCACCAGCACGCCGAACACCATCATGAGGCCGGCGCCCATGGCGAGGGCGAACCCTTCGAACACCTCGCCCATGATCTCGGCGTCGCCGGTCTGGCTGATGGCGATGCCCGGCGGCAGGTTCTTCGCGGTCGGCAGCGCCATCACCGATTCGATCAGGGTGCCCAGCGCGTCCGAGCCCTCCATGTCGGCCTCCAGGGCCACGCGGATCGAACGGTCGTAGCGGTCGATGGCCGTGGGGCCGCGACCGAGGCTGAGATCGGCCACCGTGGAGAGGGGAACGGAGGCGCCCCCCTTCACCGGGACCTTCAGGCTCTCCAGTTGGGACAGGTCTCCGCGCAGGGCGAGGGGAAGCTGCACCCGGATCGGCACCTGCCGGTCGACGGCGTTGAACTTGGCGAGGTTGGCGCCGATGTCGCCGATCGTTCCCACCCGCACGGTCTCGGCGATGAGATCCGTGGAGACGCCGAGATCGGCCGCGACGCCGGCCTTCGGGCGGATGCGGATCTCGGTGCGGTCGAGGGGGGCGGTGGAGAGCACGTTGACGAGGTGGGGCACTGCGGCCACCTCGCGCTGCAGCCGTGCCGCCGTCTCCGAGACCAGACGCAGGTCCGGTCCCGAGACGATGAGCGCGAGATCGCGCTGGCCGCTGTCGCGCAGGGACCAGAACCGGATGTCCGGCTCTTCCCGCAGGATCGCGCCGATGACCTTGTCGAGCTGCTTCTGGGTGCGGTGGCGCGCGTTCTTCGGCGTCAGGTTGATGGTGAAGCTCGCGAGCCGCACCTCCTTCTTGGCCGGCAACTGGCGTCCGCCATCCACGAATACGCTGCGGACTTCGGGCAGGGCCTTGATCCTGTCGACGATGCCGTCGGTGACGCGGGTGGTGTCGGCGAGGCGGGCGCCGGGCGGCAGTTCGACCACGAAGATCGTCCGCGCCGCATCCTCGGCGGGGAGGAAGCCGGCGGGCAGCAGCCCGGTGGACATGATCGACCCGGCAAAGCAGGCGAGCCCCACCACGAGGGTGATGAACTTGTGCCGCACCGACCACGCGACCACGCGGGTATAGGCCCGCATGACCGGCCCCTCGCGCTCGTGGTCCGGTCCGTGATCGCGCAGGAAATAGGCGGCGAGCAGCGGCGTGATCAGGCGCGCCACCAGCAACGACATGAACACGGCCGCCGCGATGGTGAGGCCGAACTGCTTGAAATACTGGCCGGCGATGCCGCTCATGAAGGAGACCGGCGCGAAGATGGCGATGATCGTCGCCGTGATCGCGATGACCGCGAGGCCGATCTCGTCGGCGGCCTCCAGCGCCGCCCGGTAGGCGGATTTCCCCATCCGCATGTGCCGGACGATGTTCTCGATCTCGACGATGGCGTCGTCCACCAGGATGCCGGTGACGAGGGTGATGGCGAGCAGGCTGACGGCGTTGAGCGAGAAGCCGAGGGTGCTCATCACCCAGAAGGTCGGCAGCACCGAGAGCGGCAGCGCGATCGAGGCGATGAGCGTCGCCCGCCAGTCCCGCAGGAAGAGGAACACCACGATGACGGCCAGCGCCGCGCCCTCGATGAGGCTCAGCATCGCCGAATGGTAGTTGCCCACCGTGTTGATGACGGAGGTGTCGATCAGGTCGAACCGGACACCGGGATTCTTCGCCGCGAGATCGGCGATCTTGCGCGCCACGGCGCTGGCGACCTCGGCATCGCTGGCGCCCGTCGCCCGCGAGATCGCGAAGGCGACAACCGGCTCCCCGTTGAAGCGCGCGAAGGTGCGCGGCTCCTCCGAGCCGTCCACCAGCGTCGCCAGCTCGTCAAGGCGGACCTTGCGGTTGCCCGGCACGATGATCGACGTCTGGGCCAGAGTGTCGAGGCTGGCGGCGCCGGCCAGGGTCCGGATCGACTGTTCCTGGCCGCCGAGTTCGCCGCGTCCGCCCGCCATGTCAGCCGAGGTGAGGCGGAGCTGCCGGTTCACGTCCGCCGCGGTGATGCCCAGCGCCAGCAGGCGGTCGGGTTTGAGCGTCACGCGGATCTCGCGCGCGACGCCGCCCAGGCGCTCGACGCCGCCGACGCCCTTCACCCCCTGGACCTGCCGGGCGATCACGTCGTCGATGAGCCAGGACAGGTCTTCCGGCGTCATGGCCGGGGCGGAGGCGCCATAGACCATGATCGGCAGGCCGGCGATCTCCACGCGGCTGATGATCGGCTCGTCGATGGTGCGCGGCAGGGTCACCCGCACCTTGGCGATGGCGTCCTTCACGTCGTTGACGGCGCGGTCCACGTTCACTTCGAGGCGGAACTCGATGGTGGTGGCGGAGACGCCCTCCGAGATCGTCGAGATGATGTGCTTGACGCCTTTCACCCCGGCGACGGCATCCTCCACCACCTTCGTCACCTGGGTCTGCAGCTCGGAGGGAGCCGCGCCGGCCTGGGTTACCTGGATCGCCACGATCGGGATGTCGATGTTCGGGAATTGCGTGATCGGCAGCGACCGGAAGCTCACGAGCCCGAGGATCATCAGGACGAGGAACAGCACGATGGAGGTGATCGGCTTGCGGATCGCCCAGGCTGAAATGTTGAGGCGCATGTCGGTGCGGTCCGGTTCTCAGCGCGGGGTCGCGGTGGCGGCCGCGTCGGCCATCGGTTGCACCGGCCGCACCCGGTCGCCATGGCGCAGAAAGCTGCTGGCCCGTGCGACGACGGCCTCGCCGGCTTTCAACCCCTCCCGGATCTCCATGAAACCGTCGGTCGCGAGGCCGGCTGTGACCTTGCGGGCCTCGACCGTGCCGTCCTCCACGACATAGACGAGGGCCGAGCCGTCGATCCCGTAGAGAAGCGCGGAGAGGGGAACGGCCACGGAGTCCCGCCGTGCCACTTCGACCTTGCCGCGGGCGAAGGCGCCGATGCGCAGGGACGGGTCGCGGTCGAGGCTGATGCGGATCTTGCCGAGGCGCGTCAGCCGGTCGATCTCGGGGTCGATCCGTCGGACCTTCCCCGTCACCAGCCGGCCCTGCTCGGCCTCGAGGCGCACGGCGTCGCCGCGCTTGATCCGAGGCATCCATGTCTCCGGCACCTCGCCTTCGAGTTCGATCTCGCCACGGGCGATGAGCCGGAACAGCGGTTCGCCCGTGGACGTCGCCGCCGCGCCGATCCGGGCGGTGCGGCGGCTGACGATGCCGCCGTCGGGGGCCTTGATGTCGGTGCGTGCGCGCTTGAGGGCGATCTCGTTGCTCTGCGCCCGCGCCGCCGCGAGATCGGCCTCGGCGAGTTGCAGGCCGCCCTTCGCGGCGGCGAGCCTGCCTTCGCCGCCCTGAGCGGCCGAGACCCGCTGTTCCAGCACCGCCGCCGTGGCGTTCCCGGTCTTGAGGAGGGAGCGGGCGCGCTCCAGCGAGAGGTTGGCCTCGGTCTGCGCCGCCTCGGACTGGACGATCTGGCTGCGGGCCTGGACGATCGCCGCCTGGGCCTTGGCGATGGCGGCGGCGTTGGCCGCTTCCTGCGTCGCGATCATCTCCAGGGAAAGTCGGGCCAGGACCTGCCCCTTCTCGACCTCGGCGCCCTCCTCCACCAGCAATTCGGTGATGCGGTAGCCCTCGATCTCCGGCGCCACCAGGATCTCGTCACGCGGAACCAGGGTGCCGGTGACCACCGCCTCCTCGACGATCTCGCGGTTGGCGGCCGGCACGATGGTCACCGCCGGTGCGGGCGCGGTGGACCCGCTCGCCGGCGGGGTCTCCGCCGCGTGGATCATCTGGGTCGACACGAGGAGCGGCAGGATCGCGAAAAGCCGAAGCAGGCGCATGACGAGGTGGCTCACCGTTCGGCGGATCGATCTGGACGACATCGTCGGCGCGACGCCGCTCCATACGGTCCTGCAGTGCGACACCGGCGTTTTCGTGACGTTATGGTCTCGCTCCGCTCGATCCCCGCCCGGGCGATCCGCCGACCTGTGCCGGCGGCCGGATCCCCGGGATGACGTCAGGGCCTTTCGGCGAAAGCCTTCTCAAGGAATCTCGCAGCCGAGAGCGCCCGCGCATCGTCGCCGAAACGGGCGATGACCTGAACCCCGATCGGTGGCCCCTCCCCCGGCACGGGGACGGTGACGCAGGGCACGCCCATCATCGTCCAGAGCCGGTTGAAGCGGGAATCGCCGGTGGACGCGTATCCCTCCGGTGCATGGCCCGGGGCGGAAACCGTCAGCAGGACATCGATGTCGGAATGGCGCAGGATGTCCCGCAGGCTCCGCCTGGCGTGATGCGCCACGCGCCGGGCGGCGTCGTAGGCCGCGGCCTCGATGGTCCGGGCCTCGTCGAGATGGGCGCGCAGGAGCGGCGGCAGGGCGGCGCGATGGGCTTCGTACTCCCAGGCGAGGGCCTGCGCGGATTCGAAATCCTGGATCGTCGCGTGCTCGTCGAAGGCGTGGCGGAACTCGTCGGGCAGCGTGAAGGTGCGGATGCCGGCACCCGCCGCCTCCGCCATCGCCCGCGCCCGGTCGAGGGCCTGCAGGGCCTCGTGTTCGGCAGCCTCGCAATATTCCGGGACGAGGAGCCCGATCCGCGGCACCGAGGCCGGCTGGTCGATTTCCGGCCGGCCGGCGATGAGGGCGAGGGCACGGGCGGCGTCGGCCGCGCTGGCGGCAAACAGGCCGAGCGTGTCGAGGGTCCAGGAGAAGCACTTCACCCCCACCGTCGGCAGCAGCCGGAACGACGGTTTCACGCCGACCACGCCGCAGAAGGCCGCCGGCCGGATCACCGAGCCGCCGGTCTGGGTTCCCAGCGCCAGCGGCAGCATGCCCGCGGCCACCGCCGCCGCCGAACCGGCGGACGATCCACCCGGCGTCCGGCCGGGCGCACGGGGATTGCGGGTCTCGGTGGGGTCGATGAAGGCGAAAGCGGTCGTGGTGGTCTTGGCCAGGGGCACCGCGCCGAGGCGCTTCAACCGCGCCACGATGGGGGCGTCGGCGCGCGGCTGCCAGCCCGCGTAGATCGACGACCCCATCTGCGTCGGCAGGTGGGCGGTGTCGATGATGTCCTTGATGCCCACCGCGATGCCGGCGAGCGGCCCCGTATCGGGGACGTGCGGATCGGGATCGGTCGCCACGAAGGCGCGGACGGAGGGCTCGTGCTCGGCCATCGCCTCGCGGGTCAGCGCCACCGCCTGCGCGGGGGTGAGCGACCCCGCCTCGATACGCGAGCGCGTGGACAGGAGCGAGAGCATCGTCATCGGGTGGCTCGCGGGGCACGGGTAAGGGGAAGCGGCCGGCGCGATCCGGGAGGGGCCGCCGAGGGCGTCTCCGACCGCTTGTTCGAAGTGTCGAGGTGATGGCAGGTACGCCGGGGGACGTCCAGCCTGGCGCCGTTTCGGCGGGCGCCGAGCTTGAAACGTCCGACGGGGTCTTTCATTGCCGCTCGGCTTTGGTCTCTCTCGTGCATGGCGATGTCGTCTTCGGCGGACGACGACGGACAGCGTGCCGGCGGCACGGCCGTGACCGAAGCGCTGCGAGAGAGGAATGTAGTGGGCGATGGCGGGAGTTGAGACGCAGGCGGCCAAGGATCGCGTGGGGATGATGTGTCAGTCCCTGCGCCGGGCCATCGTCGAGCGTGCGCTGGCGCCCGGTGATCGCCTGCCGGAGGATGCCCTGGGCGAGCGCTTCGGCGTGAGCCGCACCATCGCGCGGCAGGTCCTGGGGCAGCTCGCCGGCGAGGGGCTGGTGGAACTCCGTCGCAACCGGATCGCCATCGTGGCAACGCCGAGCTGGGAAGAGGCGCGCGACACGTTCGAGGTCCGCATCTCCCTCGAACGCCTCGTGGTCCAGCGCCTGGCCGGTCGCCTCACCTCCGAGCAGGAAGCGATCCTGCTGGCCCATATCGACGAGGAGGACGCGGTTCGCGGCGGACCCGAAGCTCCATCGATCCGCCTCGCCACCGAGTTTCACCTGCTGCTGGCACGGATGACCGGCAGCCCGGTCCTCGTCCGCTACGTGGCCGAACTCGGCTATCGCTGCGCGCTGACGCTCTCGCTCTACAGCCGGCCGCATTCGTCCGATTGCGCCGTCAACGAACACCGCGAGATCGTGGCGGCGCTGATGGCCGGCGACGTCGACCGGGCGACCCACCTGATGGATCACCACCTCGATGCCGTCGCGGTGCGCGCGCATATCGTCGCCGAGCCGCCGCGCGAGCGGGATCTCAGCCGGGTCCTGGCGCCCTACGTCACCGAGAAGAGTCCTCTGCGGCGCCGAGCCGGGTGATGGCGACCGAGGAAAAGGCTGCCCCGATTTGTCAGGCGGCCTCCGGCTCGAACGGCGTGATCCTCTCGATATCGGCGCCTCTCTCCTAAGAATGCGACACGACTTCGAACCGCTTCTGCAGGTTGATCCGAAGGTCTGGACTGGTCCTGAAGAATCGCCCGAGCCGCAGGGCCGATCCTTTCCCCTGCCGCCTCGACACGACGTTCACGGCGGCGCTGCATGACGTCGCCGAACGGCCAGCCTTAATCTCTCGGCAACCCTGAACGCCTAGGCCCCTCTCCTCGGACCGTCGGCCCTGACAGGAGAAGCCCGCCTTGCGCGAACCGTTCGTTCCCGATGCGCTGGCCGAGCGGCTGCGAGCCAAGCGGCGCAATACGAGGCCGGTGGCGGCCCTGGTCTGCGAGCCCGCCAAGCCCGTCTTCGCCGAGTTGCTCGATGGGCGCGGGCATGGCACCGGGCAGTTCGTCCGGCTGTCTCAGGGCATGGTGGAGCGTATCGCGCGGGCGATGCGCGACGGGGTGGTCGGCGCAGGGGCCTGACCGTCCGGGCGAGCCCGCATCCCGGCGGGCGGTGTTCCGGTTCGGCGCGAACGGCCCTACAGAGCCGGCGATGGATCTCAGACCCTACCAGCGCGCCAGCCTCGATGCCCTCTATGCCTCGTGGCGCGACGAGACCGGCGACGGGCTGATCGTCCTGCCCACCGGGGCGGGCAAGGCTTTCGTCATCGCGGCCCTGGTGCGGGAGGTGATCGCCGACCGCCCCGAGGCACGGATCGCCATCGTCACCCATACCCGCGAGCTCATCGCCCAGAATCACCGTGAACTCGTGGCCTACTGGCCGGATGCGCCGGCCGGCATCTACTCCGCCGGTCTCAACCGGCGCGACACCGCGACACAGATCCTGTTCTGCGGCATCCAATCGGTCTGGAACCGCCTCGACGCCATCGGCGCCTTCGACGTCGTGGTGGTGGACGAGGCACATCTGATCCCGCGCGATGCCGAGACCCGCTACGGCCGCTTCCTTGCGGCCCTGCGTGCCGCCCGGCCGGATCTGCGCGTCGTCGGCCTCACGGCGACCCCGTACCGCCTCGACAGTGGCCGCCTCGACGAGGGCGAGGGCCGTCTGTTCGAGCGTATCGTCTACGAGGCCAATGTCGGCGACCTGATCCACCAGGGCTACCTCGCCCCCCTGATCTGCAAGGCCACCGCCACGGCGCTCGATGTCTCGGGCGTGGCCAAGCGCGGCGGCGACTACATCCCGAGTGCCCTCGAAGCGGCGGTGAACCAGGATTGGATCACCCGCGCGGCGGTGGAGGAAATGGCCGGCTTCGGCCGCGACCGCCGGGCCTGGCTCGCCTTCTGCGCCGGTGTCGCCCATGCCGAGGCGGTGCGCGATGCGGTGCGGGCGGAGGGCTTCACCTGCGAGATGGTGACCGGCGAGACCGGCAAGCGTCAGCGCGATCGGATCGTGCGCGACTTCACCGCCGGGCGCCTGCGCTGCCTCACCTCGGTGGGCGTCCTCTCCACCGGGTTCAACGTTCCGCGCGTGGACCTCATCGCCCTGTTGCGGCCGACCCAGAGCACGGGCCTCTACGTCCAGCAGGTGGGCCGTGCCCTGCGCACCGCGCCGGGGAAGTCCGATGCGCTGATTCTCGACTATGCCGGGTTGGTGCGGATGCACGGGCCGGTGGACATCGTCACCGCGCGCAGTGCCGCCGCCATCAAGGGCCGGGAGGGAGAGGTGCGGGCCAAGCCCTGCCCCGGCTGCGGCGCCCTCATCGCCCTCAATGCCAGCACCTGCGAGGGGTGCTGGGTCGAGCCGGACGGGACCGACGAGGATGGGCCGGGCCACGAGGCGGCGGCCGATGACGAGCATCCGATCCTGTCCCGCACGGTTCCGGTCTGGCAAGGGGTCTCCCGGTGGCGGCTCGGTCGCCATGCGGCCTCGGGCAGCCTCGACGTCGAGTTCCAGACCGAGGACGGATCGAGCCACCGGGTGCGGATCGCCCTGGAACAGGCCGGCTATGGCCGCGAGAAGGCGGTGCAATGGTGGCGTCAGCTCGGCGGTGGGCGCGACGTGCCGATGACCGTCGCCGAGGCCCTGGCGCGGACCGACGATCTCACCCGCCCCGCCGCCATCCTGGTCCGCGCCAACGGCCGATTCTCGGAAAGCGTCAGCTATCGCTTCCCGGACGGCCGCACCTTCGTCGATACGCGCCGGCTCGCCGGAGCCGACGCCTGAGCGCGCTCTCCTATGCCGAGACGCCGTGCTTCGTGAGCAGGCGTTCGGCGCTGTCGTTCCAGACCTCCATCGTCACGATCAGCCCGTCGCGGACGGTGAAGCGGTCGACGTAGCGGTTGCCCTCAAACGGGGTTCCGTCCGGCCATTCGCCGTAGAGGGTGCCGAGACTGTAAACCGTGGTGAACCCCTCCCCCGGCACCACGTCCAGCCGCTCCATGCGTTTCTTCACCCAGGCATAGCGGCCCGCGTTGAACGCCGTCACCTCGCGCGGGTGCCGGAAGACGCGAGCACCGGTGAAGACGATCTCGATCCCCGGCGCCATGTAGCCCGCCGCTCTCTCCGGGTCCGGCACCATGGAAGCTTCGAGATAGGCGGTGACGATGGCCGCGTCGGCGCCGGTATCGGTTCTCGCTTGATCGCTCATGCTCTCGCTCTCCATTCGATCCCGAGCCTGCCCGAAGCTCGGCCAAAGTGCATGCAATAACTGTATGCAGTTTGGCGAGAAAGCGGGCAATGAGGTTGGCGCCACATGAAATAATCGATTGAGTTCAACGGCCTGGCAAGTGGCATGGCGGTTGCGGCCACGGAAGCACGTCTTCCGGAGGTCCGATCCATGCGCAAGCTCAGCCCATCGCCGATGACCCGCCGCCTCGCCCTCGGGGCGACCGCCCTGATCGGGCTCGCGCTGATCGCGCCGGTCCAGGCCGCCGAACCGATCAAGATCGGCCTCGTCACCGCCCTGTCCGGTCAATCGGCGAAATCGGGCGAGGCGATCTCCCGCGGCATCGGGCTTGCCATCGACGAGATCAACGCGGCCGGCGGCGTCCTCGGACGGCCCCTGGAACTCGTGGCCCGCGACGACGAGGCCAACCCGTCGAAGGGCGTGCTCGCCGCCCGAGAGCTGATCCAGCGCGTCGGGGTCGTGGCCCTCGTCGGCGGCCTCGACACGCCGGTTTCCATGGCGATCGTGCCCATCGCGAACCAGATGAAGGTGCCCTTCCTCGGCCCCTGGGCGGCGGGCACCGGCATCACCCGCAACGGTGCCGCCGACAACTACGCGTTCCGGGTCTCGGCTGTGGACGCCCTCGTGGACGAGGCCCTCGTCGCCTACACCGTCAAGACCTACCAGGCCAAGAAGCCCGGCATGATCCTCGTCAACAACGCCTGGGGCGAGTCGAACCAGCAGGGTCTCACGGCCGCCCTGAAGGCCGCGGGCCTGCCTGCCGCCGGCATCGAGAAATTCGAGGCGTCCGATGTCGACATGGTGCCCCAGCTGACCCGGCTGAAGGAGGCCGGCGCCGACACCCTGTTCATGGTGGGCAATGTCGGTCCCTCGGCCCAGGTGGTCAAATCCCTCGACCGGATGGGCTGGACCGTCCCCGTCGTGTCGCATTGGGGACCGGCCGGGGGGCGGTTCGACGAACTCGCCGGGCCGAGCGCGGCCAAGGTCCATTTCATCCAGACCTTCACCTTCGCGGGCAACGCCGCGCCCAAGGCCGTCGCCGTGCTCGATGCCCTGAAGGCGAAGTATCCGGCGATCAAGTCCATGGCCGACGTGACCCCGGCGGTGGGGATCGCCAATGCCTACGACGCGACGCATCTCCTCGCCCTCGCGATCGGCGAGGGGAAATCCACCAAGGGGCCGGAAGTGCGCGACGGGTTCTACAAGATCGCCACCTATCCCGGCCTGATCAAGACCTACGACAAGCCCTTCGCCCCGGACCGCCACGACGCGCTCGGGCCGCAGGACTACGTGTTCACGCGATTCAAGGACGGCGAGATCGTCGCCGTGTCGAACTGAACGGTCGGCAAGACACGGCGAGAGGGACAATTCCATGCTGACCGGCTCCCTCGTGAGCGGCCTCGGTCTCGGGAGCATGTACGGGCTCATCGCCCTCGGCTTCCACGTGACCTACGCCGTCTCCGGCACCGTGAACTTCGCGCAAGGGAGCGCCGTCACCCTCGGGGCGGTGCTCGGCTACATGCTCGGCATCACCCTCGGCTGGCCGATGCCCCTGGCGGTGGCGGCCTCCCTGGCCGGCTGCGCCCTTCTCGGCATCGTCGTCGAACGGATCCTGGTGCGTCCCTTCGTCGAGCGTGGCTCCGATGCCTGGCTGCTGGCCACGGTGGCGGGCGGCGTCGTCCTCGACAACGTCATCCTGTTCACCTTCGGCAAGGAGCCGCGCAGCCTGCCCTCGCCCCTGGCGCGGGAGCCGATCGACCTGTTCGGGACCGGAATCTACCCGCTGCAGATCGTGATCCCGGTGGTCGGCCTCGCCGTCGCCTTCGCCATCCGCACGGTGTTCCGCCGGACCGATCTCGGCCGCGTTCTGCTGGCGGTGGCGCAGAATGCCGACGCCGCGCGGCTGATGGGCATCGACGTGCGACGCACGGTGGCCTGCGCCTTCGCGCTCTCCGCCCTCCTCGCGGGCGCGGCGGGACTCCTCATCGCCCCGCTGTTCTCGGTCTCGGCCGAGATGGGCACCCTGTTCGGCATCAAGGCCTTCGCCGTCGCCATTCTCGGCGGCATCGGCTCCGCCACCGGCGTGGTCCTGGCCGGGTTGCTCTACGGCGTCGTGGAAGCCCTGGTTACCGGATATCTCGGCTCCGGCTACACCCAGATCGTCGTGTTCTCGGTGATCATCCTCGCGCTGGCGCTGCGCCCCGACGGCCTTCTCGGCCGGGCCGCCGTCAACAAGGTCTGAGCCGATGCGCGCCGGAAGCTCCGCCCTGCCCCTCGTCATTCTCGCCCTGACCGCGGCGGGCCTCGCCCTCGTGGCCGCCACCGATGGCTACAGCCATTTCATCATCGCCCTCGTGGCGCTGACGACCCTGGCCGGAACGGGACTGAACGTCCTCCTCGGCCTCACCGGCCTGATCTCCTTCGGCCATGCCGGCTTCTACGCGATCGGCGCCTATGCGAGCGCCATCCTCACCCTCTCCGGAACCAGCTTCTGGCTGGCGCTCCCCGCCGCCGGTCTGCTCTCCGGAGTTCTCGGCGGCGTGCTCGCGATCCCCGCCATGCGGGTAAAGGGCCCCTACCTCGCCATGGTGACGATCGCCTTCGGCTTCATCGTCGAGCATGGGCTGATCGAGGGCGGCGCTCTCACCGGAGGCCAGAACGGCCTCGTCATCGCCACAGGGCCGACGCTGTTCGGATTCCCCTTCCTGGAACGCGAACTCGCGATCCTGTCGGTGCTCGGCGCGGGCCTCGCCCTCTACGGCTTCCACCGCCTCGCGCGCAGCCGCCTCGGCCTCGCCATGCGGGCGGTGCGCGACGCGGACGTGGCCGCCGCGTCCCTCGGTTTCGATCCGGTGCGGGTGAAGACCCTGGCCTTCATGATCTCGGCGGCACTGACCGGCCTCGCCGGGGCAGTGCTGCCGCCCCTGATGCTGTTCATCGCGCCGAGTTCGTTCCCGTTCACCCAGTCGATCCTGTTCGTGCTCTCGGTGGTGGTGGGCGGTGCCGGAACGGTGCTGGGGCCGCTCTTCGGTGCCCTCGTCACCGTTCTCCTGCCAGAGACCCTGTCAGGCCTCGCCGAATACCGCCTCCTGTTCTTCGGCCTCGCGACGCTGGTGGTGCTGTGGCTGGTGCCGGCGGGCATCGTCGGCAGCCTCGCCCGTCTGCTGCCGCGTCGGCTCTCCGGGGCCGCGTCCGGGACCGGCGGCGACGTCGTGTCCTACCTGGCCCAGCCGCGGCCCGAGGCGCTCGCGGTGGAGGGGATCGGCATCAGCTTCGGCGGCATCAAGGCGGCGCAGGACGTCTCGGTGACCGCCGCCCCCGGGGCCGTCACCAGCATCATCGGCCCGAACGGAGCCGGCAAGACCACCGTGCTCAACATGGTCTCGGGCTTCTACCGGCCCGGTGCCGGGGCGATCCGACTCGCGGGCAAAGATCTCGCCGGACTGCCCGCCCATCGCATCGCCCGCGCCGGCATCGCGCGGACCTACCAGACGACGCGGCTGTTCGGCTCCCTCTCGGTCATCGACAACGTGGCCCTCGCCATCGCCCCCGGACGCCTGTTCAGGGCGGGCGCCGGAAGCGACGTCGCCGCCGCCACCGCCCTCCTCGCTTTCGTCGGCTATACCGGGGCGCTCCACCGGCCCGCCGCCGAACTGCCGCATGTGGACCGCCGCCTCGTCGAGATCGCACGCGCCCTCGCGGGCCGGCCGCGTGTCCTCCTCCTCGACGAGCCGGCGGCGGGTCTCACCCGTGCCGATACCGACCGCCTGGGCGGGCTGCTGCGTCGCATCGCGGCGTGCGGCGTCGCGGTGGTCCTCGTCGAACACGACATGCCCCTCGTCATGGGCATCTCGGACCATATCCTCGTCATGGATGCCGGACGACCCATCGCGCTGGGGGACGCCGCCACGGTGCGGGCCGATCCCGCCGTTCTGCGGGCCTATCTCGGTGGCGCCGACACCCCTGCCCGGCCGCGCGCATCCCCTTGGAAAGGTCCCGCCGACGCGGTTCTCTCGGCCCTCGACCTCACCGCCGGCTACGGTGCCGCGCCGGTCCTCGACCGTCTCTCCCTCGATGTCCGGCCCGGTGAGACCGTGGCGCTCCTCGGGGCGAACGGGGCCGGCAAATCCACCGCCATGCGGGCGCTCAGCGGCCTGCTGCGTCCCGTGGAAGGCGCGGTGATCCTGGAGGACCGCTCCATCGCAGGCCTGCCGGCCCACGCCATCGCCCGCCTCGGCCTCGCCCTGGTGCCCGAAGGCCGGCAGGTCTTTCCGGAACTCTCGGTGGTGGAGAATCTGCGGCTCGGCGCGCATGGACGCGAGACCCCCATCGATCCGAGCGAGGTGGAGGCCCTGCTCGACCGCTTCCCCCGCCTGCGCGACCGGGCCGCGAGCCGCGCCGGCCTGCTGTCGGGCGGGGAGCAGCAGATGCTCGCCATCGCCCGCGGGATGATGGCGCATCCGCGCATTCTCCTTCTCGACGAACCCTCCCTCGGCCTCGCGCCCGCCATGATCAACGCCCTCTACGCCGTGGTGGCGGAGTTGCGCGACCAGGGCGTGACGATCCTTATCGTCGACCAGATGGCCGCACTGGCCTTGACCGTGGCGGATCGCGGCTACGTCCTGGAACAGGGCCGCGTCGTCGCCACGGGATCGGCGGCGGAACTCTCCGCCGATGACGGTCTCGCCGCCGCCTATCTCGGTGCTGCGTGATAGCCTGAGCGTACACGATCAATGAGGGAGCGCGACGTTTTGACGGACGCAGCGAAGTACCATGGCCGCTATGCCTACAGCGCCCTGCCCGACCGCCCGGTCTATGAATGGCCGGGGGGCAAGCGCCTCGCCGTCTACATGGCGCTCAATCTCGAAACCTTCGATTTCGGCTCGGGCCTCGGCGCCGAACTGGCCCCCGGCGGCCCTCAGCCGGACGTACTGAACTACGCCTGGCGCGATTGGGGCAATCGGGTCGGCGCCTGGCGGATGAAGGCTTTGTTCGATGAGCTTCGCCTGCCCGCCAGCGTACTGGTGAACAGCAGGCTCTACGAGGATTGTCCCGGCCTCATCGAGGCCTTCCGGGCGCGGGGCGACGAGATCGTCGGGCATGGCCGCACCAATGCCGAGCGGCAGGGCGACCTCGATGAGGAGGCCGAGCGGTCGCTCATCGCGGAGGCCACTGCCGTCCTGACCCGGGAGGAAGGCAGGCCCCCCGCCGGATGGCTCGGTCCCTGGATCTCGCAATCCCGCGTCACGCCCGATCTCCTGGCGGAGGCCGGTTACCGCTACCTGCTCGACTGGGCCCATGACGACCAGCCGGTCTGGTTCTCCACCCGCGACGGCGGGCGTATCCTCTCCGTGCCGTATCCACAGGAACTCAACGACATTCCCGCCATCGTCGCGAGGAAGGAGTCGGCGCGGGATTTCTCCGCCATGATCGTCGATGCGTTCGACGAGATGCTGCTGCAGTCGCGGGAGGCGCCCCTCGTCATGGGGATCGCCCTGCACCCCTACATCGTCGGCCAGCCGCACCGGCTCCGGCCGCTGCGGGAGGCGCTCGCTCATATCGCTTCCCATCGCGACGGCATCTGGCTGACCACCGCCGGAGGCATCGCCGGCCATGTGCTGGCGCGTGCGGAGCGCGATCCGCGATAGGGCGGCGCCACGGGGCAGAAGCGTCGGGCGACGAGTTCGGCAAGTCCGGGCGAAATCCGCCGGTCAGAGATGTGGTATAAAAGGGTGGAAGGTGCCGGAACCTTGCGCCATATAGGAGCCATGACTGAAACATCGACATACCCCTACACCCTGGAAATCCTCAGCCCCCGCACCGAGGGCGCGACCTATCAGTGGGCCATTCGCAAAGGCGGCAAGCTCGTCCAGCGTTCGGATCGGAGCCTGACCAGCGAGGCCAAGGCCCGCGAGAACGGACTCGCCCAGATCGAGAAGCTTCTTTCCGGCTTCGGCGAGCGGTAAGCCCGTCGTCCTTCGATCACGGTTGCGGGCAGCGGAGGCTGACGACCGATACGTCGCCGCGGCGATGCCGTGGCGGCCGCGCGCTTTGGAGACGCCCGAGCCGGGAATGGCCGGCGGGGGCGTCTCCGGCTTCCAGGGTCACGGAGGCCTTCGAAGGCGCGGTTCGTCCCATCTCCTAGGACGTCACTCTTGCGAAGATGAAGACGGGATGAAGCGTCGTTCCATTTTGCAATCCGTCCTGGTATATTATATCCCAGCAATGCAGCTATGATGCCGATCGCTGGGAGGCCGTTCCATGGCGAAGCCGATACAACCCGATCGTCCGATTTGGCCCCAGCTTCCCGACACGCCCGGCGACGTCGATCCGGTGTCCGACGATCGGCTTCCGGCGGGTGAGCAAATACCGAGCCTGCCGCAAGCCGATTGCATATCCGCCGACCCGGCGGAGTGTAGCGAGCCCGCGCCTCTGCATTGAGCGCTGCAGTCATGGCCGGTGAGAGCCAAGAGTCGCAGGTCGGAGCAGGACGATAACACTGCGAAGCTTGAAACCTCTTGTCGGCCATATCGGTTGGCATCCCAGAGAGTCATTCGTGAACTTGGGGATGTTTGATGACGAAGATTGCCACCTTACTCGCCGGTGTGATGATGACCGCGTCGGTGCCTGCCTTCGCGCAGTCGACGGGGCCAGCCGAGATCAGGCAGCCCGGTCCGGCGCGGATGACATCGCCGGGCACGTCCGATGTCCCGGTGGTCAAGCCGGGCGGCATCGACAACAGCGGTCCGGGCTCCATCGGGACCGAGGCCTATGGTGCCACCGGCGCGGACAGCCGGTCGAACAATTCGGGCGCGGCTGGAAACGCCAACAAGCCGGAAGTCGCGATCCCCAACACCGGCGGGGGCGGCGGCCGATAGACGAAGGCGTTGGACGACCGACCGGCCCGCGTGAGGGGGGCACTATCGCGGGCCGGTCGATGTACCGCGCATTCATGGTCTGAACGCGCGATCCCTGGAATGCCCGTGGATGCCGGGCATGGATGAGGGTTTCGCTCAGGACACCGCCGGGCGGGCCATCGAAGCCGCGCCGCGCGATGCCCGCTCTCCCGTCGGCGCCCGTTCCACGCGGAACCAGAGGGCGTAGAGGGCCGGGAGGAACAGCAAGGTCAGCACCGTGCCGACCCCGACTCCGCCGATGAGGACGTAGGCGAGCGCGCCCCAGAACACCGAATGGGTGAGCGGGATGAAGGCGAGCATGGCGGCGGCGGCCGTCAGGAAGACCGGGCGGGCGCGCCGCACCGTCGATTCGACGATGGCCTCGTAATCCGACAGACCCGACACCCGGTCGTGGTGGATCTGATCCACGAGGAGGAGCGTGTTGCGCATCAGGATGCCGGACAGGGCGATCAGCCCGAGGATCGCGTTGAAACCGAACGGCTGGTGGAAGACCAGCAGGGTCGGCGCGGCGCCCACGAGTCCGAGGGGCGCGGTGGCGAAGACCATGAACATGGTCGAGAACGACCGCACTTGGATCATGATGACCGTGAGAGTCACGATCAGCATGATGGGGAACACCGCCACCAGTGACATCATCGCCTTCGCGCTCTCCTCCACCGCGCCCGCGGTGTTGATGCGGTAGCCCGGCGGAAGCTTGGCCTTGATCGGTTCTAGCAGGGGGAAGATCTGGGCGTGGACATCCGGCGGCTGCTTCCCGTCCAGGATGTCGCCCTGGACGCGGATGTAGCTTTCCCGATTGTAGCGTTTCAGAACCGAGTCCTCGCTGCGGCTCTCGAGGCGTGCGACCTGGGAGAGCGGCACCTGCCGACCGTCTTTCGTCGCGAGGGTGAGGTCGCCGATCTCACCGAGGGAGCGCCGCTCGGGGCCCGGGCTGCGCAGCAGGACATCGACCGAGCGCAGGTTCTCCCGCACCTGGGTTGCCGGCATGCCGTTGAGGTAGCTCTGCAACTGCTGGCCGGCTTCCTTCGGGGTCAGGCCGATGAGGCGCAGGCGCTCCTGGTCGAGGGCGAGATGCAGGTTGGGGGTCTTGTCGCCCCAGTCGAGATGGACCATCCGCATGTTCGGGTTGGCCGCCATGACGTCGCTGACCTCGGCGGCGATGCCTCGGATCACGTCGAGATTCGGCCCGACCACCCGGAAGGCCACGGGAAAGCGGATCGGTGGCCCAAAGACGATCTGCAGGACACGCACCCGCGCCTCGGGGAAGCGCCCCTCGTCGACGAGCTTGCGGACTTTTGTCCGCAGGCTGTCGCGGGCATGGGCGTCGGCGCTCTGGACGACGATCTGCGCGAAGGCGGGATCGGGCAGTTCGGGGTCGAAGGACAGGACGAAGCGCGGCATGCCCTGGCCGATATAGCTCGTGATCTCCCCGGCTTCCGGCAACGTGCGCAGGGCCGATTCCAGCCGCTTCACGCTGGCTTCGGTGGTGGCGAAGGCCGAGCCCGCCGGAAGGGTCACCTCAACGATGAGTTCTGCCCGTTCCGAGTTCGGGAAGAACTGCTGCTCCACTTTGCCCATGGCCACCACCGCGCCGGCGAACAGCGCCACGGTGATGCCGGCGGCCATCCATTTGTGATCGACCGACATCCGCACGATCCGGCGCAGGCGCTGGTAGTTCCTGGTGGCGTAGATCGCGTCATGGCCGCCTTCTACCCGTCTGATGTTCGGCAGGAGCTTGACCCCGAGATAGGGCGTGAAGGTCACGGCCACGATCCAGGAGATGATGAGCGAGAAGGCCACGACCCAGAAGATGTTGCCGGCATACTCGCCGGCCGTGGATGCCGCGAAGCCCACGGGGAGGAAGCCCGCGATGGTGACGAGGGTGCCCGTCAGCATCGGCGCGGCGGTGGCGCTCCAGGCATGGGTCGCCGCCTCGATCCGGTCGGCCCCTTCCTCCATGCGCACCACCATCATCTCGATGGCGATGATCGCGTCGTCGACGAGGAGGCCCAGCGAGATGATGAGGGCGCCCAGCGTGATGCGGTCGAAATCGCGGCCCGTGATCATCATCACCACGAACACCGCCGACAGGGTGAGCGGCACGGCCAGCGCAACCACGATGCCGACGCGAAATCCCAGCGCGGCGAGGCTGACCACGATCACCACCCCCAGCGCGGTGAAGAACTTGACCATGAATTCGTGGATGGCCTCGTCGATGACCTTGGCCTGGTCGGTGATCTTCGTGAACGCGATGCCGACGGGCGTGTCATGATAGATCGCGACCTCCTCGGCATCGAGCGCCGCGCCGAGGCTGAGACCGTTGAAGCCGGGCTTCATCACGAGGCCGAGCATCAGCGCGGGCTCGCCGTCGTTGCGGATGGCGAAGGTCTTCGGATCCTCGTATCCGCGCTTCACCTCGGCGATGTCGCCGAGCTTGAAGCTGCGATCGCCCGCCGCGACGGGCAGGTTGCGGACGGCATCGAGCCCATCGATGGCGCCGTCGAGGCGGAGATACACGCGCGGTCCCGCCGCCTCGACGAAGCCGGCCGGAGTCACATCGTTCTGGTTGGCGAGAGCCGCCAGCAATTGCTGGCCCGTGATGCCGAGGGTGGCGAGGCGCTGGTACGAGATCTCGACGAAGATCTTCTGCGCCTGCTCGCCGAGGATGTTGATCTTCTCGACGCCGGGCACGCGCAGCAGGCGCTGGCGAAGATCCTCCGCCCGCATCACCAATTGCCGGTGCGGCAGATCCTTGGCCTGGAGTGCGTAGAGAGCAAAGTAGATGTCGGAGAATTCGTCGTTGAACAGCGGCCCCAGCACGCCGCGCGGAAGGCTGGAGGCTTGGTCGGAGAGCTTCTTGCGCGCCTGGTAGAACTCCGCCTGGAGCTTGGCCGGCGGCATGTTGTCCTTGAAGATGACCTTCATCAGCATGAGCCCGGGCCGGACCGTGGTCTCGACGCGGTCGTAGAAGACGAGCTCCTGCAGGCGCTTTTCCAGCGGATCGGCGACCTGGCGCTGCATCTCGTCGGTGGTGGCGCCGGGCCATGTGGCCGAGACCACCATGACCTTCACGGTGAAGGCGGGGTCCTCTGCCCGACCGAGCTTCTCGAAGGCGAAGAACCCCGCGCCGGTGAGCGCGATCAGCAGGAAGAGCGTGACCGCCCGTTCCCGGACGGCGAGCGCGGATAGGTTGAAGCCGCTCACCGGGCCCCTCCCATCGTGAAGGACGCGACCCGGACTTTCTGCCCGGCCTTCAGAAGATGCGCCCCCAGGGCCACGATCCGGTCGCCCGGATTCAGGCCGGAGACGATGTCGGCATTCTCCTCGGCCATGCGGGCGACCGCGACGGATTGCGCCGTGACGGTCTCGGTAGCCGGGTCGTAGCGCCAGACCGACGAGCCCTGACCCTGGTCGAACAGGGCACCGAGCGGCACCGCCACGGCAGCGGCCCGTGCGGCGTCGGTGGTTGTGAGGTGAAGCGTCACCGTGGCGCCCAGCGGCGCCGTCTCGCCGCCGCCCGAGAGGATGTAGCGAGCCCTGTAGGTGCGCGTCGCGGCATCCGCCGTGGCGGAGAGTTCACGCAGCCGCGCCGGATAGGTCACCTCGCCCTCGGCATAGAGGATGGCCGAGGCCTCGCCCTGCGCCGCGCGCCGGCTCCCCTCGGGCAGGAACACCTCGGCCTCTCGGGCGCCATCGCGCGCAAGTTTCACCACCGTCTGCCCGGCGGCGACCACCTGGCCCGGTTCGGAGGGCACCTCCATCACCACGCCGTCCGCATCCGCCTGCAGCTCGGAGTAACCGGCCTGATTGGCGATCTGGCTCGCCTGCGCCTCGGCATTGGCGAATTGCGCGATGGCGGAATCGGCCGCGCCCTTGTTCTGGTCGTAGGTCTGTTTCGAGGTCCAGCCGTCGGAGACGAGCTTGCGGCTGCGCTCCTCGTCGGCCTTCGCCTTGATCATCTGGGCGCGGGCCGCCTCGACCGAGGCGCGGGCGGCATTGAGCGCGAGGCTGAAATCGGTGCGATCCAGGCGCATCAGCGGCTGGCCCCGCGTCACCCGATCGCCCGGATCGACGAGCCGCTCGAAGATCTTGCCGCTGACGCGAAAGCCGAGATTGCTCTCGGTCCGAGCCCGGATCACGCCGGTGTAGCGCGCGATCCCACCACCGCTCCGCGCGACCTCGACAATCTGGACCAGGGGCGGTGGAGGCGACACGGCGGTCTCGCCCGGCGAGCAGGCCGTCAGGGCCAGGCCGACAATCCCGAGGGCAATCCTCGCATCCATCACGCATTCCCCCGCAACCGCACCATCAATAAGATGATGATCGTAATATATTCAGGCGGAGGTGAGCGTCAAGGGCATGCGGCGGGGGTGCTGACGCCATGAAGTGCGCCGCAGTGGTCACGGCGCATGCGTGATGGCGCGTGACCGTCGCCGACCGCATGTCGAGGTGAAGGCGGCCGGGCCGAGACCGACAGGTTGGGAAGGTTCAGGCCGCACCGGCGCAGCCGTGCGAGCCAACAGGGATCGGCAAGAGCCAGCAGTGACTGCGCCGGGGGACCTGCCTCTGCTCATCGGAGACGATCGTTCGCCTGGACAGTCACCGGCGGTGCCGGGAGGAGCTCATTCCCGCAAGGGGCGGGCCTCGAGGATAGCCGCGAGAATGAAGGGACGCTTCATCAGGGGGCCGGTATTCCCACGGTTCACGAAATCGTTCGCGCCGGGATGCCGCCGCACGGCTTTACCGAGATCGAGCCGGTAACCCTCCTTGAAGACGAAAGGCGGCGCCATGGAATTCGCAAGGTAGGTTTCAACAGCCGCCGCCACCTCGTCCTGAGAGATGAGGTTCAGGTTGCACAGGGCGGCTGTCGTCAGCTTCTCGGTCATTCGGAACGGTAGGGCCGCGGGGCAATCCCCGCAACCGTCCCGCCGACACGCAAGTCCGAAGAACGCGCGTGAGCGTACTGCTCCGCCGCCTTAGCGGTCGCGACGGTCCCGAACGGTGCCACGCTCGTCACGCCGCTCCATCCGCTCCTCGCGCCGATCCGGATCGACGCCGAGCACGCCCCCGACGGTGCCCGTCGCGGCTCCGACCGCACCGCCGACCACGCCGCCAACGGGACCGGCCGCGCGATTGCCATCTTCGATCCCGCGCTCTGCGCCCCTTACCGTCCCTTGCGCCTGAGCCGATGCGGCCAGAGCGAAGGGCGAAAGAATGACGGCCGCAGCAATGAGGGCATGTTTCATGAGGGTCTCCTTGACCGATGGAGCGAATGGCGGGCTCGCAGGGGCGAGCCCATCCTGCATCGTGGGTCAACGGTCGAAAGTCGGATTGGTCGCACGCGTGGCCCCAAGACACATGCGGGAGCCAGCAGACAGGCGCGCCGGCGGCCATCGCGATGACGCAGGCGCCGGACCCCTCGCGCCGTCGTTCCGCTCTCGGAGGCTGCAGCGATACGGAGCCTACTCGCGTGCGAAACGGACGCCGGAAAGCTGCGCAACGCCAACCATACCAGCCCGCGTCCGACAGACACGGTCGCAATCGCCGTTGCGCTGAACAGACGCTCGGCGCTCTTCTCGATCAGCCCGCAAAGGGCCGGGGTGTCGCTTCTGCAAGCGGCATCCTCAGCCCATGCAGCCACCATCGCGTTCACCGAGTGGAGGCGGTCACCCGAGGCGCCGGCCGCGCTCACAGCATGAGCGCGGTCACCTCGCTTGGCATCCGTTATCTCAGAACACGTGTCGCAGGATGAAGAAGAGGACGCCCGCCAGGGTGATGGCGGCCGGCAGGGTCAGCACCCAGGCCAGCGCCATGTTGCGCACGGTGGACATCTGCAGGCCCGATCCGTTGGCCGCCATCGTGCCGGCGACGCCGCTGGACAGAATGTGCGTGGTCGAGACCGGCAGGCCGTAGAGCTCGGCGAGGCCGATGGTGCCGGCGGCGACCATCTCGGCGGACGCACCCTGCGCGTAGGTGAGATGGGTCTTGCCGATCTTCTCGCCCACGGTGACGACGATGCGCTTCCAGCCCACCATGGTACCGAGGCCGAGGGCCAGCGCGACGCAGACCTTGACCCAGGTGGGGATGTAGCGGGTCCCGTCGTTGAGGAGGCCGGTATAGGCCTTCAGGGTGCCGGCCTCGGCCTCCGAGAATGTCGCGCCGTTCTTCGGCAGGAGCCGGATCGCGTCGGCGGCGAGATACATGTCGTTGCGCAGGTTCGAGGTCGCCGCCGCCGGCACCTGCTTGATGGCGCCGTAGCTCTTGACGTTGTCGGCGATGTCGGTGGCCAGCGCGGCGAGCGCCCCGTACACCGCGGGCTGGTTCAGGTCCTTCGACTTCAGGGCCTCCGACACCTGCTTGCGGGCCTCGGCGGCATCCGGCTTGGCCGTCGTCCCGGCATGGCCCGCGAACACCGTGCTGGCGCTCTGCGAGGTCTGGATGAAGGCCGGGGTGGTGTCGTCCGACATCGTGCGGTTGAGGGCATAGGCGGTGGGCGCCGCGCCGATGAGGATGAGCATGATCAGACCCATGCCCTTCTGGCCGTCATTGCCGCCATGGAAGAACGACACGAGGGTGCAGGTCAGGATCAGCAGGCTGCGGATCCACAAAGGCGGCGGGGTTTCGCCCTTGGGGGCCTCGTAGAGGTCCTTCCGGCGCACCGTGAACTTGAGGGCCAGCAGCAGCAGGGCCGCGGCGATGAAGCCGATGACGGGACTGAACAGCAGCGCCTTGAACACGCCCATGGCCTGCGCCCAGTCGACGCCCGAGGTTGCCTGTCCCTCGGGGGCCATCAGCTGGTTGGCGAGACCGACGCCGATGACCGATCCGATCAGGGCATGGGAGGACGAGTTCGGCAGGCCGAAAGCCCAGGTGCCCAGGTTCCAGAGGATCGCGGCAATGAGCAGCGCGAAGATCATGGCGTAACCGGCCGAGGAGCCGACCTGCAGGATCAGCTCCACCGGCAGCAGGGTGACGATGGCATAGGCGACCGCGCCGGACGACAACATCACACCGAGGAAGTTGAACGCGCCCGACCAGATCACCGCGACGAGCGGCGGCATCGAGTGGGTGTAGATCACGGTGGCGACCGCATTGGCGGTGTCGTGGAACCCGTTCACGAACTCGAAGGCCAGGGCGATGAGCAGGGCCAGGCCGAGCAGCACGAAGGCGCCGATGGCGAGGGGCGACTGGCCCACCGCGTTCATGTCGGTCACGAGGCTGTAGAGCGCGTAGCCCAATCCGGCGACCAGGACGAGCAGGAAGGCGATGACCCCGCCCGGGTGGATCCCGTGATCGAGCTTTGGTCCTGCGGCGGGCGCAATGGCGCTCTGTGGCAAGCCCGTCGGAGCGGCAACGGCGTCGGACATGATGGCCTCAAGACCCTGGGGATCAGTGAGCCTGCCAGTAGGTTGGGCTCATAACAGTCCTGTGACACGCATTCGAAATACCTCGGACCCGGTGGATTAAGCCGGCGATCTCAAGCGTGGAGTATTGGCTTTCCGTTTCAGCCCGCATGGGCGATCGGCAAGCGGCCTCACCATCGAACTCATCCGACGAACCGGCCTGGACTGCCGCAGCTGAACCGTCAGGCTTCGCGAAGCACCCGGCAGGTCGTGTCCCGCGCGGTGGTGTAGCTGAGGGGTGGTCATCGGCGGTTGCCGAGTGGGGGCGGGTTGCGAGCATCACCCCAGGGATCGAGAGCTCCCGATGACCCTGAGCGGCCTCATGCGGAAGAGCGCCGCCGCGAATTTGCCATGCGGGATGATCGGTGTCGCCGAGGGGAGACGAGAAAGGTCGATCATCCCCGATCGTTCGGTGACCGTTCCGCTGCGGTGAGGTTCGCCGCGAGGCAGGCTGCCAACCGTCTGAAACGGTCTGCCCTCCGATCCACTCCCGCAGCAGTGACAACGCGATCAAGCGTCGCTCGCGCGCTACCGCTCCGCTGGCCGGATAAGGTGGGCGAGCCATTGCGGCCGCGTAAGCCGCGCACCGGCTCCGCTCGCGACCCCTTCCGAAACGCCGCTCCGACTGCATCCTGGGAGCCGAAGACCATTGGCCGCATCCTACCGGTCGTGACGGTCCAATAAGGGGCAGGCCTGTGGACTGGAGCCGTCACCATCCGGTCGCGAAAGACCGCTTTGGCCTCTCGACGCTTGCCCATGTCTCGGGTGTGGATGCGCCTACGATCCAGCGCTGGATCCACCGCAAGGCTATCCGCGAACAGAAGATCGGCAGCGGCAGAGACCGGTCCTATACGATCTGGCAGGCCATCCACTTCGCCATCATCGCAGAGATGAGCCGCCTGGGCCTGTCGATCACCGGCAAGGGCGCGGACCTCTCGCTGGCCCTCCTGGGCTACGTGCGCCACCGCGCGGCCCGTGACGGCGATCTGAGCGACGTAGGCGCCGTCTCGCTCACCCTGGTGCCCGATACGGACGATTGGGGCATCCGGCCGGCCGAATGGGTGCTGACGGGCGAGTCCTGCATCACCATCGGGCTCGGGCTCATCACCGCCCGTGTGGTGGAGCGTTACCAGGCCGAGACCCCGTGACCATCCCAAGCGCGGCGGACCTGATGCGGTTGCCCGCTGGCGATCGAGAGCCGCGCATCCGCTACCTAATCGAACGCGAGCGCACCGAGCTTGTAGCAATCGAGGGCGAGGCCGGCGATCCCATTACAAGCCAGCGCCGCACCCTACGCACGCGCAACATCGCGAAGCTGCGTCACGTGGCGACGACGATAGGGTTTGAGTTGAAACCGTAGTCAGGCGTTTCTGCCGAAGGCTCGTTCTAGACAATCGGCGGACTGGGCCTCCGCGCAGGGAATGTTCGAACAGGAGCCGCGTCGCCTTCCGGCAGCATAAGGTGTACCGAAAATTTCACCCGATTTGAATTTTCATTTGCGGTTTTCGTTCCCGTTGATTCGGATGTGCCGGCAACCTGGATAGTTTGACCTCCATCTTTCTCAACCGCTTTAATCGCAATATCGAAATCAACCACTGTAAAAGTTCCTGCGTCGCCAGAATTGTAAATATTCGCCCCCTGTGGGCTGCCTATCATTCCGGCCGCAACATTTCCTCCCATAGTTCCGGATTGCGCGGCAGAAATTCCCGCCAGTATTTGCGAGAGGGTTCTTTCAACAAATCTGTCCAGTTCCATCTATGCCTCTAAAGCAAAGTAGAGAGGGCGGGAATGAAGGGGCTTACGATAGTCATATATGTGGCTGCATCCTGAATAAATTTCTGATATTCGTTCTTAAATGAAGGAGTTCCGGCCGCTGCCTGCATATCTCGAATTGAGCTCTGAAGTTTGGCAATCTCGGTTGCGTTCAGCCCGGAATTTTCAACGGCAACCTGAAGGTCTCGAAAAACAGCGTTATCTCCAACCCGATTGGTAGAATTGTCTGTTGAATGAAAATTTACACGTGCGTTATTGCCGCTTACATTGAATGTATAATTTCCTCCAGTTCCCTTGGGAAAGATGCCTTTTCTTCGAAGTTTTACGGAAAAATGTGCGGGTATACTGTGGAATTTCTCGTTATATGTCGGATCAACTACTTCGAACGCTTCCTCTGTTCCATTGGGGATTATTCGTCTGATCTCGTCGCCAACAAAAATCTGCGTTGTGGTATCAGCAATTGTGATTGCCTTGGGGGTTACTATGGCATTTGTTGAGCTTCTCACGGTTCCGTCGGGCGCTACGATATCTATTTTGGACTGCGGAAAGTGATTAAAGTTCATCGCTCGACCCTTCTCCGTAAGTTCAACATCCCAGAACCAAGGTTCTCCGCAGTCGCCGTTTGAAGGCCCTTCAAAACGGATGATCCCTTCCCGGCCCATCCAGAGAACGACGTCGCTCCATTGATCCCATTGGTCAGCAACGCCTTTCCCATCGTCCTCTTCCGCGAGGCCGAAGTCGGCCGGGATGATCGATAGGCGCTTGGGCCAGCAGTCCGCCAAGCGGGCGACAAGCTGAGCGCTAAAATTTTCATAGGTCGTGCGGTCTGTCACGGCGGGCGTCGTGCCAGGGCGTACGTTGAAATGACGCCCGAAGCATAATTGTTTGGCGACTTAACCCCTAACAGGGGCAGGAGCTAGGGCTCTCTGGCCGTCACTCCAAATTATCTAACGATTTCAATGGGTTGGCGAGCTAAATGGCGGAGGGAGCGTCAGCCATACTAAGGGCCAGCCTGATGCGGTATGATCCGAATAGTCGTTGACCTGCAAAGCTTTAGCCTTTCACCAATATCCTAGCTGGTCCATTGCAATCCGCCTGCACCCCACATAAAGTGTGGTTGAAAATGTGGGCGCCATGAGTTCGACGGACACTGCAGGAAAGCGAAAAGGCCGCCACCCTGAAAGGGCGCTCACCGCCGTGCAGGTTCGGGCGCTTAAGGCTCCAGGCAGGTACGCAGATGGCCATGGCCTCTACCTTGTTGTCGAGCCATCCGGCTCAAAACGATGGCTCTTGCGGATCGTTATCCAGGGTACCCGGCGCGACATCGGATTAGGCGGGGCCAGCCTGGTCACGCTGGCCGAGGCACGGGAAAAGGCGTTTGGCTACCGTAAGCTTGCCCGCGATGGTGGCGACCCGCTCGCCGAACGGCGCAAGCCTGTCGAGACGATCCCAACCTTCGCCGAAGCGGTCGTCCGGGTCTTCGATGACAACAAGCCTTCGTGGAACAACGCAAAGCACGCGGCTCAATGGAAGACCACCCTTGAAACCTACGCCAATCCGTTTTTCGGTAGCCGTCGGGTCGATCAGGTAGAAACACCAGATGTTCTTCGCGCACTGTCACCGATCTGGCTAACAAAGCCCGAGACGGCGCGGCGGGTTCGCCAACGCATAGGCACCGTGCTCGATTGGGCCAAAGCCGCCGGTTATCGCAGCGGCGACAATCCGATTGATGGGGTTAGTCGTGGCCTGCCGAAGCAAGGCGAGCGCGAGGAGCATCACGCGGCATTGCCCTATGCCGAGGTGCCCGCCTTCGTTGCGCGACTGCGAGGGTCGAGTGAGCAGGGGGAGATCGCTCGACTTGCCTTCGAGTTTTTGATCCTGACGGCAGCCCGCACCGGAGAAGTGCTCGGCGCCGCTTGGTCTGAGGTCAACAATGTCGAAGCGCTGTGGACGGTACCGGGCAGCCGCATGAAAGCGGGGCGCGAGCACCGCGTCCCCCTTAGTGGCAGAGCGGTCGCAGTGCTGGCACGGGCGAAAGCTCTAAGCAGCGGCAGCGCCCTGATCTTCCCTGGGCGGTCGGGTGAGAAACCACTGTCGAACATGGTTTTCCTGATGGCCCTGCGCCGGATGGCAGTGCCGATCACCGCCCATGGTTTCCGGTCGTCATTTCGCGACTGGGCAGCTGAGGCAACGAACCTGCCGCGTGAGGTTGCGGAGATGGCTCTGGCCCACGCCGTGGAGAACCGGGTGGAGGCGGCCTACCGGCGAGGTGATCTGCTGGCCAAGCGGCGTGAGATGATGGAAGCTTGGGCGCAGTTCGTTGGCGCAAGTTAGGCATAGCGATATGGAATCTCCGACAAAGCGAGTATCGGCCACGAGCATCGGCTCAAAGCGGCGCTTTTTGTTCAGACAGCGATTCCCCCAGCATCATGACCGATGGGAAGCATTAGCGACCGAGGCCTCTCGCCGACACAACGACGACGTCGACCTGGCTAATCCCGCTACTGTCGAGGAAATAGCTGCGGATCTTGGCGATGATGTTGAACTGATACTCGATGCAAAATCCTTCGAAGACATCTGGCTCAAGCCGGGCGAGCTAACAGCTAAAGCTCGGAATGGAGTTCGTTCGTATCTTAATGATGCAAGGGACTATAGTGAGCATTTGGAAGGCTTGTCTCGGTCTGAAGTCGATAAGGCATACGCTTTAGAAAGGGCGCAGTACGACGAGGTAAGAATAAAAGCAGCCGCCTCTCTTGACGATGAAGAGTTCTACAATAGTCCTGAAGCTGAAGCTGACTTCAGCCATTGGTTAAAAGCTGGGGTATGGCACGCTGACGAAGCAATAGCGCTTTCGCGAGGAAAAGATCCTCAGGTCGTGAACCAAGAAAGTCTGCGAAGCCCGCGTTCCAGCGCAAGCCCGTTCCGCATCGAGTACAAGCGCCGGAAGTGGCTGGTCGAGCGTGCTATTGAGGCAGGGCAACTAAATGTTTCGATGACGCCAAATAGCTTCATCGAATGGGCCAAGAATTCCGGCTTTGAACTTCCACCCGAGATGCTCAATTACGGTGCGAATCAAGCGTCAGATCAGGGCAAACCAGATATCGCCGCGATCTCAGGCCATGCCAAGCGGCAGTATAGCGGCTTGTTGAGGATTGTAACAACACTACTGAGCGAAACCGTTGATGTCGAAGTTCTTGTTGGGAAAAAGTACGCATCAAAGGACGATTACGTCATAGATCTTTGCACCAAGATGCGGGCAAACGGATCTCAGGCCATTCAAGAGGTGACCGTCGTGAAGAGGCTCAACGAAGCTATCCAACTGCTACGCGAAGATCGGAAAGCCAAAAAATAAGCGGCAGGCCCCAAAGGGGCAGCATGGTCTCGACCGGCATGCTCAGGGCTAATTAGCGCTCATTGTTCCCCGTAAGCCCGAAAAGGCCGGCATTGATGGCACCGTCCCCACAGGAGGTGTCATGACCCATCCCCCCGATCTGCCCACGAACGAGCTGACGAAGCGCCTGAAGCACAGCTATGCCAGCGTCGAACCGGTCAAGCCGAAGGCCGCGAAGTCCAAGGCCATCGCCTTTCCGACGGAAGGCTATTGCACCTACGCGCAGGTGCAGGCCCGCCTGCAAATCAGCAACAGCACGATGCACCTTTGGCTGAAGCAGAACCGGCTGCCGGCTCCCGTGCGCATTGGCGCGCGAGCGATGCGATTCAGCGTCCAGGACATCCTCAACTACGAGCACGCGGCCCGCGAGGCCACCAAGGTGGCGGCAGAGTAGTCCGCCCCACCACCGCGTAAACCTGCAACACATAGGCAACAACGAACACGCTGGCGACCAGTAAACCTGCCAGCAGATCCCCCCACTCCCCCACGAAATCTCCCGCAACCGAAGCAATTGGCCTCCTGGCCGGCAAGGCAGCTTTTGCCAAGGATCCCCCATGTCTGAACCCAACTACCTCACAGCTCGGCGCCAGAACCGACGGCGGCTGATTGGCCGACTGGAGAAGGGCAGCGGCGCCGAACGCCAGCTGGCCGCGACCCTCGTTGCTTGCACCGAAGCCGATCCCTGCCTGAGCGGCGCCTGCACCGAGTGCGGCGGCCGTCTCCAACTCGCTGCCCTGGACTTGGCTGACCGGTTCGTTCGCGAGCCCGCACGGGCACTGCGCGGCCGGATGACCATGATCACGGTGGTGCCCACCTTCGGCTGCGTCCTGCCGGGTGAGCTCGATGCGGCTGTTTGCCGGCGGGTCCTGGCTGCGGTGGAGGCGGCCGCTGTGACCAGCGGCATCACCCCCAGCATCTTCAGCCTCGACATCTCCTTCAACGAGGATCTCACCGGTGGGGGGCCCCCAGCGCACTGGTGCATTCACTCGCACGGTGTCGCGGTCGATTGGTTCTCCCCGGCTCAGCAGGCGCCCTTTCGCTTTGCGTTCCAGCCCTCCGATTGGGTGAAGCGACCGGTCAAGTTCGATCCCATCGACGCCAGCGGTAAGTCCGAGCGCTACGCGCTCAAGCCCGACCGCATCCGGCGTGTGACCGAACTGAGCCAGTCCCGACTGAACGCTCGCGGCGGTCCCAGCACCAACACCAAGCGTCGCGGGCTGCGCGCGATTCAGGCCGATGAGCTGGCCATGGTTGAGCACCAGCTCGGCTTGGGTGGCCGGGTCATCGGTTGCGGAATCGATGACGATGCCGTCGAGCGGGCTCTGGGTGGCTTCAACTGGGCGAGAGACGGGCCCTAGGGGCGATTAGGCGGGAGGGGGAACTGCAACCCCCTCTCGCCCTGGCTCAGGCGCCGTCTTCCATGGCGTGCCCGGCGCTTACCCCACCCTGTCAGCGCAAAGCCCGTGCATCCCGTGCAGCCTGTGCACGCGCTGACCCACCACCATCAAGAACGACTCCAAGAACTGAAACAGGGGATTATCATGTTAACCGTCAGCATCACGCCCAATGCGGGTATTCGTAAAATCAAACAGCTCTTCGATGAGGGCGAACAGGTCTGGTACGACGTCTACGAGGCGCCGAGCATCGAGGGGGCGGTCATCCAGGCCACTGTTCCCCGTCAGGAGCAGAGTGTTGCAGCGGTCGCTCGCTACTTGCTTGCGAAGGGCGCACAGCGACCCTCGACCACCGAGCGTCAGGGTATCATCGCTTCCGCCATCGCAGCCGATGCCCCCATCGTTCGTCGAGCCGCTCGCAATGGTTGGCGGGATGCCACCACGTTCGTGACACACCGTTCCGTTGTGTCAGGGCGCGACGACGCTGAAGCAATTTTGCCGCCGAGTGGGGCTTTCGCCGGGAGCACCGGTCACATGCAGGATCGCGGTGACCTCGACGGGTGGCGCGCCCTGATCAAAATCGCGCGTTTCTCGACGGCAATGATGATCGCACTGGTCACCATCTTTGCAGCGCCGCTCCTCAAGATCGCGAGGCGCCCGAACTTTGGGCTGGTGCTCTACGGCCCGAGCCGGTCAGGGAAGTCAACGGCACAGCTCGTGGGTGCATCGGCGTTAGGCTATGGGCAGGAGGAGGATCTGCCAAGTCTGAATGCGACGGCCTCCGGTCTTCTGGCGGTTGCGGTCGCTTTCAATGACCACGCGATCCCGATCAACGAGGTTGGTACCGCACGGGGTGGAAAGGGCAATGTCCATGAGGTCGTTCGCGAAACAACATATGCGCTGATGAACGGGCAAGACATCATCCGTCACCCAAACTGGGCTGGCGGTGATGGTGGGGCAGCGGCAACCTTCCAGGTTCTGCCACTCATGTCCTCCGAGCACTCGCCCGACGCTTGGGCGGCGCGGAAGGGCGAGACCCGCGATGAGGGGGAAACGGCTCGGCTCATTGGCGTGCCGGTGCTCTTCAACGGGTCGCAAACCATCTTCGATTTGGCGCCAGAGACCCTCACTGGGGCGGATCTCGCCGCTTGGGAAAAGACGCAGTTTCAGCTTTTGCGGGAGGGCCTGCCTAACTTCCGCGGCCTTGCCTTCAGCACTTATACCGAATGGCTCGCTAGACAACACAAGGCTGTCGAAGAGGTGGTTCGAATTCTGGTGGCGAACTTCGAAGTGGCCGTAGCGCGGCCAACGATGTCACCGGTTGAACGTGATATCGTGGCGAAGTTTGGCGTCCTTTATGCGGGCGGCCTTTTGGCAATCGCTGCGGGTGTTCTTCCACTGGACATGAAACGACTCGGCGCGGCTTTGAAGCGGGCATGTTTAGCGGCGCTCGCGGAGATCCCCAATCCGCAAGCTGAGCTTAAGGCCGATCTGAAGGCGTTGAAGGTCAAGCTTAATGGCGCCAACGTTTTGGACACTGAGACCTGCACTCGTAAGCAGTTGCGACTCATGCACAACGCGGACGGTTTTCGTCAGCCGAAGAATGAGGGTCTCGAGTGCGTCGTTCGATCCGAGGTCTTCACCAAGTGGTTCCGGTCGGATGTACGGAAGCAACGGGTCCTTGAATGGCTCGACGCCGAGGGGTTCTTGGACCACGGCCGAGACCGTACCACTGGCCGCTCGATCCAATGGGCTCAGCGTCAGGTGACGTGGCCTGATACCTCTCGCAAGCGGTCGATCAGCGTCTACCTGCCCGGCGGGTTTGCTGATTTGGAACGGTCGTTCTAAGAATCACTGTAGACCCCAGGCGTTGAAAGCGACGCCCGGGGTTTTTTTTTGGTTGGTCAGGCGCTCCCACCATGCCGAGCGACCTACAATGACTACATGCGTCGAGAGCACCCATCAGCGTCGAACCCCGCCTTCGGCCAAGATGGCCCGCGCCGGCCGTCTGTGACGCTCCCATGGGTATTGCCGCGATACGCGTGCCCGTTACCCTCGGGAATCGGTCGCATCGGCTTCTCCCCGCTGCGCCCTAGCTTACAGTCATGGATCGCACCTTCCCTTTGACCCGTGCCGCCGGGCTCGAACGCCTCACCGCCTTCCTCTCGAATGAGGGAGCCGAGTACGCCGGGTCTCGCAACTTCGACCTCGGACCCCAAGCGCTCAACGACTTCGGCGCTTTCGCCCTATCTGCGCCGGCGCCTGATCACCGAAGCCGAAGTTGTCGCTGCGGCCGTCGCTGCCTTCGGCGATGAAGGGGCCGAAAAGTTCGTTAGCGAGGTATTCTGGCGGACCTACTTCAAGGGGCACTTGGAAACCCATCCTGCCGCCTGGACGGGCTACCTCACGCTGGCCGCCGAGAGCCATGAGCGCCTTGCCGCTGAGCCGGGCCTGCGGCGGACTTATGAGGCTGCGGTAGAGGGGCGGAGCGGCATTGATTGCTTTGACGCCTGGGCCCTCGAACTCGTCGAAACTGGCTGGCTCCACAACCATGCGCGCATGTGGTTTGCCTCGATCTGGATCTTCACCCTTCGCCTCCCGTGGGCGCTCGGCGCTGACTTCTTCATGCGTCACCTCGTCGATGGCGATCCGGCCAGCAACACATTGTCCTGGCGCTGGGTTGCCGGCCTGCACACCCGGGGCAAGCACTATGTCGCCCGCGCCGAGAACATCCGTCGCTACACTGATGGGCGCTTCGATCCGGTCGGCCTCGATGAGTACCCCGACGCCCTCGACGAGCCAATGCCGCCGCGAGAAGTGCCGTTGCCGCCGGCCGACGCCGCGCCGGACGGTGAGGTGGCGCTTCTGCTGCACCTCGACGACCTGCACCCAGAGAGCCTGTGTCTTGGCAATGGACGGGTCGTGCGCATCGGCGGTCTCATTGCCCATGCCGGCGGCGCCACTGACCGGGTCAAGGCTGCGGATGAAGCCGCGATGGCCGATGCGCTGACGCGAGCCGAGGCCCATTTCGGATGCCCCGCTGGCCACGCTGATAGCGGTTGGGCGGACAGCTTGCCGGTTGTGACCGCCTGGGCCCCGGTCGGGCCATCAGCGATGGCGCTGCCAAAGTGTTGCCTACAAATTCGACGGGCCTGGGATGAGGCTGCATGGCCATTGGCGACCCGAGGCTACTCCCGGCTGAGGAAAGCCATCCCTCGGCTCTTACTCAACTGAGTCGCCGGCTGATTAGTGGGACTGCTTACGGAGCTTGCCTTCGCCTGCGGTCGCGGGCGAGCGGTCTTCACAACCATTCACTGCGGCACTGATGCTGACCATCGACGCCGAGAGCCAGCAGGCTTTCTGGGCGGTCGCCCCCCCCCCCCTCAGAAGAGCATGAGGCCACGACCGCTCTTCCTGGCCTATGCGGCACCAACAACCGGGATGTCGGCGATTCGGGTCGTGTAGCGCGGCGAGCGCATGTCGAACCGTGTGGACCACGTTCGCTGCGAGCCGAACCCAGCCGTGCCGGGCACCACTGCCCCGCGCCCCCAGCGGTGGTTGTAGGCGTCGAGAGCGTCCATCAGCACCGAACCTCGCTCGCGGTCGAGAGCGTAGAACAGCGCGCGCTGTGAAGCCACCAAGGGCACGAGATCCACAGTGATGACCCCTGCATTCGAATATCGGTAGCCCGCCTTCCAGATCCGTCGCATGCCCACCGTCGCTTCCTTGATCAGCACCAGGGTATCTGACGTCGCTTCGGGCAGGGTCACAACGGTCGGGGTAAATTCTCTCGACCAGTTGAACGCGGCGTTAAGTACAACGTGATGAATCGAGTGGGAACGGTCCGACGGTAAGTCTCCGATTAGGTTTGAGGACTCAAATACGAAGGAAGAAAATCACGCTTGGAAGCGCCTGACGATGATGCAGCTTCGAAGGCTGTCGCCGGTACTTCGGTCTGCCGGAACATGGATCGCACTCAGCGTCCTGGCGCCTCTCGGCATGCTCGTCGTCTCGGGCATGATGCTGCTCGACCTGCGGCGCGACGCTTGGGACAAGGCTGAGCAGACCTCGCGGAATCTGCTTCAGGTCATAGAGCGCGACATTGCCCGTAACGTCGAGATCTTCGACCTGTCCATCAACGCCGTAGTCGAAAACTTACGTACGCCAGGGCTCGAAACGCTCGATCCTCGGATGCGTCAACTCGTGTTGTTCGACCGCGCCGCGACAGCGCGAGACATGGGCGTGATGCTCGTCCTGAATGATCGCGGCGAAATCATCGATGACGCAGGCGCTATGCCACCTCGTAAAGGAAACTACGCCGACCGGGAATACTTCCAAGCTCAGCGCCTACGTGCCGACCGGGGCGTCTACATCGGCAGGCCCATCGTATCGCGGTTGACAGGCGAGCCTATGCTGCCGTTCAGCCGGCGCGTTTCCAAGCCCGACGGCTCATTCGGAGGGGTCGTGCTGGGTAGCCTAAAGCTCAGTTACTTCACCCGCCTTTTCGACCAGATCGGCCTTGGCCGTGAGGGGGCAATCAATCTCTATCTGCGCGACGGCACGCGGGTTATGCGCTATCCCTATGAGGCGGCGGACATCGGCGTTAATATTGCCGGTGCGCCGACCTTCATGCGGTTCGCGAGTGCGCGCAACGGTTCATTCGTAGACGTTTCGGTCCGAGACGGCGTCGAGCGCTACTACACCTTCACCCAAGTCGGCGACTTGCCATTGATCCTCAACGTCGCCCTTTCTACGCGCGACGTTGAGGCAGAATGGCGGACCAAAGCCCTCGGCATCGGCATTGTCTTGCTCATCCTCTGCGGCCTCACTGTCGCGTTGTCCCTGCTTTTTGGGAAAGAACTGCGTCGTCGTACCTTGATGCAGGCGGAGTTCTCTCGGCTATCGGAGACCGATACCCTGACGGGCTTAGCCAACCGGCGGCGCTTCGATGAGGCATTCAGCTATGCTTGCGCGCAGGTTGCCCGTTCTGGCAAACCGCTCTCACTGCTCATGATCGATGCCGATCATTTCAAACGTTTCAACGACCACTACGGCCACGAGGTCGGGGATGCGGTGCTGAAGGGCTTGGCCCGCTGCCTTGGGGCAAGCGTACACCGCCCCTCCGATCTGGTCTGCCGAGTCGGCGGCGAGGAGTTTGCCCTCCTGCTACCTGACACAGACGCGGCTGGCGCCTTCCGTGTTGCCGGGGCGGTACATGCCCAGATTGCGACCCTGGTGGTCGAGGCTGCAGGGATCGGCCCTGGCGGCATAACAGTTAGCATCGGTTTGGCCACGGGCACCGCCGATGCTCGCAACCTGTACACCCGCGCGGACACCGCGCTGTATGAAGCCAAAGCTGGCGGCCGCAATCAAACCCGCTGCGTACCGTCTATCGGCCCCCAGTCCCTCGATAAGCCATCCTTGCGACTGGTGGAACGCTGATCAGACCAAGCCCCGCAAGGTGGTAGGGCTATATGAAGGCATTTGAAGCGCCGGAGCTGATGGGTACTTCTGTATGCTCCGCTGGCTGTTAGCGCCATTCGTTCATTCTGACGCCTCTTATAGCCATCACATCTTGACCTGTTTCCGTTTCGATTGCTGCGATGGACATTGCCGACCGCGCCGGCCCGGCCGTCACCATCGGCTTTCTGCCACGCATTAACGACGGCGGCGACCTTAGCTCGACTGCCCCAGCTACGTGTTGAACGCGGACCAGCCCCGCATTCTATGTTGCGATGCAACATGTGCTCATGTGGGCCGTTGCACCATCGCTACCCTCGCATCGCTGCGTGAGGGACGGCATCGGGTCAGTTCGCTCACCGAGTGAGGCTACGATGCTGCCACCTCGGCAAAGGTCAGTTCGATGCGCATCATGCCCGCTCTCTCCATTCTCCTTGTCGCGCTTGCCCCGCTTCCTGCGTCCGCATCATCCTGCGCTGACCAGATTGGCACCATCGAGCGCCGACTCGACAGTGCCGGGGCTATCCAGGTCGCTGGCTTGAAGGACGGTCATACAGTCCGCGTTGGGTCTCCGCACGCTGTAACAACGGTGCGCCTTGACGCCCCGAGTGACCCCGACACGGTTTCGACAGCCGAGCACGTCGCTGTCGCAAGAACCCTCATTATTCGGGCAACTGACGAAGATCGTCGCGGTGACAAACGTGCCTGTGAGAACACGATGAGCGAGGCCAAGGGGAAAATCGGCGCGCTTCCGTAGCTTCAGCATCATGGGCCGGTTCTGGCTTGGCCCGAACCGGTTTAGCGACAGAAGGGGAACGCGAAGCGATGCTCGGACCTGCCGAATTCGAGGACATGCGACTGGATCTCGTCGCCGCCGAACAAGCGCGACTATACGACGTCGCCTTCGCCAGTCTGAACCGTCATTGGTCGAAGCAGGGCGCGACGTCGGTCGGCAGCGTCTCGCGGATATGCGAACTTGTCTACGAGCGAGCGGCCGAACGCCCTCATACGGAATGGAAGGCGGTTGTGTCGGAAGCGACGGACGAGGCTGGATTTCACGTACACTGGGACGGCGACGACGTCGTGGCTCTGGAAGCACGGGTGTGAGCGGCAGCCTTTGACTTCTCTCGAACTGCACCCAACGAGCGAAATGCCCACGTAACGGCTACCAACCTACCGCATGCCCACTGTTGCCGTTGTAATAAGCACCGGGCACGCAATGTGCAGACTTCGGCTGAGCATCCGAATTGATCTTCGCAATTATTCTTCCGGCTGCTCGAAGGCTTTTGTGCCCTGGAGTACATTAACATCCGACGTCTCGGCAATACTCTGCCAGCCCATGCACTCGCCTCGCATCGTGCCGCATTCGGCGCACTGATCAGGCGACAGGAGTTGTCGGCCTACCAAATCATTGATCGTCTGTGAGGGAGAGGGGTTTGTCATCATCATCAAGAAAACGTTCCCGGACACCTCATCACACGCTGCTCCTAAGTCTCCGATCCGTGAGGGCACCTGGTTTGCCGCAAGGTCGCAGGGACGGATAACCACGTGGCAATTCAGCCATTATTAAGATATTCAGCTCATGAAATGTGATTGGCTCTAACTCAGATTAATGTTTCAGGCATTGCAAAACTCTCGTTTCTTCTTGCATAAGTTAAGCTGACGTAGAACTAGCAGGATAATGTCGTATGCTCGTCGATGCCTCGACAGACATGTATACGCCGCCGTCTCCGGGTCCCCCGGGCGTGGGCCTTGCTTTGCAAGACATCGCGTTGTGCGGTCAAATTCTGAACGTGGCCGTGAAGGCTACCGACTGTACCTCCGCGATGTTCTACGTCTGGGAGGCCGAGGGTTTCAGATTGCTCGGAAGTGTTGGCACGTTCGGTCGGGGGGGCGTGGAACTCGTCGTGGCCCAGCGGGCACCCGACTGGAACGGCATCGCTAATATGATCAAGATTGTCTCGGACATCGCCGAGGCTCCCTACGACGTATCGCAACTCCGCCTACGGATCGACGGCGTCGATTTCGAGGGTTTCGCATCGGGCGCCATCGTACGAAGCCCGAACCGTATCCAAGGCATGCTGCTGGTCACCGGGGGCGATTTCCGAACCGACCTCAGCCTCGCACAGATCTACGTGCTGCGCGCGCAGGCCGCCCACCTGGCCACCCTCCTCGACCTGAGCTTGGTTCGTCGCAAACCGTCCATGGAGCCGGACGCACGCTACAGGCTCCAGAGCGAACGTCTCCGGCTGCTTGAATCCGTGGCAATCCACGCACGCGACTCGATCCTCATCACCGAGGCGGAGCCGACCCACCTGCCGGGTCCGCGCATCCTGTACTGCAACGCGGCCTTCACCCGTACGACCGGCTATAGCGATGCGGATGTGCTCGGCCAGACGCCCCGCATCCTGCAAGGCCCGAAGACGGACCCTGCATCTCGTGCGAAACTGCGTGATGCGTTCGCGCGCTGGAGGCCTATAGAGATCGAGCTGATCAACTACCGAAAGGACGGGACGGAGTTCTGGGTCGAACTCAGCATCGTGCCGGTAGCGAACGAGGCCGGATGGTTCACGCACTGGGTATCCGTTCAGCGTGACATCACGGAACGCAAGGAAGCTGAGGAACTTGCGACCCGTGTTCGCATCGCCGAGATCAAGAACGAGGTGCTCACCACCGAGATCCAGGAGCGCAAGCGGATCGAGGCGGAACTTCACTACACCGCCTTCCACGACAGCCTCACGGGCCTGCGCAACCGCGCTTTCTTCATGGATCGCCTGACCCTCGCCATCGCGCGCACCGACGGCCGTCAGGTAGACGGATGCGCGGTGATCTTCCTCGACCTGGATCGCTTTAAGGTCGTGAACGACAGCATGGGTCACGGCGCCGGGGATTCTTTGCTCAAAGAGATCGGGCAACGGCTGAAGCGGTGCACGCGTCCGCAGGACACGCTCGCTCGCATAGGTGGCGACGAGTTCGCCGTGCTGATCGAGGCCCCCGCGAACCCCGCGACATCGGTGAAGGTCGCGGAGGCCATCATCTTCGCCATGCGCATGCCGATACGACTGGGCGGGCAGGATATCTTCCCGGCCTGTAGTATCGGCATCGTACAGGCGTCGGCATCGTACCGGAGCCCCGAGGATCTCATCGGCGACGCCGATGTCGCGATGTACCAGGCAAAGCGTGCTGGACAGGGCGATTACGCCATCTTCAGCGAATCGATGCGGGCCGAGGCGAAAGCCGCCCTGGCGCTGCAGACCGATGTCCGGCTCGCGTTCGAGCGCAGCGAGTTCCTCCTTCACTACCAACCCATCTTCGACCTGGCGAGCGGCGTCATCGACGGCTTCGAGGCACTGATCCGCTGGCAACATCCCAAGCGCGGCCTGGTGTCCCCCGCCGAGTTCATCCCGGCCGCCGAGGAGATCGGCCTCATCCGTCAGATCGACCGCTGGGTCCTCAGAGAAGCCTGTGCGCAGCTTCGGGTATGGCAGGATCACTTCGGCGAACATCCATTGCATATGAGTGTCAACACCTCGGCGACAGAATTAAACGACCCAGGCTTCGTCGATAAGCTGAAAGTCATCCTGGCCGAGTTCGACATCGATCCTCGGTCCCTGCAGATCGAGATCACCGAAGGCATCTTTCTGCTTCCGTCCTCAAGCGTGGCTTCCGCACTTGAGAACATACGGGGCCTCGGTGTCCGTATCGCGCTCGATGATTTCGGCACGGGCTATTCGAGCCTGAGTTACATCAATCGGTTCCCGGTCGATACGATCAAGATCGACCGCTCGTTCATCTCCGGAATGAATGACAACAAGCGCACTTTGGCTATCGTTGACCTCCTCGTGAAGCTGGGGGCGACGCTGGACGTGTCCATTGTCGCCGAAGGCATTGAAAAGGCCGAAGAAGCTAGGATACTTTCCGACATGGGTTGCTCGCATGTCCAGGGTTATTATTTTGCGCGTCCAATGACCGCAAGTACAGCATCGGTCATGCTATCTGATTTTGAATCTCGACGTGGTCAAGGTCCGCTTTCGGGGACTGAATAGGCCGAACGGGGACACAACGTAGGGTTGGGGTGCGGTAGGGCGAAATAGCTCCCTTTCCCCGGCGGGCCGAGTGGGGCGTTGCCGCCGTTGCGATACGCCTCTCCGTATGATGGCAGTACGCAGCTTAGCCAGGCGGGTCCCGAACCACAGAACAACCTGGGTTGACATTAGGATAATAATCTTATAATGTGATGGTCGCTGCGGGCTGTTGTGCAGCTGACCGGATGCCCCGATGACCCTGCCGTTGCGACCCTTGCCACCACCCGAGCCCGACCGGCAGCGAGCGGGTGCATCCTACCCCTCACACTCAACGCAAGGCGGCCTCCGGGCCGCCTTCGTCGTTTCTGGAGCCATTTGATGACCCCGAACACCGCAACCACGACAGTCGCAGCCATACCGCCCGGCCTGATCCTTTTCGGCCGCGACGAACGACACCGCCCCCATGCCTCGCGATTTTCCGCCGGTGACAAGGCCGAGGCCGAGCGCGCCGCTGACCTGATGGGCATGCACGTGCTCGAGATCAGCGACGACACCCACCACAACCTCGCCGCCGGCCTGCCGCAGGGGCGGTTGTTCGGAAGTGGCAAGGCCTTTGTGCCGTTCGTCAAAGCCGAAGTGTTCGACCTGCTCGTGACGGCGGCTGGCCTGCCCGATGTTGCCGTGCCCGTCGGGGCCTCAGCCAAGGTCACCGGCGCCCATCCGGCATCAGGGGGCGGGGCGAGTGGCGATGCGGGCGGCGGAGGTCCTGGCGGCCGTTTCAAGGCGCCCGCCGATTGGCCGGGGATCGAACGGGGCTGCCTCGTGCTCGCCTGCGCAGGTCCGCAAGACGGCTGGTTCGAGGCGATCATCATGTACACTAAGGCCGACGACGCGTTCGAGCTTCAATGGCGCGACTGGCCCGATGATCCGCTGATCACCCGGCATCGCAACGAACTCGGTTTGCTCCCGCCCGGCGCGGTCCATCGCGCGAAGCAAGGCTGATGAACCGCCCAGCCCCCATCAGTGTCGAGGCGGACTCCGCCTCGACCACCCGAACCGACCGGGTACGTGCCCTGAACGATGCATTCCGCCAGAGCTTTGCCGGCGGCAACGTGATGCTGTCGCGAGGGATCGCTAGCATGCCGGCCGCGCTTCGTCGTGAGGCTGAGGCAGCCATGAAATCGTTCGCGGCCTTTGGCGCCGACGACGACCCGCATGGCGAGCACGATTTTGGCGCCTTCGATCTCACAGGGCAGCGGTGCTTTTGGAAGATCGACACCTACGACCGTGCGATGGCCGGGCACTCGCCTGACGCGGCCGACCCGGCGGTCACGGTGCGCGTGCTCACGATCATGCTCGCCGAGGAGTACTGACGATGGCTCGTCAGCGCTCAGGCCTTCGACTTTCGGCCCGGACGAAGCGACGCTGGCTTCTCGGTGCCGATTTCGGGGATGACGAAGAACGCTGAGATGTGGGCATCGAGCACAGCTGCAAAGCCCTCCAACGTTTCGATGGTGCTGTTCTCGCGACCACGTTCGATACGTCCAACGTAGGACGGCTCGCAGCCGGCGAGCAGGCCGAGCGCCTCCTGCGACAAACCCTTTGCCACCCGCAGGCGACGCAAATTCCAACCGACCAAGTCGCGCGCATTCATCGGCGGCGACAGCGCACCGGTTGCAGTCCATCAATCCAGGCAATACAAGTTCATGAAAGAGCGGCGACGCTCGGCCGGCTGTACGCTGGCTGCCATTCCCACCGATCCAAGCACCCTTCCGGAGACGTGACGATAATGAACTCGTACCTCAGTGCGATGCGGAGCTATCGCGACTTTTCCGGGCGGACCTCGCGCGGCGACTACTGGCGCTTCATTCTCATGTACCTCGGCATCGCCTTGATCGCGCTGGTGCTCGATGCGGCCTTCGCCACCGGCAACAAGGATGGCGGCCTGTTCATCGGCCTCGTCCACCTGATCCACCTCCTGCCGCAGGTAGCGGCCGGCATTCGGCGGATGCACGACACCGACCATTCGGGCTGGTGGTTGTTGCTCAGCCCCGTCGCGCTGGTCTTCGCCTGCTTTGCCGGGACGCCGGGGCCGAACCGGTTCGGGTCGCCCCCTATGGCCGGTGCCGTGCCCGCTTCAATTGGCGCGGCCCCCTTAGGCCCTGTGCCGGCTCAACCCCTCGCGCAGCCACAGCGTGACGTGATCGCCGAGATCGAGCGGCTGGCGCAGCTTCGCGCCGGCGGCAGCCTGTCGGAGGCCGAGTTCGAGGTAATGAAGGCGCAAGCCCTCTCGCAGGCGCGCGGCGCGTGAACGACGACACCGCCTGGGTGCTGGTCGCGGTCACCGTTTGCGTGGCCGTCTACGGCCTACCGTCGATTATTGCCTTTCATCGGCGCCATCCCAACCGCTGGATCATCCTGGCGGTCAACGGCCTGTTCGGCGGAACGCTCGTCGGGTGGGTCGTGACGTTGGCCTGGGCGCTGCACGCAGTGCATCGGCCGGAGCAGCCCGGCGCCTCGCAGGGCGGTGAGTCGGGACTGAACCTGTTCGTCAACGACACCCGGCGGGTCGCCCTCGTGGCGGGCCCTCACGGGGATAATGGCGGACACGGGCGGCCCGCCCCTTCGCCGGCCGATGCAGTTCGGGCACTCGAACGCGTCGGCGATCTCCGTACCGCTGGCCCCATCCCAGAACCTAAGCATCGCGCCTCTAAAAGCGCGCTGACTCGTCGACTGTAGACAACTAGTGTAGGCCGCCAGTCCCGCACTTAACCCCGGGAGATGACACG
>NZ_JAKSYE010000056.1 GCF_022829685.1 Methylobacterium sp. E-045
CAGGGCAGCGCCCTCGACGGGCTGGCGCAAGAGGCCGGGATGCAAGAGTCCGGAATGGGAGAGGCCGGGATGGGGGAGGGGGCGACCCTGGACCCCTCCGCCCTCGACCTCTCGTCGGAGCCGGACACTGCCCCGTCCCGTGCGGCCCATCCGGAGCAGCTCGCCTACGTGATCTACACCTCCGGCTCCACCGGGACCCCCAAGGGCGTCGCCGTGGCGCACGGACCGCTGGCCCGGCATGTCCGCGCCACGGGGGCCGTCTACGGCACGAGCCGGGAGACCCGCGAACTCCACGTCCTGTCGATGAGCTTCGACGGGGCGCAGGAGCGCTGGATGGTGCCCCTGGCCTTCGGCGGCTGCGTCGT
>NZ_JAKSYE010000076.1:0-197500 GCF_022829685.1 Methylobacterium sp. E-045
TGTTATACACTCAACGCACGCCCACACAATATCCCCAATAACGTCCACCCTTGCCCTGCACGACGCCCTTCCGATCTCAAAATGCTTGCCGAACAGCCTGTCCTCCGCCGGTCTGGTGGTTTGGGCGGTGTGCCCAGAACCCGATCCCATCTCGAACTCGGCAGTTAAACACACCAGCGCCCATGGTACTGTGTCTCAAGACACGGGAGAGTCGGTCGCCGCCAGACCTGCACAGAACAGATTACAGCCCCGATAAACGATCGACGCAAAACACCCGCCTCTCACGAGGCGGGTGTTTTGCGTTGTGGCATCGCTTGTCTTACCGAATGGTCATGATCCAGCCAAAGCGCGGTAAGCCGATCTCCGGCATCCTCCGTCCCGTCTCACGAGAGGGGAGGGGGCTTCGTGCCGATCCAGGTTCAACCGGCTTTCCCGCGCAGTCCCGACCACGTATCGTCCGGCCCCATGCGCCTTCTCATCATCGAGGACGACCGCGAGGCGGTTTCCTATCTCGTCAAAGCCTTCAGGGAAGCCGGTCACGTGCCGGACCATGCGGTCGACGGGCTCGATGGCTATGCGCTCGCGCGGGAAGGCGCTTACGATGTCCTCATCGTCGACCGCATGCTGCCGAAGCTCGACGGATTGTCGCTCATTCGCTCCCTGCGCGAGCAGGAGGTCACGACCCCCATCCTGATCCTCTCGGCCCTCGGTCAGGTCGACGACCGGGTGAAGGGCCTGCGGGCCGGAGGCGACGACTATCTCCCGAAACCCTATGCGTTCTCGGAATTGCTCGCCCGCGCCGAAGTGCTGGCCCGGCGCCGGGCCGCCTCGCCCGGAACCATGGAGGCGACGTCCTATCACGTGGGCGACCTGCACCTCGATCGCCTGTCGCATCGCGTCACGCGCGGCGGCCATGACATCCTGCTCCAACCCCGTGAATTCCGGCTGCTCGAATATCTCATGCGTCATGCCGGGCAGGTGGTGACCCGCACAATGCTGCTCGAACATGTCTGGGACTACCATTTCGACCCGCAGACCAACGTCATCGACGTCCATGTCTCGCGCCTGCGGGCCAAGCTCGACAAGGATTTCGACACCGCTCTGATCCATACGATCCGCGGTGCCGGCTATATCCTGCGACCGGACGAATCGCCCCGCGAGCCGGTCGCCTCGTGAGCGAGGCCGAGCGGGCGCCCGCGCGGATCCGGAACCTGTTCCGGACGACCGCCTTCAAGCTCTCCTTCGCCTATCTCCTCGTCTTCGCGACCTTCGCCTTTCTGGCCCTGGGCTATGTGGCCTGGAATGCGAGCCGTGTCCTCGACGACCAGATGGTGTCGACCATCGAGGCCGAGATCAACGGCCTGTCGGACCAGTACAAGGCCGGTGGCCTGCGCCGGCTGATCTCCGTCGTCGAACGCCGGGCCGGCGAACCCGGCGCCTCTCTCTATCTGGTGACGACGGCGGCGGGTGAGCGGGTCGTCGGCAATGTCGGCGCGCTCGCGGACGGAACCCTGGCCCAGCCGGGCCAGACCGAGGCGGCCTATGCCCGCAGCGGTCAGTCCGATGTGCTCGACCACCACGCGATCATGCAGGTCTTCGTCCTTCCCGGAGGGTTTCGCCTCGTCGTCGGGCGCGACGTGGAGGAGCGTGACAGGCTGCGCTCCATCATCGCGACGACCTTCGGCTCCTCCGTGGCCCTGGTCGTCATCCTCGGCGTCGTCGGGGGATGGTTCGTGGCCAGCCGCGTCCTGCGGCGCGTCGATGCCATGACGGAGACGACGCGCCGGATCATGGCCGGCGACCTCGACGGGCGCCTCGCGGTGGCCGGCAACGGCGATGAGCTCGATCGCCTGGCGAGCAATCTCAACGAGATGCTCGAACGCATCGGTGAACTGATGCGCGGCCTGCGCGAAGTCTCGGACAATATCGCCCATGATCTCAAGACCCCGCTGACCCGGCTCCGCAACCGCGCCGACGAGGCGCTCCACGGCGCCGACACGCCCGAGCAGTTGCGCGGCGCCCTGGACGGCGTGATCGAGGAGAGCGACGGCCTGATCCGGGTCTTCAACGCCCTTCTGATGATCGCACGGCTGGAAGCCGGCAATGCGCAGGAGATCATGGCCCGGTTCGATCTCGGCCTCGTGGCGCAGGAGGTCGGCGAACTCTACGAGGCACTGGCGTCCGAGCGGGGAATGGAGCTCGTCATCGCGGCACCCGAAGGGCTCCTGATCCGTGGCAACCGCGAACTGGTGGGGCAGGCCCTCGCCAATCTCATCGACAACGCCGTGAAATACGGCGGCTCGGGCGGGACGGTCCGTGTCACGGCGGAAGAGCGCGGGTCGGGTGTGGCGGTCATCGTCGCGGATAACGGCCCCGGCATTCCCGAGGAGGCGCGCGGGCGTGTGCTCGGCCGGTTCGTCCGACTGGAGGAGGCGCGCTCCCTGCCGGGCTTCGGGCTCGGGCTCAGTCTCATCAACGCGGTGGTGCGCCTTCATCAGGGCACACTCGCCCTGGACGACAATCGGCCGGGACTTCGCGTCGTGATGACCCTCCCGGCCTGAGAGGGTTCGCAAAACTCCCGGTGACGGCCGGTTCTCGCTCACGGCACGACTGCGCGGCCGAGACGTTTTGATAGATACGAAGCGGGTCCGCGTTGGCGAGCCCATGCTCCATCGGGTGGTCGACATCCGGCGGATGGAACCGACGGCCTGGCTCCGCTCTCGACCCTACTCGGACACTGGCGTAGGCACCGTCCAACGTCCGGTCCTGCCGGAAAGCGGACGCTATAAGGGCCGCGACCGGATTCCACATGTGTCACGTGTAAGACAGTGTGTGGACGTGTTACCGATCCGGCATGGCCGTGCGCGAAACCATCACCATCTCCGTGCCCCCGGAACTCCGGGTGTTCTTGCAAGGGTGCGTCGCCACCGGCCGCTATAGCAGCGTCAGCGAGGTCGTGCGGGCCGCCCTGCGCGAGTTCGAGCACGCCGAGATGGGTAAGACCCCGATCTCCCGGCAAGCGATGGCGCAGAGGACTCCTCCCCCTCATGACCGCGCCTGATCCGATGTCGGGTAGCCTCGACTTCCTCAGCGAGGGTGGTGAGATGGGCGCGCGCATCCGCGTTCATGACTGGGCGGCTACACCACTTGGCGAACCGTCATCGTGGCCGCAGTCCCTGCGCTCCACCCTGTCAGTCTGCCTAAACTCGTCGATCGTCAGTGCCCTCTACTGGGGCTCTGAGTTCGTCCTAATCTACAACGACGCCTACGCTCCCGCTCTCGCCGAGCGCCATCCGCAAGCGCTAGGCCAACCGCTTCGCGAGGTCTGGTCCGAGCTCTGGTCCGTGCTCGAACCCCAACTCGAACGTGTCATGGAGACAGGGCAAGGGTTCGCAACAGACCGGCAAAGGCTGCTAATGAGGCGCCATGGGCGCATGGAAGAGACCTACTGGTTTTATAGCTTCGCGCCCGTGCGCGCCGAGGGTGGAGCGGTCGCAGGCGTGTTCGTCAACGCCATGGATGTTACGTCGCAAGTCGACACCGAGCTAAAGCTCCGCGAGCGCGACGAGCGACAGCGACAGGTCTTCAGGCAGATGCCCGGCTTCGTAGCGGTCTTGAAAGGTCCTGAGCACGTCTACGAGTACGTCAACGAAGCCTACGTGACGATAGCTGGTCAGCGCAGCTTCCTCGGTCGCGAGGTGCGAGACGTGTTCCCCGAGCTCGAGGGGCAAGGCTTCTTCGAGTTGCTCGACCAGGTCTACACGAACGACGAACCGTTCTCGGCTCAGGGTTTGCCGCTCCGTCTCGCTGGTGAGGACGAGGACCGCTTTATCGATCTTCTGTACCAGCCGATCCGCAACGATGACGGCGTGGTCAACGGCATCTTCGTCGGCGGCTACGATGTCACCGTGCAGAACCGCGCAATAGTCGCCTTGCGCGAACTCAATGAGACGCTCGAACAACGGGTGGCCGAGCGCACCAAGGAACTTATGCTGGCGGAGGACGCCTTACGCCAATCCCAGAAACTTGAAGCCATCGGCCAACTGACCGGCGGCGTTGCCCACGACTTCAACAACCTGCTCACCGTCATCAAGTCGTCCACTGACCTGCTCAAGCGTCCCGACCTCGCGGAGGAACGCCGCCTTCGTTACGTCGCGGCGATCTCCGATACGGTTGACCGCGCTGCCAAGCTCACGGGGCAGCTTCTCGCATTTGCCCGGCGGCAGGCGCTCAGGCCCGAGGTGTTCGATGCTGCCGAGAGCGTTCGAGCAATCAGTGACATGATGGGTACGCTCACCGGCTCACGTATTCACATCGTCACGCAGCTTCCGGTTGATCCCTGCTTCATGGATGCCGATCCCAGCCAATTCGATACCGCGCTGGTGAACATGGCCGTGAACGCACGCGACGCGATGAACGGCGAAGGGCACCTCACGATCCGGGTCGAAGCCGTCGAGCAGATGCCAGCCATCCGAACGCACGCGGCGGTGGTTGGGGCGTTCATCGCCGTGTCCATCATCGACACCGGCTCTGGCATCCCTGAGGAACGCCTGGACCACATCTTCGAGCCGTTCTTTACGACCAAGGGCGTGGGGCAAGGCACGGGGCTTGGCCTGTCGCAGGTGTTCGGCTTCGCCAAGCAGTCTGGTGGCGAGGTCGCGGTCACAAGCGTGGTCGGCAAGGGCACTACGTTCACCCTGTACATGCCGAGCGTCGAGACGATGGGACAGGTAGCGGTCCCCTTCGAGCCCGAGGTTCTGATGGATGGTCACGGCACCTGCGTGCTCGTGGTGGAGGACAACGCGGAGGTGGGCAACTTCGCGGTTCAGACCCTGCGGGACCTGGGTTACGTGCCCGTGCTGCCGACGCATGCCGAGGAGGCGCTGGCCGAGTTACGACGAGATGCCAACCGCTTCGACGTGGTGTTCACGGACGTGGTGATGCCGGGCATGACCGGGATCGATCTCGCCCACGAAATTCGCCGTCTGCATCATGATCTGCCGGTCCTACTGGCTTCGGGCTACAGCCACGTGCTCGCGCAGAACAGCACCTACGGGTTTGAGCTACTGCACAAGCCTTACTCGATCGAGAACCTGTCGCGCCTTCTGCGCAAGGTCGCGACGTGGCAGCGCCGCAAGCGCATCGTGGGCTCGTAGAGCGCCGTCATCGTCTGCTCTATCCGTGTTCCGGACATTCGTTAGACGATTGTCGAACTTCCGCTGACCACCCTGGACAGACGCTCAAGGCGGGTACCCTCCGTCAGATTTCCACCACGAGCTTGGGCTCTTGAGGTGTCGTGCGTTGTCTGACGTCACATCAGTGCCCGCTTTTGCTGAACCCGTTGAGCCGGGAAAGGACAGCCCGTGACCGAGGAAGCGCCTTTGACCCAGCGCCTGACGAGGGCGCCCGTCCTGATGGATCCCGAACGTGCGGCGGCACGGCTCGAAGAGGTCGAGGCCTCGTTCGGCCCTCTCGACGAGGCGGGACGAGCGCTGCTTCTCGGCCTCGCCGACCATTCTTCCTTCCTGTGGCGCTGCGTGGTGCGGGACCCCGGGCGCGTCGCCGCGATGCTGGCCAGCCCGCCCGAACGCGTGGTGGCCGACCTCATCGCCCGGCAGCGCTCCGCTGCACGCAGTGAGAGCGGAGAGGTCCGCGATCTCGATGCCGTCGCCGCCGAATTGCGACGCAACCGCGGCGACCATGCGCTCCTCGTGGCTCTCGCCGATATCGGCGGGCTTTGGCCCCTGGCGACGGTGACCAAGGCGCTCTCCGACTTCGCCGATGCATCCGTCCATGCCGCGGCCGACGCCTTGTTGCTGCAGGCGGCCAAGGCCGGGCGGTTCTATCCCCAGGACGTCGCGAGCCCTCAGGCCGGATCCGGCCTCGTCATCCTCGGCCTCGGCAAGCTCGGGGCCGGCGAACTCAACTATTCCAGCGACATCGACCTCGTCGTGTTCTTCGATCCCGATCTCGCGCGGCTGAAGGAGGGGCTGGCACCGACGCCGTTCTTCTCCAAGCTCGCGCAGGGGATCGCCAAGCTGCTGCAGGAGCGCACCGCCGAGGGCTACGTGCACCGCGTCGATTACCGGCTGCGCCCCGATCCCGGATCGACGCCGACGGCCATCTCGCTGAACTCCGCCTATCTTTATTACGAGAATCTCGGCCAGAACTGGGAGCGCGCCGCCTATATCAAGGCCCGTGCGATCGCCGGAGACATCCAGGCGGGCGAAGACTTCCTGACCGGCTTGCGGCCCTTCGTCTGGAGAAAATATTTCGATTTCGCCTCCATCGCCGACGTCCATGCGATGAAGCGCCAGATCCATGCCGTGCGGGGGCACGACACGATCGCGGTCGCCGGCCACGACATCAAGCTCGGGCGCGGCGGTATCCGCGAGATCGAGTTTTTCGTCCAGACCCAGCAGCTCGTCTTCGGCGGGAGACGGCCGGACCTGCGCGGCCGCCGCACCATCGAGATGCTGGCGGCGCTCACGAAGGAGGGCTGGATCGACGGCGCCGCGCGCGACGAACTGGGACAAGCCTACGATTTCCTGCGCACCGTCGAGCATCGCCTGCAGATGGTGAACGACGAGCAGACCCAGCGATTGCCGATGGAGGCGGCCGGGATCGAGGCGTTCGCACGCTTTGCCGGTTTTGCCGATGCGGAGGCGTTCGAGACGGACCTGATGCACCACGCCCGGCGGGTGCAGGCGCATTACGCGCTGCTGTTCGAGGCGGAACCGGACCTGTCCGCCTCGGTGGGGAATCTCGTCTTCAGCGGGACGGACGACGATCCCGCGACCCTCGCCACCCTGCGGACCCTGGGCTTTGCCGATCCCGAGCGCGTGGCCGAGACGGTGCGCGGCTGGCATTTCGGTCGTCGCCCGGCCGTCCGCACGGCGCGGGCCCGCGAGGTTCTCACCGAACTCGTCCCGGCCTTGATGCAGGCGCTCGGCGGCACACCGAACCCGGATGTGGCCCTCGACACCCTCGACCGGGCCTTCGCGCGGATGCCGGCGGCGGTGGAACTCCTCACCATCCTGCGTTCGAACGACCGGCTGCGCCTGCTCTTCGCCGACCTGCTGGGGAGCGCACCGCGCCTCGCCGAGACCGTCGCCTTCAGCCCCCATGTCCTCGATACGGTGATCGACCCCGCCTTCGTCGCGCCGACGGTGGATGCCGGCGATATCGCCGCGCAGTACCGGGGCCTCGTCGGCAAGCCGGCGGCCTACGAGGATTTTCTCGACCGCAGCCGGGATGCGGCGCGGCAGCTGCGCTTCGTGACCGGGGCGCGCTTGCTCACCGGCATCCTGTCGCCGCAGGCGGCGGGGCGGGCCTATGCCGGCATCGCCGACGCCGTGGTGGAGGCCAGCCTCGAAGCGGTCTCGCGCCAGTTCTTCGCCGAGCATGGGGAGGTGCCCGGTGGGCGCTGCGTCGTCCTCGGCCTCGGTCGGCTCGGCGCCAAGCAGATGACGGCGGAATCCGACATCGACCTCGTCGTGCTCTACGATTTCGACACTGAGAACCGGACGAGTCGGGGGCCGAAGGCGATCGACGCGGTCATGGCCTACAACCGGCTGACGCAGCGACTGGTGGCGGCGCTGACGGCGCTGACCCGGCGCGGCGGTCTCTACGAGGTGGACCTTCGCCTGCGTCCCGGCGGCGGGCAGGGGCCCGTGGCCGTGCAGGTGCGGAGTTTCCTCCCCTACCAGCAGGGGGAGGCCGATCTGTGGGAGCATATGGCGCTCACCCGTGCCCGGGTCATCGCCGGGGACCGGAGCCTCGGCGACGCCGTGATGGACCAGATCCGGACCATCGTCGGCTCGACGCGCGAGACGGCGGAGGTCTACCGCGCGGTGCGCGAGATGCGTCAGGTCGTGGCCGGCGAGAAGGGGTTTGCGGGACCGCTCGATCTCAAGCTGGCCCCGGGCGGATTGCTCGATCTCGACTTCATGGCCCAGGCCCTGACCCTGGCCCATGCCGAACGCCATCCCGGTCTCATCGGCCTCGATGCATCCTCTGTTTTCGCCGAGGCCGGTAAGCGGGGCCTGCTACCGGTGAACGAGGCCCGTCGGCTCGGCGAGGCCTATCGCATCGTCGACGACGCCCTCCATTGGCAGCGGCTGATGGGCGAGGCGGAATCGAAGGCGGGCGCCTCGGTGGCGCTGACACGGCTCGCCATTGCCATGGGCCTGCCGGATGCCGCGACCCTGGCGGCGGAACTCGATGAACGCCGCGCCGAGGTCAGATCGCTGTTCGAGCGCTTGCTCGGCTGAGGCTCGCCGGCCCGCTCGTTCGGGTCTGTCCCACCGGAATCGCCGTCATTCGCCGCTGCGTCGTAAATCGCGGCCGATGGCGGTCGAACGGGGGGTGCCGTGGCGGTCGAACGGGGGGTGCTGCCGTGGCGGTCGAACGAGGGGTGCGATGGCGGTGGCTTCAGAGAAGGCCGCGCCCCTTGGCTAGGGCCACGAGGTCGTGCTGCGGCCGGGCGCCGATATGCTGGATCACCTCCGCCGCCGCCAGCGCCCCGAGCCGGGCGCTCGACACGTTGTCGAGACCGCGGGCGTGGCCGGCGAGGAACCCCGCCGCGAACAGGTCTCCGGCGCCGGTCGTATCCACCACCTCATGCACCGGTGCGGCCTCGATGGCGCGGATCTCGCCGCCCTTCACGACCATCGCGCCCTCGGCGGACCGGGTGACGAGGCCGAGGAGATGCATGCCGCGCTGGTTGCGCTCGTCGCGCAGGGCCTTGATCGCGGCCTCGTCGTCCTGCGTCTCGTAGAGGCTCTTCAACTCACTGATATTGGCGAACAAAATGTCGATGCTGCCATCGCGGATGAGGCCGAGAAACTCCTCGCGGTAGCGCCCGACGCAGTACGCGTCCGACAGGGTGAGCGCGACGGCGTTGCCGGCATTGTGGGCGATCCTGGCGGCCTTGCGGAACGCGTCCTTGGCCGCCGGCGGGTCCCAGAGGTAGCCCTCGAGATAGACCGTGCGGGCGCTCGCCACGGTGGCCTCGTCGACATCGGCCGGCGACAGACCCTGGCAGGCACCGAGATAGGTGTTCATCGTGCGCTCGCCGTCCGGCGTCACCAGGATGAAGCAGCGGGCCGTTGCCGGTCCTTCCGACGCGGGCGCTACGGCGAAGGACACGCCGGTCGCCTTGAGATCGTGAGCGAAGAGGCCGCCGAGCTTGTCGTCGCGGACCTTGCCGATGAAGCCGGTCTTCGCGCCGAGGAGGGCCGCGCCCACCGCGGTGTTCGCACCCGAGCCGCCGGAGACGATGGTGGCCGGTCCCATCACCGAGAACAGGCTCTCCGCCCGCTCTTCGTCGATGAGCTGCATGGCGCCCTTGGGGACGCCCTGCTGCTCGAGAAACCCGTCATCCGTCCGCGCGATCAGGTCGACGATGGCATTGCCGAGGACGAGAAGGTCGAGGGGAGCAGTCATCGGACATCCTGTCTGGCGCTGGCGATGCCGCAGGCTGTGGCATCGCACCCGGGGAGGGTCAAGCGCGGGAGGCGCGACATCGGTCTCCGAAGACCTCGGCTATTGCAGCGCCTTCACCTCGCACTGCACGTAGTCGCCGCTCGCTTTCACATAAGCGTTCAGCGCCTTCACATAGGCCTCGGCCAGGGGACGATAGGCCGCGATTTGCAGGTTGTAGGCCTTCACCGCGTCGTTGAACGTGTAGGCCTCCCAGCCGGGACATCCGCCCTTGGCGTCGAGGCAGGCGGGCTTGGCGGGAGCAACCGGCTTCGTCGGGCGCGTCGCCGGGTCGGGCGGCATGGCCTTCGCGCATTCCGCCATGGCGAGGGACGGCAGAAGGGCCGTCAGGACGAGAGCCGCTCCAAGAAGCCTGACACGCATCGCTGGAATTCCCTCACGTTCGAGACGCCCGTTCACCAGGACGGCGCTGCGCTTGTGCGCGAGGGATTGGTCCGTCGCAAGCGCTCAGCTCGCCTGGACGGCCTCCTGCCCGGACCGGTGAGAGACCGGTTTACCCTTGCCGCCGCCATTCATGGCCGGACGCATGATGTTGAGCAGCGGCAATGCGATGCCGGTGACGAGCACCCACCAGGCCGGACGCAGGCCATCGTAGAATTCGAGGTTGGCTCCGAGCACCGCGCTGGCGGGCACGCCGCTTTTGAACCCGTACCACGCCGCTTCCACCAGCGCGGTGACGAGGGACGTCGCGAGGGCGAGGCCGAAGAGGGTGATGGCATTCATCGGAAGACGGTAGCGCTGCATAGCCCGCCATCCCATCAGCAGAAGGAACAGGCCGGTCCAGTAGACCGGCGCCGACACGTCGATCTTGGCCTGAAGGAAGTAGTGGAGCAGGCCGAGCACCGCGATGGCATAGACGGTCTTGTGCAGGCGCGGCCAAGCCTTTCCGAGGCGGCGGATCATCCCGTCCGTGGAGGTGATCCCCAATACGGCGAGGCCGAGCAGGGCCACGAAGCCGATGGTGAGGTAGAACCGCGAGACAATCTCGCTCGCGACCTTCGACAGGATGAAATTCTGGTCGACGACGTAGAGACCGAGATGGACGAGCCCATAGGCGAGGACGGTGAGGCCGAGCATGCGCCGGACCAGGATGAGCTTGGGATAGTTCGCGATCCGCCTCAGCGGCGTCACCGCCAGGGAGAGCAGCAAGAATCGCACGGCCCATTCGCCCGTACCGTGGATAAGGGCGGTGATCGGCTTCGGCCCGAGGGCGTCGAACCCATAGGCGGCGGCGAGCCAGAGCCCCGGTGCCAGCGCGAACAGGAATGTCGCGAGTTTCAGGCCCGAGACGCGGCCGGCGCGGTCGCGCCAGGGTGCGGAGAGAGCGGGTTTGGCCGGCATGAAGATCCGTCGGTGAAAAGTCCTCGCCTTCAGATAGGCGAACGTGGGGAGGATATGGGGTGGCTCGGTCGCACGTTCGCGCGAGACCGCCTCTTCCATTCGTAGGCCTTCGACAGAAGGTTACCTTTCCGTCGTGCCGCTGCGGCGCATCCGCGGGGCCTCCCGTCGCGGTATCCGGATGTGATAAACTCCGCGACGCCCCAGCCAAAGCCGTGAAACGTGTTCATGCCAGCACCCGCCTTGCCCGACCCGATCGATGCATTCAGCGCCGAGGAGGCTCGCGCCGAGCACGCCGCATTGTCGGAGCAGATCGCGGAGGCGGACAGGCTCTATCACGGAGAGGATGCGCCCGAGATCACGGATGCGGAATACGACGCCCTCCGGCGTCGCCTCGAGACGATCGAGACCCGCTTCCCCGATCTCGCCGGCACCGGACAGGCAAGCGTGTCCGTGGGCGCGAAGGCCTCTGAGAAGTTCGCCAAGGTCCGGCACGCGGTGCCGATGCTGTCGCTTGGCAATGCCTTCGCAGACGAGGAGGTCCACGATTTCGTGGCCCGGGTCCGCCGCTTCCTCAACCTGCCCGACGAGCCGCTCGCCTTCACCGCTGAACCGAAGATCGACGGCTTGTCCCTCTCCCTACGCTACGTGGAGGGCAAGCTCGTCACGGCGGCCACGCGCGGCGACGGCGAGGTCGGCGAGGATGTGACCGCCAATGCGCGAACCGTCTCCGGCATCCCTGAGACGCTGGCGGGGACGGGCTGGCCGGAGATCTGCGAGGTGCGCGGCGAGGTCTATCTCTCGCACGCGGATTTCACCGCCATCAACGCCCGCCAGGAGGCGGCGGGAAAGGCGCTCTTCGCCAATCCGCGCAACGCGGCGGCTGGGTCCCTGCGCCAGCTCGATTCCCAGATCACCGCCTCGCGACCATTGAAATTCTTCGCCTACGCCTGGGGCGAGATGTCGGAGATGCCGGAAGTCACGCAGCACGGAATGATCGCAGCCTTCGCCGCTTGGGGATTCGCGGTGAACGACCGCACGGTGCTCTGCGCCGACGCTGAGGCCATGCTGGCGCATTACCGCGTCATCGAGGAGGATCGCGCCGGTCTCGGCTACGACATCGACGGCATCGTCTACAAGGTCGACGATCTGGCGCTTCAGCGCCGCCTCGGCTTCGTCTCGCGCAGCCCGCGCTGGGCGCTGGCGCACAAGTTCGCCGCGCAGAAGGCCTTCACGATTCTGGAGGCCATCGAGATCAATGTCGGCCGGACCGGGTCGTTGAATCCGTTGGCGCGCTTGAAGCCGGTGACGGTGGGGGGCGTCGTCGTCTCGAACGCGACGCTCCATAACGAGGGCTACGTCCAGGGCGTCGGCGGCGACGGCGAGCCGATCCGCGACGGTCGCGATATTCGCGTCGGTGATACGGTCATCGTCCAGCGCGCCGGCGACGTGATCCCGAAGGTCATGGATGTCGATCTCGCCAAGCGGCCGGCTGATGCGAAACCCTATGTCTTCCCGGAGACATGTCCCGCCTGCGGCAGCCGCGCCGTCCGCGAGGTCAATCCGCGCACCGGTCAGCGCGACGCGATACGCCGCTGCACCGGCGGTCTCATCTGCCCGGCGCAGGGTCTGGAACGCCTGAAGCATTTCGTCTCCCGCAACGCCTTCGATCTCGAAGGCTTCGGCCAGACCTATATCGAGGTGCTGTTCGAGGCCGGTCTCATCAAACAGCCCGCCGACTTGTTCCGCCTTCAGTTCGCATCGCTCAAGGAGGCCATCGTCGCTCGCCGCGAAGCGCTTTCGGCCGAGCGCCGCGCCGAGGGTGAGCCACCGGCGAAGAAAGCGAAGAAGAAGGGCGACGACGAGGACAAGGCGATCAAGAACCTCTTGGCCTCCATCAATGAGCGCCGCAGCCTGCCCCTCAACCGGTTCCTGTTTGCCCTCGGTATCCGCCATATCGGCGAGTCCACCGCCAAGGCCCTTGCCAAACGCTTTCCGGACATGCCGGGCCTAATGCAGGCGATCGCCGCTGCCGCCGCCGCTCAGGCCGGACCGGATTGGCTCGAACTCTCGGCGGTGCCGAGGGTCGGACCGACGACTCGGGACCGGTTGCTCGAATTCGGTTTCCCGGGCGAGGCAGAAGGCGGCGAGGCTGCGACGGGCCGGCGGCCGACCGCGGCGCAGCGGGCCAACCTGATCGCCCATTACGGCGACGAGGCCGCCGTGGGAGCGGCCGTCGCCCGTGCCCGTGACCAGCGTCCCGGGGATCCCTACCGGGTCTTCGCTGACGATGGCGAGATCGGCCCCGTGGCGACGGATTCTCTCATCGCCTTCTTTGCCGAACCTCACAATGCCGATGCGGTCCATGCCCTGCTCGATGAGGTCAACACCGAGCCGATGGCCGCGGCTGCCACGGCGACTGCTTTCGCTGGAAAGACCGTGGTCTTCACCGGCTCCCTGGAGCGCATGACCCGAAGCGAGGCCAAAGCCACGGCCGAGCGCCTCGGCGCCAAGGTCTCGGGCTCGGTCTCGGCCAAGACAGACCTCGTCGTCGCGGGTCCGGGAGCGGGCTCCAAACTCAAGGATGCCGAGAAGCACGGGGTCAAGGTGGTGAGCGAGGAGGATTGGCTCACCATGGTGGAGACGGCGTGACGACGCTCGCCATCGATTTCGAGACAGCCAACGAGCGGCGCGACAGCGCCTGCGCGGTCGGGCTCGCCTGGATCGAGGGTGGGGCCGTGGTACGGCGTGAATCCCGGTTGATCCGCCCTCGTGAGATGCGCTTCTCCCCCGGCAACATTCGTGTTCACGGTATCCTGCCAGCGGATGTCCGCCAGAAACCGGAATTCCCGGACGTGATGGCGGAGTTTCTGCCTGACCTCTCGTCCGGGCTGATTCTCGCCCACAATGCCGGCTTCGACATGGGCGTGCTCCGCGCCTCGCTCCATGCCTATGGGATGGCCGTTCCGGCTATTGCTTCGCTCTGCACCCTCCAGATCGCCCGGAAGGTCTTTCCCGCACCGGAGGGATGCGGCCTTGGCAAGGTCGCCGCCCGGCTTGGCATCCGTTTCGAGCATCACGATGCGGGCGAGGACGCCTACGCCTGCGCGGAGATCGCCCTGGCGGCGGCAAGGGAGCGTGGCGCGCCCGACATTCCCGCCCTGGCGAGGGCAATCCATCTACCGATCACACGGCTGCCGGCCGGTTATGTCGAGCGGGAAACGCGATCGTTCGGGACGCCCGGCCTGCAGAGTGCGGCGATGCGGTTTTCCGTGCGTGGGAGCCGCGGCAATCTCTACGCAGTGACCCTGGAGGATCGCCCGGGCGGCCCGCGCCTGCGCTGCACCTGTATGGCGGGACGCTACGGCGTCGCCTGCCGCCATGCCAAGGCGCTTCTCGTCGGCGATATCACCGATCTCGTGTCCGGCAACCACGCGGACGTGGTCGCCCTTAGCCGGATGTTCGACGAGGCCGCGATGCCGCGGCCTCGTCCTCCAGAACCGTTCAGATCACCTTGAGCAGGGCGTCGACGCCGGAAATCTCAGTCTTGGCCGGGGATTCTTCGACGTTGAGAACGCGCACGACGCCGTCATCCACCAGCATGGAGTAGCGCTTCGAGCGCGGCCCTAGGCCGAAACCGGCCCCGTCCATGTCGAGGCCGATCGCCTTGGCGAACTCGGCATTGCCGTCGGCGAGGAACTCGATCCCATCGGCGTTGCTGGCCTTCTGCCAGGCTTCGAGCACGAACACATCGTTGACCGAGGTGACGGCCACGGCATCGACGCCGCGCGCCTTGACCTCTTCCTGCTTCTCGACGAAGCCGGGCAGGTGGTTGCGGTGGCAACTCGGCGTGAATGCGCCGGGCACGCCGATCAGAACGATGCGGCGTCCCTTGAAGATATCGTCAGTGGTCTTCGCCTCGGGGCCCCCGGCGCCGCTCACGCGAAATGTCACCTGGGGAAGGTGGTCGCCAACCTGGATCGTCATCCGTCCTCGTCTCCTCAGATCGCCTAGAGCCCATACCCGGTCTTGAGGACCGATTCTGACACCACGTGGTGCGTGAGCCCATCGGCCAACGGCGCCATAATGGCCCTCCGATGGGCGAGAAGGGTCTAGCCCGTGCCCATGGGCGTGTCGAGGCAACCCGCGGAGAAGCCGGTCCCGTCCACATTTCCCTGATGGATCGCGACCGTATTCAACGAGAACGGAAAGGATGCCATCCTCAGCCTCGCCGGGTTCAGCTCAGGAGCGGGATGCGAAAGGCTGTTTCGGTTCCTGACCCTAAGGAAGGCCGAAAACGGATGAATAGACGAGATGAGGTAGTCAGCTCGATGCCGCCGATATCGGCCTCGTGGAGAGCTGTCCGTCGTCGTCTTCTCGGAGCAGGGAACGAAGATCGTCAAGTTGATGCTGATCCGAAGTGGCATATGTCACTTACGGCTCAATTCCGACCGCCTGTTGCTCATCGAGAACCACGAGCGGGTCGTAAGGCTGAAGAAGCAGAGGATCAATTCCGATGCTTGGGCCGTCGAAGCTCAGGAGCCTCGGAAAGCCTCGAAAAAACTCTTCACTTCCTGTCGCCTCAGCGGTCAGAGCAAGGTTGCCTTCTTCGTTATCCCGATGGACCTGTCGCATCCCCGCTGGACAAGCCCTCCGGCCCAGGTAGCATGATGCGATGCGACATGATCCGGTTTCCGCCTATCTCGACGGTCAGTTCCTGGTAGCAATGCCCGGCCTCACGGACGAGCGCTTTGCAAGGTCGGTGATCTATCTTTGCGCCCATTCAGCCGATGGGGCGATGGGGATCATCCTGAACAAGCCGGCCAGCGACCTGAACATGCCCGACCTCCTGGTCCAATTGGATATCGCCAGCGAGGATGACGCGATCCGCCTGCGCGAGACGGTCGGTCATATTCCGGTTCTGATGGGTGGCCCGGTCGATGCCAAGCGCGGCTTTGTGCTTCACACCGACGATTTTCACATCGACCAGTCGACACTTATCATCGATGACGGGATATGCCTCACCGCCACCGTAGAAATTCTGCGGGCCATCGCGAGCGGGGCGGGGCCGGCCAGCGCTGTCCTCGCCCTCGGCTATGCCGGGTGGCAGGCGGGTCAGCTTGAGAGTGAGATCTTGGCCAATGGCTGGCTCAACTGCCCAGCCGATCCCGACATGATCTTCAATGCCGCGCTCGACACCAAGTACGAGCGCACCCTGCGCAGCAACGGAATTGATCCGGCGATGCTCTCACTTAGTGCTGGCCGGGCCTGAAGGGCATCAGCCCAGCCACGTCTCACTCGCCGACCGGAGAACCGTCACCGTCGGGGTTCATCCCCTCCACCGCCGGCTTCGGCTTGCGCGGGCGTGGCGTCGTGCTCGCGGTCGGTGTGCTCGTATTGGCACCGAGCCTCGCCGCGAGAGACAAGGCACGGGCTTCAGTAAAGCGCACGTTGCAGAAGCCGTGGGCGCCCTCGCGGGCATAGGTCCGGCATGTTTGCTCGCGGTCGGAGGAGAAAGCCGCCTGTTCGGTCACGATCGTGCGAACATCCTGCCCACGGGCACGCTGAGTCATCACCTTGTAATTGTCTCTCACAGCCTTGTCAGCGACGCCTCGTCCGGAATCGAATTCGGCGGAACGTGGGATCAGGGTTGCGGCGGCAGGTCCCCAGAGACCCGAAGGAGTCGTTGCGCAATCGGCCGATGCGAAGCTGCAGACACGACTGCCGCCCAGCGACGTCACCAAGACGCTACCCTCGAGAACCTCGAACCGAAGCGGACATTCGCCGCCCGCTATCTCGTAGCGTGCCACGCCCTGGGGACGTCCCTCGGAGGATAGGGAGATCGGCGAGCCGCCCGAAAGCGGAACCTTGCAGGCCTCATTCGGCTGCGAAATCTTGGTGCCGGGCAGGGTGACCCGCACCGTTGCCGCGCTGCCCGCCTTGTCGATCTTGAGGCTCCCGGTCAGGCCGTTCAGCAGGAGTTCCTGGCCAAGAATGTTATCATCGCCCGGCGTCTTGAGGACGACGGGGCGCAGGGGAGCCGGAGCCGCTTTCGGCGCTTCCGGCGCCGATTCTCCCGGCGCGCCTTGCGGGAGCAGTGTCCCTGGCTGAGGCGCCCCCGCCGGAGGTACTCCACGCGACGGCACAGGAGGCTTGGCCGCCTTGCCGATGCCGAACAGTTCCTCGAAAAAGTTCTGCGCGGACGCTTCGTGAGCCGAGAGAGCGACCAGGGGCAGGACGAGGAGAGAGGGGATCAGGCGGAAGGCTCGGGACGGACGCATCAGGTCTTTCATGCCTCTGAAGCTCGCAGCACCGGACCGACGAACCGTGAATGTGCAACGGGCTTTCGTCTTTGCATCAGCTTTTTCGAAACCCGGTATCATATGTGGGGCTGACGCTTCCGATGGCCGACCTGCTTCCGATCCGCGCTGACGGCCCGGCAGCCGGTCTTTCATAACCGAGCCTAGCACGCGATCGATGGCGCGGACGTGGCGTCCCTGCAACATTTTTGGGGTCCACGGCGCCGAATATCTGTCATCCCGTGTGCGAACATCCTGGTCCGCAAAGGCGATGAGGTCGGCGTGGCAGTTCGGAGCGTGTCGCCTTGCGGCCCCGCATCACCCTTCTTATATCCGACGGGACGCGGGATTAAGACCTGGATGGGCGCGTTTCAGGCGCTCTGGCTGGTTCGAATTCCGCTCTCACAATCTTTCGTTCTTCACCGCCATGGGCCGGGCCGCTTCGGGGCTCGGCGGTCTGCTTGACCAAATGACATGAGAGGGATCCCACCATGGGTAAAGTAATCGGCATCGATCTGGGCACCACCAATTCCTGCGTGGCCGTCATGGAAGGCACGCAGCCCAAGGTCATCGAAAACGCGGAAGGCGCGCGCACCACGCCGTCCATCGTCGCCTTTCTCGACGATGGAGAGCGTCTCGTCGGCCAGCCGGCCAAGCGCCAGGCGGTCACTAATCCGGAACACACGTTTTTCGCCATCAAGCGTCTGGTGGGTCGCACCTACGACGACCCGATGACGCAGAAGGACAAGGGCCTCGTGCCCTACAAGATCGTCCGCGGCGACAATGGCGATGCCTGGGTCGAGGCGGACGGTAAGAAGTACTCCCCTTCGCAGATCTCCGCCTTCACGCTTCAGAAGATGAAGGAGACTGCCGAGGCCCATCTCGGCCAGCCGGTGACGCAGGCCGTCATTACTGTTCCCGCCTACTTTAACGACGCCCAGCGTCAGGCCACCAAGGATGCTGGCAAGATCGCCGGCCTTGAAGTGCTGCGCATCATCAACGAGCCTACGGCGGCCGCTCTCGCCTACGGCCTCGACAAGAAGAAGACCGGCACGATCGCGGTCTACGATCTCGGCGGCGGCACCTTCGACGTGTCGATCCTCGAGATCGGAGACGGCGTGTTCGAGGTGAAGTCCACCAACGGCGACACCTTCCTCGGCGGCGAGGATTTCGACAACCGTGTCGTCGAGTACCTCACCTCCGAATTCAAGAAGGAGCAGGGTATCGACCTGACGAAGGACAAGCTTGCCCTTCAGCGCCTCAAGGAGGCTGCCGAGAAGGCGAAGATCGAGCTGTCCTCGGCGACGCAGACCGAGATCAACCTGCCTTACATTACTGCTGATGCGACCGGGCCGAAGCACCTCGCGCTCAAGCTCAGCCGCGCCAAGTTCGAGAGCCTGGTCGACGATCTCGTCCAGCGCACCATCGAGCCCTGCCGCAAGGCTTTGAAGGATGCGGGGGTCTCGGCCTCCGAGATCGACGAGGTGGTTCTGGTCGGCGGCATGATCCGCATGCCGAAGATCCAGGAAGTCGTGAAGTCCTTCTTCGGCAAGGAGCCCCATAAGGGCGTCAACCCGGACGAGGTCGTGGCCATCGGTGCGGCGGTGCAGGCCGGCGTGCTCCAGGGCGACGTGAAGGACGTGCTGCTCCTCGACGTGACTCCGCTGTCGCTGGGCATCGAGACCCTGGGCGGCGTGTTCACCCGGCTCATCGACCGCAACACCACCATCCCGACCAAGAAGTCGCAGACCTTCTCGACGGCCGAGGACAACCAGAATGCGGTCACCATCCGGGTCTTCCAGGGTGAGCGCGAGATGGCGGCCGACAACAAGATGCTCGGCCAGTTCGACCTCATGGGCATCCCGCCGGCCCCGCGCGGCATGCCGCAGATCGAGGTGACCTTCGACATCGACGCCAATGGTATCGTCAACGTGACGGCCAAGGACAAGGCGACGAACAAGGAGCACCAGATCCGCATCCAGGCCTCGGGTGGCCTGTCGGATGCCGACATCGACCGGATGGTGAAGGACGCCGAGGCCAATGCCGAGGCCGACAAGAAGCGCCGCGAGCTCGTTGAGGTGAAGAACCAGGGCGAGAGCCTGATCCACGCCACCGAGAAGTCGGTGAAGGAGTACGGCGACAAGGTCTCGGCCGACGACAAGGGCGCGATTGAAACTGCTATGACCGCTCTTCGCACGGCGCTTGAGGGGGACGACGTCGAAGTTATCAAGTCCCGCACGACGGACCTGATGCAGTCATCGATGAAGCTCGGCGAAGCGATGTATGCAGCCGGCCAGACACCCGAAGGCGGGGCCGAGGGCGCTGACGGCCAGGAGCCCAAAAAGGATGACGTCATCGACGCCGACTTCCAGGAAGTCGATGACAAGGACCAGAAGAAGCGGGCATAAGGCCCACGCTGCATGCGGGGCCGGAGTGATCCGGCCCCGCATCATGTCTGGTCAGCGACAATGGCGTGATCCCGAGACGATCAGTGTGATCCGCCAGGGACTTTTGAGGACGGGGAATGTCGAAGCGGGACTATTACGAGATTCTTGGGGTCTCAAAAACCGCGACCGACGGCGAGATGAAGGTCGCTTTCCGCAAGCTGGCGATGACCTATCACCCGGATCGTAATCCGGGGAATGCGGAAGCAGAACTCAAGTTCAAGGAAATCAACGAGGCCTACCAGACGCTCACCGATGGGCAGAAGCGCGCGGCTTATGACCGCTTCGGCCATGCCGCCTTTCAGCAGGGCGGAGCGGGTGGCCCCGGATTCGGTAACGAATTCGGTGACTTCATGTCGGACATCTTCGACAATTTCTTCGGTGATGGACGCGGTGGCGCGGCGGCGGGCGGTGCGCGCGGAGGTCGCGGTGGCGCGACCCGCGAGCGCGGCGCCGACCTGCGATACAATCTCGAGATCTCTCTCGAGGATGCGTTCGCCGGCAAAACCGAAACCATCACGATGGCGACGGCCGTCACCTGCGAGGTCTGCTCCGGGAGCGGCGCGAAGGCCGGATCCAAGCCCAAGCCCTGTCAGACCTGCGGCGGCTACGGTCGCGTACGGGCGGCGCAAGGGTTCTTCGCCATCGAGCGCACCTGCCCGGCCTGTCACGGACGCGGTGAGATTATCGATAATCCGTGCGGCAATTGCTCCGGAGCGGGTCGTGTGACCCGGGAGCGCACACTCTCGATCAATGTCCCGGCCGGCGTCGACGATGGCCTGCGGATCCGTCTGGCCGGCGAGGGCGAGACAGGCCTGCGCGGCGGCCCGGCCGGCGACCTTTACGTCTTCCTCTCGATCAAGCCGCATACCTTCTTTCAGCGGGATGGTGCCGATCTGTTTTGCCGTGTGCCGATTTCGATGGTCACTGCTGCCCTGTCAGGGGAGATCACTGTGCCGGTCATCGACGGTTCGCAGACCGAGGTCCGCATTCCCGCAGGCACGCAGACGGCCAAACAGTTTCGGATCAAGGGCAAGGGCATGCCGGTCCTCCGGTCCCGCGATGTCGGCGATCTCTATATTCAGGTCTTTGTCGAGACACCGCAGAACCTGTCGAAGCGCCAGCGCGAATTGCTTCAGGAGTTCACCAACACGGCCTCGGACGAGAACCATCCCGAAAGTGCCGGGTTTTTCTCCAAGGTCCGCGATTTCTTCGATGGTTTGAGCGGCGTCGCGAGGTCGTGACGATCCGCGATATACGGGATGGCGGATCGAAACGGCTTGGCCGTCGTTGTGGCTGTGGCAGCGCTGCATCGTCGCCAAAAGCACGATGCGCCGGTACCGCCCTATGCCGAGCTTCGACCTTGACGGGCCATGGCTTTCGTCGTCTAGCCTAGACTTCCCATGCGTGATCTGAGGACATTGGATCTTGCCGCCGCTCCATCGACCCAGCGCTAAAGCCTATGCCGCCACCGGTTCGGTCCGTGAACGGCGGGAGCCGCTGGAAGATGAAGCGCGTTTCCTGCGGTCCTGGTTCGAACGTCCCCTCGTTACCGGATCGGTAACGCCGTCGGGCAGGATGTTGGCCCGCATGATGGCGTCCTACGTGGACCCCCGTGTCCCGGGACCCGTCATCGAGTTAGGGCCCGGCACTGGTCCCGTCACCGAAGCACTGATCCGCCGCGGCATCGAGCAGGAGCGGCTCGTCCTGGTGGAATACAACCCGGACTTCTGCAAGCTGCTGCAGAAGCGCTTTCCACGGGCCACGGTCTTGCGTGGAGATGCCTACAATATCCGCGAGACCATCGGTGAGCTTCTCACCGAAAAGGCCGCCGCCACTGTCTCCAGCCTGCCGCTGTTCACCAAGCCCCTGGAACAGCGGCTCGGGCTTCTGAACGCCACGCACACGCTCATGCATCCGGGCTCGCCCTTCGTGCAGTTCACCTATGCGGTCGTACCGCCGATCCCCGAGCGCTGCGATGCCGGGAGCTACACGGCCAGCCGGTCGAGCCGGGTCTGGCTCAACCTACCGCCAGCACGTGTCTGGGTCTACCGCCGTCCCTGAGGGACCGCCGCCGAACACCACCTGAAGACGCAGCTCATCCATGGTTCAGCCCATCGCCACTACCGTCAGATTATTGCGCCGGGACAGCCCTGACGCAGCGAGACGACGGAGACTGGACATGGCCTTTCGCGCATTCGCACATCGGACAAGGGGGTGGCTCGCCGCTGCTGCGCTCACCCTCGGCGTTATCGGCATAGCGCCGAGCATCGTTCAGGCGGCACCACTTGCTCCCGCCGCTGCCCTAGCCGAATCGGCGCCGGCCGACATCGTTCCGGTCCAGTACGGCTGGGGCGGGCATCATCACCATCATCGCAGGCACCATGGCTGGGGCGGACATCACCGTCATGGATGGGGTGGGCACCGGGGGTACGGCTGGGGCGGTCATGGTCATCACGGATGGCGCCCGCGCCATCATGGCTGGGGCCACCACCACCATCATGGGCATCGCCATGGCGGCTACTACCGCTTCTAGTGAAAAGACCCCGGCGGTATCCTCCGCCGGGGCGTCTTTCTGTCGAGCTTAGATTGCTACCGATCGAATGGTGCGGGCAAACTCCCTCGGTTTCACGGAGTGCGGGCTACCCTCTTCTCGCTCACGATCGTCATAGTCCTCTGATGAGAAAGCTCGAGTCTGTCAGTACGCTGGCGAAGGCGTTGTGTACGATGGTTCTCGTGCGTCCGCCCGGTTCCTGAAATGGATGCGCGGCGTCGTTCCCCTGCGCGTACCGGCTGCCATGCTTATCAGGCGATCCGCTGGATGATGCCCGGTCGCGGGAGAGGGGCGTCGGGGGCGATCCGGTAGGCCGCCCGCAAGGTCGTTTCGGCGGCATCGGCCTGGGTTTCGGTGCGGGCATGGACGATGCCGAGAAGGTCTGCGGCATCGCCCGGACGGGCCAGCGCCGAGAGACCCACCGCCGGATCGATGTCGTCCTGGGGCCGGGTGCGTCCGCCGCCCAGCGCAATGACGGCGAGCCCGATCTCACGGGTCTCGATCTGCGAGACGATGCCCGTCCTGAGAGCTTTCACCGGGCGGATCACCGGCGCGACGGGGCAATACTGGTCGACCTTCTCGATGAAATCGGCAGGCCCACCCAAGGCGGAGACCATGCGCCCGAAGATCGCGGCGGCCCGTCCTGAATCGCGGGCGTCTTCGACCCTTTGCGCCGCGTCGGCGATGTCCGTGGCGAGGCCTCCCAGAATCAGCATTTCGGCGCAGAGCGACACGGTCACGGCATGGAATACCGGCTCGCAGGTGCGACCTGTGAGGTAATCGACGATGTAAGCCACTTCCAGAGCGTTCCCGGCAGAGGAGGCGAGGGGGGCGTCCATGTCGGTGATGAGCGCCACAGTGTTGAGGCCGGCGCCGTTGGCCACGGAGACAATGCTCTCGGCCAAGGCCCGCGCTTCTTCGATACCGGCCATGAAGGCACCGGAACCGGTCTTAACGTCCATGACGAGGCCGTCGAGGCCGGCGGCGAGCTTCTTCGAGAGGATCGACGCGGTGATGAGGTCGAGGGATTCTACCGTGCCGGTCACGTCACGGATGGCGTAAAGGCGCCGATCCGCCGGGGCGAGATCGGCCGTCTGCCCGATGATTGCGCAGCCGATGGAGCGGGTGACGCTGCGGAATCGGTCGAGGCCGGGCGTCGCGTCGTAGCCGGGGATGCTGGAGAGCTTATCGAGGGTGCCGCCGGTATGCCCGAGCCCGCGGCCGGAGATCATCGGCACGTAGCCGCCGCAGGCAGCGACCATCGGGGCGAGGGCGAGACTGACCGCATCGCCGACGCCTCCGGTTGAATGTTTGTCGAGAACGGGGCCGGGTAAATCCCAGTCCAGTACCGTGCCTGAATGAGTCATTGCCCGCGTCAGGGCCACGCGCTCGGGCAGCGACAGGCCACGGAAGAACACCGCCATGGCGAAAGCGGCGGCCTGCCCCTCGGTCACCCGCCCGTCCGTGAGGCCGCAGACGAAGTGCGTGATCTCGGCATCCGTAAGGACGTGCCCGTCCCGCTTGGCCCGGATCAGCTCCTGCGGCAGCATCATGCCTGACCACCGAGGCTGGCGGTCAGAGCGTCGTGCAGGCTGCTCGCCCCGATGCGGAAGGTCGTCGGCTCGACCCAGCCCGGTCCCATGATCCGGTCAGCGATGGCAAGATACAGGGCGGCATCGGCAACAGTCCGTAACCCGCCGGACACCTTGAATCCGACCGTTCGTCCGCTGTCCCGGATGGCAGCGAGCATCGCCGCGGCGGCCTCCGGCGTTGCGGAGACGGTGCTCTTGCCCGTGGAGGTCTTGAGGAAATCCGCTCCTGCGGCGATGGCGAGACGGCTGGCTTCAGTGACGCTCCCCGTGTCCGGCATGGCGCCGGATTCCAGGATCACCTTGAGGATCGCGCGTCCTGTGATCTCCCGCACGGCCTCGATCATCCCTGCCGCAATCCCCGCGTCGCCGGCGAGAAACGTCCGGTAGGGCATGACGAGGTCGATCTCATGCGCTCCGTCATCCAGTGCCTCGGCGGTATCGTCGACCGCGCGCTCGATATCCGTGCCTCCGGCGGGGAAATTGATCACCGTGGCAATGCGGACGGGACTTCCAGCCAGTAGGTCCGCGCAGCGGTGGATATGCTGGGGCCAGACACAGATCGCGGCGACCCGGCTCGCGCGGGCTTTGCCGCAGAGTGTTTCGATAGCCTGATCCGAGCAGGCATTGCCGAGATCGGTGAGATCGAGGAGGGGCAGGGCGCGCCGGGCAATGGCGGTATCCGTATGATGGGGATCGACGATCATGCCCCTGTCCTACAGCCGTGCGACGAACGCGTCGATGAGACGGGTGAGGTCGACCGCGGCGGCGGCGGCCGTGCGCTTGGTCTCTTCGTGATGCGGATCACCATCTCCGATTCCGGCAGCGAGGTTCGTGACCACCGAGATCGCCGCGACCCTCAGCCCGAAGAACCGTGCGAGGATCACCTCGGGTACTGTCGACATGCCGACGAGGTCGGCGCCAAAGCACTTCGCCATGCGGATCTCGGCCGGGGTCTCGAAACTCGGGCCTGAGAACCACGCATAGACGCCCTCATGCAGTGGAATCGCACACGCGCGCGCGGCCTCGTGGAGAATCCCGCGCGCCGCCGCATCGTAGGCTCCGCCCATGGGGACGAAGCGGTCATCGCCCGTCTCGCCGATGAGCGGATTGAGGCCCGACAGGTTGATGTGGTCGGTCATGACCACGAGGCTGCCCGGCCCTGCCTGTGGCAGCATCGATCCCGCCGCGTTGGTGAGGAGAAGGAGCGGGGCTCCGAGCGCCTTGGCGACGCTGAGGGGCACCTTCATGACGGCCGCGTCGCCGGTCTCGTAGGCGTGGCTCCGCCCTTCGAAGACCAGCACCCGCCGCCCGGCGAGTCGCCCAGCATGGAGGGTGCCGCCATGCCCGGTCACGCCAGGGGAGGGAAAGCCCGGAATTGCCGAGTAGGCGAGAGAGAAGCGGTCTTCGAGCTTGCCTGCGACGAGCCCGAGGCCCGTGCCCGTAACGATCGCGGCATCGTAGGGACCGCCGAAGCCGTGACTCCGCACGACGTCGGCGGCGAGGGAAATGGCTGCGTCAGGCATCGGAGTGCGAATACCTGAGCTTCAGATTGTCGGGGCCGAAGGACTCGGGGAGCAGCGCCTCCAGGGTGAAGCTGCGGCGGATACCCTCCGGTCCGGCGATGTGGATCGGCGTTTCGGGTTCGGCGAACTCCCTGATGCGCTGGCGGCACGCGCCGCACGGCGTCACCAGAATCGGTCCGTTTCCGGTGATGAGGATGGTGGTGATGGCGCGTCCGCCGGCCGCGATCATGGCGGCGATGGCGCCGGCTTCGGCGCAGGTGCCGACGGGATAGGCGGCGTTCTCGACGTTGCAGCCGGCATGCAGGCGGCCGTGCTCGTCCCTCACGGCGGCGCCGACGGGAAAGTTCGAATAAGGCGCATAGGCCAGGGACTTAGCAGCCGCGGCGGCCTCGAACAGAGCCGCGAGGTCCGCGCCGATTGTGTCCGTCATCGCATCGGGTCCGGTGGGAGGATTCGACGGCTGTTAGAACAGGAACGCCACCCCCCTGTCGAGCGCCATCGGACCCCCCGTTCGCGCGCCATCCGACGCCCTTTCGAGCGTCAGCGAACATCATCGACATGGCGCCGTCACGATCCTAGAACGATCCTTCGATGGTCTCAGTTGGGAAGCGGGCGAGACATGCTGGGTCGGTTCGAACGCAAGGCCTCCGGCGAGGCGACGGTGGAGTATGGCGACGGCACCATGCGCATCGTGAAGCCCGGCAGTTTCGTGCGCTGCGCGGTGACCGGCGAGCCGATCGCCCTCGACAGCCTGCGCTACTGGAGCGCCGAACGACAGGAGGCCTACATCACGCCCGAGGCGGTGATGAAGCGTCTGGCCGAGCTGGGACGGTCGCCGGGCTGAACGCCTCGCCCGCGCGGCTCAGCTGGGCGAGGAGGCTTCCCTCGTCGTCGAACCGAAGGGTCACGCCTAGTGCCGTCACCCCGGCGGCGAAATCCGCCGGCAGGCGCACCATGTCCTTCTCCGTCGTCACCAGCATCGCCCCCAGGGCGTGGGCCCATGCCGCGAGCGCGGCGAGGTCCGCTGCACCATAGGGGTGGTGATCCGGAAAGGTCCGGGTCTCGATGACGCTCGCTCCGGCCTGCGCGAGGGTTTCGAAGAATTTCTGCGGTCGACCGATCCCGGCGAAAGCCAGCACGGGCTGTCCCACGACGGCTGTCGGCGCTGTCGGGACCAGGCGGCCCCGATGGACCGGCAGCCCCCGCGACCCCGCCTCCACCGCCAATGCCTCGCCCTGGGCACCCGCGCCGATGACGACGAGGCCGTGGACATGGCGCCATTGCCGCGCGAGCGGTGCCCGCAACGGGCCGGCCGGGAAGGCGAGGCCGTTGCCGCTGCCGCTGCCGGCATCGACCACCGCGAGGGACAGATCCTTGGCGAGGCTCGGATTCTGGAGCCCGTCATCCATCACCACCACATCGGCACCGAGAGCCCGGCACAGCCTCGCCCCTGCGGGGCGGTCGCGGGCGAGGACCGTGCGGGCGCCGCGTGCGAGGAGGAGCGGCTCGTCGCCCACGTCCAGGGAGGTGTGCCGGGCCGGATCCACCGCCACCGGGCCGGCAAGACGCCCGCCATAGCCACGGGTCAGGAAGGCGGGCTCCGCGCCGATCCTCCTCAGCAACGCCGCCACCGCGAGGGCGGTGGGGGTCTTGCCGGCCCCGCCGAGGGTGAAGTTGCCGATGCAGACGACGGGGCATGCCGCCCGCTCGCCCGCGCGGTCCATGCGGGCGGCGACCCGCGATCCGTAGAGATGCCCGAGGGGCGCCAGGATCCAACCGAGGGAATGACCCGGAACATCCCAGAAGGCCGGAGGGCGCATCAGGAGCCGGCCATGGCCGTGAGCTTCATCTGGGCGATGAAGGGGTCGAGGATCGCGAGGGTGCGCTCCACCGCCCCTTCGAACGGCCGCAGGGCGGCGTTGCCGGCAGCGGCCATGGCGCGGGATCGGGGCGTGTCGAGGAGGAGGTCGGCCAAGGCGGTTGCCAGTTCCCCGGCATCCGCCACCATCCTCGCCCCACCGGCCTCGTCGAGGGCGCGATAGACCTGGGCGAAGTTCTGGACGTTCGGCCCGTGCAGGATCGCCGCGTCGAGGCGGGTGGGTTCGATCGGGTTCTGGCCCCCGCGCCGTGTCATCGAGCCACCGAGGAACACCAGCGGCGCGAGGCGGTAGAACAGGCCCAGTTCCCCGAGCGTATCGGCGACGTAGAAATCGACGCCCCCATGGGGGCGGCCGCCGCGCGAGCGCTGCGCGCTGCGCAGGCCGACGGCGGCGGCGCATTCCGCGACCTCCCCGCCGCGCTGGGGATGGCGCGGGACCACGATGGTCAGGAGATTCGGCAGTCTCGCCCTCAGCGTCGCGTGGGCCTCGGCCACCATGGCATCCTCGCCCGGATGCGTGCTGGCCGCGACCCAGACCGGCCGGTCGCCGACGACGTCGCGCAGATAGGCGAGCTGCTGGTCGTCCGCCGGGGGGACGGCCGAATCGTATTTCAGGTTCCCGGCGACGCTCACGCGGGGCGCGCCGAGCCTTTCGAAGCGCTCGGCATCGTCCTTGGTCTGGGCGAGGCAGATGGCGATGCGCGAGAGCAGGGCTTCCGCCGTCCGCGGCGAGCGCGCCCAGCCCTTGAACGAGCGTTCCGACATCCGGCCGTTGACGAGGAGGAGGGGGATGCCGCGCTGGTGCAGGGCGATGACCGTATTCGGCCAGATCTCGGATTCCGCCACCAGCGCCAGATCCGGCTGCCAATGATCGATGAAGCGCTCGATCCAGCGCGGCGCGTCGAGGGGCATGTATTGATGCACCGCGCCCGCCGGCAGGCGCCGGCCGATCAGTTCGGCGGCGCTGCGGGTTCCCGTGGTGACGAGGACGCTGAACCCCCGGGCGATCATGCCGTCGATCAATCCGACGAGGGAGAGCACCTCGCCGACGCTGGCGCCGTGCATCCAGGCCAGGGGTCCGGTGGGGCGTGCCCGCCCGGGAAGGCCACGGCGCTCGGGCAGGCGACGGGGGTCTTCCTTGCCCTTGCGCGAGCGCCAGGCCAACAGGCCGGCCACCGCCGGCTCACCCACATAGAGCCCGTAGCGATAGGCCTGGAGGGCGATGGTGAGGGGAGGCGTCTTCACGCGAACGGTCCGAGGGCAAGGGAACCGGCCACCGGATCGACGACCCGGTCGAGGCGCCCGACGAGGGTGTAGGCGCGATCGTGGACCCGGTTCATCTCGTGCTCCAGCCGCTGGCGCAGACGCTCCAGTTCCTCCGGTTCGACGTCGCGCGGGACGAGGACCGGCTCGCCGAAGACCATGGCGCCCCTGCCGAAGGGCAGCCCGAAACAGGCCTTGTCCCAGCTGTTGAAGCGCAGGTGCCGGCTCGTCACCACGGCGACGGGAATGATCGGCCGGCCTGAGAAGCGCGCCAGGGTGAGGATGCCGACGTCGCATCGGCGCGACACCTTGGGCACGTCGGCGCTGAAGGCGACGCTCTCGCCGTCCTTCAGGGCGCGGATCATGGCGCGCAGGCCTTCCGCCCCGCCCTTCGCCCGGACGTCCCGCACGGCGCGGCCACGGGCTCCGGAGGCCCGGATGACGCGAACCCCCATCCGGGTGAGGGCGATGGTGTTGATGTTGCCGTCCGCCGAGCGCGAGATGATCGTGGCGATCCGGTCCTGCGGCCGGCGCATGAACGAGATCATCGTATGCTGGCCGTGCCACATCCCGGCGATGAACGGCGACAGCCCGTCGAGCCACCGGTGCGGCTCGGCCGGCTCCACCGTGAAGCGGTTGGTGGCGCGCACGAGGCGCAGGTAGTGATAGGCGGCAAAGCCGAGGCTTTTCTGAACCGGTGGCGACCGGCCGACGCGCTTGAGAAGGCTCATTCACTCGGTTCCGCGGGCCGCCGGATCGGCCATCCGTCCAGTCGGTGCTCGAGACGTCCACGCCCGGTTGCGTCGTCGGCGCCTGACACCGAACGTCGCCCGCTCGCGAGCCATGCCGGTCCCGCAGGGTCTAACGCCGTTCGAATTGCCCGCGCAACCATGCCGGGGCCGCTTCACGTCGTGCGGTCCGGTTGCTCGATCGTCACATGCGTGTGAGCGTCGCGGCGGGAGCGATGCCGATCGGCGTAGGTCCGCGATGCGGGACGGGCGGTGCTCCCGGCGCTCGGTTCGAAGCTCCCGGCCGAAAAGGAACGAGGCTTGACGCGGTAGCCGGGAGTGACGAAGGCGAGCGCCTGTTTCGAAACGGAGACCGATGTTCCGCCTCGCTCACCTCACCGATCCGCATGTCGGCCCCATCGCCCGTCCGCGCCTGCGCCAGCTTCTGAGCAAGCGGGCCACCGGCTACGTGAACTGGCGGCGCGGGCGCAGCCGCCACCACGACATGGAAATCCTCGCGGCGCTGGTGGCCGATCTGCGGACGCAGCCCCACGATCACGTCGCCTGCACGGGGGACCTGTGCAACATCGGCCTGCCGAGCGAGTGGTCGACGGCCAAGGTGTTCCTCGAAGCACTCGGCTCCCCGGACGCGGTGAGCTTCGTTCCGGGCAATCACGACGCCTATGTGCGCGGCTCGCTCGAGGGTCTGTTGAAGGCCTGCGGTGCCTGGACCTCGGGCGACGACGGCACCGATGGGGTGTTTCCGTATCTCAGGCGGCGCGGTCCGCTCGCGCTCATCGGAGTGTCGTCGGCCATTCCGACAAAACCCTTCGTCGCGAGCGGCCGGGTCGGCCCCCCTCAGATCGAGACCGTCGAGGCGATTCTGACACGCTTGGGCCGTGAGCCCGAACCGCCGTTTCGGGTGGTCATGATCCATCATCCACCCCAGCCCGGGGGGGCGTCGCCGGGGCGCGAATTGAAGGATGCGGACATGTTCACGGCAATGATCGGTCGCGCCGGCGCGGACCTGATCCTGCACGGGCACAACCATGTGGGAAGCATTAGCTTCGTCAAAGGGCCAGGACGCATGAGCGTCCCCGTGGTCGGCGCTCCCTCGGCCTCGGCGGTGTCGCATGGCGGCGCGTTGCACCGCCGTGCGAGCTATCATGTCTATGCGGTGACCAGAGCCGACGGCCGTTATGTCGTCGAGGCCAAGGAACGCGGCCTGACCGAGGCCGGGACGATCGCCGACCTCCGGGTGTTGATGCTGACGCAGGGATGATCCTCCATCCGCGCGCCGCGCCGGATCACGCCGTCAATGCCACCTGGGGGCGCTGCGCCTGACGGGTGATGCTGGCTTGATAGAGTTCGGCTTGAAGCCGGGTGAGGCCACTGACGAGGGCCGTGGGCCCGCGATAGACCGTATAGGTGCCGTCATGGGTCGGTTTGACGTGAATCGTCTGGGACATGGCGTGTCTCCCGGCCTCAACGAATCGGTCGATTCGTTCCTTCGGAGTAAGTAGTGTTAATCGGGCGTTCATCAGCCGCAAGGGCGGCGGCGGCCTGTCCCGCCGACATTCGTCATTGCGCCGCACTTTGACGATAGGGGCCGTCCCGCGGCATTCGCCCGAAACCGACGCTCGTTCAACGGGTAACCGATCGGCGCGTGCGGTGCACAACGATCCGGGGGCGTTCGTTCGCGATGAGCCACCGGCGGGGCAGGGGCCGGGGCGGCGAAGCTCTTTTGGACGAGGAGCCCGGCCGGAGCGCGGGATCGCGCCACACGCAGCGTCGATATCGAGGGGGAGGGCACCCGAGAGTGTACCCCAAGAATGCGCCCCAACAATTCGCCCCAAGAACGCTCCCAGAGAGTCCACCGACGGATCGCCGACGTTTAAGGAAGTAGAAGCGCCTCCTGACGCCATCATGCCGAAACAGAGGGTCTGCGACGGTGTGCCGAGGACGGCGTTCATGGCATGACCGGAGCGACCAGGGCGGACCATGATGGCAGGCCACGAGCGATCGCCTGAGCGACCGGGAAGGCTCCTCGAACTCGACGCCTTGCGCGGGATCGCCGCAATCCTCGTCGTCGTCTTCCACTTCACGGCCGCTTACGGAAATGAGATCGGCTGGACCGGCACTCAGCCGCTGGTCCGATTCACGTCAGGCCAGGCCGGGGTGGCGCTCTTCTTCGTCATCAGCGGATTCGTGATCGCGATGACGCTCGAGCGGTCGCGCACGGCCCTCGACTTCATCGCGAGCCGCTTTGCCAGGCTTTATCCGGCCTTCTGGTTCAGCGCCCTGCTCACCACCGGTCTGATCGTCGCCACCGGGTTCAACCCGTTCCATCTGACGCTCCAGGGCTTCCTGGCGTCGCTGACCATGGCGAACGGCCTCACCGACATGCCCTTCATCGATCCGGCCTACTGGACGCTGACGCGGGAGATCCTGTTCTACGCGTTCTTCGCCGCCGCCTATTTCGGGCTCGGGTCTCGTCACACCACCAGCGTGCTCCTGGGGTGGATCATCGTGACCTCCCTCTATAACGTGTTCGTGGCCGATACGAACGTCTATGCCTGCCGCACGGCGGCGAGCTGCGGCGCCATCCTCCTCAACGCCACCTTCGCCCATCTGTTTGCCGCCGGCGCCCTCGGCTACAAGCTCCATCGCGGCGAGCGCACGCCCCTGGTCGTGGCGAGCCTGTTCCTGGCAACCGCGGCGGCAAGCGTCTCGTTCTGGCCGGAGCAAGGGTTCCAGCCCTCAGCGTCCCTGAAAGCGGCTTTCTTCGTCGGTCTCGTGATGGCCGCCGCCGCGGGATATCTGACGATCCTGCGGTCCCCCGTGCTGATCTTCCTCGGAGCGATCTCCTACTCGCTCTACCTCCTGCACCAGGTGATCGGCTATTTCCTCATCGGCGGCCTCGTCCGGTGGGGGCTCGGTGCCGATCTGGCGATCCTGACGGCGTTCTGTCTCGTCCTCATCCTGGGGAGCGCCGTCTGCTACGGTGTCGAGCGCCCCTCGCAGCGCGCCATTCTCCGGCTCTATGCGCCCTATCGGGAGCGGCGGCGCGTCGATGCCGTCCCCTCGGTCTGACCTCACACCGGGTCAACGCGTCATCAGCTGACGGATGCGCGCGTCGAGGGCGCCCCCGAGAATGGCGTAGCCCAGGCTCGTCGGGTGAAGTCGGTCGGCCATGACCCGGGGTGAGAGATGGCCCGCCGCATCGACCATGGCGCGGCCGGGATCGAGGTAGATCACGCGCCTGTCGTCGCCGCAGCGGCGGATCAGCTCGTTCACCCGCGCATTCACGGCGCGCTCTGGCGACGTGGCGTCCTCGCCCCGTGGCAGGATGCCGAGGAGAAGGATCCGGCTGTCCGGCGCGCGGGCCTGGAGGACGCGGATGATCTCCGCGATGCCGAGAGCTGTGTCTTCGGGCCGGCTGCCCCTGTCGGCATTGTTGGTGCCGATCAGGAGCACCACGAGGTCGGGCTTCAGGGATGGCGGCCATTGTCCGTGATCGAGGCGCCAGAGCACGTCCTGCGTGCGATCGCCCCAGAGCCCCAGATTGAGCGGCGACCATTCTCCCCAGAACATGCCCCAGAGGTCGGAATCCCATCCTTGGGTGATGGAATCCCCCAGGAAGACGAGGCGGTGCGCGCTGAGGTCCCGCCCGGTCAGCTGTGCGGAGAGCGGGGCGCTGCGCTCGCGCAGTTCGGCCACGGACGCCGATTGGGGACTGGCCTCGAGGGGCATCGGCTGACGCGGCGCAAGCGCCAGACAGCCGGGCGATGCGATGCCCGGTCCTGCGGACCAGAGGAGGGCGAGCGAGAAGAGTGTCGAGAGCAGGGTGCGGCGCATCGCCGGCCTCGGGCCGATCCGGGGACAGGGGCGAGGCTGTTGTGTCAGGACGACCGACCTGCAAGAACCGCTGGCGCTCCCAAGGGGAATCGAACCCCTGTTTTCGCCGTGAGAGGGCGACGTCCTAGACCGCTAGACGATGGGAGCTTTCCGGCCGGTTGGCGATCGTATAGCGACGGTCGCGCGGGGGAGCAAGGCCTCCCGCGCGCTTAAATTCCATCGGCAGCGAAAGTGATCACATCGTGCAAGAACCGCAGGACCGCCGCGTCGTCCTCGACCTGGACGCGCAGGCGGAACGCATCGACAGGGCACTCGCCCGCGCGCTGCCGGACGTGTCGCGCTCGCGGCTGCAGGACCTGATCCGCACCGGTCAGGTGAGCAAGGACGGGGTCGTCGTCCTCGACCTGTCGCTGAAGGTCGGCGCGGGCGCCGTCCTCGACGTGATCATTCCCGCGCCGGTGGACGCGACGCCGGTGGCGGAGACCCTCGACCTCGTCATCGTTCACGAGGACGACGACCTGATCGTCATCGACAAGCCGGCGGGGCTGGTGGTCCACCCGGCCCCCGGCCACGATGCCGGAACCCTGGTGAACGGCCTCATCGCCCATTGCGGGGAGAGCCTGTCGGGCATCGGCGGCGTGCGGAGGCCGGGGATCGTGCACCGGCTCGACAAGGACACGAGCGGTCTCCTCGTCGTGGCCAAGAACGATCTCGCCCATAAGGGACTCACCGCGCAATTCGCCGACCATGGCCGCAGCGGGCCCCTGGAGCGCGCCTATCTCGCCCTGACCTGGGGGGCGCCGGAGCCGCGCCTGGGCACGATCGACGTCGAGCTCGCGCGCAGCCAGCGCAACCGCGAGAAGATCGCGGTCATGCGCCCGGGCGAAGGGCGCACGGCGATCACCCATTACGTCGTCGAGGACATCCTGGATGCCGGAACCGAGGTCGCCCTGGTCCGGTGCCGGCTGGAGACCGGGCGGACCCACCAGATCCGCGTCCATCTGAGCCATCGCGGCCATCCGCTTCTCGGCGATGCGGTCTATGGCAACGCCTTCAAGACCAAGGCCGCGCGCCTGGGGCCGGCGGCGCGGGCCGAGCTGGAAGCCCTGGGCCGGCAGGCGCTCCATGCGGCGATTCTCGGGTTCGAGCATCCCCGCACCGGCGAGGTCCTGCGCTTCGAGAGCCCGATCCCGCCGGACATGGCGTCCCTCATCGCAGCGCTGAAGGCGAACGATCGGTCCTGAGGACGCGGGAGCGCGCGGGGGCGCGGACCCGTGACGGCAGGGGGAACCCCTCGACCCCCGTCCCTGTTGCAGGGGTGTCGCTGTCAAGGGTCGCCGGCAAACAGGTGTGCGGGCGCACCCCGGGCCGCGGCCATTCGTGCCACCTTCGGGCAATCGGCTCGCTGGCGCGTTGATGGCGATGGTCGAGTCACGGACCGCTACCGCACCGTTTCCTTTCCGAGTAGGCTCGGGGAGTGGGACGGTCGGCTCGAGGAGCGACGGTTCGTTTCTGGTCCGCCCGTTCGGGGGACCTTTCAAGGAGAGACGGCTATGGCAGGCGCACTACCCGTGCTCGCCACCGAGGGTGGCCTTTCACGCTACCTCGATGAAATCCGCAAGTTTCCGATGCTCGAGCCGAACGAGGAGTTCACGCTGGCCAAGAGCTGGCGCGAACAGGGCGACCGCGATGCGGCGCACCGGCTCGTCACCTCGCATCTGCGGCTCGTGGCGAAGATCGCCATGGGCTACCGTGGCTACGGCCTGCCGATCGGCGAGGTCGTGTCCGAGGGCAATGTCGGCCTGATGCAGGCCGTCAAGCGCTTCGAGCCCGACAAAGGCTTCCGTCTGGCCACCTATGCCATGTGGTGGATCAAGGCCGCGATCCAGGAATACATCCTGCGCTCGTGGTCGCTGGTGAAGATGGGCACCACCGCCAACCAGAAGAAGCTGTTCTTCAATCTCCGGAAGGCCAAGGGCAAGATTTCCGCCCTGGACGAGGGAGACCTCAAGCCGGATCAGGTGGCTCAGATCGCGGTCAAGCTCGGCGTGCCCGAGCAGGACGTGATCGACATGAACCGCCGCCTCTCCGGCGATACCTCCCTCAACGCGCCGCTGCGTGAGGAAGGGGAGGGGGAGTGGCAGGATTGGCTGGTGGACAACAGCCCGAGCCAGGAAACCGTGCTCGCTCGTGAAGAAGAGGGCCAGAACCGTCTGACCGCCCTGCGCGACGCGCTGTCGGTCCTGAACCCGCGCGAGCGCCGCATCTTCGAGGCTCGCCGTCTCGCCGATGACCCGATCACCCTCGAAGACCTGTCGGGCGAGTTCGGGGTGTCGCGCGAGCGTGTCCGCCAGATCGAGGTGCGGGCGTTCGAGAAGATCCAGGAGGCGGTCAAGCGTAACCTCGCCACCCGCGAGGCCCCGCGGGCTGCCGCCCACGCCTGAGACGCGTCCTCTGAGATCGATGATGGAGGAGCCGGTTCCGCTGATGCGGGACCGGCTTTTTTCTTGTCGGCTCTACCGACGCCACTGCTCGAAGGCGGAGCGGATGACCTGATTGCCCGACGAGCCCTTCTCGAAGGTCAGTACGCCGCGAGGCCCGGAGGCGAACTTGATCGGCAGGTCGAACCAGTTGCGGTGCTCCAGGAGGTCGGTGTTGCGGTCCACGTCGGCCTGCAGCGACGACAAGCCGATCAGGAACAGGTTCTCCTTCACGCGCACCGGCAGGCCCGAGACCGGCGACCCGCGGCCTGCCTCCTCATCCTTCGCACTCAGCAGGCCGACATCCTGCACCGAATGCGTGTCGCCGGCCGGACTCGTCGTGGTGAAGGCCAGTTCGATGGTGTGGGAGGCGGGGAAGGTGGGGTCGAGATTCCGCCTGATGGTCATCACCAGGGACAGGCCGGCCTCGGCGAAGGTCAAACGTCCCCGGATGACGGTCTCGAGCGGCTGACCCTGCTCGCCGTTCATTGCCTCCAGCCGCCACACCACCATGCCCTGGAAGGTGATCGGCTGGGCATTTCCTCCCGCCGTGTTCTCCTCGAAGAGAACGGCGCGCTGCGCGACCGCCACGTCGGGTTGGGCCGGCGGCTTGGTCGGATCGGCCGGCGTCGCGGCCGGCGTCTGCCGGGAGGAGGAATCGCGTCGTTCCGAGGAGGCGGGAGCCTCGCCGCCGATCCGGTCGGCGTATTTCGAGGCCCCGGACTCGGTCGCTTCTCCCTGTGCCTCGGTGTTGCCGGGCTGCAGGTCCGAGGGCTTGTCGCGCAGCATGAAGGCCGCCACCGCGATCAGCCCGACGACGATGAGCAGGACGCTTCCCACGAAGACGTTGCGGATCAGACGAGGGCGGCCCTTGCGCGGGGCGACCACGTCGATGCGAGGGCGATGGCGTGCATTGGCGCCATCGCCCGCTGCGGGCATCGTCTCGCGTTCGGCGACCGGCGGCTCGGGCATCGGCTCGGCGGCCGGTTCCGGCTCGGGCGCGTCGCTCGCGGCCTCACCGCTCGAAGCCTTCCGTGCGGCTTCCCGCGCGGCTTTCCTGTCGGCCACCTTGTCGGCGGATTTCGCCTTCCGGGGCTTGATCGGCAGGACCGGCGCGGCCTCCCTGGAGACCGGAGCCGGTCCGTCCTGCGTCGGCGGCAGCGGCTCGGGTGCCGACGCCTCCGTCGGCGCCCCCGGCTGGCGATCCGGACGGGACGGGCGGATCCCGAGATTCGGCTCCAAGGCCGGCGGTAGGGCAGGCTCGGCGACGCGACCTCGCGCGGTGTCGGCGGATCGATCGGGCGCCTCCGCTTCCGGCAGCGTGTCGCGCTCCTCCGGCACGGCGAAATCCGGCGGCGCCACATCGTTGGCGACGGCGGCGGGCGGCCCGCCATGCTCGCTCTCGACCTTGCTGATCGCGGTTTCGAGGGCTTTGCTCTCGAGGTCGATATCGGCTTCGGACAGGGGCGGTTCGAGCGAGCGAAGCTGCCCGATCAGGGCGCCGCGGGCCCGGTCGTAGACCGCCTTGCGCAAGGCCGGGGAACGGTCCGGCATCGCTTGGAGCGCTCGTGCCAGCAAGGGGTAATAGTCGGCCATCGAACCTCGGTCCGCCCTATACGGGCCGGCCGGCAGGCCGCCCCTTTTCTCACGGCAGGAGTGGAACACCCCTGGGCGAGGACGTCCGCATCATCCGCGATGTCCGCCCTCCGGACGAGGCACCATCCACCCGCACGGCGCCTCATCCCCTGGAATTCGTCCGCCGGTCGCCATGGAGGAACCGGCGGGCACGATCGTTGGCCGGACGCTCAATCCTCGAAGGGATTGTGCATCAGGATGGTGTCGTTGCGCTCCGGCGACGTCGACAGCAGTGCCACCGGTGCTCCGATCAGTTCCTCGATCCGGCGCACGTACTTGATCGCCTGAGCGGGAAGATCGGCCCAGGAGCGCGCTCCGGCGGTGGTGCCGGACCAGCCCTCGATCGTCTCGTAGATCGGCTCGACCTTGGCCTGCGCGGCCTGGTTGGCGGGCAGGTGATCGAGCACCTGTCCATCGAGGCGGTAGCCGGTGCAAACCTTGATCTCGTCGAACCCGTCGAGGATGTCGAGCTTGGTCAGGGCGATCCCGTCGATGCCGGAGGTCCGTACGGTCTGGCGCACCAGTACGGCGTCGAACCAGCCGCAGCGGCGCTTGCGTCCAGTATTGACGCCGAACTCGCGCCCCTTGGCGCCGATCGTCTCGCCGATCTCGTCGAAGAGTTCGGTGGGGAAGGGACCCTCGCCGACGCGGGTCGTATAGGCCTTGGCGATGCCGAGCACGTAACCGATCGCCGACGGCCCCATGCCGGAGCCGGTGGCGGCCTGGGCGGCGACGATGTTTGACGAGGTCACGAACGGGTAGGTGCCATGATCGACGTCGAGCAGGGCACCCTGCGCGCCCTCGAACAGGATGCGCTTGCCCGCCCGGCGCTCGTCGTCGAGGAGCTTCCACACGGTGGTGGCATAGGGCAGGATCGTCGGCGCGATCGCCTTCAACTCCGCGAGCAACGCGCCGGCATCGACTTCGTCGATCCCGAGGCCCCGGCGCAGGGCGTTGTGGTGGGTGAGCACCCGCTCGATCTTCGATTCCAGGGTGCTCTCGTCGGCCAGATCGACCACGCGGATGGCGCGGCGGCCGACCTTGTCCTCGTAGGCCGGGCCGATGCCGCGCTTGGTCGTGCCGATCTTGAGGCCGGCATTCGAGGTCTCGCGAAAGTGGTCGAGTTCCCGGTGCAGCGGCAGGATCAGCGTGGCGTTGTCTGCGATGCGCAGGGTCTTGGGCGAGATCTCGACGCCCTGGGCCTGGAGCCGGGCGATCTCGTCCACGAGGTGCCAGGGATCGACGACGACACCGTTGCCGATCACCGACAGCTTGCCGCCGCGGACGACGCCGGACGGGAGCAGGGCCAGCTTGTAGGTCACGCCATCGATGACCAGGGTATGCCCGGCATTGTGGCCGCCCTGGAAACGGACCACCACGTCGGCCTGCTCCGAGAGCCAGTCGACGATCTTACCCTTGCCTTCGTCGCCCCATTGGGCGCCCACGACGACGACGTTCGCCATTCACTTCAACCTGTCCGGTGCCCGCGTGGAAACGCCCCGCCGCAAGGGCGAGCCGACACGCATCTCCGGGGTCTTTCCGCGATCCCTCGCAGGAAATCAAGCAAACCGGGCGCGAACGCTTGGGAGCATCCGAGCCTTACCGCGCTTCGGTGCCCGGTTCGCGGCCCGGCAACTGGCCCGGCTTGATCACCGGCATGCCGCTGTTCCCGGTCTCGGGAGGCTTGACCACCAGGCCCGGGGCGGAATCGCCGGGCGGCGTGATGACGCCGTCGTTCTTCTCGAGCTTGTCGCTCAGGGTCGAGCCGCCGGTTCCGTCCTCGGACGGACGCACCTTCTCCGGCACCGTCTCCGTCGAGGGCGGGATGTTCGGGGAGGTATCGCGCCCTTTCAGCGGTGCATCGGGCGACTGGGCATAGGCACCCGTTGCCGTCAGGGCGAAAGCGAGCAAGGCGGCGTGACGGAACGGTGTCGGCATCGATGTCCCCCAGGAAGTCGGGAGACAAACCGCTCCGGCGGCGATGCAGTTCCTGCCGTGCCGCCGGATGGCCGATCGGATCGGCTCGCCCCTGAGCGAGGTTCGAGTCGGCCCTTGAAGTGTCGCCGGTTCCGGGCCGCAGAACCGGTGGCCGCTTTCGCTAAAACCCGCTCAGGCCCCGGCCATCTCGAGGTACAACGCGCGCAGACGCTTCGTCAGCGCCCCCGGCGTGCCATCTCCCAATGTGCGCCCGTCGATATCGATGACGGGCATCACGAAGGCGGACGCGCTCGTGTAGAAGGCCTCTTCCGCTGCGAACGCCTCCTCCACGGAGAAGAGCCGCTCCTCGATCGTCAGTCCGGCTTCCTCGGCGAGGCGCATGACGGCGAGGCGCGTGATGCCGGGCAGCAGGGCGGTGGAGAGCGGGCGGGTGACCACCTTTCCGCCGGTGATGATGAAGGCGGTCGAAGAGGAGCCTTCGGTGACGAAACCGTCCTCCACCATCCAGGCCTCGGCGACGCCGGCCCTGGCCGCCTCCTGCTTGGCCAGAACCTGGGCGAGGAGCGCCACCGACTTGATGTCGCGCCGCTTCCAGCGGATGTCGGGGACGGTGATGACCTTGGCGCCGCGCTCCGCCAGCGGGTTCTTGGCCACGGTCTTGGCCTGCGTGAACATCACCACGGTGGGTTCGGTCTCGGCCGGCGGGAAAGCGAAATCCCGCTCGTAGGCGCCCCGCGTCACCTGCATGTAGACGAGTCCCTCGTCGACGCCGTTGCGGCGGACCAGTTCGGTCTCGAGCCGGATCCAGTCTTCGGTGGAGTGGGGGTTGCGGATCCCGATCTCGCCCAGGGACCGGTCAAGCCGGGCCAGATGCGCCGCGTTGTCCACGAGCCGGCCGCCGAGGACGGCCGACACCTCGTAGATGCCGTCCGCGAACAGGAAGCCCCGGTCCATGATCGACACGGTGGCGGCCTCGAAGGGTACGAACTCGCCGTTGACGTAGACGATGCGCGACATCGAACTTCCTCTTCTCCGGACAGATACGGCGGCCTCGCCGCCACGCGATCCGCGAAGCACGAAGCGTGCTCCGCGGATCGCCACGTCGGGTACGATTGACGATCAGGCCGTACCGAAGACGCGCGAAAAAATCGTGTCCACGTGCTTGAAATGATAGCCGAGATCGAAGCACTCCTCGATCTGCTCCGGGCTGAGGGACGCGGTGACGTCCGTATCGGCCTTCAGCAGGGTGAGGAAGTCGCCTTCGCCGCGCCAGACCGGCATGGCGTTGCGCTGGACCAGGCGATAGGCGTCCTCGCGGGACACGCCCGCCTGCGTGAGGGCCAGAAGCACCCGCTGCGAGTGGACGAGGCCGCCGAGCTTGTCGAGGTTGCGCTGCATCTGCTCGGGATAGATCAGCAGCTTGTCGATCACGCCGGTCAGCCGCGCCAGGGCGAAGTCGAGGGTCACCGTCGCGTCGGGGCCGATCATGCGCTCCACCGAGGAATGCGAGATGTCGCGTTCGTGCCAGAGGGCCACGTTCTCCATGGCGGGCAGCGCGAAGGAGCGCACCATGCGGGCAAGCCCGGTGAGGTTCTCGGTGAGGACGGGGTTGCGCTTGTGCGGCATGGCCGACGAGCCCTTCTGGCCCTCGGAGAAGAACTCTTCCGCTTCCAGCACCTCCGTGCGCTGCAGGTGGCGCACCTCGATGGAGAGACGCTCCACCGAGCTGGCGACGACGCCCAGGGTGGCGAAGAACATGGCGTGGCGGTCGCGGGGAATGACCTGCGTCGAGACCGGCTCGGGCGTGAGGCCCATCGCCCTGGCGACATGCTCTTCCACGCGGGGGTCGATATTGGCGAAGGTGCCGACGGCGCCGGAGATCGCGCAGGTGGCGACCTCCTCGCGGGCGGCGACGAGACGGGCGCGGGCGCGCTCGAACTCGGCATAGGCCTGCGCGAGCTTCAGGCCGAAGGTCACCGGCTCGGCATGGATGCCGTGCGAGCGGCCGATGGTCGGGGTGAGCTTGTGCTCGAACGCCCGGCGCTTGATCGCGGCGAGAAGCGCATCGACATCCTTGATCAGGATGTCGGCGGCCCGGACGAGCTGGACGTTGAAGCAGGTGTCGAGGACGTCCGACGAGGTCATGCCCTGGTGCACGAACCGCGCATCGGGACCGACGATCTCGGCGAGATGCGTCAGGAAGGCGATGACGTCGTGCTTGGTGACCGCCTCGATGGCGTCGATGCGGGCGACGTCGAACACCGCGTCGCGGCCCTTGTCCCAGATCGTGGCGGCGGCCTCCTTCGGCACCACGCCGATCTCGGCCAGCGCCGTGGTGGCGTGGGCCTCGATCTCGAACCAGATGCGGAAGCGGCTCTCGGGAGACCAGATCGCCGTCATCTCGGGGCGGCTATAGCGGGCAATCATACGGGCGCCTCGGGTCGGACGGATCGGGACAACGAGGCTGGCGCCTAGCATGGGCGGGGCCTGCGCTCAACGCGGAGGCGCGCCGTGCCATGGGATCCATTCCCGTCGACCCGCGGCGTCGGGGCGTGAACCCGGCGCCGGCGCCCGATCGCCGCTCGGCCTCGGGCGTCGAGACGCGGAGCCAGGTCCGCGACGCCGATGGCGCCAGGGCCTGTCGGGCCGGGGATCGTTGGCGCTCGGGTCATGGCCGAGTCGTGAGGCAGGGCTCGCCGCGACGCCGTTGCGGCGGACTATTCCACCCGCTGCCAGCCCGGTCCCATCAGGCGCTCCTGGGGGCGGAAGCGGGCCTTGTAGTCCATCTTGCGCGAGCCATCGACCCAATAGCCGAGATAGAGATACGGCAGGCCGAGGGAGGCGGCCCGGCGGATATGGTCGAGGATCATGAAGGTCCCGAGCGAACGCTGGGCCTCCGCCGGATCGTAGAACGAATAGACCATCGACAGGCCGTCGGAGAGCACGTCCGTCAGGCAGAGGGCCATGGTCGGCCCGGTGCCCCGCCCGTTGATCGCCGTATCGGGACCGCGCCGGCGATAGGCCACGAGATGGGTGTCCACATGGCTGTCCTCGATCATCATGGCGTAGTCGAGCACGGTCATGTCGACCATGCCGCCATCGCCATGGCGCGCGTCGAGGTAGCGGCGAAACAGGGCGTATTGCTCCGAGGCCGGGCGATTGGGCTCGGGATTGCCGATGAGATCCGCGTTTCGCTGGAGGATGCGGCGATGGCTCGCCGAAGGCAGGAAATCCGCCACCACCACCCGCACCGAGATGCAGGCCCGGCAGGTCTCGCAGGCGGGGCGATAGGCAATGGTCTGCGAGCGCCGGAAGCCGCCCTGTGTGAGGATCTCGTTGAGGTCACGGGCGCGCCGCCCCACGAGATGGGTGAACACCTTCCGTTCCTCCTGCCCCGGCAGGTAAGGGCACGGCGAAGGCGCCGTCAGATAGAATTGCGGTGTGTCGCGGGGATGGCTCGTCACGCTTGCAGCTGACCTCGGGGCCGGCGGGAGCGTTCCCCGCACGGGGCGAGTGTACCCGCCCCGTGGCGGCGCTCAAGTGGGTGAGCGCCCCGGCGCCCGATTTTCACGAGGGCGACTGGCATGGCAGGGCTGCGGCCCGTATCAAGGCCGCCATAGGGGGACCGGTCGCGTTTCCGACCCAATTCAGGATGAATGCACCCGTTGTCGCGGGGCGGTCATCGATGACGGGCGGAAACACGCCGGCAAAGTTCGCGCGAGCATGGTGCCCGCCGCCTTCCGGCGGTGGGCCGGATACGTGAGGCGGCATGACGGGATCGTCGGCACTGACCGGTGCCGAGGTTGACCCGATGTTTCAGGACCGGATAGGGAAATCGTCTCATCAACGCTCTCGAAACATCGATGCCGCGCTCCGACCGGTCGAGTGACATCGGGGCCGGTCCCTCGCGGGAGGAAGCCGGATCGGCGGATGACACCCGTCGTGTCCTCGCCGTCCTCATCGCCTCTTTCCTGGTCCGGCTCGTGGCGGTGCGGTTTCTCGACCTCAGCTTCATGGAAACCTATGGCGCGGTCGTCGCGAGGCAGCCGTCGCTCTCGTTCTTCGACCAGCCGCCGCTGACATGGTGGACGATCGCGGGCGTCACGCGCCTGTTCGGCTCCGACGACGCCCTGGTCGTGCGCCTGCCGTTCCTCATGATGTCGGTGATATCGGGCTGGCTGATCTATCGGATCACGACGCGTCTCTTCCATTCCCGTGCGGGGTTCTACGCGGTCTGCGCCTATCTGCTGTCACCTCTTCTCGGACTTTCGGACGGGAGCCTGGCCCAGACCAACGGGCCGATGACCGTCTTCATTCTCGCGGCCCTCCTGACCTTCCTCCATATCGACTTCGCCGCCTCGCGCGTTCGCGACAACAGGGTCTGGTACGTCTGCGCCTTCCTGTTCGGATGCGCCCTCGCGTCCAAATATCTCGCCGTCCTCCTGGTGCCGGGACTGCTCGTCGCCGTGGCGAGCCGGGCCGAGGGGAGGGCCTGGCTCCTGCGCCCTGCCACCTATCTCGGCCTCGTCGTCCTGCTGGTGCCGCTCCTCCCGGTCATCATCTGGAACGCGGAGCACGGCTGGGTCTCCTTCCTGTATCAGGGTGCCCGCGCCGGTGGGGACGGCAGCATCAACCTGACGCGGGCGTTCCGCTGGACCCTGACGCAGGTCTTGATCGTCCATCCCCTCGTCTTCGGCCCGGCCCTCTACATGCTGTATCGCGGCCTTCGACACGGGCCGAGGCAGGAGGGGCCCTGGCTCCTGGCCTGCATGTCCGCGCCCGTGCTCGCATTCATATTCGGCGTCATGGTCTGGAGCAGCCACCCCCTGCGGGGCTATCACTGGGCCTCCATGGGCTATCTTCCGCTGCTGCCCCTCGTCGGCGTCTGGGCGGATGGCCTCGCCTCCCACCGGCCGGACGCCGCACGGCGCTGGCTCGCCACCCTGGCCGCGACGACGATCCTGGTGGTCGGTCTGCTCATGGCCCACGTCGTCACCGGCTGGGCCGAGCGGGTCGCACCGGCCAAGGCCTTCCGGTCGCAGGATCCGATCCTGCTGGAACTCTACGACTGGGACGATCTTCCTAGCGCGCTGACGGCTCGCGGGTTCGATCCCGCGCGCACCTTCATCGCCGCGACCCGCTGGGAGGATTGCGCCAAGGCGTTCTATGCCGTGAGGGACAAGTTCCGCGGGCTGTGCCTCGCAGGCGACAACATCCACTTCACCTATCTCGCCGATGCCGCGAAATTCCGCGGCATGGATGCCGTCATCATAGACAGGTATGCCAACCTCGATGCGGTGGGATATAATCTCGACGGGCATTTCGAGACCTTCTCGGAAGATGCGCCCATCCGCCTGAATTTCCACGGGCGCAAGATGCACGATCTCAGGATCGTCCGGGCGACCCATTTCGATGGGACCTGGCCGAAGCCCAGGATCGGCGCGAAAGGCCGCCAGTGACGCTTCCCCCTGCCCAGGCACCGTCCGATCCCGAAGCGGATCAGCCCCTCCTCACGGTCGTCATCCCGACATTCAACGAGCGGGACAACATCGCCGTCATCTGCGGCCGGATCGCCTCGGCGCTCGCGCCGCTCCGTTTCGAGGTGATCGTCGTCGACGACGACTCGCCCGATGGAACATCCGCCGTCGTCGAAGATCTGGCGCGGAGCGATCCACGGATCAGGCTCATCACCCGGACCGGTCGGCGGGGGCTCGCGGGAGCCTGTATCGAGGGGATGCTGGCGGCGCGTTCCGAACTCGTCGCCGTCATGGATGCGGACCTGCAGCACGAACCGGCGACGCTGACGCCGATGCTCGATCTGATGACCTCGACCGAGTGCGACGTCGTCATCGCCAGCCGCTACCTCGACGACCCCGACGTGGCGGCCTTCTCCTCCGTGCGCAAAGCCCTGAGCAATGCCGGAAACCGGCTGGTGCGAGCCCTTCTCCGGGTTCAGACCAGCGATCCCATGAGCGGCTTCTTCCTCATGCGCCGGAGCATTCTGGTGAAGGCCGCGCCGCGCCTGAGCCGCGACGGCTTCAAGCTCCTCGCGGATATCCTGGCCCAGGGCGGCCGGTCGCTGAAGATCGGGGAAGTCCCCTATGTCTTCGGCCCCCGGCTGACCGGGGAGAGCAAGCTCGACGAGAGGGTCCTCTTCGATTTCGCGGTCCTTCTCATCGCGAAATCGGCCTTCGGCGTGCTTCCGACCCGGTTCGTCTCCTTCGCCCTCGTCGGAGGCCTCGGTGTCATCGTCCACCTGTCGCTGCTGGGGCTGATGCTCCACGCCCTCAACGACGATTTCCTGACGTCCCAGACCATCGCCACGCTCGGGGCGATGACGGCCAACTTCTTCCTCAACAACATCCTGACCTATCGGGATCAGCGGATCGTCGGCGCCGACCTCCTGCGCGGGCTCGCGGTCTTCTGCCTGTCCTGCTCCTGCGGCGCGTTCAACAATATCCTCGTCGCCCACCTCGTCTACACGGGCACCGGCATCTGGTGGCTGGCTACGGGCGCGGGCATTCTCATCGGCGCCGCCTGCAACTACGTGCTGTCGGCCCTCACCGTATGGCGGCGCTTCGACAAGCGTCCCGATCGGAAGACGCAGGCCCACCAGAGCGACGCCGCTCTCTCGAGCAACGGGGGAGACCTCGGCATTCCCCGGCCTCCCTCCCTGTCGCGGTAGAGGCGAAGTCTCGCCCGGACTTCGCCCCGGCGGGTTCAGACCCGCACCACCGCGAGGCCGACCAGCACGTCATGGCCCAGGCGCCGGTCCGACCTCATGAGCCCGAACAGGATATCGACGAACCACAGCAGGAACGTCGAGATGGCGACGTAGAACAGCAGGGCGTGGATGGCGGCAGTGATGAAATCCACCCGCAGGCCACTCGCCGGGGACACCACGCGCAGGCCCATCATCCGCATGCCCCAGGTGCTCTGGGCGGCGCCGCCCACCGTCACCGCGCTGTAGAGGATGCCGCTGGCGGGAAGGATCGCGAACAGGGTCCAGCCGAGCCCGAAGGTCAGCACCCCGAGCACCGTGATCGCCAAGGTGAGGAGGGCGGTGAAGCCGAGGATGAAGAGGATGTCGAGGAGATAGGCGACGAAGCGCGCCCCGAGGCTCGCCCGGACGGAGGGGACCGGGAGGGCGTTCGGGAGCCCTGTCCCGTAGCGCTCGGCATAGCCGGCGGGGTCGTAGCCTGGGGGCGTGTTGAGCATGGCCGGTAGCCTTTGAGAGGGGAGACGATTCTCCTTCACGGGAAGACATGGGAGGGCCCATGCCTTCGCTCAAGGTCACACGGGCCACGCTGGGTTCGCGGTCAGGCGGATTGCTCGATCACGCCGCGCCAGCCGAGCCCGCGATAGGTCTCGTAGCCCGGCGTCTCGTGGAAGGCGACGAGGCGCCCCGCTGCATCGATGTAGCTTCCCTGGCTCCGTCCATCCGTGCGGAGGGGATAGCGCTCGGTAAGGAGGCCGTTGCCCTTGGAACAGGCAAGGATGCGGTTCTCGGCATCGAGCAGCATGACGCGGCTGTGGGCCCGCTCCGCCGGCGCGAGGCGGACACCTTCGACGATGGTGCGCGCCTGCGGCTCCCAATCGAAATGGATCGCCAGAAAGCCGATGGGCCGGCCGTTCGTCTCGCCGCCCTCCCGCACGGAGGCCACATAGGTGGCGCTCTGCGAGCCGTTGAGGGCGGCGACCCGCGCCACGTTGGCCACCGCGAAGTCGTCGCCGGAGGCCAGCGGCTTTGCGCGGGCGAACCACGGCTCCTGGCTCACATCCTGGCCGACGACATCGAACCGGTTGGGCCGGCCATTGGCGATGACCTTGCCGTCGCGGCTGCACAGCCAGAGATCGAGATACACCGTGTAGGCGGAGAGGATGACGCCCAACCGGTGCGAGGCGTGGTTCCGGGCCGCCTCGGTCGGGGCGAGGGCGCATTCGACGACCGCGGCATCGGTCGCCCACCATCTCACGTCGCATGTCCGCTCGTAGAGGTTCCGGTCGATGATCTCGACGGCGTTGAGGGCGAGATCGATGCAGCGCGCGGACCGGCTCTCGCTGGCGAGATGCTCCACCGCCTGGGTCAGGCTGTCGACGCCGTCGCCCAGGGCGTTGCCGAGGCCCGAGACGAGACCCTCGATCTCGCTTGCAACGCTGCGGACCTCATTGGCGACGACGGAGAAGCCGGCTCCTCGCTCGCCTGCATGAGCGGCCTCGATGAGGGCGTTCAGGGCCAGCAGATTCATGCGCCGCGTGATGGACTTGATCGATCCGACGCTCCGATGAGTGAGAGACTTCAACTGCTGGGTCGATGTCTCCACGAGCATCGAGAGGCTGTCGGCCGGCTGATCTACCTCGTTCAGTTTTGTCGACATCGTATCCTCGGGATGGACAGACCAAGCTTGACGCTTGGTATTCTTTATATCGAGTCAAGGTGGATGGTTGTTGCAGGTCAGCAGGGGAACGATGTGAGAGAGGATCGTCAGAGACGATCCGTTCGCCTGCCGAAACAAACCCAAGCAATATGAATGCCAAGGCCGCGCGAATGCCTAACGCGGCGGCGCGGGATCGTTTGCTTCGGAATCTAATGTCTCGAGATAGTATTTCTTAAGCATGAAAAGCGCTCCGCCCGACACCGCCTTGTGGTCCAGGCGGAGGCCGATGAGTCCCGCGCCGCCGTCGAACAGGCAGTCGATGCGGTGCTGGCGTTGGCCCAGGGCGTAATCGACGCGTACGCTGTCGGGTGCCGATCCGCGGCCCACATGGAGCAGGCGGGGCGAGAGGTCGGATGCGACCAGCGCGGGGAGCGTCCGCCGGCAGGTGGTGATCCGCAGCCGGTCGACGGAGCTGTCGCAGCCCGCCAGGACGCAGACGATGACGATCGGCAGGAGCGCAACGGGGGCGCGAGCCGCCCGCGGGGGCATCTCAGATGCCGTCGCGCAGGCGCTCGGCCACCCGTGGCGCGTAGTAGGTCAGGATGCCGTCGGCGCCCGCGCGCTTGAAGGCGAGGAGGCTTTCGGTCATGGCGCGGGTGCCGTCGAGCCAGCCGTTGAGGGCGGCGGCCTCGATCATCGCGTACTCCCCGGAGACCTGGTAGGCGAAGGTCGGCACGCCGAACTCGTCCTTCACCCGGCGGATGATGTCGAGATAGGGCAGGCCCGGTTTCACCATCACCGAATCCGCGCCCTCCTCGAGGTCGAGGGCGACTTCCCTGAGGGCTTCGTCCGAATTGCCCGGATCCATCTGGTAGGTCCGCTTGTCGCCCACCAGGGCGGCGGAGGTGCCGATGGCGTCGCGGAACGGGCCGTAGAAGGCGCTCGCATACTTGGCCGCATAGGCCATGATCTGGACGTCGCGGAAACCGGCCTTGTCGAGGCCGGCGCGGATCGCGCCGACGCGGCCGTCCATCATGTCGGAGGGGGCGATGATGTCGGTGCCCGCCTCGGCCTGGATCAGGCTCTGCTCCACGAGGAGCGCCACCGTCTCGTCGTTGAGGATGGCGCCGTCCTCGATCAGTCCGTCATGGCCGTGGCTGGTATAGGGGTCGAGGGCGACGTCGGTCATCACGCCGATCTCCGGCACCGCCTTCTTCACCGCCCGCACGGCGCGGCAGACGAGGTTGTCGGAGTTGAGGGATTCCGATCCGGTCGGGTCGCGAAGCGACGCTTCGGTATAGGGAAAGAACGAGATGGCCGGGATGCCGAGCCGGGCCGCGCGCTCCGCGTCGCGGACGATCTCGTCCACGCTCAGGCGCTCCACCCCCGGCATCGAGGCGATGGGCTCGCGCCGGCCGGTCCCCTCGATGACGAAGAGCGGCCAGATGAGGTCATCCACCGTCAGGGTATTTTCGCGCACGAGGCGGCGCGACCACTCCGCCTTGCGGTTGCGTCGGGGGCGCTGCGTGATGCTCAGCGATGCGGCGGAACTCGCCTTGGCGGTCTCGATGGCGAGGGGACGCGGGGTCGGGGTCGCTTCGGTCATGATCGCTACGTCTCGAATGCCCGTCGCGGGCGCATCGGGGCCGGCCTAACACATCCCCAAAACTCTTCGAAACCCGGGCCGATCGCCGCCCCCCGGCCGACGGGCCATGTTGACGGGCCGGAAGAGAGTTCGTCTAAGCGACCCTGCGAGCATGGGGGAACCGGCGCGCAGGCGCGGACCCCCGCGAGCCCCGAGGGTGAGGCAGCCCCCAATCGGAGACGACGGATGACAGGCGCAGACGAGCCGGAGATCCTGTTCGAGCGGCGTGGCCATGCCGGCCTGATCACCCTGAACCGGCCCAAATCCTTGAACGCGCTCACCGTCTCCATGTCGACGGCGATGTATCGCGTCCTTTCGGAATGGGAGCGGGACGACGCGATCACCCGCGTGGTCGTGCGCGGCCGGGGCGGCCGGGCCTTCTGCGCCGGCGGCGACATCCGCCAGATCTACGACCTCGCCCGCCGTGGGCTGGACGACGAGGTCAGGCGGTTCTGGCTCGCGGAGTACCACCTCAACGCCTATGTGAAGCGCTATGCGAAACCCTACATCGCCCTGATCGAGGGGATCGTCATGGGCGGCGGCGTCGGTCTGTCCCTGCACGGGAGCCATCGAGTCGCCTCGGAGCGCTACAGCCTGGCGATGCCGGAAGTGGGAATCGGGTTTTTCCCCGATGTGGGCATGACCCACGCGCTGCCGCGTCTGCCCGGTCGCGCAGGGGTCTATCTGGCCCTGACCGGCGCCCGGATCGGTGCCGGCGACGGCCTCGCTCTCGGGCTCGCCACCCACCATGCGGCGGCGGAGACTTTCGACGCCATCACGGATGACCTCGCCGGTGGCGGCGCCATCGAACCGGCTCTCGACCGCCACGCGACCGCTCGTCCGGAGGTCGGGCCGATCACGGCCCATGGCGCCACGATCGAGGCCTGTTTCTCCGCCGACAGCGTCGCCGGGATCCTCGCGCGGCTCGACGCGGACGGGTCGCCCTTCGCCGCGGAGACCGCCGCGCTGATGCGCACGCGCTCCCCGCATTCCCTCTCCATCGCCCACGAACAGATGAAGCGGGGCGTCGCGATGAGTTTCGCCGAGGCGATGCAGGCGGAGTATCGCCTCGCCCGGCGCGCCATGCACTGGCACGACTTCCACGAAGGGGTCCGTGCCGTGCTGGTGGACAAGGACAACCGCCCGGACTGGCGGCCCGCCACCCTGGCCGAGGTCGACCCGGCCGGGATCGCCGAGGCCTTCACCGCTCTGCCCGACGGCGACGCGCCGAGATTTGATGGCTCGGAAAGGATCTCGTCATGAGGGGACTGACCAAGGTCGGCGCGACGCGGGACGGCCGCGGGCGCGCCAGCGACATGGCCGGCGACCGCATCGAGCGGTCGCCGCGTGTGCAGCAGACGGGGTGGGACGTGGTCCTGGTCTGGTTCATGCGCCTCACGGCAATGGTCTGGCTGCTTAAGGGCGTCTCGACCTGGGCGACGATCCTCGATGTCTTTCCCGGAGCGCGCCCGTTCGAAGCCGAATCGCTCGGCCGCCAGACCGTCATCGTCTACTTCGCCGTGATCGACTTCATGGCGGCGATCGGGATGTGGCTCACCAGCGCCTGGGGCGGTGTGGTCTGGTTGTTGGCCGCCACGAGTGCCGTCACCCTGGCGATCCTGACGCCGCATCTGCTGCCGACGTCGATCCCGGCGCTGGGAATGCTCGGTGGTATTATTGTGATCTATTTCGCTTTGTCTTGGGCTGCGGCACGCGAGGTCAGGTAAACAACACCTTACTGAATTACTTTCATTTTGCATTTACCGACAGAGGTAAATTGCAAATTCATCGTATCGCTTAAACCGTCTTTCATCCGTGACTCGTAGATTGGCTTCATAAGCGGTACCGAACACAACGGCGCCCGACCCAAGAACCCTGACGAGGCATCCCGATGAAGTCCCAGTCCGCCAAGGTGATCGAGAGCAATACTTCCGCCGAGACCAGCCCGGCGCATGGTTCCTACCTCGAGGCGCTGCACCTCGTGGAGCGTCTCCACCGCCGCCTCCTCGACGTGATCAAGGACGAGTTCGAGCGTCGCGGCCGCGAGGACGTCAACAGCGTCCAGGCCCTGCTGCTCTACAACATCGGCGACAAGGAGCTGACGGCCAGCGAATTGCGGACCAAGGGGTACTATCTCGGCTCCAACGTCTCCTACAACGTGAAGAAGCTCGTGGAGGCCGGCTACCTCCACCATGCCCGCTCGAAGACCGACCGGCGCTCGGTGCGCATCAGCCTCACCGACAAGGGCCGGACGATCCACGACATCATCCAGGGCCTCTACGACAAGCACGCCCGCACCATCCAGCCGATCGGCGGCATCTCCGACGACGATTTCGGACGCCTCAACGTCGCCCTCGGCCGCCTCGAACGCTTCTGGACCGACCAGATCCGCTACCGCCTCTAGAGCGCTCTATCCGATCCAGCGCGGTCGGGCGCAGGTCTCGGACGGGGCGGCCGGTCCACGGGCGCCAAGGCCGGCGGCGGCGTCGAGCCACGGCCGTGAACGGCAGGAGGCCGGATGGCGAAGAACCATCCGGCCTCCTGCCGTTCACGGCCCGGTCTCATTGCCAAAAATCCGAGGCCCGGTCTCCGTTCCGAACTCCGCAAGGGCGACGGCCCGTTTTCGATGACGAATGTGCAAGCGGCCGACGCTTCGGGACGCGTGTCTCCGGGGCCGCAGAAACCGGCTATGATCGCCGGATGACCGCGTACCGCTCGGCAAAGCCCTCCACCGGCCCGATCATCCTGTTCGATGCCGAATGCGTCCTGTGTTCGGCCAATGCCCGGTTCGTCCTGAAGCGAGACCGCAAGGCCGTGTTTCGTCTTGCCTCCATGCAGGGCGAGATTGGGCAATCCCTCTGCCGCAGACACGGGATGGATCCGGGCGATCCGGCCAGCCTCCTCGTCGTGGAGGGAGACCGGATGCGTCGAGACAGCGACGCCGTCCTCAGCATCTACGAGAGGCTCGGCTTTCCCTGGGGGCTCGTCCGGGTGTTCCGGCTCGTGCCCGGCGCGATCCGCGACCCGGTCTACCGCTTCGTCGCCCGTCACCGGTATCGTGTGTTCGGCCGACGGGACACCTGTTGGGTGGCCCCGACGCCGTACAGGGACCGCATCCTGTGAGACGTTCGACACCCCGCCGACCCGGTCGTCATCAACAGGCGAGAGCGAGCGGGGGCCGTCCCGAAACATCGAGACGGCCGGCCCAGCCTTAGTGTCTCTCACAAAACTCCCGCTGCGCCGCCGTGCTCGGAGAGAGAGCCGACCGTGACCGGAAGTTTTGTGAGGCACTCTTAGGAGGGCTGCTCCTCGCCGACATGCTCTTCCTCCTCGGTGAGAGGGGGCTTCTCGTCGGCATCGTCCCCGATCAGCTCATCGAGTTCGTCGATGAGGTCGTTCACCTGATCTTCCGTGGCGAGGACACGGAAGATCTCGCCGTCCACGGTCTCGATGGTCAGGCGATAGCCTCCGTCCGTCTCGTCGGTGAGGACGCGGGCCAGCTTCTTCGTCGGTGTCATGGGGATGTCCTATCGTGCGAACGGGTGCGGTTGCGGGTCAGAGCAGGTCGGAGAAGACGCGATGGGACCAGGCCGTGGAGGAAGCGGGATGCGACGGGGCCTGCCGCAATTCGGCCCGCGCGGGCTTCGTGCCCCTCGGACCGGGCGTCGTCTTCACCTGCCGCTGGGGTTTGTGAGGGCCCCCCACCGCGTCCCGTTCGAAGAGGAGGCAGGCGCCGTCCTCGTCCGAGATCCAGCCCCGGTCCGCCCAGCCGATGAAGCGCCCGTCATAGGCGTAGACCTTGTCGTCATGGATGACGGCCGCGGCCCGGCCGCTCCACAGGTAGAGGGAGTGTCCGTCGAGGCAGTACGCCGCCTCGCTGCCGTGCCTGTCGAAGAACTCGATCATGGACGGCTCATGCCCCGATGTGGCTGTTGTGCAGCGTGCGGAGGTCGACGTAGCTCATGGTCTCGCTGCTCCAGGTCGGTCCGTCACAATCGTGCAGCCTCTTCGGAAGCGGCTTGTGCTTGTCGCCCTGATAGAACCCCATGATGACGGTCTGGCCATCGGTATCGTCGCACTCGATCCGGTAGGCCGGCTGGACGGCCGATCCGAGCCGGCTCAGGCGAACGCGCAGGGTCGGGTTGCGGGTCTGGTCGGGGACCATGTTGAGGTAGACGCCCTTCAGATATTCGAAGCGGTCCGCTTTCCGCCCGGCGAGATCCGCGATCGAGACGTTCTCGGCGAGCATGTCGGGTTTGTTCATGATGGATCCGCTTTCTGTGGGATGTGACGGGATGTGAGCCCACCGCATAGACAGGGCATTCCGCCCTGCGATGTTCCATGCGGGGCTCACGCGTCTTCGGTGGTGACCGGAATGGTCGTCGGCGTGCTCGCCCCCGAGGGTCGGCGCGAGGGGCACGGCAACACCGCGACCCACCGCATCGCTCGCTGCGTGCCGCGGCGGAGGGCGGATGTCGGGTTGCGTCAGTGCAAGGTCGGCGGCGGTTCGAGGAACGCGCGCATGCCGTCGCCGTCCTCGATGGCCTCGATGAAGGCGTCGAGGGCCTCTTCGTCGGAGGCGAAGGTGATGCCCCAGACGGTCGACCACCCTGTCTGATCGATGACTTCGAGGGTCCACGGATCCTGCGTGCCGGCGAAACGATAGACGTTCACGGTCACCGTGATGCCGTTCTGGGTCGCCCGTCCGGTCAGGTCCGAGAATTCCATCTGTGGCATCTCGTGGGTCATGGGGTGTTTCTCTCGAATGACGAGTTCACCGCAGGGACCCGAACGTGTCCCTATCTCATGAGCCGAAGTGTCGGTTCTAGCAGAGTTCTTGCCGGAACGGTTCGGGAAATTTTGAAATGGCCGGCCACCGAAACCGAGCGAGCACGAAAAAGGCGGCATTCCCGCTGGAATGCCGCCCCGTTTAACCGCTCAGGGAGCGATCGAATTAGTTGCGATCGACTTAGTTGAAGGTGTCGATCTCAGCCGACTCGTAGCTGGTGACTTCCATGCCGACGCACACTTCCTGAACGATGGGGGCAGACCACGTCATGACGTTTCTCCTGGTTGGTGGTGATGGGGCTTGGTGACACGGGCCCGTGAGGGCGCCGATCCCTTAGTTGAAGGGATCGATTTCCGCCGACTCGTAGCTGGTGACTTCCATGCCGACGCAAACTTCCTGAACAACGGGAGCAGACCATCTCATGGCAAAACTCCTTCGTGTCCGACGCCCTTGATATAGGCAATACATTGGGCACAATACAAGCGGGCGCGAGACTTATATTTTTCATATGAAGGGCCGGATTGCCGAGATTCGCCCTGGGAATGGGAAAAATCTCTTTCTTTTCAGAACTATGGTGCATCTTCGTGCCCGTTCGGCTCTCGATTCCGGCGGCATCCCCGCCCGTTCGGGGCGGTGAAACGAAGGCCCGGCCGGACGGCCGATGCCTCCCCCGGACGGGTCCGACGAACGGGGCGAAATTCACCTTGACGCGCCCCGTCGCGGAGGGCATGGGGGCGCCGCCGACGACTTCCCCTCGGTGATCCGCATGGGCGGATCGCAGGCGGAAGCCTTGGAGCCCGAATTCCCCATCCATGCCCAGCGACAGTCCCGTCGATCCAGCCCGCCCGGCCGATATCGTTCTGACCGCCTGACGCCCTGACGGGTTCACACGCGGCTCACCGCGATCCGGCCGAACACGGCCGATCGCCACCCTCCCGTGAGGTGAGCCCATGAACCAGATCGCCCCCTTTCCGACCAAGATCGATCCCTCCGTGCTGGCCGCCCGCCTGTCGGACGAACGGGCGCCCGACATCGTCGAGGCCCTGAACGAGGAGGCGCCCGAGGTCGCCGCCGCGATCCTGCTCGGCCTCCCCCATGACCGGGCGGTGGAGGTGCTCGACCAGCCCGAGCTCGACCTTGCCGCGGACATCATCGAGATGCTGCCGCGCGACCGGGTCGCCTCCTATCTGTCGGGCATGTCGGCGGACCGGGTGACGGACGTGTTCCGTGAGATCGAGGAGCCCGGCCGCTCCGATCTCAGGGCACGGCTCGATGCAGAGACGCGCGGCACGATCGACCGGCTCAGCGCCTATGGCGAGGAGAGCGTGGGCTCGCTGATGACCACGGAATTCGTCACCGTGCCGGGCAACTGGACGGTGCGGCAGACCCTCGACCACGTCCGCACAGTGGAGAAGACCCGCGAGACCATCTACGCGATCTTCGTCCTCGACCCGCGCACGCAGGCGCTGACGAAGGCGGTGCCCCTGCGCCGGCTGATCTCCGGCAATCCCGACGATAACGTCCTCAGCGTCGCGCCGGGGCGGCGGCCGCTTGCCGTCTCGCCCACCGCCAGCCGCGAGGAGGCCGCGCGGCTGATCTCGAAATACGACCTGCTCGCCCTGCCGGTGGTGGATGCGGTGGGCCACGTCATCGGCATCGTCACCGTCGACGACATGATCGACGCCATGGTGGAGAAGCAGACCCAGGACGTGCAGCGCTTCGGCGGCATGGAAGCCCTGCCGGAGCCCTACATGGATATCGGCTTCGGCACGATGATCCGGAAGCGGGCCGGCTGGCTCTGCGCCCTGTTCCTCGGGGAGATGATGACCGCCACGGCGATGCAGGGGTTCGAGGGGGAACTGGAGAAGGCCATCGTCCTCACCCTGTTCATCCCGCTCATCATGAGCTCGGGCGGCAATTCGGGCAGCCAGGCGACGTCGCTCCTGATCCGCGCGCTCGCGCTCCACGAGGTTCGCCTGCGCGACTGGTGGCGCGTGGCCCTGCGCGAGGTGCCCACCGGGTTGCTGCTGGGCGCCATCCTCGGGACGATCGGCATCGTCCGCATCGTCGTCTGGCAGAAGGCGGGCCTCTACGATTACGGCGAGCACTGGATGCTGGTGGCGGCGACGGTGGGGGCCGCCCTGGTCGGCATCGTCACCTTCGGTTCGCTGACGGGATCGATGCTGCCCTTCGTCCTCCAGCGCCTCGGCTTCGATCCGGCGACGGCCTCCGCGCCCTTCGTGGCGACCCTCGTCGACGTGACCGGCCTCGTCATCTACTTCTCGGTGGCGATGCTGATCCTGCGCGGCACGCTGCTCTGACGCTCTGAAAGCCTCCCGGGCGGACGACCGCCCGGGAGGGGACGACGCGTCAGGCGGGCACGCGACCGTCGGGGGTGTAGCGGTCGATCGCCTGGGGCAGGTCCCGCGACAGGCGGGACAGCAATTCCTCCCTGGACAGGCCCGTCTGTTGCGCGAGGGTCGCCAGGATGTCCGGACCGATGGCCTTTTCGAGGTTTTGCGGCGCGATCTCCTGGTTGGGGCCCTGGTTGACCCAGGACGAAGCCGTCTCGCCGTGGCCGTTCTGGGTGAAACGCTCCACGAGTTCGCTCAATCCGCCGCCGAGGAGGCCGCCCACTCCCGCACCGCCGAGCGCGCCTCCCAACTGGCCGAGGATGCCGCCAAGCCCGCCCTGATCGACCCCGTTCTGACCGGGCCCGCCCTGCTTGTCGGTGACGGCTCCGGATGTGCCCGGAGCCGTGCCCTTGTTCGAAGCGCCGCCCAAAAACTCGGCGATCGTGTCTCTGTTCTGGTAGCCCGCCACGGCGAGCAGGCCCAGCAGGGCCGTCATGGACGGATATCCGCGGCTCATGCGCTTTCTCCCTCAAGGGTTCGCCGCCGGTCTTCGGCGAGGCGACGCGCGTTCAACGTGCAGGGGGCGCGGCGGGATGCATCGGGCCTCCGGACTGCACGGGATGATGCCTTTATGGCGCGCCGCACACAAAACTCGTCCGCCCGGCGGTTGTCCGCCGCGACCCGCGCGTTACGTCGCAAGCGAAGCCGTATGCCGAGGGAACCAGACCCTCGCGGATGGCCTTCTCACCTGTGGCCGGTGCGACCCTGCCGCGAGGTTTCCCAGTGAACGAGATGGCGGTCTGATGCGGCGCACACACGACATGAATTTCGGCGCCGCCATCGCGGCGGACGGCGTGCGCTTCGCCATCTGGGCCCCCACGGCCAGGGACGTCGCCCTCGTGGTCGACGGGGCCGAGCATCCGATCCCCGAGGCCGGCGAAGGCTGGCGCCGCACCACCGTGCCGGATGTCCGCCCCGGCGCCCGCTACGGGTTCCGCATCGACGGCGACCTCGTCGTGCCGGATCCCGCCTCGCGCTTCCAGCCGGACGACGTGTCGGGTCTGAGCGAGGTCATCGATCCGAAGGCGTTCGACTGGAGCGACGGCGAATGGACGGGCCGCCCCTGGGAAGAGACGGTCCTCTACGAGCTGCATGTGGGCACCGCCACGCCGGAGGGCACCTATGCCGCCCTGGAGGCCAAGCTCGAAGACCTGACCCATCTCGGCGTTACGGCCATCGAACTCCTGCCGCTCGCCGATTTCAAGGGCACCCGCAACTGGGGCTATGACGGCGTGCTGCCCTATGCGCCCGATGCCGCCTACGGACGGCCGGACGAGCTCAAGCACCTGATCGATAAGGCGCATTCGCTCGGGCTGATGGTGTTCCTCGACGCGGTCTACAACCATTTCGGCCCGGCCGGGAATTACCTCCACGCCTATGCCAAGACCTTCTTCACCGAGCGTCACCAGACGCCCTGGGGGGCGGGGATCAATTTCGACGGCGAGACCAGCGGCAAGGTCGTGCGCGACTACTTCATCGAGAACGCCCTCTACTGGCTCGAAGAGTACCATTTCGACGGCATCCGCTTCGACGCGGTCCATGCCATCCTGGACGATTCGCCCAAGCACTTCATCGGCGAGCTTGCCGAGACGATCCGCACGCGCCTGCCGGGACGGCACATCCACCTCGTCCTCGAGAACGAGGCCAATCAGGCCCGCTGGCTCGAACGCGACGACAAGGCCCAGCCGATCCAGCACACGGCGCAATGGGCCGACGACCTCCACCATTGCTGGCACGTGCTGCTGACGGGGGAGGATGCCGGCTACTATGTCAGCTTCGCCGACAAGCCGGTGGATCATCTCGCCCGCTGTCTCGCGGAAGGGTTCGCCTATCAGGGCGAGCCGTTCCCGAGCCTCGACAACCATCCGCGCGGCGAGCCCTCCGCCCATCTGCCGCCCTCGGCCTTCGTCACCTTCCTCCAGAACCACGATCAGGTGGGCAACCGGGCGCTCGGCGAGCGCCTGAGCGCGCTCAGCGACCCGGACAAGCTCAGCCTGGCGCGGGCCGGCCTGCTCCTTGCTCCGCAGATCCCGATGCTGTGGATGGGCGAGGAATGGTCGGCCACGGCGCCGTTCCTGTTCTTCGTCGATTTTGCGCCGGACGAGGAGCTGAACAAGGCGGTGCGCGAGGGGCGCCGGCGTGAGTTCAAGAGCTTCGCGGCCTTCGCCGACGACACCTCGGTCATCCCCGATCCGACCGCCGAGGCGACCTTCCTCGATTCGAAGCTCGACTGGTCGGAGCCGGAGCGGCAGCCCCATCGGGGCGTCTGGGCCGATACCCGCAACCTGCTCCAGATCCGGCACCAGTCCGTCGTGCCCCTGACGAAGACCCGCTATCTCGGGGCCGCCGTGACCCGGCCGTCCCCGGATTCCCTCGACGTGACGTGGCGCTACGCGGGCGGCACCCTGCGTTTCGTCGCCAATTTCGGCGCGGATCCCCTCGCCGTCGATTCCCATGGAGGTCAGGTGATCTGGTCGAACGGTCATACGGGCAGCGAGATCGAGCTTCCCTCCTGGACGGGCATCGTGCTGACGGGAGCCGCCCGATGAGCCGCGACCTCGAACGTCTCTCCGATCTCCTCGGCATCGCATCGGGCTATACCGACGCGTTCGGCCAGCCCGTGGCGACCGACATCCAGACCCGGCGCGGCATGGTCGCCGCCCTGGGGTTCCCGGCGGGCACCGACGACGAGATCGCCGACAGTCTCGCGGAGGTGGAATCCGTGCGGCTCGGGCTCGTCCCGTCGCTGATTCCGGTGGAGGCGCGGCGCGCCTCGACGATCCCGCTCCTGGCTGCGGAGGCACACGGCGCCGTATCGTGGCGCCTCGTCGACGAGCGCGGCCTCGCGCGGGAGGGGAGGGCGTCGATCACGGGGGCGGGCGAACCGCATATCGAGCTTCCGCCCCTGACGCCGGGCTACCATCGGCTCACCGTCGCCCTGGGCGAGCGGAAATCGGAATCCTGGATCATCTCCGCGCCGCAGCGCTGCTGGCGCCCGGCCGCCTATGCCGACGAGGGCGCGCGCGATTGGGGCCTCGCCGCGCAGCTCTACGGCCTGCGCTCGCCGCACAATCTCGGCATCGGCAGCTACGCCGATGCGGGCCGCGCCGCGCGGGATGCCGGCATCCGCGGCGCCTCGTTCCTGGGGCTGAGCCCGGTCCATGCCCTGTTCGAATCGGACCGCAGCAAGATCTCGCCCTATTCGCCGTCCTCGCGCCTGTTCCTCGAGACGCTGTTCATCGAGCCCGGCGTGCTGCCCGGTTTCGCCGGTTCGCACGCCGCCGCGCTCCTGGCGGCGAAGGCCACGGACATCGCCGCCCTCCAGGCCGCGACCCTCGTGGACCATCCCGGCATCTGGGACGTACTGTCCCCCGTGCTCGAGGCGTTCTGGCAGGATTCCCCGGCCCGCGCCGGGCAGGATCCCGCCTTCTCGGCCTTCCGCGAGGAAGGCGGGGCGGATCTCGAAGCCCATGGGACGTTCGAGGCCCTGTCCGCCCATTACAAGGCGCTCGGCGCCCATTGGTCCGGCGACTGGCCGGAGGAGATGCGCCGTGCCGGGACGCCGGCCGTGGAGGCGTTCGCGCAGGACCATGCCGAGGCCGTCACCTACCATATCTGGCTGCAATACCTCGCCGATCGCCAACTGGCCGATGCGTCGAAGGCCGCCCTCGAAAGCGGCATGCGTCTCGGCCTCTATCGCGATCTCGCGGTGGGTGCCGATCGCGGCGGCTCGGAGGTCTGGTCACATCCCGAACGCTTCGCCAACGGCGTCTCCATCGGCGCGCCGCCCGATCTCCTGGCACCCAAGGGCCAGGATTGGGGCCTCCCGGCCTTCCACCCCCTCGAGATGGAACGCGACGGCCTCGCCGCCTTCCGCGCCCTGGTCCAGGCGAACATGCGCCATGCCGGCGCGATCCGCATCGACCACGCCTTCCAGCTCGCCCGGCTCTTCCTCATCCCGGTCACCGGCTCGGCCAGGGACGGGGCCTATGTGGCCATGCCGTTCGAGCCGATGCTCGCGGTCCTGCGGCTGGAGAGCCACCGGGCCAAGTGTCTCGTCATCGCCGAGGATCTCGGCACCGCGCCTGAGGGGTTCTCCGACGCGCTGATGCAGGCAGGCATCCTGAGCTACCGCATCCTCGCCTTCGAGCGCGAGCATGGCGGCCGCTTCAAGAGCCCCGGCGCCTATCCCCGCGACGCGCTCACCGCCATCACGACACACGACCTGCCGACCTTCGTCGGCTGGTGGCGCGGCGTTGACACCGACACCCGTCAGGCCCTCGGCCTCTACGATGCCGAGCGGGCGGAATCCGAGCGCCGGGAGCGCGTCACCGAACGCTCCCGCCTCACCGAGGCCCTGGCCTCCGAGCAGCTGCTGCCGGGCTACGACGTGCCCGAGGTGGCGCCGTTCGAAGCGGCGGCCCGCTACCTCGCCCGGGCGCCGTCCATGCTCACGGCGGTGCAGTACGAGGACGTCGTCTCGGAACTCAGCCAGGCCAACGTGCCGGGCTCGACGGAGGGCTATCCGAACTGGCGGCGCAAGCTCGACCGCAGCCTGGAGGCCATCGCCGCGCCGGGCGGCCCCCTGGCCAAACTCGCCGCCGCCCTCTCGGCCGAGGAACGCGGTCCCCGTTCCGGGGCGGCCAGACTCGCCTCGACGCCGCCGCGCGCGACCTACCGGCTGCAGTTCCACAAGGACTTCACCTTCGCCGACGCCGAGCGGATCGTGCCGTATCTGGCCAAACTCGGAATCAGCCACGTCTATGCCTCGCCGATCCAGAAGGCGCGGCCGGGCTCGACCCATGGCTACGACATCGTCGACCATTCCACGATCAACCCGGAACTCGGCGGCGAGGAGGGCTTCGTCCGCTTCTCCGACGTGATGCACCGGCACGGCCTTAAGCTGCTCCTGGACATCGTGCCGAACCACATGGGCGTCGGCGGCGCGGACAATCCGTGGTGGCTCTCCGTCCTCGAATGGGGCGATCTCTCGCCCCTGGCCCATGCCTTCGACATCGACTGGCAGCGGCAGGGTGCCCGCAACAACCTCGTCATCCCGTTCCTGGGCGACCGCTACGGCGAGGCCCTGGAACACGGCACCCTCGACCTGAAATACGACGCGGCGGCCGGGGCCTTCAGCGTCTGGCATTACGAGCATCAGTTCCCGATCTGCCCGCTGCAATATCCGTCGATCCTCAACCGCGCCCTGGCGGCGCATGGCGAGATCGGCGACGACGCGGCGGCGGAGGTTCTGTCCGTCTCCGAGCGTCTGCGGCTCATGAGCGAGGAGACGAACCCGGAGCGGCGCCGGGGCTTCCCGGAGGAGGCCGACGGCCTCAAACGCCGGCTCGCCGACGCGGTGGAGGCCTCGCCCGCCATCGCCAAGGCCATCGACCGGACGCTCACCTTGCTCAACGGGTTCGAGGGAAGGCCCGACAGTTTCGGGCCGCTCCACCGGCTCCTCGAGCAGCAATCCTACCGCCTCGCGCATTGGCGGGTGGCGGCGAGCGACATCAACTACCGCCGCTTCTTCGACGTGAACGGCCTCGCCGGCCTGCGCGTGGAGAAATCCGACATCTTCCACCGTTCGCACGAGACCGCGTTCCGCCTCATTGCCGAGGGGCGGATCGACGGGTTGCGCATCGATCACATCGACGGTCTAGCCGACCCGCAGGGCTATGCGCGCGCCCTGCAGAGCGCCGTGGGACCGGGCTTCTACGTGGTGGTCGAGAAGATCCTAGAACCCGGCGAGAAGCTGCGGCCCTGGCCGGTCGCCGGCACCACCGGCTACGACGTGCTCAACCAGCTCGACGGCATCCTCGTGGACCAGGAGAAGCACACCCGGATCACCCGGTTCTATCGCTGGGCCACCGGCATGGACGAGCCCTACAAGGCTCAGCTCCGGGCGGCCAAGGCGGAGATCCTGGAGATCAGCTTCGCCAGCGAGCTCGAAGTGCTCACCGCCGACCTGAAGCGCATCGCCGATGCGGACCGGCGCACCCGCGACTTCTCGGTGAACGCCATCCGCCGGGCGCTGATCGAGATCATCGCGCGCTTTCCCACCTACCGCTCCTACCTGCCGGGCGATCTCGACGAGAGCGACGTGGAGGCGGAGGATATCCGCCTCATCGAAGGGGCGGTGGCCAAGGCCAAGCGCTGGAGCGCCCTGCCGGACAGGTCGGTCCACGATTTCGCCTCGCAGGCCCTCCTCGGCCGGATCGATTCCGGGGGGCCGGGTCGTCCCGACCCCGCCGTCATCCTGCGTTTCCGCCGCCGCTTCCAGCAGCTCACCGGGCCGGTCATGGCCAAGAGCCTGGAGGACACGCTGTTCTACCGCTTCTCGGAACTCCTCGCCCTCAACGAGGTCGGCGGCGATCCGGGGGAATACGGCATCGACCTCGAGCATTTCCACGCGCTCCAGGCGGCGCGGGCGCGCGACTGGCCGAACGCCATGATCACCACGGCGACCCACGACACCAAGCGCGGCGAGGACGCCCGGTCGCGCCTGCTGGCTTTGTCCGAGATCCCCGAAGTCTGGGCCGAGGCCTGGACGATCCTCGGCCAGTCGGCCCGCACCCACCTCACCGCCATGGAGGAGGGCCCCGCGCCGGACGCCAACGACCAGTGGATGTTCCTGCAGGCCATCCTCGGCGCCTGGCCGCTCGAATTGCTGGACGGGGACGACGAGGCCGCCATCGCGGAGTTCCGCGACCGTCTCGACGCGTATTCCGAAAAGGCCCTGCGCGAGGGCAAGCGCCGCTCGAGCTGGGTCAATGTGGACGAGCAGTACGAGGCGGCGGTCAAGCGGCTGTTCGCCGGGCTGATCGCGCCGGGCGCGAAGTTCATGACGCTGATGCGTCCGATCGCCCGGCGGCTCGCCCATCTCGGCATGATCGCCGGCCTCGGCCGGACGGTGCTGAAGGCGACCCTGCCGGGGCTTCCCGACGTGTACCAGGGCACCGAGTTCTGGGACTTCTCCTTCGTCGATCCCGACAACCGCCGCCCGGTGGACTACGCGGCGCGGGAAGAGGCCCTGAGCGACACGGCCGATCTGCCCGCCTTGCTCGATCACTGGCCGGACGGGCGGGTGAAGCAGGCGACGCTGGCGCGTCTCCTCGCCGATCGGGCGGAGCGCTCCAGCTTCTACGCCGATGCCGACCACATCGCGGTGACGGCCGAGGGCCGACTGAGCGCCCATGTCATCGCATTCACACGCTCCGATGCCACAAGCGGGGAGGGCGACCTCCTCGTGGCGGTTCCGCGCCTCGTCTCCGGCCTCGTCGGCGACGCGACGTGGTCCGGCGAGGCCTTTGTCGGCACCACCCTGCCGGTGGCGGCGGAGAGCCGCTGGATCGACCTGATGACGGGCGGCGAGGTCCAGCCGGAGGGAACTTCGATCGATCTCGGCCGGTTGTTCGCGCGTTTGCCCTACGCGGTCCTGAAGCGCATCGCCTGACTCCCGGATTCGGGACGGCCGCCGAAACAAGAAGGGCTTTCCCCGCCGGGGATCGCCCGTCCCCGCCTCGTCCGCTCTCATGCGGGGGGCCTCCCACGGGAGGGGGGACACGCCAAACCAGAACGGAGTACGCATGAACGCGCCGAGCCCAGCCAAGATCTCCGCCGAGCGGACCGAAGCCGGAACCGTGGCGCTGCCTGCGGGCCTCGCCCCCCGCGCCGAGGGGCCGCGCATCTACAACCTGTTCCCCCTCCTCGTCGGGCGGGTCTCCGCCTGGACGGCGGAGCTTCCCCGCATCGCCGGGATGGGGTTCGACTGGATCTACCTCAACCCGTTCCACCAGACCGGCGGCTCGCGCAGCCTCTACGCGGTCTCCGATCCGGACCGGCTCGACGAGCGGTTCCGCGACGATGACGGCACCTCGGACGACGAGCAGATCCGGCGCTTCTGCGCCGCCGCCGCCGCGCACGGCATCGGCGTGATGACCGACCTCGTCATCAACCACACCGCCAAGGACGGCCCGCTCGCGCGGGACCGGCCGGACCTGTTCCTGCGCGACGAGGCCGGCAATATCGAGAGCCCGGCGGCCGTGGACCCGGACGATCCGTCGATCCGTACGGTCTGGGGCGATCTCGCCGAACTGAACTACCATTCGGCCGACGCCAGGGAGGAGCTGACCCGGCTCTGGGCCGGCTACATCAACCGGATGCAGGATCTCGGGGTCGGCGGGTTCCGCTGCGACGCCGCCTACAAGGTGCCGCCGGATGTCTGGCGCGGCCTGATCGGTGCCGCCAAGGCGCTGGAGCCCGATTGCCTGTTCGCCGCCGAGACCCTCGGTTGCACCTTCGAGGAGGCCCAGGCCACGGCCGGGGCCGGCTTCGACTACCTGTTCAACTCCTTCGCCTGGTGGGACCTGAAGGCGCCGTGGGCGCTGGAGCAATACGACCGCCTGCGCGTGATCGCCCCCTCCATTGCCTTCCCCGAGAACCACGACATGCCCCGCCTCGCCGCCGGCCTCGGCGGCGGTGCGGATGCGGTCGCGCGGCACCTGAAGGCGCGCTACGCCCTGGCCGCCTTCTTCTCGGCCGGCGTGCTCCTGCCCATCGGCTACGAATGGGGCTACCGCCGCGCCCTGCACGTGGTCGAGACCACGCCGGATTCCCGCGAATCCGACACCGGCATCGACATTTCCGGCTATGTCACCGCCATCAACGCCCTGAAGGCCAGCCTCGCCTCCGCCAATGTCGAGGGTGCCCAGTCCCGCATTTCGGCGCCAGACGCGGATTACGTGGCGCTCCTCAAGTTCGACACCGGACACGGCGCCTCGGCGCGCCACGCCACCCTCGTCCTGTTCAATCCCGGCCCCGTGGCGGTGGCGGTGGATGCCGGCCCGCTGGTTGCGCGGACGGGCGGGATGCTCGACCGCTTCCAGGATGTCACGCCGGAAGCGGAGCCCATCGACTTCCTCCCCGGCACGAGCCTCGACCTCGCTCCGGGGGAAATCCGCATCCTCGCCGCCGAACGGCGTGTGGTGACCAAGCCCCCGGCGCCCTCGACGCCGTCCGGCGAAGGCCGCGTCGTCATCGAGGCGGTGTCGCCCGAGATCGACGGGGGCCGTTCCCCGGTCAAGCGCGTGGTCGGCGAAGAGGTGACGGTCACCGCCGACATCTTCAGCGACGGCCACGAGATCATCGATGCCGCGATCCTGTCGCGCATCGTCGGCGCGGAGGAGTGGCGCTTCGACCGCATGGTGTTCGTGGACAACGACCGCTGGAGCGGCTCCTTTCCCCTCGAACACAATGCCCGCTACGAATTCACCATCGAGGCCTGGCGCGACGCCTTCTCGTCCTGGATCCGCGACACCCTGAAGAAGCGCGATGCGGGCGTCGACGTGCGCCTCGAGACCATCGAGGGCGTCAGCTTCGTGCAGGGTGCGGCGGACCTCGCCACCGGGCCGGATCAGGCCCGGCTGCAGGCGGTCGTTTCGGCTCTTGCCGCCGAGAAGACCGGATCGGCGGCGCAGCTCGACCTCATCCTCGCGCCCGAGACCGCGTCCCTGATCCGCAGGCATGCCGAGCGGGTCAACCGCTCGCGCTACCCGGTGAACGTGCCGGTGATCGCCGACCGTCTCGCGGCCCGGTTCTCGGCCTGGTACGAGATCTTCCCGCGCTCGCAGTCGATGGACGTGAACCGCCACGGCACGTTCGACGACGTGATCCGGCGCCTACCCGAGATCCGCGAGCTCGGCTTCGACGTGCTCTACTTCACGCCGATCCACCCGATCGGGAAGACCAACCGCAAGGGCAAGAACAACACCCTCACGGCGCTCGACGGCGATGTCGGCTCGGTCTACGCGGTCGGTTCGGAGGCGGGCGGGCACGAGGCGGTCCATCCCGAACTCGGCACCCTCGACGACTTCCGTCGGCTCGTCGCCGCGAGCCACGCCTACGGCATGGAGATCGCCCTCGATTTCGCGATCCAGTGCTCGCCCGACCATCCCTGGATCAAGAACCACCCGGAATGGTTCGAATGGCGTCCCGACGGGACGCTGAAATTCGCCGAGAACCCGCCCAAGAAGTACGAGGACATCTCCAACGTCCATTTCTACGGCGGCGCGCTGCCCTCCCTCTGGATCGAGCTGCGCGACATCGTCATGGGCTGGGCCGAACTCGGCGCCCGCATCTTCCGGGTCGACAACCCGCACACCAAGCCGATTCCGTTCTGGGAATGGATGATCGGCGAAGTAAACGCGCGCTATCCCGACGTGATCTTCCTCGCCGAGGCCTTCACCCGGCCGAAGATGATGAAGAAGCTCGCCAAGGCCGGCTACCAGCAGAGCTACACCTACTTCACCTGGCGCAACACGAAGCAGGAGCTCATCGACTATTCCACCGAGCTCGCCGGCGAGATGGGCGAGTATTACCGGCCGAATTTCTTCGCCAACACGCCGGACATCAACCCGGTCTATCTCCAGACCAGCGGCCGCGCCGGCTTCGTCGTGCGGGCGACATTGGCGGCGACGCTGTCCTCGGTCTACGGCATCTATAACGGCTTCGAGATGTGCGAGGCAGCCCCTTATCCGGGCAAGGAAGAGTACCTCAACTCCGAGAAATACGAGCTGAAGGCCTGGGACTACCATGCGCCGGGCAACATCCGCGCGCACATCATCAAGCTCAACCGCATCCGGCAGGAGAACCCGGCGCTCTGGGACTTCCGCAACATCACCTTCACGGGGGCGTATAACGACCAGATCGTCGCCTATGCCAAGACGACGCCCGAGGGCGACAATTGCATCTTCGTGATGGTCAACCTCGATCCGAAGAACCGCCAGGAATGCACCTACGAGGTGCCGCTCTGGCTCCTCGGACAGCCCGATGACGGGTCCGTCGAGGTGGAGGACCTGCTGCTCGGCTACACGTTCGAGCTGCGCGGCAAGTCCCACCGCATCGCCCTCGATCCGGCGGAGCGGTCGGCGGTGATCTGGCGTCTGCGCGCGCCCCGCCGGGTTGCGGAGTAGCGGCCCGCGTGTCAGCACAAACCTTCGAGTTTTCAGCCGTCCGTCGCGTTGTCGCCCAGAAGAAGGTGCCAAAGCTGCGGACGACGCGGCCGGCACCGTTCGTATCCGCGAACGGTGCCGCTGTGACGCCGAACACGCCCCTGAACCCGACGCATGAGGCAACGACGCGATGATCGATCGTAGCGATCCGCAATGGTACCGTGACGCCATCATCTATCAGATCCACGTCAAGTCGTTCTTCGACTCGAACAACGATGGGATCGGCGATTTCGAGGGCCTGACGCAGAAACTGGATTATGTGCGGGACCTCGGGGTCACCGCCATCTGGCTGATGCCGTTCTATCCCTCGCCCCTGCGCGACGACGGCTACGATATCGGCGACTACCGCGACGTGAACCCGTCCTACGGGACGATGGAGGAATTCCGGAAGTTCGTGGAGGCGGCCCATGACCGCGGCCTGCGCGTCATCACCGAGCTCGTCATCAACCACACCTCGGACCAGCATCCCTGGTTCCAGCGCGCCCGAGAGGCGCCGGCCGGCTCGCCTGAGCGTGACTTCTACGTCTGGTCGGACACCGACACGCCGTATTCGGACACGCGCATCATCTTCCTCGACACCGAGACCTCGAACTGGACCTGGGATCCCGTCGCCAAGCAGTATTTCTGGCACCGGTTTTACAGCCACCAGCCGGATCTCAACTTCGACAACCCCGCCGTGCTGGAGGGGGTGATTGAGGTCATGCGCTACTGGCTCGACATGGGCGTCGACGGCCTGCGGCTGGACGCGATCCCCTACCTGATCGAGCGCGACGGCACGAATTGCGAGAACCTGCCGGAGACCCACACGGTCATCAAGGCGATCCGCGCGGCGCTGGACGCGAGCTACCCGGACCGGATGCTGCTGGCGGAAGCCAACCAGTGGCCGGAGGAGACCGCGCAGTATTTCGGCGACGGCGACGAATGCCACATGGCGTTCCACTTCCCGCTGATGCCGCGCATGTACATGGCGATCGCCCGCGAGGACCGGCACCCGATCACCGACATCATGCGCCAGACGCCTGAGATCCCGGAGGGCTGCCAATGGGCGATCTTCCTGCGCAACCACGACGAGCTCACCCTCGAGATGGTCACGGCGGAAGAGCGTGACTACCTCTGGTCGTTCTACGCCGCCGAGCGCCGCGCCCGCATCAACCTCGGCATCCGCCGCCGTCTGGCTCCGCTCCTGGAGAACGACCGCCGCAAGATCGAGCTGATGAAATCCCTCGTCCTGTCGATGCCCGGCACGCCGGTGCTCTACTACGGCGACGAGATCGGCATGGGCGACAACATCTATCTCGGCGACCGCGACGGCGTGCGCACCCCGATGCAATGGTCCCCCGACCGCAACGGCGGCTTCTCCCGCGCCAACCCGGCCAAGCTCTTTCTGCCCTCGGTGCAGGACCCGATCTACGGCTTCGACGCCATCAACGTCGAGGCGCAGACCCAGTCGCAGACCAGCCTGCTGAACTGGACGCGCCGCATGATCGCGATCCGCAACAACTCCGTCGCCCTCGGGCGCGGCGGCATGCAGTTCCTGTATCCCACCAACCGCAAGGTCCTGGCCTGGATCCGCGAGTTCGAGGGCGAGCGCGTGCTCTGCGTCGCCAACCTGTCCCGCGCGCCGCAGGCGGTGCAGCTCGACCTCTCCGAGTTCCGCAGCGCCGTGCCGATCGAGCTCACCGGCGGATCGGAATTCCCGGCCATCGGCGAGCTGCCCTATCTGCTCACGCTGCCGTCCTACGGGTTCTACTGGTTCTCCCTCAATGCCGCGAATGCCGGACAGATCGGCCCGCAGCCGGAGACGCCCGAACTGTTCACCCTCGTCCTCACCGGCGGGGTCGAGACCCTGATGGCCGGACGCGAGCGGACCGCCTTCGAGCGCACCGTGGCGCCGCGATTCATCGGCACCCGCCGCTGGTTCGGCGCCAAGGGCACCCGCATCAAGTCGGTCTCGGTGATCGACAGCGCCACCCTGAAGGATGCCGGCGGCGCCACCCGCTTCCTGCTGCCGCGGGTTGCGGTGCATCTCGCCAACGGCGAGCGTCAGGACTACTTCGTGCCCCTCGGAGTCGATGAGGGCCGCGAGGACGAGACGCTGCTGTCGCACGCGGTCGCCCGCGTCCGCCGCGGACCGCGCACGGGCCTCCTGTTCGGGGCCTCCGCCTCGCCCGCCTTCTCGGTCGCCCTCATCGACGGGATGCGCAACGGCATCGAACTGCCGACGGAGACAGGCAAGCTCGTCTTCTCCCATACCTCGGCCTTCGATCGCGACGTGGCCGTGGACCTGGCGGAAGTCCGCAGCCTGAACGCGGAGCAGAGCAACACGTCGATCGCCATCGGCTCGAAGATGATGCTCAAGCTCCTGCGCCGCATGCAGACGGGCGTCCATCCCGAGATCGAGGTGGGCCGGTTCCTCACCGAACAGGCGGGCTTCGCCAACACCCCGGCTCTTCTCGGCGTCGTCGAGCACGTGGCCGAGGACGGGACGCGGACGGCGCTGGCCGTGCTTCAGGCCTTCGTGCCGAACCAGGGCGATGCCTGGACCCTGATGCTGGAAGGCCTGCGCCGGGACTTCGACACCGTCGTGCTGGCGCCCGAAAGCGAGGCGCCGACGCCGACCGAGGCCTTCGCCCCGCACCTGCGCTGGGCCGAGCTCCTCGGTCGCCGCACCGCCGAGCTGCACAACGCCTTCGCCATCGAGACCGACGACCCGGCCTTCGCGCCGGAGCCGTTCACGCATGACGACCTGCGCGACCTCGGCGAGGATGCGCGCCGCCTCGGCGAGAGGGCCTTCCGCGCCCTCGACGCCCTGGCGGGACGCACCTCCAGCACGGCGATCACCGAGCTGGCCGGTCGCCGCCGCGAGGTCGAGCTCCTGATCGAGGACATGACGGCGCGTCCGCCGGTGGGGGCGACCAAGACCCGCATCCACGGGGACTTCCATCTCGGTCAGGTCCTCGCCTCCGAGAGCGACCTCATCATCATCGACTTCGAGGGCGAGCCCGCCCGGCCGGCCGACGAGCGCCGCGCCAAGTCGACGCCGCTGCGCGACGTCGCCGGGATGCTGCGCTCCTTCGCCTACGGGGCCGAGACCGTCACGCGCGAGATCGCGGCGCGGTTCGCGGATTCGGAAGGCCGGGCCCGGAGCGCGTCGATCGCCTGGCGTGGCATGATCGATGCCGCCTTCCTCGATGCCTACCGCAGCGTGGCCTCGACGAGCCGCGCGGCGGTGACCGACCCGGAGACCGAGGCGCGGCTGCTCTCGCTCTCGCTCCTCGCGAAGGCCCTCTACGAGGTCGATTACGAGGCCAACAACCGTCCGGATTGGATCGAAATCCCAGCCCGTGGGGTTCTCACAATTCTGGACGACACCAAGAAAGGCGTTTGAATGACGGATATCGACGAGAGGCTGGCGAAGACGTCCGAGCGCGAGCCGACGCCGTCCGAGAGGGCGGCGAAGCCGGCGGCTGCGTCAGGAGGTTCCCGCCAGCCCGATTCCGGTTCGTCGACCGTCCAAGGCGTCCATCCGGACGCGGTGGCCGCCGTGATGAGGGCGGATCATGGCGATCCGTTCTCCGTGCTCGGCCCACACCAGATCGGCCCCGGCCTGTGGGAGGTTCGGGCCATCCTGCCGGAGGCGAAATCCGCCTCCCTGCTCACGGCGGGCAAGCGCATCCCGTTCGAGCGGCGCCATCAGGACGGGTTCTACGTCGCCCGGGTCCAGAGCGAGGGACGTCCGCTCTATGAACTGGCGGTGGAAGGCTGGGACGGGACAGAGCGTCCGCGCCACGACCCCTACAGCTTCGGTTCGTCGCTGCATCAGCAGGACATCGACAACCTGCGCGAGATCGGCAGCGACGTCACCTATCGGGTGCTCGGCGCCCAATCCATGGTCCTCGACGGTATAGACGGCTTCCGCTTCGCGGTCTGGGCGCCCAATGCCCGCCGGGTGAGCATCGTCGGCGATTTCAACGACTGGGACGGCCGCCGCCATCCCATGCGGCTCTGGCAGAACGGCGGGATCTGGGAGCTGTTCGTTCCGGGTCTCCGCGCGGGCGTCCACTACAAGTTCGAGATCCGCGGACCCGATGGGTCGCTGCTGCCGCTGAAGGCCGACCCCGTCGCCTTCGCGGCGCAGAAGCCGCCCGAGACGGCCTCGGTGCTGCAGGGCACGAACGCGCCCGTCTGGAACGACACCAAGTGGATGGCGACGCGGGGCGAGAAGGACCCGCGCCACACCGCCATCTCGATCTACGAGGTGCATCTGGGCTCCTGGGCGCGCGTCGCCGAGGAGGGCAACCGCTACCTGACCTACAAGGAGCTGGGCGAGCGCCTGATCCCCTACGTCAAGGAGATGGGCTTCACCCATATCGAGATGCTGCCGATCACGGAATATCCGTTCGACGGTTCGTGGGGCTACCAGCCGGTCTCGCTGTTCGCCCCGACGAGCCGCTTCGGTACGCCGGACGACTTCGCCGCCTTCGTCGACGCGGCCCACGAGGCCGGCATCGGCGTGATGCTGGACTGGGTGCCGGGCCACTTCCCCCTCGACGCCCATGGTCTGGGCCAGTTCGACGGGACGCATCTCTACGAACATGCCGATCCGCGCCAGGGCTTCCACCAGGATTGGGGGACCTACATCTACAATTTCGGCCGCACGGAGGTGTCGAGCTTCCTCGCCGCCAATGCCCGGTTCTGGCTCGAACACTACCACCTCGACGGCCTGCGCGTGGATGCCGTCGCCTCCATGCTCTACCTCGACTATTCGCGCCGGCAGGGCGAGTGGATCCCCAACCAATACGGCGGCAACGAGAATCTCGACGCCATCAACTTCCTGCGCAAGACCAACGAGGCGACCTACAGCCACGCGCCGGGTACGATGACCATCGCCGAGGAATCCACTTCCTGGCCGGGCGTCTCCCACCCGACCTATACGGGCGGTCTCGGCTTCGGCTTCAAGTGGAACATGGGGTGGATGCACGACACCCTGGAATTCATGTCGAAGCAGACGATCCATCGCCGCTATCACCACCACGACCTGACCTTCGGCCTGCTCTACGCCTTCTCCGAGAACTTCATCCTGCCGCTCTCGCATGACGAAGTCGTCCATGGAAAAGGCTCGCTGCTGGACAAGATGCCGGGCGACAGCTGGCAGAAATTCGCGAATCTGCGCGCGTATTTCGGCTACATGTGGGGCCATCCGGGCAAGAAGCTGCTCTTCATGGGCGGCGAGTTCGGCCAGCAGAAAGAGTGGAACCACAACCAGAGCCTCGACTGGCATCTGCTCGACGATCCGCTGCATCGCGGCGTGAAGGATCTCGTCCGCGACCTGAACCGCCTCTACACTTCGACGCCCGCCCTCCATGTGAGGGATTGCGAGGCCGCGGGCTTCCAGTGGCTCGTCTCCGACGACCAGGACAACAGCGTCATCGCCTGGGCGCGCAAGGGGACGAATCCGGGGGAGGTCGCCGTTGTCGTCTCCAACTTCACGCCGATCCCGCGTGAGGGATACCGGATCGGCGTGCCGGAGGCGGGGTTCTACCGCGAGGCGATCAACTCGGATTCCGAGCGTTACGGCGGCTCGAACGTCGGCAACATGGGCGGCATCCAGGCGGAGGCCGTGGAGAGCCACGGCCAGCCCTATTCCGTGGTGCTTTCGGCGCCGCCGCTCGGGACGATCATCTTCGTGCGCGAAGGCTGAGATCGGGCCGGTTGGGCCGATGATATGAGAAAGGGCGCCGGTTCGAGGAACCGGCGCCCTTTTTCGTGGGATCGATCGTCGGTCCGAGGCCCGCGCTCATACCAAGTCTCACTGACTCTGACCCATAGGTCAGGGTCAGTGAGGTCCGGCGGACGACCGCCGCCGCGTAGTCGCGCGGGCAGACCTCGATGAGTCAGACTCATCGAGGTCTGGTATCAGACCGTGCGAGCGCGAAGCCCGCCGCCATTGCCCAGGGCCCGCGCGTAGAGCGCCGAGTAATCCATCGCCGCGCCGTCCCATGTGAAGGAGCGGGACATGGCGCGGCGGCGCATGGCGTTGAGGCGCTTCTTCTCGCCGAACGTGTCGAGGGCGCGGCGGACGGCGCCGAGGAACCCCTTCTGCGAGGCTTCGCCAAAGGTGAAGCCGGTGACCCCGTCCTCCACCGTGTCGGCGAGGCCGCCGGTGCGGCGCACGATCGGCAGCGAGCCGAAACGCTGGGCGTACATCTGCGCGAGGCCGCAGGGTTCGAAGCGCGAGGGCATCAGCAGGAAGTCGCTTCCGGCGAACATCCGCCGGGCCTCCTTCTCCTCGAACCCCACCTGGACCCCGACGGAATCCGGATGGCGGCGGGCGAGATCGCTGAGCGCGGTCTCGAACCGGCGCTCACCCTCGCCGATCACGACGATCTGGCCGCCCTCGGCCACGATGGTCTCGGCCGCGCTGAGGCTGAGGTCGATGCCCTTCTGGTGGACGAGGCGGGAGACGATGGCGAAGAGCGGGCCGCGCGAGACGGCAAGGCCGAAATGGCGGCGGACCGTCTCGGCATTGGCGCGCTTGCCCTTCCAGTCGTCGGCCTCGAAGCGCGTGGCGAGGTGGGGATCGGTGCGCGGGTCCCAGCTCTCGTCGATCCCGTTGAGGATGCCGGCGAGACGTCCCTGGGCGGCGCGCGTGCGCAGCAGGCCGTCGAGGCCGCAGCCGGATTCCGGCATCATGATCTCGCGGGCATAGGTCTCGCTCACCGTGGTGACGTGCGAGGCGTAGTAGATGCCGGCCTTGAGGAAGGAGAGGTGGCCGTAGAACTCGCAGCCATCCATCTGGAAGGCGCCGTCCGGGATGCCGAGGCGCCCAAGTGAATCGCTCGGGAACAGGCCCTGATAGGCGAGGTTGTGGATCGTCAGGACGCTGGGGACGCGCTGCCCGGTCCATTCGAGATAGGCGGGGGCGAGGGCCGTCTGCCAGTCGTTGAGGTGAAGGAGGTCGGCCGACCAGGACGGATCGACCCCGCCGGTCAATTCAGCCGCCGCGAGGCTGAGGCGCGCGAAGCGCAGGTCGTTGTCGCGAAAATCTCCCTGCGCGTCGCCATAGGGCGTGCCGTCGCGCTGGTAGAGGTCCGCGCTGAGGATGATGTAGACCTTGAGCCCGTCCCCCGTCTCGATGAGGCCGAGATCGCAGGGCGGGATACCGGCATGGCCCCGCAGATGGGCGACGACGGGGATGTGATCGAACCGGTCCACCACCTGGCGATAGCCGGGAATGAGCACGCGGACGTCGTAGTGGCGACGCAGCGACCGGGGCAGGGCTCCGGCGACTTCGCCGAGGCCGCCGGTCTTGACGAAATCCGCCATCTCTGGGGTCGCGTAGAGAATGCGCGGCTGGAGCGAGAGGCCGCGGATCACCCCGGCGTCCGCCCCGCCTGAGGCGAAAACCGGTGGGGCCAGGTCGGCACTGGAGGTGGTCGTCGCCGGCATAGGATGGAGACCTCTAGGGCAGATCGTGCTCTTCGCGATGCACAACTCAAGCCACCGGGTCGGTTAATACAACGTTCAGTTTGCTGCGGCGCGGGGAAAATGTCGCGCCGCATTAATTTTTTGCGTGTCCCTCCCCGTGACGGGGGTCAATCGGGGTGTCTGAGCAGGATCACGCCCTCGTCCCCCGCCACGTCGAGCACCTCCGAGGCGCCGATATCGGCCCGCCCGGGATGGGTGGAGAGGAGGACGCTCCAGCCTGATTCGCCGCCCAAGGAGAACCGGACCGGACTTGCCGAGAAGTTCAGGACGATCCGCACGGTCTCGCCGGCCTCCACCCTGTCATAGGCGAGGACATGGTCGAGCCCGTCGGTCTCCAGGCGCCGGTAGCTGCCCACCGCCAGGGCGGGATAGGCGCGGCGCAGGTGCAGGAGCCGCCGGTAGAGGGTGAGGATCGAGGTGGAATCGTCGCGCAGGCCCTCCACGTGCCGCCTGTCCCGGTCGGCGCTCAGGGGCAGCCAGGGTTCGGCCTCGCTGAAGCCGGCATGCGCGCTGTCGTCCCACTGCATCGGCGTCCGCTCCGGGTCGCGGCCATGGCCCGGCTCGTTGAACCCCCAGGGGTCGCGCATCCGCTCCTGCGGGATCTCCACATGGGCGAGGCCGATCTCGTCGCCGTAATAGACCGTGGGCGTGCCGCGAAGCGTCAGGAGGAGGATCGCCGCGATCCGCGCCTGCGCCTCGCCGATCCGTGCGGCGATGCGGGGCTGGTCGTGGTTGCCCAGCACCCAGTTCGGCCAGCCGCCGGGGGGCAACGCCTCCTCGTACTCGTCCACCAGGGCCGCCACGGCATCGGCCTGCCACGGGGTCTGGATCAGCTGGAAGTTGAACGGCAGATCGACACCGGACAGGCCGGGGCCGTAATAGGCCACCAGCCGCTCGATCGGCAGGTAGATCTCCCCGATCAGCACCCGGTCGTTGTAGGCGTCGAGCACGCGGCGCATCCCGGCGATGATGTCGAACACCTCCGGGCGGTCGGCGGAATAGACCTGATCGAACCGGTTGATCTCCGGCTGTTCGGGATGGAAGTCGGGGTTCGCCGGATTGTCGCGAAACCCCTCGTCCTTCATCAGGTGCCAGATCACGTCGACGCGGAATCCGTCGATGCCCCGGTCGAGCCAGAAGCGCAGCACGTCGTGCATCGCCTCCCGCACCGCCGGGTTGCGCCAGTTCAGGTCCGGCTGTTCGGCGAGGAAGGCGTGATAATAGTATTGGCCGCTTGCCGCGTCGAAGGTCCAGGCCGGGCCGCCGAAATTGCTCAGCCAGTTGTTGGGCGGCCCGCCATCCGGCGCCGGATCGCGCCAGATGTACCAGTCCCGCCGCGGATTCTCGCGCGAGGCGCGGCTCTCTCCGAACCAGGGATGCGCGATGGAGGAGTGGTTCGGCACGAAGTCGAGGATGACCCTGAGCCGGCGGGCATGGGCCTCCGCGATCAACGCGTCGAGGTCGGCGAGGCTGCCGAAAAGCGGGTCGACGCCGCAATAATCGGCGACGTCGTAGCCGTAATCGGCCATGGGCGACGGGTAGATCGGCGAGATCCAGACGGCGTCGACGCCGAGCCAGGCGAGATAGTCGAGGCGGCGCGTGATGCCGGGGAGATCGCCGACACCGTCGCCGTCCGTGTCCTGGAACGAACGCGGATAGACCTGATAGACGGTCCCCCGCTTCCACCAGACGGCTTTCGCCAGATCCAGAACAGTCGCCTCGCCTGACGTCATCCGTCCCCCGATTCACGCCCCGATATCGGCCACAGCCTAGCCTGTGCCGGAGCGCCAAGCGACCCCGTCGAGCGACCCCGCCGGGCGTGGCCGGGTGTTGCCGCGCCAGCGCGCTTCTGCCGCATTCATGAAACCTTTAGCGCTAAATGGTCTCATTCCCGCACGGTTTGGATGGGAGACAGGCGAATCGCGGGGATCGGTCACCGTCGGCGGGATCGGTCGATCCTCGAAGGCCGACCTGTCCATAGCGACGCCGCCGCACGGGTCACCGCCGGAAGAAGCAGGTGACGAACAACGCTCTGCGGCAGCGACACTGAGGGGGAATGAGACCATGCTGAACGAAATCCTGGCCGCCACCGCCCGGAGCGAGGATATCGGCACCCGCACCGCCGCCGCGGAGACGCAGGCCAGGCCGAGCTGGACCGCTCCCGCCAAGCCCGCCTCCGGCGATCCCGTGGCCGACCTGCGCGAGGCGATCCTCGCCAAGCTCGCCTATGCCATCGGCAAGACCCCCGAGACGGCGCGCGAGCGCGACTGGTTCGCCGCCACGGCCCTGGCCCTGCGCGACCGGATCGTCGATGCCTGCATGGACGGCCGGTCCACCAGCATTCCCAACAAGCGCGTCTATTACCTCTCCCTCGAATTCCTCATCGGCCGGCTCCTGTCCGACGCCATGAACAATCTCGGCCTCGTGGAGACCACCCGCCGCGCCTTGCGCGACCTCGGCATCGATCTCGGCGACGTCGAGGCGGCCGAACCGGACGCGGCCCTCGGCAATGGCGGTCTCGGCCGTCTCGCCGCCTGTTTCATGGAGAGCATGGCGAGCCTGTCGATCCCCGCCATCGGCTACGGCATCCGCTACGATCACGGCCTGTTCAAGCAATCCCTGGAGGACGGCTGGCAGAAGGAGGCGCCGGAGACCTGGCTCGCGGAAGGAAATCCCTGGGAGTTCGTCCGGCCCGAGGCCACCTACACGATCGGGTTCGGCGGCCACGTCACCATGTCGGCGATCTCAGACGGGGTGATCCGTCGGCACTGGCACCCGGCCGAGACCGTGCGGGCCGTGGCGCACGACGTCCCCGTGGTCGGCTGGCGGGGCAAGCACGTCAACACCCTGCGCCTCTGGAAGGCGGAGGCGGATTCGCCCCTCGAACTCGCCCGCTTCAACGGCGGCGACCACGTGGGCGCGGTGGCGGCCCGCTCCAAGGTCGAGGCGATCTCCCGGGTGCTCTATCCGAGCGATTCCTCGGAGACCGGCCAGGAACTGCGCCTGCGCCAGGAATACTTCTTCACCTCCGCCTCGCTGCAGGACCTCGTCTCCCGGCACGCGGCCGAGCGCGGCGACCTGCGCTCCTTGCCCGACCATGCCGCGATCCAGCTCAACGACACCCACCCCGCCATCGCCGTGCCGGAGCTGATGCGCATCCTCCTCGAGGATCATGGCCTCGCCTGGGAGGATGCCTGGCACATCACCACCCATACCCTGAGCTACACCAACCACACCCTCCTGCCCGAGGCCCTGGAGACCTGGCCGGTGGAGCTGATGGAGCGGTTGCTGCCGCGCCATATGCAGATCATCTACCTCATCAACTGGATGCATCTCGAAGAGCAGGGCCGGCACGGCAGGGCCGACGCGGCGCAGCTCGCCTCGGTCTCGCTCATCGACGAGGCCAACGGCAAGCGCGTCCGGATGGGCCATCTCGCCTTCCTCGGCGCCCGCCGGGTGAACGGCGTCTCGGCGCTCCACACCGACCTGATGCGCTCCACGGTGTTCAAGGACCTCCACGCCCTCGACACCGACAAGATCGTCAACAAGACCAACGGCATCACCTTCCGGCGCTGGCTCCACAACTGTAACCCCGAGCTGACGAAGCTCGCGGTGGAGGTGGTGGGCCCGCGCGTCCTCGACGATCCCGAGGCGCTGCTGGGGCTCGCCGACCACGCTGCCGATCCCGCCTTCCAGGCGCGCTACGCCGCCATGCGCAAGTCCCGCAAGGAGGCGCTGGCCAAGGTGGTGGCCGAGACGACCGGCATCGTCGTCAATCCCTCGGCCCTGTTCGACACGCAGATCAAGCGCATCCACGAATACAAGCGCCAGCTCCTCAACGTCATCGAGACCGTGGCGCTCTATCAGGCGATCAAGGCCGAGCCGCACAAGGACTGGACGCCCCGCGTCAAGATCTTCGGCGGAAAGGCGGCGCCGAGCTACGTCCAGGCCAAGCTCATCATCAAGCTCGCCTGCGATGTGGCCAAGCTCGTCAACGGCGACCCGGACGTCGCCGGCCGGCTCAAGGTGGTGTTCCTGCCCAACTACCGCGTCAGCCTCGCCGAGGCGATCACCCCGGCCTCCGACCTGTCGGAGCAGATCTCCACCGCCGGCATGGAGGCGTCGGGCACCGGCAACATGAAGCTGGCGCTCAACGGCGCCCTCACCGTCGGCACCCTCGACGGCGCCAATATCGAGATCCGCGACCATGTGGGGGCCGACAACATCTTCATCTTCGGCCTCGACGCGGCCGGGGTTCAGAAGCGTTCGGCCGAGCCGGATTACGCCGCCAGGGCCATCGCGGCCTCGCCGCGCCTCGCCGCCGCCCTCGCCTTCATCGAGGCGGGCGGTTTCTCCCCGGAGGAGCGCGGCCGCTTCCAGCCGATCGTGGACGACCTGCGCCACAACGACCGCTACCTGCTCACCGTCGATTTCGACGATTACTGGCGCATCCAGCGCGAGATCGACGCCGCCTGGATCGACACGCGGAGCTGGTGGCGGAAGGCCATCCTCAACACCGCCCGGATGGCCTGGTTCTCCTCCGACCGCTCCATGCGCGAATACGCCGACGACATCTGGCGGGTGAAGGTGGGGTGAGCCGAGAGGCTCGTCCTTCCCCCGAGTGGTCGAAACCGGCCTGCCGGCCGTCACCCCCCCCCGGAAGACTCCGGCGCAGCGGGTGACGGCCCGTCCGCGTGCTCGGCCAAGGCCATGTCGTTCCACCCCTTTTCCGGAGAGAAGCGATGTTCACTCACGTGATGATCGGCAGCAACGACCTGGAGCGGGCCCGAGCCTTCTACGACGCTACCTTCGCCGCATTGGGCGCCGAGCCCGGCGAGATGGATGCCAGAGGCAGGCTGATCTATTCCCATGAAGGCGGTCGACTGATGGTCACGAAGCCCATCGACGGCAAGCCGGCAACCGCGGCCAACGGCGGAACGATCGGCATCGCCGCGGCGAGCCGCGATCATGTCCTGGCGTGGCATCGGGCCGGTACGGAGCATGGGGGCACCGCGATCGAGAGCCCGCCCGCAGAGCGTCCGAACGGGGCCTTCGTCGCCTACCTTCGCGAACCCGATGGCAACAAGCTCACCGCACGGACCCGGCCGGCGACGTGACGGCCATCGCGGCCGCCCTGGCCCCGCTCGACCCCGCGGCCGGGTGCGAGGGCTGATGCCGGGCGTCCAGGAACGGGCGGTCGCGACCATGCGCGACGGGGATCGGGCAGGTCAGGTCCGGGCTACCCGGACGCATGGCCTCCGGCTCAGATCCGGCACGCGCCTTCGAGCGCGGTGTTTTCCGCGTCCGTAAAAATCCGCGAGCGGATGAGGAAGCGCCGGTCGCGGCCGTTCTCCAGGGAGAACATGCCGCCGCGGCCGGGCACCACGTCGAGGATCAGGTGGGTGTGCTTCCAGACCTGGAATTGCGGGCGGCTGATCCAGAAATCGGCGCCGGCCACCTGGCCGAGATGGACATCGCTGTCGCCGGTGAGGAAATCGCCCACCGGGTAGCACATGGGCGAGGACCCGTCGCAGCACCCGCCCGATTGGTGGAACATCACCGGCCCGTGCTCGGCCCGCAATTCCTCGATCAGGGCGATGGCCGCCGGCGTCGCCGTGACCCGCAGGGGCGTTCCGTCCGCGCCGACCTGATCGGCGGTGGTCGCTTCGATCGTGCTCATGGAACGCTCTCTCCTGTGGTATGGCCCCGGCCGGGGGATGTCCCGGGCCGGGGTGTTCGATCACGCCGCCTTCTTGGCCGCGGCGTCGCCGTAGAAGGTGCCGCCGGCCTCCGCCATGCGCAGGAGGTTGTCCGGCACCGCGAAACGCGCCCCGTGCCTGGCTTCCAGTCCCTGGGCCAGGGCCACGAACGCCTTCGCACCCATGAAGTCGATGTAGGACAGCGCCCCGCCGGTGAAAGGGGCGAAGCCGAAACCGAGGATGGAGCCCACATCGGCCTCGCGCGGGTCGGTGATGACGCCTTCCCCCACCGTGCGGGCGGCTTCCAGCGCCTGGACCACGAGGAGCCGCTGCTTCAGCTCGGTGAAATCGACGTCGTCGGGGTCGATGCGCGTCGGCTGGAGGTCCGCCAGTCCGGGCCAGAGCTTCTTCGCGGCGCCGTCGGGATAGTCGTAGAATCCCTTTCGGTTCTTGCGCCCGAGCCGGCCCTCGCCCTCCACCAGGGCGGTGAGCAGCGCCTTCTGGTCGGGATCGATCGCCTCGGCGCCGAGCTGCGCCTCGGTGGCCTTGACGATCCTGAGGGCGAGGTCGACGGCGACCTCGTCGGTGAGGGAGAGGGGCCCCACCGGCATGCCCGCCTGCCGGCCGGCATTCTCGATCATCGCCGCGGGAACGCCCTCGATGAGCATCTTGTGGCCTTCGTAGAGATAGGCGCCCACACAGCGATTGGCGAAGAAGCCCCGGCTGTCATTGACGACGATGGGCGTCTTCTTGATCGCGCGCACGTAGTCGAGGGCGGTGGCGAGCGCCCCGTCCCCGGTCTCCTCGCCCTTGATGATCTCCACGAGCATCATCTTCTCCACCGGCGAGAAGAAGTGGATGCCGACGAAATTCTGAGGACGCCGCGACGTCTTGGCGAGGCCCGAGATCGGCAGGGTCGAGGTGTTGGAGGCGAAGATCACGTCCTCGCCGATCACCGCCTCCACCTTGGCGATGACATCGGCCTTCACCTTCGGGTCCTCGAACACCGCCTCGATCACGAGATCACAGGACGACAGGTCGGCGTAATCGGCGCTGGTGGTGATGCGGGCGAGCAGGGCCTCGCGGTCGGCGGTCTTGGCCCGTCCCTTGTTGATCTGGTCGGTGACGAGCTTGTGGGCGTAGGCCTTGCCCTTCTCGGCGGCCTCCGTGGACTGGTCGAGGAGGACGACGTCCATCCCGGCATTGGCGGTGACGTAGGCGACCCCGGCCCCCATGAAGCCGGCGCCGACGACGCCCACCCGCGTGACGCTGGTCCTGGCGATCTCCTTCGGCCGGCGCGCGCCCTTGTTCAGCTCGCCCATGGAGATGAACAGCGTGCGGATCATCGCCGCCGCCTCCGTCGAGCGCAGGATCTTGGCGAAGTACCGGCTCTCCACCCGCAGGGCGAGATCCATCGGCAGCTGCAGGCCCTCGTAGACCGAGGCGAGGATGGCCTTGGCGGCGGGATAATTGTCGTGGGTCTCGCGGCGGTAGATCGCGTTGGCCGGGGGCCAGATCATCATGCCGGCGGGCGAATAGACCTTGCCCGAGGGCGCCTTGAACTTCGGCTGGTCCCACGGGGCGACGGCCGAGCCGCCGGCCCTGATCCAGGCCTTGGCCTTCTCGACGATCTCCTCCTTGGGCGCCACCTCGTGGACGAGGCCCATGGTCTTGGCCATGAGCGGGCGGATCTGCTCACCCTTGAACAGCATCTGCAGGGCGTCGCCGGTCTGCATCAGCCGGGGGACGCGCTGGGTCCCGCCGGCGCCGGGAAACAGCCCGACCTTGATCTCCGGCAGGCCGACGCGGGTCTTGGAATCGTCGGACAGCACCCGGTGATGGCACGAGAGCGAAAGCTCGAACGCGCCGCCGAGGCAGATGCCGTTCACCGCCGCCGCGAAGGGCTTGCCGCAGGTCTCGAGCTTGCGGAAGAGCAGGGTGAGCTTGCGCGATTCCTCGAAGAAGTGGCGCATGGCCTCCTCCTCGCCCTTCTCGGATCTCAGCTTCTCGTAGGCCTGGCCGAGGCCCTGCAACATGGTCAGGTCGGCGCCGCCGGAGAAGTTGTCCTTGCCCGAGGTGATGACGCAGCCCTTCACGGCGGGATCGGCCACGACGGCGTCGATGACCTGGTGCAGGTCGCTCATCACCCCTTCGGTGAAGACGTTCATCGAACGGCCGGGCATGTCCCAGGTGGCGAGCGCGATGCCGTCGGAATCGACCTCGAAGCTGAAGTTCGTGAGATTCATGTCTGATCCTTTGGGGGCGGCTGAGAAAGCGAAGGGATTAAGACGTTTTAAAAACTTGAGATGGATGGTCTTTTCCGGGATCGAGAAGGTGGAACGAGGATTTTTTCGAATGACGGCGCGAAACGTCTGCCAGGGATGCCGAGACGGCGCCGATCTCGACTTTACGTTTACGATGGCGTTCCAACCCATCCTCGATCTGGATGCTCAACGCGTATGGGGATACGAGGCCCTCGTGCGCGGCCCCGAAGGCCAGTCCGCGGCCTCGATCCTCGACCGCGTGACCGAGAAGACGGTCTATCGCTTCGACCAGGCCGCGCGGGTCCGGGCCATCGAGCTGGCCGGCCGCCTGTTTCCCGTGGACGACGAGACCAAGCTGTCCATCAACTTCATGCCGAACGCGGTCTACGAGCCGGCGGCCTGCATCCGCTCCTCGCTGGAGGCCGCGCGCCGGGCCGGGTTCGCCCATGACCGGATCATGTTCGAGTTCACCGAGAACGAGAAATTCCGCGACATCGACCATGTGAAGCGCATCGTCTCCGAATACCGCAAGCAGGGCTTCCTCACGGCGCTGGACGATTTCGGAGCGGGCTTTGCCGGCCTCAGCCTCCTGTCGAATTTCCGTCCCGACCTGATCAAGATCGACATGGACGTCCTGCGCGGAATCGACACGGACAAGGGCCGTCAGATCATCACGGCGGGGATCATCTCCATCGCCCGGCAGCTCGGCGTCGCGGTCATCGCCGAAGGTGTCGAGACGCGGGGCGAACTCGACACCCTGCGCGGGCTCGGGGCGACGCTGTTCCAAGGCTATCACTTCGCCCGTCCCCAACTCGAAGCCCTCCCGCGTGTCGCCGGATTCGAGGCACAGGAGCCCCGCCTCGCCGCCTTGGCGTCGTAGCGCCCCCACGGAACGCCCGCCGCGCCGCCCTGTCCGGACGCTCTGCGCCATCGTTCCGATGCAGGGCCACCCGAGGCGGCGGCCCTGCCGTTGATCCCTGCGCGGGATCGACTCCCGGTCGGTTTCTACTTGGCCGGCGCCGTTCCCGGCAGGGGCGGTGCCCCCGCCGGCCTGTCGCCGGCCGAGGCGATGGCCAGCATGTTCAGGATCTTGGTGACCGCGCCCTGCGAGATCACCGTGACCGTCGAGGCCGGGTCCGAATTGATCGCCTGGAACTTCTGGTAGATCTTGTCGTCGTAGATGCCGCTGAGATGCTTGAGCTCGTCGAGCGTGAATTTCTCGGCATAGGCCTTCGACAATCCCTCGATCATCACCTCGCGCTGCTTGTCGAACTCGGCGCGAACCTCCTTGCGGATGGCCTCGGCCTTGTCCTCGGGCATCGGCTGCACGGTCTTTTCCAGGGCACCGGTGAAGCCGGTTTCGAGGTTCTTGATCAGGGTCTTCTGAACCAGATCCTTGGCGACCGCGACGCGGTCGGCGGCGTCGTCCGCGCGGGCGGCGAACGGCGCGCAGAGCGCGGTCGTGAGCATCAGGGTCGCGAGAAGGCGTGTCATCGTGGCGTGTCTCCCGGAATTTATGATTGCGCCGCCGGCATCGGCGGCGGGAGTGCGCCGTTTAGCAGCGTTTCGAAGGGTTTGGGAGGGACGGCGCCCCATCACACCCGCTCGATGATCGTGGCGGTGCCCATGCCGGCGCCGATGCAGAGGGTGACGAGGGCGCGCTCCTTGCCGGTGCGCTCCAGCTCGTCGAGCACCGTGCCGAGGATCATCGCGCCGGTGGCGCCCAGGGGATGGCCCATGGCGATGGCGCCGCCATTGACGTTCACCTCGGACGGGTTGAGCCCGAAGGCCTGGCAGAAGCGCAGGACCACGGCGGCGAAGGCCTCGTTGACCTCGAACAGGTCGATATCGGCGATGGTCATGCCGGCGCGAGCCAGCACCTTCTTCGTCACGTCCACCGGGCCGGTGAGCATCAGCGCCGGGTCCGAGCCGATATTGGCGAAGGCGCGGATGCGGGCGCGCGGCTTGAGGCCGGCCTTCTCGCCGGCTTCCCTGGACCCCACCAGCACGGCGGCGGCGCCATCGACGATGCCCGAGGAATTGCCGGCATGGTGGACGTGGTTGACCGCCTCCACGTCGGGATGCGCATCGATCGCCACGGCGTCGAACCCGCCCATCTGCCCCATCTGGACGAAGGACGCCTTCAGCCCGGCGAGCGATTGCATGTCGGTGGAGGGGCGCATGTGCTCGTCGGTATCGAGCAGGGTGATGCCGTTGATGTCGCGCACCGGGACGACGGAATTCTTGAACAGCCCCTCGGCCCAGGACTTCGCCGAGCGCTTCTGCGACTCCGCCGCGTAGGCGTCGCAATCGTCGCGGGAGAAGCCGTATTTCGTGGCGATGAGGTCGGCCGAGACGCCCTGGGGCATGAACCACGACTTGATCGCGATGGCCGGGTCCACCGGCCAGGCGCCGCCCGAGGCGCCGAGGCCGACGCGGCTCATGGATTCGACGCCGCCGCCGACGGTGAGGTCGTGCTGGCCGGCCATCACCTGGGCGGCGGCGAAATTCACCGCGTCGAGCCCGGAGGCGCAGAACCGGTTGATCTGGATGCCGGGAACGTGGTCGCCGTAATCGGCCACGAGGGCCGCCGCGCGGGCGATGTCGCCGCCGGCCTCGCCGACGGGGTCGACGCAGCCGAGGATCACGTCGTCCACCTGGCGCGTGTCGAGCCCGTTGCGCTCCTTGAGGGCGCGCAGGGCGGTTTCGGCGAGGCGCAGGGCCGTCACTTCGTGGAGCGCGCCATCCGGCTTGCCGCGGCCCCGCGGGGTGCGGACGTGATCGTAGATGAAGGCCTCGGGCATATGCGTTTCCTTGTTTCCTGACCCTGGCGGCTCGGGCTCGGACCCGCCCCGTGGGGCTGCCGGATTCATAAGTTTCGCGGGTCCCCTCTCCTGGAAGGAGAGGGACAGGGTGAGGTGTGTGACCTATCCGGCGATGGACCACACCTCACCCCAACCCTCTCCTTCCAGGAGAGGGGGGCCCACAGTGCTTCGAGGCCGACCGAGCAGTTGTCGGTGTCCCGACGAGGGTGGCGTCCCCATCGGCACTTGTGAACAGGACGACCCTCGCGGAAGCGGGGGGACATTCGCTGCATCGCTCTAAAACGCCTCGGCGCCGAGCGCCATGGTCGTCTCGGCCCCGGCCTTGATCCGCACCAGCCGCAGGGCGGTCTCGGGGAGCGTCCGCTCCATGTAGAACCGGCCGGTGACGAGCTTCTCGTCCATGTCCTGCGCACGGCCGTCCGCGATCCGCGCCAGGGCGGCCTTGGCGATCCGGGCCCACATGTAGCCCATGGCGACGAGGCCGAGGAGGTGCATGTAGTCGGTGGCGCCGGCCCCCGCATTGTCGGGTTTGGAGAACGCGTTCTGCATGAACCACATCGTGGCACCCTGAAGGTCGTTCAGGCCGGCCTGGAGCGGCCCGGTAAACGGCGCCATGCCCTCCAGCTCGGCATGGTCCTTGATGAAGGTCTGGACCTCGCCGAGGAAGCCCATCATCGCCCGGCCGCCGTCTTTCGGCAGCTTGCGGCCGATGAGGTCCATGGCCTGGATGCCGTTGGCGCCCTCGTAGATCATGGCGATGCGGGCATCGCGCACGAATTGCGACATGCCCCATTCCTCGATGTAGCCGTGGCCGCCGAAGAGCTGCTGGGCCGCCACCGCGTTGTCGAACCCCCTGTCCGTGAGCACGCCCTTCACCACCGGGGTCATCAGGCCCATGTGGTCCTCGGCCTTCTGGCGCTCGGACGCATCGTCGGAGCGGTGGCCGATATCGGCCTGGAGCGCCGTCCACAGCACCAGGGCGCGGGCGGCCTCGTTGAAGGCGCGGATTCCCATGAGGGTCCGGCGCACGTCCGGGTGGACGATGATCGGGTCGGCGGCCTTGTCGGGCGCCTTCGCGCCCGTCAGGGAGCGGCCCTGGAGCCGGTCCTTCGCGTAGGCCACCGCGTTCTGGTAGGCGACCTCGGACTGGGCGAGACCCTGGACGCCCACCGCGAGTCGCGCCTCGTTCATCATCACGAACATCGCGTTCAGGCCGCGATTCTCCTCGCCCACGAGCCAGCCCCTGGCGCCGTCGTAGTTCATGACGCAGGTGGAATTGCCGTGGATGCCCATCTTGTGTTCGAGGGAGCCGCAGGAGACGCCGTTCCGCTCGCCCACCGAGCCGTCCGCCTCGACGAGGAACTTCGGCACCACGAACAGGGAGATGCCCTTCGTGCCCGCCGGCGCGCCTTCGATCCGGGCGATGACGAGATGGACGATGTTCTCCGACAGGTCGTGTTCGCCCGCCGAGATGAAGATCTTGGTGCCGGTGAGGCTGTAGGACCCGTCGCCGTTCGGCACCGCCTTGGTCTTGAGGAGCCCGAGATCCGTGCCGCAATGGGGCTCGGTGAGGTTCATGGTGCCGGTCCAGGCGCCTTCCACCATCTTGGGCAGGTACGTGGCCTTCTGCTCCTCGGACCCGTGCACGAGGAGGGCGGCCATCGCCCCCTGCGTCAGGCCCGGATACATCGTCAGCGCCAGGTTGGCCGACGAGGCGAATTCCGAGATTGCGGTGTTGATCGTGTGCGGCAGGCCCTGGCCGCCATATTCCTCCGGCACGGCGATGCCCATCCAGCCGCCCGCGGCGTAGGCGTCGTAGCCGGCCTTGAACCCGTCCGGCGTGGTGACGCTGCCGTCGGCGTGCCGGGTACAGCCCTGCCTGTCGCCGATGGCGTTGAGGGGGGTGAGCACCTCTTCCGCGAGCTTGGCCCCCTCGGTGAGGACGGCCTGGATCAGGTCCGGCGACGCATCGGCGAACCCGCGCAGGTTGTTGCGGCCGTGGAAGGCGAAGACGTCGTCGAGAAGAAACTGAACGTTCTCCACCGGTGCCCGGTAAGTCGGCATCTCGTCGGTCCTCCACCTGTTCCACCGCGTGCTCGATTCGGCCCGAAAGCCACGGCGCGCTTGATGGTTCACATATAAACTATCTCCGCGGGCAGGGAAAGGGGGACTCTCGCCTCGCCGTCGTGAGGAGATATGGCCAGTTTTGGCACAGAGATTAACCCGCTGTTTACCAAGAGTATCAAATGTCGTGGGTAATCGATCCGCCTCGGTGCCGCTGCGACACCTCCACGTTGCACATTCACACGTCGGATTGGGTCACGGACCTCGCTGCCCCGGGTTTGACGATGAAACGCAACGCGACGCTCAACCTGGAAAAGTTCGACCCGGAAGTCCTCGACGCCGCGCGCGACGTTGCGCGCCGCGCGGGCGTGCCGGTGGAGGCCTGGATCGCGTCGATCGTGTCGCCGGATCAGAAGCCCAAGGCGCGTCGGTCGCGCAACTCCTCGTCGACTCCGCATCCGGCCCGGCCCCGCCCGGACGTCCAGGTCACGTCGCCGCTGCCCGGCGTCGTGGTGGAGACGGCGGTCGCTCCCGAACCTTCGTCCAAGGCCGAGCCCGCCCCCGACTTCTCCCCGGAGGCCGAGCCCGCCGCCCAAGTCCCCGCCACGGGTGACGTCGCTGCCACCGGTGACGTCCCCGCCACGGGTGACGTCGCTGCCGCCGGCGAAGTCGCCGCCACAACCGAAGGCGCTGCCGACGTCGCTGCCGCCGCGCCGGACCCGACCGAGCCGTTCACCACCTCCATCGCCGAGATGATGCGGCGTCTCGACCGGATCGACCACAAGATCGGCCAGGACCAGCAGGCCTCGCAGGAGACGGCGACCCGGGCGATCGAGGAGATCGAGGCCCGGATCAGCACGGTTCTCGATGCCGGCCTGTCCCCGGCGGCCCAGATGGCCGAACGCCTGGCCCAGATCGAGCGCCGCATGGTCGAACTCGGCGAGCAGCTGGCCGCGCCGCGCCCGATCGGCCGGCGCGGTCGTCCCGTCGAGGTCGAGGTGCGCGATGCCGTCGCCGAGATCCGCCAGCGTCAGCGCGAACTCGATTCCGACGGGGCTCCCGCCCAGGGCAAGGCGAGCGGTGCCGCTCTCCGGATGCCGTCTCCCGCCATTTCCGAATTGCAGGCGGAGACGAGCCGCCTGCGCGAATCGATCGGCGGCCTCGCCACGGGCCGCGACGTCGGCGCCCTCGAACAGGCCATGCGCTCCCTCGTCACCGGGGTCCAGCGCGCCCAGGAGCCCGCCGACCTCGCCGCCATCGCGGCCCCGATCGAGTTGATCCGCGTTCAGGTCACCCGTCTCGCCGACGATGTCGCCGAGAACGTCCATGCCCGCGTCGCCAGCGACGTCGAGCGCCTCGCGGCGAAGGTCGACGGTGCCCTCAGCAGCGGCACGCCGGGCTTCGCCGACCGCGACGAACTCGGCATCCTGTTCCGTGAACTCGACGAGATCCGCCGCCTGATCGCCTCCCTGGCCGGGCCGGAGCGGATCCAGAGCCTCGCGCAGGGCCTCCAGGCCATCAGCGCCCAGATCACCGAGCTGCAGGGCGGCGTCGGCGGCGGCGGGACCAACATGGCCGAGCTGCGGCCTCTGCTCGAAGAGATCCGCAGCGGCTTGCGGACCCCTCCATCGGGGGGGATCGAGGAACAGATCCAGGCGATGGGCGCCAAGCTCGACGCCCTGCGGGAAGGCGCCCCCGGCGGCGGCAACTCGGACGCGATCATCGTGCGCATCGACGCCCTGGCCGACAAGGTCGAGCGGGTCAGCGTCAATCCCGTCGGCGACCTGATCGGCCGCCTCGAAGACCTCGGCGAGACCCTGCGCCGGCCGGTGGTTCCCGGCGGCGACCTCGCCTCGATCCACGGCATGCTCCACGACCTCGCGGAGAAGCTCGACCGTGTGGGCGGACCCGTCGGGCCGCGCGCCGAAGGTCTGGATGCGCTGGAGAAGCAGGTCCTGGCGCTTGCCAGCCGCATCGATACGCGGGATGCCGACCCGGCCCTCGCCGGGCTCGAGCGGACGATGTCCGACCTCCTGGCCCAGGTCTCGGCTCTGCGCGACGAGGCGCCGATCGAGGCCGCCGTCGAGCGTGCGGCCCGCAACGCCGTCGCCGGGAGCATCGGCACCACCGGCGATACCGGGGAACTCGAGCTGCTCAAGGCCAGCCTCGCCGACCTTCGCACGCAGCAGGCCGCCTCCGAGCAGCGGATGCAGGCGACCCTCGACGGCGTCCACTCGACCCTCCACAAGCTCGTCGGGCAGCTCGGCACCCTGGCGGATGACGGACCGCTCACCACTCACCGCTCCCGATCGACCCAAGACCTCGCCGAGCGCCTTGCGGTCGCCACGGGCCGTCTGGACGAGCGCGCGCCGATGCAGACGGGCGCCGGGCTTCGGCGTCCCGAGCCCCTGCGGGTCAGCCCTCCGACGCAGTCCTTCGAACTCGGCCACGTGACGGACCTGCCGCTCGAGCCCGGCACCCGGCGCCCGAACCTGGATCCGTCCGCCGACGCCCCGTCGGACGCCGCCGCTCCGACCGAGAGCGACATCAAGACGAGCTTCATCGCCGCCGCCCGGCGCGCGGCGCAGGCGGCGCAGAACGAGGCGGCCGAGTCGGCCCGCTCGCCCGAGATGCGTGGCCGCTCCTCCTCGGACGCCGTCGCCGAAACCCCCATTCCCGGGCGCGGGGCGCGGCTGCGCGCCGAACTCGACAAGCGCCGCAAGCCGCTGCTCCTGGGCCTCGCCGCCATCGTCCTGGCGCTGGGCGCGCTGCAGGCCATCAACACCCGCCGTCCCGAAGCGGACGCGTCCGCCCCTCAGGTCGCCGCGACGACGTCCGCTCCGGCCGAGCCGTCCGAGAGCCCGGACAAGGGCCCCACCGCCACGGCCAGCACGTCATCGACAGGGACGTCGGCGTCCGGCCCGTCCCCGTCCGGCCCCTCGACCGCCGGCACGGAGCCGGCTGCCCGACCCGACCCGGAGACCACCCAGTCGATCTCCGAAGCCGCCCCGGCCGAGCCCGCGGCGCGGCCGCTCCCGCGCTCCGTGCCGAAGGTCGGTTCGCTGCACAACCTGGCCGGCGATCTCGCCGCCGTACCCACCGGGCTCGCGCAGCTTCGCAAGGCCGCCCTCGACGGCGACGGCGCCTCCGTCTACGACCTCGCCGCCCGCGCCCTCGAAGGCCGCGGCATGCCCCGTGATTTCGCCGTGGCCGCGAAGCTGTTCGAGGCCCTGGCCGATGCCGGCTACGCCCCGGCGCAGTACAAGCTCGCCGGCCTCTACGAGAAGGGTTCGGGAGTGGTGCGCGACCTCTCCCAGGCCAAGCTCTGGTACGGGCGCGCGGCGGAGCAGGGCCATGCCCGCTCGATGCACAACATCGCGGTGATCTATGCCGAGAACCCCGCCGCGAACGGCAAGCCGGACTACACCACCGCCTCGCAATGGTTCCGGCGCGGCGCCGAATACGGCATGCGCGACAGCCAGTACAACCTCGCCGTCCTCTACGCGCGCGGCCTCGGTCTGCAGCAGGATCTCGTCCAGTCCTACCTCTGGTTCTCCGCCGCCGCGGCCCAGGGCGACGACGATGCGGGCCGGAAGCGCGACGACGTCGCCGCGAAGCTCCCGCCGAAGGATCTCGTGACGGCGCGGAGCCTCAGCGCCGCGTTCAAACCGAAAGCCGCGGTCCCGGCGGTGAACGAGGCGCCCGCGCCGACGAGCGCCGGTGCGGACGGGTCGATGAGCCTGATCGGCGCGCCGCCCCCGGCCGCTCCGCTGCCGGCGCCGCGTCGCACCACGGGCGCGTGACGCGCTGCGCGTGATAGCGACGCGCATCGTACGAAAGGAGGCTGCGCCGCGGCGAAACGGCGTTGTGCAGCAACGTCTTACCTGGGTTCTCAAGAGGCGCCCGCCCGCCGGCGGCATGGCGTCGGGTCGGCGTTTCGGGCGGTCGGATCCGTGTATATGATCGAAGCCCAAGCGATCCCGCCTCTCGGATCGCGGTTAACGGAGCCGGAGATTCGATGGCGCGTGTGACGCCCATACCGACGTCAGCCCTCGTTCTCGGCGTCGCCGGCCTCATTCCCTTTCTGGGTTTCGCGGTTCTCTCCCTCAGCGGCAGCGATGGCGGCCTCGGCAATGTCGGGCTCGCGCCGCGCACCATCCTCTCCACCTACGGGGCGGTGATCGCCTCGTTCCTCGGCGGGATCCGCTGGGGCGCGGCCGCGTCCGGAGACGCGGGCGGGCGCGACTACGTCATCGCCATCCTGCCCTCCCTCATCGCCTGGGCGGCGCTGGCCTGTCCGGTGCCATGGGACCTGCGCGTGCTCGGGTTCCTCGTCCTCGGCTGGGGCTTCGTCGATCTCGACCTCGTCCGGCGCTGCCTCGTTCCGAGCTGGCTCGGGCGCCTCCGGCTCGTCCTGTCGGTGGTGGCCGGCTGCGCCCTGCTGATCGCGGCGTGAGGGTTCAGGGCCGATCAGGGCTCAGCCGCGCGAGATAGCGCTCCGCCTCGTCCCACGTGCCGCAAGCCCCCGCATAGCCGACATAACCGTCGGGCCTGACGAGGATCAGCCCGTCGCCGTCGGGCGGGCGTCGCGGCGTCGGCTCGACGAGGGCGGGAAACTCCGCGGCGAAGGCGGCGGCCCGTACCGTATCCGCCGCATAGAGGACGAAGAGCGGCACCGATCCGGAGCCGGGGGGCTTTCCGTCATCGGGAAGCGGCGCCCAGCGCATCCCGGCTCCGGGGCCGTGCGAGAGCGGGCTCTCCGCATAGGCGATCTCCACTTCGCTCATCGTGGCCGCCATCCTGTCCTGCACGGCATGGAAGCCGAGCATGAACCGGAGCGCGAGGTTGCGCAGGCCCTGCGCCACGGGATTCGACAGGGTCGCCATGTCGGTGAGCCGGGCGGCATTGCGCAGCACCATCTCGCCGACGGCGTTGCGCTCGGGGCTGTAGCTGTCGAGGAGCGTGGGCGCGGCCTGCCCCCGCTCCACCATCGCCATTTTCCAGGCGAGATTGATGGCGTCCTGCATGCCGGTATTCATGCCCTGGCCACCGGCCGGACTGTGGATATGCGCGGCGTCGCCGGCGAGGACGGCACGCCCGCGCGAATACTGCGAGACCTTGCGCTCGTTGATCCGGAAATGCGTGAGCCAGACCGGATCGACGACACGGAACCCGCCCGCCCGCCGGTCCGCCAGGGCCTGCACCGCGTCGAGGGTCGGGTCCGGGCGCGGATGCGCCGGATCGGTCTTGCCGACCTGGGCGATCAGCCGCGCGCGACCGCCGGGGATGGGGAAGACCACCAGCGGCCCGTCGCGGTGGAGATAGGTAGCGATCTCGTCGCCGGGCGGTGCGCCGTCGCCCTCCACGCGAATATCGGCGAGGAGCCAGTCGTCCCCCTGGGCTGTGCCCTCGAAAGCGAGATCGAGGCCGTGCCGCACGGTGCTGTGCGCGCCGTCGCAGCCGATCAGCCAGGATGCGGACACGGTCTCCTCGGCACCGTCCGCATGACGCAGGGTCGCCTCGACGTGGTTGTCGGCCTGTCTGAAGCTCACGAGTTCCACCTCGCGCTCCACCGCGACGCCGAACGTGGCGAGATGCTCGATCAGCAGGCGCTCGGTTTCCCGCTGCGGGATCATCAGCGCGAAGTTGTAGGCGCCGTCGATCGCGTCGAACCGGATATGGCCGAGAATGCTGCCGGCGCTGCGCAGGGTCGCCCCGTGGGCGCGCAGGCCGGCATCGAGGAAGGCCTGCCTGCAGCCCATCCGGTCCATGAGTTCGAGGGTGCGCGGCCAGACCACGAGGGCCTTCGAGGTCTGCGTCGGCCGCGGGCTCTTGTCGATCAGGCGGAGGCCGATGCCGTACCGGGCGAGTTCGGCGGCGAGGGTGAGGCCGACCGGGCCGGCTCCGACGATGAGCGCTTGAAGCATGACCGGCCGATCTCCGTGGCGACTCGCCGTGAGGCCCCCGGAGGAGACTCGATCGCCCCCGGAGGTCCGGTTCCGGGCCCGATCGCAGCCTCACCGAGATCCGTCGCCCGCATGCTGCGATCTTGCGTGTTCGATGACAAAGATTGCGTAAAGCCGGCGCTCGACGTCGAGCGTCCCGAGGTTTGGTCATGCCTCATCCGCGGGGAGGATGGGACGACGACGGGTCCGGGTGGGTGGCGATGAATTCGCAGATGACCGCGTGGCGGCTTCCGATCGATGGCGGATCGGCCTCCCTCGAGGGTAGCCCTGCGGAGGCCCCGCAGGATGTTCCGCCCCGGGAGCGGGCGACCCCGTCCGCGAGACATCCTCCGCATCGCAGGAAGGGCCGGTGACGGACGACGTCCTGAAACAGACCGCGTCGACGCCCGGCGAGACGATCCGCCAACGGATGCCGAAGAAGTCGGGCCGGACGGGACGGCTCCCTGTCGGCCGGCGCTCAATCCCGCGTCAGCATCGCCTTGCCGATGGCGAAGACCCGGCCGTCGCCCAGGAGATGCGCCGTGAAGCCGGCCGGAAACAGCGGATCGAAGGCCGGGTTGCGCACGTTGAGGCCGCCGGCATAGGCGCCGAACGCCGGCATCACCAGACGCCTCCCGTCGGTGACGAAGCAGCGGCGGCGAACCGCCCGGCCGCGCATGGCGACCTTGCCGCAGGGATGCAGATGGCCGGCGATCTCGCCGTCCGGCGCTTCCGGCGACGGCTCGTGCCGCAGGGTGAGCCCACCGAGCCGCAGCGTCTCGGCATAGCGCCCGCCGACGCCCTCCGAGACGGCCTGGTCGTGGTTGCCGGCGATCCAGACCCAGTCCCGGCCCTCCTGCAGGGCCGCGATCATGGCGCGGTCGCCGGGCTCCATCCGCTCGGGGCCGCGCGCATCGTGGAAGGAATCGCCGAGAGCCACGACGCAGGCCGGGTCGAAGCGGGCCACCGCCTCGTGCAGGCAGGCCAGGGTCTCGCGGGTATCGTAGGGCGGCAGGAACTGGCCGGAGCGCACGGCGAAGGCCGAGCCCTTCTCCAGATGCAGGTCGGACACGATCAGGGTCCGGTGCGCGGCGAGCCACACGCCACCGCAGAGGTCGAGGGTGAGGGCTTCGCCGGCCAGCGTCAGGCCGGGGGTCTTGATGGTCCGTTCGAGTTTCTGGCCGAGCGCCAAGATCGCATCCTCACATCCGGGGAAGGGGCGCGTCACCCGAGCGCCTCTTCGAGAAGCTGCGCCTCGGCCTCCGCCAGGATCTCGTCCGCGCCCTCGCCGTAGACCTTCTCACGCCCGATTTCGAGCATGACGGAGACGGAGAGCGGCGAGACGCGATCCAGGGCCTTGTGGGTGATTCGCCCCTGGATGCGCCTCAACATCATGCCGAGGCGGGCCACGTCGAGGAGTCCGGTTGCCGCATCCTGCCGCGCGGCGCGCAGGAGGAGGTGGTCGGGCTGGTGCTTGCGCAGCACGTCGTAGACGAGGTCGGTGGACATGGTGACCTGCCGACCCGTCTTCTTCTGACCGGGATGGCGCCGCTCGATCAGCCCGGCGATGACGGCGCATTGGCGGAAGGTGCGCTTCATCATCGAGGATTCGTCGAGCCAGGCTTCGAGATCGTCGCCGAGCATGTCCTCGGCGAACAACTCGGCCAGGAAGCCGGGCTCGCGGGCGATGGCCTCGCTCACGTCGCGGGTCATCCACACGGCGATGCCGTAATCGTTGGCGGCGAATCCCAGCGGGCGCAGGCGGGCGCGCTCCATCCGCCGGGTGAGGAGCATCCCCAGGGTCTGGTGGGCGAGGCGGCCCTCGAACGGGAACGCCGTCAGGTAATGGCGGCCGCTCCGCGGAAACGTCTCCACCAGCAGGCCTTCGGGGCCGGGCAGGATCGAGCGCTGACGCTGGAGCAGGAGGTAATCCGCCACCTGCTTCGGCAGCCGGTCCCATTCGAACGGATCGGCGATGAGGGCACGGACGCGGGCGGCGAGGAAGGTGGAGAGCGGGAACTTCGCCCCGGCATAGGACGGGATCGCCGGGTCGGTGCCGGGGCCGGCCCGCGTCGCCAGGGCCTCGTCCTCGGACAGGCCCTCGAAGCGCAGCACCTCGCCGGCGAAGAGGAAGGTGTCGCCCGGCGTCAGGGTGTCGGCGAAATCCTCCTCGATCTCGCCGAGGACGCGTCCGCCCTTGGGCAGGATGGCGCCCGGCTTGCCGCGCACGCCGCGGGCGAGGCGCACCTTCACCTTGGCGGATTCGACGATGGTGCCGACATTCATGCGGTATTGTTGGGCGATCCGCGCGTCGCGCACCCGCCACAGCCCATCCGGCCCGCGTAAAATCTTGGCGAAGCGCTCGTAGGCGCGCAGGGCGTAGCCGCCGGTGGCGACGTAATCGACCACCGCCTCGAAATCCTCCCAGGACAGGGTGGCGTAGGGCGCCGCCGAGACGATCTCGTCGTAGAGCCGGAGCGGGTCGAACGCGTCGGCGCAGGCCATGCCGAGGACGTGCTGGGCAAGGACGTCCGGCGCGCCGAGGCGGGCATCTGGCGTGTCCTGCGCCGCCGCCTCCACCGCGTCGAGGGCGGCCTGGCATTCGAGGATCTCGAAGCGGTTGCCGGGGACGAGATAGGCCTTCGACGGCTCGTCCATGCGGTGGTTGGCGCGCCCGATCCGCTGCATGATCCGGCTCGCGCCCTTCGGCGCGCCGATGTTCACCACGAGGTCGACATCGCCCCAGTCGATGCCGAGATCTAGGGTGGCGGTGCAGACGATCGCCCGCAATTGCCCCGCTGCCATGGCCGCTTCCACCCGTCGCCGCTGGCTGGCGTCGAGGGAGCCGTGATGGAGCGCGATGGGCAGCGACGCCTCGTTGATCCGCCACAGTTCCTGGAAGGTGTACTCGGCCTGGAGCCTCGTGTTGACGAAGACCAGCACCGTCCGGTGCGCCTGGATCAGGTCGTAGATCGCCGGCATCGCCTGGCTGGCGGTGTGGCCGGCGAGCGGCAGGGTCAGGCCGGTCTCGAGCATATGCAGATCGGGCGCGGCCCCGCCCTTCACGACCACGAGGTCGGCCATCGGCGTCGGCTCGGGCGCCACGGCATCGTGGACGCCACGGCGCTCCCTCTCCTGGAAGGAGAGGGTTGGGGTGAGGTGTGTGACCTCTCCGGACAATCCACGCACCTCACCCTGTCCCTCTCCTTCCAGGAGAGGGGACCCGCGCTCCTCTGTCGGACGTGAGCCCTGCGGCACCAGATACCGCCGCAGGTCGTCCGGCTCGCGCACGGTCGCGGAGAGGCCGATGGCGGTGAGGCCGGGGCTCAGGCGGTGGAGCCGCGCCAGCCCGAGGGACAGCAGGTCGCCCCGCTTCGAGGTGACGAGGGCATGCAACTCGTCGAGGACGACGCAGGAGAGGTTCGCGAACAGGTCCGACGCCTCGCGGTGCGCGATGAGCAGGGCGAGCTGCTCCGGCGTCGTCAGCAGGATGTCGGGCGGGCGCTCGATCTGGCGCGTGCGCTTGTGCGAGGGGGTGTCGCCGGTCCGGGTCTCGACCCGGATCGGCAGGCCCATCTCGGCGATGGGCGCCTCGAGGTTGCGGGCGATGTCGACGGCGAGCGCCTTCAGGGGCGAGATGTAGAGGGTGTGGAGCCCCCGCGCTCGTCGCGACGGCGCGCGCTCGGACAGGGCGACGAGGCTCGGCAGGAAGCCTGCCAGCGTCTTGCCGGCCCCCGTCGGCGCCACCAGCAGGGCCGAGCGCCCGTCGCCGACGATGCGAAGAAGCTCGACCTGATGCGGCCGGGGTGCCCATCCGCGCGAGGCGAACCAGGCCTCGAACCGCGCGGGGAGGGAACCCTCAGGCAAGGGTCATCAGGCCAGAGCCATCAGGAACCGGTCGATCAGTTCGAGGGCGCGCTCGGTCATGGCGCCGGGATAGCGCACGAAGACGTGGCAGCCGCCGGGATAGATCGCGGTGTGGCCGCCATTGCCGGCCGCCGCCCAGCGCGACGACATGTAGAGCGTGTCGTCCAGCAGCGGATCGTGCGTGCCCACCGAGAACAGGGCCGGGGACAGGCCCTTCAGGTCGGCATAGAGCGGCGACACGTCGGGCCGGCGCCGGTCGATGCCGTCGCGGACGTAGTCGTTGGCGAAGGTGGTGAGGTCGCGGGTGTTCACCACGAGGCGGGTTTCGCCCCAGTTGCGCACGCTGGGCGTGAGGCCGAGATCGAAGAAGCCGGCATTGAGGTTGGCGCCGCGGAAGGCGCGGGGCAGGTTGTGCCGGTCGCGCAGGCGCAGGAGCGTCATCACGGCGAGATGGGCGCCCGCCGATTCCCCGCCGATGGTGAGGGCCGAGATTCCGAACTCGGCCTTGCCCGGTCCGGCGAGCCAGAGGGCCGCCGCCTCGCAATCCTCCAGCGCCGCCGGGTAGGGATGTTCGGGGGCGAGACGGTACTCGACGGAGAGACAGGCGAAGCCGCAGGCATCGGCGATCCGCTCCAGCCACGGATCCTGCTCGTCGGCCGCGCCCCAGACCCAGCCGCCCCGGTGGATGTGGAGATAGGCGCCGCGCAGCTTCTTCCACTTCCGGGCATCGGGGCGGATCAGCCTCAGGGAGAGCGGCCCGCCGGAGCCGTCGATGACCACTGTCTCGGCGCGGGCGCTGCGGGGCATCGCGGGCGAGGCCTGGGTGCCCTGGCGGCGGCGGGCGCGGACCTCAGAGAGGGGGATGGACCACGGATCGGCCTGTGCCGCATGGGCCGCGACGATCTCGGCGTTCAGGCGGTGGGTTTCCGGATCGATCGTCGCCGGGTCGAACAGGGCGTGGTCGATCATGGAACGATTCGTCTCATCCAGGGTGGGGCCGAAGCAGCGTTCGGGCGGGAGGGTCGAATGTGGGCGAAGCCCGCAACGATGCCAGTCGCCTCGCCGGTACGAGACGGCCTAACGCCTCAATGGACGGACGGTTTCGTCCGGGTGTGTCGCATCGGTCACGCTTCCGCCGGGTTCGGCGGCTTCAGAGAGACCGATGAGGCCCCATATGGCCGAGAGAGTTCGGCCGTCGGACTACGGCCAGAGGATGACAGCATGATCGTCGACAACGACCCGCGCCGACAGGGACCCTACCAGGGCCGTCCCCCCGTCGGGAGCGGCTATTCCGATGGTGAACCCCGCTCGGCCCTGCGGCGCTTCCTCGGCGGTTCGCCCATGGCGGTCCTGGTGAAGCTGCTGTTCCTGTCGGTCCTCGTCGGCGCCATCATGGCGACGTTGGGCGTCACGCCCGGCCTGCTGTTCTGGCACATCTACGATGCGGGTCGTGCGCTCATCGACCTCGGGTTGGAGACCTTCCACGATTTCGGCCGCTGGATCCTGGCGGGCGCCGTGGTGGTGGTGCCGCTCTGGCTGCTGTCGCGGTTCCTGTCGGTGTCGAAATAGGCCGTCCGGGCCGTCCTCGCCCGAGAGACATGAAAAAGGCCGGCGTTTCCGCCGGCCTGTTTCAGTTCAAAGCCTGTCGACGACGATCAGCGCTGGACGATGACCTTCGCGCCGACCTTGGCGCGGGTGTAGAGATCGGCCACGTCGTCGTTGGTCATGCGGATGCAGCCCGACGAGACGGCGGTGCCGATCGTCTCCGGCTCGTTGGAGCCGTGGATGCGGTAGATCGAGCCGCCGAGATACATGGCGCGGGCGCCGAGGGGGTTCTCGATGCCGCCCTTCATGAAGCGCGGCAGGTCGGGGCGGCGGCGCAGCATCTCGGCCGGGGGACGCCAATCGGGCCATTCGCGCTTCATCGTGATGGTCTGGGTGCCGCCCCAGGTGAAGCCGGGACGACCGACGCCGACGCCGTAGCGCAGGGCCTGACCGCCGCCGAGCACGTAGTACAACCGGCGCTCGGCCGTGGAGACGACGATGGTGCCGGGCGCATAATTGCCGCCGAAGGCGACCTGCTCTCGCTGGATCGCCGACATCTGCGGCACGGCCGAGGCCATCGGGTCGGCCGGGTTCAGGGAGGCGTTGGCGGTGGGCACCGCCACGACGGCGGCGGCGGGCTCGGCCTGCGGACGCACGCGCAGCACCAGCGCGTTGTCCAGGGGCTGACGGGTGAGGGGGTCGATTTCATAGGCGGCGGCGGGCGAGGCCCAGACACCAACCATGCAGACGAGCCCGGACAGGGCGGGGGCGATACGGCGCATCAAAGCCTCTCGAAGGCAGGCGAAACGTGGGGGAAACACGGTCGGTAACGCGACGCAGAATACCGTTTTCCGATCGCCAAGACGTAAACGCTGCCGCCCCAAAGCCAAGCTGAATTCGCGATGAAGCGATGGTTGCGGCCGGGTCGTGACTCCGTGGCCACAGTGTGGCGGCTTAGCCGTAGGCCCGGGATTAATGCCGCGCCCGGATGTCCGGAGCGGAACCTTTCACGATGGCCCGTGGCGCGGCGCCCCGGCGTCGCGGCCGGCGCTACGCCGCGTCGAGGCCGAGGTCGATGATCGGCGCGCTGTGGGTGATCCAGCCGCTGGAGATCAGGTCGACGCCGGAGGCGGCGATGGCGCCCACGGTCTCGCGGTTGATGCGGCCCGAGGCCTCCGCGATGGCGCGGCCGTCGATCATCCGCACGGCCTCCCGCAGCTGGTCCGGGCTCATGTTGTCGAGGAGGACGGCGTCGGCGCGGACCGAAAGGGCCTCCGCCAGCTGGTCCAGCGTATCGACCTCGATCTCGATCTTCACGAGGTGCCCGGAATAGGCCCGCGCCCGCTCGATGGCCGGCACGATCCCGCCCGCCACGACGACGTGGTTGTCCTTGATGAGCACCGCGTCGTCGAGGCCGTAGCGGTGGTTGGAGCCGCCCCCGGCCCGCACGGCGTGCTTCTCCAGGGAGCGCAGGCCCGGCGTGGTCTTGCGGGTGCAGACGATCCGCGCCCTGCCGTGCGGTCGGGCCGCCTCCACGAGGCCGGCGGTGGCGGTGGCCACGCCCGACATCCGGCACAGGAGGTTCAGCGCCACCCGCTCGGCGGTGAGGATGGCGCGGGCCGGCCCGTCGAGACGGATCACCACGTCACCGGGCGAGACCCGCGCGCCGTCGCCGCGCTCGACGATGACCGACACGGCCGGGTCGATCAGGCCGAAGGCGATGACCGCCGCGTCGACGCCGGAGATGACCCCGTCCTGCCGGGCCGCGATGACGCCGGAGAGGCGGGCATCGGCGGGCACGATCGCATCGGTGGTGATGTCGCCGGCCCGGCCGAGGTCTTCCAGCAGGGCCGCGCGGACGATCGGCTCCACGAGGAGGCGGGGGAGGGGGACGAGACGGGCATCGCTCATGGGGGCGCTCGTAGAGGGGGCGTTGGAAGGGAGCCGACGGTCCGGGTCGTCCGGTCTAGACCGGAGCGGCCGCGTCGGCCGAGGCGGTCTCCGCGATCCGCCAGACCTCCGCGAGCGTCACGTCGCTATGGCGGGCGGGTGCCTGGTCCGGGTGGTCGCTGCGCCAATGGGCGCCCCGGCTCTCCAGGCGGGACAGGGCCGAGGTCGCGACCATCAACCCGGTGAGGGCGGCATCCGAGCCGAGCTTCGCCGCCGGCGCCAGATGGCGCAGGGCGTCGGTGAGGCCATCCAAGTCGCGCACCACCCCGACCTGGGCTTCCATGATCCCGCGGATCCCGGCGAGATCGGCCTCGTCGTGGCGCCGTGGCTCGGCCGTCGAAGCCGGACCGGGGGCGGGCGTGGACGCGATGGCCTCGGCGATCCAGGGGGCGAAGGCCATCGCCTCGAGAAGGGAATTGCTGGCGAGGCGGTTCGCGCCGTGCAGGCCGGTGGAGGCGACCTCGCCGCAGGCGAAGAGGCCGGGCACGGTGCTGGTGCCGGTGCCGTCCACCTTGATGCCGCCCATGTGGTAATGCGCCGCCGGCCGCACGGGGATCGCCTGGCGCTGCGGGTCGATGCCGGAGGCGGCGCAGAGGCCGGCCACCGTGGGGAACCGCGTCGCCATGCGTGCGCCGAGAGCGCCACGGCAATCGAGAAAGACCTCGGTGCCGCGCCGCCGCGCCTGGAAGATCGCGCGGGCGACCACGTCGCGGGGGGCGAGATCGCCCCCGGCGATGCCGGCCATCACCGGCTCGCCCTCGCTGTCGATCAGCCGCGCGCCCTCGCCGCGCAGGGCTTCGGTGGCCAGCGGCATCGGGTCCAGCCCCACCGAGATGGCGGTGGGGTGGAACTGCACGAACTCCATGTCGCGTAAGGTCGCCCCGGCGCGGACTGCCAGCGCCAGCCCCCGGCCGGTGGCGCCGCGCGGGTTGGTGGTGGAGGCGTAGAGGGCGCCGAGACCGCCCGTGGCGAGCACCACCGACCGCGCGGCGAGTCTCACGGACGCGCCGTCGCGCTCGCAGATCAGTCCGGCGACGGCGCCGCTCTCGTCCTGCATCAGGCCGCGCACGGTGGCGACCAGAATCTCGATGGACGGCGTCCGCGCCACCGCCTTGAGCAGGGTGTCGAGCACCATCCGCCCGGTGGAATCCCCGCCCGCCCGGACGATGCGGCGACGGGAATGGGCCGCTTCGAGGCCGAGCGCCAGGGCGCCGGCGGCGTCCCGGTCGAATGGCGCGCCGAGGCCCACGAGCCAGTCGATCAGGCCGGGACCGGCCTGCGCCACCCGCAGGGCGACGGAGGGATCGGTGAGACCGGCTCCGGCGGCTTCGGTATCGGCCGCATGAAGGGCCGCGGCATCGTCCTCGGCCATGGCGGCGGCGATGCCGCCCTGCGCCCAGCCCGTCGCCGTGCCGCTGCCGAGAGGGGCGGCGCTCACGAGGGTGACCGGGCGGGGGCTGAGCCGCAACGCCGTGGCGAGGCCGGCGACGCCGGCGCCCACGACGATCACGCGGTCCGAGCCGGGAAGGGTGAAGGAGAGGGGGGAATGCGCGTTCATCGCGGACGCACCGCGAGCATGCGCTCCACCGCCGCGCGGGCGCGCCCGGCCAGTTCCGGCTCCACCGTCACCTCGTGGGTGAGGGTCTCCAGGGCATGGCGGATGTTCCGGAGCGACATCCGCTTCATGTGCGGGCACAGGTTGCAGGGCTTGATGAACTCGATGTCCGGGTTGGCGGCGGCGATGTTGTCGCCCATGGAGCACTCGGTGACGAGCACCACCTGACGCGGCCGCTTCTCCGTGACGAAGTTCATCATCATCGCCGTCGAACCCGAGAAATCCGAGGCCGCCACGACGTCGGGCGGGCATTCGGGATGGGCGATGACGGTGACGCCGGGATAGCTCTCGCGCACCTCGTCGATATCGGCGGGGGTGAACTGCTCGTGGACCTCGCAATGGCCCGCCCAGGTGAGGATCTCGACCTCGGGCACCAGGACCTGGACGTTCTGCGCCAGGAACTCGTCGGGGATCATCAGGACGCGGGGCGCATTGAGCGAGCGCACCACGTCCACGGCGTTGCCGGAGGTGCAGCACACGTCCGATTCCGCCTTCACCGCGGCGGAGGTGTTGACGTAGGTCACGATCGGCACGCCGGGATACTTCTCACGAAGCCCACGCACGTCGGCGGCGGTGATCGAATCGGCGAGCGAACACCCGGCCCGCATGTCGGGGATGAGGACGGTCTTGTCCGGATTGAGGAGCTTGGCCGTCTCCGCCATGAAATGGACGCCGGCCAGCACGATGACGTCGGCATCCACGGTGATGGCCTCGCGGGCCAGCGCGAGGCTGTCGCCGACGATGTCCGACACCGTGTGGAAGATCTCGGGCGCCTGGTAGTTGTGGGCGAGGATGACCGCGTTGCGGCTCTTCTTCAGCTCCAGGATCGCCGCGACGTCGTCGGCCAGGGCCGGCCATTCGATGGCCGGGACGTGCCGGCTCACGCGGGCGTAGATCTCGGGCAGGGGCAGGGTCGAAACCCGGTCGATCGGGAAACTCGTGGCCGCCATGGACGCGTCCTCATTTATGCTCAATCTGAGCATTGTGCCGACTAACGTAGGCGCGCGAGATACGCTTGTCTAGATATGCTGAGCCTGAGCATATTCATTTTGCGTTGCAATATTCTGCAATCGTTTCGGCTTCGTGAGCGTGGAACTGCAGAATCCCCGGGGGGAGGTCATCGACCTATGCCGGTGTCGCACCGGTTCCTCACGACGACCGGCGCGACGGGGTCAGCCGGAATCCCGGCGCCGGCCGTTCCAGCAGCACTTCCCGGCGGAAACGCACGAGGCGGGCGGGCCGGCCGGCGGCGCCGCTGGTGACTTCGTCGGTCTCCTCCACCAGCCCCTGCTGGGCGACGAGGCGGCGGAAATTCTGCTTGTGGAGATTGGCGCCCGACAGGGCTTCCACCGTGCGCTGCAGCTGGAACAGGGTGAAGGTCGGCGGCATCAGCTCGAACACCACGGGGCGATACTTGATCTTGCCGCGCAGGCGGCCGATCGCCGTGGCGAGCACCCGGCGGTGGTCGAAGGCCATGGGGCGCCCCGTCGTAGCGATATCCGCGACGCGTGCCTCGCCGGCCTGTCCCTGCGCCTCGGGAATCAGCCCGGCCTCGAACAGGAGTTCATAGCGTTCGAGCACGCGCTCCTCGTTCCAGGCCCCGCCGCCGATGCCGAAGGTGAGGCCGAGCCTGTCCTCGCGCCGGCGCCCGACCTTGGGATCGGAGGCCCCGGCGGCCCAGGCCAGGAGCTTGGCTTCGATGCCGTCCAGGGTCGCGGGCCGGCCCGCGCGCCAATCCTCCCAGGGGAGGAACGCGTACCAATTGTGCCACGACGCCTCGGCGAGGGCGGCGGAGCGCATCTCGCGCACGAGGGCGAGATAGGCCACGGACAGGGAGTGCAGGCCGCCCGAATCGTCGCCCTGCCGGTCGCGGTCGCCGAAGGTGTAGAGCTGTTCCACATAGCCGAGGCGCTGCTGCGTCTGGCGTTCCACCCAGGCGCGCAGGCCGCGCTCCAGCGTCGGGTGCTCGGGCACGAGGGGGCCGGCCGGCAACCCGGTCTCGCGGCCCGTGGCCTGGCCGGGCACCCTCACCGTGAGGGCGCGCGGTTCGCCGTCCGTCGCCGCGACGATGACGGCGACGAGCCCGACCGCCGACGGATTGGGAAGCGCACCGGCCGCCTCCACCGCAAACCCGTCCTGCGCCCTCGTCACCTGTCCGACTCCCCGGTCCGCGAATGAGCCGTCATGGCAGATTGCGTGCCGGAATCAACGCGCGACAGGATGCGCGCGTCGCCTCAGGCCTTGGCGGGGACCGGCCGAGCCGGATTGCCGACCACCGTGGCGCCGGGCGCCACGTCGCGGGTGACGACGGCCCCGGCCCCGATGATCGCATGGTCGCCCACCGTGACGCCGGGCAGGATCAGCGCGCCGCCGCCGATCCAGACGTTGCGCCCGATGGCGATGGGCCGCGCGAATTCCTTCCCGGCCTCGCGCGCCTCCGCCTCGCGGGGATGGTCCGCCGTGAGGATCTGGACACCCGGCCCGATCTGCGTCCGGTCGCCGATCGTCACCGTGGTGCAATCGAGGATGACGCAGTTGAAGTTCAGGAAGACGTGGGCGCCGAGGTGGATGTTGAAGCCGTAATCGCAATGGAACGGCGGCCGGATCACCGCCCCGTCGCCGACGCGCGCGAAGATCTCGCGCAGGAGAACCCGGCGCTCGTCGGCGGGGCGCCCGAGCATGGCGTTGTAGCGCGCGAGCCAGACCTGGCAGGCGCGCAGGTCGGCGGCGAGTTCCGCGTCGTCCGGGTGATAGAGCTCTCCCGCGATCATCTTCTGCTTCGGCGTGCGCCCGGCCCCGGTGGTCATGCCTGTCTCCGTGCTTCGTCGATGCGGGGAGTAGGCCGATGGGCCGGGACCGGCAAGCGACGCGGCGCGGATCGGCTTCCCGTGGCACCGCCGCCCGCCTAGGATGCCGCCGCTGCGGCTCATCGGAGGAACGACGTGATCGGACGTGACACCGCCCCAGGCTCGACCGTGCCGGTCGACGTGAGGCTCTACGGCATCCTCGACGTGGACGTCTGCGGCGATGACGGCGCCGACCTCGTCGAGATGGCGGCCGAGGCCGTCAGGGGTGGCTGCACCCTTCTCCAATACCGCGAGAAATCCATAGAGAACGCCCGCGAGGCCCTGGCGCGCATCCGCGCCATTCGCGTGGCCATCTCGGGCACCGGGGTGCCGCTCCTCGTCAACGACCGCTGCGACCTCGCCCTGGCGGCGGAGGCCGAGGGCGTGCATCTCGGCCAGTCGGACCTGCATCCGGCGGAGGCACGGCGCATTCTGGGGCCGCGCTCGATCATCGGCCTGACCCTGAAATCGGCGGCCCAGGCGGACGAGCTCTATCGCCTGCCCGTGGATTACGCCTGCATCGGCGGCGTCTTCGCCACCACGAGCAAGGACAATCCCGATCCGCCGGTCGGGCTCGACGGCTTCACGCGCATCGCCTTCCGGGCGCGCCTCGCCCGGGGCACCGGGTTTCCCGTAGGCGCCATCGCCGGGATCGACGGCAGCAACGCCGCCGCCGTCATCGCGGCGGGCGCCGACGGCGTCGCCCTGATCTCCGCGCTGTTTTCCACCGAGGAGGTGGAGGCCCGCGCCAGGGACCTGCGTTTCCGGGTGGATTCGGCTCTCGCGACGAGGCGCGCGGCCGGCTAGGCTGCGTACTGGCGGGGTGGCCGGTGAAATTCTCTAAGTCCCTGTTGTAAAATCATTTTCAATCCCGCCGGATTTCCCCGTTCCGGACGATGGTCTAAGCAGGTTCGCATTGACAGGCCGAGGCTTCACTTCGCTGAGGCCTTGAGAGCCGTCGCAGGTTCGAGGACGCAAGGACCGGCGACCATTTTTGCCGAACCTGCTCGGGGTTGCCGCAACGCAAGGGACGAGGAACGCCATGACATCCATCGCGGTCACCATAGCGGGCTCCGATTCCAGCGGCGGCGCCGGCATCCAGGCCGATCTCAAGACCTTCGCGGCGCTGAAGGTCTACGGCGCCAGCGTCATTACCGCGCTCACGGCGCAGAATACCCTGGGCGTCCAGGCCATCCACGACGTGCCGGCCGATTTCATCGCCGCCCAGATCGACAGCGTGTTCTCCGATCTCGCCGTCAAGGCGGTGAAGATCGGCATGCTGTCGAAGCCCGCCGTGATCGAGGCGGTGGCCGCCGGGCTCAGCCGTCATGCCTCGCGCATCCCCATCGTCCTCGACCCCGTCATGGTGGCCACGAGCGGCGACCGTCTCATCTCCGACGAGGCGGTGGAGGCCATGCGCCGCCACCTCCTGCCCCTGGCCGATCTGGTGACGCCGAACCTCCCCGAGGCCGCCACCCTGATCGAGGCCCCCGTGGCGAAGAGCGAGAACGAGGCCGTGGTGCAGGGGCGCAAGCTCCTGGCGATGGGCGCGAGGGCGGTGCTCATCAAGGGCGGTCATGCCGAGGGTACCGAGAGCGTCGATCACCTCATGAGCGCCGACGGCACGCTGCGGCGCTTCGCATCGGCGCGCGTCGACACCCGCAACACGCACGGCACCGGCTGCACCCTGTCCTCGGCCGTGGCGGCGGGTCTCGCCCGCGGTCTCCCCCTGACGGAGGCCGTCGCCCAGGCCAAGCGCTACGTCACCGCCGCCATCGCCGCATCCGGCTCCGTGAATGTGGGGCGGGGACACGGACCGGTCCATCATTTCCACGCCCTCTGGCACTGAGACGAAGGAGAAGTTGGCCTGCTTCGCCTTGCATCGGATGCCTGATTGCGTTTGAAGTACCGCACGATCGTTCGATGTACGGAACGGCGCGATAGGTTCTGGGACAATGCAAGATCAGGCGACGACGCCCGAACGGGGGCGGCAGCGGGACATCCTGAACGGAGCACAGGTTCTCTCGGGCCAGCTCGGCAAGACCATCCAGCGGCTGCGCAAGGCCTACAATCTCTCGCTCTCCGAACTCGCCGAGCAGTCCGGCGTCGCGAAATCGATCATCAGCCAGATCGAGCGCAACGAGACCAACCCGACCCTGGCGACGATCTGGCGCCTGAGCCAGGCCCTCGACGTCTCCATCGAGCGGGTGCTGGCCACCAGCGACGAGGAGCCCTTCATCGAGAAGACCTCCCGCGCCGACACGCCGATCCTGCTCTCGGACGACGGCAAGATCCGCCTGGCCATCGTCGGCTGGATCAAGACGGTGGAATGGCTGCAATGGTACGAGGTCACGGCCGATCCCGGCGGCGTGCTCGATTCCGATCCGCACCAGCGCGGCTCAGTGGAATCCCTCACCGTCACCGAGGGCGCCCTCGAAGTGGAAGTGGCCGGTACGTTCCAGCGGGCACGGGCGGGCGAGACGCTGCGCTACCGCTGCGACAGGCCGCACACCGTGCGCTGCGTCGGCGCCGAGCCGGCCAAGGCGATCATGGTGGTGATCATGAAGGCCGCCGTGATGGAGTGAGCGTGCGACGCGCTCCTCCCCGGGATCAGTGCCCGGAATTCACCCAGCGGACGATATCGGCGAGCACGATGCTGAGGGCGGCATCGAGACCGACCGCGGCGCTGCCCGCCTCGATCTTGGCCACGGGCACCCGCGCGGTGAAGATGCGGGCGGCGACCACCTTGCCGGTGCCGTCGGCGATGAGCTTGGCCGAGACGTCCACCACCGCTTCCCCCGAGTTCGAGGCGATGTCGAAGGCGCGGATCTCGCTGATGAGGGCGTAATCGGCGACGATCTTGTCGCCCGGCCGGCTCACCGATTTCAGGCGCCCGGAATTCTCGAGGCTCTGGATCAGCCGCGTCTGGACGAGGCGCGGCAGGCGGTCGGCCCATTGGCCGCCGCCGAGGAACGACAGGGCGCCCCCGGCCTGACGCACGATGATGCGGTCCTGCTCGAAGGGCTGGAGGCCCACCGGTTCCGCCACCGAGATCGACCGCGCCGCCGCGCTCGGCCTGCCGGAACTCGGCAGGGCGGCGAGGTCGAAGGTCATGGGCGCGCCGCCGCCGCACCCGCCGAGCACGGCGGACAGGCAGGCGATCACGAGGGCATGCGAGCGAAACGTCATACGAAAGGCCTGGAAACCTGTGCGGTGCGGCAGGAAGCGCAACCATAAACTACGGCAAAGCGGTTTCCGTGCCGTGACGTCGGGCACATGCGACCCGGCAGTGCCGGGTTCAGCGACCACCGTTGTATTCCGGCAACGATGGCTTGCCGCCGAAGATCACCTGGGAGGGGTCGCGCTCGAGGCTCTTCACCGTCCGGTTCAGGGTGTTGAGGGTCCGCTGGCCGTCCGACGACAGGGCTTCGACCTCGCGTCGTCCGGTCCCGCTGAGCTTGCTGAAGCTCGACGCGATGGTGGAGGTGCGCTTGTCGAGGTTCTCGGAGAGGGTGCGGAACGCCTTGCCGGCGTCGCGCACCGAGATCGCCGCGTCGCGCACCTCGGCGAAGGTGCTGCTGCCGGTCTGGCCCGAGGCGGAGCCGAGGAAGCTCTCGGCCCCCTTCAGCACGTTGTCCACCCGGTCGGCCGAGGCGTTGAGCTTGCCCGCCAGGGAGCGCGCATCCTTGACCGCGCCCTCGATATCGGGGCTGGCCGTGCTGAGCGCCGCCGAGAAGCGCTCGGCATTGTCGATGACGCGGTTGAGCTTCTGTCCGTCGATGGCCTTCACCAGCGAACTCACGGCGGGGCCGGCATCGTTGAGGGTCTTGGAGAACGATTCCACGTTGGCGAGGGTGCGGGTGATGGCGCCCTCGTTGCCGGCCACGAGCTTGTCGAGGCGCTGGAGCATGTCGTCGGCGCGCTGGGCGATCTGCTTGGCCGCCGTCATCATGTCCTGGATGTCGGAGCTGTCGGCGAAGATGGTCGGGGTCTGGTCGCCCGAGCCGGGCGTCAGGGCCGGGGCATCCGCGTTGCCGCCGGAGAGGGAGATCGTCGAGACGCCGGTGAGCATCGCCGAATCGAGACGGGCGCGGGTGTCGGCGCGCAGGGGCGTCGTGCGGTCCACCTCCACCATGGCGACGACGCGGCGCGGATCCTGCGGCAGCAGGCGCACGTCCATCACCTCGCCGACCTTGATGCCGTTGAAAGCCACGGTCGAGCCCTTGGCGAGGCCGCCGACGCTGCCGGAGAAGACGATGCGCACGCCCTGCCGCGCCTGGCTGCGCGATCCGCCCTGGAGCCAGAACACGAAGCCGAAGGCGGCCACGACCACCGCGAGGGTAAAGGCGCCCACGAGGGCGTAGTTCGCACGAGTCTCCATGGTCTCAGCCATACTCCGGATGGTCATCGCCCGTGCGGTGCGCGGATGCACGCAAGGCATGCGCCGAACCCGGCTTTCCCGAGCGGGGGGCGCGCCTTACGGGGCGTGCGATCGGGTGCCCGCACCCGGATGTCGGAAGGACCTCAGACATGGGCCCGCGGCCTGGTGTCGGTGACGATGGCCCGCGCGCGCTTGCCGTGGAAGTAGGAGCGCAGCCAGGGATGGTCGCTCGCCAGCATGGCCTCGATGGAGCCCTGCGCGATGATCTGCCCGTCGCCCAGCGCCGCGATGCGGTCGCAGGCGGTGTAGAGGCTGTCGAGGTCGTGGGTCACCATGAAGACGGTGAGGCCGAGCGTCTGCTTCAGCGTGGCCACGAGTTCGTCGAACTCGCCCGCGCCGATCGGGTCGAGCCCCGAGGTCGGTTCGTCGAGGAACAGGATTTCCGGGTCGAGGGCCAGCGAGCGGGCGAGCGCCGCGCGCTTGATCATGCCGCCCGAGAGTTCCGAGGGGAGCTTGTCGGCGGCGTCGGGCTTGAGGCCCACCATCTCGATCTTGAGGCGGGCGAACTCGTCGAGCAGGCGCTCGGACAGGTTCAGGTGCTCGCGCATGGGCATCTGGATGTTCTGCTTGACCGTGAGCGCCGAGAACAGGGCGCCCTGCTGGAACAGCACGCCCCAGCGCTGCTCGATCTGCCGGCGGCGGGTCATCGTCATCGCGTCGACGTCCTCGCCGAACACCTCGATCGTGCCCGAGCGCTTCGGCACCAGGCCGAGGATGGTCCGGGTGAGGACCGACTTGCCCTGTCCGGACGGGCCGACGAAGCCGAGGATTTCCCCGCGATAGATGTCGAGGTCGAGCCCCTTCATCACGATCTTGTCGCCGAATCCGACCACGAGATCGCGGACGCCGATGATGACGTCGCGGGCTGGGGCGCTGTCGAACCGCGCGGGGGGCGAAGACATGTGATTCACGGGCGTCAGAAATCGATGGCCGCGAAGAACACGGCGAATAGTCCATCCAGGACGATAACCATGAAGATAGACTTCACGACTGAGGCCGTGACGTGACGGCCGAGCGATTCCGCCGACCCTTCGACCGCGAAACCTTCGATCGTGGCGATGATCCCGATGATCAGCGCCATGAACGGCGCCTTGATCAGGCCCACCGCCACATGGTGGAACGAGACGGCGGCCTGGAGCCGGGCGAGGAACGCGTCGATCGTCATGCCGCCATAGAGCGAGGCGGTGAGGCCGCCCCCGGCCAGGGCCGCCAGCGAGGCGAGGAAGGCGAGGATCGGCAGGCCGATCACCAGGGCGAGGATGCGCGGGACGATGAGGATCTCGATGGGGTCGAGGCCCATCACCCGCAGGGCATCCACCTCCTCGCGCATGCGCATGGAGCCGATCTCGGCGGTGAAGGCCGAGCCCGAACGCCCGGCCACCATGATCGAGGTGAGGAGGACGCCGAGCTCGCGCAGGATGAGCAGGCCGATCAGGTTGACGACGAAGCTCTGCGCGCCGAAGCGCTGCAGCTGGAAGATGCCCTGCTGCGCGACGATGCCGCCCACTAGGAACGAGATCAGCATGATGATCGGCACGCCCCGGAAGGCGACCTGCTCGAGCTGGTTGACCAGGGCCGTGCCGCGAAAGGTGCTCGGCCGCGAGGCGACCCGGATGCAGGCGGTCACCACCTCCCCAAGGAAGGCGAGGCCGCTCACGAGGTCGGATTTCGCGCCGACGACCCGGACCCCGAGATCGTGCAGGAAGCCGACGAAGCGTCCGCGTTTCGGTGTGCCGGCATAGCCGTCGTCGGGCAGCTTCATCTCGCCGAGCAGGATGCGGTGCTCGGCCGAGGCGCCCGCATAGGCGAGACTCCCGCCGGAGGCCTCGATCTCGCCGCGGGTCCGCTCCAGCACCCAGGCGCCGAGCGTATCGAGGCGGGCGACGTTGGAGAGATCGACGAGGATGGAAGCGCCGTTGGTGCTGTCCGCGATCTGCGCGGCGGCCTTCTCCACGGACGAGCCCTGATCCGCCGTCCAGCGGCCGCTCAGGACCACGCGTCCGCCCTCGCCGGGAATCGCGGCTTCTGCGGCGTCTGGGTTCGGCTTGGCAGCAGCGTGGCGCACGAAGCGCGACTCCCGGTTCATGCTTCGGAAAAAAGCAGATCAAGGTTACGGAATGGTCAAGGTTCGCGAACCGACGGCCGAGTGCTGACCTACAAACGAGGCCGTGTGAAGGGCGCATCGGTCGCCGCGCGTGCGGAAAGTGACACGAGACACAGGCCGGACAGGGCCAGCGGCGCCATCAGCGCGAAGGCGAGGCTGCCTCCGCCGGCCTCGTAGGCGACCCCGCAGAGGATCGTGGCGCTCGCCGAGGCGCAGGCATTGACCGCGCTCGAGGTGCCCTGGGCCCGCCCCCGCGCCCCATCGGGCGCGAAAGCCGAGATCGCCGTCATGGCCCCGAGCTGCGTCGCGCCGAAGCTGAAGGCGTGGAGGGTCTGCAGGAGCAGGGCCGGGACGAGGTCGCCTCCCACCTGGGAGAGGCCGACGACGCGGATCAGGGACGCGGCGGCCCCGAGCCCGATGAGGCGGAACGGCGTGCGCCAATGGGCCGGCCAGCGCCCCACGGTGGCGAAGAACACGATCTCGGCGGCGACGCCCGTCGCCCAGAGGACGCCGATCCACGAGGACGAGATGCCGCTGGCCTGCCAATGGATGCTGCCGAAGGCGTAGGTCGCCGCGTGGCTCGCCTGGATCGTCGCCTGCGCGCCGATGCAGAGCCAGAGCACCCGCGGCAGCTTCGGGCGTTCGCCGGGCACGATGCGCGGCTGAGCCGCATGCGCGTCCACCGGACTGGCGAAGATGGTGGCGGCGGCGACGAGGGCGAGGCCGGTGAGGAGGACCGGCACGGCGAGGCGCTCCCCCATGGCGCCGAGGGCCGCCCCGCCGAGCAGGCTGGCGATGAGGAAGCCGATGGATCCCGCCATGCGGATGCGGGCGTAGTCGAGCCGCTTGCTGTGCCGCACGGCGGCGAGGGTGAGGTAGTCGATGGTCGGCACCAGCGGCGCACCGGCCGCGGCGTTCACGGCGACGAGCAAGGCGAGGACCGGCCAGGCGATGGCGGCGCCGGCCGGCATCAGCGCGTAGGTCGCCGCCACCACGAGGCTGCCGACGAGGAGGAGGCGGCGCGCGGCCACGCCCCGGTCGATCAGCCCCACCAGGGGCGCCGTGGCGATGATCTTCATGACGATGGGCAGCGCCAGGAGGGCGCCGATGATCCGCGCATCGAGGCCGAGCGCCTTGAGCCAGACCGGCATGAACGGCATGGCGATGCCGATCTCGACGAAGACGACGGCATAGAGCAGCGACAGACGCGTCGCGTTCGGCTCCGTCGGAGAGGTTTGGGACACCGGATGGACCGCTCGAGCGAGGGGCGGAGCGGCCTGACGGCGAAGCGTTGCCGGCCGCTGACGACGATTCGACCCGTAAAGGGGGCGTTAAAGGCATCGTGTCAATCTGGGGGAGCTGGTCCCCGCGACTTCGCGCAACGGCGCGAGGCACCATCAAGGACACGAGTTCCATGTCTGTCATGCGTTCGCTCACATCGGTCGACGAGTCGGAATACGACCGGATCGAAGCGGCGATGTGCGAGAGCGAACGCGGCCGCTGGTTCCTCGCCGAATACACGCGGCGCAACCGCAGCGCCGACACCGACATGCTCCTCGACGCCATCGCGCGCCTGGAAAGCGCCGTGACGGCGGACCGGCCCTCCGACCGGGAGGCCGAGCGGGTCGGACGCATGCGCGGCGACCTCATGGACATGGCCCATGCCATCGCCCGCACCAAGGCCGAGATCGCGGCGATCAGCACCGTGGATCAGGACCACAGCCGGCTGGGTATCGCCTCCGTCGCCCTCGATGCCATCGTCCGGGCCACCGAGCGCGCCACCTCCGACATTCTCGGTGCGGCGGAGGAGGTGCAGGAAACCGCCTGGACCATGCGCGAAACCGGCGCCGACGCGGAGATCTGCGACGTGCTCGACCGCCGGGCCACGGAGATCTACACCGCCTGCTCGTTCCAGGACCTGACGGCGCAGCGGACCGCGCGCATCATCCACACCCTGCGCTATCTGGAAGAACGCCTCGCGGCGATGATCGCGATCTGGGGCGGCGAGGTGGAGCCGATCCCGCCGGCACCGGGCTCCACCGGGGCGACCGGCGCCCAGGATCTCGACCAGAGCGACGTGGACCGGTTCATCGGCATGGATTCCCCGCCTTCGGAGGCCAGGGCGGCGGCCGTGCCGGCGATGCCGCCCGTCGCCCCGGCGGAACCCCTCGAGGACGAGACCCTGTCCGGCGAGCCGCACGCATTCGAGGCGATGGCCGAAGGCGCGTTCGACGGGTCCGATCCCGAGGCGCACCATCCCGAGACATCCGAGCCCGAGACATCCCTGCTGGAGGCCGCCGACCCGGAGGAGGCCGACACGACCGATCTCGACGAGGCCGCCTTCGGCGACGTCGAGCCCGAGGAGACCACCTTCGACGACGTCGAAGCCGAGGACGCGAAGCCGGAACCGGTGGCGGAGAAGACCGACATCGCCACGGCCTTCGCCGATATCGACGCCCTGAGCGAGAAAGAGAAACTCGCCTTGTTCTCCTGAGGGAGGCGAAAGCCCCGCGCGCATTCTCGCCGGCGCTGATAAGAGGGCGGGCATGGCCCTTCACCTCCTGAAGCTCTGCGTCGGACCCGCGACGATCGAAGACCTCGAACAGCGCATCGCCCGGAACCGGGACGACGCGGTGCAGGCCGGGCGCGATCCGTCCACGTCGCACGTCACCCGCATGGTCCCGAAGCGGGCCTCGGCCATCGCCGGGCAGGGCTCGATCTATTGGGTCATCAAGGGCACGCTGTGCTGCCGCCAGGCCATCACGGCGATCGAGCCGTTCACGGATACCGACGGGATCGGCCGCTGCCGCCTCATCCTCGATCCCGTGGTGGTCCCGGTCAACCCGCGCCCCTGCCGGCCCTTCCAGGGCTGGCGCTACCTCACGGCGCGGTCGGCACCGGCCGATCTCGCCATGGGCCGGACCGACGGCCTCGCCGACATGCCGGAATCGTTGCGCCGCGAACTCTCCGTCCTCGGCCTAATCTGATCTGATCCGACGCCGCTAGGGCTCGGCGACGGAGCGGCGATGCCGCCCCGTCGACGGGGATGTCATCCAACGTCTCACGTGAGCCCGACCCCAGGGGCCGGGCTCATGGGCCGAGCTCACGGGCCGGGCTCATCGAGGCCTGGTATCAGGCCCCTTCGAAGCGCCCGCTCGCATGGGCGAGCATGGTGTAGACCTTGCCCGTCTCCGAGGTGAGGTAGGCATCGGCGCGGCGCGAGTCGCGGTCGTTCTTCGAGACCTCGCCGAGCAGCCGCTCGAACTCGCCGACATATCGGTCCACCGTCCGGCGGAACTCGGCATCGGCCGCGTAGCGCCTGCGGATCTCCTCGAAGGTCTGCCGACCCTGCGCCGTGTAGAGGCGGCGGTCGAACAGGTTCGGCTCACCGCGACGGTAGCGCTCCCACAATTCCACCGCCGTCTGATGCTCGATCATCTTGGCGATGTCGGTGGAGATCGTCTCCAGGGCGGTGCGGCTCCGCTCGACGGCGGCCCTGTTCGACTCGGCACCGGCCGCTCCCTTGGCCGGCTCGGCCTTCGCCGCACCGGCTTTCGCGGATTTGGGCTGATCGGCGTTCGCCGGATCGGACCCGTCCGTGTCGTCGTCGAGGGAGGCGCGGGTCAGGAGATCCGAGAGCCAGCCGCGATTGTCGCGTCCGTCGCGGGACGCCGGGACGGCGCCGCGCGCGGTTTCACCGGGACGCAGGGCGGGCTGGTTGCCGGCCCGGCCCGCTGCCGCCGGCGCGGACACGATGGTCATCTGCTGGGTCGGGCGGGGGTCGGATCCCTTGTCCTCGCGGGCCTTCGGCTCGGAGGGTTTGGCGACCGCCGGCGTCGCGGCCGGATTGGCCGCGGCCTGCTTCGGCTTGGCCGGAGCGGCGTCCGGGACCGGCACGGCCTGCTGCTTCGCGGGCTGGACGTCCGCCTTCTGCTGGGCGGGGGCTGCCGCCTCGGTCACGTCGACGCTGCGGCGCGAGCGCGAGACGAGGGAGGACAGTTCGTTGAGCGCCTTGATCTGGTCGGACACGACCCGACGCATCTCGCCGGTGGCTTCCTGGGTCTCCCGGGGGATTTCCAGGACGCCGCGCTGCAGGTCCGCCCGCGTCGCTTCGAGTTCACGGCGGATCTCCGCCGCCATCTCGCGCATCCCCGCCACCGAGTCGCCGAAGCGGCTGGCGGCGCCCTCGAACACCGTCATCATCTGCTCGGATGCGCCGGAGATCGCCGCACGGACGGCGGTGGCCGTCCGCTCGCCCTCGCTGCCGGCCTCCTTGCGCAGACCCTCGAAGGCTCCGGTCACGCTGGCGCCCGCGCTCTGGGCCGCCTCGGACAGGCTGCCGGCGATGCCGCGCGCCCGCTCCTCGGCGGAGCGAAGGGTCGCGGCCATCTGCGTGTCGAACCGCGCGGTCTGCTCCTCCAGGGCGCCGGACCGCGCCTCGATGCGGGCCAGCACCTCTTCCACCGCCTTGTCGCGGCTGGCGAGGAGATCGACGAGGCGCGTCTCGACGGTCTCGAGCGAGCCCGCCGCGCTGGTGAGCGTGCCCGAATGGGCGCGGGCGATCTCGGTGAGCGAGGTCCCGCGGGCATCGAGCGAGGCGGCGAGGTCGGCCGCATCGCGCAGGGCGCCCTCGGCCACCGATTTCAGCTGATCGACCTGATCGGCCACGCTCCGGCTGGCGCGCTCGGTCTCGCTGCCGATGGCGGAGAGCGTCGCCTGCACCTGCTCGACCCGGCCCGACAGGCCCTGCTCGATGGCGCCGAGATTCTCGCCGGCATCGGTGACGAGGTCGCGCAGGGCCGCATTCGCGCCCTCGACCCGGTTGAGGACGCCGCCGAGTTCGCGGTGGAGCCGGTCGCTCGCCTCGTTGAGGCTCGCCAGGGCGCGGGAGGCGCCGCCGTCGATGGCCGCGAGCAGGGCGTTCCTGGACGCATCCGACTGTTCGGCGAGGTCGCGGATCCGCTCGCGCAGGGTCTCGGCCAGAGGCGTTCCGCTCTCGTCGAGGATGCGCGCGATCTCCTGGTTGCGCTCGCCCAGGGAGGCGACGAGCCGGGTGGCCGGGCCTTCGACGATCTCGCGGAGGCGCTCGGAATGGGTGGCCATCGCCTCGACCACCTGGTTTCCGCGACCGTCGATCGTCTCCACGATCGATCCTCCGCGCTCCTCGATGGCGCGGGTAATGGTCTCCGCGCTCTCGGCGAGACGGCGCGCGAGCGACTGCCCGCGAGCCTCGATCAGCGAGGCCAGGGCGGTGGAGCGGCGATCGAAGCCGGCGACCATGTCCTGGTTGCGGCCGTCGATGAGGGCGGCCACGGCCTCGTTGCGCTGGTCCAGGGCCGTGGCGAGGGCATCGGCATGGGCCTGGGCGAGGGCGGCGTGGCGGCTCACGCGCTCGTCGAAGGCGGAGAGCATCGTCGCGTTGCGCTCGTCGACCAGGGCCGCGTAGGCGTCCTGGCGATCGTCGAAGGCGTTGGCGAGGGCATCGCCCCGAGACGCGACGAGGGACGCGAACACCTTCATCCGGCTGTCGATCCGGTTCGTGAAGGCTTCGCTGCGGGCATCCACGGCCTGGGTCAGGGCGGCGCCGTGATTGTCGATCGCATGGGCGAAGGCGGTCGCACGGCTGTCCACGAGCTGGTCGAGGGCGCGCAGGCACTCGTCGAACAGGGCGGCGATGGCCTGCGTGCGGGCATCGACCGACTGGGTCAGCGACAGGCCCTGATCGTCCACGGTGCGGGTGAACGCGCCCGTCCGGTCTTCGACGAGATCAGCGAGGGCCCGCATGCGCGCGTCGAACACGCTCCCGAGGGCCTGCGCGGTGGCCTCGACGGCCTGGCTCAGGGACGTGCCGCGATGGTCGATGGTCTGCGTCAGCTCGGCGGCACGGTTGTCCACGAGTTGGTCGAGGGCGCGCAGGCGCTCGTCGAACAGCGTCCCCATGGACTGGGTGCGATCGTCCACCGACTGGTACAGGGCGTTGCCCTGCATCTCCACGGTGCGGGCGAACTCCGCCGTCCGGTTCTCCACGAGGGCGTTGAGCTCGCCCAGGCTCCCGTCGAAGAGGGCGCGCAGGGAACCGGTCCGGTCGTCCAGGGACCGGGTGAGGCTGCCGCCGCGCTCGTCCACCGTGTGGATGAGTTGCGCCGTGTGGGTCTCGATCAGTTCGTCGAGGGCGCGCAGGCGCTCGTCGAACAGCGTGCTCATCATGGCCGTGCCCGCATCGACCGAATGGGTCAGGGCGGAGCCCTTCGTGTCGAGGGTCTGGACGAAGTCGGCCGAACGGTTCGCCACCAGGGCGTCGAGGGCCTGCATGCGGTCGTCGAACAGCGCACCCATCGCGTGGGTCCGGTCGTCGACGGTCTGCGTCAGGGCGGTGCCCTTGGTGTCGATGGTGCGGACGAGGTCGGCCGCGCGGTTCTCCACGAGGTCGTCGATCGCCCGCAGGCGCTCGTCGAACAGGGCGCTCAAGGCATGGGTGCGCGCATCGACCCGGTCGGTGAGCGCCTCGGCGCGGCTGTCCACCAGGCCGTCGAGGGCGCTGAGGATGTCGTCAAACAGGGTCCGCAGCCCATGGGTGCGGGCTTCCACGGATTCCGCGATCCTGGCGCCGCGACCGTCCACGAGTTCGTCCAGGGCTCCGATGCGCTGGTCGAACAGCGCGACGAGGTCGCGGGTGCGGGCTTCCACGGCCCCGGCCGCGCCGCCGAGGCTGGCCTCGATCGTGTCGACGAAGGCCCGGCCATGCTGGCCGAGGGACTCGTGCAGGGGCGCGAGCCGGTCGTCGAGGCTGCCGGTGAGAACCTGCGAGTGATCGTCCAGCATCGTCCGGATCTCGTTGGTCCGGTTGTCGAGGAGCTGGTGGACGGTGCGCACGCCCTCATCGAGGAGGCTGCCGATATCGGTGGTCCGCGTCTGCAGGGTGGAGCCGAGGCGGCCCTCGCCCTCGCTCAGCAGGCGGTCCGCATCGGTGACGACGTCGCGCAGGCGGGTGATGATGGTGTCGCCGCGCTGTTCCAGAAGCTCCGCCAGGGAGGAGCCGCCGCGATCGAACAGATGGGCCAGTTCGGTGATGCGGGTGCCGAGGGCGCCGAACACGATGCGTCCCTTCTCGTCGAGCTCCTGGCCCATGGCGGCCGTGCGCTCGTCGATCAGAGCGGCCAGGGCCTCGGCCCGGTGCGAGAACGAGGAGCGGATCGCCTCCGCCTGTCCGGCCAGCGCCTCGTTGGCGTGGCCCGTCCGGCTCTCGATCATCTCGACGAGCTCGCGGGTCCGGTTGGCGAGATCCTCGTCCACCGCGCGGGTGCGGCTCTCGATGAGGCGGATCGCCTCGAAGGCCTGGGAGCCGAAGGTCTCGTCGATCAGGCGGCTGCGCTCCTCGAGCGCCGTGGCGATGGCGTCGAGACGCCCGATGACGCTGGTGTCGAAGCGGCCGACGCCGTCGTCGATGCGGCGGGACAGGTCGATCGCCTGGCGCTCGAAGCGTTCGGCGATCTCGGTGGAGCGGCTGCCGAAGGTGTCGCCCAGGACCAGGCTGCGGGCGGCGATGTCCTGCGCCATGCCGTCGGCGCGGGCATCAAGGGTCTGGACGAGGTCGCGGCTTCCCTCGACCATGATGCGCGCCATCTCGCCGGTGCGCAGGATCAGGGCCTCGTTGAGGGCGGTGGCGCGGGAGCCGAGCTGCCCGTCGATCTGGTTCACAAGATGCGTAAAGGTCTCGCCGATCTCGGCGGAACGCTTCACCGAGCGCTCTTCCAGGGCGCCGAGCTGGCTCTCCACGGTCTCGCGGGCTTCGCGGGTGCGCTCGGCGATGGTCTCGGCCACCGCCTTGCCCTGCACCGTGATGACCCGGTCCATCTCCTGCAGCTGACCGGCTACGGTCTCGCTGAGGGCGGAGGTGTCGCGGGCGATGCGGTCGGCGAGGATGTCGCCGCGGGCGATGGTCTCCTGCAGCGCCGCGAGACGGTCGTTGAGGACGGTGTCGAAGGCCTTCGCCCGGTTCTCCGTCGTGTCGGCGAAGGTGGCGCCGCTCTGGGCGAGGGCATCGCTGACGCGGGCGCTCTGGGCGGTGACCGCCAGCACGATCTCGCGGCCGGTCGTGGCGAGCTGGCCGTGGGCCTCTTCCGCATGGGTGGCGATGAGGTCGGTGAGGCCGCGGCTATGGGTGCCGAAGGCGGCCTCGACATCCTTGATCCGGGCGGCGAGTTCGCCCCCGACATTCTCGGCCGCGCGGGCGATGGAGCCCGTCGCCTCGGTGGCGCGGTGGACCAGGGTCTGGTCGATCTCGGCGAGGGTGCGGCGCAGGGCCTCCATCGCGTCCTGGGCGCGTTCTCCCACCTCTCCGCTGAGGCCGCTGGCGGCCTGCTGGAGGAGCTGCGCGGCCTCCGCCGTGCGGGCGGCGAGTTCGGAGGACGTGGCGGACAGACGCTGCTCGAAGATCTGCACGGCCTCCACGGTCCGGGCCTCGAGTTCGCCGGTCGCGCTCGCCGAGGACCGCCGCAGGGACTGGGCGGCCTCCGACGTGCTGGCGCCGAGGGCCACGGTGGTCTCTTCCGCGCTGCGGCGGAAGATGTCGGCGGCCTCGCTGGTCCGCGAGCCGATCTCGGTGGCCAGGGTGTCGAGGACGGCGCGCAGGCTCGCGATCGCGCTGCCGGACTGGGATTCGAAGGTGCTGCCGAGAACGCCGAAGGCGCCGGTTAGGGTGAGGGTCGCGTCCTCGACGCGCTGGGTGACGAGTCCGCCCACCTGCTCGCCGGCCTTGTTCAGGCGGCGGATGCTGGTGTTGACGACGGAGGCCGTGTCCTCGGCGCTATTGCGCAGCGCGGTGGCGGCCTCGGCCGACCGGGCGTCGATCTCGCCGTTGAGGCCGGCCACGGTGCCCCGGAGGGTCTCCACCGTGCCCATGGCCCGAGTCTCGAAATGGGTGCCGAGGGCGGCCAGGGCCGCCTCCATCGCCCGCGCGGCCTCCTCGGAGCGCTGGGTGACGAGGTCTCCCATCCGCTCCCCGGCGGAGGAAAGGTTGCTCTCGAGCGAACCGCCCTGGACGGTGAGGGTCTCGTGCAGGCGGGTGGCCACCGTATCGATGCGCTCGGCCAGATGGCCGGCGCGCTCGTCGATCCCGCTGCCGGCGGTCTCGATCGAGCGGACGAGGTCGTCGCGCAGGGCGCCCGTCCGTGCGGCGAAGGTCTCGACGATCCCCTCGGAGGCCTGGGCCAGACCGGCCTGCGCCTCGCGGGTGCGGATCTCGATCGCCTCGGACACGCCGCTGCCGGCAGCCTCGATCTCGGCGCGCAGGGCCGCGCCCCGGGCGGCGATGTCGTCGGTGATGGTGGCGCCCGTGGCGGCGAAATGCTCGCGCAGGGCGGTGCCGGTCTCGGCGAACCGGGCGGTGATCTCGCCGCCGGTATGGGAGAAGGTCGTGGTCAGTTCGTTGCCGCGGGAGAGGAACGTGTTCTCGAGGCCGCGCGCGGATTCCTCGAAGGTCCGGCGGACGTCGCTACCCTGGCGGTTGAGGCTCTCGATCACCTCCATGCCGGTCTGGGCGAGGGTGCGGGCGACCTGGCCGGCATTGTCGGCGAGCGTCGCGGTGAGCATGCCGCCCGTCCGCTCGAAGGCGAGGGTGACGTCCGCCGCCCGGCTCTCCAGGGACTGCGTCAGGGTGTTGCCGACTTCGGTGAGGCTGGTGCGGACGCCTTCGCTGGTGCTGGCGAGGCGCTGGACGAGGTCGTCGCCACGGTCGGTCACGAGCCCGACCACGCGGTCCCCGGCCTCTCCCAGGGCGGCGGTGATGGCGTCGCCCCGGTTGCCGAGGGCCGAGGTGATGGCCTCGCCACGGGCGTCGAGGGCGCCGGTGACCCGGTCTCCGGCGCCGGTGACGGCGGCGACGATGCGCTCGGCCGCCCCGTCGAGCTCCTGGGTCAGGTTCTGGTGCGACCCGGTGATCGCGCCGCGCACGCGCTCGGCATTGGCGACGATGGATTCGCGCTGGGCGACGAGTTCGTCGACGAGGGAGCGGATGCGGATCTCGTTGTCGGAATAGGCCCGCTCCAGGGTGGCGATCTCGCCGCGAACCAGGGTCTCGAGCTCGCCGGCACGGGCCAGGGCCCGCTCGACGCCGTCGCCGACGGCCGCGACCTCGCGCCGGACCGTCTGCGACATGGTGAGGACGGCATCGGTGGAGAAGTTTTCGGGCTCGGCGAGGCGAATGGCGACTTCGCCCACGGCGCGGGCCACGAGGCGCATCTCCTGGGCGCGGACGGCGAGCATCGCCATGATCGCGAACAGGACGATGGGGCCGACGATGGCGGTGGCGCCCACGGCGGCCTGAAGCGCCGTCATCCCGGCGATGAAGCCCTTCAGCTCGCCCCCCGACTGGTTCCAGGCCAGCGCGAGGAGGGCGGCGAACCAGAGGGCGGAGACGATGGCGGCGACGATGTAGGGTGCGCCGGACGGCCGCACGCGCAGGGTCTGCTGCAGGATGCCGATGTTCTGGCGGTCGTCGTTGGCCACCATGGAGCGGTCGGGCGGCAGCAGGCCGCCTTCGCGGCGCGGCCGGTTGCGGTCCGGCGGCGGCAGGTCGGAGGCCAGGGGCTGGTCGAGATCGAGGCGCGGGGGGGCGAGGCGGCCGCCGGGATCGTTCAGGGGATCGCTGTCGCCCACGTCCGGAAGCCGCGGTTCGACCCGCGGTTCCGTCGCCTGCGCCGAGGGGAAGTCCAGGTTGAGGGCCTGCTCGATGGCGGAAAGAGCCGCCTCGGCCGGGTCCTTGAGCTTCTTTTCCGTGGCCATCCAACGCCTCGTTACGCAGGTCGTCGAAGCCGGCCGCATCCGGTGATCGACGCCATTTTTACCAATTTACCAAGGAAGTTTAGACCTCGGCGCGAGACCCGGATACCCGAGTGGGTCGAACCGTCCAAAAAACCTTAACGGAATGGTTACCAAGCCTGTGGCCGGTTTCATCCCGTCAGCATTCTGCATGATGCCGCAAGGCTTAAACGGAAGCGAACGATCTCGGTCGCTCCTGTGGATAGACCGGCGGAGGGGCGCGCAAACGTCCGGTTCGGTTAAGGCGAGGCGACAGGTGACCAGTCTGATCGATCACGCTCACCTCGCCGAGCAGACATTCGGCGACGGCGACCTCGCCCGCGAACTGCTCGGGCTGTTCGCCGGCCAATGCCGCCGGCTGCTGCCCGGGATCATCGATCCGGGCCTCGATGGATCGCATCGCGCCGACCTCGCCCACACGTTGAAGGGCTCCGCCCTCGGCATCGGCGCCGCGCGGGTCGCCGACCTCAGTGCCGCCATCGAGGATGGCCTGCGCCAGGGGAGGGAGGTTCCGGCGGAGACGGTCGCCCGCCTCGGCGAGGCCGTGGCGGCCACCCTGGCGGAAATCGACGCACTTGGCTGATCTCGCCACGCTTCGAGGGAACGGGTCGGCGTCTGCGACGTAAGCGCAGGAATGTAGGGCGACGAGGCCGGTGCCGCTTGCATTCGCCGGGCCGCGCCTTCAAGGCAGTCGCGCCGCACAACCGGCCGCAGACGTGTTGTACGAGCCTGGAGTCTTCGATGCCCAAGATCACCTACGTCGACCATGCTGGAACGGCCAGGACCGTGGAAGCCGACGTAGGATCGACCGTCATGGAAGCGGCGATCCGCAACAACGTGCCGGGGATCGATGCCGAATGCGGCGGCGCCTGCGCCTGCGCCACCTGCCATGTCTATGTGGACGCGGCGTGGGTCGATGCCGTGGGACCGGCCGAGCCGATGGAGCAGGACATGCTCGATTTCGCCTCCGACGTGCGCGCGACATCCCGCCTGTGCTGCCAGATCCGGATCAAGCCGGAACTCGACGGCCTGACGGTCGTCACGCCCGCCCGTCAGGGCTGAGCCGGCGTCGTCCGAGACTCTCGGCAAAGCGCAGCAGATACCCGTTGGGATCCTGCACGAGGAACTGCCGGAGGCCTTCTTCCTCCTCGCCGACCCGGCACCAGGCCTCGTGGGCGGGCCGGAACAGCGGCCAGGAGGCGGCGTCGAGGGCCGCCAGGATCGGATCGACGGCATCGATCGTGATCTGGAGGTTGATCCCGCGCCCGAGCGGCGGCTCGAGGTCGCCCGTCCGCCAGTTGCCGTTGACGACGTTGAGCATCACCTGCGCCCCGCCCCGCTCGAGATAGGCAAAGCCGTTCTCCGGCCGGGCATAGGCCACCGAAAATCCGAGCGTCCCGCACCAGAAGGCGAGGGAGGCGGGCAGGTCGCGAACGTCGAGTTCCGGCACGAGGGGGTTGAACCCGCCGGCCGGCAGCCCGTCGCCCGTCATCGCACCAGCGCCCGCATGGCCCCGTCGATCCCCTCGATGTTCAGAGGGAACATCCTGTCCGACACGATCCTGCGGATCATGCCGATGGACTGGGTGTAGGCCCAGTGCTCGGCGGGGACCGGATTGAGCCAGACCGATTTCGGGAACCGCTCGAGCACTCGTTCCAGCCAGACCTGGCCCGGCTCCTCGTTCCAATGCTTCACCGAGCCGCCCTGCATGGCGATCTCGTAGGGGCTCATGGAGGCGTCGCCGACGAAGACGACGCGATAGTCGGACGGATAGATGCGCAGCACGTCGAGAAGCGGGATCGCCTCGTCGTGGCGCCGGCGGTTCTCCTTCCAGACGCGCTCGTAGGGGCAGTTGTGGAAGTAGAAATGCTCCACGTACTTGAACTCGGCGCGGGCCGCCGAGAACAGCTCCTCGGCGAGCGCCACGTGCCAGTCCATCGACCCGCCGACATCGAGGAAGAGCAAGACTTTTACGGCATTGCGGCGCTCCGGACGCAGCTTCACGTCGAGATAGCCCTTGGCCGCCGTCTCGCGGATGGTCCCGTCGAGATCGAGCTCGTCGGCGGCGCCCATGCGGGCGAAGCGGCGCAGGCGGCGCAGGGCCACCCGCATGTTGCGGGTGCCGAGTTCGACGCCGTCGTCGAGATCCCTGAACTCGCGCTTGTCCCAGACCTTCACCGCGCGAAAATTCCGGTTGCCGTCCTGGCCGATGCGGATGCCTTCGGGGTTGTAGCCATAGGCGCCGAACGGGGAGGTGCCGCCGGTGCCGATCCACTTGTTGCCGCCCTGGTGGCGTTCCTTCTGCTCGGCGAGCCGCTGTTTCAGCGTCTCGAACAGCTTGTCCCATCCGAGCGCCTTCAACTCCGCCTTCTCGGCGTCGGTGAGATATTTCTCCGCCAGCTTGCGCAGCCATTCCTCGGGGATCGCCGTGGGCTCCGCCGCCTCGCCGAGGGTCTCGATCCCCTTGAACACGGTGCCGAACACCCGGTCGAAGCGGTCGAGATGGCGCTCGTCCTTCACCAAGGCGGTGCGGGCGAGGAGATAGAACTCCTCGACGCGCTTGTCCGCCAGATCCCGGTCCAGGGCTTCGAGCAGCATGAGATGCTCCCGCAACGTGACGGGAACCTTGGCATCGCGCAGGGCCGTGAAGAAATGCAGCAGCATGGGCGGAGAACGCGCGATCCCGGCGTTCGGGTCAAGGGCGCAGACGCATCGGTTCGCGCCCGACCGGCCGCCACCGTTCACGGGCCGATGAACTGAGCCGGATAACGGAAATCGCCTGATTTCAGCGGGACATGCGGGGCGTTCTCGTCGTTCGGCACCGACGAAGCTGGGTATAAGTCGGGAATTCTGTTGATATCACCGCAAACTGTGTTCGTTGCACCTTCAACACTGTCATTGGAATCAAACAGCTGAGAGGCAGAGTGAACGTCAAGTCAGGGCCGGGGTATTTGGCAGAGTTAAGGGTGGACGTTATGGCGCTCGTCTTGCGCTCCTTGAGTGATTTCAAGCGGTTTCTCGCGAAGCCGGGCGCGACGATTCAGATCGTGCGGAACACCTTCATCGAACGCCAGGCCGCCTCGTTCCAAGAGGCCTATCGCCAGAAGGGCATGTACGAGCCGCGCACCGTCCAGGCGATCTCGAAGAAGGCGGCGGTCTTCGCCATCAAGGGCCATCCGACGACGGTCTGGCTCTATTGGGACAAGGGCACGCGGAACTGGCGCTATTCCGGCGACACCGTGGCCGTGCCCCTCAATACCGGCGTCGGCCCTCCCGACGAGATCATCTATCGCTGCAGCTTCTCGCCGGGATCAGAGCCGAAGGCCCGTGCGCCCGCCCGCGCCAAGACCGCCGATCCCGCGCCCGCATCGCCGCCGGACAAGCCGACCCCGACCATGCCCGAACGCGGCCAAGGCCGCCTGTTCTGACCCCTATCCACGGCATGTCTCGTCAAACCGATTCGTGAGCGGCAGATCAGCGCCGGCCATCGCCATGTCTCCAAAGTCGACAATAGCCTGAAGCTACCCCGGGCGCCGACCTTCGCAATAGCTTTCGTTGGTCGATGCGGCTCAATTCAGAGACTTTGGCGAGTTATCCACGTCTCCGACAGAGTCGCCGTGCCGTTCTGTACGAAACAGGACGCAATCCGGGATCGATCAGGCACTCTTGGCGGTAGGTTCTTCTTTTGCCGGTGCTTCCCGCGCCTCCGTCACCTTCCCCGCCTCCACGTTCTTGCCCACGGTGCGGCGCGCCCGGAAGGCCGGCCTCACCTCGGTCTCCTTGCGCTTGAGCATGGACCGGTACTCGTCGCGCCGCTCGTGGATCGAGGCGATGACGAGGCCCATGGGGACGCCCACATCGACCAGCACGGCTTCGGAGAGCTGCAGGGACGCCTCGATCGTCTCCGGCACGGCGTCGTCGACGCCCATCTCGTAGAGCGCCGTGGCGTGGCGGGCATCCCTGGCGCGGGCGACGATGGTGATGTCGCGCCGTTCGGCGCGCGCCGCTTCCACCACGGCCTCCACGGCGCGGGGATTGTCGAGGGTGACGACGAGGGCGCGGGCATTGGCGATGTCGCAGCGCCGCAGCAGCTCCGGGTTGGAGGAATCGCCGAAATAGACCGGGTTGCCGAGGCGGCGGTGCTCGGACACGCGGGCCGCGTCGGCATCGAGGGCGAGATACGGGATCTTGTGGCGGGTCAGCATCTCGCCGACCTGGCGTCCGACCCGGCCGTAGCCGGCGATGATGACTCGGTTCTGCTGCTTGTCCGGCACCGGCTCGGCGCGGGCGCGGCCGAGATGGGAGCGGGACATCCGCTTGCCCAGGCGCCGGGCCAGGCTCGCGAGACCCGGAATCGCGATCATCGTCACCGTGGTGACGATCAGCGCCGCCTGGCCGAGGCCGTCCGGCACGAGGCCGCCGGCAATGGCGCCGCCGATGAGGACGAAGGCGAATTCGCCGCCGGGGCCGAGGAGGAGCGCGGCTTCCAGGGCGACGCCGCGCGGGATGCGCAGGAACCGGGCCGCCACGAGGATGACCGCGCCCTTGATCAGGATCAGCCCGATGGACAGGCCGAGGATGGTCTTGGGCGCCGCCATCAGCTGGGCCGGGTCGAGGTTCATGCCCACGGACACGAAGAAGACCCCGAGCAGCAGGCCCTTGAACGGATCGATCGTCGCCTCGATCGCCCGGCGATACTCGGTCTCGGCCAGGAGCAGGCCGGCGACGAAGGCACCGAGCGTCATCGAGAGGCCGCTCACCGCCGCCGTCAGGGCGGTCGCCACGATGACGAGGAGGCAGGCCGCCATGAACAGTTCCGGCGAGCGGGTCCGGGCGACGAGCTGGAACAGGGGGCGCAGGGCGAGGCGGCCGGCGACCACGATGAGGACGAGGGCGATGGCCGCCTGGCCCAGGGCGATGGCGAGCGCGCCTCCCACATCCGCCCCGTCGCTGCGGCCGAGCACCGCGATGGCGAACAGCATCGGCGCGACGGCGAGGTCCTGGAACAGCAGCACGGCGAAGCTCGCGCGGCCCGCCGGCGTGTTCAGGCGCTTCTGCTCGGCCAGGACCGGCAGGACCACGGCGGTGGAGGACAGGGCGAGGGCGAGACCGACGATGACGGAGGCGGCCAGCGGCACGTCGAGGGCGAACAGGATGATGCCGATGACCAGGGAGGAGGCGAGCACCTGTGCCGAGCCGAGGCCGAAGACGAGGCGACGCAGGATGCGCAGCCGTTCCCAGGACAGCTCGACGCCGATCATGAACATCAGGAAGATCACGCCGAACTCGGCCAGATGCGCGATCTCGGACCGGTTGCCGATGGTGAAGATCGAGAGCCATGGCACCGTGTCGGCGAGCCGTCCGAGGCCGAAGGGACCGAGAAGCGCGCCCGCGCCGATGAAGCCCAGCACCGGACTGATCCGCAGCCGATGGAACAGCGGCACCACCACGCCCGCGGTGACGAGAAAGATGATCGCTTCCTTGTAGGATCCGGCGTGAACGTCCGTCATCGAGCTGGGCAATCTCCCGAAAGTGGTGCGCGCGAGGGCTGGCCGAGATGGGGCGGCCGAAGTTCTGCACAGGGAACTCCGGCTGCGGGAATCGATCGGACCGCCGACAGCGTTGAGACCATGCAAGCCCCTATGGCGCCTGGGCAACCTGCTTTTTGCCCGCTCATGCGGAAATCATCCCGCGCGCCGCCGAGCCATGCATGAGGGGCGCGCTGGCGCGCGCGGCTTTTGCGCTGCGATACGGAATGGCGCAAAAACGGCACAATGGCCGCATAGGGCGGATCTTAACGATCGGTTAAGCCCGGCTCGCCTCACGATGTGTTGCGTCGTTCGCCGCGTTTTTTGAAGACACGAGTGCCTCATGCGAAAGTCGCCTCCCAGCCGGGATGTTCAGCGCGAACGACGTGACTGGATCCGCGAGTCCGAGCGCTGGACCCACGAGCGCCATCTCGAGAAGGGCTACCGGATCAAGTGGGGCTATGTCGGGATCGCGTATCTCGTCGAGTTCATGGTCATCGGCGCGTCCCTCTGGGGCGCCTGGCTGTTCGCCGGGGTCTACAGCGACGGGGACGACAAGGCCTTCTATTTCATGCTGCTGGCGCCGCTGGTCTATGCGGCGGTGGAACTCTGCCGCGTGCCGCTGGGCATCCTGGCCCGCACGCAGCGCTCCTACTTCATCCGGGTATTGGCCATCGTCGGCATCATCTTCGCCGCCGGCGTGACCACGAAGTCGGTGTCGCAGCTCGGCGAGATGATGTTCCACCCGCGCCTGATGGACGCGGCCAAGGCCAAGACCGCCCTCAAGGACGCGCAGGCCGACCGCTCGACCATCGACAACCGCATCGCCGCCGCCGATGCCCGCGTGGCCCAGTACACGACCGAACTCGACCAGATCGAGAAGCGCGCCGCCGAGAATGCGAGCCAGCTCTCCGCCTTGCCCGCCCAGCGCTGCGAACGCGTCTCCGGCACCAACAGCAAGGGCCAGCGCTATTCCAACCTGAAATGCGTCACCGATCCGCGTACCGCCACCCTGAACGCCAGCGTCGGCAAGGCCGGCGCCGACCGGGCCGTGGTGACGAAGTCCCTCGAAGAGGCGCGCAGGGCGCGGGCCGAGCTCGATCGCGGCGCGGCCGAGCGCAAGGTGGCCGATGCCGAACAGGCCTACCGGAACTCGGTGAACCGCTCGCAGCTCCACTCCTTCACCGCCATGGTCTACGGCGTCGACCCGATCGACGTGACCGATGCGCAGGTCCACGCCTTCCTGCGCATCTTCGTGTTCGTGCCGGCCCTCTGCGCCGCCTTCGCCTCGACGATCCTGGCACTCTGCGCCGTCTCGGTGCGCAAGACCTTCATGGACGAGGACGATCTCGGCGCGGCCGTGAACCTCGAAGCGACGCCCTACATGCTCGACTCGATCACCGAGTCCCTGCGCCGGGAAATGGGGATGGCACCGCCCAAGCCCGTGCGTGACGTGACGCCCACGGGCGAGGTGATCCCGCTGGATCGCCGGACCGCGCCCAGTGCCAACGTGCCGCCGGTGGCCAGCGCGGGAGCGGGCGCATGAGCATCCATGCATCGGGGACGCCGGAGAACGTGGTTCTCGCCCAGAGCGTCAACGGCCGCCTCCGGGCGGAGACGCGGATCACCGCCGCGCGCGCCTTCCTGTTCCGGGCGATCGGGGCGGGCGCCTTCGCGGCGCTGGCCGGCATCGGCGTCGGCGCCGCCTCCTACGGCTGGGCCTACATGAACCAGTTCGATTCGGCGGCCGAGAAGATCGCCGCCGCCATGCAGGCGGCGCTGGCCGACGTGACCCTGAAGACGAAGGGCGAGGTGACCCTCACCGACAACGTCCTGAAGCTGGAGGGAGGGCCCGTCCGGTCCTCCCCGGCGCCGACCCAGGCCCAGCTCGGCAAGGACGCCGCGCCCGCCTCGAAGGCCACGGTGAACACCACCTTCACGGTGTTCAAGCAGGTGCCCTACATGGACGGCCAGATCGTCACCGGCTGGAACTTCCGCGCCAACGAGGAAGTGCCGTTCCAGCAATATTGCTATTTCTCGCGCCGGACCAACGAGGCCAAGGGCCAGGTCGAGATGAAGATCGACCTCGCCATGGACGGCAAGGTTCTGCCGCAACCGCAGAAATCCGACGTGAACCTCGCGATCCTCGCCTCGAACTGCGTGTGGAGCGACGGGAAGTCGCTTTGAGGCGCCTGTTCAGGCCGGTCGATCCTCCGGTGCCTGCCGCGTGGGGTTGATGACCGTCAGACCGGTGAAATCCCGCTCGTTCGCGGTGACCACGACACAGTCGTGCACCTGCGCGATCGCCGCAATGATCATGTCGAGGGCAGAGCGGGGGCGGCCGGCCCGCCGCCCCTCCGCCATCAGCCTCGCCCATACGAGTGCCGCGTCGCCGTCAAAGGACAAAATTCGGCCCGCGAACAGGGCGACGGGTCCGTCCTCGCCGAAAAACCACGTTTCCAGATCGTCTCGCTTGCGGCCGCTGGGCATCTCCAGAATGCCCCTTCGGATCTCCGCCATCGTGAGGGAAGCAATGAAAAGGTCGGAATCCGGTCGATCCGCCAGCCAAGCCGTCAGCAAGGGGGACGGCGTCGGCTTGACGATGTCGCTGATGACGTTGGTGTCGAGAAGATAGCGGGTCACAGGTCGATCCCGCGCCCCGTTCCCTTGTCGCGATTCAGTTCCAGATCCGACCCCACCAGAGGAGACCTGCGCAGGGCTGCGAGAATACCGCCCGTCTTTTCGGGTGGGTTCTGGAGTGCGTCGGTGAGGGCAGTGCGGATGCGGGCGGCGTCCGGCCCGTCCTCCGTCAGCCGACGGGCGATGGAACGGATGAGCGGTCGGTCGGTTTCCCTCGCCGCAACTTCGAAGCGTGCGATGCCGCGCTGCGTCAGTCGGAGCCGATAGGCGCTGAGCGCTCGCTTCTGCGACGTGTTGTCCATGGCTCGCCTCCACCGTATATCCGGTCATATATCCGGTCGGGTAGACACCGACAAGAAACGGCGCGAGGAACGGCGATGGTGCCGTACTGGGCCGTTGGCCCCGCAACCCCCGCACGGACGGACGCCTCATGCGCTTTACCGGCACCGCCGATTACGTCGCCACCTCGGACCTCACCACCGCCGTCAACGCGGCCATCGTGCTGGAACGGCCGCTTCTGGTGAAGGGCGAGCCCGGCACCGGCAAGACGGTGCTCGCCGAGGAGATCGCCGAGGGGCTCGGCGCGCCGCTCCTCACCTGGAACGTCAAATCCACCACCAAGGCGCAGCAGGGCCTCTACGAATACGACGCGGTCTCGCGCCTGCGCGACAGCCAGCTCGGCGATCCGCGCGTGTCGGAGATCGGCAACTACATCCGCCGCGGCAAGCTGTGGGAGGCGTTCACCCATCCCCAGCGCCCGGTCCTCCTCATCGACGAGATCGACAAGGCCGATATCGAGTTCCCCAACGACCTCCTGACCGAACTCGACCGGATGGAGTTCCACGTCTACGAGACCGGGGAGACGGTGAAGGCGGTCCGCCGCCCCATCGTCGTCATCACCTCGAACAACGAGAAGGAACTGCCGGACGCGTTCCTGCGCCGCTGCTTCTTCCACTACATCAAGTTCCCCGATGCCGAGACGCTGAAGGCCATCGTCGAGGTGCATTACCCCGGCATCAAGCACCGCCTCGTGGAGGAGGCCCTGCGGGTCTTCCTCGAGACGCGGGAGATGCCGGGCCTGAAGAAGAAGCCGTCCACGTCGGAATTGCTGGATTGGCTCAAGCTCCTCGTCTCGGAGGACGTCTCGCCGGAGACCCTGCGCGAACGCGACGGCCGCAAGCTGATCCCGCCGCTTCACGGCGCGCTCCTGAAGAACGAGCAGGATGTCGGCCTGTTCGAGAAACTGGCCTTCATGATGCGTCGCGAGGGCAGGGGTGGATAGGACGGCCCCTGGCGAAATCGCCCTCGCCGGCCACATCAACTCCTGATGTCGCGTCCCCATCCTGCAAGCGGAGCGCACCCATGAAACTGAAAAAGCTCGGCCGGACCGGCCTCGACGTGTCGCCGCTCTGCCTCGGCTGCATGACCTACGGCATTCCCGAGCGCGGCCCCCATCCCTGGACCCTGCGCGAGGAGGAGAGCCGCCCGCTCATCCGGCAGGCGATCGAGCTCGGCATCAACTTCTTCGATACGGCGAACTACTATTCCGACGGCACCAGCGAGGAGATCCTCGGGCGCGCCCTCAAGGATTTCGCCGACCGCGATTCCATCGTGCTGGCCACAAAGTGCTACTACCCCCTGAAGGACCAGCCCAATGCCGGCGGTCTCTCGCGCAAGGCGATCTTCGCCTCCATCGATGCCAGCCTGAAGCGCCTCGGCACCGACCATGTGGATCTGTTCCAGATCCACCGCTGGGATTACGGCACACCCATCGAGGTGACGATGGAGGCCCTCCACGACGTGGTGAAGGCCGGAAAGGCCCGCACGATCGGCGCGTCCTCCATGTACGCCTGGCAATTCGCCAAGGCCCTGTTCACCGCCGATCTGCATGGTTGGACGCGGTTCGCGACGATGCAGGACCATTACAACCTCCTCCACCGCGAGGAGGAGCGCGAGATGCTGCCGCTCTGCGCCGACCAGGGCATCGGCGTCCTGCCCTGGAGCCCCCTGGCGCGCGGGCGCCTGACCCGCGACTGGGACGAGGGCAGCGCCCGCCAGGATTCCGACGAGGTCGGCAAGCGCCTCTATGCCTCCGCCGAGGCGGCGGACCGGGCTATCGTCGCCAAGGTGGCGGAGATCGCCCAGGCGCGGGGCGTGTCGCGGGCGCAGGTAGCCCTGGCCTGGGTCGTCCAGAAGCCGATCGTTACCGCGCCGATCATCGGGGCGTCGAAACCCACCCATCTCACCGATGCCGTGGCGGCCCTCGACCTGGCCCTGGATGCCGACGAGATCTCCGCCCTCGAAGCGCTCTACACCCCGCATCCCGTCGTCGGCTTCCAGTAAGGTCCATCGCCCATGCGCCGCCTGATGCTCCTGCGCCACGCCAAGTCCGACCGTTCGCCGGGGGTGCGCGATATCGACCGTCCTCTGAATCCACGGGGCTTCAAGGCCGCGCCGCAGATGGGGGCCTATCTCGCGGAGCATGACCTCGTGCCCCGGAAGGTCGTGGTCTCGCCCTCCCTCAGGACGCGGTCGACCTGGGAGGGCATGTCCGCCGCCCTCGGCGACCCCGAGGCCGAGATCGTCGACGCGATCTACGAGGCGCCGGACAGCGCCCTGCTCAAGGTCATCCGCGCGACGCCCGCCGATGTCCGGACCCTGCTCATGATCGGGCACAATCCCGGCCTCCAGGACCTCGCCCTCGACCTCGTGGGTGACGGTCCGCGGGAGGCGAGGGCGCGGCTCTCCGTGGAGTTCCCGACCGCGGCGCTCGCCGTGATCGACATCGAGGGCGAGGCCTGGACGGAGTTTCGTCCCGGCAAGGGCCGGCTCGAACGGTTCGTGACGCCAAAGGGCCTCGACCGCGACGAGGCCGCCTGACGCGGTGCGGGGCGATTGAACGGATCGTCGGCTGGGCCGTTGCTCACCGCCATGGCCCGCCACCGCTGATCCCGTGTTCGTCACCACGCTCCTCGTCCTGACATCCCTGCTGCCGCGCGCGGATATCGGCCTCGACGCCGTGAGGACGGGCGTCGCCCGTGTGGAAACGGCTTTGACGATGGCCGCCGTCTCGCCGGACGCTCCCCGGTTCGTTCCCGAAGACCGGGCCGTATCGACGTGGCGGGCGGAAGCCGGGACGGCCCTGCGTCCCGTTTCGCTGGCCCTGGTGGCCCGCTACGCGCCGGTGCCGCCGGCTTTCGTCGCGCGCTGCGTCAAGCTCAACAATTACTGGTGCATCAAGAGCGCCCGCTGGCGGGGCGAGATCGGCAGCGATGCGGAGGGGCATACCGGGTTCGCCACCGCCGGCGACGGCGCCGACGCGGCGGCCCTCCTGCTGCGGCGCTACTACCGGGAGTTCGGCCGCCGCAACGCCCTGTCCATCGTGCGCCGTTGGGCGCCGGCGGAATGCTCCGTTTCGGGCGCCGGGGGGGCGGGCGGAAAGGTCGCCAGCGGTCTCGCGCCCCTCGGTCTCGGCAAGACCCTGCGGGCCCGCTACCTCGCCCGCCATGCGCGGGGAGGCGCGCGAAAGCCGCGCATGGTCGCGCGGGGCGGACCCCTGCGGGTCCAGCCCTGGTCCCCGCTGGCGAGGATGGCGGGCCGGCCCAAACCCAGACCCATCCGCGTCGCGGGGGCGGCCGAGACCATCGGCCGGCCCGCGATCACGGCGATCATCGCGAGCCCGTCCGATACCCCGGCGGCATCGCCGTCCTCCCGGCTGGCGGACCGGTTCGCTGCGGAATCCGCGGCTCTGCCCGCCCTCGCGGCCGGGATGCCGGGCCTGCGGCTCCAGGATCTCGCGGCACCGGCGCCGCTCTGCGGCAACGACGAGGTCCGGATCCGCAACTACGCCACCCGCATTGCCGCCAGTGTCGGCCTCAGGATCGAGGACGATCTGGCGCTGTTCGATGCGGAGGGCCGGCCCTCGCCCCGTCTCGCCCCGGTGATGCTCGCCATGTCGGCGGTGGAACTCGGCGCGTTGCGGGCGGGGCCGGATCTGGTCGAGGCGGCCATTGCCCGGCTCGTCGCCGCCCGCGTCGATCCCGTCGCGATGGACCGATGACGCGTCCGGTTCTTGCGTTCGTCTGAGACGCGCGCCACCTCACCCCTGCATCCATCGCCCGTCCTCCCCCTCCGGCCACACGAGACCTTCGCTTCATGATCAGCTTCGCCTCGCGCGCGGGCTCCGCGATCCAGGCCTTCGCCGAGGCATCGAGCGATCTCCTGATCCAGCCGACCCTGAGGCTCGGCGTCACCGGTCTCGCGCGGTCGGGCAAGACGGTGTTCACAACGGCGCTGATCCACCATCTCGTGGAGACCCACGCCCTGCCGGCCTTCGCCCCGGCGCATGAGGGACGGCTGCGCCGGGCCCGCCTCGTGCCGCAGCCGGACGACGACGTGCCGCGCTTTCCCTACGAGGATCATTTCGCGGCCCTGACGGAGCAGCGCCTGTGGCCGCGCTCCACCGACCGGATCAGCCAGTTCCGCCTCGCCATCGAATACGAGCGCAAGGGCGGCTGGCGCTCGGGTCCGGGCACGCTGATGCTCGACGTGGTGGATTATCCCGGCGAATGGCTCCTCGACCTCGCCCTGATCGACCAGAGCTACGCGGACTGGTCCGCCGCCACCATCGCGGGCACCCGCCGCACGGGACGCGCCGCCATCGCCGCGCCCTGGCTGGCGGTGCTGAAGGACCTCGACCCGTCCGGCCCCCTCGACGAGGTCGTGGCCGAGCGCGCGAGCATCGCCTTCACCGCCTATCTCACCGCCCTGCGCGCCGGGCCGGAATCGGTGGCGACCACGCCGCCGGGCCGGTTCCTGATGCCCGGCGACCTTGCCGGATCGCCGGCCCTGACCTTCGCCCCCCTCGACGCCCTGCCGGAGACGATCTCGTCGGCCAGCCTCGCCGGGCTGATGGAGCGGCGCTTCGAGGCCTACAAGGCCAAGGTGGTGGAGCCGTTCTTCCGCAACCATTTCCAGCGGGTGGATCGCCAGATCGTCCTCGTGGACGTGCTCGCCGCCGTCGATGCCGGTCCGGCCGCCCTCGCCGAGCTGGAAGAGGCCCTCGACACGGTGCTGCTCAGTTTCCGGATCGGCCGCAACACCATCCTGTCGCGCCTGTTCGCGCCGAGGGCGGACCGCATCATGTTCGCGGCCACCAAGGCGGACCACCTGCACCAGACCAGCCACGACCGGCTGGAGGCCTTGCTGCGTCTCCTCGTCTCCCGCGCCATGCGCCGGACCGAGGCGGCCGGCGCCCGCGTCGGCACGGTGGCCCTGGCTTCGGTACGGGCCACGCGGGAAACCACGGTCCATGACGGCGGCATGACCCTGCGCGCGGTCTCGGGGACCCCCGAGGCGGGCGAGCATGTGGGCGACGAGGTCTTCGACGGCCTGAGCGAGGCGGCGGTGTTCCCAGGCGAGCTGCCGTCCCGGCCCGAATCCGTGCTGGAGGGCGCGGTGCCCCCCGGCTCCCTCCGCTTTCCGCGCTTTCGTCCTCCGCTGATCCGGCCCGACGCCCATGGCCGCCCCGGCCACCTGCCGCAGATCCGCCTCGACCGGGCGATGCAGTTCCTCATCGGCGACAAGCTGACGTGAGCGTCGGGCTGAGCGAGTCCCCCTCTCCCCGCAGGCGGGGAGAGGGGAGATCCACCGATCGATCCGTTGTGTCATCACCAAAGGTCCGCCCATGACCTCTCCGAACCGTCCCCGCGCCTTCCGCATCCCCGCCGCCGAACCGGCCGAGGGCCCGGAGGGCGTCGGTCCGCTGCCGGCCCCGCCGAACGCGGTGAGGATCGTCGAAGAGCCGTTCGAGATCGTCGAGGCGGCGGACGGTACCGCCGTGCCGGTGGCGCCGAAATCGCGGGCGCCGTGGCTGTCGGTGCTGATGCTGGCGCTGAGTGGCCTCGTTTCCCTAGGAATTGGCCTGTCCCTGGAGCGGATGATCGCCGATCTGTTCTCGGCCGCCCCCTGGCTCGGCGGGGTCGCCCTGGCCCTGCTCGCGATCGCAGGGATCGCCTTCCTCGCTCTGGTGATGCGTGAACTCGCCGGAATCTGGCGCGAGCGCCGGATCGAGACGCTGCGGGCGAAAGCCGTCGAGGCCATCGCCACGCGGGATCATACCGGTGCGCAGGCGGTGGTCGCCGAACTCTCCACCCTCTACGCCACCCGGACCGGGCTCGCGGCCGGGCGCCAGCGCCTGGCTGCCTTGGGCGAGACGATCCTCGACGTGGACGACCGGATCGGGCTCGCCGAGCACGAACTGCTCGAACCCCTCGACCGGCAGGCCCGCAACGCCATCGCCTCGGCCGCCAAGCAGGTCTCGGCGGTGACGGCGCTCAGCCCGCGCGCCATCGTCGACGTGGCCTTCGTGGTCTTCGCCGCCATGCGCCTCCTGCGCCAGATCGCGACGATCTATGGCGGGCGGCCGGGCTTCCTCGGGTTCCTACGTCTGGCCCGCTCTGCCTTCGCGCATCTGACGGTCACCGGCGGGATGGCGGTGGGCGAGAGCATGATCCAGCAGGTGCTCGGCCTCGGCATCGCCGCGCGGGTCTCGGCGAAGCTCGGCGAGGGCGTCCTCAACGGCCTGATGACCGCCCGGTTCGGCCTCGCCGCCCTGGCGGTCTGTCGCCCGCTCCCCTTCGTCAGGGAGGAGCCGCCGCGCCTCTCGGACGTGGCCGGGGAGCTGTTGAAGCCGATGGGCGGGGCCGACAAGGAGTGAATCAGAGCCCCTTCAGGAAGCCCGCCAGGCGCATCAGACCTTCCGGCCAGGGACCATGCCCGCTCGCCACGTTGATGTGGCCGGATTCGCCGGCATCGACCAGGGCGGAGCCCCAGGCATAGGCGAAGTCCTCGGCCCGGTCGTAGGCGCAATAGGGGTCGTTGCGGCTCGCCACCAGCAACGAGGGGAAGGGCAGGGGATCGCGCGGCACCGGCGCGAAATCCGTGACGCTGGACGGCAGGTTCGGCGTGCGCTCCACGTCCGGGAACGCCACGAGGAGGGCGCCCCGCACCTTGCCCTCGGGAAAGGCCGGTGCCGCCTGCACGGAGGCGACCACGCCGAGGCTGTGGGCGATGAGCATCACGGGGCGCGTTGCCGCCTCCACCGCCTCGACGATGCGTGCGCGCCAGGAGGCGGCTTCCGGATGGTGCCAGTCGTCCTGCTCGACGATGCGGGCATTGGCCATGCGGGCGGCCCAGCCGGCCTGCCAATGACCGTCTTCCGAGCCTGCATAGCCGGGGAGGATGAGGATGTCGCAATCGGCGAGCTTCATCCTGCCCGGATAGCGGCTCCCTCACGCGGCGTCGAGACGGATCAGGGGGATTCGCGCAGGGCGTCGACGGCCTGCCCGGCGAGGTTGGCGCCGAAAAGCCGCTCGACATCGATCCCGGCGAGGGGACGCAGGCGGCCCGGCAGGTCGGCCACGGCGCGCCGCCGTTCGAGAGCGGCCTCTCGCGCCGCCGCCAGGGTCACGGCCTCGAACCGGATCGGATCGCCGGGGCGGCGCTGGGCGAGGCGGCGCAGATCGGCCGAGATCACCGTGGCGATCTTCGGATAGCCCCCCGTGGTCTGCCGGTCCGCCATCAGCACGATGGGACGGCCGTTGCCCGGCACCTGGATCGAGCCGGCCACGGTGGCGTCGGAGACGATGTTGTAGCCGCCTGCGCCATGGGCGATGGCGGGGCCGTCGAGCTGGTATCCCATCCGGTCGGCGCGGTGCGACACGGTGAAGGTCGAGCCCAGCAGCGTGTCGATCCCGGCTTTGGTGAAGCTGTCCGCCTGCGGACCGAGCATAATGCGGATCGGCGCGTCGCGGTCGAGGGGCACGGCATCGACCGTCCGGTCGTCCGGTGCGGCGTGCTCCGTCGCCGGGAAGGCCAGAGTGTCGCCGGCCTGGAAGGTCCGGCCGTCGATCCCCCCGATGCCGGCGCGGAGATGGAGGGAGATGCTGCCGAGCAGGGGGCGCGCCTCGAACCCGCCGGCCACGGCGAGGTAGACGAACGTCCCCTCCCGCGGCGGGTCGATCACCAGTTCGGCGCCCTCCGCCAGGGTGACGGTGCGATGGCCCGCGATCGGCGCGCCGTCGAGACGGAGCGTGCAGGGCGCGCCGGCGCAGGCGAACCGTCCCCGTCCCGCCTCCACGACCAGGCGGCCGCCGCCGAGGCCGAATTCGAGGACCGGCGCCTCCACGGCATTGCCCACCAGCACGTTGGCGGTCGCCATGGCGAGGGGGTCCATGGCGCCCGAGCCGGAGAGGCCGTAGCGCTGGTAGCCCCGTCGTCCGCCATCCTGCAGGCTGAGCGCGCTGTGGCATCGCGTGAGGGCGAGGCGGCCGGTCACGAGGCGATCTCGCCGTCGACGATGCGCTCCCCGGCCTGCGCCGCCCGGTCGAGTTCGTCCCATCGCTCCGGTTCGATGGGGAGGAAGCGGATCGCGTCGCCGGGCTCGAACAGGAAGACCGGATCGCGCCCCGGCAGGAACGAGCGCACGGGGGTGCGCCCCAGGAGGTGCCATCCGCTGGGGGCGGCGATGCTCGCCACCAGCGCCTGGACGCCGCCGATGGAGATGGTCCCGGCCGGCGTCACCGGCCTCGGACTGTCCCGGCGCGACAAGGCGAGGCTCGGGTCGAGCCCGGAGAGATAGGCGTAGCCGGGGAGGAACCCGTTCATGGCCACGCGATACTCGGGGGCCGCGTGCCGGGACACGATGTCGTCGGGGGTCGTCCCGTGATGGGCGGCGACATCCGCGAGATCGATGCCGAAGGCCCCGCCATACACCACGGGAATGCGCCAGAGCCGGCGCGGCGCCGTCTTGGCGGGGACCGGACCGACGAGGGCGAGGAGAGCCGATTCGATCTCGCCGGGCTCGACCGCGCAGGGATCGAGGTGAACGGTGAGCGACCGGTAGGTGGGGACGCTCTCGATGAGCCCCGGAATGCCAGCTTCCCGCACGGCACGATCGAGGGCGAGGACCAGGGCGGTGGCGTCGGGGTCGATCCTCTCACCGAACTCGACGGTGATCGCGGTGTCGCCGCACCAGAGCAGGCGGGGCTGAGGGGCTGCCACGGGTCGCAAGGTCTCGCTCGTCGGATCGTCGCTCCAGTCGGAACACGAAGGGGCGGCGCTGTCGAGCGCCGCCCCTGTGTCATCATTGAACGCGTCGGGTAATCGGCGTCAGTGCGTCCGCACCGGGGCCACGTCGGGCTTCCGGAACGGCTCGGCGCCGCCTTGCGTCGCGGCATTGAGATTCTCGGGGTCGAGGGCACTCTCCACGAACTCGCGGCCGCGGTCGGCGAAGTCGCGGGCGTAGCGGATGCCCTGGTCCTTCACCTCGTCGGCCCAAGGACCCACCGTCTCGTCCTCGCGGCGCGTCCTCGGCAGGAGGGCGCCGAGGAGCAGCCCGGCCGCGAGGCCGACCACGCCCACGAGAAGCGGGTTCTGCGTGACGAACTGCTCGACATTGGTCTTGCCGCGGTCGAGGCGCTGGCCGCCGCGCTCGGCGAACTCGCCGATGCTGCGGCGGGTGGACCGATGGGTGTCCGACGCCCAGTCGCGGGCGTCGTCGTAGGTCTCGGACGCGCGGTCGATCAGCGACTCCGCCTTGTCCTTCACGGTGTCCCGCGCGTCGAGCGCGGCGGCCTTGGCGCGGTCGGCATAGCCCTCGGCCTTGGCCTGGGCGTCGTCGGCGAGGTCGCCGGCCTGATCGCGGATATGTCCCGCCGTCGCCCGCGTCTCGGTGCGGGCCCGCTCGGAGATGTCGTGGAGCGAACGGCTGGTCTCGTCACCATGGGGGAGGCCGGCGGCGAGGGCGATGTCGTCGGGAAGCGAGCTCTTGGGCTCACCCGGAATGCTGCTATGACTCATGGAGGCGACTCCTGTCGGATGGGAAGGGGGCAGCGATGCCGCTGCCGGGTCTGTCAGGTCTGGATCGGCCGTATGCAGGCTCAAATCTGGGTTTCCTCCGCCAGTTCCTTCACGGGCTGGCGGGTCGGCTGGTCGGGATCGTAGACCTTGGCCGCCGCGCCCGGCGTCACCGGCAGCGCACCGTTGGGATCGATGATGGGACGCTTCGTCAGCGTCTGCCGATCCTTGCCCGTGCGATGCAGCAGCCAGCCGATGCCGGCCGCGATGAGAAGGACGGGGACCGGATTGCGGCGGATCGCATCGAGGGCCCCATCATAGGCCCCGCTCAGCGGGGTGCGGCGGACATTGCCCAGCATGTCGTCGACGATGCTCGGGACGGAGAGCCGGTCCTGAATGCGGTCGATGGTCTGGTCGAGGCGGGCACGGCTCGCCTCGATGTCCTTCTCGAGGTCGTTCAACGATTCACTCATCCCGATACCCTTTCCGACAATGCGCGCGCATCCTGGCGCATCTGCCGTGTCGTGCGGGTCGGCGCCAGGGTGGAGAGGGACATGGCGTTCCGTCCGATCAGGGCGAAGACGATGGCCACCACCAGAAGCACGCCGCCGACGATGAGGGCGGACAGGGCTTCCGAATGCACCACCGTGGCGAGCCACTTCACCAGGGCGTCCACCAGGACGAACAGGGCGACGACCCCGAACACGCCGGCGCCGACCATCAGCGCCAGGCCGATGAACAGCGTCCGGACGTTGCTCGTCATTTCGGTGCGAAAGAGAGCCATCTCCTTGCGCGCAAGTTCGCTCGTCTCGCGCAGGGCATCGCCGAGGAGGCTTTGAATGCTGGATTGCGGGCCGTTCGACATGACGTCCGGCCTAGCTGCGGAACGAGTCGCGGGCGTCGCGGTCATGCGCGATGCTCGACGACTTGATGAAGCGCGAGACGACGAAGCCGGTCACGAAGGTGGCGACCGCAACGGCGACGGGAGCGCGGCGGGCGAAGGCCTCCGCCTCGTCGTAGAACTCGGCGAAGCTGCGGTTCTCGATGGAGCTTCCGAGCTGTTCGAGACCCTCGGCGGCGCTGTCGAAGAACGCCTTGATGTTCGGCTGCTCGTCGAAGGACTTGCTCGAATCCCTCAGGCCCTGGGCGAGGTCGTTGACGGACTGGGCGGCGTCGCCCTTGCGCCGGTCGGCATAGTCGGTGGCGTGGGCGCGGGCGGCGGCCACGAAGCCGCGGCCGCGCTCAACGGCGACGTCCGCGATCCCCTCGACGTCGCCGCGAAGCGCCTTCCAGTCACCGCTCGGGTTCGCGTCGATCCCTGGAGCATTCGCGGCGGATGCCGGGCCAGTCGGTTGGTTTGCGTTCACGGGCAGACTCCTCGATCGCTTTTCGGCGATGTCACATGTGGCTCTTCAACAACATGGAAACAGACGCGGTTCCGCAAGGAATGTGCGACGTGAAACGGGGTGGCGGCCACAGGCCGCGACATCCCCGCCGATGCGCTCCGGGCCGCGTTCCCATAAGACTTTTCGAAGTGGTCGAGCTTGAACGGAAACGCGTATCGTCGGGCGGGGCGGAGCCCGGTGATCCACTACGGAACGGGACATTCGTCTCGCCCTGCCCTGGCCGTAGACGATGCGGTCGGGTAGGTTGGCTGACGGAATATGAACAGACGTGGCCGTATCGGACGGATCACGGTCGCGTTAAGCGCGTTGAACATCGGAATGTCTTGTCCGGCGCGCCCAGGGTGCGCTGCACGCTGAGGACCGGAGCCCGCTGAGTGGCACGCCTTGTCATCGTATCGAACCGTGTGGCCATCCCCGAGGACAGCGGAAAATCCGTTGCCGCAGGAGGCTTGGCGGTCGCCGTCAAGGAGGCCTTCACCTCCTATGAGGGCTTGTGGTTCGGGTGGAGCGGCAAAGTCGTCGAGGATCCGTCCGAGGAGCCCGAACTGATCGATCGCGGCCGCGTCCAGTACGCCGTAGTCGATCTCTCGCCCCAGGACCACCGCGAGTATTACAGCGGCTTTGCCAATCGCGCCCTCTGGCCGATCATGCATTACCGTCTCGGCCTCGGGGCGTTCTCCCGCTCGGATTATGCCGGCTACCAGCGCGTCAACCGCATCTTCGCGCGGGCGCTCGCCAAGCTGATCGAGCCCGACGACATCATCTGGGTCCACGATTATCACCTGCTGCCCCTGGCCTCGGAACTGCGCGGTCTGGGCATCGCCAACCCGATCGGCTATTTCCATCACATCCCCTGGCCGGCCGCGGACGTGTTCAACACGCTTCCCGCCAGCAACGACCTCCTGCGCGGCATCGCCGATTACGACCTGATCGGCCTTCAGACCGACCCGGACGTCCATAACCTCTCCCGCAACCTCATCGACGAGTTGCGGGCGATCCCTCTCGGCGGCGGCTCGCTGATGGTGGACGGGCGCCGCACCCGCATCCGCAGCTTCCCGATCGGCATCGACGTGGCCGGGTTCAAGGAGGCGGCGGAGAATGCCGGGGCGAACAAGACCGTCCGCGAGACCATGGCGGGCCTGCGCACCCGAAAACTCCTCATCGGCGTCGACCGGCTCGATTATTCCAAGGGCGTGCCCGAGCGCATGGAGGCGGTGGACCGCTTCTTCGCCTCGAACCCGGACCAGCGCGGCAACGTCGTCTATCTGCAGATCACGCCGAAATCCCGCACCGAAGTTCCGGAATACGAGGAGCTCAGCCGCGAGGTGAACGAGACCGTCGGCGAGATCAACGGCGCCCTCGGCGAGCCGAACTGGACCCCGATCCAGTACGTCACGAAGGCCTATCCGCGACCCGTCCTGGCGGGACTCTATCGCGCCGCCCGCGTCGGCCTGGTGACGCCCATGCGCGACGGCATGAATCTGGTGGCCAAGGAATACATCGTCGCCCAGACGGCGGACGATCCGGGCGTCCTCGTCCTGTCGAAATTCGCGGGCGCGTCCCGGCAGCTCCCCGAGGCCCTCCTGGTCAATCCCTACGACCGGTTCGAGGTGGCGGAGGCGATCCGCACGGCGCTCTACATGCCGCGCGGGGAGCGGATCGAGCGGTGGAAGCCCATGGTCGACCGCATGACCCGTGAAGACGTGGATTGGTGGGCGCGGAATTTCTTGACGGACCTCGAGAACTTCCGCACCGTCGAGCGCGAGCCACCCCGCGCCGCCGCCGCCGCCGAGTAGCGTCCTCGTCCTGCTCCGTCAGGTGATGCGAGCGACGCCGGCTCATCGAGCCGGGTGCGGGACGAGGCTTGCGGGTCTCGTTCTTGCGTGACCCGCGGCGACGACCGGCCCGTCTCCATTGGGCCGATGTACCTGCGAAAGGCCTCCATGATCGGCATCGACGAGGGCGTACCCGGACCTCTCGGGGCGCATTTCGATGGTCGCGGTGTCAATTTCGCGCTGTTTTCCCAGAATGCCACCGGAATCGACCTGTGCCTGTTCGAGCCGGGTGAACGCCACGAACATCGCGTGATCCCGCTTCCCTGCCGCACCGACGACGTCTGGCACGGCTACCTGCGCGGCGTCTTTCCCGGACAGCTCTACGGCTACCGCGTCCACGGTCCCTGGGACCCCGCCAACGGCCATCGCTTCAACCCGGCCAAGCTGGTCCTCGACCCCTATGCGCGCGAAATCCAGGGCCGGATCCGCTGGCACGATTCCCTGTACGGGCACCGTCGCGGCCTCCAGCGGGAGGACCAGATCGACCGGCGCGACAGCGCGGCCTTCATGCCGCGCGGCGTGGTGACGGCCCCCGACCTACCCGAACTCGCGATCACTCCCATCCGCCGGCCGATGGGCCAGACGGTGATCTACGAGGCCCACGTCAAGGCGCTGACGCAGCGTCACCCCGCCATTCCGGAAGCGGAGCGCGGCACCTACGCGGCGCTCGCCCATCCGGCGATCATCGACCACCTGCTGAAGCTCGGCGTGACGGCGATCGAGCTCCTGCCGATCCAGGCCTTCGCCGACGACCGGTTCCTGGTGGAGAAGGGCCTCGTCAATTTCTGGGGCTACTCGCCGCTGGGCTATTTCGCGCCGGAGCCGCGCTATCTCGGAGCCGCCGGGATCGGCGGCCTCAAGGCGGCGATCCGCGAACTCGCCGCGGCCGGGATCGAGGTCATTCTCGACGTCGTCTACAACCACACCTGCGAGGCCGACCATACCGGACCGACCCTGTCGTTCCGCGGCATCGACAATGCCAGCTACTACAAGCTCGACCCGGAGAACCGCCGGCAGGAGATCGACTGCACCGGGTGCGGCAACACCCTCGATCTCGACCATCCGAGGGTGATGCAGCTCGTCCTCGATTCCCTCCGGCACTGGGTGACCGCCTACGGCGTGGCCGGGTTCCGCTTCGACCTCGCCACCAGCCTCGGCCGCACGCCGCACGATTTCACCGCCAAAGCCGCTTTCTTCCAGGCCATCGCCCAGGATCCGATCCTGTCCCGCGCCAAGATGATCGCGGAACCGTGGGACATCGGCATGGGCGGCTACCAGCTCGGCGCCTATCCGCGCGGCTGGGCCGAGTGGAACGACCAGTTCCGCGACAGCGTCCGCGCGTTCTGGCGGGGCGATCACGGCATCCTGCCCAAACTTACGCAGGTCCTGTCCGGCTCGCGGGAGATCTTTTCCGGCTCCGGCCGGTCGCCGCTGGCCAGCATCAACTACGTGGCGAGCCATGACGGCTACACCCTGGCCGATGTCGTCGCCTATGAGGAGAAGCACAACCACGCCAACGGCGAGGACAATCGCGACGGCCACGGCCACAACCTCTCGCGCAATTACGGCGTCGAGGGCCCCACGGACGATCCGGCGATCCTGGCGGTGCGGGCCCGGCAGAAGCGCAACCTGCTGGCGACGGTGCTGCTGGCCCAGGGCGTCCCGATGCTCCTGGCCGGGGACGAGCGGTCGCGCAGCCAGAACGGCAACAACAATGCCTATGCGCAGGACAACGCCGTCAACTGGCTGGATTGGGAGACCGATCCCGATCCCGGCCTCACCGCCTTCGTCGCCAACCTCACCAGCCTGCGCAGCGAGCAGCCGGCCCTGCGCCGCCTGACCTTCCTCACCGGCGCCGTCATCGGGGAGGGACCGCTGCGCGACGTCCACTGGCTCTCGCCCTGCGGCGCGGAAATGGACGACGCGGCCTGGGCCGATGGACACCGTCAGGCCTTCGGCATGCAGATCGGCAACGACCTGCCGAGCGCCGACCGCCTGCTGATCCTCATCAACGCCGCCGACGAGGCGATCGACTTCACCCTGGCCCCGGTCATCGGCGGGCCGTGGATGGTCGTGTTCGACACGACCCGGCCGACGGGCATCGTCCAGGCCGGACAGGCGCTGTTTCCCCCCCAGGCGCGCCTGCGCCTCGAACCCCGTTCGCTCTACGTCCTGCGCGCGAGACAGGCCGCGTCCTACGAGATCTGACCCCCGTCCGCCCCGCGAGGGTCGGTGTCAGCGCGCGTCCACGCCGCGCCATGCCGGACGACGATCCGTCTCCGCCAGGGTATCGCGCGACGCCCCGGCGACCGATCCCGCCACCTGCCGGACCAGGGCGTCGGTACCCCGGCTCAGCGCCGTCTCGCGCGCCTCGCGGGGCAGCGCGTCCCAGGCGAGAGAGGCGGTGTTCTCCACGGACGGCGCCGACAGGCGCGCGGCGAGAGCCGGATCGTCGCGATGGGCGGCGAGGTAGGAGAGGACGCCGATCGCCAGGCAGGCGCGAAGGAGGAACGACATGGAAGTCCCGGGTTGGTTCGGTGCCGGCCGTGAGCGGCCCGTTGCGACCGAGCCTCGGCGCAGAACGTAAAGCGCCTCTCACACGCGCGCTGGAATCGAGAACCATGGTGAACGCGGCTTTGCCGCCATGCCCCTTCGAACCTGCATGTCGTGCCCGGTCCTGTGGATAGCGGGCGATCTGCCCCGAAAGGAACCCCCTCCCGAACCGGTCCGGTTACGGACCGGAAAGCATCCGCGAACAATCGGTGGGGTCTGCGCAACACTCGCTTAAGTCGGGTCTGCGAGGTTTGGCGTCAGTCGAGTTCAAGTCGAATTCGGGTCTAGTCCAGCAAGGGGCGACGAAGCGGCCGGTACGGCACTTCGCGCTGTGCGTGTGCGTATTGCGTATCTACAGCGGCCTGGCTTCCCTGATCGATCTCCGGCTCGCCGGGCTCGTCCACCAGTCGGTGATCGAGGACGATGCCGTGCGGTTTCGGCACGAGCGGTTCCTGGTGTCGCGCCTCGCCACCGGGATCGTGATGATGGCCGCCCTGCCGCCCTACCTGCTCTGGCGCGGCGTCCCCACCGGACTCGAAGTCCTCGCCATCGCCAGCTTGATGCTGCCGGTCTTCGCCGCCGTGTTCCTGTCGCGGACGGGGATCCTGTGGGTCGCCCATGCGATCTCGTCGGCCGGTCTCACCGGCCTCGTGGTGTGTCTCGCCCTGATGTCGGGCGGCGTGAACTCCGCCGCCGCGATCTGGCTGGTGGCCATCCCGCTGGAGGCCGTCGTGTCCGGCTCGCGCCGGGCGACCCTGGCCGCCGCCCTCATCGCGATGATCGGCGCCCTCGTCGTGGCGTTCCTGCCGCACGGCTCCATCTCGCTGCCTCTCCTCGACCTGTCCCGGTCCCTGGCGATGCCGGTCTTCGCCATCACCGCCATCGGTCACGTGGCCGCCCAGGCCATGGAGCATCTGCGCCACGAGGGCCGCTGGCTCGCCCGGATGCGCGACAACGAGATGCGCGACCGCATGCTGCTCTCGGCCATCGACGACCTCGTCACCTGGCATGACCGGAACGGTCGCATCATCGAAGCCAGCGCCTCCTCGGCGCGCTTCGTCGGCATCGAGTCCGTTCGCCTGCGCGGATACGGGCTTCTCGACCGGGTCCATGTGGGAGACCGTCCCGCCCTCCTGCAGACGATCAGCGACGTGGCCGCCAGCGGCATGCCGGCCACCGTGCAGTTCCGCCTGCATCTCGACCCGGCGGCCCTGCGCGCCGAAGGCGAGCCGCGGGTGATCTTCGCCGAGATGCGGGCCCACCGCATCGCCGGCACCCCCTCCGGAGTCGAGGGGTCGAGCGTGGTGGCCGTGACCCGTGACGTCAGCGAGCATCGTCGCCACGCGGAGGAGCTGGAGCGCGCCCGCGCCGAGGCCGAACGCGCCGACGACCTGAAGAGCCGCTTCCTCGCCACCGTCACCCACGAGCTGCGCACGCCGCTCAACGCCATCATCGGCTTCTCGGAGGTCCTGGCCGGCCAGGGGTCCATGACCCTCGGCCCCGAGCGCAGCCGCGAATATGCCGAGATCATCGGCAGCTCCGGGCGCCATCTCCTCGACGTGGTCAACGCGCTCCTCGACATGTCGCGGATCCAGAGCGGCAATTTCGATTACGTCCCGGAGACGATGAATGTCGGCTCCCTCGTGCGGACCTGCTGCGACCTGATGCAGCTGCGGGCCGACCAGGGCGGGATCACCCTCGTGCGCGGCACCGAAGCGCCCGGCATCGAGATCAATGCGGACCCGCGCGCCTTCCGCCAGATCCTCATCAACCTCCTGTCCAACGCGGTGAAGTTCACCGCTCCGGGCGGGCGGATCGAGGTCTCGTTCCGGCGGAGCGCGTCGCATCTCGACATCGTGGTGGCGGATACCGGAATCGGCATCGGCGCCGACGACCTGCCCCGGATCGGTGCGCCGTTCTTCCAGGCCGGCGGCGGATACGACCGGACGCATGAGGGAACCGGACTCGGTCTCTCGGTGGTGCAGGGGCTCGTCGGACTCCATGGCGGCAGCATCTCCATCGAGAGCGCCGAGCGCCAGGGCACCAGCGTGACCGTGACGCTGCCCATCGATTGCCGACGCGGGTCCAGCGCCGCCCCCCCGGCCCCGATCCGGACCGAAATCCGTCGCGCCATGCCCCTGCCGGTGCAGGAGGGGACGCTGGTCCCGGTGCGCCGGCCCATGGGCTTGTTCGACCCCGCGCCCGAGGCGGTGAGAGAACGCTACATTCCGATGCAGCGCGCGGGATGAGCCCCTCATCTGGTCACCGCGACCCGACGCGCGCCTCGTCCCGGCTTCGACGGACCGGGCGAGGTGCGCGCGACCCGTACCGGCACGGCGCTGCGCCGGGGCCGGTCTTCCGTTGTCGGCCCGACCCGTCGGGCCGTCTTCCGCGTTCGAGAGGATAGACCATGCGCGAACCGCTGCCGAAGCGCGACCAGCGCGAGATCGTCGTTCCGACCAGGGCCGCGCAGACCGCCGCTCCGCGCCGGAAACCCGCCGCCACCCCCGCCCGCCGGCCCGCCTTCGGCTGGCTTCGCGGCGTGGCCTCGGCGCTGGGCGGTTTCGGCCGGCTCTGCCTGCGCAGGCCGGGGGAGGTCCTCGGCTCGGTGGTCGCCGTCGGCGCGGTGGCGGCCGTGGCCATGAATGCGCTGGGCTACCAGGGAGGCCGTCACCCGGCGCCGCTCTTCCCCACCCTCGGCAAGGGCACCGCCGCCGCCAGGCCCACGGCCGGCCCGTCGCCCGAGCCGGTCAAGGTCGCGGAGGCCCCGCCGCGCAGGATCGAGGCGCCGAAGGTGGAGACCGCGCCCGAGCCGAAGGCCGCGCCGGCTGCCGAGGCGGCGAGACCATCGCCAAAACCCGCCGCGGCGGCGCCGTCCACCAAGCGCGACGTCATCGCCGACATCATCAAGGCCGGGGAGACCACCGCCTCGGTGACGCCGAAACCCGACCAGGCCGTGGCGCAGGCGCAGCGGGCCCTGGTGAAGCTCGGCTACGGACCCCTCGTCGCCGACGGCGTCCTCGGCCCCGGCACGCGGGCGGCCATCGAGAAATTCGAGCGCGACCGCAAGCTGCCGGTGAAGGGCGTCGCCGCCGGCCGCACCTTGCGCGAACTCGCCTCGCGCGCCGGGTCGACGAAGGGGTAGGGACCCGGCGTTCGGGCCGCGCCGTGAAGGCCCGAGACGGGTGGGAAACGGTCTTCGGCCCTTGGCTCAAAAGCAGACATTCCGACTTCGACCCGAGCTGGCCGCTCTGCGAGGTTCAAGCGGCCTCCGAAGCCGGACGCGCCATCGGCGACCAACACCGGGCTCGGTCCGCCCGTCCCCGTTGAACCGTCGATGCTCCTCAAGACGTTTTCGCGTGGGCTTTCCCCATCTGCCCTAGATGGCTGATCCCGAAGCCCCCGGCGTATTTCAGGCCGTATCCCAGGCTGCGGTCAAAACCGATATGCGCAGCCCAGACGAGCCCCGCCGTCAGAGCCAGAGGCCCATGACCTGACGCCCCCCAGACAAGGCAAGCAAGCGGCAGGACGTACCAATGGGCGAGGTTGTACAGCGCCGCTCCGGTCCTCGGCCCCGCCACGTAGCCGATCATGCTCAGGTCGGGCACGAAGAACAGGGCGGCGTACAGCCACCAGCTTTCACCCTGCCGAGCGTAGATCATCGATGCCGCAATCAGCACGGCCAAACCTTCGAGACGCAGGAGCACCTTCGGCCACCCGGCGACGATCCCGTGCATGGTTCATCCTTCAAGCTCGACCTTCGGAGGCCGAAATCGGGGCGATGGAAACGGGTCCTATGCGACTCGTCCCTCTTCGACCAGCCACCGCTCCGGAGCGTGCCAGACCTGTCGGCCGGTCAAGGGCGTCGCCGCCGGCCGCACCTTGCGCGAACTCCCGGCGCGCGCCGGGTCGACGACGAAGTAGGGGTGGGCCTGGGATTTGGGCTCAGTCGTGAGCTTCCGAGACGAGTGGTGAGCGGACCCTGGCCTTTTGGCGTGAAATGGACGTTGCACATCCGCTCCCCCAGAAACTTCATCATCCGCGACAGATCCCCTTGGCAAAAAAAATTGCGGATGGCTGGCTGACAGCGACCATCAACACGGGAGCCTTTCGTGCATCTAGAAATCCAACGGGTCATATATTTTACGGAGAATGTCGAAGCGATGAGCCGCTTTTATCGCGAGGTCCTCGGCTTGGAGCCAATTGTCGGCGGCGATGGAGGATGGCAGGAATTTAAAGCAGGTGGCTGCAATATCGCGTTACACCGTGGCAAACCCAGTCCTGGCGCTCGCGGCCCCAAACTCGTGTTCTACAGCGCCGATGTTGCGGCTAGCCGCGCTGAACTTCTCAAACGAGGTGCGTCCGACTTGGGAAAAGTCATCTCCGGTGATGATCTGACCCTATGCGATGGTAGAGACCCGGATGGAAATCCGTTTCAGATATCAACCCGCAGAAGATAGGGTGCATGGTCCTCTCGTTTGACCACTGACAGTTTACCAACCGAGCCGGTCTGAGGTCACCGTCCATGACATTGTCGCGACGCGGACTTTCTCAGGGTCTGTGAAGGGTCGCCACCGGACGAGACCAAGCTCCCGACCCTGTCCGCAGCCGGCGCTTCTTCCAGGCTCGTGCCCGCGCCACGCCGTTCGGTGCTATAGGCGGGCCATGCCTCGCCTGCGCTCCGATTTCTGGGTCTCGGCCCATCTCCGCCGCCTCGCCGTCGAGGGGATCGACGCGGTGCAGCGCCGGCGCGGCGCGGCGGAAGCGGGAGCCATCTTCGTGAAGGTCGATCGCCTGGATGGTCGGGCCGATCTCTATGGCCCGGCCCCGCAATCCCTCGTCGATACCGGGGACGGCGCCGATCGCAGCTTCGTCCGGGTGATGAGCGAAGCCTCGCCGCCCGATGTCGAACTCCGCCTCGGCAGGGAACTGCGCTTCGACGACGATCTCTGGATCATCGAGATCGACGACCGGGCCGGCCGCCACCATCTCGACCTCGCCGAGTAGGACGCGGCGCGTCCCGGCGGAGGGTCAGCTCGACGCCGATTGCCTCACCCGGCCGGGAAGGGCCGGGCGGAGCGGGGCGCGCTCCGTGGCGGCCGGCGCCATGCGCGGGCGGACCGCATCGGGTGCGGTGTAGGGCTGGTGGGCGCTGCCGCCGTTGAGCCGCTCGGGCAGCGGCGTGTCGAGGACCGCGCTGAGAAGGTCGCGGGCCGCGCCGCGCGGGATGGTGCGGAACAGTTTTACCAGATCGTAGACCCGGTCCACCGAACGGGCCACGGTCTCGTTGAGGGTGAGGAAGACATACACCGCCTCCTCCTCGTGCAGCCCGGCCGCCCGGAGGGCGAGGGTGAGGAGTTCGTAGCGCCGGCTCGGGTCCGGCGTCGCCGCGAGGAAGTTGCGCGGCAGGCCGAGCATCTCGCCGAGAGCGGCGACGAAGGCGGCGACGTCCTTTCGGCCCGAGAAGCCGGTGAGGACGGCTCCCGCCTCGCGCGGCATGGGAGGCGGCGGCCGAAGGGCTGCGCGCGAGCTCACCGCCCGGCCGATCGCCTCGCGCAGCTCCTCGTCGGCGAAGAGGAACAGCGGCGCCAGATCTCCCGGCGCGAGGTCCGGGCGGGCGAGAAGCGCCTGGGCCAGATCGGGCTTCGTCCGCGCCCGGCCGACGAGGAGGGCGACGGTGGCGCCCTGAAGGCCGAGCTGCCAGTTCTCGGCCAGAGCCAGGTCGATGGCGGCCACGTCGCGCGAGGCCATCTCGTCGATGAGGCTGCGGCTCAGATCGGCCCTTCGGGCGATGGCGGCGGCGATGTCGGAGCCGTCGGCGAGGGCGGCTTCGATCACGCGGGCCGACAGCTCCGGCGCCTGCGCAATGATGAGGTCCCTGATCTCGCCGCCGCGTGCGGCGAGCGCCGCGAGGACGGATTGCGGTGTCGCGGGGAAGGGCGCGAGCTTGCGCGCCACGATCTCCGCCGTCTCGTCGTCGACGGTGGGGATCAGACCGCCGGCGAGGGATTCGAACGCCTCCACCGTCTTGCGGTCCCGCACCGAGGCGGTGAGGAACAGATCGGTCTGCACCCGGAGGATGACAGGTTTCAGATCGAGGTCACCGAGACGCGACAGTTCGATCAGGCCGGAGAAGTCCGGCGCATCGTCGAGAGATGGGGACATGGCACTTCGTTTACGCAGAACTCGCTGGACACAGCTTTAGCGAGCTTGCGTGAACCGACCTTTAAAGGGCGCCGCCGCGGCGCCGCCCTTCTTGCCCCATTGCGGGATCAGCCGACCAGCCGGGCCTTGGACTCGGGCGCCGAATCGGAGGCCTTCGGCGGCGGAAACACCACCGGGGTCGCAGCGCCGGTCGCCATCGGGCCGGTGGCGGGGGCCGACGGCGCCGATACCATCGCGGCTCCGTTGACCACGGCGGGCTCGGCGGGCTTGGCCGGCGCGGCCGCGGTCACCGGGGCCGGCATCTCCGTGGCCGGACTCGACGTCACGAGCGCCGGCTGGCTGCGGTCGTCCCTGTCGTCGAGGTCGCCGGTCACATCGTTGCCGGACGGGCCTTCGAGCAGCTCGGTGGGCGCCTTCCACACGAAGGCGTCGAGATGGCCGGTGACCGGCGAGACCGGCGCCCAGCGCTCGGAGGCGACCCCGTCGGCGATCCACATCGGATCGCGCGGGGCATGGGCGGCGCGGGCCAGCCATTCCCGCGCCCGGCCGGAACCGGCCCCGTGCTCGGCCTCCTCGACCTTCGCCATGGCGAGGCAGGCGCGGACCGTCGGGCGGTCGGCCAGGAGAGGCGCCAGGGCCTCGCGTGCCTTGCCGAATTCCTGCGCCTCCAGGGCCGCCTGCGCCAGGGCGAGACGGGCTTCGGGATGCCAGGTGGAGATCCGGGCCAGGGTCTCCGCACGGGCGAGCCGGTCGCGTACGGAATCGCCGACACGCAGGCCGAGATAGACCTTGGCGAGATCGGGATGGGGATTGGCGCGCCAGGCCGCCTCGACGATCTTGGCCGCCTTCTTCAGGTCGCCGCGCCGCGCGAGGAGCCGCCCGGCGACGCAGGCGGCGGGGACGAGGTCCGGCGCCAGTTTCACCGCGTCGAGTGCGCGCTGCGTCGCCGCTTCGGGCTCGCCCGCTTCGCGGGTCTGGGCGGCGGCGGTGAGGAGCACCGCGCGCTGGCGGCGGGCGAGCCCCTTCTCGATGAGGCCGAGGGAGGCACGGCGCTCCACCGTCTGGACGGCCCCGCTCCAATCGCCATCGGCGCATTGCGCCTCGAGCATGGCCTCGTTGGCCCAGGTGACGCTGGGGGCGAGGCGCGCCGCCTCGGCGGCATAGGCGCGGGCGGCGACGTCGTCCTCGCGGCGACGCGCCTCGACGAAGAGACCGCGCAGCCCGAGCACCCGCGTCTCCGGATCGTTGGCCATGCGCTGGAACGCGTGCTCCGCCGCCTCGCGGTCGCCGGAGATCTGTGCCGCCTGGGCCTTCAGGAGGAGCGCCAGGGGCTCGGCCCCGAGCAGGCGCTCGGCATCGCTGGCATGGCGCCGCGCCGCCAGGGGATCGCCCGAGCCGACCGCGACCATGCCGCGGGAGAGGGCGGAGAAGCCCTTGGCCCGGCGACGCTCCTTGGAGCCGCGGACCAGGGTTTCGGGCAGGGTGATGATGCCCCGCACGATGGCCCAGATGAAGCCGATGACGATGGCGGCGATGAACACGCCGATGAGGGCGATGGCGAGGCTGGTGGCGAGCTCGTAGCCGTTCCAGACGATGGTGACCGTGCCGGGGCGGTCGGCGATCCACGTCGCCCCGAAGGCGGCGATGGCGAGAAGGGCTAGGAAGGCGAGGGCGCGCCACATGGGATCACGAACTCCGGAAGGTGGCGTCGGCCGGGGAGGGGACGCGCGTATCGGAAAGGGCGGGCGCGCCGCGCCCACAGATGATGATCGAGGTGCCGCTATCCGGCATTCCGGACGGCCGAGGCGGACGGGCGACCCTCACCGGGCGGTGCCGGTGGAGGGCAGGGCCTTGAACGCATCCGCCAGGAGCGCCTGCGCCGCGTCGCCCGCCGCGGCGCGCGAGGCGAGCTTGGTGCCGAACTCGCCGAACTGCTTGCGGGTCTCCTCCGGCAGGCCGGCGAACGCCTTGGCCGCCTCGGCGATGGCGCCGCGATCCAGGGCCTCCTGCACCTTCGGCACCGCGTCGTCCGGCGCGGCCTCGCCGGGGGCGGCGGGAGCGTCGACCTTGCGGACCTGGACGACGGATTCGGCCATGCTCATCAGGCGCTGCTTGATGTCGCCGGTCTCGGCCACCGACTTCGCCTGCGCCGCCTTGCGGCTCGCGGCGATCCGCTCGGCGATGGGACGGAACTCGGCCGCCAGGCTCCTCGCCGTCGGGGCGCCCTTGTCCGCGAAGGCGGCCACGGCGCTGAGCCGGGCCGGATCACCCGGCTCGGAGCTGCGCAGGGCCGCCAGTGCATTGGCATAGGGCGAGCCGGTATTCAGCGCGCCGACGATGCGATCCGCCGCCACGACCCGCATGGCGGCCTGGACGGAGGAGGCCTCCGCACGGGTGGCCACGGCCTTGTCGAGGCCGGCGATCTTCTCGGCTTGCGCCTGGAGGAGCCGCTCCACCCCCTTCGCGGCTTCCGCCGCCTGGGCCTTGCTGGCGTCGACCGCCTGCTGGCTCGCCTGCGTCGCCGACTGGACCGCCTCCGTCGCCGCCTTCACCCGCGCTTCGAGGGTCTGCTGGAGGCTGGCCAGCTTCTGCGTCAGGGCCTCGTCCGCCTCGGAATTCGCCTGGGTCCGTTTCTCGAGTTCCCCCTTCAGCGCGGTCACCTGGCTGGCCAGGGCCTCGTCGGCCGCAGGCTTGGCGGCGGTCTCCACCTTGCCCTCGACGGCCTTCAGCCTGTCGTCGAGGCCGGACAGAGCCTGGGGCGAGAGCGCGGTGAGAGCGGCATTGCCGGACTGGTCGCGGCCGGGCTCCTCCTGGAGGGCGGCCACGCGCTGGTCGAGCCCGTCGAGGCGGGCGACGAGATCCTGCGGCAGCGCCGCCGGCGCAGGGGCGGACCCATCCGCCGGCGGACTTGCCGAGACGGCCCCCGCCTTCTGCAGCGCCTCCTTGGCGGCCGCATCCGCCGAGCGGATCGCCTCCGGCAGGGGCTTCAGCACGGCCTCGTTGGCGCCGATGCGCTTGTCGAGGGCGGCGACGGCCTCCTTCGGCGCGAGGGCCGCGATCTTCTGGTCGAGGGCCGCGATGCGCCCGTCGTCACCGACGCCCAGGGCACCGGAACGCTCGACGGCAAAGAGCAGGCCCGCGCCGATGACGCCGCCGAGGAGCCCGGCCGCGGCCACCGAGCCGAAGCCGGCGCCGCCGCGTTTGGGTTCCGTGGCCGCGACGGCCGGGCCGATCTTGGGCGTCGTCGAACCGGCGGGCTTGGTGTCGGAGCCGGCGGGTTTGCCATCGGAGCCGGCAGGCTTGGCATCCGATGGGGACGGGCCCTTGTCCGGGCTCGCGGTGAAGATGCCGGAGCCGGACGGCTTTGTCGCGCTCGACGCGGAGCCGGCCTTCGTGGCCTCGCTCGGATCGGGAACCCGCTTGGCCTTCAGGTCGATGATCGGCCCATCGGTGAGATCCGCCTTCGACGGCATGGCCTGAGCCCCGCTGCCCGATGGGCCGGTCTTCGGCGGGTCGGTCCTCATGGAGGACGGGTTGGCCCCTGTCGGATTCGCGCCGGCAGAGCCCGGACCGGCGGCTTTCGGCGGCTCGGACTTCAAGGGCTCGGATTTCGACGGCTCAGCCTTGGCGGGCTCAGCCTTGGCAGGGTCGGTTTTGGCGGGCTCGGTTTTGGCCGGCTCGGTCTTGAGACCACCGGTCTTGCCGGCGTCGAAGCTCGATGCCGTCGGCTTGGGTGGCTCGGATTTGACGGGCTCGGCCAGGGGGGCGGCCGCCTTCGCGGCATCGGGCTTTGCCTCGCCCGGCTTTCCGTCGAGGGGCCTGCCTTCCGGAGGCTTGCCTTCGAGAGCCTTGCCTTCAGAAGGCTTGGGAGCCGTCGAAACCGGCGCCACGGCGGGCTTCGGTACGTCGGTCCTTGGCGCCTGTGACGGCGATGCCGAAGGTTGCGTCGGCGGCTTGACCGCACCGGGACCCGTCGCGCCCGTATTCGAGGAGCCGGAAGTCGTCGTGCCGGGATTCGTCGTACCGGGCTTGGCCGGCTCGGGCTTGCCGGCTTCGGACTTACCTGGTTCGGACTTACCTGGTTCGGGCTTGCCTGGTTCGGGCTTGGGGCCGTTCGGCCCCGTCGAAGTTCCCGGACCTTTTCCGTCGCTGTTGGATGGATTCACGGGCGTCTTGCTCCCTTCCCGACTTTCGTCTGCCGCGTGCCGCAACCCCGGCGCGTTTCGCGCTCCGTTGGCGGCCCTGCGGTCACAGCGTATGCGTTCGTCCTAACACCGAGGCCGCGGCCTCGGCGAGACCGCTTATCGGAAACCTGATCTCAGACCCGCGAGAAGGGACTCCTCGTTGGCCTGTTCCGCGACGAAATGCGGAGCGATCCCGGCCTCGGCCAGGGGGAAAGCCACGTCCGCCGACAAGCAGTAATGCCTGAGCGCCGCGAAAGCTCCGCCATATCCCGCCTCCCCGGCGAGTTCGCAAGCCGTCGCCGCGCTTCTCCGTGAGTAGTGGAGCACGCCCGTCAGGGTGGAAGGGGGGCCGAACGCCAGCGCCACCACGGCGGGCAGGGCGGCCACCGGTCTCGCGCCGTAGGCGATGTGCGTCGTCACCCGGAAGCCCGCTCCGGTGAGGGATGCCGCCGGTTCCGCCTTGTGGTCCTCGCCCGCCAGATGCAGCAGCGAGGCCCCCGGCGCGACCTCCCGCCCCACGAGGCCGACGAGATCGGCGGCGTTTCCACCCGCCGTTTTCACCGCGGTGAATCCGCTTTCGCGGGCCAATGCCGCCGTCCGCGCGCCCACCGCGAACACGGGGACTTGGTGGATCCGCCGCCAGCCCGAGGCGGGCCGGAGCGCGTTCGCGCTGGTGACGAGGAGGCCGTCGAAGGGGCCCGGAGGCAGGGGCGCACCGGTCGCCTCCACCACGAGGACCGGCGCCACCAGAGCCTCGTAGCCCAACGCGGCGAGCCGTTCGGCCGTGCGCGTGGCCCCCGGCTCGGGCCGCGCGATCCATATCCGCATCGCCACCATGCCTCCGGATTCGCCCCTCCGGGCGGCCTTGGCAAGCCGTTTCCGTGACGCGCCGCGTCGATGGCACAGGGTACCCCGTGCGCGGCCCTCGCTTCCCCCTGCCGTCGTTGCCCTCCACCGTCATGCCCGGCTAGGGTGGGAAACCCTGTCTCCGAAGAATCCAAAGTATCGTCATGAACGTCCTCGGCATCGAAACGACCTGCGACGAGACGGCCGCCTCGATCGTCATGCCGGGCGAGGATGGGCGCGGCCGCATCCTCTCCAACGAAGTCCTGAGCCAGATCGCCGAACACGCGGCCTATGGCGGCGTCGTGCCCGAGATCGCGGCCCGCGCCCACGTGGAGGTCCTCGACCGCCTCGTGGCCCGTGCCCTCGACACGGCGGGGATGAGCCTGTCGCAGGTGGACGGCATCGCGGTGGCGGCGGGGCCGGGCCTGATCGGCGGGGTGCTGATCGGCCTCGTCACCGCCAAGACCCTGGCGCTGGTGGCGCGAAAGCCCCTCATCGCGGTGAACCATCTGGAGGCGCATGCGCTGACGGCCCGGCTCACCGACGGCATCGGCTTTCCCTACCTGCTGCTCCTCGCCTCCGGCGGCCATACGCAGCTCGTGGCGGTGAAGGGCGTGGGCGATTACGTCCGCCTCGGCACCACCGTGGACGATGCCATCGGGGAGGCCTTCGACAAGGTGGCCAAGCTCCTGGGCCTCGGCTATCCGGGCGGCCCCGAGGTGGAGCGCATGGCCGAGACCGGCAATCCCGAGCGGTTCGCCCTGCCGCGCCCGATGCTCGGCCGGCGCGAGCCGAACTTCTCCCTCTCCGGCCTCAAGACCGCCCTGCGGATCGAGGCCGAACGGCTGGAGCCGCTCTCCGGCGCCGATGTGGCCGATCTCTGCGCCAGTTTCCAGGCGGCGGTGGTGGATGTGGTGGTGGACCGGGTCCGCGTCGCCCTGCGCGAGTTCGGCGCCATGGCGGGCCATCCCACCGCCCTCGTCGCCGCCGGCGGGGTCGCCGCCAACGGGGCGATCCGGCGCGCGCTGACGACCCAGGCCAACGAGGCCGGCCTCGCCTTCGTGGCGCCGCCCCTGTCCCTCTGCGGCGATAACGGCGCGATGATCGCCTGGGCGGGGATCGAGCGCCTGCGCCTCGGCCTCGTGGACGATCTCACCGCGCCCGCCCGCGCCCGCTGGCCCTTCGCCGAGGCGGCGGCCGTTGCCTGAGGGGAGTTCGCCAGGGACGCTGAAGCTTGGGACGCTGCAGCGGAACTGGCGCGACCTCGTCGACCGGCGCCTGCCCCAGGCGGCCCGTGCCCGGCCGGACTGGCCGGTGCGCCTCGATCACTGCTTCGCTCGCATCCTCCTCGACAATGCCTGCGGCGGCCCCTGGCGCGAGAGCGTGGCCCCGCCGGCCTGGGCCAACATGCCGCCCGAACGACTCGCCGTCGCCATCGATCTCGGCGAGGCGGTGCTGGCGGAGACGGCCGATCTCGGGCTCCTGAACCGGCGCTCCCTCGCCTGGCGCGGCAAGGTCCGGCGCGCCGTGTGCGCCTCGACCCCCGCCTCGCTCACCGGACAGGGCTTCGTCCTCCGGCGCTGGGTCCGGGCGGACGACGCGCCCTTCGCCGAGCTCAACGCCGATCCCGAGGTGATGCATCATTTCCCCTCCACCAAGAGCCGGGGCGAGAGCCTGATCGAGGCGCGCGCCATCGACCGGCGCTTCGAGTCCGACGGATTCGGCCCCTGGGCGCTGGAGGTGCCGGGAGAGGGGTTCGTCGGTTTCGTCGGCGGCATGCGGTTGATCCGGCCGATGCCGTTCGCGGGCGGGGCCGTCGTGGGCTCCGTGGTGGAGATCGGCTGGCGCCTCGCCCGCCCGGCATGGGGGCGCGGTCTCGCCACGAGGGCCGCGCGGCTCGCCCTCGCCGACCTGTTCGCACGCTGCGGCCTCCCGGCGGTGGTGGCCTTCACGGCCACCTGCAACGGTCCGTCCCTGCGGGTCATGGAGCGCCTCGGCATGACCTTTTCGGAAGACTTCCTCCATCCCGCCCTGCCGGCGGACCACCGCCTCCAGCCGCACGTGCTCTATCGCCTGACGGCGGGCGGGTCGTCCGCCGAGGCGGACCAGGCGCCAGAGGATCATCGATCATGAGCGACCGGATTGCGGTGGTGGGCGGCGGCGCCTGGGGAACGGCGCTCGCCAACGCGGCGGCGGCCACGGGGCGGCCCGTGACCCTGTGGCTGCGCGACGGGGAAGCCGCCGCGCGGCTTCAGGCCAGCCGCGAGAACGCCCGCTACCTCCCCGGCGTGACGCTGCACGACGGCATCCGCGCCACCGGCGAGGCGCGCGATCTCGCCGGGGCGGGCATCGTCCTCCTGGTGACGCCGGCCCAGACCCTCCGGGGCGTTCTGGAAAACCTGCGCTCGTCCCTCGACCCGGATGCGGCCATCGTGCTCTGCGCCAAGGGGATCGAGCGCGGCAGCGACGCCTTCATGAGCGCGGTCGCCGCCAAGGCGATGCCCGGCGCGGCCGTGGCGGTCCTGTCCGGCCCGAGCTTCGCGGCGGACGTCGCCCGCAATCTGCCCACCGCCGTGACCCTGGCCGCCGAGGATGGCGATCTGGCCGGGCGCCTTGCCGCTGCCCTGTCCGGCCCGGCGCTGCGCGTCTACCACACCGACGACGTGCGCGGCGTCGAGATCGGCGGGGCGGGCAAGAACGTGCTTGCCATCGCTTCCGGCATCGTCGCGGGACGCGGCCTCGGCGAGAGCGCCCGCGCCGCCCTCATCGCGCGGGCCTTCGCCGAACTCATGCGCTTTGCCCGCGCCTATGGCGGGCGGCCCGAGACGCTGATGGGGCTGTCCGGCCTCGGCGACCTCGTGCTCACCGCCTCCTCGCCGCAATCGCGCAACTTCGCCTTCGGCCAGCGCCTCGGCGCGGGGGCCAGCCCGGAGGAGGCGGCCGGCGGCAAGCTCGCGGAGGGGGCCTTCACCGCCGCCGCCCTCATCGCCCTGGCACGCCGCAACGCCGTCGAGATGCCGGTGGCCGAGGCCGTGGCCGCCATCGTCTCGGGGGAAGCGAGCGTCGACGCCGTGGTGGCGGGCCTCCTCGCCCGCCCCCTCAAGCGGGAGGCCGAATGAGCATGGGGCCGATCCACGCCTTCCTCGCCGGTCACGGACGCGACGGCGCGCGGCGCAGCCTCGCCGACATCCTCGCCTTCGACGATGCGCGGATCGAGGGCGTGCACGACTACATCCAGTGGTGCTTTCCCCTGAGCGAAGCGAGCCGGGCCGTGCCGGGGGCGCCGGTGCTCGGGCGCGGCGAGGCCGAGGCGATCCGGTCCGACGAGGCCGCACGCGCCGGCCTGCGCGCCGCGCTCGCCCGGATGACGGAGTTCTACGCGCGCACCGACGGCTGGCTTCGCCCCTACGACCACAACCACCTGCGCATCACCCGGATCGTCACCGCGATCCGCAGCCTCCTCGGCCCGGACGAGGCGCAGGCGTTCCATGCCTTCGTGACCGCGCGCAACGGGGAGGCGGGCTCGCCCATCAACGGGGACAGCCTGCGCTTCTGGGGATCGGCCCTCCGCGACGCCTGACGGCCACGTTTCCGCACGCTAAGGATGCGCCTCGATCCGAGAGGCGACCGATGGCGTACTGGCTCTACAAATCCGAACCCAAGACCTGGTCCTGGGAGCAGCAGGTCGAGGCCGGCGAGCACGGCACGCCGTGGAACGGGGTGCGCAACCACGTCGCCAAGCTCAACCTCATGGCGATGCAGGTAGGCGAGCGCGGGTTCTTCTACCATTCCAACGAGGGCAAGGCGGTGGTGGGGATCGTCGAGGTGATCCGCCCCTACTACCCGGACGACACCGATCCCACCGGCCGGTTCGGCATGGTGGATCTCCGTGCCGTCGAACCTCTGCAGCGCCCCGTGACCCTGGAGGCGATCAAGGCCGAGCCGCGCCTCAAGGCGATGGTGCTGGCCAACAATTCCCGCCTCTCGGTGCAGCCCGTGACGGAGGAGGAATGGGGGATCGTACGGGAGATGGGCGGGCTGGGGTAACGCTTCCGCACCCATCGTCCGATCCGGCGATCAGGCGGTCATGAATTGCGCCACGGTACGCTGGAACGCGTCCGGAGCTTCCTCGGCGACGAAATGGCCGGACTCCTCAACGACGACCGTCGTCAGGTCGCCGGCCTCGATCTTCAGCGCATCGGACAGTCGCGACCCGACACCGTAGCGGCCGGCAATGGCCAGGACCGGCATGGCGAGGCTCTTCCCCCTGAAGCTGGCAGCCAGCGCGGCGTCGTCCCTCAGGGCGCGATAGTAGTTGAACCCCGCGCTCATGCCGCCCGGCGATGCGTAGTGCCGCGCGTACTCGTCGATCGCCTCTTCCGTGATGGCCTCCTTGCGGTGGGACCACGCGCGAATCTGCTCGCGGACATAGTCTCGCTCCCGCCCGGCGGTGAGCATTTCGGGGATATCGGGGGCCATGTGGAACCCATAGTGCCACGCCCCGCCGCGCAGCGAATCCATGTTCTCCGTTCCCGGCAGGAGGCAATCCACCAGGGCGAGCCGGGAGACGCGGTCGGGGTGACGATGCGCCAGGACATAGGCCGCCTTGCCGCCCATGTCGTGTCCGAGCAGGCTGGCGCGCCCGCCCGCCTCGTGGTCGATCAGGGCGCGGATGTCCTCGGCGATGGTGCGCTTGTCGTAGCCCGATACGGTGCGTTCCGAGAGGCCGAGACCCCTGAGATCGGGGGCGATGACGGTGAAGCGATCCGACAGTGCCGCCATCGTGTTCCTCCAGGCCGCCCAGGTCTGCGGCCATCCATGCAACAGGACCAGGGGCGGGCCGGACCCGGCGACGACGTAGTGAAGACGGATGCCATTGAGCGGCGCGAAGCGGCTCACCGCCCCCGGCGGCAGCGTGCCCGCATCCGGCCCGGAATTGGATACGGCCGCGAGCGCAGGGCTGGTCACGAGTTCGGGGAGAATGCCGAGCGCGACCGAAGCGCGTGCGGCGGAACGGAGGAGGTCTCGGCGTTGGATCGGCATGTCGGCATCCGTCATCGTCACGATGCAGGATGGTTGTCCGCCGTCGATGCAGCGTCTACGCGATGGACGGCGCTCTCTGCCATAACCGGAGGTTATGCATGGATCTCACCGTCGCCCTGCGAGCCTTCATCCGCACCGTCGAGCGCGGGTCCATGACCGCCGCCGCGCAGGATCTCGGCATTTCGCAGCCGGCGGTGAGCAAGCTCCTGCGCAACCTCGAAACGCATGCCCGCGCCCGGCTGCTGGAGCGAAACTCGCGGGCGGTCCGGCCGAGTCCCACGGGACTGCGCCTCTACGAGGCCTGCAACGGTGCCCTCGCGACCATCGACGCCGCGATCGACGAGGCCCGGAACGAAGCCGGGACGATCGAGGGGACGCTTCGCCTGCATGGCCCGATCTGCCTCGGGGAGAGCCGTCTCCACCGGATCGTCGCCGACTTCCAGCACCGTCACCCGGCCGTCTCGGTCCGCCTGACCCTCGAGAACCGCTCGGCCGATCTCGTCCACGAAGGTTTCGATCTCGCCATCTGCATGGGCCGCCCGGTCGATCAGGATGCGATCCTGCGTCGGATCGGGCTGGTCCGGCGCATCCTCGTCGCGGCACCGTCGTATCTCGAGAAACGGGCTTCGGTCACCGAGCCGCGCGATCTCCTCGACCACAGCCTCCTCGTCACCGACACCGTGTTGTCCAGGGCCGATACGCTGCCCCTGTGCCGGAACGGCGAGACCATGGAGATTCCGGTGTGTCCGGTGCTGACGACCAACAACGCTCGCGTCCTCATCGACGCCCTGCTGTCGGGGCGGGGGATCGGGACGGCACAGGTCCAACTCGTGGCGGAGGATCTGGCGAGCGGGCGTCTGGTCAGGGTCCTGGGGGATCATGAGATCCGGCCGACCGAACTCTACGTGACCTATTCCTCGGCGAGGTTCCTGCGGCCGACGGTGCGCGCCTTCGTCGATTTCGTCATCCCCGCCCTGCGCAGGATCGACGGCATCGTCTGATTGCCGGGACGGGCCGTCTCAGCCCTGCCGCTGCGCCTGGGTCACGGCCACGTGGATGAGTTCGGCCAGCGTCCGCACGCCGAGCTTCTGGCGCATCTGCGAGCAGGCGTTGGTGACGGTCTTGTAGCTCACCGACAGGTCGCTCGCGATGGCGCCGTAGGATTTGCCCTGGGCAAGGCGCGTGAGGATCTGCTGCTCGCGCGGGGTCAATTGCCCTTCGGGCGTGCGGCGCGGATCGGTGCGCAGCATGGCGACCTCGGTGGCCAGACGCCGGTCGAGATAGACCTGTCCGGCGCGGACCTTCTCGAACGCCTCGAACAGCTCGACCGAGGCATGGTCCTTCAGCACGTAGCCGAGCGCCCCGGCTTCGAGGGCGCGCGAGACGATCACCGGGTCGTTGTGCATGCTGAAGACCAGGATGCGGATGCCGGGCGAGGCGCTGCGCATCCGGCGGATGAGATCGAGCCCGGCGAGCCCGCTGCCCTGGAAGGTCAGGTCGCAGATCACCATCGAGGGGCGCAGGCGGAAGAACAGGCGGTAGCCGGCCACCGTGCTGGTGGCCTCGGCGATCCGCTCGATCCCGGCGTCCTCGAGGACGCGTCGGCAGCCCTGGAGGACGATCGGATGATCGTCGATCACGAGGACGGGCGCGTGGGTCGATGTCGGCGTGAACGCATTCATACGGAAACGATCGGGCTCGTGTCCTCGGCCCGCTCGGGATCGAGCGGTATCGCTATCCGGACAACCGTCCCCGGCGCCGCGTTGTCAAGCCGAAAAGTGCCGCTGAGGGCCTCCACGCGCTCCCGCATCCCCGATAAACCCATTCCGCCGCGAAAGCCGCCATCGAGGTTGGCGGATGGCGTGCCGTGGCCGGCGGGCAGGCCGGTGCCGTCGTCGCGGATGACGAGGCGCAGTTCGTCGGCGGCCCCGCGCTCGCTCGCCTCCACCGTCACGGTGCGCGCCGCGCCATGGCGCACGGCGTTGGTCATGCTCTCCTGGATGCAGCGGAACACCGTGAGATCGATGAGGTCGCCGTAGCCGCGGGCGAGGTCGGTGAAGCTCCCCGAGAACGTCGTCCCCGGATGGCGGCTGCGGAAGTTGCGCAGCAGCAGCTGCAGGCACTCGGCGAGGGGCACCTGCCCGAGGGCATGCGGGCGCAGGCGGTTGAGGAGGTCGCGGTTGAGGCCCTGGACCTGCCCCACGATGGCGCTGATCTCCTCGGCGCGCGCGGCGAGCTTGCTCCGGTCGGGCTCGGACGAGCCCTGCGCCATCCGCGTCACCGAGGCGGCGTTGGCCTCCAGGGCGAACAGGCACGGGCCGAACTCGTCGTGGAGCTCCAGGGCCGTGCGGCGCCGCTCGTCGTCCTGGGCGGTGAGGAGCTGGCGGTTGAGGCGGCCGTTCGCGGCGCGCGCCTCGGCCAGCGCCCCGGCCACGCTGTTGAAGCGCTCGGCGATGACGGCCAGTTCCCGCGAGGCCGGCGGGTCGAGCCGCGCGGTGTAGTCGTGCCGTTCGAGCTGGGTCAGCCCGTCGGCGAGCTGGGTAAGGGGGGCGAGGACGCGGCCGAAGGCGATGTAGAGGGCGCCGAGCAGGCCGAGATTGAGGCACAGGCTCGCCAGCGAGAGGGAGACGGTATAGCCCCAGACCTCGTCGATCTCGTCGAGGGGCTCCGTGGTGATGAGGGCCGTGCCGATCCGCTGCTCCTGCGCCACGATGGGAAGATCGTCCCGCTGCGGCGTCGGGGCGATCAGGGCGGCGAACCAGTGCGGAGCGAGATGGCTCTCGCGGCGTGGGCGCGGGATCGCGAGGGCGACCTTCCGCCCCTCCGCATCGAAGACCGCGACCCGGACGTGGCGAAGCCCCTGGACGCGCAGTTCCAGCGTCTGGAGCAGGCGCGCGGGCGAGTCGGACTGGGCGAGACCGATCGTATCGGAGACGATCAGCTCGATGTTGGCCAGCGCCGCGTTCATCTCGACCTCCACGGCCGAGCGGGCATTGACCACGATGAGGCTGAACGAGACGAGGGCCGCCAGCAGGTCGATGGCGAGGACGAGGACGACGAGGCGTGCCCGCGTCGGCAGGGAGGCCCAGGCCCGGCGCGGCGGCGCGCGCCTGGCCGGTTCCATGGGGCGAGGGCCGGGGGGAGACAGGGTCATCGTCGATCGTACCGGGATGGATCGGGTGCGGCGTTGGGCTTGTAGCGATATCCCATCCGCCGGGAATGCGCGCGTGCGGGACGGAGCGGACCGGTTCCGGCCCTGCCCGAGGCCATGTGACGATGGCCTCCGGTCTCAAGTCCTCGCCGGATACCGAGCGTTAAGCGCCCCTGCTTTATCCAGATTCATGTGAGCGACGACACGGGCGTGACTGGCGACGTGTCCGAGGACATCTTTGTGCCCGAATGTCGGCATCACGTCTGCGCCGTACCGTCGCGATTCCGTGACGGTCAACCGTTTTTTCGAGCATTGTTAGAGATCTCGCCCGATGATGCAGGTTGCCATCGACCCGAGCGAAAGGCGTGACGCCGGCCCCCGCAAGCCGGCTCCGGCCAAGCCCGCAGTGGCGCGGCCGGTGAAGCCTGCCGCGCGCGGTCGCACGATCGTCCTCGGGACGCTGGGCTGCGTGGCCGTGGCCGGCCTCGCTGTCGCGGCCTATTCGGCGATGGGCAGCCTCGCCGGTCCGCAGGTGGTGCGGCCGAACCTCTACCAGATGCAGAAGGCGCAAGGCGCCCCGGCCAGCGCCGGCGATTGGCCCGACCTGCGCGACGGCGTGCCGGCCCTGGCCTCGGCCGCCGGATCGTCCGCGGCGACCCGCGATCCCGGCATCCAGCTCGTGGAGAGGCGTGCCCTCGTCGAGGAGCCGGCGAAGGCCGAGCCGTCTGCGAAGGTCCAGGTTCCCGCATCGGTTCAAGCCGCCGCCAAGGCCGAAGCCATTTCCAAGGTCGACGCGCCCGCGAAGATCGAAGCGCCCGCGAAGGTCGAAGCTCCGGTGTCGCTGGCGGCGGCGACGCCCGCTCCCCCCGTCGTCAAGGCCGAAGCGCCCCGGTCGAAGGCGCTGCCGCCGATCGAACCGGTGAGTCTCGCCCTGCCGCCCAACGCGCTCTCGCCCATCGTGCCGAACCGCGTCGCCGCCGTGATCGCCCCGAGCGCGGCCCAGACGATCAAGGCCCGCTCGGCCGAGACCAGTTTCGCGTCCCTTCCCGCCGAGCCTGCCCGGGCTGCGGCGGAGCCGGCCAAGCCCGCCGCCAGCGTCGTGGCGAAGCCCGCCGTCGCCAAGCCGAGCGTGGCGGTGGCCAAGCCCAAGCCGGTCAAGGCCGCAAAGCCCGTGCAGGAGGCCAGCGCCGAACCCGCGGCGGCCCCCGTCGCGGCGCCGGAGCCGGAACAGAGCGAAATCTTCGGCCTCAAGGTGCCGTCCCTCGCCCCGGCCGGCCGCAAAATCGCGGAGGGCGTGGAGGCCCTCGGCAACGCCGTGAAGAACCTGCCGAACCAGTTCTGACCGTCGAATGCGACGGGTGCCGAGTGGGCTGCGGACCCGTCCAGAGACCTAAACTTCGTCCCGTGGCGGATGCCCGAACAGGGCCTTGTAGGCGCGGCTGAAGGCGGCCTCCGACGTATAGCCGATCCGCAGCCCTATCTCGCCGACCCGCGCTTCGCGCCTCGCGAGCATGTCCCGCGCGAGATTGAGTCGCCACTCGTTCTGGTATCGCAGCGGCGCGCGTCCCACGAGCTCGGTGAACCGCTCGGCGAAGCCCGAGCGGGACATGCCGGCCACGCCGGCCAATTCGTCGATGCGCCAGGGCCGCATCGGCCTCTCATGCATGACCTTGAGCACGCGGGCGATGCGGGCATCGGAGAGACCGCTCAGCCACCCGGACGAATGCCCGAGATGGACCCAGGTGCGCAGGGTGCGGATGACGAGCAGGTCGATGATCCGCGAGATCATCAGGGCCGCGCCGGGCTGCGGGTCGACGGTCTCGCGCATCATGAAATGCACCATGCCGTCCAGCCATTCCGCCCCTTCTTCGTGCCGGATGTGGATCCGGTCGGGCAGGGCCGAGATCATGCCGCGCAGGCTGTAGGGATCGAACCAGAAGCGGCAGAGGATGACGGTGGTCGGCTCCGATGACCCCAGGAGCCGTGAGGCTCCGGGACCCCGGGGCAAGAGCATGAGGTCGCCCGTGTCGAGCAGGAGCGGTTTCTCGGCGCCACCGCCCAGGTGGAGCGCGCCCGCGGCGACGACGAGAATATGCGCCGCATCGGCATCCAGCTCCAACGGTTCGTCATGCGAAACGGTACGGGATTGGACCCGGTCGCCGGTGAGCCGGATCTGCTCCAGCACCTGCGACAGGAGATCGGCATCCTCCGGCGGACCCATCTCCGGACGATCGGTCAAGTCTTTCCGCGTATCCGTCATGGCTGATGCCGGCCCCGAAACTTACACATGCGGTCAGTGAAGACGCCCCTCCGTAAGGCGAAGGGGCGACGTCTCACGAAGACCCGAGGATCTGATGGCTCACGTCGCGCGCGATGATTTGCCGATTCTCGGAAGGGTCTACACACGAGAGGGACACCGACATGACTATCCCCATGGCAACTCCTACCGCATCACGCTGGCTGACATCCTATTACTTCGTCCGGGCCGGTGTTTCCGCCGCCTGGGTCGCCGCCGCCGTGACCGTCGGACCGACCATGAGTCCGGTCGCGGCGGCACTCCTCGTCGCCTATCCCGCCTGGGATGCCGCGGCCAACCTCGCCGATGCGCAGCGCAACGGTGGATGGAGAGCCAACACCAGCCAGGTCGTCAACGCCGCGATCAGCGTCGTCACTGCCCTCGCGGTCGCCGTCGCCCTCGGACGGAGCCTCCATGCGGTGCTGGCGGTGTTCGGCATCTGGGCCATCCTCGCCGGTCTGCTGCAACTCGCCACCGGCATCCGGCGCTGGAGCACCGGCGCTCAATGGGCGATGGTTCTCAGCGGCGCGCAATCGGCGCTCGCGGGCGTCTTCTTCCTCACGAAGGCGACGGGCGTCGCCGCGCCCGGCCTCGCCGACCTCGCGCCCTACGCCGCCTTCGGTGCTTTCTATTTCCTCCTGTCGGCCGTGTGGCTGACACTGGCCCGGTATCGACGCGATGGTGCAGAGATGCGGTCTGCAAGGTCGAAGGCGGCGGCGTGATTGGCGTAGAGGAGGCGACCCGAACATGACGCGAATCCTGCCATGGCGCCTGGCCTTCTGGGCGTGTCTTCTGGCAGCCGCCTCCGCGTTTGCCCATCCGATGGGGCGGGACGGAGCGACCCTGACTCCCGACTGGCTGGTGGTGCCCCATGCCGGGATCGGTCGGCTCGTCTTCGGCCTCAAACCGGAGGAGGTAGCGGCCGTGGCGGACCCGGTCTACGGCGCGCCCACGCCCCTCATCCGAGGCGCGGAGGCCGCCGCCGATGCAGAGGCGGTGATCGCCGGGTCGGGCGCCTCGCTGTCGGCGGCCGACATCGCGGCCATCAGGCAGGCCGCAAGGGATCTGGCCGGCCTCGACCGGCAGAATCTCGAGAAGGACCGCATTCCGATCCTTCTCGAATACCGCGACGGGCGGCTGGACGGGGTGACGGTCGAGGCGCGCCATGCCGAGACGCAATTTCGCAACGAACGCGTCTTCTCGCTCGATGCGCTCGAGGTGCTGCGGCTGTTCGAGCGGGCGAACGGCGCCCCCGGCCGGTTCCGGTCCACGGAGGCGGCGTTCGACAACCTCGCGGTCTCGCTCTTCGCGTTCAGCCGGGTCTCACCGGACGGAAAGGTCCAGGCGGTGCGGGCCGACGACCCGGATTTTGCCGAGCGCTCCGTGACCCTGCGCCGTGCGCCCTATCGGCCCGCCAACGAGATGGACCGGTTCGTCACGGCGTCGTTCGACTGACGGCGCGGTTACGCGGCGTCCCCCTCCCCCTTGCGGGGAGAGGTCAGGAGTGGGGTCGCTCCGACAGCCTCGGCAAGCTGAGGGTCGCCCAACCACCCCCACCTCCAACTCCTCCCCACAAGGGGGAGGAGGGGGGAGGAAGGAAGAGCCGTCGCTTTCAGCGCGGACGGCGCTGCGGCGGCTTCTTGCCGGCCTCCCGCTCGTGGCGGGCGGCGCGGGGGCTCTTGAACCCCTTCGGGCCCTCGGCCTCGCGGTCGGGCTCGCCGCCGAGAAGCGCCTCGACCTGGATTTCCGGCGAGCCGTTCTTGGCGAAGGTCGCGGCGAAGCGCGAGGCGGCCCCGCCGCGGATCTCGAACTTGGTCTCCCGGTCGAAGATGCGGATGGCGCCGATCTCCTGGCGGCCGATATTGCCGCGACGGGTCAGCATCGGCAGGAGGCGGCGCGGGTCGGCATTGTCGCGGCGGCCGAGATTGAGCCGGAACCAGACCGAGGGGCCTTCCGCGTCGATCCGCGACGTGTCGGCGGGGTCGTAGACCCGGCGTTCCTTGCGCTCGGGGCCGGCGCCCGGATCGGTGACGTCCTCGGGCTCGGGCAGGCGGGCGCGGTAGATCTTGGCGAGGGCGGCGGCGAGTTCCTGCGGCGTGCGCTGGGCCAGCAGGGCCTCGCCCATGGCGAGGTCTTCCTCGGACGGCGTCTCGGTGAAGAGCGGGTCCTGCCACATGCGCTCGCCGTCGAGGCGGCGGATCTCGTCGGCCGTGGGCGGGGCGGCCCATTCGGCGTTGACCTTGGCGATGGCGAACATCTGCTCGGCGCGGCGGCGCTTCGAGGCCGGGATCAGCAGGACGCTGGTGCCCTTGCGGCCCGCGCGCCCGGTCCGGCCGGAGCGGTGCTGCAGCACCTCGGCGTCATGCGGCAGGTCGGCATGGATGACGAGGCTGACCGTCGGCAGGTCGATGCCGCGGGCCGCGACGTCGGTGGCGACGCAGACCTTGGCGCGGCCGTCGCGCAGGGCCTGGAGCGCGGCGTTGCGCTCGCCCTGGCCGAGTTCGCCCGACAGGGCCACCGCCGAGAAGCCGCGCTCGGTGAGCACCGCCTGGAGGTGGCGCACGGCGTTGCGGGTGTTGCAGAAGACGATGGCGGTGGGCGCATCGGTGTAGCGCAGGGTGTTGACCACCACGTGCTCGATCTCGCGCGGCACCACGCGCACGGCGCGGTAGGTGATGTCGGTATGGCCGCGCTCCTGGCCCTTCACGGCGATGCGCAGGGCGTCGTTCTGGTAGCGCTCGGCGAGACTGGCGATCGCCTTCGGCAGGGTCGCGGAGAAGAGCAGGGTGCGCCGCTCCTTCGGGGTCACCGAGAGGATGAATTCGAGGTCGTCGCGGAAGCCGAGATCGAGCATCTCGTCGGCCTCGTCGAGGACGGCGACGCGCAGGTTCTGGGTGGCGAGGTTGCGCCGCTCCAGATGGTCGCGCAGGCGGCCGGGCGTACCGACGACGATATGCGCGCCCTCGGACAGGGCGCGGCTCTCGCGGCGGGGGTCCATGCCGCCGACGCAGGCGATCACGCGGGCGCCGGTCTCGGCATAGAGCCATTCGAGCTCGCGCTGGACCTGGAGCGCGAGTTCGCGGGTCGGGGCGATGACGAGGGCCAGGGGCGGACCGGCCGGCTCCAGCCGCTCGGCATCGCCCAGGAGCGTCTCGGCGAAGGCGAGGCCATAGGCCACGGTCTTGCCGGAGCCGGTCTGGGCCGAGACGAGGAGGTCGCGGCCCTGGGCCGCCGCCTCGATCACGGCACTCTGGACGGGGGTCGGGTCTTCGTAGTTGCGGGCCTCGAGCGCTCGGACGAGCGGGGCCGGCAGGGTAGGAAAGGGCACGGGGCAGAGGCCTTGCAGGCAGACAAGGCAAACCCTGCGGATTCGACTCGCCCTGAGTGGCGACGTCGCTGCATCCGGTCGTGGGTCCGGCCTCGTTCGGTTACGGAGGGGTTGCTTCTAGCCGCAATGCGGCGTTGACGCCACGCCCCATGCTGCAATGCTTCCAAGCGTGGTTTGCGTGTATCCGGGCGGGCGGCCCGCCCGGTCCTCCCGTCGTCTGGCCGTTCTCCGTCCGATCCGGCTATTCTCCTCCTGTCGTCAGCCCTCAGCCAGGAACCCCGGATGGACGTGCTCGTCATCGGAGCGGGAATCGTCGGCCTTGCTGCGGCGCGGGTCCTCGGCCGGCGCGGGCATTCCGTCATCGTGGCGGAATCCGAGGGGGCCATCGGCACCGGCGTGTCCTCGCGCAGTTCCGAGGTGATCCATGGCGGGATGTACTACCCCGCCGGCTCCCTGCGGGCTCGCCACTGCACGCAGGGGCGGCGGATGCTCTACGCCTTCTGCGAAAGCCACGGCGTGCCCCATGCGCGCCCGGGCAAGCTCATCGTCGCCGCGTCCGAGACCGAGCGGGCCGCCCTGGAGGGGATCGCCGAGCGCGGCCGGGCCAACGGCGTCGAGGGCCTCGCTTTACTGGAGGGCCGCGAGGCCCGCGCCCTGGAGCCGAACCTCGCCTGCGTCGCCGCGCTGCACTCGCCCGAGACCGGCATCGTCGACAGCCATGCCCTGATGCTGGCCCTGCAGGGCGACATCGAGGATGCCGGCGGGTCCATCGCTTTCCACGCTCCGGTCGGCGCGATCCGGCGGAAGGAAGAGGGCTGGCGGGTGGAGGTCTGTGGCGAAGACCTGTCCTTCGATGCCGTCGTTAACGCCGCCGGTCTCGGCGCGCAGGCGGTGGCGCGGGCGGTCGAGCCCTATCCGGGTGAGCGGATCCCGCGGCAGGTTCTCGCCAAGGGCAGCTATTTCGGCTGCCTCGGCCGTCCGGCCTTTTCGCGCCTGATCTATCCCGCCCCGATGGAGGGCGGCCTCGGCATCCATCTCACCCTCGACCTCGCCGGCCGCATGCGGTTCGGGCCAGACGTGGAATGGGTGGAGGCGCCGGATTACGTCGTCGATGTAGGCCGCGCCGAGGCCTTCGCCCAGGCCATACGCCGCTACTGGCCGGGACTTCCCGACCATGCCCTGACGCCGGATTATGCCGGCATCCGGCCCAAGCTCACCGGGCGGGGCGAGCCGGCGGCGGATTTCCTCATCGACGGGCCGGCCGAGCACGGCCTGCCGCATCTCGTCCACCTGTACGGCATCGAGAGCCCCGGCCTCACCTCGAGCCTGTCGCTGGCGGAGGAGGTGGCGGACCGGCTGGTCGGGGGCGAGGCCTGAGGACGGGATGGGCGCCTAACGCGACCTCTCGGATTTCCGGTTTACAGAATCGCGCCGGATCGGCGAGCGAGGGCCGATGAGCGACATCGACGATGCAGGCGAGAGGCTGGTCCGCACCGAGCGGGTGAAGCTGACCGCGACCTACCTGAATACGGCGGCCGGTGGGCTGTTCACCGCCGGTGTCGTGGCGCCCACCGCAGCCGCCGTGTTCGGCGTCACGGCAGCCGGATCGCATATCGGCCCGTTGACACTCCTGCTGGGCGTCGCGATCTTCTTGGGATGCAGCGTCGGGCTTCACGCCATGGCGCGCATGGTCCTGAGAGGTCTCACGCCATGACCGAGATCCAATTCGTTGCCTTCGTAGTAACCCCGCTCCTGGCCCTTGCGGTCGGTGGGGGCGTGGCCTTGTGGGCGCGGCACTGGGCATAGGGGGCGGCCCCGCCTTCGTCGAATCAGCCGCCGAACCGCTCGGTCCTGATACGGCCCGATTCGAGCCCGGCATCGAGGAGGAGGTCCGCCGCGTGTCCGACGAAGGCGTTTCCGCCGCAGATGTAGACGTGGCGCGGAGACCCGAGCCGGTCCAGCGCCTCGCCGATCATCGCCCCGTCGACCCGGCGGCCACCGGCCCGCGTGAGGGTGAGCATCAGGTCGAACTGCGCCTCGTCGCGCGCACGGACAGCCAGCTCCTCCGCCGCGATGGTCTCCTCCGCGTCGCGCACTGAGTACAGCAGCAGGGCGGGCACCTCGGGTGCCGCCGCCGCGCGGTGGCGCAGCATCGCGAGGAGCGGCACCACGCCGGAGCCGCCGCCCACGAGGAGGAGGGGGCCGCCATCCTCCGGGCGCCAGACGAACGCGCCGCCGATGGGGCCGCGCAATTCGATCGTGTCGCCGATCTCGGCCACGGAATCGAAGAAGCCCGAGACCTCGCCGTCGGGCAGGCCCTCGATCATCAGCTCGATCGTGCCGTCGGCGCCCGGCGCCGAGGCGATGGAGTAGCTGCGCTGGGCCTGATAGCCGTCCGGGGCCGTCAGGCGCACATCGACATGCTGTCCGGCCAGAACCGGCCGATCGAACGCGATCCGGAACCGGTAGCTCTTCACCCGCCGCGTGACCGGTCTGATCGCCAGCAGCGTGGCCGTCTGCCAGGGGAGGGGCCGTGCGGTGGGTTCAATCACCGGTGAAGCGCTGCTCGCGCCAGGGATCGCCGTACATGTGGTAGCCGCGCAATTCCCAGAACCCGCCCTCGTCCTTCCTGGTGAAGCGCAGGCCCTTCACCCACTTGGCGCTCTTCCAGAAATACAGGTGCGGCACGAGGAGCCGGGCCGGGCCGCCGTGATCCGGCTCTATCGGCTTGCCCTCGTAATGGGTCGCCACCATCGCCTTCGGGCCGGCGAGATCGGCCACCGGCACGTTGGTGGTGTAGTCGTCGTAGCCTTCCGCGAGCAGGAACTCCGTGGGGGCCGAGATCCCGGCGGCGGCGAGGATGTCGTCGATGCTGACGCCTTCCCAGCCGGTGTCGAACTTCGACCATTTCGTCACGCAGTGGATGTCGCCGCGCCAGGAGGTGCGGGGGAGGGCGGAGAATTCCTCCCAGTTCCAGCTCTTCAGGGGCCGCGAGCCCTCGCGCAGGGTGAAGCTCCAGCTGTCCATGTCGATGCGCGGGTTCGGGCCGATCTGCAGGACGGGGAAGTCCTGTTCGAGATACTGGCCCGGAGGAAGCCGTTCGCGCGTCGCCTCCGGCGGCCGTCGTCCCGTGAAACCGCGTGTGGCCATGCTCGTCTCCGTCAGCGCGCGTGCCGTGCCTTCTCCTTCGAGCTTCGGCCCGAGCGGGTCAAGCGTTGCCCGGACACGCGCCCTCGTCCTGCAGCCGCCCCGGCAGCATACCCTCGGCGACGAACAGGATCCCCTCCGGCCGGTACGAGATGTTCGCGGTCCCGTCGATTTCCTGCGCGAAGGCGCGCTCGATCAGCCGCGAGCCGAACCCCGTCCGCGTCGGCACCGCCACCGGCGGCCCGCCCGATTCCTGCCAGGTCACGCGGAAGTGGGGCGGCGCGGTGCCGTCGACGAGGTTCCAGGACAGCCGGACCCGTCCGGTATCGTTGGACAGGGCGCCGTATTTCACCGCGTTGGTGGCGAGTTCGTGCAGGGCCATGGCCAAGGCCAGGGCACCGCGGGGCGGCAACCTGATCTCGTCGCCGTCGAGGTCGACGCGCTCGCGTTTCTTGCCCTGGAACGGGGCGAGGGCGCGGTCGGCGATGTCGGCGATGGAGGCGCCGTCCCAGGCCTCTTCGGTGAGGACGTCGTTCGCCGCGGCCAGGGACACCACCCGCGCTTCGAGGGATTGGCCGGCCTCCTCGAGGGACGGCGCGGCGCGCAGGGTCTGCCGGATGATCGACTGGACGAGCGTCAGGGTGTTCTTGACCCGGTGGGTCAGCTCGCCAGCGAGCAGGGTGCGATACTCCTCGGCCTGCTTGCGCTCGGTGATGTCGAGGGAGATGCCGGCCATACTGACGGGCGTTCCATCGGCGCGGTAGAAGGTCTGGCCGCGGATATGGACCCAGCGCAGGTCGCCGGAGGGCGCGATCACCCGATACTCGATGTCGTAATCGACGTTCTGCTCGATGCAGCGGCGCACCTGCGCCTGCATTCGCTCGCGGTCGCCGGAATGGATCATGGCGAGCAGCTCGCCATAGCTGAGCGGCGCGTCGGGATCCCGCCCGAAATTCATCCGGAAATGGTCCGAGGTCTCCAGCGTCATGCCGACGAGATCGATGCTCCAGGAGCCGAGCCGACCGGCGGCGAGGGCGAAACGCAGGTTCGTTTCGCTGCGACGAAGCTCCTGGCTACGGCGTTCGACCTCGGTCTCCAGGGCGTCGCGGTCGTTCTGCAGCCGGACCAGACGGTCCTTCTCCAGGGTCACGTCGAGCTGCGAGGCGAAGAAGTAGGCGACCCTGCGGTTGGAATCGAAGACCGGTGCGATCAGAAGCCGGTTCCAGAAGACCTCGCCATTCTTGCGGTGGTTGAGAAGTTCAATCTCGATCGGGACGGCTTTGGCGATGGCCTCGCGAATGCGCGCGACATCCGCCGGATCTGTCTGGGAACCCTGGAGGAACCGGCAGTTCCGGCCGAGCACGTCCTCACGCGAGAAGCCGGTGGCCCGCTCGAATGCGGCGTTCACGAACACGACCGGAGTGTCGGGCAGGTTGGGGTCGGCGATGACCATCGGCATCCGCGTCGCGCGCAGGGCGGCGGCGAAGGGATCGGGCCCATCGACGGTCCGCGCGATCTCCGAGGCGATCCGCTCCCGTTCGGAAACGCGGATCACCGCCCGTCCCCCAGGATGATCGAATGCCTCACGCGTCGCCTCGACATACAATCGGACCCGTTCGCCAGAGAGCGATTCGGATAGGATTCGTTGTACGCGCGAGTTGAGCCCAAACAAGCCTTCATCTCGACTTATCGAGCGGCGCCGGCGAGATGGTTTAGCGAACCGTTGTTTTACCTCGACTTGTGTATGTTTGTATACAAAAGGAAAGGTCTGCACCGGGCTCGGGCGAGCCGGGTGCGGATCGATGCGGGCGCATTTCCCGCCCGCCCTGAAACGCGGAACGCCCGCCGCGGTGGAACCGCGGCGGGCGTCCGTTAGACTGTCGGAGACCGGGTTCAGCAGCCCTTGGCGGCGTCTGCGGCGGTCGGCTTGCCGTCCTGCTGCTTGGCGACGTCGGATGCCGAGGTCGCCGTGTTGGCGCCGACATTGTTCATGGCGCCGACGGTGCCGGGCGACTCGGCCTTCGCGCCGGGGCTCACGTTGCCGGTCGCGCCGGGGTCGACCTTCGAGCTCTTCTCATTGGTCGCGGCCTTCCCATCCGCCGTCGAACCGGTCGCACAGGGAGCTGCGATGGCCATCGCCGAGCTGAGCATCACGATGGCGCCGGCGCCGACGAGCTTGGAAATCTGTCGCATCTATTCCTCCAGGAAGTAGTTCTGCCCTCATAACGGGAGCGGGGCTTCATTCGTTCCGCGACATTTCTGAATTGTCCCGGTTGAGGCAAGACAAAATTGCAAGGGTCGGTAACGACAAGCTTCCCAGCGAGCCGGTATGGCGCAGGGTTGTTTGCGGTTCTCGTTTTGCGTTGCACAAGATCGTCGGCGGCGACGCTCTAAAGCTCGGGTTCTCACTGCGGGGATGCCATCGGCGGATGATCTATTCCGTCGAGGGCGAGGCCCATGACCTCCGTCAGGAGCGAGGCGAGACGCTCGATCGCCGGATCGGACTCCGCTGCATCCCTGAACAGGCGAAGGGACAGGGACGGCAGCCGGGGCAGCCCCGAATCCGCCGAGTCGAGCGCCGTGAGAGAGGCGGGCAGGCCGTGGGCTGTCCGGACGGTCAGGCCGAGCCCGGCCGAGACCGCGGCCCAGAGGCCCGCGAGGCCCGGACTGCTGAAGGAGATCCGCCAGGGGATCGCGGCCGCATCGAGGGCGCTCAGGGCGGCGTGCCGGAAGATGCAGGGCGATCCGAACAGGACCAGGGGAAGGGGGCGGTCGGCGCCCGGCGTCACGCCGCGACGCGGTCCGATCCAGGCCATCGGCAGGGTTCCGATGACGGTGCCGCCCCGCTCAGCCCCCTCCTCGTCCCAGAGGAGCGCGAGGTCGAGGTCACCCTCCTCCAGGCGCGAGCGCAGGGTCGCGTTCCGATCCACATGCGCGTCGATCCTGACGCCGGGATGCAGGCGCGCGAAGCGCCCGAGGGTCTCCGGCAGCCAGGTCTCGGCGAAATCCTGCGGCAGGCCGATCCGGACCCGGCCGGACAGGGCCGGCGAACCGAGCGCGCCGAGGGCGGCATCGTTCAGTTCGAGCAGCCTACGGGCATAGCCGAGCATGATCTCCCCCGCCTCGGTGAGAACGAGACCGCGTCCCTGCTTCTGCACCAGGATCTGTCCGACCTGATCCTCGAGCTTGCGCAATTGCAGGCTGATCGCGGAGGGCGAGCGGCCGAGCCGCGCCGCCGCCTTGGCGAAGCTGCCGAGCTCGATCCCGGCCACGAAGGAACGCAGCACGTCCATGTCGAGGTTGACCGGCAGTGACATTGAGTTTTTCCGAACGATTGGTTCAGGATAACGAGATTTTCCAAATTATCCTGTCGGGGCACACTCTCCTCGTCAATCGCGGATCGTCCGCGGTGTCACGAGGAGAAGTGCGCCATGCCGTTCGTCAATGTGAGGATCGCCGGTTCGGGTATCGCGGCGGATCAGGTCGACCGCCTGCACAGCGGCGTGACGGCGCTGATGGCCGACATTCTCGGCAAGAACCGCGATCTCACCGCCGTCCTCGTCGAGGAGGTGCCCGCGACCGGCTGGCAGGTGGGAGGACGTCCGGTGGCGTTCGCGGCGCATGTCCAGGCGGCCATCACGGCCGGCACCAACGACGCGGAGGAGAAGGCCCGCTTCATCGCCGAGGCCAATGCCCTGCTCCATCGGGTCCTCGGGGACGCGTTGCCGCTTGCCACCTACGTGGTGGTCCAGGAGATCGCGGCCGATGCCTGGGGCTACGATGGCCGGACGCAGGCGCACCGGCGGCTCGCGCGCTGAGGGGGCCTTGCCCGAACGGTACGGGTTCGGACACACGCGATATCGCCGGGATCGTTCGGGCGGCGTTCACCTGTGGCGTCGTAAACGGGCAGGGTAGAGGCCTTTGCCGGCCTTACTGTCGCGTCGAACGGGACCGTGGGGGCATTCCAGTGTCCGTCGGCCGCGTCACTCGCGGCGTAGGACACTCGAGAAGTGATGTCTGCAGCCCCGTGAAGATCGCCCTCCTCGCTCACCTGAAATACCCCATCGCCCAGCCCTTCTCGGGAGGGCTCGAGATGCACACGCATCTGCTCGCGAGCACCCTGCGTGCCCGTGGGCACAGCGTGACGCTCTATGCGTCCGAAGGGTCGGATACGCGCGGATGCCTCAAGGCGGTCTGTCCGCCCACGGGCAGCGCCGTCGACGACGAATCCTCCGTGCGGATCGACCGCGCCGAACTCGCCGCCTACGAGACGATGGTGGCGGATGTGGCGCGCGGCGACTTCGACATCATCCACAACAACAGCCTGCATTACCTGCCGCTGCTGCGCGCCCGCGACCTCGGCGCGCCGATGGTGACGGCGCTGCACACGCCGCCCTTCGAGCCCTTCGTGCGCGGCGTGATGGCGCGGGCGAACGACATGACCTTCGCCGCCGTCTCCGAATCCCTGGCCCGCGAATGGCTGCCCTTCCTCGACGATCCCCTGGTGATCGGCAACGGCATCGATCTCGACGCCTTCGCCTATTCCTCGGTGCCCAAGGGCGAGCCCCATGCCATCTGGATGGGGCGCCTCGTCCCCGAGAAGGGCCCGCATCTCGCCATTGATGCCGCGCGCGTCGCCGGCATCCCCCTGAAATTCGCCGGCCCGCAGAGCAACCGCGCCTATTGGGACGCGGAGATCGCGCCCCGCCTCGGTCCCGACGTCACCTATCTCGGCCATCTCGGCCACGCCGAACTCGCCCGCCGCGTCGGCGAGGCCCATGTGGCCCTGTGCACCCCGCGCTGGGAGGAGCCCTTCGGCCTCGTGCTCGCCGAGTTCCTGGCCTGCGGCACGCCGGTCGCCGCCTTCGCGCGCGGCGCCATTCCGGACATCCTGGACGAGACGTCGGGCGTTCTCGCCCAGGCGGACGATCCGGTAGATCTCGGGCGGGCGCTGTCCCGCGCGATCCGCCTCGACCGGCGCGATTGCCGCCGCCGGGCCGAGCACCTGTTCGACGCCGACACGATGACCGACCGCTACGAGGCGATGTACCAGGCCGAAATCTGCCGCTGGTCGACCCCCGTCTCCCTCCGTCCGGTCCCGGCCGGCGCTCGCGCCCCCCTGCTCGACAATGCGTGACGGCCCGCTCTCCCTCGGCCGGGCCGTGGTCTGCGTGCCCGCCCGCAACGAAGCCGAGGTGCTGCCGCGCCTCGTGCGCTCCCTCGACCGGCAGATCGGTTCGGGGGACGGCGCGCGGCTGCGGGTCGTGATCCTGGCCAACAACTGCACCGACGACACGGTGTCGCTGATCCGCGCGATGGAGCGCGACGGCGAGACGCGCCAGCTCGATCTCCGGGTCATCGAGGCGTCCGTGCCGCGGGAGGTCGCCCATGTGGGGACGGCGCGGCGCATGGCGCTCGATGCCGGGGCCGACTGGCTGGACGCCGACGGCGTCGAGGATTCCGTGCTCCTCAGCACCGATGCCGACGCCGTCGCCGCCCCCGGCTGGGCCCGCGCCAATCTGGCGGCCCTGGAACAGTCCGAACTCGTGGGCGGCCGCCTCGTCATCGAGACGGAGGAGAGCGAGAACCGGGACCCGGAGATCCACGCGCTCCATCGCCGGATCGAGGGATACTGGGTCGCGGTGCGCGCCCTCGAAGAAGTCATCGATCCCCCCGCCCACGATCCGGCGCCCCGTCACGGCGACCACGTGGCGGCGAGCCTCGCCCTGCGGACCGCGCTCTATCGCGAAGTCGGGGGCCTGCCCGCCATTCCCTGCGGCGAGGACAACGCCCTCGTCGCCAAGGTCCGCCTCGCGGGCGGCCGCGTACGCCATTGCCCCCAGGTCTCGATCTCGGTGTCCGATCGCGGCAGCGGCCGGGTCACCGGAGGAATGGCCACCGAGATGGCAAGGCGCGCCCGCGTCGTCGCGGGCGAGGAAGAGTACCTCCTGCCGCCGGCGAGCCATTGGCTCGCGGTGATCGAGCGCCAGCGCGCGTTCCGCCTTGCCTGGAGCGCCAAGGGCGGTCCGGAGGCCGGGTTGCGGGCGCTCGGAGTCTCGGACGAGGACATCGCCGCCATCGATCCGGGAACCTGCGTCAACGCCATCGCCTTCGCCGAGCGGGTGGGGGAACGGGTCGGCGAGATCGGGCCCGAGCCGGACCATGTCCCCCTCGACGAGGCCGTCGCCGGGCTCGATGCCCTGCTCGCCCGACTGACCGACCGGCCCGCGGCGCGCGTCGCGTGAGCGAGGCCGCGGCGCGCCGGCGTCCCGTCGGCTACTACGTCCATCATCAGGGGGCCGGCCACTGGCAGAGGGCCAACCTCATCGCCGCCCGCCTGGACCGGCCGGTGACCCTCATCGGCACCTTTGCGGAGGTCGACACCTCAGGTGCCAACGGCGCGATCCTCGACCTGCCCGACGACCGCCTCACCGGCTTCGACGGCCGGGACGGCGAGGCGATCCGGCCGGACTGCTTTCATTACGTCCCCGTCGGCATCGACCGCATCCGCGCTCGGATGGGGCTGCTCGCCGCCTGGATGGCGAACAACGATCCGGCCCTGCTGATCGTCGACGTGTCCGTGGAGGTGACGCTCCTCGCGCGGCTCCTCTCCGTGCCGACCCTGGTGGTGCGCCTCGCCGGAAACCGGACCGACACGCCCCATCTCGAAGCGTTCCGCTCGGCGGAGCGCCTGCTCGCCTTCAACCCGCCCGAGATCGAGACGGCGGGAACGCCGGATTGGGTGAGGGCGAAGACGCTCTATGCCGGTTTTCTCGCGGATGCCCCCGGGGCGGGCGAGCCCGACGACGGCTCCATCGCGGTTATCTACGGGCGGGGCGGGACCGGCGGCTCGGCCTCCGACCTCGCGGCCGCCGCGCGGGCGGTGCCCGACCGGCACTGGCACGTGCTCGGGCCGGTGGAGTCACCGATCGACGATGTCCCGCCGAACCTGCATCTCCATGGCTGGGTCGCCGAGACCGGCCCCTATCTCGACCGTGCCGCCCTCGTGGTCGGCGGCGGCGGCGACGGCGTCGTCGCGGCGGTGGCCACGCGGGGCAAGCGCTTCCTCTGCCTGCCGGAACCCCGCGCCTTCGACGAGCAGACGGCGAAGGCCGACGCCCTGGCGTCGCTCGGCGCGGCGATCGTCCGAACCGCATGGCCCAACGCCTCGGACTGGCCGGCCCTGGTCCGCGCCGGCCTCGCCCTCGACCCGGCCGTGATCGGCGGGCTGGTCCGGCCCGACCCCATCGGGCGCACGGTGGCGATCATCGAAGAGGTGATTCGCGACACGGAGCACCGACGCCAACGAGTAGATATCTGACGTTGGGACTCTACCGAGGGTAAACGATCTCGATCAGACCTTCTACGATGCCCCTGTCCCTCCAATTTCTGAAATATCCGGACGACAAGTTACCTCTCAGATTAGAGGTCGGGCCAAAATTTCCGGCATGCCATATCCTCGTGTCGACGCTGCCGTCTTGCATTGTCATCGTAATACGCGCGGTCTTGTGTTCGATGAGCGCCGCCAAAAAATCGACCTCATTCGAGGGATTGAATTTCAGCTTCAAGCGATAATTATCGGATTGATGAGGCGTAATCGCTTGATTCGAAGCTGGAACATTGACCGGATAATTGTCTGTGTTCTTGTCGTATTCACGATGGCAGGGCTTGCATAAAAACTTGAATGCATCTGTGGCGTCGCCATGCGCGAGGATGATTTCTTTCTCAACGTCTTCCATCAAACATCGAACCGTACCAGCACTGGTGTACCGAGCGAGGACCTGATCGATGAAGTGTCTCCGCCCGCGCCCGGTCACATGGGCCGAATCAAGCACGAGGTTCGGTTGATTGCAGTGCTCGCAGACGCCTTTTCTAGAAAGACGTCCCTTCCGAGCAAACAGGTTCACGGCATTTCGAATCCTCGGGCCGATAAAATGATGAAACTCGGCATTGCTTCCGACGAAAGTCGCCAAAGGAACCTCGTGATTTTACAATGAGTCGACGCTGAAACGTTTCGGTCTTCCGATCATATTCGAATTTTCCAGCCCGAATAATTAAAAGGGCCGGTCCAGCGGCACCCGCGCGGCTTCCATCTCGTCCGGTGTCGGCATGCGCAGGATCGTCGGCGCCGCGCGCCAGGTCGGCGGCAGCAATCCCAGCCGCGCGAAGGCGTCGAGCCAGCCGTCCATGGGCCAGAGTCCGTGCCGGGCGTGGAAGCGCGTCGCGTTGGCGATGATGTCGGAAAAATGCTGGAGCGGCGGGTCGAAGGCGCCGTGATACTGGTGGAAGGCGTGGCCGCCCGCGCTGAACAGGATCGGGATGCCGCCGGCATCGGCCCGGAAGGCGAGGTCGGTATCCTCGGCGCCGTAGCCGTCGAAGGCTTCGTCGAATCCGCCGATCCGGTCGAAGGTGGTGGCCCGTACGCCGAAGGCGAGGGACCAGAACAGGCCGGGATTGTCGGTGCGGGCAAGGCCCGCATCCGGGAAGCTCCGCACCGGATGGGTATGCCCCACGGCGCGCAAGCCCGCCTCGGTCCAGTCGTCGTCCACGGCCCGCGCCGGCAGGTAGCTCACCTCGCAGCAGATCAGCCCGTCGGCCCGGCCGAGATCCGCGTCGAGGCTCCCGACGAGATCGCCCGAGGGGATGCAATCCACATCGAGGAAGACGAGGTGGTCGCCCGACGCGGCGCGGCGTCCGGCGTTGCGGGCGCGGGCGAGCGGCAGGCCCTGGCTCGGAAGATCGATCCGGCGGATGGGAAAGCCGTGATTGGGGAGGGGGGCGGGGTCCACCCCCATCTCCACCACGATGCATTCGGCCGGCGGCGTTCCCCGGCCGAGCCCTTCGAGGAGGCGCGCCAGATGCGCGTCGCGGCCCTTGTTCAGGGTGATGACGGTGGCGCTCATGCGGCCTCCGCCGGCATCGCGACGAAGATCTCGTAGGGGCCGAGGAAGCGCGCGATCATCTCCGGCGCGAGGCGGAACCCCGTCGGGTCGTCGGCAATGAGGTCGGTGGTCTGCGAGCGATGCGCCGCCACGGCCCTGGCCTTCGCCGCCAGATGCGCGCCGACATCGACGCGGTAACCCGAGGGAGGCCCGCCAACCTCCGTGCCCTTCGGCAGGGTCCAGCCCCAGACCGGATAGGCGAAGGCCTTCGTCGCCCCGAGTTGCGGCTGGGCGAGCCGGACGATGGCGGCCGCCGCCTGGTGATCGCAATGGGGATCGTGCGCCCAGGTCACGCAGACGGCGCCGGCCCCGCTCTCCCTCGCTACCGCCGCCACCGCGTCCGCCGCTGCCTGAGCGTCGGGGCCGCTGCTCGGCACGCCCGCATCGGGCAGGCGCAGGAAGGTGACGTGGGCGGGCGCGAGGCCGAGCGCGGCCACCGCCTCCAGGGTCTCCTCCTCGCGCAGGGCCCGGAGGCGGAGCGGCGGATACAGGGCGGAATGGGTGTGCGAGCCGCAGCCGTCGCTCACGATGACCAGCCGCACGTCGCGCCCGCGCGCGCAGGCCTCGGCGATGAGGCCGCCGCATCCCAGGCTCTCGTCGTCGGGATGCGGCGCGACGACCACGAGGCCCCGTCCATCGGTCAGGGCATCGAGATCCGCGACGGGCAGGTTCTCGGCGGCGGCGAGAAAGGCGTCGGCATGCATGGAAGCGAATCGTCCTTCAGAAGGAATGGCAGTGCCATCGCGATGATTGTCCCCACCCTCTCCCTCGTCCTTACGGCATTCACCCATGTCGTCGGATCCGCAGAACCCTCCTCCCCACGAGGGGGGGAGGGACGCACTCTGCTTGAAGGATCAGTCGGGTGAATGCCGTAACGATGAGGGGGATCAGGCGGGACGTCCGTAGCTAAAGCGGGCTGAGTGTATCGACCGAACCGGAATGCCGCCTGAACAGGTCACGCCGCGCCGTAGCGGTCGTTGAGGCTCGCGGCGAGGCCGTCGGCGAATTTTGCGGCGGCGACGGGGAGCATCCGCCCGCGCAGCTGGCCGAGGATCAGGGTCATGGGGGAGAGGTCACGCTCGTCGATGGGCCGGCTGACGAGGCGCTGGTCGTCGGGGATGCCGCTCGGTACCTGCAGGCTCACCACATCCTCGCGCAGGGCGAGGTTGCGCAGGAACTCGAGCGAACTCGATTCGACGGCGGGGCGCACCGGCGTCCCCCGCCGGGCCAGGGCATCGTCGAGGTGATGGCGGATCGCCAGCGACCGGTCGGGCAGGGCGAGGGGGTGGGTGAGGCAGTCGCGCAGCCGCACCGGCCCGTCCCCGCCCGCCAGGGGATGAGACGCGCGCATCACCACGCAGAGGGTCTGCCGGCAGGTAAACAGGGCGTGGAGATCGGCCGAGGGCGGCGGCTGCAGCACCAGGGCGAGGTCCGATTCGAAGGAGGCCAGCGCCGCCACGGCCTGGGCATGGTCGCGCACCTGGACCGTGAACGACACCTGGGGAAAGCGCGCGCGGTAGGCCCTCACCTCGTCCGGCACCACCTGGTTGACGAAGGCCTGGCTGCAGGCGAGGGCCACATGGCCGCGCCGCACGCCGGAGAGGTCGGCGATCTGCGAGCGGACGCGCTCCATGTCCGAGACCTGATCGCGGATATGCCGCACCAGCAACTCGCCGGCCGCGTTGAGGCGCATGCCCTGCGCCAGCCGCTCGAAGATCGGTGTGCCGAGTTCGTATTCGAGATCCTGGATCTGCCGCGTGAGCGCCGAGGGCGCGATGTTCAAGGCCTCCGCCGCCCGGCGGATCGAGCCGCGCCGGGCCACCTCCGAGACGTAGGTCAGGGTCCGCAGATGCTTCATGGCAAACGCTTCATGGCAAAAGCTTCATGGCAAGCGCCTCAAGAGAACATGGGGCTTCAGTCTCATCCGGACGTGGACACACCTAAGCCATTCCGGGCTCGCCTTTGGCGACCCGGAATGGCGGTGAGGGACAAGCTTCGGGGGCTGCGTCGAGCGAGCTTCTGCCATCAACCGGAGTCCAGCGGCGCATAAGCGGAGATCACCATCCTACCGTCGCTGTTGCGAATTTCGCAACATCATAGTCGATAAGAAGCACTCGTTTGCAACGCTTCGCCGACGTACCCTGTCCGGGTCCACGTCATGACGGAGCCGGCACAGATGATTCGTCGTCGCACCTTCCTCGCCGGCCTCGGCGCCGGCGCCCTCGTCGGGCCATCGGCCCTCCGGGCGGAGACGCCCACGGTGATCCGGATGGGATCGCTGAAGCTGATCCATTCCATCGCGCCGTACTTCTATGCCCAGTTCGCGCCGCCCGGCGTCACCGTGGAGGTGATCCCGTTCGAGAGCCCCACCGAGTGCAAGAACGCGGTGGTGACGAAGTCGGTGGATTTCGGGACGTTCGGCATCGCCGCCGGCACTCTCGGGGCGGCGGCCGGCGAGCCCATCGTCGTGATCGCCTCCACCTGCAACCGCGGCATGGCCATCATCGCCAAGACCGGGTCGGGCATCGAGAAGGTCGCCGACCTGAAGGGCAAGCGCGTGGCGATCTGGCCCGGCTCGACCCAGGAGGTCTTCGCCCTGGAGCGCATGCGCATGGAGGGGGTGAGCGTGAAGGACATCACGCCGGTGCGCATCTCCTTCAGCGAGATGCACATCGCTCTCGCGCGCGGTGACGTCGATGCCTATGTCGGCGCCGAACCCGCCCCCGGCGTCAGCCTCTCCACGGGGGTCGGCACCCTGGTCGAGTATCCCTACGGCACCGAGATGGGCTCCCTGAACATGGTGTTCGGCGCCCATCGCGACACGTTGGCGGAGCGGCCCGATGTGGTGAAGACCATGCTGGAGATCCACCGCAAGGGGTCGGATTTCGCGCAAGGGAACCGCGACGCCACCGTGGCCATGGCGGTGCAGAAGCTCGGCCAGAAGCGGGAGGCCATCGAGCTCTCGGTTCCCAATGTCGAGTTCAAGTGGAAGCTCGGCGAGACCGAAGTGAAGCAGGCCAAGGCCTATTCCGAGCACATGCTGGCCGCCCGGCAGATCAAGCGCCTGCCGGATCTCTCCAGCTTCATCGATACCCGCTTCGTCGATGCGATGAGGGATTCGTGAGCGCGCCGGCCGTTTCCGCCCCGGCGGTGTCGGAGGAGACCACGCGCCAACCGCTCCCGAGCCGCCTGCTCCCGAGCCTCTCGCGCCTGCGCCAGCCCGTCCTCGCGCTCGCCCTGCCCGTGGCCATGGGCATCGCCTGGCACCTTCTCACGGTGGGCAGGCCCTACAGCCTGATCCCGCCGCCCGCCGAAGTCTGGACGGCGATGATGGATCTCGCCATCGGCGGACCGGAGGGGGACGCGTTCAGCGGCACGCTGCTCACGCATCTCGTCGCCTCGCTCACCCGCGTCTTCGGCGGGTTCAGTCTGGCGGCCCTGGCGGCGGTGCCCCTCGGGCTCCTTATCGGCCGGGTGCCGCTCATGCGTCAGCTTCTCGACCCGACCCTGCAGATCCTGCGCCCGGTGCCCGTCACCGCCTGGCTGCCCCTCGCGATGATCCTGTTCGGCCTGGGGCCGCGCTCGGCCTATTTCCTCGTCTTCCTCGGCGCGTTCTACCCGATCCTCGTCAACACCATCTTCGGGGTGCGCTCGGTGGAGCCGCGTCTGTTCGAGGCCGCCGCCATGCTCGGCTGCCGGGGTTCGGCGCAGTTCGCCCGCGTGGTCCTGCCGGCGGCCCTGCCGTCGATCGTCACGGGTCTGCGCCTCGGCCTCGGCTTCGCCTGGGTGGTGATCGTCGTCGGCGAGATGACCGGCGTCCCCACCGGCCTCGGCGCGATCATCATGGAGGCGCGGCAGCTCTCGCGCACCGACATCGTCATCTGCGGGATGATCGTCATCGGCGTCGCCGGCTTCGTCTGCGACCGGGCCGTGATGCTGGCCGGCCAGCGCCTTCTTGCCTGGAGCCCCTCCCATGGCTGAGCCCACCGTGCCGATCCTCGACATTCGCGGCGTGTCGAAATCCTTCGCCGTCCAGGACCGCTCGGTCCAGGCCCTCAGCGGCGCCAACCTCACCGTGGCCAAGGGCGAGTTCATCTGCCTGCTCGGCGCGTCGGGCTGCGGCAAGTCCACCCTCTTGCGCATCGTCGCCGGGTTCGAGACGGCCACCGCCGGCGAGGCGCTGATGTGGGGCAAGCCCATCGACGGCCCCGGCCCGAGCCGGGGCATGGTGTTCCAGGATTACGGCCTGTTCCCCTGGCTCACGGTCCGGGACAATATCGGCTTCGGCCCGAAATCGCGCGGCCGGCCGGCGGCGGAAATCCGCGATACGGTGGAGCGCTACATCGCCCTCGTCGGGCTGCAGCGTTTCGCCGACGCCCATCCGCACCAGCTCTCCGGCGGCATGAAGCAGCGGGTCGCCATCGCGCGGGTTCTGGCGAACGATGCCGAAATCGTCCTCATGGACGAGCCGTTCGGGGCCCTGGACGCCATGACCCGCGAGCGGCTGCAGGACGAACTCCTCGACCTGTGGAGCCGCACCGGGCTCACCGTGCTGTTCGTGACCCATGCCATCGAGGAGGCGATCTTCCTCGCCGACCGGGTCGTGGTCATGTCCCCGAGCCCCGGCCGGATCGATGCGATCCACGGGATCGATCTCGCCCGCCGCCGCGACGTGTCGAGCCCGGCCTTCAACGACGTACGCCGGATGCTGTCGGCCCAGCTCCACAGCCACCACGCCCCCGTGGCCGCATGAGCGGGGCGGCGTCGCGATCCGGCGACTGGCGCCGGATGGACCGCGAGACCCTGAGTCGCGCCTACGATAATACCGGTGCCGTGGCCGACAGTGCCGCGCGGTTGTCCGGCTGGCGGGCCCGGAGCGCCGAGCTTCGCGCGCTCCACCCCCACGACCTCGACCTTCCCTACGGGCCGGCCGAGCGGAACCGGATCGACCTGTTCCGGAGCGGGGCGGAGGATGCGCCGCTCCTCGTCTTCATCCATGGCGGCTACTGGATCCGCAACGCCCGCCAGGATTTCGCCTGCATGGCGGAAGGGCCGCTGAATCACGGTCTCGATGTGGGTTTGGTGGGATATACCCTGGCGCCCGCTGCGAGCCTCACCGAGATCGCCGCAGAGATCCGGGCTGCGCTCGCCGTCCTGCGCGGCCGGGAGGAGGGGAGGGGGCGCCGTCGCCTCGTCGTCTCGGGCTGGTCGGCCGGCGGGCATCTCGCGGCCCTCGCCCTGGCGTGGCCCGAGGTCGATGCCGGCCTCGCCATCAGCGGCGTGTTCGATCTTGAGCCGATCCGCCACACCGAGCTCGACGACCGGCTGCACCTGACGGAAGCCGAAATCGAGGCCCTCTCGCCGATCCGGCAGGTGCCGCGTTCCGATAAGCCCCTCGCCGTCGTGTGCGGATCGGCCGAATTGCCCGAATTGCGGCGGCATTCCGCTGATTACGACGAGGCGTGGCGGTCCGCCGGGAACGCATCGACCTTCGCCGAACTGCCCGGCCACGATCATTTTTCGATCCTCGACGAGTTAATCCGTCCCGACGGCGCATTGACGGCCCTCGCCGTGAAGCTCGCCGGGAAGGGCGCCTAGCCCTCGCCGCGCAGGCACGCGTCCTGGGCCTCGCCCGCCCGCCGCGCGCTCCTGGCGTGGCGCCCCCTGACGGCCTCCCCGCCCATCGCGGCCTGCTTTGCCGCGATCAAGTCCGGGTCGCCCCAGCGCGCCAGCAGCGTCTGAAACGCCTCGTGGCGGTCGCGCCGAAAGGAAATTCTGCCACCGGCACCGTCCCTGCAGGGGTGCGGCGGAAGAATCGCGCCGCAGGGCACCCAGCCGGAGGGGATCGGCGCCGTCGCGGCATGGGTCCGGCCGAGGCGCAGGATGTTCGGCAGGAGATGGGTTTTCGGGCCGACCGACGCCGATCCCGCCTCGCTGCGGATGGGCGAGAACACCTCGATCCGTCCGATCCGGGTGAGAAAGACGCGATGCGGGCCGGCGGCGACGAGCTCCGCCGCGACGGCATGGCCGGGTCCGAACAGGCCCCCTCCGGCGGCGCTCCTGAGCCGCGCGATCGTGCGGGTATCGCTCGCCCGGACACAGGCATCAACCGCGAGCAGGTTCAGACCGAGATCGAACAGGATACTCTCGCGATCCTCGGGTCTTGCAGCCTGATGATCGGGGCCGAGTTCGGTGATGACCGATCGTTGGTTCATGGCACAGGCCTCCTCGGGCAGGCACAAGGCCACGGCGTGACTCCAGCCGAAGGCGAAGCCGGTTTCGTAAGCCACGGGACGACAGACGGCGGCGGGGTCGAGGGCGATGGCCCCCCGCTCCGTGGCGATACCCATGCGGGTATCGGCCAGCGGCATCGCTGCTTCATCCGGATCGCGGAGGAAGCTCGCAGCGGCGCCGAAACTGCCAAGGCTCCAGGTCGTGAACGGATCGTCGAGGGCGCTCGCCAGAAGACTCGCGACGGCTTCATGCTCCATCGCCGCAGCTTAGCGGGGCGAACCTGAGCGCGCGAGACGCGATTCCAGGCGGCACTGATTTTGCTCCGCAGACCGTGCCCCAAGCACGGGCACCCTCGCTTCGCTGGCGAGCTTCCCATCGCTGTCTCGACCGGGCAATCTGACCGCAGGCTCGCCCCTGGATTCCCACCATGGATCTGAACTCGATCGGCGCCGTCGCCGTGCCGCGGAACCGCTCCGACCTCTCCGGGTGGCGGGACGGCGATGCCTGGCTGGGGGGAGGGACCTGGTTGTTCTCCGAGCCGCAGCCGCGCCTGCGCCGCCTCGTCGACCTCTCCCGCCTCGGCTGGCCGGCGCATGAGGTGAGCGTGCGTGGCCTCTCCATCGCCGCGACCTGCACCATCGCCGACCTGTTCCGCCTCGACCTGCCCGCCTCCTGGAGCGCCGCGCCGCTCTTCGCGCAATGCTGCCGGGCGCTGCTCGGATCGTTCAAGATCTGGAACATGGCCACCGTAGGCGGCAACATCTGCCTCGCCCTGCCGGCCGCACCGATGATCGCGCTCGCCACCGCTCTGGAGGGAACCTGCCTGGTCTGGACGCCGGAGGGGACCGAGCGCGAGGTCGCCATCACCGATCTCATCCTCGGTTCGCAATGCACGTCGCTGGCACCCGGCGAAATCCTGCGGCGCATCGATCTTCCCCAGGCTGCGCTGCAGCGGCGGACCGCTTTCCGCCAGGTTTCCTTGAGCCCCAACGGACGTTCCGGCGCCCTGCTGATCGGCACCCTGGACGCGAGTGGCGCCTTCGCGCTCACGATCACGGCCTCGACGCGCCGCCCGCTGCGCCTGGTCTTCCCGACGCGCCCCGATGCGGCGGTTCTCGCCGCCTCCATCACCGAGGCGGTTCCGGCGGCGCTGTATCACGACGACGTTCACGGCAGCCCGGATTGGCGCAGGCATATGACCTTCACCCTCGCCGAGGAGATCCGGCGCGCGTTCGAGACCGAGGGCCGCGCATGATCCTGCACGTCAACGGCCACGAGCAGGATGCGTCTCCGCTTCCGGGGCAGTGCCTGCGCACGATGCTGCGCGAACTCGGCTGGTTCGGGGTCAAGAAGGGCTGCGATGCCGGGGATTGCGGCGCCTGCACCGTGCATCTCGACGGGGAGCCGGTGCATAGCTGCCTGTTGCCCGCTTTCCGTGCCGAGGGGCGCAGCGTCACCACCATCGAAGGGCTTGGCGGCCCCTGTCGGCCGGGGGAGGGGGAAGCGCAGCGGCTCCATCCCATGCAGGCGGCCTTTCTCGGCGCCCAGGGGTATCAGTGCGGGTTCTGCACCCCCGGCATGATCATGACCGCCTCGGCCCTGGATCAGGGGCAGACAGGCGATCTCGCCACCGCCCTCAAAGGCAATCTCTGCCGCTGCACCGGCTACGGTGCCATCGCCGATGCCGTGGCGGGCGTGGTGCGCGTGGAGCGTCATACGGATGGGCGGGACGACCCGTGCGGGCGCAGCGTCCCGGCTCCGGCCGGGCCTGGGATCGTCTCGGGACATGCCGCCTTCACCTTTGATCTTGCCGTGCCAGACCTGCTTCATCTCAAGATCTTGCGCTCGCCTCACGCCCATGCCCGCATCCTGCGGATCGACCGGGCGGGGGCTCTGGCCGTGCCGGGTGTCGTGGCGGTCTTCACCCACGAGGATGTTCCCACCGGACGGTTCTCCACTGGGCGGCACGAGAATCCCCTCGACGACGCACCGGATACGCGGGTGCTCGATCCGATCCTCCGCTTCGTCGGCCAGCGGGTGGCGGCGGTGGTGGCGACGAGCGAGGCCGCAGCCGAGGCCGGTTGCGCGGCGCTGACCGTGGATTACGAGATCCGCGACGCGGTGTTCGATCCGGACGAGGCCCTGCGACCGGGTTCTCCTCTCGTTCACGACGGCGCCGACCGGCCCGGCGAGGATGCGCCGCCGCGCCTCACCCTTCCCAACCTCGCCGCCGAAGTGCATGGCGAGGTCGGCGACGTGGCGGCTGGGTTTGCCGAGGCGGACCTGATCCACGAGGCGGCCTACGATTCCCAGCGGGTCCAGCACGCCCATCTCGAGACCCATGGGGCCGTCGGCTGGCGCGACGAGGACGGGCGCCTCGTCATCCGCTCCAGCACCCAGACGCCGTTCCTCACCCGCGACGCCCTGGCGGACCTGTTCGGCCTGGAGCGGGATGCCGTGCGCGTGCTCTGCGGCCGGGTCGGTGGCGGTTTCGGCGGCAAGCAGGAGATGCTCACCGAGGATCTCGTTGCCCTGGCCGTTCTCACCACCGGTCGCCCGGTGAAGTGGGAGATGACCCGCCAGGAGCAGTTCACCGCCACCACCACCCGCCATCCGATGCGGGTGACGGTAAAGATCGGCGCCCGCCGGGACGGCACGCTGACGGCCATCGCGCTGCAGGTGGTCTCCAACACCGGCGCCTATGGCAACCACGCCGGTGGCGTCATCCATCACGGCTGCAACGAGGTGATCGGTGTCTATCGCTGCCCCAACAAGCGCGTCGACGGCTACGCGGTCTATACCCACACGCTCCCGAGCGGCGCTTTCCGGGGCTACGGCCTGAGCCAGACCATCTTCGCGGTGGAATCGGCCATGGACGAACTCGCGCGCGGGCTCGGTCTGGACCCGTTCGAGATGCGCCGCCGCAACGTCGTGCGCCCGGGCGACCCGATGGTATCGAACAGCCTCGAGCCCCACGACGTGGAATACGGAAGCTACGGACTCGACCAGTGCCTGGATCTCGTCGCATCCGCCATGGACGAGCTCGGGCACGCCGAGCTCCCTTCCGCCGACTGGCTCGTTGGTGAGGGGATGGCGATGGCGATGATCGACACGATCCCGCCGCGCGGCCATTTCGCCGAGGCGCGGATCGCGCTTCAGGCGGACGGACGCTATCACCTCGATGTCGGCACCGCCGAGTTCGGCAACGGGACGACCACCGTCCTGGCGCAGATCGCGGCCTCGGCGTTGAGTACGAGCCCCGAACGGATCGTTCTGCGCCATGGCGACACCGACCGCGTCGGCCATGATACCGGGGCCTATGGATCCACCGGCATCGTGGTGGCCGGGCAGGCGACGCTGAAAGCCGCCCTTGCCCTGGCACAGGCCCTTCGCGAAGCTGCCGCCGAGAGGGGAGGGGGGGCGCTATCCGAATGCTGCATGCGCCGCGACGGCGTCTCGACTCCCGCTGGCGAGATCGGTTTTGCCGAACTCGTCTCGGACGGGCCCATCAGGCGCGCAGCGAAGGCCGATGGCTCACCCCGTTCCGTCGCCTTCAACGTCCAGGGGTTCCGGGTCGCTGTCCATCGGTCGAGCGGGGAAGTTCGCATTCTCGACAGCGTGCACGCCGCCGATGCCGGCCACGTTCTCAACCCAATGCAGTGCCGCGGCCAGGTCGAGGGCGGTGTCGCGCAGGCGATTGGCGCAGCTTTGTACGAGGCTGTGCGGATCGACGACGGGGGGCGCGTCGTCACGCAGACCTTCCGCAACTATCATATCCCCGCCTTCGCGGACGTGCCGCGCACCCGTGTCCTCTTCGCGGACACCTATGACGGCATCGGTCCGCTCGGCGCGAAGTCGATGAGCGAGAGCCCGTTCAACCCCGTCGCCCCAGCGCTGGCCAATGCCATCCGCGATGCCACGGGCGCGCGGCTCACCACAACGCCCTTTGCACCGGACCGTATCTATCTCGCCGTGATGGAAGCGGTGAGGCAGCGCGACGGGCTGGTGTGACCTCGGCCTGTCGCTCTGGATTTCGCGCCGATGACTAAAGGACGGCCTCGATAAGCCCGAGGCTCTTGGCTTCCTCGGCCTCAATGTACCAATTGTACGGGGCTTTCTCGATGACCTCGTCCAGGGTGACCCGCGAGCCGGTGACGAGGTTGGCGAAACCCTCGTTCTGAATCTCGATCGAGGTCTCGATCTCGTGCAACGTGGCCTTGAGGGTGGCGATGCAGGTGGTGAGGGGGCCGTGGATCTCCAGGGTCTTCGCCATTTTGCGCTCGTGGATCATCAGCCGCGTGCCGCGCGTGAGATAGCGGTTGGCGCGCGCGAAGAAGCTCATGAGCGTTGTTCCGGCCGAGTAGATCGCCGCCTTGCCGAGGAAGACGAAGCGACGATGCGGAGTGACCTCGCTAGCGAAGCGAATGTCTTCGCCCATCATCCGCGCGACTTCCGGGTCGCCGCCGAGGGTGGTGAGTTCAACCACCACGAGGTCCAGCCCGGAGGCGGCGTCGAGTTGGCTTCGAAAAGTCTTGTACATGTCGTGATCGACCGGGCCAGACAGCAGGATGGCGGGTTCCTTGAAATCCGGAGCGGACAGCAGCGTGTTGTTCATCATCGATCCTCTGCCGAAGGGCATGTCGGGATGCATCCCCGCATGCCTCGTGCCGGATCGAGAAGCCTCACGCGCAACTCCGGTTGCGGTGAGCGGGAAAAAATCTCCGCACGGTGGCATCCGGCATCCAGATGGGGCGCCGATCTGGACTTTTCGGCCCGCCGCCTCTATATCGAACCTGCGTTTGATGACCGGTTCGTAATAACGTTTCAGGACCCGGAGGGCAGTACTCCGGCGCCTCCACCAAAAGCGCATCGTGATGCGTTTCTGATGGGGGCGAAATAGGATCGACTGGGCGGTAAAGGGATCGCGAGAGCGTCGGTAAGGACTCGACCGGTTTGGCGCAGGCAACCCCTGTTCCAGGTATTTGGCCAAAACTCTAAATGCCAACGATAACGTTGTCATGGATGCCCGCCTCGCGGCGTAAGCATCTTGCGGTAGGGTAACCGTCGAAACAGAACCCGGGGCTTCGGCTCCGGGACCCACCCTTCTCATCATTGATGTCGTTTTTTCAGCCGCGGCATTGCCGTCTTCGGCTGATTTGTCGTGTTCGGTCTCAGCGGCCTGGGATGCGAGCGCGTCTCGCCCGCTTCGGCGGTATTTCACCCCCTCGTTTCAGCCGCTCCACGACGACTGCGTTGCACGTGCGCGCGCGCACATGCGGAATTTGGAACTCTTCCAAGGCGTTGCTGCACGGTCCGCCTGCGCTACTTCGTGCCATCAGGGAAAGTTCTGCGCCGTCGAGCGTTTGTCGGGGGCTGGTCGGGGCTTCGCGAGGACTTCCGCGACACGACCCAACGGAATCTCACGTCTATGGATCTGGTTCGGAGAACGCCATGTATGGCTCTGAAGACCTCGAACTCAACCGGCGCCATCTGATGGCGGGTGCGTCTGCCTGCGCCGTCGCCACGGCCTGCCCCTCCGCAGCCTGGGCGGCTGCCGGGAGCTCTTCCGAGCCTGTCACGTCGAAAGTCTCTCTCACGGTGAACGGGACCGTGCATGAGATCGACGTGGATACTCGCACCACACTCCTCGATGCCGTTCGCGAGCATCTGCACCTGACGGGTGCCAAGAAGGGCTGCGACCACGGTCAATGCGGGGCCTGTACGATGATCGTCGATGGCAGGCGCATCAATTCATGTCTGACTCTTGCCGTCATGCATCAGGGTGATGCCATCACCACCATTGAGGGATTGGGCCAGCCCGGTAATTTGCATCCGATGCAGGCCGCCTTCGTCAAGCATGACGGCTATCAATGCGGGTTCTGTACGCCGGGGCAGATCTGCTCCGGTGTGGCGGTTCTGGATGAGATCAAGGCCGGCATCCCGAGCCACGTCACCGCTGATCTCACGGCGGGTGCCGCAGTCACAACCGACGAGATCCGCGAGCGCATGAGCGGCAACATCTGCCGCTGCGGCGCCTATTCCAACATCGTCGACGCCATGACCGAAGTCGCGGGGAGGCAGGCATGAAGTCCTTTACTTACGAGCGCGCGTCCTCGCCGGCGCAGGCGGCCTCATCCGTCATGCGCGTACCCGGAGCGAAGTTCATCGCCGGCGGCACCAATCTCCTCGACCTGATGAAGCTGCAGGTCGAGACGCCGACTCATCTCGTCGACGTCAACGGATTGGATCTCGACACGATCGAACCGACGGAAGAGGGCGGTCTGCGGATCGGCGCCCTGGTACGCAACACCGATCTCGCCGCCGACATGCGTGTAAGGCGCGGCTACGGCGTTCTGAGCCGGGCCTTGTTGTCCGGAGCATCCGGCCAGTTGCGCAACAAGGCAACGACGGCGGGCAACCTGCTTCAGCGCACTCGCTGCCCGTATTTCTACGACACCGCGCAGCCCTGCAACAAGCGCCAGCCCGGAAGCGGCTGCTCGGCCATTGGTGGCATCAGCCGCCAGCTTGCGGTGGTGGGGGCCAGCGAGGCCTGCATTGCCACGCATCCCGGCGACATGGCTGTGGCCATGCGCGTGCTCGACGCGAAGGTAGAGACCGTGAACGACAAGGGTGACACGCGGACGATTCCCATCGCCGAGTTCCATCGCCTGCCGGGAGACACGCCGCAGATCGAGACGAGTCTGCAGCCTGGCGAACTCATTACGGCGGTGACGCTGCCCAAGCCTGTGGCGGGGATGCATGTCTACCGCAAGGTCAGGGACCGTGCGTCCTACGCTTTCGCGCTGATTTCCATCGCGGGAATTGTCCAGCGCGACGGGACCGGACGTATTGCCGTCGGCGGCGTGGCGCCGAAGCCGTGGCGTGACGAGACCGCCGAGGCGGAGCTTCCGAAGGGCGCCAAGGCCGCGACGGAGCGGCTGTTCGCGGGAGCGAAGCCGACGCACGACAATGCTTACAAGCTCAAGCTCACCGAGCGTGCGCTCGGTGCCGTTCTGTCCGAAGCGAGGGCCTGAACCATGAAGTTCGACACTCCCGCAGGCCGCAATCCCATTGATCAGCTGAAAGTGGTGGGCAGGGCGACCGATCGGATCGACGGTCCCTTCAAGACCACCGGCACCGCTCACTACGCCTATGACTGGCACGATCCGCAATCGAAGGCAGTCTATGGTTTCGTCGTCGGAGCGACCATCGCCAAGGGGCGCATCGCGGCGATGGCTCTCGACGAGGCCAAAGCCGCACGCGGCGTGCTCGCTATCGTCACGGCGGAGAATGCCGGCCCCCTCGACAAGGGCAAGCTCAACGCCGCGAAGCTTCTCGGCGGTCCCGAGATCGAGCATTATCACCAGGCGGTCGCCTTGGTCGTGGCGGAGACGTTCGAACAGGCCCGTTCCGCGGCGGCCCTCATCCGTGTCGACTACGCCGAAACCAAAGGCGCCTTCGACTTGGCGGCGGTAAAGGATACGGGCAAGCCCGAGAAGCTTGCGGGTGCCCCGTCCGATACCGCGATCGGCGATTTCGCCGGAGCCTTCGCCTCGGCCCCGGTTCAGCTCGACGCCACCTACACCACGCCCGATCAGGC
>NZ_JAKSYE010000087.1 GCF_022829685.1 Methylobacterium sp. E-045
CGGGCCGCCTCGCGACGAGAGTTGCCGTCGATGAAAACGAACTGCCGAACGGCCGCGTAGACTTCCACGGCAAACATCCTGGGCCCCTCCCGAAAGAGAAGCCTCTCAAACTGGCCGACTTTTACGCCGCCCGCATCAGCACGCCGCCGACACTCCAGTGGATGGTTTTGTCACCGCCCTACACAAATTTAAAAGAGATGAAGCAATTGCAAGGCGATGTTTCAGCGTTAAAAATTGCTCCCAGCGTGCGTGTGACAAATCCACAACCTAAGCGCAGACGTCGACGGGCTGCCGCTATCCCGCCCAGATGAAAACATCAACGGCGATACTGATGTTGGTTATGGAAGATATTTTCCGCCGCGTGTTATCTCTAAAGGCGAGTGCTCGGTGAAATCAGTCGAAGAAGTGTCTTTTATTGGCTGGCCTATTGAGCGCGTTCCCCTTGAGCCTTCGCCTGCTTTATAGATATTTTGACATCCTCCCCGCCCTGATGGACGGGGATTCCTACTCCCTCAGGGGTGGGAGGATGCCAACTGCGTGATCGCCTAGCGAGCGTCGGGATCTGTTCGGAAGGGTAGGAAGAGGTGGAGAACAGTGACATCTTGCATTTTGTGGCGAGACGAGACCGACATTCGCACTGTCCGCCCGCCTACACGAACATCAGCAAATGAACGAACTTGAGTATATGCCGCAGTATTCGCTTCGATTTCGCCTATCCATCGCATGTCATCGCGAAGTGAGTAGCCAACCATCATGCCCACAGGCTGATCTGTGTAAGGATCGCGATCTGAAAACCTGAGAAGGCCCTTGCCTCCACAATAATGTTTCACATCCCTAGCTTCAAATAAGACTTTTGCTTCTATCCGAAGATCTAAAAATGAACGACTCAGTGATCGGACTTGGATGTCAGTCGTGAGTGCATGCGGACCTAGCTTGCGTTGCTGCTTACGCGGCCGCTGAGGAGGAAAGCAGATCTGATTACGGCGGAGATAGCTAGTTGCAGGTGCGTGCTCGCGTACATACTCAAGAGCACGTGACAACACATCGGTGATAGAGTCCTCCTCAGGAAGCTTTGATAAAATGTTAGCTACCGTCCGCGTACGTCGACGCCAGTAGCTTGGTTGAGCCTCATGGTTATAGCCTAGACCCCGCGCTGTGAGTACCGCCATCGCTTGATCGATTGCACCGAGGGAGTTGTCAACGAACTCCTCCCAGACCCGCGCTCGAAGGATCGCGCGAGTATCACCGCCGTCGGCGACAATCTCAGCTAGCGTCATTGGCAACACTGTATTCAAACCGTCATAATCCTTTCCGCCACGGAAAGTGCGTCGGCATAAGCACGTTCAACTGTGAACGCGGAACGCATATCCGGTTTGATGACGTCCACGACGAGTGTGTGGTCGACCGTTGTAACGTAGATGCCTGCCTCAGGTGAGAGGTCGCGCCCGATATGGGGAGGAACACCATCGGATGGCATCTGTCCGTCTAGGCTAATCATGATCCGTATAGTACGCTGCCTCCCGGCATCTTCATTGATCGATATTACATCGACTAATGAACCGGAAAGAAGATCTGCAACGTGCTTTTCGAGGATCTTTACATAATCGGCTTTCACGCTTTTTTGAGGCCGGTCATAGGCTATCGACGGGCGGCGCCCATCTTGGTAGGCCTCCCGGAGATCATGATGTTCGGCAACGGCAAGTTCGAAAAGATCATCATCGAGCGCGAACGCTTTCCGGCAGAAGTGCGTGAACGCGGGATTTGTCATGCTTGATGGCCCTGCGGCAACCAAGTCTTCAACCCACAGAAATGGGAAAGGTAAAGCGTTTAAGTCTGGCGTCTCCATGCGCCGTTGATCGAACACCCAAAGTCGCCCGAACAGAGCGAGCAGATATCGCGCTACATCTGTCTTCAAATAAGCGGCAATTTCTTTTAGTACCGGCAAGCGAAGGTCAAAATTTACAATTTCATTCTCAAAATGAATGCTTTGTATTGATGACGAGAATGCCACTGACTGATCAACTATAAATAAATCAGATTGGTTGCGGGTCATTAAAATCATCGGTCCGCGAAATAGTTTACGAAACCGCTCGTTCAGTCCAGCTAGAACATCATGTGGCAATTCGTAATTTTTCTCGACTCCCTCGATCAACCCAAGGCGATGGCGGAAATCATTAGAGTTCGCATTAAGGACAAGGTCGGCAGAAATCTGTGCTCGCTCAGCGGTGTCTCCAACCAGTATTTTCATCCCATTGCGCTCTAGGAACCCCCCAAGAGTGAGCATTGGTTTTATCTTAAGCGAATTCACAGTGATGGGTCCGTCGGCGAGCGAGGTCTCGGCAAGCAGGTCTTTACTATCGTGTTTAGTATTCGACTTAGGAGTCTTGATATTTTGCGACGCTGGCCGTCGCTCAAGCATAGCCGCAATCATGCGATCCAGGGGTTGTAACATAAGATCTCGGAACCACTTATGCTCACGGGCAAGGAGGTCGCTTTGTACGAAGTGCTCGACCTGCCCCCTATCGACTACGATTGCCCATGGCGTGCCATCCTTCCCGACGGGTTGGCTCGTCGGCTTGGGAGAGTAGCGCCAAGGTCGGTTAAGAGGTGATGCCGAAGCAGAGGAAGCAAAGATTACGGTTGCTGCTGCACGTGCATTCGTAAAAAGATGCTCGCGGAAGTGAGCAAGGTTAGTAATGCCGTTGAGAGTCATGCGCGATGCCAGCGCGTAAGGAAACCATTTCGCTAGCGGAGCAATGAATGATTTAGTAGGCATCACGAAAGCGATTTGACCGTTGGGTCGACAGATATCACGTACCGCGCGCCAAAAGAATGCCTCTGCCATCGGCCCATCTTTGCCCATGAGAGCAACTTCGTCGCCACAGCTTAGTGCACGTAGTCGGGTGCGGTAGGCAATTGCGGTTGTATTGTCTTTATCGATTTTCGTCCAGGGAGGATTTCCAAGCACGTGCGTGGCAGTGCCTCGCATTGCCTTTGGGAGCGTACAGAAGGTATCGCCTGTGACGAGACGCTCTCTAAGATCGGGGAAGAGTCGTGCGCCGGACATAGCTTCGGGAACCGAGGCGAGGGTCATACCCGGCAAGTAGTCGAGCATAGTCAGATAAAGACTGAACCGGGCGACGTTGACGGCCTGCGGCTTAATTTCGATTCCCATAACTGTCGTCTCGAGGATTTCTCGCAGGCGAAGCGGTCCAAGCTCCCCACCTTTACGTCGCTCTCGCTCAACGATCCTACGAAAGGCGCCCACTAGGAACGCACCTGATCCGCAGGCTGGATCGACTATCCGGGATTCCGGCGTGAGGGGTTCAATTGAGTCAACTTCATCAAGAATGTAATCAACCAAGAACGGAGGCGTATAGTATGCGCCCTGCTTCGCCTTTCCGCCATCTACCTCGAGCTCAAAAAAGCATTCGTAGATTGCAGATACGGTTTCGGTACGGATCGATGCATAATTGATGTCGAGGAAGCCATACTGCTGCTCGCCGTCATCAATTGTGTCAACACGCAGAGCCCTACGGATCAGATGTAGGGATTCAGTATCAAGCAACTTTCGCTGGCCGATCGAAATAGGAAATATTGATCCATTGAGAATGGCGTCGATTCTGTCGAACAAGAACCAAATTTCTGCCAACGGCCATTTCGTCGGCCGCGCTTCTCCATCGCCCCACCCCTCCCGCAACTGGATATTAGGGCACGCAGGCCGCCCATTCGCATACTTCAGTCTATCAATCCATTCTTGATTGAGAAGCCCCCTATCAACCAGCATGTAAAGGTACAGAAATCGGCCGATTGCACTATTGATTGTATCCGCCCGATCAATAAGCTTAAGGTCCTTTGATCGTATATCCTTACTTAATTCCTCGATCGATTTGCTGATACGTTCGTCAACTCGAGAAGCAACACTGAACGCTTGCCATGATGCTGCACTTCGGACATTGATAGAGGTGAGTGAGACAAGTGCTTCCGGCAGCCGATCGCTCTCAATCTCGCCCCATGATATGTCCGGCCCGATGGCGCGAGGATTAAATCCGCTGCGCACTTGCACGAAGTCCGGCGCAGCAATCAGTACGATTGGCGTTACCGATTGCGACCAGATCGCGCGATGCCGAGCATCGGCCTCGCTCCGGTCCCTGACACTTACTAGATAGACGACTGGCACACTGCGCGCGTGACCTGAGGCAAGTGATGAGCGGGGGCAAAGAACGCCAATCACGCCCATCGTGGCGAACGCAGACTCGATCGCGTGTGAAACTTGACTCAGCGCCAGCCCGCCTGCGTTGCGCACGAAATCTTCGTCTTCGGCATAGCCGAGACGATCCAGCAGCACGGCAATCTGGTCACGGTACTTTTTAGAAGCCAAAAGGCTCATCGTGGATGCGCCTTTCCGCATGTGCCCTAAATGATAGCTATAAGGAAAGCGGATTCGAGTAGCAAGATCGTCTTTGAATTTCATTGGGATAGCAACAATTCGCCTTCTATTTCAGGGATATGGATTCCCCCCATTCAAGTGCGTAGTGAGCAAAGCAGAGCTGTGCGATTTTATGTCGACTCTGTCGATGCTAAGTTTGCGTCCGACTCAAATAATTTGGGCGGCCCGACGGGTATTTTAGACGAAGCCAAGCAAATGGCTGCTGCATTGCGACGGCCATGGGTAGCTCAAGGGCAGATCCGGGAAGGTGACGGTGGCCTGCTCCCCGAGAAATGAATTTCCTGAGTTATAGTCTGGCGCCATGTGATGGATGTCATCATGGGCGGAGGATGCACACGGCTAAAGAGATGGTCGCTAAGATTCGGCGGGTCGATGTCTTGATTTCAAAGGGTCGCAAGGGTGCTGAATTAATCCGGTCTATCGAGGTGACCGAAGTCACGTATTACCGCTGGCGCTCTGAGTACGGCGACCTGAAGGGTGGCCAAGTCAAGCGGCTGAAGTCTCTGGAGATCGAGAACCAGCGCCTCCGCCGGGCGATCTCCGATCTGACCCTGGAGAAGCTGATCCTCAAGGAGGTGGCCTCGGGACCCGAAGGGCAGCGCCAGCAAAACTTCTTAGCCCGGCTCGCCGCCGGGCTTGTGTCGACTACGTCGTTGCCGAGCACGGCGTGTCCGAACGCTTCGCTTGTCGTATCCTGGGTCAGCATCGTTTGACCCAGCGCAAATGCGCCGTCCTGGTCGAAGACGAGGCCGCTCTGACGGCCGCCATCGTCGCCGTGGCTCTGCAGTATGGGCGCTACGGCTACCGTCGGACCACGGCTTTGCTCCGGCGTGACGGCTGGACGGTGAATATGAAGCGGGTCGAACGGATCTGGCGACGAGAGGGGCTCAAGGTGCCGGCTCGCCAGCCGAAGCGGTCGCGCCTCTAGCTCAACGACGGCTCGTGCCTGCGTATGCGGCCGGAGCGTCCCGACCACGTCTGGTCCTACGACTTCGTCGAGCACCGCACGCACAACGGTCGCAAGTACCGGATGCTGAACGTCGTCGATGAGTTCACCCGCGAGTGCCTGGCTATCCGGATCGCTCGTAAGCTCAAGGCGCTGGACGTGATCGACGTGCTCTCGGACTTGTTCAGCCTGCGCGGTGTGCCCGGACATATCCGTTCGGACAACGGGCCGGAGTTCATCGCAAAAGCTGTCCGAGATTGGATCGCAGCGGTTGGCTCAACGACCGCCTACATTGAGCCGGGCAGTCCCTGGGAGAACGGGTATTGCGAGAGCTTCAACGCGAAGCTGCGGGATGAACTTCTCAACGGCGAGGTGTTCTAGGCACTGAAGGAAGCCAGCGTCGTGATCGAGCACTGGCGGAGGCACTACAACACCGTCCGACCGCACTCGTCGCTCGGCTACCAGCCGCCTGCGCCATAGGTCATTTTCTGGCCAACGGAACCGAGCGACTTGGTGCTGTACGCTCGCCCTGCCATCATCAAACGACCGCTGAGGGCACCAGCTTTGAACCTGGGCCACCAGATGGAATCAGGCCACTTGCCGAAGTCAGGCTGACGCGCCTGGTCCTTGCGGATGGAAGATGACTAGAGCCGTGCCCGGCAGATGCCGGCCTTCAGCCTCTAATAGCAGCACGTTGAAGCGCGCTACTCAGCAAACAAGTGTAGCCCGGAAGCAGTCCTACCAGCGAAATACGCCGCTTCGCGAAGGCTGCAATACAGCGATTATAATACCAACGGGCCAACTATGGATCATACTGCGGTCATAAATCTCGTATTTGCGGGCTATTTCTCGTGCAAGCACAACAAGCGCCTCGCCACCTGTGCCGGCACCTTCGCCAATGCGATGAACTTTCAGGGCTTTCCGCACATGCCCGGCAACGACTTCGTCATCCGCGGAGCCGCCGGCCCCGGCACCGCCCTCGACGGCGGCAGCCTGTTCCGTTGAGCCGGCAAAGGAGACGATCATGGCAAGCTCCGACCGGATCGTCGCCGAGGCACGGGGCTGGATCGGCACGCCCTATCGCCACCAGGCCTCCCTCAAGGGCGTCGGCTGCGATTGCCTCGGCCTGGTGCGGGGCGTCTGGCGCGGGCTCCTCGGTCCGGAGCCCGAGACCGCGCCGCCCTATTCGGCGTCCTGGGCGGAATCCGCCGCCGGCGGCACCGACCCGATGGCGGAGGCGGCCCGGCGCCACCTCGTTGCGATGCCCTGCCCCGACGCCGGATACGAGCCGGCGGCGGGCGACATCCTGCTCTTCGCCTTCCGCTCGCATCTGCCGGCCAAGCACTGCGCCCTCGCCAGCGGAGCCGGGACGATGATCCACGCCCATGACGGCGCGGCAGTGACGGAGGTCGCCCTCACACGATGGTGGCGCCGGCACCTGGCGCATGTGTTCCGGTTTCCGGATGCCTGAGATTGGGAATGCGGCGGTGTGAACCTGCTTTGACCGAGATGTACGCTTCCCCCCCCCCCCCGCGAGCCTACGATATTCGCACATCTCGCGGAATGCGCGGGTCCCCTCTCCTGGAAGGAGAGGGACAGGGTGAGGTGTGTGACCTTTCCGGATGTGGACCACACCTCACCCCAGCCCTCTCCTTTCAGGAGAGGGAGACGGTCGCGCCTCATGTTCGATGCCTTTCGGCTAGATAAAAATAGCCGTCGAGGAGATGTGTGAATCCTGTAGCCCCGCGAGCGGGGCGAGGGGATGCGCACCGACCGGCGGGTGTGGGCCGATGGATGGCAGCGAGATCGACCTCACCACCCTGAACCACCGCCTCCCGGGCGCGTGTGTCCCGCTTCAGGCGTGCGGCAGGACGGTGAGTTTCACGCCGAGCCCGTCCATGACCTTGCGGACGGTCTCGTAGCGGAGCTTCGAGCCCGGGGAGAGCGCCTTGTAGAGACTTTCCCGGCCAAGCCCGGAATCCTTGGCGATCTGCGTCATGCCCCGCGCCTTGGCCACATCGCCGAGCGCCGCGAGAAACACTTGGGGATCCGGATCTTCGAGGGCGGCTGCGAGATACTCGGCGATGGCTTCGTCAGTGCCGAGATACTCCGAAGCATCGAAGGGCGTGAACTCTGTCATGGCGTGCTCCGATCGAGGGAGGCGAGCATGGCGATGGCGTCTTGTGAGAGCTTTCGCATGTGTTAGGGCAGCGACGGTTGACGTTCCGCCTTAACCGGGACGCGCGCTTCCCCTCTCTCCGCACGCGGGGAGAGGCGATGCGCGCGAACCGGCGCGATGAACTGAGTGTCCCTGACACCGTCTGGCGCGCCGCCCCTTAGGCTGCCTTGCAGACGCGGATCTCGACGTGAAGGCCGACGGAGCCGAGCATGTTCACGAGGGAATCGATCGCGAACAGATCGATCTTGCCGCGCATCAGATCCGAGACGCGCGGCTGCGTCACGCCGAGAATTTTGGCAGCTTCGGTCTGGCTCAGACCTTCGCCGGCAATGTGATTCTGCAAAGCGATCATGAGCGAAGAGCGAAGCTTCATGTTTTCGGCCTCGGCCGAACTGTCCTCGATTGCGTCCCAGACGCTCGTGAATGCCTGCCCACTCATCGTGCCATGTCCCTGATCAAAGTCTCGTAGCGGCTTTTGGCGACCGCGATGTCCTTGGGACTCGTCTTCTGTGTCACTTTCTTGAAGCAATGCAAGACGAAGACGGAGTCCGCCAGCTTCGCGATGTAGATGACCCGGTAGGCCCCCGTCGCCTCGTGCAGGCGAATCTCTCGGACACCGATCCCGATTGACGTCATCGGCTTCCAATCATCGGGTTCGTGACCGGACTGTACTCTGTCGAGCTGATGTCCGGCCTTGCGCCTGGCCGAAAGCGGAAACGCCCGGAGCTGATCGAGCGAGTTTCCGACAAACACGACGTCTTTGGATCGCTCGGCCACGCCTCTTTATACAAGATTTTGTATGGCGAGCCAAGGAGCGCGGCCGCGCCAAAACATCCCCTCCCTCCCGGAGACCTCCCGTATGGCCACGCTCATCCTGCAGACGGCCGGGGCGGCCTTGGGGACGGCTTTGGGCGGCCCGATCGGCGGGGCCGTGCTCGGCACGCTGGGCGCCGTGGCCGGCGGCGCGATCGACACGGCCCTGTTCGGGTCGCGGGCCGGGCCGCGCGTCGTCGAAGGGCCGCGCCTCACCGATGTGGCCGGGCTCGCCTCCACGGAGGGCGAGCCGATCAAGCGGGTCTACGGCCGCGCCAAGGTCGGCGGGACGCTGATCTGGGCGACGCGCCCGCTGGAGGTCGCCAATACCAGCGTCCAGCGCGCCGCGTCCGGAGGCAAGGGCGGCGGCGGCCAGAAGACCGTGACCACCACCTATGCCTATTTCGCCGATCTCGCGGTGGGGCTGTGCGAGGGCGAGATCGCCCATGTCCGCCGGGTCTGGGCCGATGGCCGCGAGATCGACCTCACCACCCTGACTTACCGCCTGCACCGGGGCGGCGCCGATCAGGCGCCGGATCCGCTCATCGTCGCCAAGGAGGGCGCCGACCGGGCGCCGGCCTATCGCGGCCTCGCCTATGTCGTGTTCGAGCGTCTGGCGCTCGCCGAGTTCGGCAACCGCGTGCCGCAGCTGGCCTTCGAGGTGATCCGCCCCGTGGAGGGGCTCGCGGGCATGATCCGCGCGGTCTGCCTCATTCCCGGCTCCACGGAATTCGGCCTCGATCCCCGCCCGGTCGCCGAGGATGCGGGTTTCGGCGCCACCAAGGCCGCCAACCGGTTCCAGTTCCAGGAGGTGAGCGACGTCACCGCCTCCCTCGACGCCCTCCAGGCCTTGTGCCCGCGCCTCGCCCGAATCTCGGTGGTGACGAGCTGGTTCGGGAGCGACCTGCGCGCCGGCGCGTGCACGGTGACCCCCAAGGTCGACCGGCCGGACAAGGCGACCCTCGGCGACACCTGGAGCGTCGCCGGGCTGACCCGCGAGGAGGTGGAGACGGTCTCGACCGCGCCCGCGGGAGGCGCGGCCTATGGCGGCACGCCCTCCGATGCCGGCCTCGGCCGTCTCGTCGCCGAGCTGCGCCGCCGCGGCCTCGAGGTCGTGCTCTACCCGTTCGTGATGATGGACGTGCCCGCCGGCAACACCCTGCCCGATCCGCGCGACGCGGGCGCCGGCCGCCAGCCGCCCTATCCCTGGCGGGGGCGCATCACCTGTTCGCCGGCCCCCGGCCGGCCGGGCAGCCCGGACGGGACCGCCGCCGCGGCGGCGCAGGTGGAGGCCTTCTTCAACAATCCCGACGGCTACCGCCGCTTCCTCCTGCATTACGCCGACCTCGCCGCCGCCTGGGCGGCGGACGGGGTTTCGCTCTCCGGCTTCATCATCGGCAGCGAGTTCCCGAGCCTCACCCGCGTGCGGGGCGAGGACGGCGGCTATCCGGCGGTGGAGGCGTTCCGCACCCTCGCCCAGGAGGTGCGCACCCGCCTCGGGGCCGGCGTCGCCCTGGTCTATGCCGCCGACTGGACCGAGTACGGCGCCCATGTCCGCGACGGCGGCGCCACCGTGCGGTTTCCCCTCGACGCGCTGTTTGCCGATCCCGCCATCGCGGCGGTGGGCATCGATTACTATCCGCCCATCAGCGACTGGCGCGACGGCGCCACCCATGCCGACCTCGCCGAGACCGACAGCCTCTACGACACGGCCTATCTGAAGCGCCGCCTCGGGGCCGGCGAGGCCTTCGACTGGTACTATGCCGATGATGCCGACCGGCGGGCGCAGCTGCGCACCCCCATCACCGACGGTGCGGCGGCCAAGCCCTGGATCTACCGGGCCAAGGACCTCGTCTCGTGGTGGTCGAACCCGCATCGGGAGCGCGACGGCGGGGTCGAGACCGGCACCACGGCCTGGGTTCCCCGATCCAAGCCGATCTGGCTCACCGAGATCGGCGTGCCCGCCGTGGACAGGGGCACCAACGGCCCCAACGTCTTTCCCGACGCGAAATCCTCCGAGAACGCCGCCCCGCCCTTTTCCGCCAATACCCGCGACGACCTGATCCAGGCCCGCGGACTCACCGCCATCCTCACCCGCTTCGATGCGGCGCTGCCGGGTTTCGAGCCGGCTCACAACCCGGTCTCCCCCGTCTATGGCGGCCCGATGGTGTCGCCGGGCTCCGTTTTTGTCTGGTGCTGGGACGCGCGACCCTTCCCGGCCTTCCCGGATTTCGACACGGTCTGGGCGGATGCGGAGAACTGGTCCCTGGGTCACTGGATCACAGGACGGATCGAAGGGCTGGAGCTCGACCGTCTCATCGGCGCGATCCTCGCCGATCTCGGCATCACGGCACCGGCCCGGATCGCCGCCGATGCCTTCCTCGACGGCTACGTCATCGACCGGCCGATGTCGGCGCGCGGCGCCCTGGAGCCGCTCGCCCAGGTCTACGGGCTCGACGTCTCGGCGGTGGGGGGCCGGCTCGAGATTCGCGGCCCGCGCCGGGAGAGCCCGATCATCCTGGCGGCCGCCGACCTCGTGCTCGCGGAGCGGGACCGGGCGCCCCTGAGCTTCGTCCGGGCCGAGGAATCCGAACTGCCCCGCGCGCTCACCCTCGCCTTCTGCGACGGGCAGAGCGCCGATTACCGGACCGCCACCGCCTCGGCGATCCGTCCCACCGGCCTGAGGCGGCGCGAGAGCCACGCCGACGCCCCCATCGTCACCCGCCGGGGGAGCGCCGAAGCGCTGGCCGAGGCGCTCCTCGACACGGCCATCGCCGGACGCGACAGCGCCGGTTTCGGGGTGAGCCCGCGCCGGATCGACCTGGTGCCCGGCGACCTCCTGGCCCTGCCCGGCGCGCCGCTGCCCCATCGGATCGTGCGGATCGCCGACAGCGCCGGCGCGCGGCGGATCGAGACCCGCGCGGTGCCGGCCCACGGCTCTCGCCTCGGCCCGAACCGAAGCCCCGACGACAGGGGATACCGGCCGCCCCCGTCCATGGCCGGGCGGCCCTTCGCCCGCGTCCTCGACCTGCCCGTGGACAGGGGCAGCCCGACGATCCTGCAATACCTCGCGGTCTCGGCCGATCCCTGGCCCGGCGAGACGGCCGTCTGGCGCTCGGCCGGGACCGACGGCCCCCTCGGCATGCACCGCACCGTCGATTATCCCGCCTGCCTCGGCGAGACCCTGACCCCGCTGCCGCCCGGACCGCTCTGGCGCTTCGACCGGGGAACCCGCCTCGATGTGCGCCTGCGCCATGCCGGTGCCCTGTCCTCGATCGCGGAGGGCGATGCGCTCTCGGGCGGCAACCTGTTCGCCCTCGTGGGCGAGGATGGTCGAATCGAGATCATCGCGGCGGCGGGCGCCGAACTGATCGGCCCCGGCACCTATCGCCTCAGTCGGCTTCTGCGCGGCCTGATGGGGAGCGAGGATCTCAGCCGGCGCGCGAATCCGCCCGGCTGCCTCGTGGTGCGCCTCGACGACGGGGCGGTCGTGCCCCTGCTGGACCGGCTCGACGAGGCCGGCCGGCCGTTCCGCTACCGGATCGGGCCGGCCGCCCGCGACCCCGGCGATCCGAGCTATGTGGAGCTGCAGGCGAGCGCCGGCCTCCTGCCGCTTCGTCCGCTGGCACCCGTGCATCCGGCCGCGCGGCGGGAGGCCGACGGGATCCGGCTGTCCTGGCTCCGCCGGGCGCGGCGGGACGCGGATGGCTGGGAGCCGGTGGACATACCGCGGGACGAACCGGGCGAGACCTACCTCGTCGAGATCCACGCGGCGGACGGATCGACCCTGCGGACCGCCCGGACGACCGAGCCGGCGCTGCTCTACGCCAACGCCGACGAGAGCGCCGATTTCGGCGCGCCGCAGACCCTCCTCGACGTGAGCGTCGCCCAGGTCGGCACCGTCGCCGGACCCGGCCCGAGCCGCCGCGCCCTCCTGCCCGTGCGCTCCGCCTGAGCGACCCGACCGACCCGGAGTCACCCCATGTCGCTGACGACTGACAACCTGGCCCTGCCGCTGATCGCGGCGGCGCAGGCGGGAAAACACGTCACCCACAACGAGGCCCTGGTGATCCTCGACAGGCTCGTGCAGCTCGCCTGCCTCGACAAGGACCTGACGGCGCCGCCGCCCGACCCCGTGGAGGGAGACCGCTACCTCGTCGCCGGCGCCGCACCCACCGGCGCCTGGACCGGGCTCTCCGGCCGCATCGTCCATTTCCACGACGGGGTCTGGGACGGGCTGGCGCCGCGGGCCGGATGGCTCGCCTATCTGGCCGACGAGGACGCCTTCTACCGCTTCGACGGCACCGCCTGGACCGTCCTCTCCGGGACGATCTCCGCGTTGCAGAACCTCGCCCTCCTCGGCCTCGGCACCCAGGCGGATGCGGAGAACCCGTTCTCGGCCAAGCTCAACAAGGCCCTGTGGACGGCGCGTGCCACGGCAGAGGGCGGCAGCGGCGACCTGCGGTTCGCCCTGAACAAGGCTGCCATCGGCAACGTCCTGTCGCTGCTCCTGCAGACGGGCTTCTCCGGCCGCGCCGAGATCGGCCTCGTCGGCGACGACAGCCTGACGGCAAAGGTCTCGGCGGACGGCAACACCTGGAGCCACGCCTGGCGGGCGCTGGGGAATAACGGCTACGTCGGGTTCGGTTCGGCTGCGGCGCCCGGCGGCCCGGTGCCGACCGCCCCGCTCTTCGTCTCGGGTTCGTCGACGTCCGCCCTGCTCCAGCTCGAATGCTACAGCGCCGGCTCGCCGGTGGCCAACATCACCGCACGCATCGCCCGCGGCACCCCGGCGGCCCCCACCGGCATCCTCGCCGGCGACCGGTTCTTCGGCTTCTTCGGCCGGGGCTACCAGGCGACGGGCGGGTTTTCCGGCAACATGGTCACCTTCAACGGCGTCGCCGAGGAAGATTTCACGGCCACGGCTCAGGGCACGCTGGTGGATTTCCAGACCACGGAGATCGGCACGAGCACGCGCCGCTCCGTGGTCAAGTTCAGGGGCAACGGCGCCCTCGAACTCGTCTCCCGCACCGGCACGCCGGCACAAGGCCTCGCGCCCGGGCAGATCCTGTTCGACGGCACCGCCGCCGCGTTCAAGGGCCATAACGGGACGCGCTGGTCCCGCCTCACGAACCTGCCCCGGTTCGCCGCCTCCATGAGCGCGAACACGACGATTCCGGCGGACACCTGGACCAAGGTGGCGTTCAACACCGCCGACGTGAACGACCAGGGCGCGTTCGTGCCCGCGACGAACCGGTTCGTCGCACCCGAGGACGGCACCTACACGTTCGGCGCGGGCCTCGCCTACCGCAGGATCGGCAGTGCGTCGCCCACCGCGCTCCAGGCCCGGTTCTACCGCAACGGCGCGGCGTCCCCGCGCGCCCGGGCGGGCGTGACCGGTCTCGTGGACGGCGTCTCGACCCTCGCCCTCACGGCGACCCTCGCCCTGGCCGCGGGCGACACGGTGGAGGTGTTCGCGCATGTCACCGGCGCCGATGGGGGCATCCTCGCCGCCGACACGGCGTTCTGGGGCCTCGCCCTGCCCTGAACCGCCCGGAAGGAGGCGTCCTCTTCTCGGCGAGCGGCGCCTTGACCGGTTCGCGCGTCGCCGGACGACGCGCCTCCCCCCGTTTCCAAACCCGGAGTGAACCATGGACCTCAGCGCCATCGGCCGTGCCGTGCTCGTCGCCCGCGAGGGACGGCGCCTCGATGCCTACCGCGATTCCGTCGGCATCTGGACCATCGGCATCGGCCATACCGGCGCGGCGGGGCCACCCGCGGTGACGCCGGGCCTGCGCCTGACGGCGGCGGACTGCGACGCCGTCTTCGCCCGCGATGTCGTCCGCTTCGTGCGCGCCGTCGCGGCGGTGGCGCCCGCCGATCTGCCCGACCATGCCTTCGATGCCCTGGTCTCCCTCTGCTTCAACATCGGCGAGGGCGCGTTCCGTCGCTCGACCGTCGTGCGGCGCCTGAAGGCCGGTGACCGGGCGGGCGCCGCCGAGGCGATCCTGATGTGGAACCGGCCCTCCTCCCTGTTCCCGCGCCGACGGGCCGAATACGACCAGTTCCGGACGCCCTACGCGACCGCCCTGCCGCGCGCGCGCTCCACCGATCCCACAGCGATCCCGTGCCCGGCCGAAGCGGCAGCGCTGCCGGCCGGCCCGGTGCCGGGGCGCCCCGAAGAGCGGCCGGAGGAGCGGCCGGGGATCGTTCCGGGCACGGTCCTCGGCTCGGAGCGCCGCCCCCTTCCCCGCGCGCCCTCGGTGCGGTCCGCGCCGCCCCAGCGGAGCACCGCGCCCGCCCCCCGCCGGGGCCTGGGCGCGCCTCAAGGCCTCGTTCCGGGCTCTGTTCGGGCCCTTCGCCCGAACCTGATCGGCCCCGTTTGCTCCCGTCCCGCAGTCCCGGAGATCGCCATGACATCCTCGTCCTTCGTCCTGACCGTCCTTGCCGCGCTCCTCTCCTCCTGCGCCGCCGCGCCCTGCATGGCCTCGTCCCCGGACGCCGCCATCCTCCTGCCGTGGGGCGACGCCGCGATCGCGCTCGCCCAACTGATCACCGCCTTCCTGGTGCCGCTCGCCATCACCGCCGCGACCGCTGCCGTGGCGCGGATCGCCGGCCCGTTGCAGGTGCTGATCACCACCTCCCTCGTGGAGCGCCTCGTGCGCAATGTCGGCGATTACGCGGTCAACGCGGTCGCCGGCGCGGTACGCGGGCGGACCCTGTCCGTGCCTGTGGGGTCGGCGGTGATCGCGCAGGCGGTCCAGCGGGCGCTCGACCAGGCGCCGGCCTGGCTGGTGACGGCGGCGGGCGGGGCGGAGGGTCTCGCGGAAAAGGTCTTCCGCAGCCTGCCCCTCGACGAGGAGGCCACCACCGGCAACACCCTGCCCCCCGCCCTCGACGCCCTGCGGGCGGGCCGGGACCGGGTATCGCCGACCTGAATCGCGTTCCCGGGGCAGCGGGAGGGAGGATCCCATGGACAGGATCACGCTCGAAGCCGTCCGCCTGCTGTTCTCGGAGGAGGGTGCGGGCTGGATCGTCGCCACGCTTCTCGGCTTGGCCTGCCTGCACCTCTACCGGGAGGTGGGCCGCTCCCAGGAGGCCCGTATCGGCGATGCCGGCGCCACCGCGACGGCTTTGGAACGGGCCTCCCAGGCGAATTCCGCCGTGGCGCTGGCCATCGAGAGCCGGACGCGGGTGCTCGAAGACCTGTCCCGTCTCGCGAGCGAGATCGCGCGCGGCGTCGACCGCAGCGACGAGCGGGCGCGGGAGAAGTTCGACGAAATCCTGCGCCGCCTGTCGGACACCCGCCACGACGGCCGATGACGCTCGGGGCCGGTTCGCGTCGCAGAGCCGGGGGTCGCGTCCGCGAAGCCTGCCGAGCGCCATCGCGCGCAACGATGGCCCCGACCCTTTCCCCAACGTACCCTCCCTCGGAGAATGCCCGATGACCCGCCTCTTCCCGTCCTCCTCGCGGCTGAGCGCCGCCTCCGGCCGCCTCCGGGCCGCCGAGACCCGTTTCGAGCGCTCGATGACCGACCTGTGCCGGGCGGCCCTCGACCATATCGACCGTCAGCACCTCCTCGGCCTCGTCCTGCAGCGCCTCGTCGCGCAGCGCGCCGGCCCCTCGTGACGCCCCCGTCCGGGAACCGGATGGCGTGCCATCGGCTTGCCCGCTCACCGCGTGTCGCGCCACGATCCGATCCGTCGGACACGGAGCCCGGCAGGCCCCGCATTCAGGGCGCATTCAGTGCCCGAAGACCATTAACTCGGCTCATGCGCATCCTCCTCGCCCTGCTGTTCATCGGCCTGACCGTCGCGGCCTTCGCGACGGGGCCGATTCGCACGCTGGCGGAGGAGACGATGACGCCCGGACCGGCCGAGGTCTCGGCGCCGATGCACCCGGTCCCGCCGAGCGAGAGCTGTCTCAGCCCGGCGGACCTGCGCGAGGCGGTGGCGGACAAGCGGGTGATCGAGCCGGTGGCCGCGATCCGCGCCGCGCGGACGGTGATCTCCCGGGCCGAGATCCAGCGCGCCCGGCTCTGCCGGTACGAGGACGGCCTCGCCTATCTCCTGACGGCCTTGCGCCGGGACGGACAGTTCATCCACGTGCTGGTGGATGCCAGCACGGGGCGGGTTATCGGCAAATAAAGGCGGGGCGCCTATCGTTCTGCGCGACGGGGGCTTCACCGCCGCCTCATCTTGGGAGTGAATCGCAGTGCGTCTGCTCGTCGTCGAGGATGACCGGGACATCAACCGGCAAGTGGTCAGCGCGCTCGAGGAGGCCGGCTACGTCGCCGACAAGGCTTTCGACGGCGAAGAGGGCGCCTATCTCGGCGAGAGCGAGCCCTACGACGCGATCATCCTCGACATGGGCCTGCCGAAGGCGGACGGGGTCACCGTGCTGCAGAAATGGCGGCGCGCCGGCATCAAGACGCCGGTGATCATCCTCACCGCCCGCGACCGCTGGTCGGACAAGGTCGACGGCTTCGATGCCGGGGCCGACGATTACGTGACCAAGCCCTTCCACATGGAGGAGCTGATGGCCCGCGTGCGCGCCCTCCTGCGCCGGGCCACCGGCCATGCCACGAGCCAGATCTCCTGCGGGCCGGTGGTGCTCGATACCCGCTCGGGCCGCGTCTACGTGGACGGCAACCCGATCAAGCTCACGAGCCACGAATACCGCCTGCTCGCCTACCTGATGCACCATACCGGCCGCGTGGTCTCCCGCGCCGAGCTGACGGAGCATCTCTACGACCAGGATTTCGACAGGGATTCCAACACGATCGAGGTCTTCGTCGGGCGTCTGCGCAAGAAGCTCGCGGTGGACCTGATCCAGACCGTGCGCGGCCTGGGCTACCTCGTCGACCCGAACCAGCCCGCGCCGCGGGTGTAGGGGGCGGAGTCTCCACACCCCTTGCTCCCGTCTCACATGAGCCTCATAATCAGCTCAGATGAGACAGGAGCACGACATGGCGAGCCACGATGTTGCGGGCGGGGCAGCCGTTGCCGACGTTCTCGGCTTCGAAGGACCGAGGTTCGGCGAAAGTACGGACGCGAATGTCATTGCGCAGGTCACGGCGGGACTGCCGGTGGCCTCCGTCGACCGGCTCTCTTCCGCCGTCGCTCCCGACGATCGGACATTCGCCTTCAACTTCGTGGCACGGGCCACGCTCAACCGGCGCCGCGCGGAAGCGAAGGCACGGCTGACCCCGCACGAAGGCGCGAAGGTGGTGCGCCTTGCCAAGGTCTGGGCGATGGCCCGCGATGTCTGGAAATCGGATGACGCCGCCAGGGACTTCCTCCACCGCCCTCATCCCCTCCTCGAGAACCGGCCGCCCCTCGAGGTCGCGCTGGAATCCGAGTTCGGCGGACCGCGCGTGGAAGCCGTCCTCGGCCGGCTCAAGTATGGCTCCGCCGCGTGAGCGGTCAGAGGCTCGCGCAGGCGCAGAAGGCCTATCGAATTGGAGATCCCGACGGCGAGTACGCAATCTTCGATCCGACCGGGTCACGTCTCTTCCCCGGCCGCTGGAACACGCCGGCAAGCCCGATGATCTATGCGTCGGCCGACTACTCCACATCCATGCTCGAAAAGCTCGTCCACGGCAGTGGGCGACTGCCGCCCAATCAGCACTACGTCGAGATCCTTCTGTCGGCCGGTCTCTCCTACGAGGTGCTGTCTCAACCTGCGGTGCCGGGATGGGATCATCCCGATTGCCTCTCATCCCGTATGTTCGGCGAGGCATGGCACCGATCTCGCCGGTCGCTGCTTCTGTTCGTCCCGAGCGTCGTGGCGCGCGTGAGCACCAATATCCTCATCAACCCGGACCATCCGGATTTCGGCAGGATCACGGTGGGGCTTCATCAGCCGTGCTGGTGGGACGACCGCCTGTTTCAGGGGGCGGACGACTCCGTACCGGCATCGGCGGTCTCATCCGCCGGACCGCTCGACACCCTCGCCCCTATCGCCGCGTCCGACGACGGACGGATCCCGGAATTGTGAGGTCTCTTGCCGTGAGGTCTCTTGCAACTCGTTGGCGAGCGCACGCCTGATCGCCTCCTCCGGCGAAACGCGCCAGCGCCCCGCCAAGATCTTCACAAGCAGTTCGGTCTCGGGATCATCGATGTCGAAGGCCATCGCCGCATCTCCATTCGGATGATGTTACAGACGGTACGACACGTCTTTCAAGCAGAGCGGAACCGCCGCACCATCATGACGACGAGACCGGCGTGACCGCCTTCCCCTCCTGGCTGCCGTTCCGGCGGCGTTCCATCGCCGTGCGCCTGGCGGGCTCCGCGCTGATCGCGAGCTCGGCGATCCTGCTGATCGCGGCCTGGATCCTCACCACGCTCTACCGCGAGAACACCGAGCGCTCCTTCGACAGCCGGCTCCTCGTCTACGCCAACAACCTCGCCACCGACCTCGTCTCGCCCAACGATCCCGAGAGCCGCTCCTTCAACCTGAGCGACCCGCGCTTCGACCTGCCGCTCTCGGGCTGGTACTGGCAGGTGGGGCGGCCGGATGCGCGCCCGCGCGACCTGCGCACCTCGCGCTCCCTCGTGGGCGTGCCCCTGAAGCCGGCGGGCACCCCGGACAACAATGCCGGGATCGGCCAGATCCGCCAGGGCTACGGCAAGGCCCAGGACGACCGGCCCCTGCGCATCATCGAGCGCGACGTCGATCTCGGCGAGGAGGGACGCTACACCGTGCGCGTCGCCGGCCCGGCCGACGAGATCGAGAACGATGTCGGCCGCTTCCGCTTCTCGCTGATGGTGACGTTCGGCCTGCTCGGCCTGTTCCTGGCGCTGACGACCCTGCTGCAGATCCGTTTCGGCCTGGCGCCCTTGGCCAAGCTCCGCACCGCGCTCGGCGCGATCCGCCGGGGCGAGGCCGACCGGATCGACGGCGAGTATCCCCGCGACATCGCCCCCCTCGCCGGCGAGGTGAACCTCCTGATCGAGACCAACCGCGAGATCCTGGAGCGGGCGCGCACGCAGGTGGGCAACCTCGCCCATGCCCTGAAGACGCCGCTGTCGATCATCGTCAACGAGGTCGGCGCCAGCGACGCGCAGGAAGACCTCGCCGTCAAGATCCGCGAGCAGGCGGCGGTGATGCGCGACCAGGTGAACTACCATCTCGACCGGGCGCGGGCGGCGGCGCTCGCCGGCACCCTCGGCACCTCCACCGAGGTGGAGCCGGCCCTGGCGGGCCTGGTGCGCACCTTCGGCAAGATCTACCGCGACAAGGACATCGCCTACGAGGTCCACGTGCCGCCGGGCCTGCGCTTTCGCGGCGAGCGCCAGGATTTCGAGGAGATGATCGGCAACCTCGTGGACAACGCCTCGAAATGGGCGCGCAGCCGGGTCTCGATCCGGGCGGAGACGGTGAGCGAGCACCATTATCCCCACCTCCTCGTCTCCATCGAGGATGACGGACCGGGCCTGCAGCCGGAAGACCGCGCGGCGGTGCTCGGCCGCGGCCGGCGGCTCGACGAGACCAAGCCGGGTTCGGGCCTCGGCCTCTCCATCGTCGCCGATCTGGCCGCCCTCTATCGCGGCCGGTTCCGCCTGGAGGAGGCGACGCTCGGAGGCGTCCGGGCGGTGATCGAAGTGCCCGGAGACGCGCCGAATGCCAGCGCGGGATGAGCGCCGGGCTATGCGAAACCTCCCGAATGGTGTTTCAGGCGGGGATGCCGCCGGGGCCGGCCCGCCTGACACGGCACAGGTTCGCGTGACACCGTGTCGCCGGACCGGTCCCTGCGCTCGGACTCGTCCGGCGCTTACATGGTGTGGCATGAGTTCGGGGTGAGATGACGGCGATCTGGTTCATACTGGCGGTGATGACGGGGGGCACCGTGCTGGCCCTGCTCTGGCCGATGTCGCTGTGGTCGAGGGTACGGCGCGCCGACGCCGGTCCCCCGCCTCAGGCCGGGGCGCTCGCCACCGAGACCGGCTTCTACGAGGATCAGCTCCGCGAGATCGAGCGCGACCTGACGCGCGGGCTGATCGCCCCCGGCGAGGCCGAGGCCGCCCGCACCGAGGCGGCCCGCCGCCTCCTGCGGGCCAGCCGCGCGGCCCCCGACTCCGTCTCCGACGGGATCGCCGAGCCGGCCCTGCGCCAGCGTCGCGCGGCCTCGGCCTTCGCGCTCTCGACGATCCCCCTCGTGGCGCTCATCGCCTACGGGATCTACGGCTCGCCGCACATGCCGTCCCAGACCGCCGCCGACCGTCAGGCGGTACAGTCCGGCGGACAGGACATGCTCAAGGCCATCGGCCAGATCGAGGCGAGGCTCGCCAGCGATCCGAGCGATGGCCGCGGCTGGGCGGTGCTCGCGCCGGTCTATGTCCGCCTCGGCCGCTTCGACGATGCTGCCCATGCCTACGAGGCCGCGACCCGCGTCCTGGGCGAGTCGCCACAGCGCCTCTCCGACTGGGGCGAGGCCCTGGTCGCCGGCGCCAACGGAACCGTGACGCCGCGCGCGAAGGAGATCTTCGAGCGCGCGGCGAGCCTCGATGCCAGCGCCGCCAAGCCGCGCTTCTACCTCGCGCGCGCCGCCGAACTCGAAGGCGACATCCCCGGCGCGGTCCGGCAGCTGACCGCCCTCATGGAAAGCGCCCCGGCCGATGCGCCCTGGCTGCCCCTGGTGCGCGAGACCCTGACCCGCCTGAACGGCGAGGCGCCGGCCGCGACGGCCAGGCCCGGCGCACCCGGTCCGGAAGCCTCCCAGGCCAAGCCCCGCGAAACCAAGCCCCTCGAAGCCAAGCCCCCGGAGGCCGGCCCCGCGGCCGCGCTGCAGGCGATGCCCGCCGCCAATCGTGACGCGGCGATCCGGGGCATGGTGGAGGGCCTCGACCGGCGTCTGTCCGAAAAGGGCGGCACCGCCGACGAATGGGTGCGGCTCGTCCGGTCCTACGGCGTCCTCGGCGATCGCGAGAAAATGAAGGCGACCCTCGACCGGGCCCGAACCGCGATCGGGACCGATGCGGAGGCCGGAGCCAAGCTCGACGACCTCGCCCGCGAGTTCGGCCTCGCCTCGGGGCCGGCGGCGCCGCCGGTGACCGCTGCCGATGCGGCCGAACGCGCCGGGACGGATGCCGCCGTGGCCGCCGTGAAGGCGATGCCCGCTCCCGAACGGGACGCGGCCATCCGCGGCATGGTCGCCGGCCTCGACCGGCGCCTCGCCTCGAAGGGCGGCACGGTGGATGATTGGCTGCGTCTCGTGCGTTCGTACAGCGTCTTGGGCGAGCGCCAGCAGGCGAGCCATGCCCTCGACCGGGGCCGCATGGCCCTCAGCCCGGATGCCCGCGCCATGGAGAAGCTCGACATCCTGGCCCAGGAACTCGGCCTGCGCGGCGGCAACGACAAGCCGTGACCCGGGCCGGGACGCGGGACGCCCCCTGACAATCCGCCCCGGCCACGGCCCTTGACCCGGAGTGCCATGGGGTCGAAACCCGAGAGACGCCAGACGACAGGACAGCCGGATCCGCCATTCCGGGCCTCCTCAGCGCCCATAATGAGGCGCCGGAACAGAAACGGGACGAAACTCGTGACTCGCAAGAGCCGCCGCCTGATCCTGATCGCCGCCTGCGGTGCCGTGCTCGCCCTGGCGCTCGGCCTGATCCTGTCCGCCATGAGTGGGTCGATCGTCTTCTTCCGGTCCCCCACCGAGGTGACGGCGCAGGGCGTGGCACCGGGCACGCGGTTCCGCCTCGGTGGCCTCGTCAAGGAAGGCTCGCTCCAGCGCGGCCCGGACCAGAACATCGATTTTGCCGTGACCGATACCAACGCGACGGTCCAGGTCCAGTATCGCGGCCTGCTGCCGGACCTGTTCCGCGAAGGCCAGGGCATCGTCGCCGAGGGGCGGCTCGAACCGGGCGGCATCTTCCGCGCCGATACCGTGCTGGCCAAGCACGACGAATCCTACATGCCCCGCGAGGTCGCCGATGCGCTCAAGGCGCAGGGACGGTGGCAGGAAGGCGGCTCCAAGGCGGCGGCCGGCGGCAAGGACGCCACCGAGGGCGTGAAGACCGCCGACGGCGAGCCGACCCTCGGACGGCGCAGCGAACGATGACCGGTATGACCGTGAGGAAGGACAATCCGACGTGCTGATCGAGGTCGGACATTTCGCGCTGGCGCTGGCGCTGGCACTCTCCCTCGTCCAGGCGGTGATGCCGGTCTGGGCGGCCCGTTCGGGCGACGCGGCCCTGCGCGCCGTGGCGACGCCGGCGGCGCTCGGCACCTTCGCCTGCATCCTGTTCTCGTTCGCGGCGCTCACCTACGCGCATGCCACCTCGGACTTCTCGGTCCAGAACGTGGTCGAGAACTCGCACACGGCCAAGCCCTTCCTCTACAAGCTCTCCGGCGTGTGGGGGAACCATGAGGGCTCGATGCTGCTCTGGGTCCTCATCCTGGCCCTGTTCGGCGCCCTGGTCGCCGTCGCCCGGAACTCGGTCCCGCCGGTCCTGCGGGCCAACACCCTGGCGGTCCAGGGCCTCATCACCTTCGTCTTCGTGCTGTTCATCATCACGACCTCGAACCCGTTCACCCGGGTCAGCCCGGCGCCGATCGAAGGCAACGACCTCAATCCGCTGCTGCAGGATTTCGGCCTCGCGATCCATCCCCCGCTCCTCTACGTCGGCTATGTCGGCTTCTCGATCACCTTCGCCTTCGCCATCGCGGCGCTCATCGACGGCCGCATCGATGCGGTCTGGGCACGCGCCGTGCGGCCCTGGACGCTGATCGCCTGGAGCTTCCTGACCCTGGGCATCGCGATGGGCTCGTATTGGGCCTATTACGAACTCGGCTGGGGCGGCTGGTGGTTCTGGGACCCGGTGGAGAACGCCTCGCTGATGCCCTGGCTCGCCGGCACGGCGCTGCTCCACTCCACCGTGGTCATGGAGAAGCGCGACGCGCTCAAGGTCTGGACGGTGCTTCTGGCCATCCTCACCTTCTCGCTGTCGCTGCTGGGCACCTTCATCGTCCGCTCGGGCGTCCTCACCTCGGTGCATTCCTTCGCCACCGACCCGACGCGGGGCGTCTTCATCCTCGCCATCCTGATCCTGTTCATCGGCGGCTCGCTCAGCCTCTTCGCCTGGCGCGCGCCGATGCTGCGGCAGGGCGGCCTGTTCGCGCCGATCTCGCGCGAGGGCGCCCTGGTGATGAACAACCTGTTCCTCGCCGCCGCCTGCGCCACGGTCTTCGTCGGCACGCTCTATCCGCTGCTCCTCGAATCCCTGACCTCCGAGAAGATCTCGGTGGGGCCGCCCTTCTTCAACTACACCTTCATTCCCCTGGCGATCCCGCTCCTCCTCATCGTCCCCTTCGGCCAGACCCTGGCCTGGAAGCGCGGCGACGTGCACGCCGCCTCCCAGCGCCTGTTCGCCGCCATGGGCGTCGCCCTCGTCGTCGGCCTCGCCGTGCTGGCCTGGACCTGGGGTGGCCCGATGATGGCGCCCATCGGCATCGGCCTCGGCGCCTACCTGATCGTCGGCTCGGCCATGGAGATCGTGTCTCGGGCCCGCGGCTACGGCAACAGTCGGGCGCGGACCGCCAGCGCCGTACTGCGCCGGGGGCTCGGCCTGCCACGCTCGGCCTGGGGCACGGCCCTAGCCCATGCGGGCGTCGGCATCGTGGTCCTCGGCATCGCCGCCCAGGGCTGGGCCACGGAAGGCCTGAGCACGGTGAAACCGGGTGAATCCCTCGCCTCCGGCCCCTACGTGGCGACCCTCGACCGGGTCGGCCCGCGCACGGGGGAGAACTACGAGGAGACCACGGCCTTCCTCACCATCCGCAACACGGCCGGCGACTTCATCGGCACCGTGGAGACGGGCAAGCGGTTCTATCCGAGCCGCAAGATGAACGTGACGGAATCCGGTCTGCTCACCGTCGGCGTCAGCCAGGTCTATGCCAGCCTCGGCGAGATGGTCCCCGGCGGGGCCATCGGTCTGCGGCTCTACTACAAGCCCCTGGTGCTGCTGATCTGGCTGGGCGCGGTGGTCATGGCGCTCGGCGGGGCGGTCTCCCTCACCGACCGCAGGATGCGGGTGGGCGCGCCCGCGCGGGCGAAGGAGAAGGCCAAGGCCCTTCCCGGTACCATGGCGCCCGCCGAATGAGCGTGACCCGTCTCCCTCGCGCGTTCGTCGCCCTAGCGCTCCTCGCCGGATCGTCGGGGACCGTCCTGGCCGTCCAGCCGGACGAGGTCCTGCCCGACGCCAAGCTCGAGGCGCGGGCACGCGACATCTCCTCGGGCCTGCGCTGCCTCGTCTGCCAGAACCAGTCCATCGACGATTCCGATGCGCCCCTGGCGCGGGATCTTCGGCTGATCGTGCGGGAGCGTCTGAAGGCGGGAGACGACGACCGGCAGGTGCAGGATTACGTGGTGGGCCGCTACGGCGAATACGTCCTGCTGCGTCCTGTCCTCGCCCTGCATACGCTGCTGCTCTGGTTCACGCCCTTCATGGTCCTCGGCCTCGGCGTCTTCGGGCTCTGGCGTCTGTCGCGCCGGCGCGCGGACCACGCGACGACATTGAGCCCGGCGGAAGAAGCCGAGATCGCGGCGCTGACCCGGCGCGATTGATGCGCACCATGCTGCGTGGCAGCATGGTGCGTCCCGACCCAATCCGGATCGCATCCATTCCCGAAGGGCGGACATGTCCGATGACGGAAGACCGGCCTCGGCCTCCGCCACTCTCTGACCATGCATTGATCGCATGCCTTAGAATACTTTCGCCTGAGCCATGCTCCCTAGACATTGACGCGTTGCAATATCTTCTCTTCGCATCGCAGCATGAAATCCGCATATGTCGGTCTCCCGGTGCAACCGGCTCTCCGAACGGGCACTCCCGGCGGACAGTAACCGCACAGGTTCCCTCATCATGCGCATCTCGTCCAAAGTCCTCATCGCCGGAGCGCTCACCCTCGCCTCCGCCACCGCCTCCATGGCGACCGAGCTTTCGCCGGCCAGCGCCCAGAGCGTCGACCTCGGCGCCTATCGGGGTTCGGCCTATTACACCGTGGAGAACGGCCGCTACCGCGTCGTCGCCACCCTGGCCAGCGTCAATTCCGGCCAGGACCAGCCGCAGGTGATCCGTCTCGTGACGACCCTCAACCCCGAGCAGACGGTGCATCTCTCGGTGCCCGGCACCCTCGGCTCCGACGGGCGCGAGACCACCATCGCCTTCTCGCGCAGCGGCGACCGGGTCGACGTCGCCTCGGCCGATTCGACGGCCTACTGATACCGGACCTCGACGAGCCCGACTCGTCGAGGGGCCCGCGCGACGGCGGTCGACCGCCCAGACACCGCCACAGGAGGCCGCCCCGATACGGGCGGCCTTTCTCGTTTTTGTGAGGAATTCCAATTCGTTAGCCGCCTCGAATTAAACTCCCGGCAAGGTTGGTGACGTCATCAGCGTGCGGACAGCTCTCGATGACGGAACGGGTCCATGCGCCTCACCCTCGGCAACAAACTCGCGGCTGTGATGGGGCTGCTGGCGCTCGGTGCCTGCGCCTTGTCCCTGTTCAACGATCGCATGGTCCTGCATCAGCAGGCGCGGACGGCCGACATGGATTCGGTCTGGGAACGCGCCCTGTCGGCCCAGGGCCTCGCCCTCGCGATCGAACGCACCGTGGTCGCGGCGACGACGGTCTACACGGCCGACGACACCGAGGATGCCAAGGCGAAGTTCGGCGCCCTGAAGGCCGCCCTCGCCGAGGTCGCCCGACAGAAGGACAGCTTTCTCGGCCTGATCGCCGGGCATGTCTCCGATACGGACCGCCTCAGGCTCGATCTGATGCTCAAGGAGTTCCTAGCCTATCAGACCGATACGGCGGAACTCGGCCTCACGATCTCCCCGAAGGCCGCGCTCATCCAGGGCACGGACGAGGCGACCGTGGCGAGCCGCGCCAGGATGGTCTCGGCGATCACGCGGATCGGCAAGGACACCCTGGTGCGTCTCGCCGACGAGCGGGCGGACGCCGCGGCGGATATCGAGCGGAACCGCATGATCAGCCTCGCGGCCTCCGGTGTGGTCATCCTCTCCAGCTTCGGTCTCGCCCTCTGGCTGGTCCGCAAGGAGATCCGCCAGCCGCTGGCCCGGCTGGGCTCGGCCATCGACGCCCTCGCCGCCATGGATCTGGCGCGGACCATTCCCCTGACGGAACGCCGCGACGAGGTCGGGGCCATGGCCCGCTCCATTGCCGTGCTGCGGACGGTCATCATCGAGAAGGGGGAAGGGGATGCGAGAGCCCTCGCCCATTCCGCCCTGGACGCCGAACGGGCCGCCCGCCTGGAGACGGCCGCGCAGGCCTTCGAGCAGGAGGCTCAGCTGGTGGCACAGGATCTGTCGAGCGCCGCACGGGCCATGGCGGGTGCGGCGGAAGCGGTGTCGGACGCCGTGCGGCTCACGCGGGACCAGACCACCATCGTCTCGCAGGGCGCGGCCGATGCGGGGCAGCAGGTGCGCAGGGCCGCCGCCGCCAGTGCGGATGTCGCCGGCAGCAGCGAGGCGATCGACCGGCAGTCGCGCATCCGCGACGGGTTGGGCGCTCTGGCGCAACGGGAGGTCACGGCGACACGCCGCGCCGCCGCTCTGCTCACAGCGGCGGGCCGCGAGATCGGCACGGTGGTCGAGACCATCGCCACCGTCGCCGCGCAGACGAATCTCCTGGCCCTCAATGCCACGATCGAGGCGGCGCGCGCGGGCGAGGCCGGCCGGGGCTTCGCCGTGGTGGCCGGTGAGGTGAAGGCGCTTGCCGCCCAGACGGCCGGCGCCACCGAGGCGATCAAGGGACAGATCGAGGCCATGCGGGGCGCCGCGCAGGACACCCTGCGGGCGGTGGAGGCGATCGGCGGAACCATGGATCAGATGGCCGGCGCCGATGCGGCCGTCGCCCTCGCCCTCGAGGCCCAGCGGATCGCGGGCACGCGCGTCACCGACAGTGTCGCCGATGCGGAAGCCAGCGCCGACGCCGTGTCCGGCGGCATCGCCACCGTCGAGGAGGCGGCCGCCTCCAGCGCGCAGGCCGCCGAATCGGTGAGGATCGTCGCCGGGCGCGTGGCGGCGGCGAGCCTCGCCATCGACGAACGCATCGCCGGGTTCCTCGCCAGCGTCAGAGCCGCCTGAACCCGAGGGCCGCGCCTCGCTTTCGCCCCACTGAAATCGGAGGAATTCGGCCCGGCAGAGCCCTCACTTGTCGGCCTCGCACCGCGCGTTGAGATTTTCTTTACCTTGAATCGCGAGCGTCCCGCATGGCTTCGCCGATCGCTCACCGCCGTCCCCGCTCCTTCGCTCGCCCCTGGGCGGCGGCCCTCGCCCTCGGCCTGGGCTGTGCCGCTCCGGCCTCGGCCCATCCCCATGTCTGGGTGACCTCGAAGGCAGAGATCGATTACGGCGAGGGCGGCAAGGTCACCGGCATCCGTCACGCCTGGACCTTCGACGCCAGCTACTCGGCCTCGGCGATACAGGGCCTCGACGCCAACGGCGACGGGACGGTTTCTCCCGACGAACTCGCCGGACTCGCCACCGACAACACCGCCGGCCTCGCGGAATTCGCCTACTTCACCAAGCTCAAGATCGGCGGCAAGGAGCAAGCCTTCGCCGACCCGGTCGAGCCGCGCATGAGAATGGACGGCGACAAGCTGACCCTGACGTTCCTCCTTCCGTTGAAGGCGCCGGTGGCGCAGGGACGCGGGGTCGCGGCCTTGGAGGTTGCCGATCCGACCTACTTCGTCTCGTTCAGCCTCTCCGAGGATGCGGACACGGCTCGCCTCGTCGGCTCTCCCGCCGGTTGCGCGGCCACGATCACCCGGCCCAAACCGGCGGAGGCCAAGACCGCCGACGCCAAGACCGCCGATAACAAGACCGCCGACGCCAAGCCGGGCCTGTCGGAAGCGTTCTTCGAAGCCCTCACCAGCGCATCGAACTACGGCGCCCAGTTCGCCAACCGGATCATCGTCGCATGTCCGTAGGCGCAGCCGTCGCCGCGCCCTCGCACAGCCGTGGCCGGCTCGTCTGGCGGATCGCGCTGGCGCTGGCGGCCATCGCCGCCGTCGCCATGGTTCTCGCGGCCCTCTCGCTGCTCTTCGGCTCCACCGTGGCTCCCCTGCCACCGCGCTCGCCCTTCGGCATCGGCTTTCGCGAAGCCGCCCCTTCGGCCACCGGGATCGGCGGCCGGCTGCTCGCCATGCAATCGAGTTTCTCGCGCAGCCTGGAAGCCACCGTGGCGGCGATCAAGCAGGGCGGAAGCTGGGGGCCGATGGTCCTCATCGGCTTCAGCTACGGCGTCTTCCATGCCGCCGGGCCGGGCCACGGCAAGGCGGTGATCGCCGGCTACATCGTCGCCGGGGAGCGGGCGCTGGCGCGCGGGTTTTCCTTGAGTGCCGCCGCCGCGCTGCTGCAGGCCCTCGTGGCCATCGCCATCGTCGTCATCGGCAACCTCGTCCTCAACGCCACCGCCGCCGGCATGGCGCGGGCCGGCACGGTGATCGAGACGGCGAGCTTCGCCCTCGTCGCCATCCTCGGTCTCACGGTGACGTGGCGGAAGGCCGGTCGGTTGGCCACGCTCGTCCATGGCGGCGCCTCGGCCGCCTGCGCTCCCGGTTGCGGCCATGTCCATCTCACCGACGCGGCTGTCATCGGGCGCCTCGATTCGTGGCGCGAGCGGGCCGGCGTGGTGATCGCGGCCGGTTCACGCCCCTGCGCCGGCGCGATCCTCATCCTCGTCTTCTCCGCCTCGCAGGGGATCCTGGCGGCGGGCATCGCGGCGACCTTCGCCATGGCCCTGGGCACGGCCCTGACCACCGGATTTCTCGCCAGTCTCGCGGTCTTCGCCAAGGCCCTGGCTCTGCGCCTCGCGGGCGGCCGGGGCTCGGCCGGCGCCATCGCGGTGGGAGGGCTCGAACTTCTGGCCGGAGCCTTCGTCCTGGTGCTGGGCATCGCCATGCTGACGGGACTCGCCGTGGGCGTGGGCGGATAAGATTTTCCTCGTCACGGCGAGCGATCCCGTGGCAGGCTTCAGGAGCCCCATCGGTTCGAGCCGGGGTTTTCCCGTGAAACCAGAGGGAGCCGGCACGCATGGCAACGGGTTTCGAGCACATCCTCCATTGGCGCCTGCTGGCCGGCTCGCACCCTTTCCCCGGCCCCGATGGCGGCACCTGCATCAACGAGGCGGCGATCGTGGCGGCGGGCCTGCCCTACCGCACGATCCGCTCCTCCTCGGACTGCCCGCCCTGTTTCTCGAGGCCCCTCGCTGCCTACGCCCTGGGCCTGAACGACGCCATGCCGGACGACCGGCGCCCCCGATTGATGGCGTTCGTCCTGCGCCTGTCCGGCTCCGCCGATACCCCTGAGGTAGAGCAGCGGCGCGCCCGCTTTCTCGCCTTCGAGAGCATCCGCCGCATCCTGCCGCCCCTCCTCGACCGGGCGGGTTTCGTGGATCTCGCCGCCCGTTGCGACGACGCGCAGGAGCTCGATGCAGCCGTCTCGGCGGCCCGTGATGCCGCGTGGCGTGGAAGCGCGGTCGCGCAGGCCGCGTCCGGGCAGAGGGCATGGCGACGGGGCGCCCTCGCCTCGGCCATAGGCCGCAGCGCAGCGGCCGCGGTGAGATCGGCCGAGGATGCCCGCTGCGCGGCGGAGGTCGCGGAGGGTGCGGCCCCCTTCACGGAGGGCGTCTGGGACAGCGCCGTGACCATCCTCGACCAGGCCTTGGCCATCGGGCGAAAGGCGCCGGACATCGATCTGATTCAGGCGCGGGACCGGCTGGATGCGGCGCGGGCGGGCGCAGCGCGAACGTCTGCCGCCTCCGGCGGGTGATTCAGCCCGCCACCGGCCCCGATGCCAGATCGAGTTCGGTGGTCTCGCAGTTGTCGAGCCAGAGGCCGGTGAGGTGGAAGAAGAACGTGCCGTGGCCGACGACGGCGATGGTGCGCTCGCGCCGCTCGGTCAGCCAGTCGCGGAACGTCGCCACGCGCCGATCGAAGAGGTGGCGCGGCTCCACATGCACACCCTCCGAGATCGGCTCGCCCTCGGCGTGCCACCAGATCTCCGGCAGGTGATCGACGTCGAGATGGGGAAATTCCGCCTTCAGCACGGAGGCGGCGCGGCCGACGTCGCAGCTGCTCTCCTGACATTCGCGGTGGAGCACCTCCACCAGGATCTCGGGCTCGGCCGGATGGTCGCCGAAGATGCCGGCGGTGGTCTGGATGGCGCGGGTGAGCGGGGAGGTCACCACCAGATCGAACGGGATGTCCCGCAGTCTCTCGCGCGCCGCCGCGACCTGGGCGAGGCCCCGCTCCGTCAGCCGGGCATCGATATGGCCGGGATCGCGCCCGGTGAGGCGATGGGCTGCGTTGAAGGTGGATTCGCCGTGGCGGATGCAGACGATGCGTGTCTCGGGCATGCGGGCTCGGATCGGGAGGAACGACGGAGGTCGGGTGCGTTGGACAAGCGCCTAGCCTGCATGCCGTTCCGCGAAAAGGCCGGCCAACGCCGCGACGGACTCGCCCTGTCGGCAACGCTCCGTCAACCTCGGTGGCGTTGAGTGGGCTTTTCGCCCCGGATCGCCGCGCGATGCTCCATGTCCCTCCCCCCGTTCCGGAAGCCTGCGCCGTCGCCTTCCCCGGCGACGATGCGGTCCGGTCCGTCGCCATGGCGTGGCAGGATTCCCTGCTGCGCGAGCGCCGGATGGCCGCGAACACGGTGGAGGCCTATGCCCGCGACCTGAGGCAGTTCCTCTCCCATCTGCAGAGCCGCACCGGCGCCGTGCGCATCGCCGGGCTCGTCGCCCTCAAGCCGCGCGACGTCCGTGGGTTCATGGCGGCGCGACGAGCGGAGGGCGTAAGCGGTCGGTCGCTGATGCGGGCGCTGGCCGGCCTGCGCTCCTTTGCACGCCACCTCGAACGGGACGGCCACGGCAGCGTGTCCGCCCTCGGGGCGATCCGCTCGCCCAAGGTCGAGCGGCGCCTGCCGCGCCCGATCCCCATCGCCGCCGCCCGCGCCCTGACCGACATCGACATCCGCGCCGGGGAGACGCGCGAGCCCTGGGTCCTGGCGCGGGACGCGGCCGTCCTCGCCCTGCTCTACGGGTCGGGACTGCGCATCTCCGAAGCCCTCGGCCTCAGCCGTCGCGATGCCCCCGTACCGGGAGTGGATTCGGTGACGGTGACGGGCAAGGGCGGCAAGGAGCGGATGGTGCCGATCCTCCCCGTGGTGGCCGAAGCGGTGGCCGCCTATCTCGCCGCGTGCCCCCATGCGCTCGCCCCGGAGGGGCCCCTCTTCGTGGGCGTGAAGGGCGGCACGCTCTCGCCACGGATCATCCAGTATGCGGTGGCCTCCCTGCGGGGAGCGCTGGGCCTGCCGGACAGCGCCACGCCCCATGCCTTGCGGCATTCCTTCGCCACTCACCTCCTGGCCCGGCAGGGAGAGTTGCGCGCGATCCAGGAATTGCTCGGCCATGCCTCCCTCTCGACGACGCAGCTCTACACCAAGGTCGACGCCGCCCGTCTGATGGATGCGTTCGATCAGGCCCATCCCCGTGCGGGCACGCGCGCTACGGATCGAGTTCGGGATAGCGCCGAAAAATCCCCTGCTCGTTGAAGGGGATGCGGCGCGGGCTCGCCAGATAGGCGGCGATCCTCGGCCGGTGCCGGACGGCGTCGTACACGGCGGCAACCCTTGGATTGTCCCTCAAGGAAAGCTCCATCGCCCTCGGAAAGGCATAGAGCAGCCCGGCCACGAGCTGGAACAGGGACAGGTCGGCATAGGTGACCGTCTCGCCGGCGAGGTACCGGCCGCCGCTGTGGCCGAGCACATGATCGAACCAGGCCAGATATTCCGGAATCCGGTTCGCCCGAAAATCTTTGGCGCGCCGGAGAGCTTCGGGCTTCTGGTCCTCGTAGGTGAGGCTCACCGCGATGGGGTGGTGGGTGTCATGCGCCTCGGCGACGACATCGGCGATGGTGAGCTGGATCTGATGGACCCAGAGGCGGTCGGTTTCGCCGGCGGGCGCGAGGCCCAGCCTGGGACCGAGATAGAGCAGGATCGCCGCGGTCTGGCCGATGACGACAGCACCGTCCCGCAGGAAGGGCGGCGCGTAGGCGGGCCTGGCGATCGACGGATCCTCCAGCAGGGCGGTCATGGCGCCAAGGCCCTGCCCGTCCTCGTCCCGCCCCCGGGCGACATCCACATAGTCGGCGCCGGCATCCTCCAGGGCGAGGCGGACGAACTCGCCCCGCCCCTGGATCGTCGGCCAGTAATAGAGTTCGTAGGGCATCCGGCGCTCCGCTGCGGAGGGTGTGAGACACCTGTTTCAACGCGGGGCCCCCGTGCGGGATGCCGGAGGGAAGCGGCGGCCTCGCAGGAGCCCCCCGATTCGCACACCGCCCCCGGACGGCGCCGTCGAGGCCCCTTCGCGGCACCGCAGGATGAGGTCAGTTGAATGGGGAAAGTGACCCTCTCCCTCAGATATGGATCGCCCGCTTGCCGACGGCGAGGGCGGCTTCCTTGACCGCCTCGGTCAGGGTCGGGTGGGCGTGGCAGGTCCGGGCCACGTCCTCGGCACTGGCCCCGAATTCCATGGCGACCGCCACTTCCGCGATGAGGTTGCCCGCATCCGCGCCGACGATATGCACGCCGAGCACCCGGTCGGTCTTGGCGTCCGCCAGGATCTTCACGAAGCCGTCGGTGGTGTGGTTCACCTTGGCGCGGCCGTTGGCGGTGAAGGGGAATTTTCCGGAATTGTAGCTGATCCCGTCCTTCTTCAGTTCTTCTTCCGTCTTCCCCACCGAGGCGACCTCCGGATAGGTGTAGACTACGTTCGGGATCACCCCGTAATTCACGTGGCCCGACTGTCCGGCCAGGAGTTCGGCGACGGCGACGCCCTCGTCCTCGGCCTTGTGGGCGAGCATCGGCCCGGCGATCACGTCGCCGATGGCGTAGATGCCGGTGACGTTGGTGGCGTAGTGGCTGTCGGTCTGGATCCGGCCCTTGTTGTCGAGCTGCACGCCCACGGTCTCGAGACCCAGCTTCTCGGTGTAGGGTACGCGGCCGATGGCCACGAGCACCACGTCGGCTTCGAGTTTCTCGGCCTCGCCGCCGGCGGCCGGCTCCACCGAGACGGTGGCGGCACCGTCCTTCACCTCGACGCCGGTGACCTTCGACGACAGCTTGAAGACGATACCCTGCTTGCCGAGGATGCGCTGGAACTGCTTGCCGACCTCGCCGTCCATGCCCGGCAGGACGCGGTCGAGATATTCCACGACGGTCACTTCGGAGCCGAGGCGGCGCCAGACCGAGCCGAGTTCGAGGCCGATCACGCCGGCGCCGATGACGACGAGCTTCTTCGGCACGACCTGGAGCTCGAGGGCGCCGGTGGAGGAGACGACGATCGTCTCGTCGATGGTCACGCCGGGCAGCCTCGTCACGTCGGAGCCCGTGGCGATGACGATGTTCTTCGTCTCCAGCATCTGGTTGCCGCCATCGTCCGACAGCACCTCGACGCGGCCGGCACCGGCGACACGGCCGAGGCCGTGATAGGCGTCGATCCCGTTCTTCTTCAGGAGGTATTCGACGCCCTTGGTGTTGCCGTCGATGCCGTCCTGCTTGAACGTCATCATCGTCTTGAGGTCGAGTTCGGGCGCGCTGACGATGACGCCCATATCGGCGAAGTGCTTGGAGGCGTCCTCGAACGCCTCCGAGGCGTGGAGCAGGGCCTTCGACGGGATGCAGCCGACATTCAGGCAGGTGCCGCCATGGGTCGCCCGCTTCTCCACCACGGCGGTCTTGAGACCGAGCTGAGCGGCGCGGATGGCGCAGACATAGCCGCCGGGGCCGGTGCCGATGACGACGAGATCGTAGGTGCTCATGGGCGGTCGGTTCCTGATGCGGTGCTCTCCGGCGAGCCGGATGGCGAAGGTTGTTCGGACGGAGCCCCGTTGCCGTTCTCGATGACGGACAGATCGGTGACGAAAAGGACCGGCCGGTCCTCTTCGTCGAGGCCCCAATATGAGGCGTAGACGCCGTCGCCCCAGCCGCTCTGGAAAACGGCGAGCGTCGCCGGGTCGTCGGCCAGCGGCTTGAGCATCACCTCGGTGCCGCCGGCGGCTTCGAGGGGAGCGTGAATGATGTCGTCGTAGGAAGACCCATAGCCGGGCCGCTTCTGCTCCTGGGCGTCGCGACGCAGGAAAGCGTCCCGCGCCGTAATGTCCATCAGGGCGCCGAGCCCGGCATCGACAGGAAAGCCGTAGACCTCTTCGTCCTTCAACGTCCGGGCATCCTGCCCGGGGAGCAAGGCCATCTGCCAGTGAGACGGCGTGCCTGGTGCGAAGCGGATTTCGGCGAGGGCAACCCTGTCCTGAGCCTTGTAGACCGTGATCGGGTAGCGCCCCGGCGGCACCTTGCGGGCGAAGGCGGGCCGCTCCGGCTGCACGGCCGGATCGGTGGCGACGATGGCGCCGGTCGGAAACTCCGCGTCGCCCAGCGGCAATCGGGTGATGGCGCGCTCGGCCAGCATCGTGTCGGAGAGCGCCGTGACCGCGAGGTTCGGGCCGGCCGGTATGTCGACGGGGTAACTCGGCCGTTCCCTCGTCCGGCCCCACCATACCGCGGCCACCGCCGTAAGCCCCAGGGCGGGGACGGCGGTGAGCACGAGGCGCCGGTTCATCGCGTCTGCGCCGGAAGCCGGATCAGAGATCCAGCACGAGGCGTGCCGGATCCTCCAGGGCCTCCTTGACGCGCACGAGGAAGGTCACAGCTTCCTTCCCGTCGACGATGCGGTGATCGTAGGAGAGCGCGAGATACATCATCGGCCGCGCCTCGATTTTTCCGCCACGCACGACAGGCCGTTCTTCAATCCGGTGCATGCCCAAGATCCCCGATTGCGGTGCGTTGAGGATCGGGGTCGACATCAGCGACCCGTAGATGCCGCCGTTGGTGATGGTGAAGGTGCCGCCCTGCATCTCCTCGATGGAGAGCTTGCCGTCCCGCGCCTTCTTGCCGAAACCGGAGATCGTCTTCTCGATGCCGGCGATGGAGAGGTCGTCGGCATTGCGCACCACCGGCACGACGAGGCCCTTATCGGTGCCGACGGCGATGCCGATATGGTAGTAGTTCTTGTAGACGAGGTCGGTGCCGTCGATCTCGGCATTGACAGCCGGCACGTCCTTCAGGGCGCCGATCACCGCCTTGGTGAAGAAGCCCATGAAGCCGAGCTTAGTGCCGTGCTTCTTCTCGAAGATGTCCTTGTACTGCGAGCGAAGGGCCATGACGGCGGACATGTCGACGTCGTTGAACGTCGTCAGCATCGCCGCCGTGTCCTGGGCGTCCTTGAGGCGGCGCGCGATGGTCTGGCGCAGCTTCGTCATCTTCACGCGTTCTTCGCGCGCGGCATCGTCGGGCTTGGAGGCCGGGCGCGGCGGCGAGGGTGCCTTGGCCTGCCTCGGCTGCTCCTGGGCAGGAGCGGGCGGCGCCTTCGACGTCGCCTCGATCATGTCCCCCTTGGTGACGCGGCCGTCCTTGCCGGTGCCGTTCACCGTCGCGGGATCGAGGCCGGATTCCCGCGCCATCTTGGCCACCGCCGGGCCGTTATCGCCGGGGGAGCGGGACGCCTGGGGGGCGCCTTCGCCGTGATTGCCGTAGCCGGCCGAGGAGTCTTCCGCGGGCGCCGTCGCTGCCCCTTCGGATTGCGGCTTTGACGGCTCTTCGGTGCGGGTCTCGGCCTTGGTCTCGGTCTTCTTCGGAGCGGCGGCCTTCGCGCCACCGCCGGCGCCGGCCTCGACGATGGACCCCAGCAGGGCGCCGGGCTCCACGGTCTCGCCGTCCTTCGCCAGGATCTCACCGAGCTCCCCGGCGGCGGGAGCGTTGACCTCGAGGGTGACCTTGTCGGTCTCCAGCTCCACCAGGGGCTCGTCCGCCGCCACCGCGTCGCCCGGCTTCTTGAACCAGCGGCCGATGGTGGCCTCGCTCACGGATTCGCCCAGCGTGGGGACGATGATGTCGGTTGCCATGGTGTTCTGTCCGCCCGAATGGATTGGTCGCGTCGGATGAGGGGATGTACCGGGGTCGTCAGACCGCCAGCGCTTCGTTGAGGAAAGCCTGAAGCTGGGCCTGATGCTTGGAGAGGAGCCCGACCGCCGTGGAGGCCGAGGCGGGGCGGCCGACATAACGGGCCCGCTTCACCTGCGACTGGGCCTGGCCGAGAACCCATTCGAGATAGGGATCGACGAAGGACCAGGCGCCCATGTTCTTGGGCTCCTCCTGACACCACACGACCTCCGCATTGCGGAAACGCGCCATCTCGTTGGCCAGCGCCTTGAGCGGGAACGGATAGAGCTGCTCCACGCGCATCAGGTAGACGTCGTTGACGCCGCGCTTCTCGCGCTCGTCGTAGAGGTCGTAATAGACCTTGCCCGAGCAGAGCACGACGCGACGGATCTTGTCGTCCTTCACGAGCTTGATGGTGTCGTCTTCGTGCTCCGCATCGTCCCAGAGCACGCGGTGGAAGGTCGACCCCTCCGCCAGCATGTCGAGGTTCGACACCGCCCGCTTGTGCCGCAGGAGCGATTTCGGGGTCATCAGCACCAGCGGCTTGCGGAACTCGCGGTTCAGCTGCCGGCGCAGGATATGGAAGTAGTTCGACGGCGTGGTGCAGTTGGCGACCTGCATGTTGTCCTCGGCGCACATCTGCAGGAAGCGCTCGAGGCGGGCGGAGGAATGCTCAGGCCCCTGACCCTCGTAGCCGTGCGGCAGCAGCAGCGTCAGGCCGGACATGCGCAGCCACTTGCGCTCGCCGGACGAGATGAACTGGTCGATGACCACCTGCGCGCCGTTGGCGAAGTCGCCGAACTGCGCCTCCCACAGCACCAGGGCGTTGGGCTCGGCCAGGGAGTAACCGTACTCGAAGCCGAGCACGGCCTCCTCGGAGAGCATCGAGTTGATGACCTCGAGATTCGCTTGGCCCTCGCGGATCGAGTTCAGGGAGGTGTAGCGCTGCTCGTTCTCCTGATCGATCACCACGGCGTGGCGCTGGGAGAAGGTCCCGCGCTCCACGTCCTGGCCGGACAACCGGACCCGGTGACCGTCGACGAGGAGCGATCCGATGGCCAGGGCCTCGGCCGTCGCCCAATCGATGCCCTTGCCCGTCTCCACGGCCTTGGCGCGGTTGTCGAAGAAGCGTTGGATGGTGCGGTGGAGATGGAAGCCCGGCGGCGGCGTGGTGATGCGCTGGGCGATCTCGCGCAGGGTCTCCGCCGGCACGCCGGTCTTGCCGCGGCGCGGATCGTCCACATCCTCGCGCACGGCCTTGAAGCCGGACCAGCGGCCGTCGAGCCAATCGGCCTTGTTGGCCTTGTAGTTGCCGGCGACCTCCAACTCCCCGTCGAGCATGGCGCGGAACTCGGCCTTGCGCGCGTCGAACTGCTCCTGGGTCAGCACGCCTTCGGCGATGAGCCTCTTGGCGTAGGTCTCCAGGGCCGTGGGGTGCTTGCGGATGCGCTGATACATCTTCGGCTGGGTGAAAGCCGGCTCGTCGCCCTCGTTATGGCCGAAGCGGCGGTAGCAGAGCATGTCGATGACGACGGGCTTGCCGAACTTCTGGCGGTACTCGATGGCGATCTTGGCCGCGAAGGTCACGGCCTCCGGGTCGTCGCCGTTGCAGTGGAAGATCGGCGCTTCCACCATCTTGGCCACGTCGGACGGATAGGGCGACGAGCGCGAGAAGCGCGGATCGGTGGTGAAGCCGATCTGGTTGTTGATGATGAAGTGGATCGAGCCGCCGGTGCGGTGCCCCTTCAGGCCCGACAGGCCGAGGCACTCCGCCACCACGCCCTGGCCGGCGAAGGCCGCATCGCCGTGGATGAGGAGCGGCACGACGCTGGTGCGCTGCACGTTCGGCTTGGCCCGCTGGTCCTGCTTGGCGCGGACCTTGCCCAGCACCACCGGATCGACGATCTCGAGATGGGACGGGTTGGCGGTCAGCGAGAGGTGGACGTTGTTGTCGTCGAAGGTGCGGTCCGACGAGGCACCGAGATGGTACTTCACGTCCCCCGAGCCCTCGACCTCGGCGGGCGAGGCCGAGCCGCCCTTGAACTCGTTGAAGATCGCGCGGAACGGCTTCGACATGACGTTCGAGAGCACGTTGAGCCGGCCGCGATGGGCCATGCCGAGGACGATCTCCTTGGCGCCCAGTGCCCCGCCGCGCTTGATGATCTGCTCCAGCGCCGGGATCATCGATTCCGAGCCGTCGAGACCGAAGCGCTTGGTGCCGGTGTATTTCAGGTCGAGGAACTTCTCGAAGCCTTCCGCTTCCACCAGCTTGTTCAGGATCGCGCGCCGGCCTTCGGGCGTGAAGGAGATCTCCTTGCCCTTGCCCTCGATCCGCTCCTGAATCCACGCCTTCTCCTCCGGGTTGGAGATGTGCATGAACTCGACGCCGAGGGTCTGGCAGTAGGTGCGCTCGAGGATCTCGACGATCTCGCGGATGGTCGAATATTGCAGGCCGAGAACGTTATCGAGGAAGATCGGACGGTCCCAGTCCTTCTCCTCGAACCCGTAATGCTGGGGGTGCAGCTCCTCGTGGTCGCCGCGCGGGGCGAGGCCGAGGGGATCGAGCTTGGCGTGGAGATGGCCGCGCATGCGGTAGGCGCGGATCAGCATGATCGCGCGGACGGAATCCTTGGTCGCCTGCTCCACCGATACGCCGCTGGCGGCCACAACGGCGGCGCCGTTGGCGACCTTGGCGCCATCGAGCTTGGCCGTGTCCGACTTCGCGCGGATCTTCTCGCCCACCGCCTTCTCGACCGTGGCCCAGTTGCCGTCGAGGGCCGAGACCATCTCGCCGTTGGCATGGACCGGCCAGTTCGGCTTCTGCCACGAGGCGCCCGCGGCGTTCTTCTCGGCCAGACCGCTCTCGTCCCCGAGGGATTTGAAGAAATCCTGCCACTGCTGATCGACCGAATGCGGATCGCGGGCATAGGCCGCCTGCAATTCCTCGAGATAGGCGGCATTGCCGCCGGTGAGGAACGAGGTTTCGAGAAGCGCGTCCTGGCGAGCCATCGTCGATCATCCTACCGCTTGGCGGGGAAGCCGCCCCTGCGGCGGGCCCCTGCTCTCCCCGGCGGCGCCGATGGGCGCTTCGATGGGGATGTCCGTCTCGACGCGGCGATCAGGCCGCGTCGCTTCCTAGATAGATGCTGCGGGACGATTTTGCACCGCAACACGGGTGACAGATTCTCGTGAGCCTCAACCCTTGAGGACGTCGACGAGCGTGCTGCCGAGGCGCGCCGGCGAGGGCGAGACCCGGATGCCGGCGGCTTCCATTGCCGCGATCTTGTCCTCGGCACCGCCCTTGCCGCCCGAGATGATGGCGCCGGCATGGCCCATGCGGCGCCCCGGAGGAGCCGTGCGGCCGGCGATGAAGCCGACCATGGGCTTCTTGCGGCCGCGCTTCGCCTCGTCGGCGATGAACTGCGCCGCCTCTTCCTCGGCCGAGCCGCCGATCTCGCCGATCATCACGATCGACTCGGTCTTGTCGTCGGCGAGGAACAGTTCGAGCATGGAGATGAACTCGGTGCCCTTCACCGGATCGCCGCCGATCCCCACCGCCGTGGTCTGGCCGAGGCCGGCATTCGAGGTCTGGAACACGGCCTCGTAGGTCAGCGTGCCGGAGCGCGAGACGATGCCCACCGAGCCGCGCTTGAAGATGTTGGCCGGCATGATTCCGATCTTGCACTCGCCGGCGGTGACGACGCCGGGGCAGTTCGGCCCGATGAGGCGGGACTTCGAGCCTTCCAGCGCCCGCTTCACCCGCACCATGTCGAGGACCGGAATGCCCTCCGTGATGCAGACGATGAGCGGGATCTCCGCCTGGATCGCCTCGCAGATGGCATCGGCCGCACCGGGCGGCGGCACATAGACCACGGACGCCTCGGCGCCGGTGGCCTCGCGCGCCTCGGACACGGTGTCGAAGACCGGCAGGTTCAGGTGCTTCGCGCCGCCTTTGCCGGGCGAGGTACCGCCGACCATCTTGGTGCCGTAGGCGATGGCCTGTTCGGAATGGAAGGTCCCGTTCTTGCCGGTGAAGCCCTGGCAGATGACCTTGGTGTTCGCGTCGATCAGGATGGACATGGGTACTCTCAGCCCTTCTTCACGGCGGCGACGATCTTCTGCGCGGCGTCGTCGAGGTCGTCGGCGGGGATCACGTTGAGGCCGGAATTCCGGATGATCTCCTTGCCCTTCTCGACGTTGGTCCCTTCGAGGCGCACCACCAGGGGCACCTGAAGGCCCACCGCCTTCACCGCCGCGATCACGCCGTTGGCGATCACGTCGCACTTCATGATCCCGCCGAAGATGTTGACGAGGATGCCCTTCACCTGCGGATCGGCGGTGATGATCTTGAACGCCGCCGTCACCTTCTCTTCCGATGCGCCGCCGCCGACATCGAGGAAGTTCGCCGGCTCCTCACCGTAGAGCTTGATGATGTCCAGCGTCGCCATGGCGAGGCCCGCGCCGTTGACCATGCAGCCGATGGTGCCGTCCAACGCGATGTAGGCGAGATCGTATTTCGAGGCTTCGATCTCCTTGGCGTCCTCTTCCGTTTCGTCGCGAAGCGCGACGATGTCAGGGTGGCGGTAGAGCGCGTTCGAATCGAAGGAGATCTTGGCGTCCAGGCATTTCAGATGACCGTCGCCGGTGAGCACCAGCGGGTTGATCTCCAGCATGCTCATGTCCTTGGCGGTGAACGCCGCGTAGAGCTTCGCCGTGAGGTCGCCCGCTTCCTTGGCCTGCGCGCCGGTGAGGCCCAGGGCCTTGGCGACGGCCCGGCCGTGATGCGGCATGATCCCGGTGGCCGGATCGACGGAGAAGGTGATGATCTTCTCGGGCGTATCGTGGGCCACGGTCTCGATATCCATGCCGCCTTCCGTCGAGACGACGAAGGCGACCTGCCCGGTCTCGCGGTCGACGAGCATCGACAGGTAGAACTCGGCGGCGATCTGCGCGCCTTCCTCGATATAGAGGCGGTTGACCTGCTTGCCGGCCTCGCCGGTCTGGATCGTGACCAGCGTCTGCCCCAGCATTTCGCCGGCAAACTGTTTGACCTCCTCGATGGACTTGGTGACCCGCACGCCGCCCTTGGCGCCGGCGGGAGCGCCCTTGAAGGTGCCCTTGCCGCGGCCGCCGGCATGAATCTGCGACTTCACCACCCAGACCGGGCCGCCGAGCTCCCTGGCGGCCGCTTCGGCCTCCTCGGGCTTGAAGATCGGGACACCGCGGGAGACGGGCAGGCCGAACTCCTTGAGCACCGCCTTCGCCTGATATTCATGGATGTTCATTCGGACATTTCCTCGTCTCGTCCCGCGGCATGGCGCGGGATTGGAAGACACGACACCGGCATCGTTCACGCCGGCCGGGATGCGGCCGGCGCGCGACGCTTCTTGTCAGGTTTCAGGCCAGGGCCGGGTTCACGGTCTTGCAGGCTTCGATTAGCGTCTTCACGGCGCCCACCGACTTGTCGAACATGGCCTTCTCGTCGGCGTTGAATTCCACATCGAGGACGCGCTCGACGCCGCCGGCACCGATGACGATCGGCACGCCGACATACATGCCGTCGATGCCGTACTCGCCGCTGAGATAGGCGGCGCAGGGCAGCACCCGGCGCTTGTCACGCAGGTAGCTCTCGGCCATGGCGATGGCGGAGGCGGCCGGGGCGTAGAAGGCCGAGCCGGTCTTAAGCAGGTTCACGATCTCGCCGCCGCCCTTGCGGGTCCGCTCGACCATGGCGTCGAGCTTCTCCTGCGTGGTCCAGCCGAGCTTGACGAGGTCGGGCAGGGGCACCCCGGCGACGGTGGAGTAGCGCACCAGCGGCACCATGTCGTCGCCGTGACCGCCGAGCACGAAGGCGGTGACATCCTCCACCGAGACCTTGAACTCGTCGGCGAGGAAGTGGCGGAAGCGGGCCGAATCGAGCACGCCGGCCATGCCGACGACCTTGTTGGTGGGCAGGCCGGAGAATTTCTGCAGGGCCCAGACCATGGCGTCGAGGGGATTGGTGATGCAGATCACGAACGCGTCCGGAGCGTGCTCCTTGATGCCGGTGCCGACGGCTTCCATGACCTTGAGGTTGATGCCGATGAGGTCGTCGCGGCTCATGCCGGGCTTGCGCGGCACGCCGGCGGTGACGATCACCACGTCGGCTCCGGCGATGGCCGAATAATCGCTGGCGCCCGAATAGGTGGCGTCGAACCCGTCGACCGGAGCGGATTCCGCGATGTCGAGGGATTTGCCCTGGGGAACGCCGTCGACGATGTCGAACAGGACGACGTCGCCGAGTTCCTTCAGGCCGGCCAGATGCGCGAGGGTTCCGCCGATCTGTCCGGCGCCGATGAGCGCGATCTTGCTGCGTGCCATGGAAAACGAACCTCCAGTATCAGTGCCGATCCGCGATGCTCCGTCCGAACGGACGGGCTGAGTGCCGGGCTCGGGATCGCACGTTGATTTCGCCGCGACGGTGTGGCGGAAAAGTCCCCATGCTTCAACCCAACGTGGTCTGCGCCAAGCAGAGTTCGGGCCAGAGGCGGATCGGACCGACACAATGCGACTGGGATAAAATCCAGCCGTTCGAAGGATTTAGGAGGCCGAAGCTCCCGCCGGTTCGACGGCAAAGCTTCGGTGACAGGCTGTGATAATTGTCACTTTGCCTAAAGTGCGCCCATCCGCAGCACTTTCTGGATCGCCTGGATCACGGCGCCGAAGCGGGCCTGGATCAGGTCGACGGGCAGATCGGAATCGTGCTGCATCGCCAGCGGATGGGTGAAGCGGTAGCTCGCATCGAAGATATAGGCGATCGCCCGCTCTCGGTCCCGCGCGACGAAGGCGCCCGCCGCGATCCCTTCTTCCACCACACGTTCGACGAGGCTGCGCAGGCGCACCCGATGACGCCGGGCGATGGGTCGTGCGGCCACGGTCGCGTCGAGATGGACCGCGAACAGGTGGGGCTCCCGCGCCAGCACCTCGCGCTGGGCGCTGGCCAGGGCCATCAGCAGGCGTTCGATCTTGTCGTCGGCGGGATCGGGCGCGTCGGCGATGCGGGCGAGTTCCGCCTCCACATCTCGGAGCCAGCGCCCTGCGACGGCATCGAGGAGGGCGTCCTTGGAAGGAAAGTATCGGTAGACGTTGGCATGGGTCATGCCGGCTTCGGCGGCCACGGCCACGACCGTCACCCGTTTGTGCCCGAGGCGCGCCAGATGTTCCGTCGCGATCGCGAGGAGGCGCGCATCCACCGAGAGCGGTGCTGGGCTGGCCCGGCCAATTCGGGCCTTGGACCTGTCGGGTGGACGAAGACCCATCATGGGTGAAGCATCATCGCTGCCGGCCGAATCATAGCCGACCACAAAGGACGTACCTGCCGTCTCCATCGATACTCCAGCCGGCGCTGATAAGGAGGGCGGGCCGTATCCGGAGTCGGCGTCGCCCCCGCTTGTCTCGCTGAGTCCGAGACAGCCAGAGGGCCATAGCTGGTCAGAAGCTGTTCTTCCAGGCCCTTAACGCAGTGAACACTACCTCTGCGGGTGAATTAGGCGAAAGATTCACTGCTTTAGCCAAGGAGGGCTCCGTGGAACGGAGGAATGGATTGGTCGCCCGCTCGTGTTTCATCGTCGTCGGGATGAGGAAGCGGCCCGCGGCCCGGGCCTCCTCCGCTTCCGCCACGCGATTCCTCAGCGGCTGATTGTCGGGATCTGCGGCCAGAGCGAAACGGGCGTTGGCGAGTACGTAATCGTGGCCGCTGAAGACCTGGGTGTCGTCGGGCAGGGGAAGAAACCGCTCCAGGGAGTGCCACAGGGATTCGGGCCGGCCTTCCACCACCCGTCCGCAACCGAGGGTGAACAGGGTGTCGCCGGCACAGACGAGTCCCGCCTGCGCGAACCAGTAGGTGACGTGGTCGAGGCAATGGCCCGGCGTCTCCCAGACCTCGGCTTCGAGGTCGCCGACGCGGACGAGATCTCCCTCGGCGACGGAGACGTCCACCTCCGGCACGTCCGGATCGGCCTTGCGCGGGGCGGTCACCCGGGCACCCGTGCGCCGCTTCACCTCCGGAATCCCCTCCACATGGTCGAGATGCCGATGGGTCACGAGGATGTCCGTGAGCGTCCAGCCCGTCTCCTCGAGGGCCTTCAGCACGGGAGCCGCTTCGGGCACGTCGATGGCGGCGCAGGCGCCCGTCGCGGGGTCGCGGATCAGCACGCCGATATTGTCGCTGCGGCAGAGGAAGGTGCGGATCTCGGGGCGGGAGACGGTCACGAGGCGTTCCTGTCTGTGGCGCGGGTCGATCGAGGCAGAACCGGACGCGGCGGCAGGGAGTTCCGCCATCCGCGGCGTGCCGGCTTGTGGGCGAGGGGTCTTGTCCCCATTGATCCGATTCCGCCCCTGCGTCAAAGAACCCTGCAACCTCGACAACGTCCGGCCGCGCCGGAGCAAGCCGCCCCATGCGCCTCGACGTGACCGATCTGCGCGCCTTCTATGCCAGCCCGCTGGGCGGCGTGACCCATCGCATCGTCGGGCGGGCGATCCACGGATTCCTCGGCTCGGTCTCGGGCCTGAGGGTTCTCGGCCTCGGCTATGCGACGCCCTATCTCGGGCCGGTCCACGTGATCGCCGAGCGCACCCTCGCCTTCATGCCGGCGACCCAGGGCGTCGTGAACTGGCCCGGCGGCGGACGATCCTGCTCGGCCCTCGCCGACCCGACCATGATGCCCCTGCCGGAAGCGGCGGTGGACAGGGTGATCCTGGTCCACGCCCTCGAATCGGTGGAGAGCCCCACCGAACTGCTCCAGGACGTCTGGCGCGTGCTGACGCCCGGCGGCCGGATGATCCTCGTCGTGCCCAATCGGCGCGGCGTCTGGGCCCGCCGCGATGCGACGCCCTTCGGCCACGGCCAGCCCTACAGCCGATCGCAGCTCGGCCGGCTGATGCGGACCACCCAGTTCTCGCCGGAAGGATGGGCCGAGGCCCTCTACATGCCTCCGGTGAACAGTCGGCTCTGGCTGAGGACGGCCGGCGCCTGGGAGAAGGTCGGCACCGGTCTCTCCCTCCCCTTCGCGGGCCTGCACGTCATCGACGCTACGAAGCAGCTCTATCGTCCGGTGGCGGTCCGTCAGGTGCAACGGGCCGCCCGCTTCGCTCCGGCGAGGGTCCTCGTTCCCACTCCTTCCCCGGGTTGAACCCGGGCCGCTCGTTCCGAAGTACTGTCCAAGGCCCTCGCATCCATGTTCAGCCTCATCGACCCCGAGGCGGCGCTCCACAGCTTCGTCTTCGCCTTCTCCAGCCTGTTCTCGATCGTCAATCCGGTGGGCTCGGCGCTGATCTTCTCGCAGATCACCGCGCAGAACTCGCATCCGGAGCGGGTGGAGATCGCCAAGCGCATCGGCTTCTATTCCGCGCTGATCATGCTCGCGGCCTTGTGGGCGGGGGCGCCGATCCTCAATTTCTTCGGGGTCTCCCTGGGCGCGCTGCGGATCGCCGGCGGGCTCGTGGTCGCGGCCTCCGCCTGGACCCTGCTCAGCGCACCCGAGGTCCGCGAGGCCCGGAAACACGCCGAGGCGACCCACGACACGAGCGACGGCGTCGCCGACGTGGCGTTCTTCCCCCTGACCCTGCCCTTCACCACCGGCCCCGGCACCATCGCCGTGGCGATCGCCCTGGGCTCGAACCGGCCGGCTGCCGGCCCCGACCGCATCGGCTTCTACCTCGGCATGTCCCTGGCGGCCCTCGCCATCGCGATCCTGGTGAGATTCACCTACGGCTCGGCCGACAGGGTGGTGACGGCCATCGGCCCGGTGGGAGCACGGGTGCTCGGCCGGCTCTTCGCCTTCCTGCTGCTGTGCATCGGCACCCAGATCACCGTGAACGGCGTAGGCGACGTGCTCGGACCGATCCTCGCCGCCGGACGCTGACCTCTCGCCCCCCTCCTCGTCGCCTTGGCATCGGCCGGCCGAGGCTGTACCGCAGGCGCGACGTTTCGAGGAAGGGCGACAGGATGCGGCTCGCAGTGGTCGGCGCCGAGGGGCGCATGGGGCGGATGCTGATCCGGGCGGTAGCGGAGGCCGAGGGATGCACCCTGAGCGGCGCCGTCGAGCGTGAAGGCTCGCCGGCCCTCGGCCAGGATGCGGGGGCGCTCGCCGGCCTGCCGCCCCTCGGCGTCACCGTCACCGACGATCCCCTCACCGTCTTCGCCGCCACCGACGGCGTCCTCGACTTCACCGCCCCGGCTGCCACGACCTTTTTCGCCGAACTCGCCGCCCAGGCCCGCATCGTCCACGTCGTCGGCACCACCGGCCTCGCCGAGGCGGACATCGCCAAGCTCGCCGCGGCGGCGCACCATGCCCGCATCGTGCGCTCGGGCAACATGTCGCTCGGCGTGAACCTGCTCGCCGGGCTGGTGCGCAAGGTCGCCGCCGCGCTCGGCGAGGAGTTCGACATCGAGATCGTCGAGATGCATCACCGCATGAAGGTGGACGCGCCCTCCGGCACGGCGCTCCTCCTCGGAGAGGCGGCGGCGGAGGGGCGCGGCGTCAGCCTCGCCGAGACCCGCGTCTCCACCCGCGACGGCCATACCGGAGCGCGCCGCCCCGGCGATATCGGCTTTGCCACCCTGCGCGGCGGTACGGTGGTGGGCGACCACAGCGTCACCTTCGCCGGACCGGGCGAACGCATCACCATCAGCCATCACGCCGAGGATCGCGCGATCTTCGCCCGTGGCGCCGTGAGGGCGGCGTTGTGGGCCTATGAGAAGCCGCCCGGCCTCTACGGCATGGCCGACGTCCTCGGCCTCTGATACCAGCGACCGGTCATCGACTGTTCAGGTTGGCCGGTACACCAGCCCCGCAGGCGCAGATTCTGTTGCGTCGCACCATTCACCGAGAAATAGGATGGACGTCCGATGGAGCGCCTGCTCGTCCTCGCTCGCCACGGCCAGAGCGAATGGAACCTCAAGAAGCTTTTCACCGGCTGGCGCGATCCGCAACTCACCGAGCTTGGCATCACCGAGGCCAGGACCGCCGGCCGCTGGCTCAAGCAGCAGGGTTACGCCTTCGATGTGGCCTTCACCTCCAACCTGCAGCGGGCGCAGCATACCTGCACGCTGATCCTGGAGGAGATGGGACAGGCCGGCATCGAGACGATCCGGTCCGAGGCGCTGAACGAGCGTGATTACGGCGATCTGTCGGGTCTCAACAAGGACGATGCCCGCGAGCGCTGGGGCGACGCCCAGGTTCACCAGTGGCGCCGGTCCTACGACATTCCGCCCCCCGGCGGGGAGAGTCTGAAGGACACCGCGGCGCGCGTGCTGCCCTATTACATCCAGACCATCCTGCCGCGCGTCATGGCGGGCGAGCGCGTCCTGGTGGCCGCCCACGGCAATTCCCTGCGGGCGCTGGTGATGGTGCTCGACGGGATGACCACGAAGACCATCGCGAGTCTCGAGATCGCCACCGGCATCCCCCTGGTCTACCAGCTCAAGGCCGACACCACGGTGGAGAGCAAGGCCGTGCTCGAGCGGGACATCGACCACGACGCCTGACGGCGTATCGCGGCGGACACCACCCCTCCGCCGGTCGAAAGCCGCTGTCCGCGACGGGCGGCCCGCCGGACGGGCTAGGCCGGGCGGTGCGGCGCCACGGGCTTCGCCGCCGCGCCCCGGGGCGCTTGACAGGGGAGAGGTGTGGGCCGACCCATCGTCGAGCGAGCCTTCGACACGAAGGCCGCGCGAGGCCTTCGCCTTGACCGGTGTCGTCTCGCGTCCGAACACCTGCCCCGGAGCCACGATCATCGGCTCCGACCCGGAGAACCCATCCGATGCGTCTGCGCAACCTCGTCCGTCCGGTCGCGGCACTGGCCCTGATCGCCGGGCTTTCGTCAGGCGCCGTCTCCGTGGCCCGGGCCGCCGACGCGATCTTTCCGCCGAGTTCGCGCTTCGGCTTCACGCCGGCCTCGGACATGGCGCTGTCCAAGCGCTTCTCCGGTTTCGAGCGGCTGGAAGGCGGCGCGACCCTCTCCATCGTCGAGCTGCCGTCGACGGCCTTCGTCGACCTGGAGAAGAGCTTCACCGACGAGAACCTGCGCACGCAGGGGTTCGCCGTCGCGACGCGGGAAGCCATCAAGGTCGCAGGCGACGTGGATGCCGTGCTCTTCACCGGGGAGCAGCCGGCGCCGGAGGGGGCCGCCACCCCGGCGATCAAGAAATGGCTCCTCCTCGTCGGCGACACCACGGTCACGGGCATCATCATCGCCCAGACGGTGCCCGATGCCGAGACGCCGGAAACCATGCGAAGCATGCTGACCAGCGTGAAGATTCGGCCGGAACTGACCCTGGACGAGCAGGTCGCCGCCCTCCCCTTCCGCATCCGCGACTCGGCCGGGTTCCGGCCCGTCCGGGTGCTCGCGGGCAATTCGGTCCTGATGACGCAAGGCCCGAAGGACCAGATGCTGAATCTCGAACAGCCGATCCTGGTCCTCGCCCAGGCCGTCCAGCAGCCGCCCCAGCCGGAGCAGCGCGATGCCTTCGCCCGCGCCGCCCTCTATTCGAACCAGACGATGAAGGATTTCGCGGTGGAGCGGTCGCAGACCTACCGTCAGAACGGCGTCGACTGGCACGAGATCGTCGCCCGCGCGGTCGACGGCCCTTCGAACACGCCGGTGGTGGTGTCCCAGACCATCCGCTTCGCGCCGGACGGCTACCTCCGCGCCCTCGGCGTGGTGCGGGCCGACCAGCGCAGCGCCATGCTGTCCCAGTTCCGCGCGGTCATCGACAGCGTCGAGGTGAAGTAGCGGCCCCGCCGCCTCGTCGCGGACGCGTCATCCGGGACGAGGCCCATGGTTCGGGCGGGATGCCTCAGGCGGCATCCGCGGGATTGGTCGCCGCCTTGGGGCCGCCCTTGGCGACACCCACGAGGGCCGGGCGCAGGACGCGGTCACCGATGACGTAGCCTGACTGCATCACCTGCACCACCGTCCCGTTCGGCACCTCGGCATTGGGGACTTCGAACATCGCCTGGTGGCGGTTGGGATCGAAGCGCTGGCCCTGGGGCTCGATCAGCTTCACCCCGTGCCGCTCCAGGGTCTTGGCGAGATCGCGCTCCGTGAGCTCGATCCCGTCGATCAGAGCCTTGAGCGGTCCCTCGGCGGTGGAGGCGGCCTCCGCCGGCACGCTCTCCAGGGCACGGCGGATGTTGTCGGCCGCGTTCAGCATGTCGCGCGCGAAATTCGTCACCGCATAGGTCCGCGCATCGGCGACCTCGCGCTCGGTGCGCCGGCGCAGGTTCTCCATCTCGGCCAAGGTGCGGAGGACGCGGTCCTTCAGCTCGTCCCGCTCTGTGATCAGGCTCGCCAAGGCGACGGCATTGTCCTCCGCGCGCGCCTCGGGCTTCACGTCGGTCTCCGTCGCCGTCTCGGCGCGCTGCCCGTCATGCTCCATGTCGTTCGCCATCATCGCTCTTCGTCGATCGCAAGGTTGCTCGCCCCGCGCCCGTCGCCGGTCTCGTTCGTCGGAGACCGTCGGCACGCGGTCGATGGGAATGGGGTCGGTCCACGGCGCCGAGAACCCGCTCGACGGGGTTCGGCACCATGCTCCGGGATCGCAGCTGATATCAGACGCGCACGGGATGAAATCAAGCCGAGCGCCGTCCCGCCCCTCTTCTCCGCTTCAGCCCCCCGCGAGATTCAGGCTTGCAGGGGGCTCAGGCTTCCCGCGGGGGCGGGGACTCCACGAGGGCTTCCAGCCCCTCCGCCCTCAGGGCGGCGACATCGCTGGCGAAGATCTCCATCACCGCGTTGCGGATCGCGGCCTGCCGGTCGGGCTGGGTGACGCGGGTCCCGGTGAGGTCGGTGACGTAGAACACGTCCACCGCCCGCTCGCCGAAGGTCGCCACATGGGCCGACGTGATGTTGAGGCTGAGGCGCCCGAGGGCGGTGGTCAGCTCGTAGAGCAGACCCGGCCGGTCGAGGCCGGTGATCTCCACCACGGTCTCCCGGCTCGACAGGGCGTTGTCGATCGCCATGTCCGGAGGGATCAGGAAGGTGTTGGAGCGGTTGCTCGGCGGGTGCCGGTTCGCCACGAGGTCGGCGATGCGGATCTCGCCCCTGAGCGCCCGCTCGATCGCCGTGGTGATGCGCTTGGCGCGGCGCAATTCGTCGTCGTCCCGCTCGAAGGCGCGGGAGATGAAGATCGAGTCGAGGGCAAAGCCGTCGGTGGTGGTGAAGATCTGCGCGTCGACGATGTTGCCGCCCAAGGCCGCGCACGCCCCGGTGACGATGGCGAGAAGGCGCGGGTGGTCGGGCGAGTAGATCGTGATCTCGGTCACGCCGCGGGTCGGATCGGTCTCGTAGACGGTGGCGACGGTGCGCCCGTCCTCCATGACGCCGCGCACGAACCCCGCATTCTTGAACTGGCGGACGGCATCGACCTTCAGCCAGTAGGCCTGGTTATGCCGGGCGGAATAGGCGTCGAAGAAGGCCGGATCCCAATCCGCCAACTGCTCTCGCAGGCCCATCTGGATGAGGCGGACCCGGTCGGTCCGGGCGATCTCGGAATGGCCGCCGGAGAGGAGCACCTCGGTCTCGTCGTAGAGGGTGCGCAACAGCGTCCCCTTCCAGGCCGTCCACACGCCCGGCCCCACCGCCTTGATGTCCGCCACCGTGAGGATCATCAGGAGCTTCAGCCGCTCCATGGTCTGAACCACGGAGGCGAACTTCTGGATCGTCTTCGGGTCGGAGAGATCGCGGCTCTGCGCCGTCATCGACATCAGCAGGTGATGCTCGACCAGCCAGGCCACGATCTCGGTCTCGGCCTGGGTGAGGCCGAAGCGCGGGCCGATCTTCTCGGCGATGGCCGCCCCGGCGATGGAATGGTCTTCCGGGCGCCCCTTGGCGATGTCGTGCAGGAGCACCGCGACGTAGAGGGCGCGCCGGTGGCTGATCGTGTCGATGAGCCGCGTGGCGATGGGATGGTCCTCGGAGGCCTGGCCGGAATCGATGGCCGCCAGGACGCCGATCGAGCGCAGCAGGTGCTCGTCCACCGTGTAATGGTGGTACATGTTGAACTGCATCAGCGCGACGATGCGGCCGAAATCCGGGATGAACCGGCCGAGCACGCCCGCCTCGTTCATCAGCCGGAGGATCGTCTCCGGCGAGTTCTTCGACGTCAGCACGTCGAGGAAGAGGGTGTTGGCCTCCGTATCGGACCGGAGGGAATGTCCGATGAGGCGCAGCGAGCGGGTGGCGACCCGGGTCGCATCCGGATGGATCGGCAGGTTGTGGCGGTCGGCGAGCCAGAACAGCCGGATCAGGTTCACGGGATCCCGCGAGAACGCATCCGCCGTGCGCAGGTTGATCCGGCCGTGATCGTCGATGAAGTCCTCCGCCTCGATGGCGGTGGCGCGGAAGCGATCGCGAAAACGGCCGATCCAGCGGTCGAGGACCGGGGTGCGCTTGGCATGGCGCGCTTCGAGGGCGGCGCAGACGATGGCGGTGAGATCGCCCACTTCCTTCGCGATCAGGAAATAGGCCTTCATAAAGCGCTCGACGCCCGACAGGCCGCCGCGCGGCTCGTAGCCGAAGCGCTCGGCGATCCTCGGCTGCAGCCCGAAGGACAGGCGCTCCTCGGACCGGCCGGTGACGAAATGCATGTGGCAGCGGACGCGCCAGAGCAGCTCCTCGCAGCGCTCGAACACCCGGTACTCCTCGGGCGTGAATAGGCCGGCGGGGACGAGTTCGCTCTGGTCGCGGACGCGGTAGGTGTATTTCGCGATCCAGAACAGGGTGTTGAGGTCGCGCAGCCCGCCTTTCCCGTCCTTGACGTTGGGCTCGACGAGGTAGCGCGAGGCGCCCGCCTTCGAGACGCGGGTATCGCGCTCGCGCAGCTTGGCCTCGACGAATTCCGGCGCCGTCCACATGACGAGTTCGATATCGAACCGGGTCACCAGTTCCTCGAACAGGGCCCTCGCCCCGAAGAGGTAGCGCGCCTCGAGGAGGGAGGTGCGGATCGTCATGTCGGCGCGCCCCTCCCGCAGGCACTCCTCCACCGAGCGCGTTGCGTGGCCGACCTTCAGCTTGAGGTCCCACAAGACGTAGAGCATCGCCTCGACGACGCTCTCGGACCAGGCGGTCTGCTTGTAGGGCAGCAGGAACAGGAGATCGATGTCCGATCCCGGCGCCATGGTCCCGCGCCCGTAGCCGCCGGTGGCCACCACGGCGAGCTGTTCGCCGGTGGAGGGATTGTCGTTGGGGTAGAGCCGCCACACCACCGCATCGTGGATCGTGCGGATCACCGCATCGGTGAGGTTGCTGATCCGTTGAGCGCAGGCGGTGCCGTCGCGCTCCTCCATCAACCGGGCTTCGGCATCGGCATGGCCGAGCTCGATGATGCGACGGAGCTCCGGGACGAGAAGCGCGCGCAGCTGCGTCGCCTCGCGCACGTCGCGGTCGAGAGTGGTGAGGACCGTTTTGAGGGCGGCGCCAGCGTCGAACATGCGCAAACCCGTTATCATGTTCCCAGAGGGACACCAGAGACAACGCTAGGCAGGTGCGTAGATGTGATAGGCAATCCGTAGGATGCCGTTCTCTGTGCCGGAAAAATCGTTTGACGAAACGAACGGTCCTGGCTACCTCGGATGCCCCGCGTCACTGCCGGGACCATGGAGACGATTGACCGATGACTCTGTCCCGTCGCGCCATCCTGAGTGCCATCTGCGGCGCCGCGTCGCTTCTACTGATGCCGCGCCCCGGTGAGGCGGCGGACGTCAAGGAGATCCGCCTCGATTGGGCGACCTACAACCCGGTGAGCCTGATCCTCAAGGACAAGGGCTTCCTGGAGGAGGCCCTGAAGGGGAAGGGCATCACGGTCCGCTGGACCCAGTCCCTGGGCTCCAACAAGGCGCTCGAATTCCTCAATGGCGGCGCCATCGATGTCGGATCGTCGGCCGGGGCCGCGGCCCTGCTTGCCCGGATCAACGGCAACCCGATCAAGGCGGTCTACGTCTTCTCGCGGCCGGAATGGACGGCGCTGGTCACCCGCAAGGACAGCGGCATCACCAAGCCCGCCGACCTCAAGGGCAAGCGCATCGCGGTGACCCGCGGCACCGACCCGCACATCTTCCTGATCCGCGCGCTCCAGGGCGCCGGCCTCACCGAGAAGGACGCCAAGCTCGTCCTGCTCCAGCACGCCGACGGTCGCACCGCCCTCGACCGGGGCGACGTCGATGCCTGGGCCGGCCTCGACCCGATGATGGCGGCCTCCGAAATCGAGAACGACGACGTGCTGTTCTACCGGGACGCCGCCGCCAACACCTGGGGGGTCCTCGACGTGCGCGAGGATTTCGCGAAGGCCAACCCGGATCTCGTGCGCACCGTGATCGCCGCCTACGAGACCGCCCGGACCTACGCGATCGAGAATCCCGACGCCCTGAAGAACGCCCTCGTCGCCGTGACGAAGCTGCCCGAACCGGTGATCGCCCGGCAGATCGAGCGCACCGACCTGACCCAGCCCGCCATCGGCAAGGCCCAGGCCGAATCGATCGGCGCCGCCGGGATCGCCCTGCAGCAGGCCGGGGTGATCCCCGCCGGTACCGACGTGAAGGCGGCGGTGGACGGGCTGATCGATCCGCAATACGCGCCCGCCGCCCGCTGAGCCGTGGCCGACCCCGAAGCGGACGATGCCAAGGCGGCGTCGAAACCTCGGCGAGAGACGGTATGGGACCGGGGCGGCCGCGTCGCCCTCGGCCTGATCCTGCCCCTCGCCCTGGTGATCGGCTGGGAATCCGCCGTCCATACGGGCCTCGCCCAGGGGCGGCTGATGCCGCCGCCGAGCCGGATCGCGGTGACTCTCTACGATCTCGCCGCCTCCGGCGACCTCTGGATGCACGTTCAGGCGACGCTGCTGCGCGTCGCCCTCGGTTTCGCCTTCGGCGCGGTGGCCGGCATCGCGGCGGGCGCCCTCACCGGGGCGCTTCCCACCGCCCGCCATATCCTCGATCCGACGCTTCAGGCGTTGCGGGCCGTGCCGTCGCTGGCCTGGGTTCCGCTGTTCATCCTCTGGCTCGGCATCCTCGAGACGCCGAAGGTGACGCTGATCGCGGTGGGGGTGTTCTTCCCGGTCTATATCGGCGTGGCGGGGGCCATCGCCTCCGTGGACCGGAAGCTGATCGAGGTCGGCCGCATCTTCCGGCTGTCGACCCTGCAGCTCGCCCGACGCATCCTGCTTCCCGCCGTCCTGCCGGCGACCCTCACCGCCCTCCGCACCGGCCTCGGCCTCGGCTTCCTGTTCGTGGTCGCCGCCGAACTGATGGGCGCCTCGGAGGGGCTCGGCTATCTCCTCATCGACGGGCAGCAATTCAGCAAGGCCGACCAGATCCTCGCCGCGATCATCGCTTTCGCGGTCCTGGGCAAGCTCGCCGATACCGTCCTCGTCGCCGTGACCCGGCCTCTCACGCGCTGGCAGGACACGGCGCGGGAGACGTTGTAGGCCCTCCCCCCGGTTCGAAGAAGGCTGGCGCCTCGCGATGCTCACCCTCGATAGCCTGTCCAAGACCTATTCCGACGGCACGCGGGCGCTGGAGCGCATCGACCTCGCTGTACCTCAGGGCGAGATCGTGGCGCTCATCGGCGGCTCGGGCTGCGGCAAGACCACGTTGCTGCGGCTCGTCGCCGGGCTCGACCGGGCGAGCGAGGGCAGCATCGTCCTCGACGGGGAGACGATCGCAGAGCCGCATCCGGGCGTCGGCCTCGTCTTCCAGGAACCGCGCCTGCTGCCCTGGCTCGATGTCGCCGACAATGTGGGCTTCGGACTGAGCCATCTCGCCAAGGCCGAGCGCAGGGCCCGCGTCGCCCATGCCCTGGAGAGGGTGGGGCTCGCCGAGCATGCCCGCCGCTGGCCGAGGGAACTGTCGGGCGGGCAGCAGCAGCGCGTGTCCATCGCCCGTGCCTTCGTGGCCGACCCGCGCGTGCTCCTCCTCGACGAGCCGTTCTCGGCGCTGGACGCCTTCACCCGCAAGGATCTGCACAGCCACCTGCTCGCCCTCTGGCAGGAGACGAAGCCGACGATCCTCATCGTCACCCACGATGTTGGGGAGGCAGTGGCGCTGGCCGACCGGGCGGTGGTGATGCGCCCCAAGCCCGGCCGCCTCGACGATGCGATCCCCCTGGCCCTGGCCCGGCCGCGCGATCCGGCCTCCCCCCACAGCGAGGCCGCCACCCGCCGCATCCTCGCCGCGCTGGACCGCTCGCTCAAGCCCGCCCAGGCGGCGGCGCCCACCGAGGCGGCGCAATGGTGGTGAGACCGTCCCTGGCGTCCGGGCGCATCCCAGGTTAGACGCCGAGGCAAAGACCGAGACGACAATCGCACCAAGACGATCGAGGACACACCCGATGGACGCCACCACCCTGCGCTCGCTCCAGGCCCCGCTGAAGGACCAGTACCGCAGCGCCCCCGAATCGGCCGTCATCACCCTGAAGGCCAAGGGCACCCTCGACGACAGCTCCATCGCCTGCAAGGTCGAGACCGGGCGGGCGCTCGCCGTCGCCGGTCTGCACCCCGCCACCGGCGGGTCGGGCCTCGAACTCTGCTCGGGCGACATGCTGCTCGAGGCGCTGGTCGCCTGTGCCGGCGTCACCATCAAGGCCGTGGCGACGGCCCTCGAGATCGAGCTGCGCGCCGGCACCGTCTCCGCCGAAGGCGACCTCGACTTCCGCGGCACCCTGGGCGTCGACAAGGAAGCGCCCGTCGGCTTTCGCGCGATCCGCCTGAACTTCGCCCTCGATACCGATGCGCCGCAGGAGAAGCTCGACCAGCTCCTCAAGCTGACCGAGCGCTATTGCGTCGTGTTCCAGACCCTGAACCACAAGCCGGAACTGGCGGTCCACGCCTCGAAGGGCTGAGGGGCGCCGTCCGGGCGCGGATGGAGCGGCGCGGGACGCCGCGAAAACGCGATGGCCGGTGCCGGCCATCGAGCCGCCGGGTGGCGGCCGGCATCCGCTTCGGTCACGGACGTCCGGGCTCTACGGCGCCGCGGGCGCGCCACCCGCATCGTAATAGACCGCCGCCGTCTCGTCCTCGTGGAGGAGGCGCCAGCCCTCCAGGCGGCGCAGCTGATCGGCGCTTCGCCCCTCCCTCCGCACGAGGGCCCAGGTGACGCGGTAACGCGCCAGCAGGGCGGCGAAGCGGTCGGGCTCCGAGGCGGCGAGCGCCCGGTCGAGGCCGTTCATGAAGCCGCCGAGGAAGAGCTGATCGCTGCGTCCGTCGATGAAGGTCGGGACGCCGGAGCGGATCAGGAATCCGCCGAAATCGTAGTCGTTGTAGACCGGGCCAGTGAGCCCCCGTTCGCGCGCCGCGTCCGATGCGGCCTGAGGCGTCATCGCCTCGCTCGGACGCGGCGAGACCAGGGCCGCCGTCGCGATCACCGCGACGGCACAGGCCAGGAGGGCGAGGCCGAGCCCCCGCGAGGCGGCGATGGCCGGACTGCCACGCAGCGCCGGGACACGCACCATGGCAGGCCCCGCCACGAGGATCGGCGCGGCCAGGACGAACAGGTCCGCGAACCGCGCGTGGCGGATCATCATCACCCCGAGGAGCGTAACCACGCCGAGGCGGAACAGGGTTCTTCGGGGGGCTGTCAACAGCACCCCGATGCTGCCGATGAGCATCGCGACGGCAATGATGCCCGCGCCGTTCAGCCCGAGGGGCTGCCATTCGTCGATGAAGGGCAGGGATTCCCCGCTGCTGAACAGGCCAAGATTCACGAGGAACGGCACGTAGCCATAGGGCGTCAGGCAGGACGCGGCCGTGGCGAGGGCGAGGAAGCGGGCCCATCGCGAAGCCCTGCCGATCCATTCGGAGCGGGGGCCGGAGAGCACGCCCTCCCCCGCGAGGATGCCGGCGATGACGAGGCCGATCGGGTAGCTGCCGTGCAGATTGGCCCAGGCCACCATCACCGGGAGGAGCCAGAACGACGGTGCCCTCCCCCGCTCCAGCGCCGCCACGAGGCCCGTCATCCAGACCAGGAGAACCGGCACCGTGACGATGTGCGGGCGTGCGAGCAGATGCGGAGCGAGGACCACGAAGACGGCCGTCACGGTCATCAGGGCCGCCGTGGCGGACACACGCCGCTGCAGCCAGAGGTGCAGGCCGGCGAGGGAGCCGGCAACGACCAGGATGGTGAGCATGCAGACGCCCCACCAGCCGGCGAGCGCGTAGGCCCCGTAGAACAGCACCTGCGAGGCCCATTCCTTCGCGATCCAGGGTGAACCGGCGAAGGTGTGGGAGAACAGGTCGGTCCAGGGCACTGTGCCATGAGCGACGATCCAGCGGCCGATCGCCATGTGCCACTGGCTGTCCGGATCGTTGAGGAGCTGGCCGGCGCGGAGGGACAGCGTGAGGACCACGACCAGGAAGACGAGGATCGAGGCGGCTTCCCGCGACCACGGCGCGACCGCCCGCGATGCCGCACCGGACGGCGGCGTGGAAACCCGGGGGTAGGCCGGATCGGATCTCATCCCGTATGCCCCACCCGGTGCCGGGAACCCGGCGGCCCCTCGGAAAAGATGTGCCGGCTCAGGACCACGTAATTCACGGCCGGAATCCCGATGCAGACGGAGAGGATCGAGAGCCAGGGCGGTCCTTCGAAGAGCCCGCCGACGATGGCGGGGATCGCCGCGGCCGCGGCGTAGCCCGCGATCGTCAGGCAGCAAAACCGCAACGCCGCGCGAGGGGCCGGCTGCCGGTCGCCGAAGGTCAGCCAGCGATGACCGGCATAGGACCAGAGCGAGGCGAGGCCATAGGAGAGCGGCGAGGCCAGGACGATTGGAAGCCCGGCGATCGTCGTCCCCGCCAGGCTCAGGCCGGCATAGAGCAGGGTCGCGATGCCGCCGACGAGAACCATCCGGGCGAGCCGGATCGACAGGGCGCGGCCACTCACCGGCCGGTGCCGGAGATCCAGCCGGAAGACAGGCTTTGCGTGACGGACTGCATCGACGGGGCCGGGAGTTGAGACCAGCCCCGAGCGTTAGGCGAGCGCGCTTAAAGGCGGCTTAATCCTGTCAGGCCGAGGCGGAGAGCCGCCCTTCGATCGCATCCCAGACCGAGACCGCGAGGTCGGGTCCACCGAGCCGCTTGATGGCGCGGATGCCCGTGGGAGAGGTCACATTGATCTCGGTGAGGTTGCCGTCGATCACGTCGATGCCCACGAGGATGAGGCCGCGCCGACGGAGCTCCGGCCCGATCGTGGCGCAGATTTCCCGCTCGCGCTCGGTGAGGTCGGAGGCCGAGGCGGCTCCCCCGCGCACCATGTTGGAGCGGATGTCGTTGAGCGCCGGGACGCGGTTGATGGCGCCCAGCGGCTCGCCGTCCACCAGGATGATGCGCTTGTCGCCCTCGGTGATCTTCGGCAGGAAGCGCTGGACCACCCAGGGCTCGCGGAACGTCACCGAGAACAGGTCGAACATCGAGCCGAAATTGGCGTCCTCCGGCAACACCCGGAACACCGCCGCGCCGCCATGCCCGTGCAGGGGCTTCATGACGATGGCGCCGTGCTCGGCCCGGAACGCCTCGATCTCCGCCTTGTCGCGGGTGATCAGGGTCGGTGGCATGAGCTGCGGAAAATCGAGGACGAACAGCTTCTCGGGCGCGTTGCGCACCTCAGCCGGGTTGTTCACCACCAGGGTCCGCGGATGGATCCGCTCGAGCATATGGGTCGCGGTGATGTAGGCCATGTCGAAGGGCGGGTCCTGGCGCATCAGGACCACATCCACATCGGCGAGGTCGACACGCTCCACGGCGCCGAGGGTCGCATGTGCGCCCTCCACGTCCTGGACCCGGAGGGGCTCGACCCGCGCCGTCACCACCTGCCCCTGCATGGAGAGCCGGTCGGGTGTATAGAACAGGAGGTCGTGCCCCCGCGCCTGCGCTTCCAGGAGCAGGGCGAAGGTGGTGTCACCGGCGATCCTGATCGCCTGGATCGGGTCCATCTGAACCGCGACGGTCAGGGCCATGGCGCACGAGCCTCTTTCACGTTCGAGCACGGTCGAAGGTCGGGGAAGACCTCCCTCGTCGTCGACCAGAGCCGCAGGCCTATTCGATGGCCTGGCTTCCGTCGACCGGCTTCTTGCAGGGCCTTGCCTTCAACGAGACTTACCCTTCCACAAGGCTTGCCGTTCTAGCGGGACTTGCCGCCGGTGCGACGGTCGTAATCCCCGATGGCGTTGCGGCATTCGGCCGAGAGGCGGGGACGGTTGCGCTCCATGCACTTCTCGGCCTCGTTGCTGTTGGGATCGACACCGGCACAGAGGCGGAAATAGTCGTTGGCGCAGCCGAGCTGCAGGCCCTGGTCTTCACGCTGGGCCTGGGCCGGGCCGGCCGCCAGGAGAAGGAGCGCAAAAGGCGCGGCTTTCAGAGCCACGGACAGGCCCTTCGAGGGGCTGGAGGATCGTGTGGTCGCCACGCGCATTCTGCGTTGTCCTTCGCTCGGATCGGGATGTGGCGGCATATCGGGCGCAGCCATGGCTTAGCAAGCGCGCGGGACACCATCCCGGTTCCGGCCATTCATGGTCGGGCAGATGGGCGGAACCCTGTGCGTGTCGCCCCGGTCACAGTTTCTTGACCCTGTCGATAAAAAGGCCCCGCTCATTGAGGGAGCGGGGCCGAGTGCAAGGGAGGAAACGCCCGCCATGGGCGACAGATGTCGAAGCAAGTTGCAAGCCAGACCGGATCTCGGGGGCTTGCCTCCAGCTGGCGTCGCGGTTGCGGTGAAATTGCCACGCGGATGTGATCCCTGCCCCCCTCTCCCCGGTTCTCTCCCGTGATTCGATGGAGGGCGGAAACTTTTCGTTAACCACCCCGTGATGATCTCCGCTCTGCATCACGATGGATTGAGCACTCGACGGGGCCCGGCTCCGAGAGGGTTCGAGAGGACGTTTCCGACGGGTTCGGGTGGTGCGGATCGAGGATCGATGGGATCGCCGGCGATGACACCTGACCCCAAGTCCCAGAGTGCCAAAACACACCCCGCCGAAGCATCGGCCGGTCAGGGGGACCGTTCGCTGCCGATGACCGGTGTCGTGGCGTTCCGCCTGGCTACCGGCCGCCGATTCCGCCGGGACGACGAGACCGACGGGACCCCACGCGGCGAGATCCTGCTGTTCACCGGCGTCCGCTACGAGCGCATGCCCGAACCGGCGATGCCCGCTCCCCGCCAGCGCCGGCGCTCCTGAGACCCCGCGCCTCCGGTCACCGTCAGGCCCGGGCAGGCACCGTCACCCCGAGGAAGCGCGATGCCGGCGTCCGATTCCGTCAGCCACACCGGGCGCCTGATCCGGACCGCATCCGCCATCGCGATGCTGCTGATGGGCGGCTGCGCCCAGAAGGGCGATTTCGGCCGTCCCGCCCCGAGCGCCTGGAACAGCCTGGTGGTGACCACCGGCACCGTGGCCGCGCATTACCGCAACGAGCCGGCCTCGTATTTTCCCCTCACCGACGACGAGCGCACCCTGCGTGACCGGGCCTGGCGCTTCCTGATGCCGGCCGCCGAGAGCGAGACCTTCACCGACGCCCTGGCCAACCTCACCCGCACCCGCGTGCTGCCCCCGAGCTGGCGCGACGACGACGTCGCCAGCTACCACGCGGCCCTGATCGCGGAGCCCTTCCGCTCGCCCGTCTCGCGCTATCGCCGCGTGTCGGACGACATCACCGCGGATGCGCGCCTGATCCCGCTTTTCGCGGCCACGGCGGCGCGGGTGGCGAATGCCGATACCCTCCGCCTGCGCAGCCTGCCCTTCGTAAAGAGCCTCGACGACGAGAGCATCCGGCAGGCCGCCATGCGGGTGGCCGAGAACCGTTGCCTCGTGGCCTGGGTCCGGCTGGAGACGGGGGTCCGGTCGGAACGCTACCGCTACGCCCTGCAGCATCTCCTCGTCGAAGTTCCCTCCGTCGAGGCCGTGTCGGTCGAGCGCAGCCTCGCGGCCCTCGACGGACGCCGGGTGATGCTCGACCCGCTGCTTCCGGCGGCGGCCGAGGCGCGCTGCGGATTGGTGGCGGCCCCGGAGGCCGAGGCCGCCCGACCCATCGTCGCGAAATACTGATCGGGCCGCCCGTCCGGAAAGGGCGCGGGTCGGCCATCAGCCCCCGGATTTCGCAGCGTCCTCGGTGGGGCTGTCGATGGTGCAGGAGACGGCCTGGACCGCCTCGTTCGCCGCCTGCCGCTGGCTCGGAAGGGCCGCGACCACGCGCACCACCACGAAGCCCTCCCGCTCGGTGGCGACGATGCGCACGTCGCGGCTCACGTCGTTCTCGTCCTCGTTGGCCAGGGCCTCGTCGTACTGGGCGCGGGTGAGGATCACGAGGTCGAGGGCGCCGCGCACCGCCGCCTGGTCGGTGACGGCATAGAAGGCCCCCCGCCGCCCATGGACGGCCAGGGACAGCATCAGCGCGCCGGTCCGGGCCGAGACCCGCATGGGACCGTCGGCGAGGTTGTAGGCGCAGATGCCCACGGCGACGGAGGGATCGGGGATCGGCAGCCACGCCTCGGTGGGCGCCGGGTTGATGCCGGTGGAGAGCGTATAGACCGGCATCGCGTGGTCCAGCGTCTCGCTGGTGCGCGCCTTCGACAAGGCGTCGGATTCCGACAGGCTCGGGATCGCCAGCACGACGGCGATATGGACCAGCCCCGCCAGGACGAGGCCGGCGAGAGTCGCGAGGAGGAAACGCCCGGTCGGGTTCATTCCGCGCATTCCGTGCGGGAGATCGTCGGAACAGCGGACCGTTCCACCGTGCCGGCACTGGCCGCCACCGGCGTATCGTAGAGACGCAGCGCTAGTCGCACCGGCCCGGTTGCCCGCGGCATGGGCAGCCAGTTGCCGGGCTGGACGTCCGAGGCGAGGACGATGGAGAAGCGCCCGTCGGCGTCGCGCAGCACCTCCGTCGAGGTGAAGCCCTCGCGCAGCACCGGCCGCTCGGGGTCGCGCTTGCCGCGCCCGGCGACGGTGAGGGTCCAGGCTCTGGCCGGAGGCGTCGCGCCGGCGATCACATAGGTGCAGCCGGCAGTGAGGGTGCGGCCCTGGTTGTCCTGGGAGGCGGTGAGAAGCAGCCCCTCTCCCACCGCCAGGGGAATCTCCCCGCGACGGGCATTCACCGCGCGAGCATAGGGATCGGCGCCGAGGGAGCCCGTGCGCGGCCAGGCGATCCAGCTCCCCACCGAAACGCCGCCGAACGGATAGCCGCCCCGCGTGGCGTAATCCGCCGTCGCTAGGCCAAGACCGGCGCCGAGGGCGAGCGTGTAGAAGACGAGACCGACGTGGGAGGTCCGGCGCAGGACGGCACGAAAGGCGCGGCCTCCCCGGCCGGCGACGCCCGCGATGTCCGGCATCGCGCCGGACCGGGCAGGGTGATCTGTGGTGCTCATGCGGCGGCTGACATCCTGGGGCCGTGTGGACACCGTCGCTACGGGATGCCGATGCGGCCGCCGACCGGGCGGGCGCCATCGGCGACGGCGCCCGTGGTGTCCCCCGCGGCGGCGCGGGCGCCGGCGGGCGTTCCCGCCTCCACGGTGCGGAACAGGCCGTTCATGCTGCCGATGACCTCGAACGAGCGCCGCGAGAGCTTGCCGGCCGCGCTGGCGGCGGCGTTGGGCGGCGCGGACGGCCCGGCCTGCGCCATCGGACGCGCGTTCTCCTTCAGGCCCGGCATCGGCTTCAACTCGATGCCCTGGTGGGCCGTTTCCATCACGTCGTGCCAGGCCATGGCGGGGAGCGAGCCGCCGGTCATCTTGTTGGTGGAGGTGGAATCGTCGTTGCCGAACCAGACGGCGCCCACGAAATTGCCGGTATAGGCCACGAACCAGGCATCCTTGTAGGCATTGGTCGTGCCGGACTTACCCGCGACCTTGATGCCGTCGAGCTGCGCGCGGCGGCCGGTCCCCTCCTCCACCACCTTGTTCAACATGAAGTTCATGTCGGCCACGACCTGGGGGGAGAGGATCTGCTCGGGCTTTTCGTCGGCATGGCGGTAGATCACCTCGCCCGACGAGTTCTTCACCTCCATCGCCGCGTAGGGCTTGGCTTTGCGGCCGCCATTGGCGAACACCGCATAGGACGCCGCCTGATCGATGACGTTCACCTCCGCCGAGCCGATGGGCAGGGAGACGGAATCGGTGAGCGGGGTGGTGATGCCCATGCGATGGGCCATGTCGATGATCTTGGCGCGCCCCGCCTTGGCGGCGGGAAAATCGCCCTTGATGCCGATGGCCTTGCCCAGGGCGATCGAGATCTGGATCGGGATCGTGTTGATGGATTTCGCCACCGCCACGGTGAGGTTGGTGGCGCCGGAGAACGAGCGGCCGTAATTCTGCGGGCACCAGTTGCCCAGGCAGATCGGCCGGTCCACGACCCGGGTATCCGGCCGGTAGAGGCCGGCGGCGAGGCCCGCCGCATAGACGTAGGGTTTGAACGAGGAGCCCGGCTGGCGCAGGGAATCCGTGGCCCGGTTGAACTGGCTCTCGCCGTAATCCGCCCCGCCGACCATGGCACGCAGGGCCCCGTCCGGATCGAGGATGACCATGGCGGCCTCGTCCACGTCGTACTGGTCGCCGTACTGGCGCAGGATGTTCTCCACCGCCTGGTCGGCGCGCTTCTGGATGCCGATGTCGAGGGGGGTCTTCACGATCAGCACGCGGTCGCCGCGGAGCTTGCCGGCATCCGCCATGCCCTTGATCTCGCCGAAGGCCCAGTCGAGGTAGTAATCGGCGGTGATGTCGCGGGTGCGGGTCACCGGCGTCGCCGGGTTGCGCAACGCCGTCTGGATCTGGCCTTCGGTGACGAAGCCGGCCTCCACCATGTTGTGGAGCACGTCCACGGCGCGGGCGCGGGCCGCCGGCAGGTTCACATGCGGCGCGTATTTCGTCGGTGCCTTGAACAGGCCGGCCAGCATCGCGGCCTCGGCGAGGCTCACGTCCTTCAGGGGCTTGCCGAAATAATAATCGGCCGCGGCCACCGCGCCGAAGGTGCCGCCGCCCATATAGGCGCGGTCGAGATAGAGCTTGAGAATCTCGTTCTTGCTGAGATGGCTCTCGAGCCAGAGCGCCAGGAACGCCTCGTTGACCTTGCGCTCCAGGGAGCGCTCGTTGGTGAGGAACAGGTTCTTGGCGAGCTGCTGGGTGATCGATGAGCCGCCCTGCGTGTTGCCGCCGCCCCGCGAGTTCGAGACCAGGGCGCGCGCCGTGCCGATCGGATCGATGCCCCAATGCTCGTAGAAGCGCCGGTCCTCGGTGGAGACCAGGGCCTTGATCATGCTGTCGGGGAAGTCGTCGAGCTTGAGCGAATCGTCGTGCTTGATCCCGCGCCGTCCCACCTCGACGCCGTAGCGGTCGAGGAAGGTGACGGCGAGATCCTGCTGCTTCAGCCAATTGTCGCTGGTGAGGTTGAAGGCGGGCTGCGCGAGGGCCAGCATCAGCACGGCACCGCCGGTGCCGAGCGTCACCCCCTCGCTGGTGAGATCGAGGGCGACGCGCTTCCAGCCGCGCACCGAGAAGACCTGCATGCGCTGCTGGAAGCGCTCGTAGATCTCGGCGGTGGAGCGGCCACTGTCGTACAGGCTCGCATTCACCCAGGCGTCGAAGCCGAGGGCGGCGCGTTTCAGGCGCGTCAGGATCGAGGTGGCTTTGGGCAGGCGCACGACGTGTTCTCTGTCCCTCACCGCACGGCCGGCACCGATCGCCGATGCCGCCGGTCAAGCACTACCAAGCTCCGCGCATCTTCGCGAGGCCCGGCAATCCATATCGGCCGCCCTTTCGCAGGGCGCGGCGCGGACGGCTCCCCACCATAATGCGCCCGGCGGCGAAAACGTCGCGGCCCGGATAAGAATAACCCTTCCTCAACCCTGACCCGGGATTGGGGCGCGGAGGTGGCGCGGCTTGCCGATCACGCCCACATGCGTCAAGGAGCCTGCGCGCTCCGCCCTCTCATGTCGAACCCCGAAGGTGCTCCCGATGAGGGACCGCACATCCGCCCTCCTTGCTCAGGACCCATCGGCCCGTCGGGCCACGAGCCCGTTCTGGCGGGAGAAGACCCTCGACGAGATGTCGTCGGCCGAATGGGAGAGCCTGTGCGACGGCTGCGGCCGGTGCTGCCTGCTCAAGCTCGAGGATGACGATACCGGCGAGGTCTACCATACCGATGTCGGCTGCACCCTCCTAGACGGGCTCACCTGCAACTGTCGCGACTACGTCAACCGCCAGAGACGGGTACCCGATTGCGTCCGCCTGACGCCGGAGGCGGTCCGGACCATCCCCTGGCTGCCGCCGACCTGCGCCTATCGCCTCGTGCGCGACGGTCAGGATCTCTATCCGTGGCACCCCCTCGTCTCCGGCCGTCAGGCCAGCGTCCACGAAGCCGGCATCTCGGTGCGCGGCCGGATCTCGGGCAACGAGGAGGAGTTCACCACCGACGAACTCCTCGACCAGATCGTCACCTGGCCCGGCCGCACCCCGGAGACCGAAGACGAGGATTGATACAAGGCCTCGATGAGCCCCACTCGTCGAGGTCTGCCCGCGTGACTGCGCGGCGGCATTCGTCCGTCGGACCTCAGTGACCCTCACCAAGGGATCAGGGTCACTGAGACTTGGTACAGGCGCCGCGAGAACGTCTCACGGATCGAGGCGGAAGCGGTTCACGTCGTGCAGGAGGTCAAGGAAGGCTCGCGCACCGTGGTCGAGGGCCGCGAGGCCGGCCTCGTGGGTGCCGAGCGTCGCGTTGCCGATGGCGCCCGAGGGGTGAAGGTCCTGCGCCTTCCAGGCGAAGGCCGCCGGCCGGCCGGCGCGCAGACGGGCGAAGTCGCGCTCCATCGCCACCGAGCGGGGCTCGAAATCGGCGACGGCTTGGCTCCGCACCGCATCGGGCTTCAGTGCCAGCATCAGCGCGGTCTCGACGGCGCCGGCATGGATGCCGTGCCTGATCTCGTCCTCGGGAAACAGACCCGGCGGATAGCCGAACCGGCTCCAGGCCGTGGTGACTGCGAGCATCCCGAGGCTGCGCAGGTCGCTCGCCACGAGATCGATCAGGCCGCTGTTGCCGCCATGGGAGGTGACGATGACGAGTTTGCCGCATCCGGCACGATGGAGGCTGCGGCCGATCTCGCTCCAGGCGCGCAGGGCCGTCTCGGCCGTCAGGGTCAGCGTGCCGGGGAAGGCGTCGTGCTCATCCGACTTGCCGATGCTCTGGACCGGCAGGACCAGGATATCGAGGTCGCCCGCATCGAGATCGGCCAGCCGGGCGAGATAGCCTTCGGCGATGGTGACGTCGGTGGAAAGCGGGAGATGCGGCCCATGCTGCTCCACCGCCGCCACGGGGAGGACGGCGATGGAGCGGCCGATGACGGAGGCGATCTCCCCGGTTGTGAGATCGAACCAGTTCCGCACCGCCATGGCCGCCATGCCCCTCGCGGCCCCATGCCGCGAGGGGCATGTCTATGCCGGATGGGCCCTCACACAAAGGCCCCTCCGAGGCTCGGCTCAGCGGCGCGAGGGGCGCAGGAGCCATCCGAGGCCGAAGGCCGCGGCCGCCACGATGGCGAGCGTAACAGCCTTATTCTCTTCGGCACGGGCGGCGACGGCTCGCCCTTGCCGCACGGCCTCACCCCGGTAATGGCGACCGCGGCGCTGGGCCTCGTCGGCCAGGGCATAACCACGGTCGGCGATGGCATGGCCGCGCTGTTGCGCCTCGTCGGCCAGAGCATGGGCGCGGGCGCTCGCCTCGTCGATGAAGCGTTCGCCGTCGCGGCGTAGCTCATTCACCGTGTCGCGGGCGTCTCCATAGGCGTACTGGGCCGCACCGGCGGCCTGGTCGTAGGCGCCCTCCACCTGCCGGCGCGCACGGCCGGTCACCGCGCCCAGCGCCGTCTTGCCCCGCCCCTGCAGATTGCGGACGCCGCCGTCGAAATGATCTCTATTCATGAATCTATCTCCCATTCGCGAGGGGAAGACGGGCGGAGACCTCGATCCGCCCTGTCGGAGCATCGCCCGGGGCACGCGCCCACGACGATGGTCGAAGCGATTGGTCGTCGTCGCGTTTCGAGGAGGGAGCCGCCCGCCTTCCGTCGCGCCATGCGCGGACTTCAGGAGGCGATCGAGGGGACGTGCACCGCCCCCCGCGACGGCTCCGACCGGACCGTCAGATCTTCTTGACGGCGTCGGCGGCGCTCTGAGCCGCGCCCTTGATCCCGTCCTTGGCATCACCCACGGTCTTCTGAGCCTCGCCCTTCAGCTCCTGCGCCTTGCCTTCGGCCTGCAGCTTCTCGTTGCCCGTGACAGAGCCGACGCCCTGCTTGATGTTGCCGACGGCTTCGTTGGCGAGACCCTTGATCTTGTCGGTGGTGCTGCTCATCAAAATGGTCCTCATCATCGGTCGGGGAGGCCGGGACGCGGCATGCGTCGGGCACCGCGAAGTCGGAAGCCGAACGACGACGAATGTCGAAATGTTCCGCGCAGCCCCGATCGACGGTGCGATTCCATACGGTGACGGCCGGCCTGTGCTGCGGCTCAGCACCGGGAGAAAGAAAGCTCATAGAAACAAGCATTTGAATTTTTTATACACGCGATCCAAATTTTTTGTTTCCACGTGGATGCGGCCTTCCCAGCAAAGTTTCTTGAATTCAAAATATTCCCGTCTAGAACTCGGCAAACAACAGACGAGACACCGAGGAAGACGGTCATGACCGTTCGCGCCGCCACCCCGGGTTCGGGCGGGACCACCCAGCCGACCCTGGATACGGCGTCCGCGCCGCCGTTCGGGCGTTGGGGTCAGCTGGTGATCGGCGTGATCTGCATGGTGATGATCGCCAACCTGCAATACGGCTGGACGTTCTTCGTCCCCGACATCCAGAAGAAGTTCGGCTTCGACCGGGCGGCGATCCAATGGGCCTTCACCCTGTTC
>NZ_JAKSYE010000088.1 GCF_022829685.1 Methylobacterium sp. E-045
CAGGTTCACCGGGAGCCGCATCCGCAAGTTCGGTGGCTTCCCCCTCCGACCAGGCGGCTCCCGGTGAACCTGCTACCCGCGGCGGTGGGGAGCCACCCCTCAGCCCCGTGCGCCACTGCCTCAGCATCGAGGGTTGGATCCCGAGTTCGGCCGCGATCTGCCTCTCCGGGCGGCCGCTGCTGTCCAGCAGCGCCACCGCCTCGCGTTGGAACTCCGGCGTGAACTCGCGTCTCGTCGTGGCCATCAAACACCTTCCCCGCCCGCAAGGAGCGTATCAGAGGTGTCCGTGGAACTGGGGGAAGATCAAGCGCTTCGCTTGCCGTGTCCTGAGCCAACATCGTTCGACCCAGCGCAAGGTCGCCGTCCTGGCCGAGGACGAAGCCGCTTTGACGGGCGCTATCGTCGCCCTGGCGCTGCAGTATGGACGCTACGGCTACCGTCGGATCACGGCCCTGCTCCGGCGTGACGGCTGGACGGTGAACGTGAAGCGCGTCGAACGGATCTGGCGCCGCGAAGGGCTCAAGGTCCCGGCTCGCCAGCCAAAACGGGCACGCCTTTGGCTCACCGACGGCTCCTGCCTTCGCTTACGGCCCGAGCGTCCCGACCACGTCTGGTCCTACGACTTCGTCGAGCACCGCACACACAACGGGCGCAAGTGTTGGCTCCGCGAGCCTGAGCGTCGTATGGGGCTCGCAGAAACGTCGAGGGAGACGGCTGGCATGGCATATGGGGCGCGACGTCCGCAGTCACGACTAGGGATGGCCGCCACAGTGGCCTTTGCAATCCTGCTTGCGGGTGTCGGTACGCTCGGCTGGCGCTGGTACAGCTACGTTACGGCCGGCCCGACGCCCTACGACGAGGTCGGCATCGAGGTGAACCGTCGCCTGCCAGAGTCGCTGCGGACTTGGGGCTGTGAGCGCATCAAGGAGCAATTCCCGCGCTCCGTGCCACCCTACGGCTGCCAGCCAGGACAGATCTGATTGGGGCGGGAGCAAATTTTCCTAGGATGTTGCACTTACCGGCTCACCTCCTTCGCGATGCCGGCCAAACCCTGTTCGTAGACGCCCGCGATGTCGGCCTTGGCCTCCGCATCGGTCATCCCTATTGCATCAAAAGTAGCGGTCCAGACCACGGTCGAGCCAACCCCATTTGGATGTACGGCGATCGTCGCGTTGTAGGTCTTCACGGGTAGCGGCCCACTGACATAGGCGTAGTTGTAGCTCATCGCCTTTTCGTCCCGGCTCGTCTCGACCTCGATAATGGTCCCCAAGTTGCTGGCTGCGACCAGACTCCGGGTCGCGCGCCCCTGGCCTGCATCGCTGTCCTTGTTCGAAATAGCGCAGCTTTCGACCATCGGATGCCATTTCGCGATGGCGCAGAAGCCACCAACGAGCGCCCAGACAGCGGCAGGGGGTGCTTGGATCTTGAGTGTGTTTCGGCGTGCAACTTTGACCCCGTGAGGCGGGGGATCGGCGTCCAATTCTGACCCCCTAACCTCGTTCTCGCAGACTGCCCTCCGGTACGACCGGAGGGTGGTGTAGGGGGATGAAGGGCGTGGACACGATTGCGCGCATCCGGCGCCCGTTCTTTAACCGCGGCCGCGCGATCAAGAACATCGTCCGCGACCTGCACGTCTCCCGCAACACGGTCCGGAAGGTCGTCCGGTCGGGAGCCACCGCCTTCGCCTACGAGCGTGAGGTGCCGCCCCTGCCCCAGCTCGGGCCGTGGCGCGACGCTCTCGCTCGGATGCTGCCCACCAACGCCAGCAGGTCCGCCCGCGAGC